>DATHEF010000001.1:0-27919 GCA_035490435.1 Thermoanaerobaculia bacterium
GCCAGGTGGCCCTCCGCAAGCCAATCCCGCGGCGACGGCGGAAGAAGAAGAGACTGTTCCGGAACGTAGCGACGAAAGGTCGTTGGCATACGGCTATTTTACCGCATGCCAACGATTCCTGCCGCGCAGGCTCCTAGGGAAGGACTACTGATGCATTAATGCGTGCCGACCGGCCGCGCCTTCGGAACCGGCGCGGGATCGGGCTTCGAGGGCTCAACCGCCCGCGGCTTCATCTCCGCCTTGGCGTGGTCGCCGAGGCCCATGGCCCCCTCTTCCAGCCAGGCGTGCTTGCCGTCGAGCACCCGCAGCGCCACCTTGTACTTGCGGACGTCGTCATTGGCCCACAGCTCGTGGAACAGGTGGACGACCCGCCGGCGGGAGTTACGGGCGAAGAGGTCGGCCAGCTCGGCGGCATTGGCCGCCTCGGGGTGGCCGGCCACCTCCATGGCATGGGCGCGGGTCACCGAGGTCGCGATCGCGAACAGCTCGTTGGCGACGTCCACCAGCCGGAAGAGGAACGCCTGCTTGTTCTGCAGCTTCCCCTGGAAAACCATCATGCCGTGGAAGATCTGGCGCGACAGCCGCCGGGTGTTGCGCTCGACGAAGCGGAGGTGGGTCGCCAGCGCGCCGAACTCCGTGTAGCGCGGCCACTGCCCCCAGCCCAGCCAGCGGGTGGGGTACCAGGAGGCGTAGAAGGCGGAGATCTTGGGCAGGTCGGCGAGCTTCTCGGCCACGCTCTTCTCGGGATCGATCATCGCGCCGGCCACCTGGAGGTGCTTGTCCACCGCCTCGCGGGCCATGAACAGGTGCATGATCTCGGACGACCCCTCGAAGATCTTGTTGATGCGGTAGTCGCGCATCATCCGCTCGACGCCGATCGGCACGTCGCCGCGCGCCTTGAGCGAGGTCTCGGTCTCGTAGCCGCGGCCGCCGCGGATCTGCATCGTGTCGTCCACAATCTCCCAGGTGCGGTCGGAGTTCCACTCCTTGCAGGCCGCCGCCTCCAGGCGGATGTCGTAGCTCCCCTGGTCGGACATCTCGGTCGCCAGGGCGACGATCGACTCCATGGCGAAAGTGGTCGCCGCCATGTCGGCGATCAGGTGGGCGATTGCCTCGTGCTTGCCGACCGGCCGCCCCCACTGCACGCGCTCGCTCGCCCAGGTGCGGCAGACCTCCAGGCAGTGCTTGGCCGTGCCCACCGAGCCGTTGGGGATCGACAGGCGGCCGTCGTTGAGGGTGGTGAGAGCGATCTTCAGCCCCCTCCCCTCCTCGCCGATCAGGTTCTCGGCCGGCACGCGGACGTTCTTGAAGCTGATCACCGCGTTGGCGAGCGCGCGCAGGCCCATGAAGTGGCAGCGGTGCTCGACCTTGACGCCCACCCAGCCCATCTCGACGACGAAGGCGCTGATCTTCTTCGACTTCGGGTCGCGGGCCATCACCACCAGCAGCTTGGCGATCGTGCCGTTGGTGCACCAGAGCTTCTCGCCGTTGAGGATGTAGTCCCCCTCCGGGGTCTTCTCGCAGGTGGTCTGCAGGCGCGCCGGATCGGAGCCGACCTGCGGCTCGGTCAGCGCGAAGGCCGAGATGTCGCCGGCGGCGCAGCGCGGCAGGTACTTATTCTTCAAGGCCTCCGAGCCGAACAGCTTGAGCGGCTGCGGCACGCCGATCGACTGGTGGGCCGACAGCAGCGCCGAGAGGTTGCCGTCGATCGAGCCCAGAAGCTGCATGACCCGCTGGTACTCGACGTTGCTGAATCCAAGGCCGCCGTATTTCTTCGGGATCTTCATGCCGAAGGCGCCCAGCTTGCGCAGGCCGTCCACGACATGCTCGGGATACTCGCCGGTGACGTCGATCTCGACCGAGTCCACCTCGTCGCGCAGGAATTCCTTGATAGCGTTATAGAAGGCGGCGAACTCGGGCCGCTCCTCCGCCGGCAGCGGGTACGGGTGAATCAGGTCGAGACGGAAGTTGCCGAGGAACATCTCCCGCAGGAAGCTCGGCTGCTTCCACTCGGTCTCGCGGGAGGCTTCCGCCACCTTCCTCGATTCAAGCTCGCTGCTGATTTGATCCTTCGACATGGTCTCTCCCCTTTGCTTGAGCTTTGAGTGGGCCGGCTCAGAAGGCCGTTATGCCGCACTGCGACAATGATACCAGCCCTCCGCTCTCCGCGCCAGTCATGAGTTTACCGAGATGGCAGAAGAAGTAGCGGAGGGGTAGTGCTACTTCTGACCGCGGGCTTCGCCGCAGTGCGGCTCAACCGAGCTCAATCCAACCTTTCGGCGGAGCGATGGCGCTGCAGCGACTGTGTCATAGCCAACCAAGTGTACCGGTTGGGCCCAATAGGATGTGCTACTGTTTTTTATTCATGGACCCACACCGGCTGGCGGAGGAACGAAGCGTCGCGTATCACCGCGTGATCGCCGAGCGCCTGCAACGGCAGCCGGAGGTTCTCGCGAGTGCCCGCCAGCGCGTACAGACCTGGCTGGCATCCGGTACCGAAACTCCGTTCTATGCGCGGAAGTGGGCGGAGATCCTCGCCGGCGACATCCCCTCGATCGCAGGTTTCCTGACCGAACGTAGCGAGCTCGCGGACGAGCTCCGGCAGTCGAGCCCATTCGCCGGAGCCCTCGAGCCTCGTGAGCGCTGGAAGATCTGGCGCGAAACCCGGGACCACTTCTCCCAACAGCCGTGACCCGGGAACAGCTCGAGCACCTCATCCGCGCCGCCGCGGTGATCGCCGCTGATGACGAGATCGTCGTGATCGGCAGTCAGGCGATTCTGGGACAGTTTCCTCAAGCTCCAGCTCCCATGCGCGTCTCCGTCGAGGCGGATCTCTATCCGCTGAACCATCCCGAGCGGGCAGACCTGATCGAGGGCAGCATCGGCGAGCTTTCCCCCTTTCACGAGACCTTTGGCTATTACGCCCAAGGCGTCGGCGAGGAGACCGCCTATCTGCCGCAAGGATGGAAGGAGCGCCTCATCGTCGTCCAGAATGAGAACACTCGCGGAGCCAAGGGCTTGTGCCTCGAAGTACATGACCTCCTGGTCGCCAAAGCAATTGCCGGACGCGAAAAGGATCTCTCTTTCCTGAGCGATGCCGCCGAGAATCACATGGCGGACGTAGATATCCTGCTCCACCGTCTTGCCACTGTGGAAGCCGCCCCGGAAGTCTTGAAGAACGCCCGCGCCGTGATCGACAGAGCCTTCCGTCATCAAGAAATTTAATTCCACTGTGGGCTGACCTGCTTGAACTGAAGGCTGGGCGGCGGTGTTCGCCCTCCCGGCCTTTCCCCGATACAATGACTCTCGCAGTTCGTCAAATTCGTTCATCGCAATGGGTAAAGTTCTTCGTGCCATAGATCTCGGCTGCGCCGCGGTCCTCCTGAGCCTCCTCTCGGGCGCTGCCGCCCAGGCGAGCACCATCGACCTCCTGCCCGGCTCCCGCGGCTTCGTCCATGAGGTCTTCACCACCGGCGACGGCCTGCCCGCCGCGGGGATCAGCCAGCTCCTCCAGACGCGGGACGGCTTTCTCTGGCTCGCCACCTTCGACGGCCTGGCCCGCTTCGACGGCGCCCACTTCGAGGTGTTCGACAGCGAACGGGTGCCGGCGCTGGGGAGCAACCGGATCTTCAACCTCGCGGAAGGGCGCGACAGCGCCCTGTGGATCCGCACCGAGCAGGGGCATCTCATCCGCTATGCGAACGGCATCTTCGCCGCCTGCCCGGCGCCGCGGGCGGGCCGCGCCGATTGCTCGCTGCGGCAGGTCGGCGCTCCCGGGTACACCCTGCTCCAAAAGGACCGTTCCGGAGCTCTCTGGGCCGGCGGCCCGGGCGGCGTGTTCCGCGTCGAGGGGAACGGCTTGCGGGAGGTCCCGGAGCTCAAAGTCCCGGACCCCGTCCAAGCGGTCTCCCTGGACCGGACCGGCGGGTTCTGGGTCGCGACCCGGGACGGCCTCTGGCGGCGCGGGCCCCACGGCCTGGAACGGATCGTCCTCCCTCCCGGCCAGTGCGCCCTGGGCTTCCCCACGGTCGCCGTTGACGACTACGGCGAGGTCTGGGTCGCCGCGGCCGAGGCGATCGGACGCCTCCGCGGCAGGACCTTCGTGCCCGAGATCTCCGGCCGCGGGGCGGTGGGCGAAGACCCCAGAGGCGGAATCTGGATCTCGCTTTCAGGACGGTTGATAGGCCAGCGGACCGGGGTCCGGCAGGATCTCTGGTCCGAACCCGCCACCCCCATCCTGATCGACCCCCGCCGCAACGTCCACACGGGCCCCGGGCAGGACGTCTGGGCCGGCGCCTCCAAGACCCTCTTCCACAATGGGCGTCCGGCGTTCACGCTCTCCGGGGAAACCGGTGAACTCGTCGCGATCCATCGTAGCCGCGACGGCACGGTCTGGGCCGCTACCTCGCGGCGAGGGGAGCTTCACGCTCTCCATCCCGCCCGCATCGCCACGATCGCCGAGGGGCTTCCGAACCCCATCGTCTATCCCATCTACGAGGACCGCGACGGCACGATCTGGGCCGGAGGCGGCGGTTTCCTCGCGTCTCTCGCGCCCGGGGCCGATCGCTTCCGGCCTCTCTCCAATCCGGCGGGCCCGGACCAGAGCGTCCACTCGTTCCTGCGCGACCGGGAGGGGACCTTCTGGGTCGGCACCTCGCGCGGGCTCTATACCCTGGGGTCCGGCGGATTCACGCCGGCCGGCGACGAGCGAGGGCGCAACCTCGGCGTTCTGGCGATCTTCGAGGACTCGCGCGGCGGCCTCTGGGTCGGCACTAAGGAGGGGCTCTTCCACCGCGAGCCTCTCGCCAAGGGGGGCCACTGGACCTGGCTGCAATCCAAGAATGGACTGCCGTTCCCCTGGATCCGGGTAATCCGGGAGACGCCGGATGGCGCGCTCTGGTTCGGCACCAATGGCGGCGGCGTGATCCGCCTCGCGGCCGGCCGCTTCACGGCGATCACCCACGCTCAGGGGCTCTCCAGCGACCTGGTGCGGGGGCTCTATGCCGCGCCGGATGGGCGGCTGTGGATTGCCACCGAGAACGGGGGCCTGAGCCGCCTCGATCCGGCGGCGGTCGGCCAACCCGGAGGACCGCGCATCGCCGTGGTGGGGACGCGCCAGGGGCTGCCTGTGAGCGGCGTCCATCAGATCGTGGCCGACGGCCTGGGCAATCTCTGGATGAGCAGCAACGACGGGATCTTCCGGACTCGCCTGGATGACCTGAACGCGGTGGCCGACGGCCGGCTCCTCCACCTCGAGACTGTCCTCTACACTGAGCGTGACGGTATGGGTGTGCGCGAGGCCAACGGCAGCGTGCAAGACGCCGGACTGCGCGACCGCGCGGGGAGGATCTGGTTTCCGACGCTGGACGGGGTGGTACGCCTCGATCCGCGCGAGCTCCTGCGCCACTCCGAGCCGCCGCCGGTCTACGTCGAGGGTCTCCGGCTCGGCGAGGGGGAGACACCTCTCGGCGGTCCGGTGCGCCTGACACCTCAGCAGCGCAGCTTCGCTCTCGAGTTCACCGCCCCCTCGTTCCTGGCGCCGGAGCGCCAGCGGTTCAGGTTCCGGCTCGTCCCCTACGACCGCGGCTGGATCGAGTCCGGCGCCCGCCGGGAGGCGTTCTACACCCAGGTGCCGCCAGGCAAATACCGGTTCGAGGTCATGGCCGCGGGTCCGGACGGCGGCTGGAGCCCCCCCGCGACGATTCCGGTCGAGCTGGTCCCCCGTTTCTTCGAGACCGGCTGGTTCCGGGCGCTCTGCGTGCTGCTGGCCTGCGTGATGGGCTTCGGCCTGTTCCGAGTCTGGGGCGCCCGGCAGCAGGCCCGGCAGCGCCGGCTCGAGCGGCTGGTGGAGGAACGCACCGCCACCATCGTCCAGCAGGCCGAGAAGCTGCGCGAGCTCGACGCGCTCAAGTCGCAGTTCTTCGCCAACGTCTCGCACGAGCTCCGCACGCCGCTCACGCTCACCCTCGGCCCCCTGCAGGACGTCCTCGACGGCCGGTTCGGGCCGCTGCGCCAGGATCTCGCCGAGCAGGTCGAGGTGGCGCTGAGCAACGCCCAGCGCCTGCTCGGACTGGTCGATCAGCTCCTCGACATCGCGCGGCTCAACGCCGGACGTCTGCGCCTGCGGCCGCGGCGCGCCGACCTCGCGGCGGCCGTACGCCAGCGCGTGGAGGCCTTCCTCCCCCTGGCCGAGCGGCGGGGGATCGAGCTCTCTCTGACCGAGCCCGTGGAGCCTGTCGAAGTCTGGTTCGACGAGGTCCAGATCGAGAAGGTGTTCGACAACTTGCTGGGCAACGCCCTGAAGTTCACGCCGCGTGGGGGCAAGGTGCGGGTCGGCCTCGCCGCTCCGCCGGGGGACGGACCGGTCGCGGTAAGCGTCCGCGACACGGGCCCGGGGATCCCCGCCGACCAGTTGGAACGGGTCTTCGAGCGCTTCTATCAGGTGGAGGGGACCGCCCAGCGACGGTGGCCGGGAGCGGGCATCGGCCTCGCCCTGGCCAGGCAACTGGTCGAGCTGCATGGCGGCACGATCGCGGCCGAGAGCGCCGAGGGGGAGGGCGCCTGCTTCACCGTCACCCTGCGGCGCGACCGGGACCACCTCCCCTCCGACCTGCTGGACGAGAGGCCGCGGGAGCGCGAGAAGCGGCCGCCCGGCGCCCTCGCGATCCCCTCGGAGACTCCGGACGAGCCAATGCGGCCGTTCGACCTCGCCGACTTCGACCGCGAGGACGACCGCACGACCATCCTGGTGGTCGACGATCATCCGGATGTCCGCGCCTATGTCCGCCGGCATCTCGAGCCGGACTACCGCATCCTGGAGGCGGCGGACGGCGTCGAGGGCCTGGAGCAGGCGCGGCGCTTCGTGCCCGACCTCGTGGTCAGCGACGTGATGATGCCGGGGCTCGACGGCAACGCTCTGTTCCGCAGCCTGCGCGAGGACCCCGAGCTCGAGCTGGTGCCGGTCGTGCTGCTCACCGCCAAGGCCTCGGCCGAGAGCCGCATCCAGGGATTGCGCGACGGCGTCGACGACTACCTGGTCAAGCCCTTCGACGCCCGCGAGCTCAAGGCGCGGGTGGACAACCTGATCGCCTCGCGCAAGCGCCTGCTGGCGAAGTTCGAGACCCGGCCGCAGCAGCCGCTGAAGGCCTCGGAGGTGAATGTGACCTCAGCCGACGCGGCGTTCCTCGCCCGGGTGCAGGCCGTGGTGGAAGAGCGCCTCGGCGACAGCGAGCTGTCGGTGGAAGGTCTCGCCGAGGCCCTGGGCTGCGACCGGTCATACCTCCTCCGCAAGCTCCGCGCGCTGACCGGTGAGACCCCCTCCGGCCTGATCCGCTCGCTCCGCCTCCAGCGCGCCGAGCAGCTCCTGCGCGCCGGCGCCGGAGCGGTGAGCGAGATTGCCTACGCCGTCGGCTTCAAGAGCGTCGCCCATTTCTCCAATGCCTTCCAGGAGCGCTACGGCGAGCGGCCGTCGGCGTTCGCGGCGCGTCACCGGGGGCGGTAAATAAAACATCTGCTATCGCACCTTTCTTCGTCCTTAATATCCTTGCAATCTTTGTTGTCCCTTACGTCCCTTGTGCTTTTCCGCCCCGCGGCTCAAGCCTGTTGCGTTCCTGTGACATCCCGTTGCACCCGTGATGCCGGCCCCCTGAAAGCAACGATCGTCCCCCTGTAAGCAAGCACGCATAGAGCATTTGCTGCATGATTCTGCCGCTGTTCCGAACATCCATTGCTTTTTGAAGGGAGAATCTATGCGTCGAGCCCTGGTGGCCTCAGCGGCCGCTCTCATCTTTTGTCTGGCCGCCCTGACGGCGCACGCGCAACCGCTGGTCAAGTCCGCAATCCAGGTCGATGCCGGGAACACCAAGCAGACCGGCCAGACCTTCGGCTATCGCCTGACCTACAACTGCAGCAGCACGTCTGGCCCCTGCCTGAACGCCGAGGTGGTCGACCTCCTGCCGGCTTCGGTGCAATACATCTCGACCGTGCCGGCCAGCCCCACCGGCGACGTGGCGGCGATCAACGTCACCCCGAACTACATGGGGACCGGCCGCACGCGGGTGCAGTTCGTGATGATCAACCCGCTGCCGGCCGGCAACAGCGGCGACCTGCTGATCAACGTCCGCTTCCCCAACGGCTCGACGCCGAACGGCACCGTGGCGGTGAATACGGCGGACGGCATCAACCTCGGAGCGACTCCCGGGACGACCACGACGCCGCCGGTCACGGTGACCGCCGTCGCCTCGGTCCAGGTGAGCCTCCAGAAGACTTTGACGACGAGCCCGGCCAACCTCGACCTGCCGGAGAGCTACCGGCTGCGCATCGCGGTCTCGGGCAACCCGGGATCGCTGAACCTGACGGCGGTCGGCCCAGTCGTCGACACGCTGCCGCCCGGAACGGTGTTCAACGGCGCCACCCCGGCGGCGGACTGCCAGCCCGGCTGCGTCGGCACCACCCCGGCGACCGTCACCTGGACCAGCCCCTGCGCGCTGCCGGTGACGGCGGGGAGCAACTGCGACATCCAGGTGAACGTCACCTTCCCGAGCGCGACCTTCCCCAGCGGCACCAACGTCACCAACAGCTTCACCGCCGACGGCACGCCGCTGGGCCAGCCGTCTCAGAACCTGGGCGTCGGGACGGTCACCCACCCGGTCACCACCTTCGTGCCCAACGCGGGCGCCGGCTTCCAGAAGAACGTCGCCAGCGGCAGCCCCAACCCGCCGACCCTGAACCAGACCTTCAGCTATGACCTGGTGCCGAGCAACAACGGCAACGTCCCGCTGGACAACATGGTGGTCATCGACACGCTGCCAGTAGAGATGCAGGTCGCCAGTGTCACCACCGGCGCCTACAACGGTCTGAACGACTTCGCGGCGGGCGAGGGCGTGCGGGTGAGCTATGAGAAGAACACCGCCCTCAGCGTCTTCACTCTCTGGGGGAACTCGCCGAACGCCACGTCGAATACGACGCTGACCGCGCCGCCCCCGGGCCTCGGAGCCGGCGAGTACATCACCCGTATCCGTTGGGAGTACGGCCAGGCGCAGCCCGGCATGAGCCCCAGCACCCGGCCGGTGATCACCGGACAGATCGTCAACCCGGACAACGCCGGCGGCCCGGTGGCTATCGGCGACACGATCCAGAACTGCGCCGATCTCACCGCCGTCTACACGGCCGGCCCGACCAACGTCACCCGCAACGCCTGCCGGAGCTTCGTGCTGAGCGGCCCCTTCGCCCAGCTCAACCCAGCCAAGGAGAACCTCTCCGGCGGCGGACCGTTCAACCCCGGCCAGACGGTCTCCTGGCGTCTGCGGGTGCGCAGCGCCGCCCAGTCGAGCGACCCGGTGCCCCTGGAGAGCCTGATCGCCACCGACCTCCTGCCGGTGGACCTCGTCTTCTCCACCTGGACCTTCGACGCTCAGGGGACCGGCCTGCCGGCGCCCCAGAGCTTCCAGCAGATTCCGAACTTCGCCGGCACCGGCCGCACCCTTCTGGTCTGGCGCTGGAACGCCGGCAGCGGCAACCTCGGCGTCAACCAGCAGGTCTGGATCATTCTCAACACCACCATCCGCAACGGCGCGGCCTTCGGAGCGCTCGCCAACGATTTCACCCTCGACAGCGACGCGCCCGGCCTCGGGCTGCGCTGCTCCGGCTCTTCCCAGGCCGACACCCTCGACTTCGACGGCGACGCCGACACCGCCGAGACCCTCTGCCGCGCCACCGGCACCGCGAACGTGGCGCCGATCGCCCAGCTCATCTCGAGCAAGACGATTCAGGGGACCTGCGACGGCGGCTCCGTCTCCACCTCGGCCGGCACCCTGACCGGCGGCGCCCTGAACTACCGCCTGCGGGTACAGAACCCGGGCTCGGTGCCGATGCAGAACTTCGTGCTGATCGACATCCTGCCGTTCGTCGGCGACACCGGCGTGCGCGACTTCACCAACCCGCGCGGCTCGCAGTGGACGCCGCTGCTCTCGGCGCCGATCACGCCGCCGCCGGGAACGACGATCTACTACTCCACCTCCGGCAACCCCTGCCGCCCCGAGGTGGGCGTAACGGTCCCGGGCTGCGATCCGCCGAACTGGACGACCGTGCCGCCGGACCCGATCACCAGCGTCCGCTCTTTCAAGGTGGAGTTCGGCAACCGCGTGGTCGGCCCGGCCGACACGCTGGACTTCTTCTTCTCTATGACCACCCCCGGCACCGTGCCGGCGGGCACCTTCGCCTACAACTCCTTCGCCTATCAGGCGGACCGCGCGGACGGCCTGGGATCGCTGGCCGCCGAGCCGCAGAAGGTAGGGGTCTCGCTCGGCAGTTGTGAAGCGGCGAGCCTCGGCGACTACGTCTGGGTGGACACCAACCAGAACGGCATCCAGGACGACGGCCCCACCGGCGTCAACGGCGTCTACACGCGGCTGTTCACTCCGGGCGCCGACGGCGTGCCGGGCACGCCCGACGACGTCCCGCTCTCCTCCACCGTCACCAGCGATGGCCCCGGCAACGCTCCCGGCTGGTACCGCTTCCCAGGCCTCGCGCCGGGCAGCTACTTCGTCTGCTTCACGCCGCCGCCGACGTTCGACGTCACGATCCCGAACCAGGGTTCGGACGCCAGCGACTCCGACGTCATTGCCGCGACGGGCTGCACGCCGGTCGTCACCCTGACGGCGAACCAGGACGACCCGGATCTCGACCTGGGCCTGATCGCCACCCAGCTCGCCGCCCTCGGCGACTACGTCTGGTTCGATCGCAATAGCGACGGCATCCAGAACGAGTCGCCGTTCGACGGCGCCAACGGCGTCACCGTCCGGCTCTTCCTCGACGATGGCGACGGCAATCCCGAGCCGGGCGCCGGCGACGTGCTGACGGCGACCACGGTCACCGCCGACGATGTCTACGGCCGTCCGGGGTACTACCTGTTCGACGGATTGATCCCGGGGCTCCGCTACTTCGTCCAATTCGTGAGGCCCGCCTCGGCGACCGCTTTCACGACGCAGACCGCGGGCGGTGACACGACCGTCGATTCCAATCCACGCCTCTCTGATGGCGCGACGGCGGAAGTGATCCTCGCTCCCGGCGAGGTGAACCGGACGATCGACGCCGGCCTGATCACCGCCGGAGGCACCCTCGCGCTCGGCGATCAGGTCTGGATGGACACCGACAACGACGGCGTCTACGAGCCCGAGAACGGTGAGATGGGGATCGACGGCGTCCGCCTGAACCTCTATCTCGACGTCAACGGCGACGGCCTGCCGACGCTGGACGAGTACATCGGCACCACCACGAGCTCCACGGTGAGCGGCTTCGTCGGCCGCTATCGCTTCACCGGCCTGGCGCCGGGCACCTACATCGTGGTCGTCGACCCCACCAGCTTCGGCGGCGGCGGCGCGCTCTCCGGCAAGGTGTCGAGCACCGGCAACGACCCGGCGCCCGATCCGGACGACGACGTCAACGGCGACGACAACGGCACTCCGGTGGGCGCGCTCACCGCGAGCCGGCCCGTGACCCTGACCGACAACGGCGAGCCGACCGCCGAGGACGGCGACAACGACACCAACCTCACCGTCGACTTCGGCTTCATCGCCGGCGGCGCCGGCGCGGCCGAGCCGCGGTATGACTATGGCGACGCGCCGGACGTCACGGCCGGCACCGCTCCGGGGGACTACAACACCACGGCGCTCGACAACGGCGCCGCCCACCTCCTTGGGGTGTCCAACGCCCCCTACCTCGGCGCCTGCGTCGACGCTGATGGCGGCTTCAACCAGAACCCCGCGGCGACCGGCGACGACCTCGCCACCTCCGACCTCACGATCGGCACCTGCGCCGGTGGCGACGACGAGAATGGCGTCACCTTCAGCGGTCCCTTCGTGCCGGGCGGCACGGCGCAGTTCACCGTGACCTCCGGCGGTCCGACGTCCTGCTCCCTTGACGCCTGGGTCGACTGGAACGGCAACGGCGTCTTCGGCGACTCCGCCGGCGAGCAGATCGCCACCAGCCTGACCGTGGCCACGAACGTGGTGCTCTCCCCCGCCGTGCCGGCGGGAGCGGTCCCGGGTCTCACCTACGCCCGCTTCCGCTGCTCCTCGGCTGGCGGCCTCGGACCCACGGGTCTCGCGGCCAACGGCGAGGTGGAGGACTACCTGGTAGGGGTCGTCGGCACCGACTTCGGCGACGCCCCGGCGAGCTACGGCACGCAGGGTGCGGGCGCCGCGAGCCACACCGTCGATCCGCTGACCACCCTCACCCTCGGCTCCTGTGTGGACACCGAGGCGGACGGACAGCCTTCAGTGGGCGCCGACGGCGACGATACCGCCGCCGGCACCAGCCGCGTCGGGAGCTGCTTCGACGACGAGGACGGCGTCACCTTCACCTCGGTCCTCACCGCCTGCCAGACGAGTCAGGTGACGGTCACCGCGGGAGCCGCCGGCAACCTGGACGCTTGGATCGACTTCAACGGCGACGGCGACTTCGGCGACGCCGGCGAGCAGATCTTCGCCAGCCGGGCCCTCGCCGCCGGCAGCAACCCGCTCAGCTTCATGGTCTCCTGCGCGGCGGTTCAGGGCGGGACCTACGCCCGCTTCCGCCTCTCCTCGGCCGGCGGCCTCGGCTCCACCGGTGCCGCACCCGACGGCGAGGTCGAGGACTACGCCGTCAACGTCGGCTCCGTGGACTTCGGCGACGCGCCGGACAGCTACGGCACGACGCTGGCGAACAACGGGCCGAATCACCGCGTGGTGACCGGCTTCTCGCTCGGCGCCACCGAGGACAGCGAGTCCGAGGGACAGCCTTCGGCGAGTGCCAACGGCGACGGCGCCGACGAGGACGGCGTCAGCTTCCCCAACGGCGGGCTGCTGGCTGCCTGCTCGGCGGTCGTCATCCCGGTCCAGTTGACCAACACGGCGGGGATCGCCACCCCCCGCCTCGATGCCTGGATCGACTTCGACGGCGACGGCGCGTTCAACGACCCGCGCGACCGGATCGCCAGCGGCCAAGCGCTCACCCCGGGCGCTAACACGGTGACGGTCAACGTCCCCTGCGACGCCCGTTCGGTCTTCACCTACGCCCGCTTCCGTCTCACCTCGACCGGGGTCTCCGGCCCCGGTGGCGCGGGCGCGGACGGCGAGGTCGAGGACTACGCCGTAACCGTCGTGGGCTACGATTTCGGCGACGCCCCCGATCCCACCTACCCGACCCTGCTGGCGAACAACGGCGCCCGCCACATCGTCCTGCCGCTCAATAACCCGACCCTGGGGGCGACGGTGGACACCGAGCCGGACGGCCAGCCGAACGCGACGCTCACCGGCGACGGCAGCGACGAGGACGGCGTGACCTTCCCGAGCCCCCTGATTCCGGGGCACACGGGGTTCATGCAGATCCGTACAGGGGCGACCGGAGGCTTCGTGAGCTGCTGGATCGACTTCAACCGGAACGGCTCCTGGGCTGACCCCGGCGATCAGGTACTCACCGACGTCCAGCTCGGCGCCAACGCGTCGGTCTACGAGCAGTTCCCGGTGCCCGCGGGCCTGACCGAAGGGAAGACCGCGACCCGCTGCCGCATCAGCTCACAGACCGGGCTGAGCTTCACCGGCGGAGCGGTCGACGGCGAGGTCGAGGATCACCCGGCGACCATCAGCCTGATCGAAATCCCAACCCTCGACACCTGGGGCCTGCTCGCCCTGGCCCTGCTGCTGGGAGGGGTGGCCGTCTGGAGGATGAGACGGCCGGCTACGAAGTAAAAGTACGATGAGAAGACCGTAGGGGCGGGGCTCGTCTCCGCCCCTGCGGTTCAAGTCCGTTTCCGCAACGCCACTCCCACCCCTGCCAGCACCAGCGCCGTGCCGATGGCGATCCGCGCAGTGAACGGCTCTTCCATGAACAACGTCCCCACCGCCACCGCGATCACCGGCGTCGCGTAGTTGATCAGCGACATCCGTGTCGCGGTCTGCTGCTTGAGCAGCCAGAAATAGACCGTGAACGGCACCGCCGAACCCATGATCCCCAGGTAGATCACCGCCAGCACGGACGGCATATCGAAGTGGACGGCCCGCCCGCGCTCGGCCAGCAGCGCCAGGGCGCCCATCAGCAGCGCCGTGATCCCCATCGGCACCGCCGCGATCGAGATCGGATGGACGCCCTCCCCCCACTTCTTGACCAGGATGCTGCCGATCCCCGCGCAGAGCGGCGAGATGAGGAGCACCGCGGCGGCCGTCCTCACCTGCCCGCCGCCGAGCGCCTGGAAATCCTCGGAGAAGATCACTGCGATCCCGGCAAAACCGATCAGGATGCCCAGGGTCCCCGGCACGGTCAACCGATCTCCGGCAAGAGCGAAGTGAGCGGCCACCGCCACGATTAGCGGCATGGTGGCGAAGAGCACCGCGGCCAGGCCGGAGGGGACGGACTGCTCGGCCCAGTAGAGGACGCCGTAGGGGATGGCGAAGGTCAGCAGCGAGTTGGCGATCCAGAGGCGCCACTCGTTCGGGCTCCGGCCCAGTTTCACGCCGAGGAGCGGCGCGAGCGCCAGCAGCGCCGCCGAGGCGAGGGCGAAGCGGAGAGCCACGCCGGTGAACGGCGGGATGCCCCGCAGCCCAACCCGGATCACCGCCCAGGTAGTGCTCCAGATGAGGATGAGCCCGGCGAGAGCGGCCCAGGTGAGAGCGCGGGTTGGTTTCATGGGGATGCCCGGCGCTCCCACAAAGCCGCTTTACGGATAGATCTTGTACAGCATCCGGGGGTACGGGATCGTCTCGCGCAGATGCGTGACGCCCGTCATCCAGGCCACAAAGCGCTCGAGCCCCATGCCGAAGCCGCTGTGGGGAAATGAGCCGTACTTGCGCACGTCGAGGTACCACTGGAACGCCTCGACCGGCAGGTTGTGCGACTGGATGCGCTGCAGCAGCAGGTCGTGGTCGTGGATGCGCTGGCTGCCGCCGATGATCTCGCCGTACCCTTCCGGCGCGATCAGGTCGAGGCCGAGCACGACCTCCGGGTTCTCCGGATCGGGCTGCATGTAGAAGGCCTTGAACGCCGCCGGGAACCGGGTGACCATCAGCGGCTTGTCGTAACCGCTGGCGAGCAGCGTCTCCTCGTCGGCGCCGAAGTCATCCCCCCACTGGATGGGATTCCCCTTGTCGTTGAGGATCTTGACCGCCTCGGTATAGGTGATGCGCGGGAACGGCGGCACCACCGCCTCCAGCTTAGCCGTGTCGCGCTCCAGGATCTTCAGCTCCTCGCGGGCGCGGTCGAGGACGCGGGCCACGAGGTAGCCGACGAACTCCTCGGCCAGCGAGCAGAGCCCCTCGAACTCGAGGAAGGCGACCTCGGGCTCTACCATCCAGAACTCCATCAGGTGGCGGCGGGTCTTCGACTTCTCGGCGCGAAAGGTCGGACCGAAGCAGTAGACCTTGCCGAGGGCCGCGGCGGCCGGTTCCAGGTAGAGCTGACCGGACTGCGAGAGGTAGGCCTTGTCGCCGAAGTAGTCGGTCTCGAACAGGGTCGAGGTCCCCTCGCAGGCGGCGGGAGTGAGGATGGGCGAGTCGATCAGGGTGAACTCGCGCTCGTAGAAGAAGTCGCGGATCGCCTGCTCGACCTCGCTACGCACCCGCAGCGAAGAGCGCTGGCGGCTGGAGCGCAGCCAGAGATGGCGGTGCTCCATCAGGAACGCCGTGCCGTGCTCCTTGGGGGTGATCGGGTAGTCCGGGGTCGCGTAGAGGAGCTCGAACCCCGAGCACTGGATCTCGACGCCGCTCGGCGAGCGCTTGTCTTCCTTGACGACGCCAGTGACGCGGACGGTCGACTCCTGGGTGGCGCGCTCGATGTCTTCCCAGTCCTTCTCGGAGACGTCCTTGCGGCCGGCCACGGCCTGGACGGTGCCGCCGGTCACGCGCACCTGGAGGAAGGCGATCTTGCCGCTCGAACGCTTGTTATCGATCCAACCGCGCAGCTCGACGGTCTGGCCGACGTTGCGGGTCAGCTCGCGAATTGTCGTAACTCGCTTTACTTCGGAAGAATTGGCCTCGCTCATGGGGGCGGGATTGTACTCTACTTCTCCGGCAGCCGGGCCAGGGCATCCGTGGCGGCCCGCTGCTCCGCGATCTTCTTGCTCGGCCCCTCGCCGCGGCCGCCGAGCTCGCCAGCCAGCCAGCATTCGACGACGAAGGTCTTGTCGTGGTCCGGCCCCACGGAGTCGGTCACCCGGTACTCCGGCAGGGCCCAGCCGAGCGCCTGGACGACCTCCTGAAGCTGGGTCTTGGCGTCGGTTACCGCCTGCCGGGAGCGCTCCATGAAGGCGTTCTCCAGCATCGGCAGGATCGCCTTCCGCGCCGTCTCCAGGCCGCCGTCGAGGTAGAGGGCACCGAGGACCGCCTCCATGGAGTCCGCGAGCAGGGAGGGCTTGGTGCGCCCCCCCGAGCGGTCCTCCCCCACCCCGATGCGCAGCGAGGTTCCGAGATCCAGATACTGGGCGTGCTGCGCCAGGGTGTCGCGGTTGACCAGCGTCGCCTTGTGCTTCGACAGCTCCCCCTCCGGCAACTCGGGGTGGTTTTCGTAAAGCCACTCGGCGGTCACCACGCCGAGGACGGCGTCGCCCAGGAACTCCAGCCGCTCGTAGTGCTCCGGAATCCCCTGCTCGTTCGCCCACGACCGGTGGGTGAGCGAAAGCTCCAGCAGGTCGAGCCGCTTGAAGCGGTACCCGAGGCGCTTTTCGAGGGGTGTGGGGTCGCGGCGGCCGAATGCCATGGCGGCATAGTAGCAGCGGAGGAGCCCTTGCTCCTCCGCTGCCCGGATTCAACTCATCGGCGGGGGCTCAGAAGGGGCACGGACCGTTCACGCAGTTGTAGCACCTGTAGGTGGCGTTGAGCGTGGCCGAGGAGCCGCTGCAGGTCGAGGAGGTGACGACGAAGTAGCAGACCCCATACTGGCAGGCCGCGTTCGCCTTGTTCTCCGCGTTGACCCTGGCCGCGGCCAGGGCGCCGTCGCAGCCGAACCCGCTGCCCGAGCCCGACGTGAAGCGGTTGACCGTGCTGCAGACGTACGAATAGGCATAGGCGGGGGTGACGGCGTAGAAGGACAGGGCGAGGGTCAGGGCGACGACGAACAGCAGGGGCACTCGCGAGGACCGGAGAGACTTCAGCAACATCCACCTCCTTGGTAACAGGCGAGGCTGTTCTCGCCTGCTAAAGAAGGTGCGCAAACAAAGAATTTTGTAGCCTCCGCCCCTCTAGCGCCGCCCGAATCGCCGCTCCAGGTCCGAATCCGTCATCTGCAGCACGATCGGCCGGCCATGCGGGCAGGCGTAGGGCTGTTCGGCGGTGAACAGCTCGGCGACCAGGGCCTCCATCTCGGGCGCGGAGAGCGGGTGGTGCATCTTGACCGCGGCCTTGCACGCCATGCTGGCGGCGAGGTTCTCGAGAATCTGGCGCGAGAGGTCGGCGGCGCCCGCCGTCCCGTCCCCGGAGTCCGCGGCCAGGCTCCGCAGGAGCCGCTCGGCGTCGGCCGCTGAGAGCGCTCCGGGGGTCGAGGTGAGGGCCAGGGTGTTCCCGGAGAGAACGGTCAACCCGAAGCCGTGCTCTTCCAGGCTGGACGCGAGCTCGGAAAGGCGGAGCCGCTCCGCCGGGGCCAGGTCGAGCAGGACCGGCGTGAGGAGATGTTGTACCGGTGGGCGTTCGGCGGCCATGGCCCGGCGCAGCCGCTCGTAGAGGATGCGCTCGTGGGCGACGTGCTGGTCGATCAGATAGAGGCCGTCCGGCCCCTCCAGCATGATCAGCGTCCCCTTATACTGCCCCAGCAGCCGGAACGGACGGGCCTCTCCGTGCCTCCCCGAGAGGGGCACCATCGGCCGCTCGAGCGGCGCGTAGGAGGGGGTCGCCAGCCGGGTGGGGAAGACAGGAAGCTCCACGGACCCGGAGGGTCCCGGGGCTCCCGTCACCTCGGTGGGTCCGGCCGAGGAGCGATCCCAGGCGACCGGAGCCCGCTGCTCGCCAAGCCCCTGCCAGGCGAAGGGGACATAGGGCTCGGAGGCCGGCGGCCGGAGCGGGGCGGCTTCCTCGCCGCGGGCGCGCTCCAGCGTGCGCCGGAGGGCCTCGTAGATCCGGTCGAGCAGGCCGGGATCGCGGAAACGGACCTCCGCTTTCTGGGGGTGGACGTTGACGTCCACCTCCTCCGGTGGGATGTCGAGGAAGAGGAAAAGGGCCGGGAAATCCTCCCCCTTCCACTCGTCGCGCACGGCGCGGTAGAAGGTGGCGAGCACGGCCCGGTCACGGATCAGGCGGTGATTCACGTAGATGAAATGGCGCCGCCCCCGCGCTGTCGCCGGAGTCCCCACGAAGCCGTGGATCGTCTCCTCCTCCCTCCCCTGCCCCGCCGGGATCTCGGCGAGCTCGCGGGCGAGCTCGAGGCCGAAGATCTGGCCGATCCGCTCGCGGGAGCCCGCCGCCGTCCCGGGCGCGGGCAGGGCGTCCAGCAGCTCCCGCCCCTCGTGGGAGACCTGGAAGCGCACGTCGGGCCGCGCCAGAGCGTACCCCTGCACCACCTCGACGCAGCGGCGCAGCTCGGTCTGGGGAGCCTTGAGGAACTTCCGCCGGGCCGGCACGTTGAAGAAGAGCGAGCGGACGTCGATCGTGGTGCCGCGCGGGCGGGCGAAGGGTTCGGCCACCCGCACCCGTCCCCCTTCGATCAACACCCGATGTCCCTCCCCTGGCTGCTCGGCGGTGGTCATCTCGACCCGGGCGACGGCCGCGACCGTGGCCAGGGCCTCCCCGCGAAATCCCAGAGTGGCGACCCGCTCCAGATCGTCGAAGCTGGCGATCTTGCTGGTGGCGTGGCGGTCGAAAGCGAGAAGGGCGTCATCCCGACCCATGCCCCAGCCGTCGTCGCCGATCGCGATCCGTCCCTTGCCGCCGCTCTCGAGCTGGATCTCGATCAGCCCGGCGCCCGCGTCCAGCGCGTTCTCGACCAGCTCCTTGACCACCGACGCCGGGCGCTCCACCACCTCGCCGGCGGCGATCTGGCTGACCAGGGTGTCGGGGAGGAGATGGATGCGGGACATGGAAGGCGTAATAAGTCGCGTCGGAACGAGTCGGGCGACACATGCAGGCCGGCTCTCGGAGAGTCTATACTCAGAGAAGAGGGCCGAGGGTTCCCTTATCGGCTGGAGAGAAACATGCACGCCTATAAAGTCGCCAGTGGCTCCGGCGACGACCTCCCCGATGCTCTCCGCGACCAGTTGCCTCCCGTCACGCGACGCCTGCTGGGGGTTGCGCGAGGGGTCAGCGAAGCGGACTACAAACGCTATCTCGACGAGAAATATCGGTGAGGGTCTTGGCGGCGCCAAGCTCAATGGGCATCGCGGCGGCGAGCTTCGCCTTCACCCGCCCTTCCAGGGCCGGCTTGGTGAACAGGAGAAAGGCGGGAGTGGCGGGGGCAGACACGGGCGGGATTGTATCGGAAAGACGGATCGTGCCGGAGGGCTCGGTTGCGAGCCCTCCGAAGGAGAGGATCAGTCGTTGCGCATCAGGCGGATATTGCCGTTGATCGTACGGATCTTGAGGTTCCGGCCGCCGCGGCCCAGGGTTCCATCGATGTCGACTCCCAGCAGCGGGCGGGCTCCATAGCGGTCCCCGATGCCGTTCGTCGGGAAGAGATCGGTATCGAAGTGCCCAGTCTTGCTCTCGGCCGAGAGCCTGACGTCCGCGTGGGTCGGGAGCTTGACCGTGACGTCGCCATTGACGGCAAGGAAGGACAGGGTGCCGGACCAGTCGGTCTGCCCCATGACCGCATTGATCTTGCCGTTGACGGTGCGCCCCTGCGCGTACGAGGAAGTCGCGATATCGAGATCGCCGATCGCGGTGTAGGCCTCCACCGGCGCGTTCAGGCGCTGGACGACGACGTCGCCGATCTCCGTCCGGCCGATGAACTTCACGCCCTTGGGCACCTTGACCTCGTAGTCGACCCGAACCTTGACGTCGTCGGGGTCTTTCCCCTTGGGATAGACGGCAACGATCTGCACTCCAGAGCCGCTCGTCTCGACCTTGATCTCCACCGCGCTCGCGGGAGTTCCGTCCCCGCGCTTCACGGCGTCGACAACCGCCGGTCCGTCGGTCTGCTCGGCATTGATGTGACCGCGGAACCCCTTCACTTCGAGCGTCTGCCCCGGGCTCAGCGGTCCGTTCCAATGAAAGTCTTGCTTATCGGCGAACGCGGGGAGCGCGAGGACCCCGAAGAGGACGCAGCAGAAGAGCGCCAGACTCGTTTTTTTCATGATCTATCTCTCTTTCTCTCGACCCAGATTCAGTGGGAGTGCGGCGGTCAACTCGCCCGCAGGGTGACGACAGGGGGAACCAGGCTCGCGCGGCGCGCGGGGATCCAACTCGCGACCAGACCGACGAGAGTCAGGACCAGAGCGACGGCCAGGACGGTCAGCAGATCGCCCGCGCCGACGCCGAAGAGGGTGCCCGCCATGACCTTGGAGAGGGCGAAGGAACCCAAAAGCCCGATGAACAGACCAATCGCCACCAGCTTCAGGATCTGCCAGATGACGAGGCTGATCACCTCGCGCCGTTGAGCCCCCAGGGCCATGCGGATGCCGATCTCGCGCGTCCGCTGCTGCACCGTATAGTTGAGGGATCCGTACATGCCGACGGCGGCCAGCACGAGCGCGAAGACACCGAAGAGCCCGCAGAGGATGCTCGCCACGCGCTGCACCGTGAAGGAATCGGAGATCACCTTGTCGAGCGTGCGGGCGTTGACGACCGCGAGGCCCGGATCCACCGCCTGGACGGCTTGGCGGAGGGAGCCGACCACCGAGAGTGGATCGCCGTCGACGTGCGCGAGGAGAACCATTTCCGGCCAGCCGAACCGGCCGGCCGGCACGTAGGCCTCCAGCGAGGTGTTATCGGACAGGCCCCGGCGCAGGATGTTCTCGGTCACGCCCACGATGGTGGCCCAGACCTCCTCCTTGCCGTCCTTGCCGACGCCCAGCAGCTTGATCTTCTGGCCGAGCGGGTCCTTGTCGGCGAACAGCTTCTTCGCGGTGCGCGCGTTGATCACTACCACCGGCAGGGCGTTGGTCTGGGTATCCTGGCTCTGCAGGCCTCTCCCCGCCACCAGGTTCTGCCGGATGGTCTGGAAGTAGTCCTCAGTCGCCGTCTGCAGGCCGAGCGGGGGGATCGCCTTCTGGGCCTCCTGCGAGAGGCCCTCGATCTCGATCCGCGTGCCGCCCCAGGAGCCGAAGGGAATGTTGTCGGCCAGGGAGGCGCCGGAGATCCCCGGGACGTTGCGGACGTTCTCGATCACCTTGCGGTAGAAGGCGTCGCGCTTGAAATCCTCGGCATACCTCGTCTCGGGGAGGGTGAGATCCACCAGCAGGGTATGGTGGCGGTCGAGCCCGGTGTCGACATTGACCATCTTGAACAGGCTGCCGATCAGCAGGCCACAGACGACGAGCAGGATCATCGACAGCGCCACTTCCACCACCACCAGGGAATTGCGGAACCGCTGGCGTCCCATGCTGCCTCCGGCCCCCTGGCTGCCTTCGTTCAGCGTCTCCTTCAGATCGGGCCGCGACGACCTCAATGCTGGGACCAGACCGAAGACGAGGACGGTGAAGACCGCCACGCCCAGCATGTAGAGCAGGCTTTGACCGTTGAGAGCGAAATTGTTGAGGTAGGGAGGCAGGTCCTCCGGCGGGATCACTCTCACGGTCAAGCGCAACAGCCAGACCGAGACCACGAGCCCGGCAAGGGTTCCCAGGAAGGCCAGCAGGCAGCTCTCGACGAGCAACTGGCCGAAGATCTGGCTCCGGCTCGCGCCCAGGGCGGTGCGCACCGCAAGGTCGCGCTGCTTGGCGGCGCCCCTCTGGACGAGCAGGTTGGCGACGTTGATGCAGGCGATGAGGAGGACGAATGCGCCGCAGGCGAAACCGATCAGCAGCATCGGGCGGTCGTCGCCGGTGCGGGACTCCCGCAGGGAGATGACCCGCGCGGTCCAGTCCTTGCGCTCCTCCGGATTCTCCTGGGCGACCTGCTTGCTGGTCTCGCGCAGCTCGGCATTGACCGTGGCGAGGGATACCCCAGGCTTCAGGCGGCCGAGCACGAAGTAGGAAAATCGCGTCCAGGATTCCCGGGCCGGGTCGAGGGCGATGGGCAGGAAGATCGCGGCATCGTTGGGCGCGGGGAGCTGCGACCTGGATTCCACGATACCGACCACCGTCCGCGGCTCGCCATCCACGTGGATGGTCTGGCCGAGTATCCCGGGCTTCGAACCCAGACGGGTCTGCCAGAACTGCTCGCTGAGAACCGCCACCTTCTCCCCTCCGGCCCGGTCTTCCGCGGGCAGGAAGCCCCGCCCTGAGATGACGCGGGTACCGACCACGTTGAACAGGTTCGCGCTCACAGCAACGCCGCGCACCCGCGTCGCCGTCTCGCCGTTGCCCACGTTCATCGAGCGGTAGGCGATGGCCGCCAGATCCTCGAACGAGCGGCTCTTCTCCTTGTAGGCGGCGTAGTCGGGGTAGGACAGGGGAACGCCGTCGAACCCGAACTCATGGCTGACGATCCGCAGGACGGCGAGCCGGTCCGGGGCTTTGTACGGGTAGGGCCGGAAAAGCACGGCGTCGATGATGCTGAAGACCGCGGCGTTGGTGCCAATCCCCAGCGCCAGGGTCAATACGGCGACCAGGGTGAAACCTGGTGCCTTCAGCAATGTCCGCAACCCGTATTGCAGGTTTTTCCACAAGCTGCCCATAACAGTCCTCTCCTTCGTGTTCCGCGCTCGAGCGAAATGATCGATTGAATTGATTCAGGCTTCAGCCGCCGGAGCCGCACCGGCGGGCCTGCGCAGCCAGGGAAGATCGAAAAGGGCGACCAGCGGAGTCGCCAGGAGTGCGAGCACCCACACGACCCGCCCGGCGGAGGTGAGCGCCGGCACCCACGACCAGTCGAGACGGGCGAGGATGAAGAGGCTCAGCAGGGCAGCGGCGACCGCATAGAGCCGCAGGGCGATCCAGGGCCACGTCCGCGCCGGGGCCGGAGCGCTCTCCTGTTCGAGACGGCGCATGAGGCGCGCGTTGAAGCCCGGCGAGAGCCGCGGCGGCTCGGCGGCACTCAAGCCTTCGAGCATCTCCCGATGCGCGCGCCACTGGGCTCGGCACGCCGGGCAGTGCGCCAGGTGCTCGTCCAGCTCCGCGGGAACCGGACGGTCGAAGGGGTCAGGGCAGTGGGTCGGCATGGGGAGCCCCCTTTTCTCTCAGGCGCTCAGACAGCAGGTGGCGAGCGCGGAACAGGTGAGACTTGACAGTCCCGGGCGCCATCCCCAGGGTTTCGGAGATCTCGGCGACGGACCAGTCCAGCCAGTAGAACAGTCGCAGGATCTGCGGGTAGGGTTCCGGCAGCTCGCGAACCGCGGCGAGCAGGACGCGCCGGTTCTGCCGGGCCTCGGCGCGGCCGTGCGGACTCGCGTCGTCGCCACCCCGTGGCGTCATGGCCTCAAGGGTCTCCTCGGGCGCGTGCGGATGGCGGACGCGGGCGCTGTTGCGCAGGTCGATCGCCTTGCGCTGGGCGATCCGGTAGAGCCATGTGCCGAAAGCGCTCTCCTTGCGAAACGACGGCAGCTGCCGGAAAGCGGTGACGAAGACTTCCTGGGTGACCTCCTCGGCCTCCGCCTCGAAACCCGGGCCGAGGACGGCCAGGGCGAGCCGGAAAATCTTCCCCTTGTGACGGTCAACCAGGATCTCGAAGACGCCGTTGCTGCGGGTCCGGAGGAACTCGTCCACGAGCCGGGCGTCGTCCGCCAGCTCCGGAGCGTCCAGGCGCGGGCTTCCGGTCCCGGACATCTCCCATCCGAGTGCCGGGACCGCGGCCGCCGCGGAGCCTCGATCGAGCCAGATCCTCATCGCAGGTCTCAGATCCCGGTCAACTGGCGGAGACGCCGACGGGGAACCGGCGGCTGATCCAGGAATAGAGCAGCAGCCCGATGCCGGCCATGGCGGGGATCAAGCCCATCGTCCAGCGGCTTGCGGAGTCGGTGTCCGGCGTCAGGCAAAAGGCCAGCGACAGGCCGATCCCGGCGAAGAGGAGCAGGAGCCCCAGTCCCAGCGACAGGCTCTGGAGCACGGCGGACGAGAGGCCCGCGGCTTCGTCCTCGGGGAGAGGGAGCCCCTTTTCTAGCGAGAGCATCCGCTCCTTGTGGGCCAGCTCCCGCTCCCGCAGCCGGCGCATGCCACGGAGATACTGCGTACAGGTGATGAGGAGAGCCCAGAATACGATGAAACCACCGCCGAACAGTGCCCAGAAAAAATCGTCTCTCATAATCGTCTCGCTCCGCTGTTGTCGATCCGCTTGAACCGTTCAGCCATTAGACGGGATACCCGGGCCGGCGGTTGCAGCGCCTCGGCATCCGGCGGCTACCCGACCTCCAGCGGCGACGCCGCGGCCGGTTCCGGCTCGACGGCCCCGCGCGACTCGACCACCTTGCCGTAGTCGAGCTTCACCAGCCGGTCAGCCAGATCGAAGTAGCGGTCGTCATGGCTGATGACCAGGATCGCCTTGCTCCTTGCCTTCAGCTCAGGGAGCAGCGTGCGGTAGAAGAACTCGCGGAACTCGGGGTCCTGGTCGGCGGCCCATTCGTCGAAGACATAGACCGGGCGGTCCTCGAGATAGGCCGTCAGCAGGGCCAGCCGCTTGCGCTGGCCTTGCGACAGGTTGGTCGTTGACAGGACGCCGTTGGTGACCTGGACCTTGTGGTCGAGTTGCAGACGGACGAGGTAGCCCCTCACCGTGCGGTCGAAGTTGCCGGCGATCGGACGCAGTCCGAGGAGCGCGTCGAAGAGGTGGAAGTCCGAGAACACCGCCGAGAAGTGCTGGCGATAAGAGTCGGCCTCCGCCGGATCGACCTTGACGCCGTCGATCCGGATCTCCCCCCGGGTCGGCGTATAGAGCCCGGTCAGGACCTTGGCGAGCGTGGTCTTGCCGCTGCCGTTGCCACCCACCAGAAAGAGCAGCTCGCCAGGCCGCAGGGTCAGGTCGATCGGCCCGAGAGTGAACTCCCTCTCGTCTCGCTCACTGAAGTACGAGTGGACGATACCGGCGAGCTCGATCTGGCGAAAGGGCGCCGGCGCCGGCTCGCTTAGCGACGCCGCCGCGGGAGCCAGCGAAAACCCGAGATCCTCGACCCGCTTGAGAGAGACCCGGCCGCGGGAGAGCATGGGCAGAAGGTCGAGGAGCGCTACCAGCGGCCCGCGGATGTAGAGGGTGGTCAGCGTATAGCCGATCAGCACCTTCGAGTCGGTCTGCCCAAGGGAGCGGAAACCGTAGAGCAGGATTCCGATCAGGAGAAAGTAGAGGACCTGGCCCCAACTGTTCGTCATGGCATAGATGTTGATGCTCTTCACGTTGCGCTGGCGGTAGCGGTCCGCGGTTTCGGCGAGGGGGCCGTCGAGAAAACTCCGGCGGCGCCCGTCATGGAGCTGGAGCTCCTTGATCCCGCGCAGGAGCGAGTGAAAGTGGGTCACCAGCTTGTCCCACTCGATCCGCGCCCGGCGCATCTGTCCCGAGGCGTACTTCTCCGGCAGGGTGACGCTGAGGACCGCGAGGCCCAGGAACACCACCACGACCGCGAGCACGACCGGCGCCAGCCAGCCCAAATAGGCGAGGCACCCGAAGATGATCGCGCAATTGATGCAGGCGGCGGGAAAGTTGACCTGCGCGTTGGTCAGGTTGATCACATCCTGGGTGAGGGTGGCGACGATGCGGCTCTCCCCGATCTGCTCGAGCCTGCGCAGCGGCGTGGCCGCCACCTGACGGCAGAGCTTGATCCGCAGATCGTAGGTAGTCTGCTCCGAGAGCAGGCTCATCAGAATGCGGGAGGCTAGCCCCGCGACGAGGACGAGAACGATGAGGCCGAGGAAAGCGCCCAGCGACGAATGGTCCCTGGCCCCCGAGTTCAGGGTCGAGTTGATCACCGCCATCAGAGCGGCGCTGGCGAGCCCGCCCAGGATTCCGGTCAGCACGGCGAGGGTGGTCCGGAAGGGGGACTGGCGGAACAAGAAGGCGAACATTTTCATGGTATTCAGTCTCTCTCGCTATCCTGCAAGGCCATTGTAAGAGCCGTAGCCAGGGATTCGACATGGGGGGGGCGCACCATGGTGTGGTGATCCCCCGGAACGGTCGCGATCGCGAGATCGCCGACCAGGTCTTCCCAGCCTCTCGCGGCTTCCCGCGGGGACTCCGGGGAGTCTCCGGCCGCGAGCAGGAGGGCGCTGCCCGCGAAGGGCTGTGGAACATAGCGCAACATCGCCTGGACATTGCGCCGGTATTCGGCGAACAGCCGCGCCAGCTCGCCGGCCTCGGTCCCCGGCGGCAGGACCCCGGTTTCCCGGACCAGATCGAGGAGCAGCGAGAGCCGCTCCGGCAGGGTCGCCGCAGCCCGCGCTCCCGGCGCCGCGAGACGGAGGTCCTCCTCGGAGAGACCGAGGTCGCGGGCGAAGGGCGCGAGCAGATCGAGGTCTCCCAGCTCCGGCGCCGCCGCCCCGAATCGTGGCGCCCGCGAATCGATCAACGCGAGAAGCCCGACCCTGTGGCCACTCTCCTCGAGGCGCCGCGCCATTTCGAAGGCCACTACCCCGCCCAGTGACCACCCCGCCAGATGATAGGGGCCGTGCGGCTGGACCGCCAGGATCCTGCGAACGTACCTCTCGGCCATGGCTTCGATCTCGTCCGCGCCCTCGCCACCGCTCCACGTCTCCGACTGAACGCCGAAGACCGGCCGGTCGGAGCCGGGCAGCCGCCGGCTCAGCGCGAGATAGGAGAGCACGTGACCGGCTCCGGCATGGATCAGGAAGAGCGGTGGCAGGATCCCGCGGCTCTTGAGGGGAACGAGGCCATGCGGGGGAGTGCCTGGCGCCTCTCCTCGCTGCCTCAGGAGACCGGCCATCGATTCCAGAGTCGGCGCCTGGAAGAAGCTCGCGACCGGCAACGCAACCCCGAAGGTCTTCTGAATCCTAGTGGCCAACCGGACGGCGAGCAAGGAGTGCCCCCCGAGGGTGAAGAAATCGTCGTGCACGCCGACCCCTTCCACTCCGAGCAGATCCTCCCACAGCCTGGCCAGCTCAAGCTCCAGGGGGTCCCGTGGCAGCAGCGCCTTCGACGTGCCATGGAGCGCGGACTCCGGTGCGGGCAGGGCCCGGCGGTCGAGCTTGCCGTGGGAGCTGCGCGGCAGCGCGGACAGCTCGACCCAGGCTCCGGGCACCATGTAGTCCGGCAGCCGGCGCCGGAGGAAGCTCCGTAGCTCGTCCATGGCCAGCCTCACCCCGGGGTGGGGCGCCACGTAGGCCACCAGCCGCTGGTCCCCCCGCGGATCCGCCTGCGGCACCACGGCCACCTCCCGTACTCCCTCATGCCCCAGCAGCGCAGACTCGATCTCCCCCGGCTCGATGCGGAAGCCGCGGATCTTTATCTGGTGATCCAGACGGCCCAGGAACTCCAGGGTGCCGTCCGCCAGGGAACGCGCCAAGTCCCCCGTCCGGTACAGACGCCCTCCCAGCGGCTCGCCATAGGCGTCGGGCACGAACCGCTCCGCCGTCAGCTCCGGCCGGCCCAGGTAGCCGCGCGCCAGCCCTCCGCCCCCCAGCAGCAGCTCACCAGCCACGCCCGCCGGCACCGGCTGGCCGAAACGGTCCACCACGTACCCCTGGGTGCCCGCGAGCGGACGGCCGATCGGGGGCATCCGCTCCGAAATCCTGGCCACCCGCACGAAGGTCGAGTAGGTCGTGTCCTCCGACGGGCCGTAGAGATTGTAGAGACGCTCGATTCCCGGCACCGCGTAGATCTGATCGGCGAGAGCCCGGGGCAGCGCCTCTCCGGCCAGGTTCACCGTCACCACCGAGGCCGGCACCCCCTCTTGGCGCAGCAGCTCCGCCATCGCCGAGGGCACCGTGTTG
>DATHEF010000002.1:0-20254 GCA_035490435.1 Thermoanaerobaculia bacterium
CACCGGCGACCTGGGCCGCTACCGCGAGGGTGGACTGGAGGTCCTGGGCCGCCGCGATCACCAGGTGAAGATCCGGGGTTTCCGGATCGAGCTGGGGGAGATCGAATCGGCGCTCCTCTCCTGCCCAGGGGTCTCCGAGGCCGTCGTGATGGCCCGTGGGGAGTCGCCGGGCGATCGGCATCTGGCCGCCTACGTCGTGCTCGCCCCGGAGACCGCCGCGGACCTCGCCGCCGCAGCCGCTGGCGAGCAGGTCGCCACTTGGCAGGAGAGGTTCGACGACGTCTATGACCAGGCGGTCTGGATGGAGGGGCCGGAGGCGGACTACGCGGGCTGGACCGACCGGTATACCGGCCAGCCATTCGCGGCCGAGGAGATGGCGGAGTGGACCGAGGTCACGGTGGAGCGGATCGCGGCGCTGCGGCCGGAGCGGGTGCTCGAGATCGGCTGCGGTACCGGGCTCCTGCTGTTCCGGCTGGCCCCCGGCTGCCGGCACTACCGGGCGAGCGACCTCTCGCGCAACGCCTTGCTCTTTCTGCGCGAGCGGCTAGCGCAGCTCGATCCGCCGCTGCCCCAGGTCGCGCTCCACCAAGGGGCTGCCGACGATTTCGAGAGCCACGGCCCGGAGCGGTTCGACACGGTGATCCTCAACTCGGTGGTGCGGTACTTCCCTACGGTCGACTACCTGCTCGCGGTCCTCGAGGGTGCGGTCAGGCGGGTGTCTCCCGGCGGGGCGGTCTTCGTCGGCGACGTCCGCAGCCTGCCGCTGCTCGGGACGCTCCACCTGTCGGTGCAGCTCCATCGGGCCGCCGAGGGATTGCCGCTCGAGGAGCTGCGCCAGCGGGTGCGCCGGGAGGTGGAGCAGGATGAGGAGCTGGCGCTCGATCCGGCCTTCTTCCATGCCCTGCGCAGCCGCTTGCCGGAGATCACCGCCGTCGAGATCCGCCTGCGGCGTGGCCGGCGGCGGACCGAGATGGCCGTCTTCCGCTATGACGTCGTGCTCCACGTGGGCGGCGTCTCCGAGCCGGAGGCGCCCGCCGAGACCCCCGCTCGGGACTGGCGGCGCGAGGGGCTCTCGCTCGCGGCGCTCCACCGGCTGCTTGCCACCGAAGCGCCGCCGGTGCTCGCGCTCACCGGCGTGCCCAACGCGCGGCTCCGGCGCGAAGCCGCGGCCCTCGCCCTGCTGCGCGGCAGACGGCTGGCGGGCGCCACGGCGGGTGAGCTGCGGCGCGCCGTCGACCGGCGCCTCGCCGAGGACGTCTCCGAGCCTGGGGTTGACCCAGAGGAGCTCCCGGCGGCGCTCCGCGACCTGCCGTACGCCGTCGACCTCGCCTGGGAGAGCGGAGACCCGGCAGGATCGTTCAGCCTGTTGCTGACCCGCCTCGGCTCGGCTCCGCTCCGCCTGCCGTCGCCGGCCGCCGACGGCAGGCCCTGGGCCGCATACGCCAACCAGCCGCTGCACGGCCGGATCGTCCAGCGGCTGGTGCCGGAGCTCCGGGCATCGTTGCGCGAGAGCCTGCCCGACTACATGGTGCCCTCGGCCTTCGCGAGGCTCGACGCGCTGCCGCTCGACATCAACGGCAAGGTCGACCGGCGGGCGTTGCCGGCGCCGGCGGCGCGCGAGACGAGCGGCGGCTATGTGGCGCCGCGGACGCCGACCGAGAAGGTCCTCGCCGAGATCTGGAAGGATCTCCTGGAGCTTGAACGGGTCGGTGTTCACGACAATTTCTTCGATATCGGCGGCCACTCGCTGCTGGTGACGCAGGTGGTGTCGCGGGTGCGCGAGCAGTTCCTGGTGGACCTGCCGCTGGCCGCCGTTTTCGAGACGTCGACGATCGCGGAGCTGGCCGTGGTGCTCGTCCAGCGGCAGGCCGAGCAGATGGATCCGGCGATGCTGGCGGCGATGCTGGCGGAGATCGGCTCCGAGCCGGAGCCCGGAGAGGTGCTGGGGGTCAACCGGCTCGGCGAAGGGGAGCGGTCGTGAGCGTCAGAGATCCGCGGGCCATCATCGCCGGCCTGTCTCCCGAGCAGCGCGAGATCCTCCGCGCCCGCCTGCAGAAGACGGGGGGTACGGCCACGGCGGGGGGGGAATCGCCGGATGCCATCCCGCGCCGCGCCCGGCCTGCCGAGGGCCTGCCGCTCTCCTTCGCCCAGCAGCGGCTCTGGTTCATCGATCAGCTGATCCCTGGCAACCCGGCCTATAACATGCCGGCTTCGGTCCGCCTCTCGGGGCCGCTCGATCCCGCCGCCCTGGCGGGCACCCTCGCCGCCATCGCTCGCCGGCACGAGGCGCTGCGCACGTCGTTCCGCTCGGCGGAAGGGACGCCGGTCCAGGTGATCGCGGCCGAACCCGCGATCCCGCTGCCGCTCGTCGATCTGGGCGGGCTCCCGCCGGCCGCCGCCGCCAGGGAGACGCGGAGCCTCGCGGCGGCGGCGGCCTACCGCCCCTTCCGTCTCGACACCGGGCCGCTCCTGCGCGCGCTCCTCCTGCGGTGGAACGACCGGGAGCATGTGCTGCTGCTGATCATCCACCACGTGATCTCCGACGGCTGGTCGATCGGCGTGCTGCAGCGCGAGATCGCGGCGATCTACGAGGCGCTCTCGGCGGGGCTCGCGCCAGAGCTCCCCGAGCTGCCGATCCAGTACGCCGACTTCGCCCTCTGGCAGCGCGGGCAGCTTCAGGGGGAGATCCTGGAGTCGCAGCTCTCCTATTGGCGCCGCCGCCTCGAGAGCCCGCCCCGCCTGCGGCTCCCCGCCGACCGGCCGCGGCCGGCCGGCGCGCTCGTCCGCGGCGCGGCGCGGATCGCGGTCCTGCCGCGGCTCCTGCAGGCGAGGCTCGACGAATGGGCGCGCGAGGAGGGTGCGACCCCGTTCATGGTCCTGCTCGCCGCCTTCGGCGTCCTGCTGTCCCGCTACTCGGGGCAATCCGACCTCGTCGTCGGCTCTCCGATCGCCAATCGCCGCCGGCGGGAGACCGAAGGGCTGATCGGATTTTTCGTCAACACGCTGGCTCTGCGGCTCGACCTGGCGGGAGATCCTTCGGCCCGTCAGCTCCTGCGCCGCGTGCGCAAGACGGCGCTCGAAGCCTACGCCCACCAGGACGTCCCGTTCGAGCGGCTGGTCGAGGCGGTGCTCGACGACCGTCATGCCGGCGAGAACCCGCTGTTTCAGGTCCTGTTCGCGCTGCAGAGCACACCGGCGGGCGCCACCGAGGTGCGCGGGCTGCGGATCGAACCGCTGCCGATCGAATCCCGCACCACCCAGTTCGACCTTGTCTGGTCGCTCTTCGAGAGCCCCGGCGGGCTCGCGGTCGCGGTCCTTTACAGCACCGATCTCTATGACGGTCCCACCATCGGCCGCATGCTGGGCCACTTCGAGACGCTGTTGCGAGCGGCGGTCGACGATCCGCGGGCCCGGGTCTCCGACCTCGCCATGCTCACCGCGGCCGAGCGGCACCAGGTTCTCGGCGAATGGGCCGACTCATGGGAGCCCGGGGCGGACCGGCTCTGCCTCCACGAGCTGTTCGCCGCGCAGGCCGAGCGGACGCCCGCCGCGGTCGCGGTCAGCCTGGACGGCGTGGAGCTGACCTATGAGGAGCTCAACCGGCGCGCCAACCGGCTCGCCCACCGCCTGATCGAGCTCGGGGTCGGGGACGGCACCTTCGTCGCGCTGTTCACCGGCCGTACCCTCGAGATGGTCGCCGCCATTCTCGGCATCCTGAAGGCCGGCGGCGCCTATGTCCCGCTCGACCCGGCCTATCCGCGCGAACGGCTGGCGTGGATCCTCGAGGACACCCGCGCGCCGGTGGTGCTGACCGAGACGGAGCTGCTGGCCGAGCTGCCGCCCGTTGGGGACGCCCGGCTCGTCTGCCTCGACCGGTCCGCCGGCATGGGTGCCGGGGAGCCTGCCGGCGATCCGCCACGGCGGGCCGGCGCGGCCAGCCCGGCGTACGTGATCTACACCTCGGGCTCCACCGGCAGGCCGAAGGGCGTGGTGGTGCTCCACGCCAACGCCATCGCCCTCTTCGAGGCCACCTGGGAGGACTTCCGTTTCGGGCCCGGGGACGTCGGGACGCTGTTCCACTCGCAGGCCTTCGACTTCTCGGTGTGGGAGCTCTGGGCCATGCTGCTCTACGGCGGCCGCCTGGTCGTGGTTCCCTATTGGGTCAGCCGCTCGCCCGAGGAATTTCGACGCCTGCTGGCGCGCGAGCGGGTGACGGTCCTCAACCAGACGCCCTCGGCCTTCCGCCAGCTCGCCGAGGCCGACGCGCGGAATGGAGAGGAGGGCGGGCTCGAGCTGCGCGTCGTCGTCTTCGGCGGCGAGGCGCTCGACCTCGCGAGCCTGCGGCCCTGGTTCGAGAAGCACGGCGACCGCCGTCCGCGGCTGATCAACATGTACGGGATCACCGAGACGACGGTGCACGTCACCTACCGTCCGCTCTCCCTGGACGATCTCGCCCAGCCCGCGCGCGGCGTCATCGGCCGGGCGATTCCGGACCTGCGGATCCATCTGCTCGACCACCGGCTGCAACCGGTGCCGATCGGCGTCCCCGGGGAGATCTTCGTCGGCGGCCGCGGAGTGGCGCGCGGCTATCTGCGTCGCCCCGCTCTCACCGCCGAGCGCTTCGTGCCGGACTTCGGCTCCCGCGGCGTGGGCGCGCGCCTCTACCGCAGCGGCGATACGGCGAGGTTCCTGCCGAGCGGCGAGCTCGAGTTCCTCGGCCGCATCGACCAGCAGGTCAAGGTGCGGGGGTTCCGGATCGAGCTGGGAGAGATCGAGGCGGTGCTCTCCGAGCATCCCGGCGTGCGCGAGGCCCTGGTGACGGCCCGCGAGGACGGCGCCGGCGGAACGCGACTGGTCGCCTACGTGGTGCTCGACCCCGCGGCTGCCGTCGCCACGGCGGAGCTGCGGCGCGCGCTCCTCGCCAGGCTGCCGGAATACATGGTGCCGTCCGTTTTCATCTCCCTCTCCGGGTTGCCTCTCACCGCCCATGGCAAGGTGGACCGCTCCCGCCTGCCGGTTCCAGAGGGCCCGGAAGAGCAGGCCGACGGCGGCACTCCGCGGACTCCGGTGGAAGAGATCGTGGCCGCGATCTGGTGCGATGTGCTCCGCGTGCCACAGGTCTCCAGATCCGCCAACTTCTTCGAGCTGGGCGGCCACTCGCTGCTGGCGACTCAGGTGGTGAGCCGACTGCGCTCGGCCACCGGCGTGGACATCGCGCTACGCGAGCTGTTCCAGGCACCGACCGTGGAGGCCCTCGCGGCGGCGTTGGAAGCGGCGCTTTCGGCCGGCGCCTCGATCGCGGCGGCGCCCCCGATCGAACCCGTGCCGCGGCAGGGCTCTCTGCCGCTCTCCTTCGCCCAGGAGCGTCTCTGGTTTCTTGACCGTTTGGCGCCGGGCAACGCCGCCTACAACATCCCGCTCGCCCTGGTCGGGCATGGCGAGCTCTCCCTGCCGGCGATGGCGGCGGCTATCGGCGAGATCGTGCGCCGCCACGAGGCGCTGCGCACCACCTACGTAGCGGTGGACGACAGGCCGGCGCAGGTGATCGCGCCGGCGGAGGACTGGACGCTTCCCTTGTTGGACCTCTCGGCCCTGCCGGAGGTGTCAGGCCGTGAAGAGGCGCGGCGCTTGGCCGATGAGACGATGGCGGCACCGTTCATCCTGGAACGTGACCCGGTGCTCCGCGTCCGTGCCGTTCGCATCGGTCGCACGGAGCACGTGCTGCTGCTCGTTATCCATCACATCGCGGCCGATGGCTGGTCTGTGGGTGTCCTGGTGGAAGAGATCGCCGCTCTATATCCGGCAGCGCTCGCCGGCGTGGCGGTGGGCCCTGGTGGGCGTTCGGTCTTGCCCGAGCTGGCCGTCCAGTACGCCGACTTCGCTGTCTGGCAGCGCCAGTGGCTGCAAGGGGAGGTGCTGGAGAGGCAACTCGCCTACTGGCGCGAGACACTCGCGACCGTCTCGGCACTCGACCTGCCCACCGATCGGCCGCGCCCTCCCCTTCAGAGCTTCCGTGGCGGTACCCGGATCCGTGCCATCGGGCCGGAGGTCAACCGGGCGCTCTCCTCCCTGGCGCGGCAGCACGACGCCACCCTGTTCATGGTTCTGCTCGCCGCGGTCGAAGCCTTGCTGGGGCGGTACACCGGGCAGGAGGACGTGACCCTGGGCTCGCCCATAGCCAACCGCAACCGCGCCGAAATCGAGCCGCTCATCGGCTTCTTCGTCAACAGTCTCGTGTTTCGTGGCGACCTCCGCGGCGATCCGCCGTTCCGCGAGCTGTTGGCCCGGACGCGGCGGGCCGCCCTGGGGGCCTATTCCCACCAGGACCTCCCGTTCGAACGGCTGGTGGAGGAGCTGCGCCCCGAGCGGCGGCTGTCACACAATCCCTTGTTCCAAGTCGTGTGCGCGCTCCAGAACGCGCCGTTGCGGGCCATCGATCTGCCGGGCCTCACCTTTTCGCCGGTCGACTTCGAGTTCCCGACGACCCGCTTCGATCTAGAGGTCATCTTCAACGAAACGGAAGAGGGACTCTCGCTGCGGTTCACTTGGAGCTCGGACCTGTTCGACACTTCGACGGTCCTGCGCTGGGCCGGCCATCTCGACGCCTGGTTGGCAGGGCTGCTCGCGGATCCTTCCCGGCGCCTCTCGGAGATCCCCCTGCTCGGCGAGACGGAACGCCACGAGCTCCTGGTCGAATGGAACGATGCCGCCGCGTCGCCAGGAGGAGACGTCGTCGAGCTGTTCGCGGCGCGAGTAGCGGCCGCTCCGCAGGCCCTGGCCGTGGCTGCTGCGGGGACGAGCCTGAGCTATCGCGAACTCGCCGTCCGGGCCCTCTCGCTCGCCCGCGAGTTGCGCGGGCTGGGCGTCGGCCCCGAGGTCTGCGTCGGGCTGCACACCGACCGTTCGCCGGAGCTGGTGCTCGGTGCCCTCGCCGTGCTGCTGGCGGGCGGCGCCTACGTGCCGCTCGATCCCTCCTATCCGGCCGAACGCCTGGCTTACATGGTACGCGAGAGCGGCATGCCCGCGCTGCTCAGCCGGACCCTGGAAGCCGGAGCCCTGCCGTCCTGGGCGGTCGGCGCGCGAGTCATCCGGCTCTCCACTGCCACGCCTCTCCCGGAGGGTGAGCCGAAGCCGTGGGCCGCTCCACCGCCCGAGACCTTGGCCTACGTCATCTACACCTCCGGGTCCACCGGCCGTCCGAAGGGAGTGCAGGTATCGCGCGGCGGCCTGCTCTCCCTGGTGCGTTGGCACCTGCGGGCCTGGGACGTCGCGGCCTGCGATCGCGCTACCCTGGTCGCTTCGTCGGGCTTCGATGCCTCGGTCTGGGAGATCTGGCCTTATCTGGCTGCCGGCGCGAGCCTCCACGTGCCCGACGAGGAGACGCGGCTCCTCCCCGACCGCCTGCTGTCTTGGCTTGCGACCTCGGGGATCACTCTCACTTTCCTGCCCACCCCCCTCGCCGAGCGGGTTCTCGAGCGGGCCGAGCGGGAGTTGCCGCCAGGGCTCGCCCTGCGTGCCCTGCTCACCGGTGGCGACCGCCTGCAGAGGGCGCCCAGCCGGCCGTTGCCGTTCCGGCTGGGCAATCACTACGGTCCTACCGAAAGCAGTGTGGTTACCACCTGGACGATCGTGGCACCGGTCTCGGAAGAGGAGGCGGTGCATCCACCAAGTATTGGGCGGCCCGTCGACGGCACACGGGTTTACGCGCTCGACCCGCACCTTCGGTTGGCGCCCTCGGGTATCCCCGGTGAGCTGGCAGTCGGTGGTGCCGGACTGGCGCGCGGCTACCTGGGTCGTCCGGATCTCACCGCGGAGCGCTTCCTTCCCGACCCGTTTTCCGGCCGGCCGGGCGAGCGGATGTATCGCACCGGCGACCTGGTGCGGCATCTGGCGGTCGGCGAGCTCGAATTCCGGGGGCGCCTCGACCATCAGGTCAAAGTGCGGGGCTTCCGCATCGAGCTGGGGGAGATCGAGAGCGTGATCGACCGTCACCCGCGCGTCCGGGAGGTCGTGGTGGTGGCACGAGACGACGGCACCACCGGCCGGCGGCTGGTCGCCTATGTCGTGCCGCATCCAGACGGTGAAGCGGAGCCCGCCGGGCAGATAGCGCAGCAGCACATCGCGAATTGGCGGGACCTCTACGAAGAGACCTACGGCAAGACCTCGGACGTCGATGAGGCCGGGGATCCCACCTTCAATCTCCAAGGGTGGAACAGCAGCTACACGGGCGAGCCGATCCCCGCCGTCGAAATGGGCGAATGGGTGGAGACCACGGTTGACCGCCTGCTCGCCCTGCCGCACCGACGGGTGCTCGAGGTGGGATGTGGCACCGGGCTCCTGCTCTTCCGCGTCGCCCCACGCGCCGAGCGCTACCGCGGTACCGACTTCTCGGCCGTCGCGCTCGGCTATGTGCGTCGGCAGGTGGAGAAGCCGGGAAGCGGGCTCGCCCACGTCGAGCTCGACCGCCGGATGGCCGATGACTGGAACGGCGTGGTGCCGGGTGGTTTCGATCTCGTCGTCCTCAACTCGGTTGTGCAGTACTTCCCGGATGTCGACTACCTCGTGCGCGTGCTCGAAGGGGCGGTGCAGGCCGTCGCCCCGGATGGAGTGATCTTCGTCGGTGACGTGCGCAGCCTGCCGCTGCTCCAAGCCTTCCATACCGCGGTCGAGCTGCACCTGGCGCCCCCCTCGCGCCCGGTCGCCGAGATCCGCTCCCGCGTCCAGCGGCGCTTGGAGGACGAGGAGGAGCTGGTCATCGATCCGGCGTTCTTCGGCGCCTTGGCACGCCACCTGCCCGGGGTCCGCGCAGAGGTGATGCTGAAGCGTGGCCGGGCGCACAACGAGCTGACCTGTTTCCGCTACGACGCCGTGCTCCACCTCGACGGCGGAGCCGCCCGGGCGCTGCCGGAGCCTCTCGATTGGCAGAGCGCGGAGCTGTCGCTCGCGGCGCTCGAGCGCCGGCTCGCGGCCGACATGCCGGCCGTGCTCACGCTGGCGGGTATTCCAAGCGCGCGCCTCGCACGCGAAACAGTCCTGGTCGCCCTGCTCGCCGATCCCGCCTGGCAGGAGCGGACAGCGGAGGAGCTGCGGCGCGAAATTGCGCCAGGTTCCCTGGGCTCCGCAGACGTCGAGCCCGAGGACCTCTGGCAGCTTGCGGAGGGGCTCGGCTATGCGGCCACCGTTACCTGGTCGGCACGTGGCGGAGCCGACGGGCGCTTCGACGCCGTCCTGCGCCGTCGAACCGGCCCTCGGACCACGCTGATGTCAATGCCGGGCGTGTCGATCGGGGATCGCCCGTGGCGCGATTATGCCAATACGCCGCTGAACGGCAACCAGGCACGCCGGATGGTGCCCGAGCTACGCCGCTTCCTGGAATCGGAGCTGCCGGACTACATGGTCCCTTCGGCCATCGTGCTGCTCGACGTGCTGCCGCTCACGCCGTCGGGCAAGATCGATCGCGCGGCCCTCCCGGCTCCGGAGCGCGGCCGGGAGCCCGCCGAGGCCTGGCTCGCGCCAGCCACTCCGCTCGAGACGCTGCTCACCCAGGTCGCGGCGAAGCTGCTGGGCATCGAGCAAGTGGGGATGCGCGACAACTTCTTCGACCTCGGCGGCCATTCTCTGCTCGCCACGCAGCTCGTCTCGCGCCTGAACCAGGAGCATGGCATCCGGGTGACGCTACGGATGGTCTTCGATTCCGCGACGTTGGCTGATCTGGCCGATCACATCGTCCAGAAGGAGCTGGAGAGCACCGACGGCGAGCTTCTCGACGCGCGGTTGCGAAAGGTTGAACGGCTCGTCCAAGGGCCCGCCTCGGGCGAGGCTCGCGAGGTTGCTCCCGGCGGAAGAGGCCCGGCGAGTCATCCTCTGCCCATCGAGGAGCGTCTCGCGGAGCTCTCCCGCGAGCAACGGGCCCTGCTCTTCGAGCAGATCCGCGAGGAGCTCGCCGAAGCGCAGCCGGAGCCCATCCCGCGCCGGCCGCCCTCTCTCGACTTGGTCCCGCTCTCCTTCGCCCAGGAGCGGCTCTGGTTCCTTGGCCAGCTCGATCCCGAGGCGGTGAATTACAACATGCCCCTGTTTCTCGGGCTGCGCGGCTCTCTCTCTCGGCCTGCGCTCGCCGCTAGCCTCTCGGCATTGGCTGCCCGGCACGAAGTGCTGCGCACCACCTTCACCGCCGTCAACCGACAAACCGTACAGCGGATCGCTCCCACCTTGCCGGTGTCGCTGCCGCTCATCGATCTGAGAGGTTTGTCGCCGGCGGCGCGCAGCCGTGAGGCGGGAAGGCTCGCCACCGCCGAGGCCGCCCTACCGTTCGACCTTAGCCTTGGGCCTCTCCTGCGCACCACCCTGCTGCGCTTGGAGGATGAGCAACACATCGCACTGTTCACGGTGCATCACATCATCGCGGATGCCTGGTCGCTGGGCATCCTGGTGCGCGAGGTCGGCGCCCTTTACAGCGCTCTCTCCGAGGAGCGCGATCCGGAACTGCCAGAGCTACCTATCCAGTACGCCGACTATGCAGTCTGGCAGCGCCAGTGGCTCTCCGGCGAGAGGCTCGAAAGCGAGCTGAAGCATTGGCGACGGCGCCTTGCGGGGGCTCCCCCGGTGCTCGAGCTGCCGACGGATCGGCCTCGGCCCGCACGGCCGAGCCTGCGCGGCGGATCGCGTCCGATCGAGCTGTCGGCCGAGCTTTCGCAGGCTCTCGTCGCGGTAGGCCGGAGCCAGGACGCGACGCTGTTTATGACCCTGCTGGCGACCTTCCAGATCCTCCTCTCCCGCTACTCCGGACAGACGGACGTTCCAGTCGGCACTCCGGTGGCGGGCCGTGGCCGGGTGGAGGTGGAAGGACTGGTGGGTTTCTTCGTCAATACCTTGGTGATCCGGACCCGGCTGGCAGAGAGCTCCACCTTAGCCCAGGTGCTGCGGCAGGTCCGGGATGATGTGCTCACCGACTTCGCCCATCAGGATCTGCCCTTCGAAAGGCTTGTCGAGGAGCTGCAGCCCGAGCGCGACCCCCACCACACACCCTTGTTCCAGGTCGCCTTCGCGCTCCAGAACGCCGCCATCCCGCCGCTCGAATTGCGGGGTCTATCCCTGGCCCCCGTTCTTCTCGACGAGGACGTTGCCAAGTTCGATCTCATAATGTCGCTGTCGCAGGAGGGAGACCGGATCGTTGGGGGGCTGGGGTATTCGGCCGATCTGTTCGATGGGGCGACGGTAGTCCGCTGGCTCCGGCACTACAGCAACCTCCTTGTCGCCCTGGCGGAGAGACCCGGGGATCGGTGGTCGGATCTCTCTCTCCTCTCGCCTCCGGAGCAGCACCAGATCGCGGCCGAGTGGAACGACAAACGCACCGCTTATCCCGCGGACAGGTCTCTGGCCGCACTCTTCGAAGCCAGGGCCGCGGAGATCCCGGATGTCGTCGCGCTCAGCTTCTTCGGCGAGAGCCTGTCATTCGGGGAGCTGAACGCAGCCGCCAACCGTCTGGCCTGGCATCTGCGCGAGCTGGGTGTGGGCGCGGAGACGCCGGTCGCCGTCTGCCTCGACCGATCTCTGGAAATGGCGGTGGTGCTTTTGGCGATCGTCAAGGCGGGCGGCTACTACGTCCCTTTGGATCCCACCTACCCCGCCGATCGTCTGCGTTGGATGTTGGGCGACTCGCAGGCCATCGCCTTGCTGAGCCGGGGCGGTCTGGCCACGGAGCTGGCCGGATGCGGGACCTGGATCGTGGACCTCGAGGAGGAGCGCGAGCGGATCGCCATGCGGCCTGTGGGAAACCTCGCCGCTGGAATGGGTGCCGACGGGCTCGCTTATGTGATGTACACCTCGGGCTCCACAGGTCAGCCCAAAGGAGTGGCGATCCCGCAGCGCGGCGTCATCCGATTGTTGCTCGCAACCGACTATGTGCAACTCGGCCCCGGCGACCGGATCGCGCAAATCTCCAATAGCTCCTTCGACGCCGCCACCTTCGAGATCTGGGGAGCGTTGCTCTGCGGGGCCTGCCTGGTGGGAATCCGCAAGGAGACGGCTCTCTCTTCCCGGGAGCTCGCGGCGGAGTTGCGCCACCAGGGGATCACTGTGCTCTTCCTGACGACGGCCCTCTTTCAGCAGATCGCTCATGAGTCCCCAGGAGCCTTTGCGGACATTCGCACCCTCCTGGTCGGCGGTCAGGAGATGGATGCGGTGGCGGCGCGCGCCGTGCTCGCGGCGGTCCCGCCGGAGCGTCTGCTCAACGTCTATGGCCCGACGGAGAGCACGACCTTTGCAACCACGCACCCCATCAAGGACCTAGCCCCCGAGGTGACGAGCATCCCGATCGGCCGGCCGATCGCCAATACCCATCTCTACGTTCTGGATCGAGGGCTCGGGCCGGTCCCGATGGGAGCTTCAGGACGGCTTCACATCGGCGGCGACGGTCTCGGCCGCGGCTACTGGCGGCGGCCGGAGCTGACCGCCGAGAGGTTCGTGCCGGACCCCTTCGGCGAGCCCGGAGCGCGGCTCTATGACTCCGGCGACCTCGCCCGTTTCCTCCCGGACGGGCGCATCATGTTCCTGGGGCGCACCGATCACCAGGTCAAGATCCGCGGTTTCCGGATCGAGCTCGGCGAAATCGAGGCGATCCTGGCCAGCCATCCGGAGATCGCCTCGGCGGTCGTCCTGGCGCTCCAGAGCGGGACGGGAGACCGGCAGCTCGCCGCTTACGTGGTGCCGCGGGCCGGCGGCGGACCCGAAGCCGGCTTGCGCGCGTCCTTGCGCGAGCACCTGCGCGGCCGGTTGCCCGAATACATGCTCCCCTCCGCCCTCGTGGTCCTACCCGCGCTGCCGCTGACCCCCAATGGCAAGGTGGACCGGGGAGCGCTGCCCACGCCCGGTATCGCTTCGCGGACGAGCCAGGAGGGCTTCGTCGTGCCGCAGACCTTCATCGAGCAGGTCCTGGCGGAGACCTGGTCCGAGCTGCTGAGCGTCGAGCCGGTGGGACGGCACGATGACTTCTTCGAGCTGGGCGGGCACTCTTTGCTGGCCACGCAGGCGGTGTCGCGAGCGCGGCGGAGCTTCCGGATCGAAATCCCGCTCCAGAGCCTGTTCCGCAACCCGGTCCTGGCGGACTTCGCGCGGGAGATCGAAACCCTGCAGGGCCGCGGCTCGGGAGCCGGGGAGCTGCCGTCGATCCCGCCGGCGGACCGCGGCGGCGAGTTGCCGCTCTCCTTCGCGCAGCAGCGGCTCTGGTTCATGGAGCAGCTCGATCCGGGTGGCAGCGCCTACAACGTTCCCATGGCTCTGCGCTGCCGCCGCCCGCTCGATCCGGATGCGCTCTCCTGGGCGGTGTCCCGGATCGTCGAACGGCACGAGGTCCTGCGGACCCGTTTCGAGACCTTGGACGGGCGGCCGGCGCAGTGCGTCGAGCCGCCGGTTCCGATCGGGGTCCCCGTCATCGACCTGGGCGGCCTGCCGGCAGGGGACTGCGTGGACGCGGCGCGCCGCCTGGCCCGCGGGGAGGCGGCGCGGCCGTTCGATCTGCGGCAGGGATACCTGCTGCGGCTCTCCGTCCTGCGCCTCGCCGCGGACGATCAGATCCTGGTGCTCACCCTGCACCATATCGCCAGCGACGGCTGGTCATCGAGCGTGCTGCTGCGCGAGATGGAGGAGCTCTACACGGCGCGCGTCGAGGGGCGGACGCCCGATCTGCCGGAGCTACCCATCCAGTACGCCGACTTCGCCGCCTGGCAGCGGCGCTGGCTGAGCGGCGAGGTGATGGCGGATCACCTCGCCTATGCGCGGCGGCGTTTCGGCGGCGAGCTGCCGAGGCTCGATCTGCCCGCGGATGCCCCCCCTTCCGATCGTCCCGATCATCGGGGTGGATCGGCCGCCCGCAGCCTGCCGGCGTCCTTGATCGGGCCCCTGCGGGCTCTCGGCCGTGAGCAGGGCTGCACGCTTGCCATGACGCTGCTCGCCGGGTTCGAGATCCTCCTGCACCGACTCAGCGGGCAGAGCGAGCTGATCGTGGGGTTGGTGATCGCGAACCGCAACCATTTCGAGATCGAGGGGCTCATCGGGTTCTTCGTCAATACGCTCGCGTTGCGGATGGACCTCGGGGGCGACCCCTCATTCCGCACTCTCTTGGACCGGGTCCGCGAAGTCACCCTGGATGGCTACACCCACCAGGACCTGCCGTTCGAGCGGCTGGTGGAGGAAGTGCAGCCAGAGCGGAGCCTGGGCCGCAATCCCCTGTTCGAGGTGTTGTTCAATCACCTCGCCGTCTCGGGCGAGGATCGGGTGGCCTCCGCCCGGCTCGCCCTCGAACCCTGGGATCTCGAGGAGCCGGAGGCGAAGTTCCCGTTGACCCTCTACCTGTCGGAGCTGGCGGAAGGGGTGTCGCTGCGCCTCGTCTACCAGCGGGCCCGCTTCTCCGGCGAGCGGGTCGGCCGGATGCTCGACCAGCTCGAGCACCTGCTCGATCAGCTCATCGCCGGGCCTGATCTGCCGATCGGCGTTCACTCGCTGGCCACGCCGGCGGCCCGGCTGGGGCTGCCCGATCCCGCCACGCCGCTGCCGGAGAGCCCCTTCCGTCCCGTCGCCGAGATCGTCCTGGGCCGGGCCGCGCGGGCTCCTGAGCGCCCGGCGGTCCGCCGTGGTGAGAGCGTCTGGAGCTACGGAGAGCTGGCGGCCCGGGCGGACGAGACGGCCCGTGCGCTGGTCGCCGCGGGCCTCGAGCGCGGCGAGGTCGTCGCGGTGTCGGGAGAGCGCGGTTTCGGCCTGATCGTGAGCCTGCTGGCCGTCCTCGGGAGCGGCGGTGTCCTGTTGACGCTCGACGGCGGCCTGCCGGCTGCCCGGCGCCGGCTGATGCTGCGGACGGCGAGCGCGCGGCGGCTGCTCCACAGCGGTCCGCTCCCTGCCGGAGATGAATGGCTGGCCGAGGAATGCCCAGACCGGCTCGTCGTCGACGCCGCCACCGGCCGGCTCACCGGCGCGGCGACCGGCGCGGATCCGCTGCCGCCGCTGCCCCTGATCGAGGGGGATGATCCGGCGTACGTGTTTTTCACCTCCGGCACCACGGGGGTCCCCAAGGGGGTCGTGGGCGTTCACAAGGGGCTGAGCCATTTCCTGGATTGGCAGCGGCAGGCTTTCGGCATCGGCGAGGACGACCGGGGCGCCCTGCTGATCACGCTGAGCTTCGACGCGGTGCTGCGCGACCTGTTCCTCCCTCTCACGAGCGGCGCCTGCCTCCATCTCCCCGCGGCGGACATGGGCCCTGGCGAAGTCGTCCGCTGGTTGGACCGCGAGGGGATCACCTATCTCCACGCGGTGCCGACGGTCGCCCAGGCCTGGCTGAGCGAACGCCCGGCGGGGAGCTCGCTGGCGCGGCTGCGCTGGATCTTCCTGTCCGGCGAGCCGCTGACCGACGCTCTCGTCGCCCGTTGGCGCGAAGCGTTCCCCGCGGCCGGGGAGGTGGTCAACTTCTACGGGGCGACGGAAGCCACGATGATTCAAAGCTTCTTCCGTGTCCCCACTCCCGCGCTGCCAGGCGTCCAGCCGGCAGGCCGCCCCTTGCCGGACTGCCAGCTCCTGGTGCTGTCGGAAACCGGCCGCCTGTGCGGCTTCGGCGAGCCGGGCGAGGTGTTCGTGCGCACGCCTTTCCGGACCCGGGGCTATCTCAATGCGCCGGAGGACCAGGCGCGGGGTTTCATCTCCAACCCCTTCCGCACCGATCCCGGAGACCTGTTGTACCGGACGGGCGACCGGGGCCGCTACCGGCCGGACGGTGCGCTGGAGGTCCTGGGCCGGCTCGATCACCAGGTGAAGATCCGCGGCGTCCGGGTCGAGCCCGAAGAGGTCGCCGCCAACCTGCTGCGCCATCCTGTGGTGAAGGCCGCGGTGGTCGTGCCTTGGGGTGGCGAGCCGTCCCTCGCCGCCTATGTCGTGGCGGGAAACGACGACGCGCGGCCCGATCTCCGGGCCTTCCTGGCTGAGCGGCTGCCGCCCGCGCTGATCCCCGCCTCGTTCACCTGGCTGGAACGGCTGCCGCTTACCCCCACGGGCAAAGTGGACCGCCGGGCCCTGCCGCCTCCGGAGGTCCGAAGCGAAGCCGTTTCGTCGCTGCCCCGCACCCTCACGGAGGATCTCCTGGCCACCCTGTGGTCCGAGGTTCTCGGCGTCGGCCAGCCCGGTCCGGAAGACGATTTCTTCGAGCTGGGCGGGCACTCCCTGCTCGCCACCCAGGTCATGTCGCGGGTGAGCCGGGTCTTTGGAGTGGAGCTGCCGCTGCGGACCCTGTTCGAGGCCTCGCGGCTCCGTGGCCTCGCCGCCCGGATCGACGGGGCACGCTCCGGTGGTCGGTCACCGGAGCTGCCGCCTCTCGAGCGGGCGCTCCACCGCGGCCCCCTGCCGCTGTCGTTCGGCCAGCAGCGGCTGTGGTTTTTCGAGCGGTTGGAGGCGGGCCGGTCGGTGTACAACGTGCCTCTCCGGTTGCGGATGCGGGGACGGGTGGAGGTGGCGGCGCTCGTGGCGACGCTGAGCGGCGTGGTGCGGCGCCACGAGGTGCTGCGCACCCGCTTCGTCTCGGTGGAGGGGCGGGCGGCGCCGGTGGTGGAGCCGCCGACGCCGCTGCCGCTGCCCATTGTCGATCTCTCGATCCTGCCGCAATGGACGCGGCTTTGCGAGGGAGAGCGGCTGGCGGGCGAGGAGACGGCGCGGCCGTTCGACCTCGGCCGCGCACCGCTGCTGCGGGTGCTGCTGCTGCGCTTCGGGGTCGAGGAGCACGAGGCGGTGCTGACGATGCACCACATCGCGAGCGACGGCTGGTCGCTCGGCGTGCTCGTGCGGGAAGTGGGGGCGCTGTACGGGCGCTGGATTCGCGGTGAGAGCGCGCCGCTGCCGGAGCTGCCGATCCAATACGGGGACTTCGCACGCTGGCAGCGGCAGTGGCTGCAGGGAGAGATCCTGGAGTCGCAGCTCGCCTATTGGCGCGGCCGACTGGCGGGCGCGCCGGGATCGCTGGAGCTTCCTGCCGACCGTCCACGGCCTTCAGTGCAGAGTTTCCACGGCGCCCGGCAGAGCTTCACGCTCCCGGCGGAGCTGTCGGCGGGCTTGGCGCGTCTGGGCCGGAGCCACGGGGCGACGCTGTTCATGACGCTGCTGGCGGGTTTCGAGGTGCTCCTCTCGCGGGTGACGGGGCAGAGCGATCTGAGCGTTGGCACGCCGGTGGCGGGCCGTACGCGGCTGGAGATGGAGGATCTGATCGGGTTCTTCGTCAACACTCTCGTGTTGCGGACAGACCTTGCGGAAGCGGGGTGCTTCACGGAGCTTCTGGCCAAGGTGCGGGAGGTGTCGCTGGAGGCGCACGCACACCAGGAAGTGCCGTTCGAACGCTTGGTGGAGGAGCTGCGTCCCGGCCGGGATCTGGGCCGGACGCCGCTGTTCCAGGTGATGTTCTCGCTGCAGAACACGCCCCTGGGAGAGCTCTCGTTGCCGGGCCTGGAGTTGGAGACGGTGGCGGTGGCGGTCGAGACGGCGAAGTTCGACCTGGAGCTGACGTTCGGGGAGACGGCGGCGGGCCTTCAGGGGTGGTGGACCTACTCGACCGACCTGTTCGATCCGGCGACGATCGCGCGGCTCGCGGCTCATCTGGAGCGGCTGCTGTCGGGGATCGTGATGGCTCCGGAGTCGCCGCTGGATTCTCTGCCATCGCTCGCCGAGGCCGAGCGCCACCAGTTGTGGCTGGAGTGGAATGACAACGCGCTGACCGGGGCAGGGGATGTGTCGGTCGTCGAGCTGCTGGAGCGCCAGGCGGCGCGACGTCCGCAGGCGCCGGCGCTGGTCTGTGGCGCGGAGGCTCTGAGCTTCGGGGAGCTCAACGGACGAGCCAACGCCCTGGCGCGGCGTCTGCGGTCGCTGGGGGCAGGACCGGAGAGCCGGGTGGGGCTGTGCGCGGAGCGCTCGCCGGAGTTGGTGATCGGTCTGCTGGGCATCCTCAAGGCGGGCGGCGCCTACGTGCCGCTCGATCCCTCCTACCCCGAGACGCGCCTGCGCTTCCTGGTGGAGGACTCTGAGGTGCGGTGGGTGGTCACCGGTGTGGAGCCGGTGGCGGCGCTGCCGGGCCTGGGTGTGGAGGTGGTTGCGGTCGAGCCTGGGACGGCGGCGGACCTGGTGGAGAAGCCACGTCCGGAGGATCTGGCCTATCTGATCTACACCTCGGGGACGACCGGAGCGCCGAAGGCGGTGATGGTGGAGCACGGCAGCCTGGCCAACCTGCTGGGAGCCGGCGCGCAGCGGTTCGGCTGGACGGCGCAGGACCGCATGCCGTGCGTGGCGCCGTTCACCTTCGACATCTTCCTGTTCGAGTTGCTGAGCCCGCTGCTGGCGGGTGGGATCTCGGAGCTGGTGTCGCTGCGGCCGGTGCTCGATCCGGAGCGGCTGATGGCGTCGGTGGCGGCGTCGACGCGCCTGCACGCGGTGCCGACGCTGCTGCGGCAGGTGGTGGAGCGGGCCCGTCCGGAGCCGGCGCGCTACGAGCGTCTGCGGAGGATCTTCGTGGGCGGCGACGCGGTGCCGGCGGAGCTGCTGCGCGACGTGGCGCAGGTGTTCCCAGGGGCGGAGGTCCATGTCTTGTATGGTCCGACGGAGGGGACGGTGCTCTGTTCGAGCTACGAGGTGCCGGCCAACTCGTGGCGTCCGCTGCTGGGCCGTCCGTTGGCCAACATGAGCCTGAGCGTGCGGGACGCCTTGGGGGGCTTGGTGCTGGTGGGGGTGGCCGGTGAGCTGTGGATCGGCGGCCGCGGAGTGAGCCGCGGCTATCTGGGCCGTCCGGAGCTGACGGCGGAAAAGTACGTGCCGTCGGCGGCGGGTCGTCAGTACCGGACGGGGGACCGTGCGCGGGTGCTGGCGGACGGTACGCTGGAGTTCCTGGGCCGGGTGGACGAGCAAGTGAAGGTGCGGGGTTTCCGTATCGAGCCCGGGGAGGTGGAGTCGGCGCTGGCGGCGCAGCCCGGGGTCGAGCAGGCCGTGGTCGTGGCGCGTGCGGATGGCGGCGGGGGGGAGAAGCGCCTAGTGGCCTACCTGGTGGGGGAGGCGGTCGATGTAGCAGCGGTGCGGACAGCACTACGGACGACCCTGCCGGACTACATGGTGCCCGCGGTGTTCGTGGTGGTGCCGTCGCTGCCGCTGACGGCGCACGGCAAGGTGGACCGGGCGGCGTTGCCGTCTCCGGAGGGCGAGTCGGTGGCGGCCGGGGGTGGATGGGTGGCGCCGCGGACGGAGCCGGAGCGGGTGCTGGCGCGGATCTGGTCGGAGGTGCTGGGGGTCCCGGAGGTCGGCGTCCACGACAACTTCTTCGATCTCGGCGGCGACTCGATCCTGACGATCCAGATCCTGGCCAGGGCCGAGCGCGCGGGCCTGCATCTGACGCCGCGGCAGATGTTCGAGCACCAGACCGTGGCGGCGCTGGCAGCGGTGGCGCTGGCGAGGTCGGCGCTGGCCGCCGAGCAGGGCCTGGTGGCGGGCCCGGCACCGCTGACGCCGGTGCAGCGATCGTTCCTGGAGATGGATCTCGAGCCGAAGAGCCGGTTCGTGCAGGCGCTGCTGTTCGAGGCCGCCGAGCCGCTGTCGCCGTCCGCCGTAGAGTCGGCGATGGCGCTGCTGGTCCGTCACCACGATGCCTTGCGGCTGCGCTTCGCCCGGGACGGGGGGGCCTGGACTCAGCGCCACGTGGAGCCAGCCGAGGCGACGGCCCTGGTGACCCGGATCGATCTGTCGGCGCTGCCGGCCGAGGCCCGGCGGCCGTTCGTGGAGGCAGTGACCGCACGTCTGCCCGAAGGCTTCGACCTGACGGCGGGCCCGCTCGCGGCCGCCGTGGTCGTCCACCTGGGAGACGGCGAGGCGGACCGTCTGTTGCTGGCGATCCACCATCTCCTGGTCGACGGCGTCTCCTGGCGCGTGCTGCTCGAGGACTTCGAGCTCGCCTGCCGCGCGGCGGCCGCGGGCCGGCCGGTGACGCTGCCGGTCAAGACGACCTCGTTCCAGACCTGGGCCGAGCGACTGGCGGAGCAAGCCCGGGGCGCGGCGCGGGAGGAGCTGCCGTTCTGGCGGCTGGCGGACGCTCCGACGGCCCTGCCGCAGGACACGCCCGAGGGGGAGAACGACTGGGCCTCGGCGCGGCAGGTTCGGGTCGCGCTGCCGGCGGCGGAGACCGAGGCGCTGCTGCGCCGGGTGCCCGCGGCCTACCGGACACGGATCAACGACGTGCTGCTGGCGGCCCTGGCGC
>DATHEF010000003.1:0-5313 GCA_035490435.1 Thermoanaerobaculia bacterium
ACCAGACAGCTCGCCAGCCGGTTCGACCACTCCTCGAGCTCCCCGTAGCTCCAGCGCCGATCCCCAAGCTCCATCGCCAGCCGCTCCGGCGACCGCGCCGCCCAGCCCGCGAACGCCTCGTGCGCCCACACCGGACGCTCCCCCCCCGACCGCCCCTCGCCCCGGGCCAGCAGCTGCCGCAGCTCGCTCTCCCCCAGCAGCGGCAGCTCCGAGACCGGCCGCTCGCAACCCGCCGCCAGACCTGCCAGGAGTGTCGCGAAGTGACCCGCCATCCGCTCGATCGTCGAACCGTCGAAGACCTCCGTGCTGTAGGTCCAGTGCAGCTCCATCCCGTCCGGACGCTCCCACGCGTCCACCGCCAGGTCGAAGCGCGCCGTCGTCAGCTCCAGGTCCAGAGGGCGAGAGGCCAGCCCCGACAGATCCAGGCTCACCGCCGCCGCGTTCTGCACCGAGAACGTCACCTCCACCAGCAACGGATGCGAGCCCCCTCCCAGCTCCTCCACCAGACGCTCGAACGGCAGATCCTGGTGCGCGTATGCCTCCAGCGAGATCTCCCGCACCCTCGACAGCAGAGCCCCGAACGCCACTCCGCCCGACACCGCGCACCGCAGCACCAGCAGATTGACGAAGAACCCGATCACATCCTCGACCTCCAGGCGCGTGCGGTTGGCGATCGGCGAGCCCACCGACACGTCCTCCTCTCCGCCATAGCTCGACAGCAGCACCGCCAGCGCCGACAGCAGCAGCATGTAGGGGGTCACCCCTGCGCGCCGGGCCAGGCCGAGCAGCGACTCCGACAGCTCCGGCGAGAGCTTGACGGAGGTGCTCCGGCCGCGGTGAGAGCTCCGCCCCGGACGGCCCCGGTCCGTCGGAAGCTGCAGCCGCGCGGCCCCGGCGAGCCGCTCCGTCCAGTACCCCAGAAGCCTCTCCAGCCGCTCCCCCCGCAGCCAGCTCCGCTGCCAGAGCGTGAAGTCCGCATACTGGATCGGCGGCTCCGCCAGCGACGAACCCTGACCCGCCGCGAACGCTCCATACAGCGCGTTGAGCTCGCGGCAGAACACGTCCACCGACCAGGCGTCGGCCGCGATGTGGTGCAGCGTCACCAGCAGGACGTGATCATCCACCCCCAGCCGCAGCAGCGACGCCCGCAGCAGGCGGTCGCGCGCGAGATCGAAAGGCCGCGCCGCCTCCTCGCCGGCCAGCCGCAACGCCTCGGCCTCGCCGCAGGTGCCCAGCGACGACAGGTCGATCCGCGCCAGCACCCACGCCGCGGGTGCCGTGACGATCTGCACCGGTCGCCCGCCGTGGACCGCGAACGTCGTGCGCAGCGCCTCGTGCCGCCGCTCGATCTCGCCGAGCGCCCGCCCGAGCGCCACCGCGTCGAGCCTGCCCTGCAGGCGCACCGCCGCCGGCAGGTTGTAGAACGCGCTCTCCGGCGCCAGCTCCGAGAGCAGCCAGAGACGTTCCTGCGCGAACGACAACGGCAAATCCCCCGGCCGCGGTTGCGGCCGCAAGGGAGGAAGCAGATCCACCTCCTCTCCTTGCCGCATCGCCGACCCCACCCGCGCCGCCAGGGCTGCCGGCGTCGGTGATTCGAACAGCGCCCGTAGCGGCAGCTCCACGCCGAACAGCTGGCGGACCCGCGACACCAGCCGCGTCGCCAGCAGGGAGTGCCCGCCCAGCTCGAAGAAGTCGTCTTCCCCCCCGACCCGCTCGAGCCCCAAGACTTCGGCCCAGGCCCCGCACAGCAGCTCCGTGACCGGATCGCGGGCCGTCACGGACTGGCGGACCGGCGCGACGGACCGCAGCGACGCCAAGGCACGCCGGTCGACCTTGCCCTGGGGAGTCAGCGGCAGCGCGGCGAGCGCGGCGATGCTGGAGGGGATCAGGTGCTCCGGCAGCCGCTCCTGGAGAAAGGCGCGGAGAGCTCCGGTATCGAGATCCACGCCTGGCCGGGGCGCAACGTAGGCCGCCAACCGGCGATCCCCCGGCGCCTCCTCCCGCACCACCACCACCACCGCGGCCACCCCCTCGTGCCGCGCCAGCACCGCCTCCACCTCCCCCGGCTCGATTCGATAACCCCGGATCTTGACCTGAGCATCCAACCGGCCCAGAAAGTCGAGCTCCCCGGAAGGGCGCCAGCGCACCAGGTCCCCCGTCCGGTACAGCCGTCCCCCGGGAGCGCCGTACGGCGAGGGCACAAACCGCTCGGCGGTCAGGTCGGGGCGCGCCAGATAGCCCCGCGCCAGACCGTCACCGCCGAGGAACAGCTCGCCCGGAACCCCGACCGGCACCGGTTGCAACCCGCGGTCGAGCACGCGGGCCCAGGTGTTGGCTATGGGCCGCCCCAGCGGCACCACGCTCCCCACCTGCCGCGCGTCGCTCATCGAATGACAGCAGGCGAAGGTGGTGCTCTCGGTGGGACCATAGCCATTGATCATCCGCAGCCCCGGGAGCTCGGCGAGGATGCGCCGCACGTGCTCGGGTGACAGCACATCCCCCCCCGCCAGGAGCTGCCGCAGCGGACGCAGGGCCTGAGGCCGCAGCTCGACCACCTGATGGAACAGTCCGGAGGTCAGCCACAGGGTCGTCACGCCATGCCGCGCGAGCAGCTCCTCGAGCTCCTCCGGCGCCGGGACCTCCGGCGGCGCCAGCACCAGCCGCGCCCCGTGCAGCAGCGCCCCCCAGATCTCGAAGGTCGCAGCGTCGAACGCGTACGGCGCGAGCTGCAGGAAGACCTCATCGGGAGCAAACCGGGCGTAGTCGTTGCCCAGGACCAAACGGGCTACAGCCCGGTGCGTCACCGCCACCCCCTTGGGCACGCCTGTCGAGCCCGACGTGTAGATCACGTAGGCGAGGTTTTCCGGCCCCGGGCGGCGCGGTGTGAAACCTGCGGCCACCTCCTCATCACGGTCCACCCGCAGCACCGTCCGGCCGTGATCGTCCGGTAGCGCCGGCGCCGAGCTCTCGTCCGTCATCACCACCGGCGACCGGGCATCCCGCAGCATGAGCCCGAGCCGCTCCGGCGGGTACGACGGATCGATCGGCAGGTAGGCGCCGCCGGCCTTGAGCACGCCGACCGTCGCGATGATCAGCTCCGGCGAACGGCGCAGGAGGATGCCGACCGGCACGTCCGGGCCGATCCCCAGCGCGACGAGCCGGCCGGCCAGGAGATCCGACCGGCGGTCGAGCTCGCCGTAGGTCATCCGGCCGCCCTCCCACGCCAGGGCCACCGATTCCGGGCACCTGGCCGCGACCGCGGCGAACAGCTCGTCGAGCGTCCGCTCCCGCGGGTACGGGCTCGACCGGCCCGCCCACTCGACCAGCACCTGCTCGCGCTCTTCTGCCCGCAGCAGCGGCACCTCGGAGAGGCGCCCGCCGGGATGCGCCGCCAGAGCCGAGAGCAGCACCTCGAAGTGCCCGGCCATCCGCGCCGCCGTCGCCGCCTCGAAGAGATCCCGGTTATAGCCCCAGCTGCCCGTCATCCCCAGCGGTCCTTCCGCCAGGGTCACAGTGAGGTCGAACTTCGCCGTCCGCTCCTCCAGCGGCAGGCCTTGCCACTCGAGTCCGGCGAGCTCCAGCGCCAGCCAGCTCGCGGGCTGGATCGCGAACATCACCTGGAACAGGGGGGTACGGCCCGGATCGCGCTCCGGCGCGAGCTCCTCGACGACGCGATCGAACGGCACGTCCTGGTGTGCGAAGGCGCCCAGGCAGACCTCCCGGACCCGGCCCAGCAGCTCCCGGTGAGACGGATCGCCAGCGCAGCTCGTACGCAGCACGAGGGTGTTGACGAAAAACCCGATCAGGCCTTCGGTCTCCAACCGCGTCCGGTTCGCGACTGGCGAGCCGACCGCGATGTCCTCCTGCCCCGTGTAGCGGGAGAGCTGGGCGACCAGGCAGGCCAGGAGGATCATGAACGGCGTCACGCTCTCCTCCCGCGCCAGGTCCGCGAGCCGGCCGGACAGCCCGGCCGGCAGCCGGAAGGCGTGCCCTCCGCCGTGAGTGCCGATCTCCCGCGGGCGCGGGCGGTCGGTCGGGAACTCGAGCGGCGGGACCCCGGAGAGCGCCTGGCGCCAGTAGGCGAGGTCCCGCTCGGCCCGGTCCGCGAGGTGCTCGCGCTGCCAGACCGCGTAATCGGCGTACTGGAACGGCAGCTCCGGAAGCGCCGGCGGCTCCCCCGCGAGGGCGGCGCGGTAGAGCGCGCCCAGCTCCCGTACCAGGACGCCCATCGACCAGCCATCCGAGACGATGTGGTGCATCGTGAACAGCGCGACGTGCCGGCGCTCGTCCTCCCGCACCACCACGGCCCGCAGCAGGGGGCCGCGCGCCAGATCGAACGGCCGGAGGGCCTCTTCGGCGGCGAGCCGCTCGATCTCGGGAGTCCGGAGGTCTTGCGGCAGGGCGGCGAGGTCGATCAGTCCGAGTGGGAGCCGCGGCTCTGGCGACAGGACCTGGACGAGCCGGCCGCCGCGCGGCTCGAAGCGGGTGCGCAGCACCTCGTGCCGGGTCGCGATTCCCGCCAGCGCCGCGGCGAGCGCGGGCCTGTGGAGGGAGCCGGTCAGCCGCACGGCGATCGCAATGTTGTAGGCCGCCGATCCCGGATCGAGCTGGTCGAGGAACCACAGCCGCTCCTGAGCGGAGGAGAGCGGCAGTCCTTCTCTGCGTGGTATGCGCCGGAGCGGCGGCGCCGGCTCCTCACCCCCCCGCAGGGTCACCGCAATCCGCCCGGCGAGGGCCGCAATCGTCGGCGCCTCGAAGAGGTCGCGCACGGTGACGCTCCACCCCAGCGCCTGCGCCCGCGCGACCGCCTGGGTCGCCAGCAGCGAATGTCCGCCCAACTCGAAGAAGCTCTCCTCCACCCCCACTCGCTCCAGCCCCAGCACCTCCGCCCAGATCCCGGCCAGCAGCTCCTCGACTGGATTCCGGGGTCCCCGAGTCTCCGGTGCCGCGTCCAGGCTGGGAGCGGGAAGGGCCTCACGATCGACCTTGCCGCTGCGCGTTTGCGGCAGCGCGTCCAGGGGCACGAACGCCGACGGCACCATGTAGGCGGGCAGGCGAGCCGAGAGGTGCGAGCGGAGCGCTTCGGCCGTCACCGCCGGTCCATCCGGACGCGGCACCACGTAGGCTACGAGCCGCCTGTCTCCGGCGACCCCGGGCGAGGCGGTCACGACAGCCTCGGAGACCCCTGGGCAGGAGAGGAGCGCCGATTCGATCTCCCCCAGCTCGATCCGGAAACCCCGGATCTTCACCTGGTGATCGCGGCGGCCCAGGACCTCCAGTCCACCCTCGCGGTAGCGGCCCAGGTCGCCGGTG
>DATHEF010000004.1:0-374281 GCA_035490435.1 Thermoanaerobaculia bacterium
AGTGCATCGAAGCCGGCGCGTGGGACTACCTGTCGAAACCGGTCGACCGTGTGCATCTTCTGGCCGTTCTGAGAGGTTGGCTGTATCGCTAAAGAAAACACAATGAGCGATAAGGCCAACATCCTTATCGTCGACGACCTCCCGGAGAAGCTTCTCGTCTTCAAGACGGTCCTGGAGGACCTCGGGCAGAACCTGATCATGGTGCGCTCGGGCTCCGAGGCGTTGCGCGAGGTGCTCGAGCGCGAGTTCGCGGTGATCCTGCTCGACGTCAACATGCCCGACATCGACGGCATCGAGACGGCGTCGCTGATCCGCGGCCACCGCAAGTCCTCGCACACGCCGATCATCTTCATCACCGCCTACGCCGACGAGATGCAGACCGCGCAGGGCTACTCGCTCGGCGCGGTCGACTACATCCTGTCGCCGGTGATGCCGGATGTGCTGCGCAGCAAGGTCAAGGTGTTCGTCGAGCTGTTCCAGGCACAGCAGCGCATCCGCCTGATGGCCGAGGAGCGCGTCGCGCGCGCCCAGGCGGAGGCGGCCCGCCACGCCGCCGAGGAGAACACGCTGCGCGCCGACTTCATGGCGCTCGCCAGCCGCGAGCTCGGCGCCTCGCTTGACCTGGAGGAGGGCATGCGGCGCCTGCTCGAGCTGGCGGTGCCGCATTTCGCCCCCGCCGCGACCCTGCTGGTCGACGATGAGAGCCAGGGGCAATGGCTTTGCCTTTCATCTCCCGGGGATCTGAGGAATTTTCCGTACGAGGAGCTGCCGCGCAATCTAGCCGCGTCGCTGCAGAACGTGCTGAGCGAAGGCCGCGCGCTGAGCAGCGGCGCGCCGCTGCGCATCGGCGAGCGGCGCCTGGGCGCGCTGCTGATCGAGGCGCGCGAGGGCGACCTGCCGACCCTCGACGAGCTGACCACCCGCGCCGCCATGGCGTTCGACAACGCGCGCCTCTACGGCAGCCTGCAGCGCGAGATCGCGCGCTCGCGCGCGGCGGAGGAAAGCCTGCAGGAGGCGGCGCGGCGCAAGGACGAATTCCTCGCCATGCTGTCGCACGAGCTGCGCAACCCGCTGGCGCCGATCCGCAACGCGCTCAGCGTGATGCGGATGAGCGGTGTCGACGAATCCGCCCTGAGCTGGGCCAGGACCGTGCTCGACCGGCAGGTCGAGCATCTGAGCCGGCTGGTGGACGACCTCCTGGACGTGAGCCGGATCGCCATTGGCAAGATCACGCTGCAGAGAGAGCCGCTGGAGATCGGGCAGATCGTGACCAGCGCGGTCGAATCGAGCCAGCCGCTGATCGACTCCCGCGAACATATCCTCGAGGTCCTGCTTCCGGACGAGCCTCTGCGGATCGAAGGCGATCTGACCCGGCTCTCGCAGGTCGTGCTGAATCTGCTCAACAATGCGGCCAAATTTACACCCAAGGGTGGTCACCTCCGGTTGACGGTGGAGAGGGAAGGGGAGATGGCGGCGATCCGGGTCCACGACACGGGCATCGGCATCTCGGCCGATCTGCTGCCGAACGTCTTCGACCTGTTCACCCAGGGGGACCGTTCGCTGGACCGGACGGAGGGGGGGCTCGGCATCGGCCTCACCATGGTGCACCGGCTGGTGAAGCTGCACGGCGGCTCGGTCGAGGTTCGGAGCGAGGGCTCCGGTCTCGGCAGCGAGTTCGTCGTCCGCCTGCCGCTCCTCGCCGTTCCGGCCCCGGCGCGCCAGCCCCAACCGGCCAGGAGCCGGCCGGCCGGCACTCGCCGCGTGCTGGTGGTGGACGACAACCGGGATGCCACGGAGACCCTGGAGCTTCTCCTCCAGCTCTGGGGGCATGAGGTCCAGAGCGCCCTGAATGGGCCGGAAGCCCTCGCCCTGGCCGTGAAGTTCCGGCCCGAGATCATCCTGCTCGATATCGGGCTGCCGGGCATGAGCGGCTATGAGGTGGCCCGGCAGTTGCGGAAACTACCCGGCTTTCGGGACGTGTTCATCGTGGCCGTCACCGGTTACGGCCAGGAGAGCGACCGCCTGCACAGCCAGAAGGCGGGTTTCGGTCATCACCTGGTCAAGCCCGTGCAGCCCGAAGTCCTGCAGGAGCTGATCGCATCGGCCCCCCTGGTTCGCAATGGGTGTTAGATCCTGGGAGACACTCGAGATGGAAAACCGCAAGATCGGCTCGCTCGACGTTTCGATCATCGGGCTCGGCTGCAACAACTTCGGCTGGCGCCTCGACTACGACCGCACCGTCGCGGTGGTGGACGCGGCGCTGGACGCCGGCATCAACTTCCTCGATACCGCGGATATCTATGGTGGAACCGAGAGCGAGGAGTTCCTCGGCCGGGCCCTCGAAGGTCGCCGCGACCGGGTGGTGCTCGCCACCAAGTTCGGGATGAAAGTCGACGAGCAGCGGCAGGGCGCGAAGCCCGACTACGCGCGGCGGGCCTGCGAGGACAGCCTGCGCCGGCTGCGTACCGATCACATCGATCTCTACCAGCTCCATCAGCCCGATCCCTCGACACCCATCGCGGATACCCTCGGCGCGCTCGACGAGCTGGTGCGGAGCGGCAAGGTGCGCGAGATCGGCTGCTCGAACTTCTCCGTCGAACAGCTCCGCGAGGCGAAAGCCGCCGCTGGGCAGGGAGCGAAATTCGTCAGCGTGCAGAACGAATATAGCCTCCTGCACCGCGAGCCGGAGCAGGGGGTGCTCGCCGAATGCGAGCGGGAAGGGCTCGCCTTCCTGCCCTTCTTCCCGCTCGCCGGCGGCATGCTGACGGGGAAGTATCGAAGCGGCCAGCCGCTGCCCGAGAACACGCGCCTGTCGAAAGGCTCGCCGCGCTTCCTCAACGACAAAAACCTTGCGATCGTCGAGGAGCTCGCCAACTTCGCGGCCTTCCGTGGCCACTCCCTGCTCGAGCTCGCCTTCTCCTGGCTGCTGAGCCATCCGCCGGTCGCCTCAGTGATCGCCGGCGCCACCTCCCCCGAGCAAGTGCGGGCGAACGTCGCGGCCGCCGGCTGGCGGCTCGATCACGCCGAGTTGGCCGAGATCGACAAGCTGGCGGCGGCTGATTAGGTCCGCCGGACGAGCACGGCGATGGCGGCGAGCGCCGCCGAGGGGAGCCAGACCCACCGGAGCTCGCTCGCCAGGACGACCGCGCCGCGCCGTGTGAAGAGCCAAGCGACCCCGAACGAGGCGACCTCGATCGGCTGGAAGGGGACGAAGAAGCGGCGGTTGTCGAAGGGGGCCAGTAGGGCCACTCCCAGACCGCCGTCGGTCAGCATGTCGAGGAGGCCGTGGGAGATGGTGGCGAGGAACAGGAAGAGCCAGAGCCGCCAGGGTGGCAACCCGGGCACGCCGTGCCGGAAGCCGAGCGCCAGGATCAGCGCGGCGAGCGCCGCCGCGAAAACGATCGAGTGGGTGAACCCGCGATGGCCCCAGAGGGCGCCGTAGCGGATGCCGAACTGGAAGCCGAGCACGTCGACGTCCGGCAGCGCGGCGCAGACGGCGCCGAGCGCCCACAGGCTCTTCGGCGTCTCCGGCCCGCAGAAAACAGGCGGCGATTCCCAATCCGGCGACGGCATGCGAGAAGGCTGACGGCATTTCGATTCTCCCTGGTCCGGTTCTCCCGAACGCCGTCATCCTGCCATGCTTTCTCCAAACGCGTCGAGTTCTCCCAGGTGCCGGACCCGGACCAGACGTGGTACAGTCTGGACTGTCTGGACAGGAGGTGTTTCGATGGCGAGAGTGTGGCAAATCCAGGAAGCCAAGAACAAGCTCAGCGAAGTGGTCGAGGAGGCGATCGAGCATGGGCCTCAAGTCATTTCTCGGCGAGGCACCGAGGTCGCGGTCGTCCTTTCGTACGAGGAGTACCTCACCCTGAAAAAGAGCAGGACCAATCTTGCGCAATTCTTTTTGGAATCGCCATTGCGGGATTCGGGACTCGACCTGAAAAGAGACCGCCGGCCGGCTGGCCGTGATATCTCGCTATGAGCTATTTGTTCGATACCTGTGTTATTTCGGAATTCGTCGCCAAACAGCCTTCTGAAAAGATTGTGGCTTGGCTGGCCGGGCTCAATCCTGAAAGCGTTTTCCTCAGCGTAGTCACCATTGGTGAAATCCAGAAGGGGATTGCAAGGCTGCGGGCTTCGAAGCGGAAAGAGGCACTGCAGAGATGGTTGAAGGATGACCTGCTGGTCCGCTTTCATGATCGTCTGTTGCCCTTGGGAGTCGGAGAGATGCTGACGTGGGGCACCTTAATGGGCGAAGTGGAGGCGAAGGGCAAACCCATGCCATTAATCGACTCTCTGATCGCTGCCACCGCGGTACATCACGATCTCGTGGTTGTGACACGGGATGAAGACGATTTTGCGGCTTCCGGTGTAAGACTCTTGAATCCCTGGAACTAGGCGAAGCGCGTCCGCTCCGCGTAGCTGGACGTACGCTTCAGTCGAGCTCGTCCAGATTCCGCAACGCCGGGATCTTCCAGGCGACGATGCCCACCACTCCGAGCGTCATCAGGCCGCCGAAGATCACCGAATTTACCGCGCCGAGGAGTTTGGCCGCCACTCCGGACTCGAAGGAGCCGATTTCGTTGGACGAGCCGATGAAGATCTGATTCACCGCCGAGACGCGGCCCAGCAGGTGCTGCGGCGTGCGGATCGCCAGCAGCGTCGAGCGGATCACCACGCTGACGCTGTCCAGCATGCCGCTGACGGCCAGCAGGACCAGCGACAGCCAGAACCACCGCGAGACCGCGAAGAAGATCCAGCAGAGCCCGAACCCGGCGACGCAGAGGAGGAGCGTGCGCCCGGCGCGCCGCAGCTTGCGGTGGGCGAGCAAAACCGACATCAGCACGGCGGCGGCGGCGGGAGCCGCCCGCAACACGCCGAGTCCCTCCGGCCCCGCATGCAGGATCTCGGAGGCGAAGATCGGCAGCAGCGCCACCGCGCCCCCGAAGAGCACGGAGAAGAGGTCCAGCAACTGCGCGCCGAGCAGCTCCGGCTGGGTGAGCAGGAAGCGGATGCCGATCGTCAGGTTCTCAGTCGTGCTCCCTGCCTGGGCCTCCCGGGGCTGCGGCGTGTAGCCGATCCGCGTGTAGAAGATCAGGCCGGCCAGGCAGAACGCCACCTCCGTGACGTAGGACACACGAGCGCCGGAGAAGCCGTAGAGCATGCCGCCCATCGCCGGACCCACCACGGCGGCGAGCTCCCAGAGCGAAGCGCGCCAGGCGATCGCGTTGACGTAGGTCTCGCGGGGCACGATCTCGGCGCTCAACGCGGTGCGAGCCGGTTGCAGGAAGCTGCGCGCCACCCCGCTGAGAAACACCACCGCGTAGATCGGCCAGACCCGCCCGCCCGCCAGCGCCGCCGGCCACTGCGTGTAGCCGAGCAGGATGCAGGCGGCGACCGTCTGCACCCCGATCGCGAGCAGAGAGAGATGCTTGCGGTTATGACGGTCGGCGACATGGCCGGCGTAGAGAGCGGCGCCGATGAACGGCAGCGCCTCGGCCAGCCCAACGAGCCCCAGCGAGAGCGGGTCTTTGGTGAGCGCATAGACCTGCCACGCCACCACCGTCGCCTGGATCTGCGTGCCAAACGTGAACGCGACCAGGCTGGCGACGAACCAGAGGAAGTTGCGGTTGCGCAGGGAGACGTAGGGATCGTTGCGTTCGGGCATGCGTCGGCTCAGAGCTCCGGGCGGGCGGGATCATACCGCGTATGTTCCAGCCTGCCCTTTGAACCGCCGGAGCCGGCGGAGGCACTCACGGACAAGTCACCGCCGCGCCCCGTTCGCTGGGAAGCCGCGCGCGTTCATCCAAGGAGGAAATGACGATGCTCCACCGAATTACCCTGCCGGCCCTCGCGCTCGGCTTTCTGCTCGCTACTGCCGCCTCGGGGCAGCATCACCACATGGGCGTCGATCCCAAGGATTATGACGACGGTGGCGGGCGCGGGGGCGATACCAATCCGCCGGCGGGCTGCAGCGGCGTGGATGCGAAGATCACCATCACCGGCACCTCGTTCTCCCCTTCGACGATCACCGTCGATCCCGGGCAGCCGGTCTGCTGGATCTGGACGCAGAGCACCGCCCACAACGTCCATGCCGACGACGACAGCTTCACCAGCGGCGGGCCGGCCAATAACGGCACGTTCCAGACCACCTTCACGACGGCGGGCTCCCACGGCTTCTACTGCCAGGTCCACGGCACCGCCACCGGCGGCATGCGCGGCACGGTCGTCGTCCGGGGCGCCGGCGACGGCGGCGGCGGCGGTGGGGAGGGCTCAGGGCATGGAACGATCGCGCTCAGCCCCACGGCTTACACCGTGAACGAAGCGGCCGGGGTGGTGACGGTGACCGTGGAGCGCGCCGGCGGCAGCGACGGCAAGGCGTCCGTCAAGTTCGCCACCGCGCCGGGGAGCGCCAAGTCGAATAAGGACTTCACCACGCGCAAGGGCACGCTGAACTGGGATAGCGGCGACAGCAGCCCGAAGACGATCGAGGTGCCGATCAAGAAGGACAGCGCCTCGGAGCCGGACGAGACCTTCGCCGTCAAGCTCAGCAAGGCCACCGGCGCCGCGCTCGGCGCCGCCAGCGCGACGGTGACCATCCACGAGGAAGCGCCCGGTTGCGGCGCGGCCGTCGTCCAGTCCGGGGTCCGGGCGGGAGGGTCTGAGGGTACCGACGGCTCGACGGCACCGTGCGATGAGACGCGCGCCGTCTGCCTCAACGGCGGCAGGTTCGAGGCGGCGGTGCAGTGGCGGCCGTCGGCGTTCCGGGGGGACCGGAGCTCCAAGCGGGTGGCAATGCCAGAAGCTCCCAACACCGGCCTCTTCGCCTCCTCCCCGGAGGAGGAGCCGCAAGTCCTTCTCCACGTGCTCGACCGCTGCGCCGTCAACGGCCATTACTGGCTCGACCTCGCGGCCGTCACCGACATCGAGTTCACGGTCAAGGTGCGCGACACGCAGACCGGCCGCACCTGGGTCTACGCCAACCCCGCCGGAACCACCCCGGCGCCCGTGCGCGACGCCGAGGCGTTCGCCACCTGCCCGTAGAGCCTCTCCTCCAAACGGACAGGGCCGATTCCCCCGGCCCTGTCCGGCTTTTTATCTACCAGGTCCGCCGTAGCGGATGCGCCTCGGTGTTGAAGACGACCTTTTCAAGGTCCAGTGTCTTCTCGGGCGCGAAGAGAAGATAGAGATACTTGAGCGTCTCGGCCAGGAAGTAGCTGGGCATCAGGTCCCCCTTCTCCCGGGTCGTGACGTCCTTGAGGACCGTGTAGCCGGCGTCGGTCCGGCAGTGGGCGACAAGCCCCGCGAAGAACGTCCGGCCCATCTCCAGGTAGCGCGGGTCCTTCGTGGAATGGAACAGGTAGTAGGCCGATTCCATGATCTCCGGCCGCAGGGGGTAGCCGGCGGCCGTGACCTTCATCGTCCGGTAATCGATCACCTCGGGCTCGATCCCGGTCAGGTTCCACATCTTGTAGGCCGAGTCCTGGAGCCGCTTCGCCCGGCCGAGATCGCCCCCGAGCGCCAGGACGGCCGGCAGGAAAGCGTGCAGGGCTCCGAACTCCGTGGCCGTCCGCTTTGCCGTCACCATGTCCACCTGGCCGTACCAGAGTCCGGTCGGGACTTGATCGGCCAGATGCTTGTCGAGGGCTCGCACACTCTCCCGCCACATGGTTCCGCAGTCCTTGTCGCCAAAGAGCCGCGAGCACTTCAGGAGGTATTCGTAGTAGGAGTCGATGCCGCCGCCGATGTGGCTGGCCCGGCTGGTCCATTCCCCCGTCTCGACGTCGATCTCCTCGCCCACCAGGCCGATCTTCGAGCGCCGCTTGTAGAGCTGAACGACGGCGTTCTTGGCCCTGTCGTAGAAGACCGGGTTCTTGGTCAGCTTCGAGAGGATGCCGAACTCGAGCAGGAGCGTGCCGATCTCCGCTGGATTGGAGCGCGCGCCCGAGGTCTTGCCCGTCCTGAGATTGACGTACATGTAGGGCATGCCGGTGGGGGAGTTGAAGACGGGCAGGAGCCGCTTTCCGAGATCCTCGGCGAGGTGGAGCAGGCGCGCGTCGCCGGTCATCTGGTAGCCAGAGAGCAGACCGCCCAGGAGCCGGATGGTGACCTCGAAATTCTTGACGCTGACGTCCTTGTCGAAGGAGAGCTTGTCGACGATCAGGGCCTGGGCCTTCGCCGCCTCGTCCTTGAAACCCAGGAGGAGCAGCGTGTCCAGAGAGTCCACCGGGGTCATCAGGAGGGACTCGCCGTACCAGTCGCGCGGCGTTTTGCTCAGGGGCTGGAGCTCATCGTGCCCCCAGGCATACCGCTCGTAAGCCTGCCACGAGGAGAGGAGCTCGGCGCGGACCTGGGCGGCCAGTCCGGCACGGTCCAGGGGAGCGCCGGATGCCCCTCCCGGCAGGAGGAGAAGCGCGAAGGCGGATAAGATGGCGATGATCTTCATGAGAGCGGATTGTATTCAAATAACGAGACAGGAGGCCGACCCGACCATGGACGGACAAGTCATCGCCAAGATCTTTGAAGCCAGCTACATGAGCCTGATGCTCAATCTCGAGGGGATCAGCCACGAGGAATCGCTGCGGGCGCCCGAGCCCGGGGGCAACTCCCTCAACTGGGTGCTGGGCCATATGCTCTACCATCGGAACGTGGCGATGAAGCTCCTGAACCGGCCCCCCGTCTGGGATCCGGAGAAGGCCGCCCGCTACGCCCGCGGCAGCGCTCCCCTGGGCCCCGACGACAACCCCGTGCCCCTGGAATCGATCCGCGCCGAGTTGGACCGCTCGCAGGCCCCGCTCGTCGCAGCCGTGGGGGCCTTCACCGAAGAGGAGCTCGCGGCCCCCGGCGAGAAGGGCGATTCCCTGGCCCTGCGGCTGCTCCAGCTCGGCTTCCACGAGGGCTACCACGGCGGCCAGATCTCCATGCTGCGCCGGTTCCTCGGCCATGCGGGGGCCATTCAGTAAGAGCCCGACTCTCCTTCTGGCATCGTTCATGAATTCAAGAACGATCGAGGAGGAGAGCATCATGGCAAAACTGGACACCGAAAAGCGCGACGAGATCCCGGCGAGCCAATTCGCCTTTCCCAAGCAGCGCAAAGAGCCCCTCGAAAACGCCAGCCACGTGCGGAACGCGATCTCCCGCTTCAATCAGGTCGAGGAGGTGAGCGACGAGGAGCGCAATGAGGCCTGGAAACGCATCAAGACGGCGGCGAAGAAGTACGACGTCGAGGTTCACGAGGAGAGCTGGCGGGAGTTGGGCAAGAAGGGCAAAGGGCATTAGCGAATAGCCGGCCCCGCCCGGGCATTGATGCCCGGGCGGCTGGCGGACACGCCCTTTTCGAGCCCCCCTGGCTCGCCTCTTGCTGCAAGTTTCCTCCCGGTGGCGGTACCCGGACCGCTCGTTCTGACATCCATCAACGAGGAACTTGCGAAGAGGTGAGCCGATGCGCGGACCGCACGAAGAATCAGAGGAAAACACCCAGGGGGAGGAGAGCCACGGGGTCACCCGCCGGCAGTTTCTGGAGCTGTCGGCCGCTGCCGCGGTGGCCGTGGGCTCCGGCGGATTCGCCTGGGCCGCCGAGGTGAGGCAGGGGGTGCCGTACCGCACCCTCGGGCGCACGGGGGAGAAGGTCTCCCTGGTCGGCGTCGGCGGCGCTCACATCGGGCGGGTCTCCGAGCAGGAGAGCCTCCAGATCATCCGCGCGTCGCTCGATCGCGGCCTCAACTTCCTCGACAACTCCTGGGATTACAACGACGGCAAGAGCGAGGAATGGATGGGCAAGGCCCTCAAGGACGGCTACCGTCAGAAGGCCTTTCTGATGACCAAGATCGACGGCCGCACCAAAGAGTCCGCCATCCGCCAGCTCGACGAGTCGCTCAAGCGGCTGCAGGTCGACCACATCGACCTTCTGCAGTTCCACGAGATCATCCGGATGAATGACGCAGACCGGATCTTCGCGCCCGGCGGCGCCCTGGAGGCGGTGCTGGCAGCGAAGAAGGCGGGGAAGGTCCGCTACATCGGCTTCACCGGGCACAAGAGCCCGGAGATCCACCTGCATATGATCGCGACGGCGGATGCCCACAAGTTCAGCTTCGACACCGTGCAAATGCCGCTCAACGTCATGGACGCGCACTACAAGAGCTTCGAGAAGGAGGTCCTGCCGGTCGCGCTGCAGCACCAGATCGCGGTGCTGGGGATGAAGTCGATGGGGGATCAGATCATCCTCGACAGCAAGGCCGTAACCCCGGTCGAGTGCCTGCACTACACGATGAACCTGCCGGTGAGCGTCGTGATCACCGGGATCGATTCGATCGGCATCCTCGACCAAGCCCTGAAAGCGGCGCAGAGTTTCCAGCCGATGAGCGGCGCCCAGGTCTCGGCGCTGCTGGCGAAGACACAGCAGGTCGCCCAGAACGGGAAGTTCGAGCTCTACAAGACCAGCCAGAAATTCGATACGACGGAGAAGAAGCCCGAGTATCTGGGGTGAATTCTTTACGTCTTCTTAACGACTTCCCGGTTTCCCCTGCTTAGGATCATCGTCAGGCGGCATTCAACCCCGCCTGACGCAGGCGTGGCCGCGGCGCGAGAAGAGATGAACAGATCTTCATGATTCCAGAGGTTCTCCCATGGTTTCCGATCCCCCAGAAACGGAAGTGAGCGAGGCCCCGCCGGCTTCGAAAACAGATAAGAAGACGGACCCTCAGGCTCGCGAGCGGGCACCCCAGCCCCCGCCGGCTCCTCCGGACACCCAGCAGGCCCACGAGCCCCGCCGCCGGCACCCCTGGCGGCTGGCGCTCTTGGCGATTTTCGCGGCCGTCGCGGCGCTCCTGGCCTTCCATCACCGTGGCCAGGCTCCGGCCCAGGAGGGCACGGCCGCCAAGGGTGCCCCAGGAGGCAAGGGGGGGCAGAGCCGCCCGGTGCCGGTCCTCGCGACTTCCGCGCAGACCAAGGACGTCGGCGTCTATCTGACCGGCCTCGGCAACGTGGCGCCGCTGAACACGGTCAGCGTCAAGAGCCGGGTGGACGGTCAGCTCCTGCGGATCGACTTCCGTGAGGGGCAGATGGTGCGCGCGGGGGACCTGCTGGCCGACATCGATCCGCGCCCGTTCCAGGTGCAGCTCATGCAGGCCGAGGGGCAGAAGGCGAAGGACGAGGCGGCGCTCCACAACGCCCAGGTCGACCTCCAGCGCTACCAGGTGCTCTACGCCCAGGATTCGATCGCCAAACAGCAGCTCGACACCCAGGCCGCGACGGTCGCGCAGGTGCGGGCCACGATCCAGAGCGACCAGGCGCAGATCGAGAGCGCGAAGCTGAATCTCACCTACAGCCGCGTCACCGCGCCCACCGGCGGCCGGGTCGGCCTGCGGCAGGTAGACGTGGGGAACGTCGTCCACGCCGGCGACGCCAACGGGATCGTGGTGATCACCCAATTGCAGCCGATCGACGTGCTGTTCACCATTCCGGCGGACCATCTGCCGCAGGTGCTGCCGCAGGTGCATTCCGGCAAGGTCCTCGCCGTCGACGCCTACGACCGCGAGCTGAAGCGGAAGCTCGCCGCCGGCAAGCTGCTGGCGGTCGACAACCAGGTCGATCCGACCACCGGCACCGTCCGCCTCAAGGCGCAGTTTCCCAACGGCGACGAGGCGCTGTTCCCGGACCAGTTCGTCAACGCCCGCCTGCTCGTGAACGTCCTGCGCGGAGCCGTCACCGTGCCCACCGCCGCGATTCAGCGCAGCCCGCAGTCGACCTACGTCTACGTGGTCAAACCGGACCACACGGTCGAGAACCGCAACGTCGTCGTGGAGCTCACCGAAGGGGACGACGCGGTGATTCAGAGCGGCCTCGCGGCCGGCGACCTGGTGATCGTCGACGGCGTCGACAAACTGCGGCCGGGAATGAAGGTGGACGTGACGATGGCGGACGCGAAGGGCGGCCGCGGGGCACGAAAGGGGGCGGCCTCATGAGCCCTTCCCGGCCATTCATCCTGCGGCCGGTCGCGACGTCGCTACTGATGGTGGGCCTGCTGCTCGCCGGCGTCGTCGCCTACCGGCTGCTGCCGGTCTCGGCGCTTCCGGAGGTGGATTACCCGACGATCCAGGTGATCACCTTCTATCCCGGCGCCAGCCCGGACGTCATGGCCTCCGCCGTCACCGCCCCGCTCGAACGCCAGTTCGGCCAGGTTCCCGGCCTGAACCAGATGACCTCGACCAGCTCCGACGGCTGTTCGGTGATCACTCTGCAGTTCACCCTCGATCTCGATATCGACGTCGCGGAGCAGCAGGTGCAGGCGGCGATCAACGCCGGCGGCAGCTTCCTGCCGCGCGATCTGCCCAACCCGCCGATCTACAGCAAGACCAACCCGGCGGACACTCCGGTGCTCACGCTGGCGCTGACCTCGAAGACGCTGCCGCTGTCGAAAGTGGAAGATCTGGCCGATACCCGGCTGGCGCAGAAGGTCTCGCAGCTCCCCGGCGTCGGACTGGTCACCATCAGCGGCGGCCAGAAGCCGGCGGTGCGCATCCAGGCCAATCCGACGGCCCTCTCTTCCTACGGCCTCACCCTGGAGGACGTGCGCACGGCCGTCGGCCAGGCCAACGTCAACCAGGCCAAGGGGAGCTTCGACGGCAGCCGCCAGTCCTACACCATCGGGGCGAACGATCAGTTGCTGTCGAGCGATCAATACCGGCCGCTGATCATCGCCTACAGGAACGGCGCGCCGGTGCATCTCTCCGACGTCGCCACCGTGATCGATTCCGCAGAGAACGTCAAGCAGGCGGCCTGGATGAACGCGACGCCGGCGGTGATCGTCAACATCCAGCGCCAGCCGGGGGCCAACATCATCAGCGTCGTGGACCGCGTCAAGGACCTGCTGCCGCAGCTCCAGGCCTCGTTGCCCACCACGGTGAACCTGGAGATCCTGACCGACCGCACCAACACCATCCGCGCCTCGGTGCGCGACGTGGAGCTCGAGCTGATGCTCACCATCGCTCTGGTGGTGATGGTGATCTTCCTCTTCCTGCGCACGCTGGCCGCCACCGTTATCCCTGGCGTGGCGGTGCCGCTGACCCTGGTCGGCACCTTCGGGGCGATGTACCTGCTCGGCTACAGCCTGAACAACCTGACGCTGATGGCGCTCACCATCTCGACCGGCTTCGTGGTCGACGACGCGATCGTGATGATCGAAAACATTTCGCGCTACATCGAGCAGGGAGAGAAGCCGCTCGCCGCGGCGCTGAAGGGGGCGGAGCAGATCGGCTTCACCATCCTCTCGCTGACCGTATCGCTGATCGCCGTGCTGATCCCGCTGCTGTTCATGGGCGACGTCGTCGGCCGCCTGTTCCGCGAGTTCGCGGTGACCCTCAGCGTGACTATCCTGATCTCCGCGGTGATCTCGCTCACCCTGACGCCGATGATGTGCGCCAAGCTCCTGCGCTACAAGCCGGAATCGCAGCAGGGGCGCTTCTACAAGGCCTCGGAACGGGTCTTCGAGCGCGTCATCGCCTTCTACGGCCGCACGCTGACCTGGGTGCTGAAGCACCAGCCGGCGACGCTGGTGGTGGCGGTCGCCACCCTCGCGGCCACGGTGCTGCTCTACCTGTTCATTCCCAAAGGGTTCTTTCCGATTCAGGACACCGGCGTGATCCTCGGCGTCTCCGAGGCGCCGCAGGACGTATCATTCACCGCCATGACCGAACGGCAGCAGGCGCTGGCTCAGGTCCTTCTGAAAGATCCGGCGGTCGAGAGCCTGTCGTCGTTCATCGGCGTCGACGGCACCAACACGACGATCAACACCGGCCGCCTCCAGATCAACCTGAAGCCGCTCGCGGACCGCGGGATCAGCGCCAGCGACCTCATCCGGCGTCTGGCTCCAAAGGTCGCCGAGGTCAAGGGCGTCACGCTCTACATGCAGCCGGTGCAGGACCTGTCGGTGGAGGACCGGGTGAGCCGCGCGCAGTTCCAGTACAGCCTCGAGGATGCCGATCCGCGGGAGCTGGCCATCTGGGTGCCGCGCTTCGTCGACCGGCTGCGCAAGCTCCCCGAGCTCGCCGACGTCGGCAGCGATCAGCAGAACGACGGCTTGCAGGCGCGGCTGGTGTTCGACCGCGGCACGGCGTCGCGGCTCGGCATTACGCCGCAGATGCTCGACGACGCGCTCTACGACTCCTTCGGCCAGCGGCAGATCTCGACCATGTTCACGCAGCTCAACCAGTACCGCGTGGTGCTGGAGACCAAGCCGGGGTTCCATCAGAGCCCGCAGGACCTGTCGAATATCTTCCTGCGCTCGGAGAGCGGCGGCTCCGTGCCGCTCGCCGCCTTCACGCGGGTGGAGGAGACGACGGCGCCGCTGGCGATCAATCACCAGGGGCAGTTCCCCGTGGTCACCGTCTCCTTCAACCTGGCGCCCGGCGCGTCGCTGGGGGAGGCGGTGAAGGCGGTGAACCAGGCCCAGCGGGACCTCCACATGCCGGCGAGCATCCAGGCCGGCTTCCAGGGCACCGCGAAGTCGTTCGAGGCCTCGCTCTCCAACACCACGCTGCTGATCCTCGCGGCCGTGATCACGGTCTACATCCTGCTCGGCGTGCTCTACGAGAGCTACATCCACCCGCTGACGATCCTCTCGACGCTCCCCTCGGCCGGCGTCGGCGCGCTGCTGGCGCTGCTGCTCTGCGGCAGCGAGTTCAGCATCATCGCGCTGATCGGCATCATCCTGCTGATCGGCATCGTCGAGAAAAACGCGATCATGATGATCGACTTCGCGCTCGACGCCGAGCGCAAGGAGAACAAGGCGCCGGAGGAGGCGATCTATCAGGCCGCCCTGCTGCGCTTCCGTCCGATCATCATGACCACCATGGCGGCGCTGCTGGGGGCGGTGCCACTGGCGCTGGGCAGCGGCATCGGCGCCGAGCTGCGGCGCCCGCTCGGCATCGCCATCATCGGTGGCCTGATCTTCAGCCAGCTCCTGACCCTCTACACCACGCCGGTGGTCTACATCGCCTTCGACCGTCTGTCGCGGCGGGTGACGAGAAGGTCTGAAAGGCGTGCGGGGCAACTCCGGCCGGCGGAGGAAACGTGAGCATCTCCGAGCCGTTCATCCGGCGGCCGATCGCCACCACGCTCCTGACGGTGGCGATCGCGCTGGCCGGCGCCCTCGCCTTCCGGCTGCTCCCCGTCTCGCCGCTGCCGCAGGTGGAGTTCCCCACTCTCCACGTTTCGGCGGGGCTGCCGGGCGCCAGCCCCGAGACCATGGCCTCCGCCGTCGCCACCCCGCTCGAACGCCAGTTCGGGCGCATCGCCGGCATCACCGAGATGACCTCCTCGAGCTCCCTCGGCTCGACCAACATCACTCTGCAATTCGATCTCAACCGCGACATCGACGCCGCGTCGCGCGACGTCCAGGCGGCGATCAACGCCGCGCGCGGCCAGCTCCCCGCGAACCTGCCGAGCAATCCGCGCTTCCGCAAATCGAACCCATCCGACGCGCCGATCATGCTCCTCTCGCTGACCTCGGACCTGATCGAGAAGACCCGGATCTACGACTTGGCCTCGTCCGTGCTGCAACAGAAGATCTCCCAGATCGAGGGGGTCGGCGAGGTCACCGTCGGTGGCGGTGCGCTGCCGGCGGTGCGGGTGGACGTCAATCCGACCGTCCTCAACGGCTACGGGCTCGGCCTCGAGGACGTCCGCACGGCGCTCGGCAACGCCAACGCCAACCGGCCCAAGGGGGAGCTCTCCAGCGTCGACCGCGTCTGGACGCTCAACACCACCGACCAACTGCTCAAGGCCGCGGAGTACCAGCCGCTGATCGTCGCCTACCGCAACGGTGCCCCGGTACGCCTGTCCGACATCGCCGCCGTCACCGACTCGGTCGAGAACACCCGCTCCGGCGGGCTCTCCAACGGCAAGCCGGCGGTCCTGGTCATCATCTTCCGGCAGCCGGGGGCGAACATCATCGCCACCGTCGACCGCATCCGCGCCGTGCTGCCGCAACTCCAGGCGTCGATCCCGCCGGCGATCGACCTGTCGGTGGTCCAGGACTCCACCACCACCATCCGCGCCTCGGTGCACGACGTCGAGATCACGCTGATGATCTCGATCGCGCTGGTCATCCTCGTCGTCTTCGCCTTCCTGCGCGACGTCCGCTCGACCCTGATCCCGAGCGTCGCGGTGCCGGTCTCGCTGATCGGCACCTTCGGGGTGATGTACCTCCTCGGCTACAGCATCGACAACCTGTCGCTGATGGCGATGACCGTCGCCACCGGGTTCGTGGTGGACGACGCCATCGTGGTGATCGAGAACATCACGCGCTACCTGGAGCAGGGGGTGGCGCCGTTCGAGGCGGCCTTGCGCGGCGCCAAGGAGATCGGCTTCACCGTGATGTCGATTAGCATTTCGCTGGTGGCGGTGTTCATCCCGATCCTGCTGATGGGAGGGATCGTCGGCCGGCTGTTCCGCGAGTTCGCCATCGTGCTTTCGATCGCCATCGCCGTCTCGCTGGTCGTCTCGCTCACCACCACGCCGATGATGTGCGCCATGCTCCTGCGGCCGCGCGAGCAGGAGAAGCACGGCCGTCTCTACCAGGCGAGCGAACGGGCCTTCGACTGGATCCTCGGCCGCTATGACAAGTCGCTCTCCTGGGTGCTCCGTCACCAGGGGCTGACGATGCTGGTGACGCTGGCGACGATGGCGACCAGCGTCTACCTCTACGTGATCGTGCCAAAAGGTTTCTTTCCGCAGCAGGACACCGGGCGTCTGAACGGCTCGATCGTCGCCGACCAGTCGAGCTCCTTCCAGGCGATGCAGCAGCGGATGACGCGGCTGGTGGGGATCGTCCAGCGCGATCCGGCGGTTCAGAGCGTGACCGCCTTCACCGGCGGCAACAATTCGGCGCGGATGTTCGTGGCCCTCGAGCCGAAGCGGAAGATCACCGCCGACCAGGTGATCGCGCGCCTGCGTCCGAAGCTTTCGCACGAGCCCGGCGCCAACCTCTTCCTGCAGCCGGTGCAGGACCTGCGGGTAGGCGGCCGCGGCGGCAACGCGCAATACCAGTACACGCTTCAGGGGAGCAATACCCAGGAGCTGCTGCAGTGGGCGCCGCAGGTGCTCCGCAAGCTGCGCACCGTCAAGGAGCTGGTCGACGTCAACTCCGATCAGCAGGACAAGGGGCTCCAGGCCTCGCTGGTGATCAACCGCGCCACCGCCGCGCGGCTGGGGGTGACCCCGGCGATGATCGACAACACGCTCTACGACGCCTTCGGCCAGCGGCAGGTCTCGACGATGTATCAGCAGCTCAACCAGTATCACGTCGTCATGGAGGTCGAGCCGCGCTTCTGGCAGAACCCCGACGGCCTGAAGTACATCAACGTGCGGACCGGCGACGGCAAGCTGGTGCCGCTCGCCGCCTTTACCCGCTACGAGACCACCAACGCGGCGCTCACCATCAATCACCAGGGGCAGTTCCCGGCGATCACCTTCTCGTTCAACCTGCCGCCGGGCGTCGCGCTGGGGGACGCCGTCACCGCGGTCGACCGGGCGGAGGCCGAGATCCGTCTGCCGGCGAGCATCCAGGGGAGCTTCGCGGGGACGGCGCAGGCGTTCCAGGCCTCCTTGAAGAACGAGCCGATCCTGATCCTGGCGGCGCTGCTCACCGTCTACATCGTGCTCGGCATGCTCTACGAGAGCACCATCCATCCGATCACCATTCTCTCGACCCTGCCGTCCGCCGGCGTCGGCGCCCTGCTGGCGCTGATGATCACCCATACCGAGCTCTCCGTGATCGCGCTGATCGGGATCATCCTGCTGATCGGCATCGTCAAGAAGAACGCGATCCTGATGATCGACTTCGCGATCGAGGCCGAGCGCAAGGAGGGGAAGAGCCCGGCCGACGCCATCTACGAGGCCTGCCTGCTGCGTTTCCGGCCGATCACCATGACGACGATGGCGGCGATGCTCGGCGGCCTGCCGCTGGCGATCGGCATCGGCACCGGCTCCGAGCTGCGCCGGCCGCTCGGCATCGCGATCGTCGGCGGACTGCTGTTCAGCCAGCTCCTCACCCTCTACACCACGCCGGTGGTCTACCTCTACCTCGACCGTTTCCGCCTCTGGCGGGTGCGGCGCCGGCACGAGCGCCATCCGGAAGCCGTGCCCGCGACATGAGAAAGAAAGATTTATGAATACGCGCCTGTCTTGTCTGTTCGCGATCTCGATCCTCGGCGCGGCCTGCGCCGTCGGTCCGAACTATAAAAAACCGTCCACCGAGATGCCCGCCGCCTTCAAGGAGGCGCCGCCGGCCGGCTGGAAGACGGCACAGCCTCAGGACGGCGCCCTGCGCGGAAAATGGTGGGAGGCGTTCGGCGATCCCGCGCTCAACGCCCTCGAGGAACAGGTCGCCGTCTCCAACCAGAGCCTGGCGCAGGCCGAGGCCCAGTTCCGCGGCGCCCGCGCGGCGGTGTCGGCGGCGCGCTCCGGACTGTTCCCGACGGTGACCGCGGGAGCCCAGGTGACCACCTCGCGCGGCTCGACGAGCCGGGGCTCGTCCACGAGCACCTCGCAAAACAGCACCGCGACGATCTATCAGGTGCCGATCGATTTCACCTGGGAAGCCGACCTGTGGGGGAGGGTGCGCCGGGACATCGAAGCGAATGTCGCCAACGCCCAGGCGAGCGCCGCGGACGTCGAGGCCTTACGCCTCAGCCTTCAGGCCGAGCTGGCGGTCGACTACTTCCAGCTCCACGGCCTCGACGAGCAGAAACGGCTTCTCGACTCCACGGTCGCCGACTACGAGAAGGCGCTGCAGATCACGGTCAACCGGCACGACCAGGGAGTCGCGTCGGGCGCCGACGTGGCCGAGTCGCAGACGCAGCTCGAGACTGCGAGGGCGCAGGCGATCGACCTCGGCGTCGCGCGCTCCGAATTCGAGCACGCGATCGCGATCCTCACCGGCAAGGCGCCATCCGATCTGACCATCGCGCAGGGTCCGATCGCCATGCCGCCGCCGATGGTCCCGCTAGCAGTCCCCTCCGAGTTGCTGGAGCGTCGGCCGGACATCGCCGCCGCCGAGCGCCGGGTGGCCGCGGCCAACGCGCAGATCGGCGTCGCCACCGCCGCCTACTTTCCGAGCCTGGGCCTGAGCGCCTCAGGAGGCTTCGAGAGCACGACGCTGGCGACGCTCTTCTCACTGCCGAACCGCTTCTGGTCGCTCGGTCCCTCGCTCCTCGCCACGGTCTTCGACGGCGGCCGCCGAAGGGCCGCCGTGGCCGAAGCCGAGGCCAACTACGACGCCACTGTGGCCGCCTACCGCCAGAGCGTGCTGACCGCCTTCCAGGCCGTCGAGGACAACCTCGCGGCCGTGCGCATCCTCGCCGACGAGGCCACCCAGCAGGCCGCCGCCACCGCCGCCGCCGAGCGCTCGCTGGCCCTCACCCGCAACCGCTACCAGGCCGGCATCGCCACCTACCTGGAAGTCATCACCGCCGAGAACGCCGCCTTCATCAACCAGCGCAACTCCGTTGACCTCCGCGTCCGCCAGATGACCGCCAGCGTCAACCTGATCCGCGCTCTGGGCGGCGGGTGGATGGCGGGGGAGTTGCCGGCGGGCGGGGTGGCCGCGGCACGGTAGGTGCATTGCGGTCGGAAGAGGATCGATCCGGAGAGGAGCTCTCCCTTGAGAGACCCTTCTTTTGAGGCAGCGATTTCTGCGGGCTCGACTCGGAAAATTCTTTCGGTCGAGATAGCCGAAGATGACAAGCTGTAGCATAATGCCAAGAAAATTGCGGTTCCGGTCGTCTAAGGAAAAGACATGAGGCTTGAGAAATTTGCTATCCTTAGTCATCTAGTTCGACAGAGCGTATGACTGCCCCTTCATGGAGCGAGTCTCAATGGGCTCACGGTCTTTTCATAGCGCCACCGCATGCACGGTAAGGAACCTCTCTTTTGTCGTCCTCTCTTTGCTGCTACTCACATGCGAGCGGCCAGAGCAGGAGAGCTTCGCGCCTTTGCACGTGGCGCTCGCTAAGATCCTCGTAAAGCAGCGGATCGTCGAGCCTCGGCTGACCGGGGGCTCTGCCTATGCTTCCTGCCAGCAGGAAATGAAGCCTGCCACCATCGTTGCGCTGCCGCATTGCCCCCCAGTGCCGCAAAAAGAGCTGGTCCAGCTTCTGAGGCGACTCGAGCGTTTTCCGAAGACTCGCGGCGGGGAAGCGGCTGGTGTCACCGCGGAAGTGCTGCGCGATCAGGCGATGGTCTATCTCATGACCAGAACCGATTCCTTCATGCCACGGGCCGTAACGAATCTCGAGGAGGCCATTCGCCATCGCCCGCGGGATGCCACCTTATACAGCGATCTCGCGGCCGCTCGAATCGTGCTGGCGGGAACCCTCGGTGAGCCCTATGAGCTAGTGCGCAGCCTGGATGCCTCCGAGCGAGCTTTGAGCCTTGCTCCCGGCCTTGCCGCGGCTTGGTTCAACCGGGCTCTGGCACTCGAAAAGCTCTTCCTCGCCAACCAGGCGAGAGCGGCTTGGCAGCGGTATCGAGAAATAGACTCGGCATCTCCCTGGAGCCGGGAGGCCGAAGAGCATGTGCGTTCTCTGCCCCGCCGGGCCTGGGACGAGGAGTGGAAGCAACGGCGCGCCGAGCTTGAGGCTGCGGCGCTACGTGCTGACCAGAGCAGGATCGACGCTCTGGTCGACGCTTATCGTCAGCCTGCGCGCGAGTCCGCCCAAGAGGAGTGGCTGCCGGCCTGGGCCGACGCTTGGACGCAGGGGCAGAAGGAGGAAGCGGAGCGGCTCCTGCGCATAGCGCGGGCCGTAGGAGAGGCGCTCACCCGCAAAGGCGGAGATGCCATGGTTCAGGACGCCGTGGCGGCGATTGAGACGGCCGACGACAAAAGCCGCAGCTTACTCGCCGAAGGCCACCGTGCCTACCGGGAAGGGCGCGCTCTCTACATGAGGATGCGCTTCAATCAGTCCGAGCCGCTCCTGAGCCAGGCGTCGCAGGCGTTTCGTCGCGGCGGGAGCCCCGTGGCCGGATGGGCCGACCTCTTCGTTGCCGTCTGCGTGCACTTCCGTTCCGACTACGATCTCACCCTCCAACTCCTGGAAGACTTGCGGCGCCAGCCTCGACTGGAGCGCTATCCAGCCCTGAAAGGCCGGATTCTCTATAACCTGGGGATCATCCGGACGGTGCGAGCGGATTTCAGCGGCGGCCTCGCCGCTTACATTCGCGCGCTTTCCCTCTGCGTCCGCACCGGCGAAATCGAAAATCTCGCCGCCGTTCGCCATGTGCTGGCCGAGAATCTGAGCCTGCTGGGACAGACGGCGGAGGCCTGGAAGCAGCGCTATCTCGCCTTGTCCGCTCTGGATCGGATTCCAAGCTCCATGCGCCGAACCTCGCTGCTGTTCGAAGCGACGGAAGCTTGTCTCCAGGAAGGCCATCCCGCTTTCGCTCTCGCCCTGCAGAGTGAGGCGATCCCCAGCGTAGAACGCTGGGGCGGGGGCGTGTCCCTGCCCCAAGCACTGCTGAAGCGCAGCCGGATCGCGCTTTCCCTGGGCCGAACCGCGGACGCGGAGCGGGATGTCGACGAAGCGCAACGCCATACTGAAACGACGGCTGACCAAGACGTGAAGGAGGCTCTGCGGGCGGAGATCTTGACCCTCCGTTCCCGCCTGTTGGCCTCGCGAGATCCTCGACGGGCGGGAGCCGAGCTGACCGAGGCTCTACAGTTTTACGAAAAGGTAGGAGCCCGGCTCTCTCTGATCACGGCGCGGCAGGAATTGGCGCGCCTTCATCTGGATCTCGGCGACCTCGCGGCCGCGGAATCCAACCTACGGACAGGCATCGAAGAGTACGAGGCACAGCGAGCTGGTCTCGCTCAGGATTCCGAACGTATCAGTTTTTTCGAACAATCCCGAGTTCTGTTCGACGAGATGATCGCGCTCCAGGCACGATTGGGAAGAAACGAAGATGCCTTAAGCTATGCGGAGCGTTCCCGGGCGCGGGCGCTTCTGGATCAGGTCACCGTTCTGCCAAGCTCTCTGATGGACTCCGCGCGGCTCCTGGCCACGGAGTCTCCTACTTTCCCGGCCGCGGAACTGCGTCGGCTCCTGCCGACACCGGTCGCCGTGGTCCAATATCACTGGATCGGTGATCGTCTTTTCACCTGGGTGATCACCACGGACGGCATTGCCTTCCATGAGGCCGCGATCGACCGCTCGGAACTGGCAAAATCCATCGATCGCTTCCTCGGTGTCCTGAAACAAAGAGGACGGGACGAGACCGTCCGAGCCCAGGCCGAGCACCTCTTCGACATGCTTCTGGCTTCCGTCCAGCCGTATTTCAAGGGTCGACAGCGACTGGTCTTCGTGCCGGACGGCCTGCTCTTCGGGCTTCCCTTTGCCGCCCTCATCGAGCGAGGCAGGTCTCGCTATCTAGTCGAAGACTATGAGCTCGTCGTAGCGCCCAGCGCCACGGTATACCTGCGCTGTAGCGAACGGGGCCGCCAGTTGGGGCGCGCCGGACAAGGCAAGATACTGGCGGTGGGAAATCCGACTGTCGCCGACACCCTGTTGCCCGTCGGAGGATCCCTCCCGGCGGCCGAAACGGAAGCGGTACGAGTGGCCGGCCTCTATCCACGATCGGTCCTTCTGACCGCGGGCGAGGCAACCGCCTCTCGCTTCCTGAATCTGCTCGACGAGAGCGAAGTCGTTCACTTTGCTGGCCACGCACATGTCAACGAGGCCTACCCGCTGTTGTCAGCGTTGCTTTTTGCTCCAGAGATTGGGCAGGAAGGGACAGGCCCCCTCTTTGCGCATCAAATCTACGGCAGGCACTTACAGCGCACCCGCGTGGTGGTACTGGCCGCCTGCTCGACCGGCCGCGGTAGCCCGAGGTTCGCTGAAGAGGCCATCGGCTTGGCACGCCCGTTCCTGGCGGCCGGGGTACCTGCCGTGGTAGCCAGTCTGTCGGAGGTCGAGGATGCAGCGACGCTCCAACTTCTTACCACGTTCCATCGTCACTTCCTGGAGAGCCACGATCCCGTTGCTGCGCTCCGCAAGGCTCAGCGTGAACAGATCGAAAGCACCGGCGCCAAGGATATGCCCCCTTGGAGTTGGGCGTCTTTCGAGGTGTTCGGCGGTGACGGCTCTCCTCACTGACGCACTCAAGGAGGGTTTATGGCTTTTATGGCTCGCATCATTTTCACCGATCTCTGTGCCTTGGTTCGCCCCTCACCTCAGGAGTTGGATGTCCTGCTGGTGGATGCCCGTTTGCCTACGCCTGAGCAGGAGGCCGCCGGGATGCACCGCCACGAACCTCTGCTTGGTGTCCCGATCAAGCATCTGTCCCTCGATCCCGCGAACCGACCCCCCGACCGGCTGGTTCCTGAGTTGGGCGGAGACACGCTCGCACTTTTCGAGCTTTCCCGAGAGGAGCTTGGAATCTCGACTCCTTCGTTGATGGACGTCGTGAGCTATCCACTTCCTCTTGCCACTCCCCGGTCTCTCCTGGAGGAGGAGACCCTGGATTGGATCGCCAAGGTGAGCCCGTCGCCGTTTTCTTTGGCCACTCTGCATTCAGCCTGCTTGGGGAATCTGTCCACCGGGCCGGTAATCTCCCGGGTGAAGATCACCGGTGGCAGGGTCACCTGCAAGAGAGTCATCCGTGCCGACGGCCAGTACCGGCAGTTCGAGTTCAGGAGCGCGCCTGGTGTTCCTCCCGTCGGTACTCGCCGGGCCTTGGGAGACTTGGTCCAAGTGGAGCTCGCCATGCCCTCAACGGAGGAGAACAACGGACCCCAGATCACCTCATCGTCAGGAATAGGAATATCTATTCTCTCGCCCGCTGACGACTCTCCAGTCAATCTCTTGGTCGGCAACCTGGGCCTAGATTCCCAGATTTCGCTCTCAGAAGGAGTCGCAACGCATTTTCGCTGGTTCTACGAGCTTTTACAGAGCCCACCCTCGCTCATGGAACGGCTGATTCCCTTCGCTTCTCCCTTGGGGCCTCTCACGGTGAGACCGACCAGCCCCTGCCCCATGATCATGGTTGAGTAGCCCGATGATTTTCAACCTCTCGCGAGCGGTCGCTGCCTTCGGATTCCATCCTAAAAGATGCGAAAGGCCGCTCGCGCCCCTTCCGCTGATCGGCACCGGTGCCCTGATCAATAACAGCCAGGGTGACGGGACGCCGTTCTTCTTGACCGCACGTCATCATTTTTTATTCGGAGGGAGAGGCGTGCGGCTCGGGTCCTACCCTAGCTTCGAAGCGGTTTGGGATTACACCGGGGCAGCCCTAAAGAGTACTTCGCGTGCCGAGGTCCTTACGTCGCTTCCCAGATCCCGGGGCGCCGTCCTGCTCGCTTGCGATGAAGACGCCGATGCCGCCCTCCTGCGGCTGGAGGAAATTCCGCCGGGTCGCACTTTTCTTGGCTGGAGGATCTCAGAGGTCGAGGAGAGTGAACTGCACCGGCTCTCGCATCCTTATGGATCCCCTCAAACTTATTCGCGCCATCGAGGGCTCGAACCCCTGAAGACCGCGAAAGGCTCACCACTGCCCAGTGCTCCGAAATGCGTCAGTCTTTCTTCCTCTCGGTTCTATCAGACGCTGTTCGAGGGAATCTTGGGCCCAGGCAGTTCGGGTGCTCCGATGGTAACCTCGGACCGCTGCATTGTTGGCCAATTGTGGGGAATCTATGAGAAAGACGGCATAGCCTATGCGCTCGACGGAGCCTTCTCTCAGGCCTACCTGAGACTGCGTCAGTGGCTCGACCCTCTCGGTATGGGCGAAGCTCCGGAACTTCTCCAGAAGAGTTGCAGTGTGGCACGAAAGGAGGCCCGACGTGAGTTGAGAGTCGGTGGCTGCCTACCTTGAGAGCACGCTGACCACCTCAAGGCGTCGAGGACCACCTCGTGTCTTCGTTGACGAGGCCACACAGCAGGCCGCCACCACTGCCGCGGTCGAGAGATTGCTGGGCCCACTTGCAACCGCTACCAGGCGGGCACTGCAAGAAAACACCTCGACCACTCGGTGGCCCATTACTGGTGTCGACGAGTTTCGGCTCCGGTGCTCTACGTCAATGTGTAGAAAGGTAGTAACTGCTCCACCCGCGACGGCGCGTCGAGACGGACTGCCGGCAGGGGCGTGCTGGGCGCGTCCTTCGATGGCTTGGAAGGTGCGCATGGCGCATCCAACCATCTCGGCAGACGTAATATGTACGGCGAATCGTTCGCCGGGACCGGCGAGTGGCGTGGAATGCACTTTTCGGGGCTTGCCGGTCCCGGCGGGTCGCTTGCCGGAGCCGCCGGCCCCGGCGAGCCATCCGCCGGAGATTGATCGTCCCGGAATCTCGCCCTGAGCCCTGGCGCTCAGAGATAGCTCAGCCACGCATCGCTTCGCCGCTGCTTGAGCGCCGCGAACCAGCGGCAGAGCGGATACATCGCGATCACGACGACCGCCCAGACCAGGTAGATGACCGGCAGCGAATATCCCCAACCGGGCGGCGCGGTGAAGGGATAGTGCGCGAGGTCCGGTGACTCGAACATCCAGTGCGCCGATCCATACCGCACATAGCAGGTGGCGACGGCGAGCAGGTGGATCAGCGCGAAGTGCAGCATGTAATAGAACAGGGGCACCTTGCCGATGACCAGCGCTGGCTGCAGGATTCGCGGCGTGCGACGATCGACGAGCCCGAGAAAGACCAGCGCCGGACCGAGCGTTATCAGCAGGAACAGCAGCGACGGCGGGTACTTGGTCGTGTTCAGGAACGAGAGCACGGTGAACGCCGCAGTCTTCTGCCGCATCCAGCGCGACGGGTCGCCATAAACATTCAGTCCGCGAATCACCAGGAACGCCACGCTCAGGGCCAACCCCAGCCGTAGCAGCAAGGTCCGCCGGCGACCGGCATCCCAGCCGTAGACCTGTCCGAGACCATATCCAACGGCGGTCACTCCGATCCAGGGAATGAGCGGATAAGCCACGAACACGACATGCTCCGGGGTGTTGAGGACGAAACCCGGTGCGTGCAGGATGGACCAGAGGGGGTTTGCCGACCTCACGGTGTCGAAGAGGTTGTGACCCGCGATCAGGAGGACGCCGAAGGCGGTCACGATGGACGTCGGCAGGCGAAGGCGAACGAGCGCCGCGAGCGTGATCATCGCCCAGCCGAGCGCCCATAGGACGAGCAGCATCGTCACCCGGTAATCGATATTGAACTGGTAGGCGAAGCATCGAAGCAGCACGACTTCCAGAAAGATCAGCCAGAGCCCGCGGGTGAGCAGGAACCAGGAAAGCTCGCGCGGAGTCTTCCGCCGTAGCGAGAGGTATGCGCCCGTGCCGGTGAGCAGGAAGAACACCGGCGCGCAGAAGTATGTGATCCAGCGCGTTAGAAACAGAGCAGCCGTGGCATTGGCCAAGTCGGTGGGGCTCTGCCCGGGGATGCCGAAGAAGTCCCGGGTGTGATCGAGCGCCATGATGATCATGATCACCCCGCGGACGACGTCGATGGATTCGAGGCGCGCACGGCCCGAGGTGGTGCTCGCGCGATCCCGATTACCCTGAAATTGCGGAGGAGTAGCTCTGTTTTTCACGAAATGTTGCCTTTCGAGAGGGTCCGGGTCGCATTATCCTATCTGGCTTCACCTGCCGCAAGCGCGAATCTCCTGGTAGCCGGTAATACCTGCCGCCGGGGTGCGTTGTACGGACCAGTGACTCTACTCGGAGGCTGATCTGACAATGCACCCAAACGACAGGCCCGCGATCGAGGCCATCGATCTGACGCGCTCTCTCCCGCTCGGCGGCGAGCTGGTTCCCATCCTCAGGGGCGTCTCCTTCAATGTCGATCCAGGGGAGTGGATTGCTCTCACCGGGCCTTCGGGCTCGGGCAAGTCGACCCTGCTCGGGATTCTCGCCGGCCTCGATTCCCCGACCTCGGGGCGCATCGTCGTGGACGGGACGGACGTCACGCGGCTCAGCGAGCGCGCGATGGCGCGGCTGCGCAACCAGAAGATCGGCGTCGTGTTCCAATCGTTCAACCTGATCGGGTCGCTAACAGCCCAGGAGAACGTCGAGGCGCCGCTCCACGTGGGCTCGGCGCGCTCGCGGGCCCGTGACGCCGCGCGGGAGATGCTCGGGCTGGTGGGACTGTCGGACCGCCTCGGACACCGGCCGCACCAGCTCTCGGGCGGTCAGCAGCAGCGCGTCGCCATCGCCCGCGCGCTGGTCACGCGGCCGGCTCTCCTGATCGCCGACGAACCGACCGGCAACCTCGACAGCGCCACCGGGACGCAGGTTCTCGAATTGCTCGAAACACTGCGCCGCGAGCTCGGGATCACCGTCGTCGTCGCCACGCACGACCCGGAGGTCGCCGCCCGCGCCGATCGCAATCTGCACATGCTCGACGGCCTCCTGGAGGAGCGATGAGCTTCGTTTTCGCGCTCCGGTACGCCGCCCGCAACCTGCTGCGGGGCGGTCAGCGGACGCTGCTGGCGACGGCGTGCGTCGGCTTCGGCGTCATGTCGCTGGTCGCCTTGCAGCTCCTCTCGTCGATGATCGCGGCGTCGATCGCGCTCGACGCGCGCTCCGTTCTGGGCGGCGACGCGTCGCTCTCCCGGGGGGACCGGACCCTCGCGGCCGAGGACATCGCGGCGCTCGAACGGATGCGGGCGCGGGGCGCGCTCGCGGCCTATACTCTCACCACGCAGGGCGGGGGAGCGATCCTCAAGCGCGCCGGGGCCGGACGGAGCCATCTCCTCGGCAGGTCGCTCGGCGTGGACCCCGCGACGTTTCCCCTGGTCGGGAAGATGCGTCTCGGCGGGGCGCCGGCTCGCGCGTTCGGAGACCTGATCGCCGAGCCCGGAACGGCGGTGATCACTCGCGATGTCGCCGACAGCATGGGGCTCGCGGTCGGCGACCGGTTCACGATGGGCGGCGGTCCGGCAGGCGCGCCCGCTCGTCTGCGGGTGGCCGGGATCGCCGAGCTGACACCCGATCGTCAGGGGGACACGGTGTTCTACAGCCTGGCAACGGCCCGCCGCCTCGCCGGGCGCGAGAACGTCGAGGGCTCGGCGCTGGTGCTCTGGGGGCCGGCCGCGCCCAAGGTCGAGACTCTCCGCTCCGAGGGTTGGGAGGTGGCGACGCACGAAAGCATGGCGAAGAATCGCGCCCGCGTCGTGGACCTGTTCGGATTGATGCTCAAGGGCGCCGGCATCCTCGGCCTCCTGCTCGGCGGCATCGGCGTGTCCAACACGATGCAGGTCCTGCTGGCGCGGCGGAAGCTGGAGATCGCGACGCTCAAGACGCTGGGCTACGAGCGCCACCATCTCGTGCTCCTGTTCGGCCTGGAGACGGGAATGCTCGGCGCGGTCGGCGGGCTCGCCGGCGCCGGGATGGGCGCCGGTCTCTCTTTCTGGCTGCGCGCCCTGCTCGGTCGAGTGGGACCAATCATGCTCGGCTCGGCGATCGATCCCCGGGTGTTGATCGGCGGCGTGGCCGTCGGCATCGCGACCGCGGTCAGCTTCGGTCTGCACGCGATCGCGCGGGCGAGCGCCGTGCGGCCGTCGACCCTGTTGCGCGATCTTCCGACTCCGATCGTCTGGAGGGAGACGGCGGTGCTCTACGCCGTGCTCGGAGTGCTGTTCTCGGCGCTCGCGGCGGCGATCATGCGCTCGGTTCTCTATGGTGCCGGCGTCGTGGCGGCGGGCGCCGTCGGGCTCGCTCTCCTCGTAGCGCTGCTCGGCTCCGGGTTCTTCGCGGTCGTCGCGGTGCCGCTGCCGTTGCCAGGCATCGTGGCGATCGCCCGCAGAAATCTCCGGCGCAATCCCCTGCACACGCTCGTGGCTCTCGTGGCGCTCTTCTGCGGCGTGTTCACGATCGGATTTGCCGGAGCGACGATCTCGAACGGTCGCCAGCGGATGGCGAAACAGGAGCTCCCGAGCAGCGGATACAACGTCGCCGTCTACGCGGCTCCGGCCGATGCCGGCGCGGTCGCCGTGGGGTTCGCACAAGCGGAGGTGAAGACCGTTCAGCGCTTCGTGGCCTCGCCGGCCGACGCGCGAATCCCGGGCGGCCGTTCGCTCGACGTCCTGCGCGGGGTCACGGGCTGCGACGCGGACGCGACCGGAACCGTGCGGATCGTCGCGGGAGCCTGGAGCCGAGGAGCGGGAGCCGCGCTCGCGCCCGTGAGGCTGCGGGAAGCACCCTGGAAATTGAAGGTGGGCGACACCGTCGAGCTTTCGGCGTCTGCCACGAACGAGCGCGCCCGGGTGTCGATCATGGGCTTCTACGATCTCGATCGCATCTCGCCGCTGGTGCCACGGGTGGCGGGCCTGATCGTCGACGAGGCGACGGCCCTGCGGCTCGGCGGTCCGGCGGCGCAGGTGAATTTTGCCGGCAGGATGGGGGAGGGGCGGAGCGGCTCGCTCGCCAAAGCCCTCGAACGGGACGCGCCGGAGGCCCTGCTGCTGAGCCGGGCCGATCTGAACGTGGAGATGAAAGGCGCGATCGAAAACCTTTTCGCCTTCGTCGTCGCCACCGCCGGGCTGGCGCTCGTCGCGGGCGGAGTCTTGATCGCGAATTCGGTGGGCCTCGCGATGCTGGAGCGCCGCCGCGAGATGGGGATCTTTAAGGCGATCGGCTATTCGAGCGCGCGGATCCTGGCCGGGATCGCGGTCGAGTACTCGCTGCTCGGTCTGGTGGCGGGCGTCGCCGGGATGGGCGCCGTCGCTCTCGCCTTCGGGATCATCAATCGCCTGCGGCCGGCGGCCCGGCTCGTGCTCGATCCCGCGCAGGCGCCGGCGATGATCGCGGTCGCCATCGTCATCGCCTTCGCGAGCGCCGTCGCCGTCGCATGGCGCCCGACCCACGCCCGCCCGCTCGATGTGCTCCGCCAGGAGGGGTGAGACAGAGGAAGCCCATTCAGACCGGTGGCCGTGTGGGCGGCGGGGGAACTGCCGGCGGGCGAGGTGCTGGTGGCGCGGTGAGAGGGCAGAGCTTCCCAGGGCCGATCTCCGGTTCCATCGGACAGGCCACTCCTTGGGTCTGCAACCATTTTTTCCACGCCGCGGGATCGGCGGCTCCCAGGTCCTCACCCCGCAGCTTCACCAGCGCCCGATGCGCAAACTCATTTTGATTCGGCTGCTTCGTTTCCAGCAGCCGCACGAGATCGCAGCCGGAGTGCTGAATCAGTAACTCGCGATGGCTCTTGTTGTCGGCCAAGGCGGCCACGATGGAGACCGCCTTGTTGCGGTCGGTGAGAACTGGGGACGCAAGGAATGGGAGAATCGGTTCAAGTGAGACCGATCGCGCTTCGCCGTGCTCTGCCATCAAGGCGGCGACTCGCATGACGCTGTTCCGGACCCGGGGAGATGGGTCGCGAAGTTGCGGCAGCAGCGTTGACAGTACATCCTTGGCCTCCGGCAGATGGGCCAGAAGATAGGCGGCCGAGCTTCGCTTTTTTTCATCCTTGTCCATCCGTAATACCTTGATGAGTTCGTCCCGATCCGCCGGCACTTGTCGAGCGAATTTGTCACCATAGGGACGGAGCGTGGGATGGTCGAAACCATAGAGGCAATGGTGTGCGGGGCACGGAGGAGACCCCGCAAGCTGACCATCGAAATCAAGCGCGCTTCCGATCTTTTCGTACTCCTGCCAGCTTGTCAGCAAGCCATCAGGATCTGGAATCTCACCGCTGGGCTGGGGCAAATACTCGATAGCTGGTTTTTTACCGGCCAAGGTGATGTCGAACGTCAAATCTGAGGGTACGTGGGGCTCGAAGTAATTTACGATGGTGATTTTCACCGCTTCGAACCCACCCGCCTCCTTGATCTGTCGTTCCAACTTTGCTTCGAGCTCGTGGGCTTGATCTTGTTTGCCAATATTGGACGCCGTTGCGTACTCGCGCAGCTCAGGGCCAAAACAGCGTTTCACTTCAGCTATCGACCTAGGGGAAACCCCAAAAACGTCGATGTTCCCAATCTTTCCAGGCTCCAGGGGGCAAGCTGCCGCAACGTGGAACAGATATAGGAAAAAAAAGAGACAACCAGGGCGCATAGAGTTCAGATGCGTTTTTCTATTCATGGGGGGGTACTGTCATGGAAGGGGACGCGGCATCGATATGAATCAGTGGCTCGGGGAAGAGGTGGACCTCGGCAGCCTGAGCCATTTTTTCGGAGGCAGCCGCTTGAACATGCTGTATACGGAGGGGCTCCGGAGAGGCTTTCCATCGAAAGCCTGCTCGCGGGCGGATGAGGAAATCGCTGAAGGCGTCGAGAAGGGGTACTCCACTGACCCCTTCGACCCATAAAAACTGCCCGCTTTCGTTGATCTCCAGGAATACCACGTCCCCTTGTGGGGTGACCACGAAATCAAAGCACCCCATCAGGAGCCCGAGCCGGCGGAGCATCTTGACACAGAGTTGCCGCAGGTCTGGCGAAACCTCGAATGGTTCGTATTGCAAGGTGCGCTGACCATTGCGCCAATCGGTCTGGCTCTGTTTCTGCTCCTGCGACAAGATTTTAATTCCGAAAGCAGTGCTGCCGAACACCGTCACCCGAAGCTCAAAAGCCTTGGACAGTAGAGGTTGGTAGATGCCTGGTGTCAAGGACAGAGTATCATTGTCGGCGAGGCTGTCCTCCTCAACGATCGTCGTGAACAGGGCCAAGATTTTCTGCTTATCGGGGTCCCACCAGAAATTGTTGACACTGCCAAAGGACTTGTAGATCGCCCGCCCTCCCCATTTCCGGACCGCGGCCCGGATCTCTGCCGGATCGTTGCTAAAGAGAGTAGGAGGGATCGTGAATCCTACTTGACGCGCGGTTTGCAGCTGATACGGTTTTCTGTCAGCTTCGATGGCATGCGTTGGAGAATTTACGTATACCGTCTCCGTGGGGAGACCATGCCACAGACCCCGAAGGAACTTGACGGTCTCTTGCAAAACAAATTTCTTGTCTTCAGGATGGACGTCGGACGGGATGACCGGGCTCTCGGGCCGCCGCCACCAGATGGCGCTCGGCAGCGGCGGCCGCGAAAGGTCTCGCTGGCCGGTCAGGGACCACCGATCCTCACCAGCATGCGAATCCAGATGGAGTGAGGCTGTTGAACGGCTTGGAAAGTCCGTAAAGTGAATCAGATCTGCTCTGACACCCTTTCTGTGCAAGGCCTCCTGGACAAGAAAGGAATCCGAATCCGTAGGGTTGGTAGCAACCAATATATATTGATTGTCGCCACCATTCTTACGGATCGTCGACTCTGCGTCCATAGGCCATCTGAGTCCGCTACGAGAGATTTCTCAAACAGGCAATCCGCCAATAGCATCCGTTTGACCGGTGCAGTCCTTGGGAGCGCCCGGCTGGTGGGTTACATCGCCATCACAGGTTGTGAACGCCTTGGCAATAACTGGCTTACGGCCTTCTCCTCCAACCTGAGCGAGATCATCCTCAGGTAGCTCGACGGCGACCTGGCGACCAAGCGCTCTCCGATACGTGGTTTCTTTTTGTTCAAGTGGTTCTCCTTTCTGGATTTAGGTTAAGCTGACACCATTGCACTGTCAAGGACTCATCGGAAGAGCGGGGTGGACGGCGTTCGAACCTCCGGCCGCATCCGCCGTCCCTGACGCGTCCTATAGCTTGCAGCGCCAGAGGTGGCCGGAGGTGCAGGTGCAGGATGAGGTAAAGCCGTCCGAGGTCGTGCAGTTGGTCGTGCCGCCGGTGGGCGAGCAACTGGTGCCGTGGAGACCGTTGCACAGCGGATAGGCGAAGGCAGGGAGGGTCGCGCCTCCCCACGATGCTGTGCCCACGATTCCCAGCAGAGCAGTCAGCTTCAGCAGTCTCTTCATCGGTTCTCCTCCTCGATAAGCGGTCCCGGGAGCGGGATCTCTCTGCCAGAACTGGTGCTCGCCGGCTTAGGGCATGAGCCTCGCTGTCGCGGACAACAGCGTCCCATTGTCTCCGGCTCGCATCGATCTCCCCCCGGCACCTGGGAGATAAGGGCGGAGAGCGTCTCGGCCTGAAGCACTGAACCATGAAGAGGAGCTGCTCAATGAAGACATTCGTAAGGGGTGGTTTGCTGTTGCTCGCGCTCGCCGGTTCGATCGCCGTCTCGATTCCTGAGCGGGTCGCGGCTCTGACCTGTCCGGCCGGTTCACTGCAGGGGCACATCCGGATCTACTACAGCGACGCGAGCTACACCACCGTTGTGTGCCGTACCAACGATTGTGGTGGAGACGACTTCTGTAACGACCCCACGCCTTACTACACCGAAACCACGGTCTGCTGCCGGCCCCGCTGACTCCAGATCGCAGGAGCGCCGGCGGTCTTACCCGAGGCCGCCGGCTTCAACCAATCCCCTCACTCCTCGATCATCGCCTCCATCGGCGAGATCCGGGCGGCGCGATCGGACGGCAGCAGGCAGGCGATAAGGGAGACGGTGCCCAGAATGGCGGCGGTGCCGACGAGCGTCGCCACGTGCAGGGCCGGCACCTGGAAGAGAACGGACTGCATGGCCTTGCCGGTCAGCCAGGCTCCGAGGACGCCGAGGACCGTGCCGGCCGCCAGCAGGCGCAGGGCGAGTCCGACGAACTGCCAACGGACCTGCTCCGGCCGGGCTCCCAGCGCCATGCGCAGGCCGATCTCGCGGCGGCGTTGCGCCACGGCGTAGCTCAGGACTCCATACGTGCCGATGGCGGTGAGGAGCAGGGCGATGCCGGCAAAGAGCCCCGCCAGCAGGGCCGGCGAGCGGCGGGATACGAGGCTGTCGGCGACGCGGGTCTCCATCGACCGCAGATCGTTGACCGGCAGCTCGGGATCGACCGTCCGGACGGCTCTGCGCAACGCCGGCCCGAGCGATTCCGGAGGCAGGCTTGTGCGGACCACCACCCAAAGGTTGTGGTCTATCCGGTGGCCGAGAGGGTAGTAGACCGCGCCCTGGGCGTCGTCCTCGACCAGCCCCGCCTGCTTCACCGGACCGACGACGCCGACGATGGTGAACGCGTCGGCATCGTTCCCCGCCTCGCCGCCCTGGAACAGGCGATGGCCGATGGCGCCTCCTGACGGCCAATATCGACGGGCGAAATCCTCGTCGACCACGCAGACCCGTTGCGCGCGGCGGGAATCGGCGGCGGTGAGAAAGCGCCCTTCGCGCAGGGAGAAACCCATGGCGGTGAAGTAGTCGCCGCCGACGCTGTACGAGTAGTGCCCGTGCGGCGAATCCCCAGGTGGGGGCTTGTAGCCCTCGACCGTGGCGGCGCTCTTGTTGCTGATGCCGCTGAGCGGCACGTTGGTGGCGAAGCCCACCGCCTGCACGCCCGGCTGGCGGCCGACCTCCGCGGTGAGCCTCTCGATAGCCCCGACAAAGTCCTGCCGGTCCGGATAGCTCCTCACCGGCAGGACCAGCTGTCCGCTCAGGACATTGCCGGGCCGGAATCCGGGGGAGACGGTCATCACCTTCCGGAGGCTGAGCCCGAGCAGGCCCGCTCCTGCGAGCAGCACGAAGGCGAGGGCGATCTGGGCCACGATGAAACCGTGGCGCAGGCGTTGCGTCGCGCGGCCGGCCGTGCCGCCGCGGGACTCGAAGAGGGTGCCGCCGGCTGAATGGTTTCTGAGGTTGTACCAGGCAATGGGCGCGCCGAGGATCAGCCCCAGGACGACCGCTCCGGCCAGGGCGACCGCCGCCAGACGAGCATCGAAAGCGATGTGAGCTCCCAGGGGGAGGCGATCCGTGCCCAGCACGCCCAGGAGGCGGATGCCGCCGGCGCCGACAGCCAGCCCGAGGAGCCCTCCGATCAGCGTGAGCAGCGTGGTCTCCACCAGCACTCCGCTCACCACATGCCGCTGCCCGGCGCCGAGCGCCTGCCGGACCGCCAGCTCCTTGATCCGCCCGCTGGCGCGGATGAGCAGCAGGTTCACCAGGTTGACCGCGCCGATGAGGAGCAGGAAGAGCGCGCCCGCCTGCGTCAGCAGCAGGATGGGACGGATCGCCGCGACGTGGTCGGCGCGCAGCGGCACCACGAGCGAACGGAAACCCGCCTCGGCCATCCTCCGCGACTCGGGATCGTCCCCGTTCACGGCGGCGTTGTGCGCGTCGATCTGCGCCTGGGCCTCAGCCAGCGCGACGCCCGGCTTCAGCCGCGCGATCATGTGGGCGGTCCCCGAATGGCGCTGCCGGGGCGCGCGCTCGTCCGGGCTCGACGCGAGCGGGAGGTAGATCCGCGCCTCGGACGAAAGGAAGCTGAAGCGGGGCGGCAAGACCCCGACCACAGTCCTGGAGATGCCGTTGACGCGGATCCCGCGGCCGAGCACGCGCGGGTCGGCGCCCAGCCGCTGCCGCCAGTAGCTGTCCGTGAGGATGGCCGCGTCGTTTTTCCCGCTGGCGGTCTCCGCCTCCGTGAATGCGCGCCCCATCACCAGGCCGAGCCCCAGGGTGGGGAAGAAGTCCGGGGAGACCCGCGAGACCGGCATCTGCTCCGTCGCGCCGGTTTCGCCCACGACCGCCATGGCGTCGCGGTAGACCGCCAGCCCCGAGAAGGCGGCGATGTGGCCACGGCGCTCATAGTAGTTCGGCAGCGAGCAGCCGTCGTTGGGCACGCCGGCCTTGGGATAGGTGTTGTACACGCTCATCAGACGGTCGGCGGCCGGGAACGGGAGCGGCCGGAGCAGCACCGAATCGACAACGGCGAAGATGGTCAGGTTCGCGCCGATGCAGAGCGCCAGGGTGGCCAGGGCGGTGGCCGTGAAGCCCGGCGTCTTGCGCATCAGGCGGACGGCGTAGCGCAGATCCTGATGAAGCTCGTCGAACAGGCGCAGGCCGCTCGCCTCGCGGCAGTCCGTCTTGACGTTGTCGACGCTGCCGAACTCCAGGCGCGCGCGGCGTTCCGCTTCCGCCGGCGGCACGCCGGAGCTGACGAGATCGGCCGTGTACTGCTCGATGTGGAAGCGCATCTCCTCGGCCATGGCGTCCTCGAACTGAGGCCGGTGGCGGAGCGTCCGGAGCACGGAGAAGAGCTGTCCCAACATGTCACACCTCGTCCGGAACGGTGTTCAGGGCCGCCGCGATCGCGGACGCCAGGCGCTTCCAGTCGGCCGTCTCCTCCTGCAGGCGGAGGCGCCCCGCCTCGGTCAGGGTGTAGAACTTGGCCTTGCGGTTATTGTCGCTCTGCCCCCACTCGGAGGCGATGAGCTTCTGGTGCTCCAGCCGGTAGAGCGCCGGATAGAGCGAGCCTTGCGGCACCTCCAGCGCCTCGCCCGAGATCTGGCGGATGCGCAGCAGCACGCCATATCCATGCAGCGGTTTTAAGGACACCGCCTTGAGGATCAGCATGTCGAGGGTGCCGGGAAGCAGGTCTGCGGTCTTGGGCATTTGTTCTCCTAGCGTGACTAGGAGTGTGCCGCAGTCTCTCCTAGTCTGTCAAGGAGAGAGGAAGGATGGGCGGCGGGGGAGCTGCCGTCGCCCGCAGGGCGGAATTTATCCAGCCTGGGGTGTCAACCCCAGGTTCGAGGGCTGACAAATCCCAAGCCCCCGAAGGGGCCGGTAGACCCATCGACTCCGGACGCAACGTGGACTTGGCCGGCGGAGGTGTTCTGCCGGCCTTCGGGGCTTGAGGCCGTGGTGGCCGTTACCTGGGGTTGACACCCCAGGCTGGATAAATTCGCCCTGCGGGCGAGTCGTAAAGGCAGACTTCCTGCTCAGCAGGGGATTGTCACCGGGCCCGCTCGTACTGCACCGGCAGCGCCGCCGCCTCGCCCAGCTCGCGATGCGCCCGGAAGGCCCAGTAGGGGTCGCGCAGCAGCTCGCGAGCGAGGAAGATGAGGTCGGCGTCTCCGTTCCTGATGATCTCGTCGGCTTGCCGCGGCTCGGTGATCATGCCGACGGCGCCGGTCGGGATTCCCGTCTCGTGGCGGATGCGGCGGGCGAACGGCACCTGATAGCCCGGACCGACCGGGATTTTCGCCCTCGGCAGGGTGCCGCCGGAGGAGGCATCGATCAGGTCCACGCCGGTCTCCTTGAGCCGCTTGGTCAGCTCGACGGACTGCTCGATATCCCAACCACCCTCCGCCCAATCCGTCGCCGAGATCCGCACGAAGAGCGGCAGCTCATCCGGCATCACACCGCGCAGGCGCTCCGCCACCCGCAACGTCAGGCGCATCCGGTTCTCCAGGCTGCCGCCGTACGAGTCGTCCCGGTGGTTGCTCAGCGGCGAGAGGAACTGGTGCAGCAGATAGCCATGGGCAGCGTGGATCTCGATCACCTGGAAGCCCGCCGCCAGGGCGCGCCGGGCGGCTCCCTCGAAGGCCGCGACGACCTCTTCGATGCCGGCCTCGTCCAGCGGCACCGGGACTGGCCCCCCTTCGCGGAACGGGATCGGGCTGGGGGCGGCGACGGTCCATCCGCCATCCTTCAAAGGACCCCCGCCTTTCCAGGGGGGCTCGGTGCTGGCCTTGCGCCCGGCGTGGGAGAGCTGGATGCCGGCGACCGCTCCCTGCGAGTGTACGAAGCGCGCGATGCGGGCCAGCGGCTCGATCTGATCGTCGCTCCAGATCCCGAGGTCGGCAGGGGAGATCCGGCCGTCACGAATGACCGCCGTGGCCTCGACGACGACCAGGGCCGCTCCGCCCACGGCCCGGCTGCCGAGGTGGACCAAGTGCCAGTCGCTGGCCAGACCCTCCTCGGCGCTGTACTGGCACATCGGGGACATGACGATCCGGTTGCGGAGCGTCAGGCCGCGGATCGTCAAGGGACTGAGCAGGGCGGTCGCGGGGGTTTCCGGGGTCTGGTCCGTCATGCCGCCATGGTAGCCCAGACTCCTGGGCTCAGGTCCTTGCGCCCGTGAGCCCCGCCGGGGATTCTATAAAAAGTATCCTGTCCTCCCGCGCTCCTTGCGCCGAGTCGATGCGGTCCGTGCAGGTCCGGGGAGATCAATGGCCGTCAGCGGGCGACGGCGGTCTGGTAGAGCCGTTCGAGCTCCCGCGGCGAGTCGCAGATCGCAAACAGGAAGTCGCCTTCCTGGAGCAGATCCAGCTTGCCCGAGCCCGGATTGATGTACACCTCCTGCCCGCGCTGGATGGCGATCGGAATCACGTCCATCCCCTGGGACCTCTGCTCGAGGCTCCATCGCGCCAGACGATCGAAGCTCCACTCCTCGTTCTTGCGGACGAACCGCTCCGGCACCCGGACGCGGTGAATCTCGGAGTCACCCTTCCCGAATTTCAGGAGCTTCCGGAAGACGCTCGATAGCCCCGGATGCACGGCCGCCTGGGTGAGGAGGCCCTGACCCATCTCGTGGGATGAGACGATCTCGAGCATGCCACCGCCTTCCCCGCTGGCAAAGGTGGCGAGGCTCACGTTCTTGGGATCGAAGATCTCGGCGATCACCGGGACCTGCCGCGCCGGATGCTGCTCGGAGCAGATCTTGCGGATGGCGAGGATCGACAGGATGGTGTGCGCGTCCGCCGCCGGATCTTCGTCGTCCGCGAGGACGATCACCGAATGGGCGGCCTGGACGTTCACCCTCCTCAGAGCCGCCTCGCTGGCCCTCTCTCCACGCTCGATATGGACCAGTCCATTGGAGGGAAGATCTTTGGTTTGATCTTCCTCCGTGAGGATGACGATGAGCTTGCGATCGTTCAGATCCTCGCCGTGAAGCTGGGCGACGATCCCGGGACCTTTTTCGTTCCAACCCGCGATGACGTAGTGATCTTTCATTTTATGCATCCTGGCGAAGCCGCTGCGAAACAATGGGATGATCTTCTTCTCGACATAGAAGGAGGCGAGTTTCTCCGTCAGCCAGACAAGGCCGGCGAGGCCGAGCAGGTAGATGATGATGCCGACCACCCTGCCCTCGAAGGTCAGCGGCTCCTTGCCCGACAGGCTGTAGACGGTGATCAATCCCGACCACATCGATTTCCACAGGGTCGAATAGTTGTCGTTGACCCGGTGCTCGAGCCAATAGAGAGCGAGGGATCCGGCGATCCACACGACGGAGAAGTAGACGCCGACGCGGATGAAGTCGTCGCGCCGGAACAGGCGCCAGATGCTGCCTTGGAAACGCGCGGCGGCAAACGCCAGGACCAGGAGACCGGCGATGATCCCGAGGATCAGCTTGCGCCGGCGGAGCACGGATTGGATGGCATCGTAGCGCCGCGCCGGCCCGAAGCTCGGGATGGCGGCCTCGCTGGACCCGAGCCCGGACAGACGGTATTTCGCCCGCAACTCCCGGCTCGACGAGAGCGCGTGGAGCAGGGTGTCGACCATCGCTTCCGGGAGATCGCCGCGGCCGACGAGCAGCGCCTGGACGCCGGCGGTGGTGACCTGCTCACCGAGACCTGGATAATCGGCCGGCTCGATGTTCTTGGTGAGGAAGAAAGGCAGGGCCTCCTGGAGCCGGTCCATGAGGTCCTGGTCCGGTTCGAAGAGCGAGGCGGAGCCGTCCTTCAGCGCTCCGGCCACTGCCATGGAAGGCACTCCGCTGGTGACGAACGCCGCATCGAGCTCGCCCCGACGCATGCCGGCCATCGCCTCCTCGAGGGTCAGATGGCGCGCGGCGACTTCGTCGATGGTGAGGCCGGCGGCGGCGAGCACCTGAGACGCATTGGCTTCCGTGCCGCTACCGGCCGGTCCCACCGCGACCCGTTTGCCGCGCAGATCCTCGATGCGATGAATATAGAGGGGCCGGTGGATGAGGACGTGGACCGCCTCCGTGTAGAGCGGAGCGATGGCCCGCAGGCCGGTCAGCGGCCGGCGAAAGCCGCCATGGCCGGTGTAGGCTTCCCAGGCGACATCGCTCTGCGCCAGCGCGAGGTCGGCGCGCCCTTCGGCGAGCCAGGCGAGGTTCTGTCTGGACCCCTCGGAGGGGAGAACCCGGATTTCCACTCCCGCCTGGCGCGCGACCATGGCGATGTCCCGCGCGAGCGGGAGGTAGACGCCCTGGGCGCTGCCGGACGCGAGGGTGTAGACCCGATTTGGGGCCGGCGCCGCGGTAGCGGAGGCGGCAATCAGGAGAAGGACGGCGAGGAGAGTTGGCCAGTTCCAACTCCCTGGCCGCCAGGCACGGTGTGAGTCGAGCACACCTCTCGAAGACACCGCCCGGGCGTCTTTGTTGACCAGCGATAGCTAATCGCCAACGCAGAAGGTGTTGATGTAAGCGTTGCAGGTGCTCTGGAGATAGGTGTGAATGACGCAACTGCCGGTCGGATGGCTTAGACAGTAGGTGCAGTTGCACTCCACGAGGGCGGGGAGCTGCGATGCCGCTGCGATGATGAGGGCGATGGTGAGCATCACGATCTTGCGCATGAATTTTCCTTTCCTGAGGTAGGTTAGACCCAGAGCCTCTTCTTTATTGAGTGCCCAGGCGTGGAAATACCGAGCCCTGGCACCGCCACCGCCCGCCTTCCCGAAAGGTTTCCCCACCCCTGGACACTCCAATTCAGGAGAGCAAACTTTCCGTGGCCTTTTCCGTAGCTCTATGTACCCCCTGATCCAGTTCATGGCCCCCGAACCGCCGTCGGCGGGGCGTCGCCATGGGGCCTGGGGGTAGATTCCAGACCGCCGATCCAAATAACTCAATCCAGAAACTGGAGATGATCATGTCCCTCTTCCTCATTGCCGTCCTCGCCGTGGGGTTCCTCCTCTTCGTCGTGATCCTGCGCTCGATGATGGTCTACATCCCCAACAACCGGGTGGGGATCCTGGAGAAGCTCATCAGCGCCAAGGGTTCCGTGAGCTCCGGCCTGATCGCGCTGGAGAAGGAGGCCGGCTTCCAGCCGGAGCTCCTGCGCGGCGGCTGGCACTTCCTGAAGCCGTTCCAGTACCGCGTCCACAGGATGCCGCTGGTCACCATCCCGCAGGGGGAGATCGGCTACATCTTCGCCCGCGACGGCCAGTCGCTGCCCCCGTCCCAGTCGCTCGCCTCCAACGTGCGCGCCCACGATTTCCAGGACGCCACGGCCTTCCTGCGCGTCGGCGGCCAGAAGGGGCCGCAGCGCATGCTCCTGCGCGAAGGCACCTACGCGATCAACCTGGCGCTGTTCGTGGTGCTGACCCGCGACCATCTCTACTACCTTCCCATGGACCGCAGCGAGGAGGCGGTGTTCGGCAAGATGGGACAGTTGATCGGCGAGCGTGACGGCTACCACCCGGTGGTCATCCGCGGCGCCGAGGACCGCATCGCCATCGTCACCGTGCACGACGGCCCGGCCGTGCCGTCGGGGGAGATCATCGCGCCGTTGGTCGGCAACGATCCCGCGCAGCCGCAGACCTACCACAACAGTTTCCAGGACGCCGACAAGTTCCTGCTCGCCGGCGGCCAGCGCGGCCGCCAGCTCCAGGTGCTGGTCGAGGGCACCTACTACATCAACCGTCTCTTCGCCACCGAGGAACTGGTGCCGAAGACCACCGTCGAGGTCGGCACCGTCGGCGTCGTCGTCTCCTATACCGGCGACAGCGGGCGCGACCTCTCGGGCAAGGACTACAAGCACGGCGAGCTGGTGACGATGGGGGAGCGCGGCGTCTGGAGCGATCCGCTGCTGCCGGGCAAGTACGCGTTCAACACCTACGCCGGCAAGGTGATCATGGTGCCGACGACCAACTTCATCCTCAAGTGGAGCCGGACGGAGACGGGCTCCCACAAGTTCGACGAGAACCTCGCCGAGGTGAAGCTGATCACCAAGGACGCCTTCGAGCCGAGCCTGCCGCTGTCGGTGGTGGTGCACATCGACTACCGCAAGGCGCCGCTGGTCATCCAGCGCTTCGGGGACGTCAAGAAGCTGGTCGAGCAGACGCTGGACCCGATGGTCAGCGCCTACTTCAAGAACATCGGCCAGACCCGCACCCTGATCCAGCTTCTCCAGGACCGCTCGGAGATCCAGGACCTCTCGGGCGTGCAGATGCAGGAGAAGTTCTCGGTCTACAACCTCGAGCTTCAGGAGGTGCTGATCGGCACGCCGACATCGGGTGAAGGCGGAGGCCAGATCGAGCAGCTCCTGGTGCAACTGCGCTCGCGGCAGATCGCCGAGGAGCAGGTGGAGACCTACAACCGGCAGGAGCGCGCCGCGGTCAAGGAGCGCGAGCTGCGCGAGGCGGAGAGCCGGGCGCGCCAGCAGCAGGCGCTGACCGAGTCGGAGATCGCCATCACCGTGCAGTCCAACCAGGGTAAGGCCGAGTACGCCCGCGCCCAGCAGCAGGCGTCGCAGATCCAGGCCCTGGCGACCGCCGAGGCCGAGAAGACTCGCATCATGGCCGAGGGCGAGGCGAAGAAGATCCGCCTGATCGGCGAGTCCGAAGCCGATCGCGCCGGCCGCGTGGGTATCGCCCAGGCGCTGGCCCTCGAGGAGCAGGTGCGAGCCTATGGCGGCCCGCAGTTCCAGTTGATCCAGAACGTGATGGGCCGCTTCGCCGAGGCGATCGAGAAGTCGCACGCCGACGTCGTGCCGAAGATCCAGATGAGCAGCGACGGCAAGGGGGGCGGCAGCCTGGTGGAGAACCTGCTCGCCCTGCTGCTCTCGGGCAAGCTGGGCGAGACGGTGGGCGTGGGCATCCTGCCCACGGTGGACGCCAATCCCCAGGCCGAGACCCTGCGCTCCGAGCTGCGCCGCAGCATCCAGAGCGACCACACGGCGAAGGGCAATACGGGCAATGGCGCCGGGGCGGCGGGGGCGTAGCGGGCCGGCGCCAGCCCGCAAAGTGGGATTGGACATAAGATCACGTCCCATGATGCCGGGTGTCAGCCTTTGGAGGTGGTGAGCTCTTCACGATGGCCGAAATGGCCGCGTGCGCTCGCGTGGCCGGCCGTGCTGCTCCTCTACACGGCCGGCGTCCTCGTCTACTTCTGGCCGCTCCCCCGTCTCTGGGGGGACCACCTCGGCCCCGACCTCGGCGACCCGTTCTTCAACCTCTACGTGCTCAAGTGGGGAGCCCACCAGATCCAGCTCGGCCTGCCCGACGTCTGGAACGCCAACATCTTCTATCCGACCCGGGGCGCCCTCGCGTTCTCCGATCATCTGCTGGGGCCGGCGGCCGAGCTCGTCCTGTTCCTGCGGGCCGTCCCCAACGCCATCGCCGGCTACAATTTCCTCTTCCTCTCCTCCTTCGTGGCGAGCGCCCTCGCGGTCTGCTGGGTGCTGCGCCGGAGCGGGCTCACCTGGACGGCGGCCGTGCTGGGAGGATGGATGTACGCCTTCTCCTCCTTCCGGCTCGCGCAGATGGCCCATCTGCAGATCCTGATCGCGCAGTGGATTCCGCTCACCCTCTGGTTCTGGGATCGCCTGCTCGCCCGGCGGACGGCGAAGGATGCCGCCCTCTTCCTGCTGTTCTACCTGCTCAACCTGTCGGGGGGCTGCTACCTCGCGTACATGATTCATTTCCCGTTGCTGGCGATCTTCCTCAGCCGGGCCGTCGCGGAGCGGAGAGACCTGGTCTCCCTGCGCTCGCTGCGCGTGCTGGCGCCGGTGGCGCTGGTGGCAGGGGTGGCCGTGGCCGCGTTCTTCCTGCCCTACGTGCGGGTGGCCCGCGCGCAGGGGCTTTCCCGGCCGCCGGAGGAGATCGAGCAGTACAGTGCCAGGCTGGCCAGCTACTTCAGTCCCAGCGGTCAAAACCTTTATTTCGGCGCAGGGGCGGGGCGGTTCCTGCACGGCCTGCTGGGCGAGCGCGCGGATCTCTTCTATCGTCCCGAGAACGAGCTGTTCGCAGGCTTCCTGCCGACGCTGCTCTTTTTCGCGGGAGCCTTCGCCGCGTTGCGCGGGCTGCGGGAGGGGAAGGTGGACCCGTGGGCGCGGGGGCTCGCGCTGTCGGGCCTGATCTGTCTTGCCCTCTCGTTCGCCCCGGTGTACGTGCCGCTCGCCCGAGTCATTCCCGGGCTCTCCGGGATGCGCGTTCCGGCGCGGTTCTATGCTTTCGTCTCCCTCACCGTGGTCTACTTCGCCGCCCGCGGCGTGGACCTCCTGCTGCGCCGCGCCTCTACCCCGCGGGCGCGGACGGCCGTCGCCCTGGTGGGGCTCGCGGGCCTCCTCGCTCTCGAGCTGGCCCCGCGCGGGATCGCCTGGGAACAGGTGCCGCGCGAGAAGGAGCTGCCGCGGGCGTATTTCTGGCTGCGGGACCAGCCCGGCGTCAAGGCGCTCGTCGAGCTCCCCCTCTACGCGGACGCCCGGGAGAACGATTACCTCTACGCCGCCACCGTGCATTGGAAACCGATCGCCAACGGCTACAGCGGCTACATGGCGGAGAGCTACCTCGGGCTCGTCAACCACATCCGGTTTGTCCCCCACGCCGACGGCTTCGACCTGCTGCGCAGGATGGGGATCACCCACCTCGTGGTCCACGCTGGGAAACCGCGCGAGATCAAGATCGTCAAGCGCTGGGAGGGCCGGTTCGGCACCGGGCCGGAGCGCCAGATGGAACGGGTCTACCAGGAGGAGGGGATCTCGATCTACCGGGTGCTCGACAGGTAGGACCCAGGGGAGCAGCCCGCGTCTGCTCCCCTGGGGTTTTCGGTTTAGTTGTCAAAGAGCGAACCGTTCACATTTCACACTTTACGTCGCCGGGCCGGCCGCGGGCGATTCCGGCGCGGGCGCCGGATTTCGCCGGACCCGCGGTTTCTTGTCGCGCCCCCGGGCCTTGCGCGGCTTGAGGCCGAACTCGATCAGCTTCTCGCTCTGGAAGCCGTAGGCCGTCTGCAGCGAGGCGCCGAGGCGGCCGCGGAGGTTGTCGCCGGAACGCGCGACCGCCTCGCGGTTGTTGTTGACCTCCCGGCTCTCGGCCTTGAGCGCCTCCGCCCGGACGTCGAGCTCCTCGGCCTGCGTGATGATCCTCTCCAGCTCGGCATGCAGCGCCGCGAGGTGCGGCATGTCCGTGAGGAGCGGCCTGAGACCGGCGGAGATCACCTTCCACCGCGCGATCCGTTCGGGAATGGAACTGCCTTTCGTTGCCATGATCCTTCTCCTTTTCATCGTGTGACTGGGGGGATTATCCCGATCCCTGTTCCCAATCGATTGTTATACGCCCCGCCTCCGGCCTATCCGGAAGTGGTGCGTCGGGGTTCCGAAAACCAGGGTGACTCTCCTGGGTGAATCCGTGAAGTATGCATACTATACCCAGGTCGGGCGAGCTCGTCAACCCCCCTTCTCGCTCCCTCCGAAAAGGCCGTCCCGGCCGGGGAAAGGTCTTTCTCTCCGGTAAAACCCCTTTTACAGTGGGGAAAGGCCAATGGAGAACGATCGGGGATGATCCGGTCGAGGAAGAGGCTTGTGATCGATGCCTATTATGAATATCATGCGTCCAGTAGCTACTGCCGGCGGGAAAAGACGTGATCCCGGTGGAATTGAATCCGCCGCGTGAACCGCTGGCTTTTCGCGCGGCGAAAGCTGATTTCATTCTTTGAAAACTGAAACCAAGAGACGTACCCGTTCAGCGGGTACGCCGGGGGCTCTCCGTGCCTTGCGCCGGGGGGAGGAGAGCCCCGTCTCTCTATTGGGGATAGACTGGGCCCATGTTCGAGCGTTTCATGGCATGGAGGCGCCGGCGGCACCAGGAGCGCCGGGAGGCTTTGCTGCCCGAGAGAAAGTTCGTCGTCAGCTTCGACGAGAGCGGCATCGCCGCCGCCTATCCAACGGGTGAGATCGCGGCGATCGCCTGGTCCGAGGTCCAGCGCGTGGCGATCGAGACCAACGACAGCGGCCCCTGGGGCGCCGACTTCTGGTGGCTTCTGGAAGGCGAGACCCGGCGCTGCGCCTATCCCCAGGGCGCCACCGGCGAAATCGAAGCCATGGCGGCGTTCCCCTTCAGGTTCCCCGGCTTCGACCACGAGGCCTTCGGCGCCGCCAATCGCAGCACGTCCAACGCGCGTTTTCTCTGCTGGGAGCGCGGCAAGGCGCTCTAGCCGCTTATCGGGCGGGCCGCAGAGTGGCGGTCCGGCGCAGCCAGCGCCCCGCCGCGCGGACCGGCAGGGGCGGGCGGCGGCTGGAGTGTGACGAAGCCAGGGCCGGGATCTTGCGGGTCAACAGGTCCACCCATCGCGACAGGGTCGCCTCGGCCGTGAATTCGGTGGCGCGGGCGCGGCCGTTCTCGACCATGGCCTGATAGAGATCCGGCCGCTCCAGGAGCCGGAGCACCGCCGCCTTCGCCTCCATCAGGGAGCTCACTTCCAGATAATCCAGCTCCGAGCGGCGGAGCTCGCGATAGGCGTACTCCGGCCCGAGCAGGGCCGGGACGCCGGCGAGCCAACTGTTGACGAGCTTCGAGGCCGGTTTCGGCGTCCACAGGCGCCGGTTCTCCGGACGCACCGCCAGCAGCAGGTCCACCTGCCGGAAGTCAGGCCAGTCGATCCCCGCCTTGTCGGTCGCGGCGCCGGCGAACGGCACCGCGTCGTCCTCCCACTCAATTCCCCTCCCGGCGAGGAACTCCCGCCAGGCCGGCGACCGGAACTCGGGATGGAGGTTCTGCTCGAACCCCTTGAAGGCGATCCGCCGGATCGCGGTGCCGCGAGAGGGATCGCGGGGGAGCAGGGCCGGCTGCGGCCAGTGGTGGATGAGGAAGCGCCGCTCCGCGTCCGCGAAGCGGCCGTTCTGCACGACCTCGAAGTCGGCGATCAGGGGCTCCCGGTTGTCGGCCCGCGCCCCGAGGAGGACGGCGTTCCCCAGTCGCCGCCACTCGGAGCGTAGCGCCCGGGCATGTTTCGCATGGAAGACGACGACCCCCTCGGCGGGCGGTGACGCGGTCAGCTCGACGGGGTATCCCGCGCGCGCCAGCCGCAGGTAGGTCTGCAGGACCCAGACGCGCTCGCCGCGGTTGAACTCCCGCCAGTCCCGGTCCGGATCGAGGCGTCGCAGAGCCGCGAGGTCGTTTTCTCCGGCCAGGAAGAAGGTGATTTTCATCGCCGGGCGCCCTCGCGGGCCCGGCGGAGAGCAAAGGCATCATCTTGAGTTAGCATGACTTGCGTGCGCATCTGCTATTTCATCCAGAACCATCTCGGGCCGTCCCAGCTCCGCCGGTTGGTGGCAACGCTCCGGCGTTCGCAGCCCGACTGCTTCATTCTCGTCGGCCATGATGGGTTCGCCGGCCATTGTACGGCGGACGAATTGCGCCGGGCGCTCGACGTCGACGTCTTCGCGCTCCGCGAGCCCGCGCGGCGCGGATACATTTCGGTCCTGCAAGCCTATTTTGATGCCGTGGAGTGGCTCTCAGAGAGAGGAACCCCCTACGACTGGCTGGTCTATCTATCGGCTCAGGATTATCCGGTCCGGCCGCTGAAGGAGTTTGAAACCCTGCTCGCGACCAGCGGCTGCGACGGCTTCGTGCGCTCCTGGAACGCCTGCGATTCCAGTGATCCCGCGAGCCCCTGGCGCGGCCGCCGCCATCAGGGGGCGCGCCGCTACCTCTACCAGTATTTCGACGCTCCTCGCTGGACGACCCCGGCATTGCGGACCTTGCGCTCCCTCAACGGCGTGCAGTCGCTCGTGCATTTTCACCTGGTGTATGGCCCCCGGGTCGGTCTGCGCCTGGGAAGGCCGCCCTTCGGTCGCGATCTCGTCTGCTATGCCGGTACCCTGTGGACGACGCTCCGCCAGGCCTGCGTCGAGTACGTCGTCGAGCGCGCGCGCAGCGAGGAGAAGCTGTTGGAGTGGTTTCGCAGGACCATCTGCCCTTGCGAAGCCGTCGTGCAGACCCTGCTCCTCAACGACGGCCGCTTCGAGTTGCGGAACGATGATCTGAAATACGCGGACTTTGCCGGCAGCCGGGACGGCAGGCCGCAGACCCTGTCCGTGCAGGACCTCCCGGCGATCACCAGCGGCGCCTATTACTTCGCACGCAAGTTCGACATCCAAGGCGACGCCCGCGTGCTCGACCTGCTCGACGCCCGGATCGGCTGAAAGGCGGGGCTTGCGCCCACCTTCGCCCACCTGCCATGCTGCCAGCCCAGGCGCGCGAGCGCGGTCAAGAGGAGGGGAACAGCATGAGAATCATCGTGATCGGAGCCACGGGGACCATCGGCAAGGCGGTCGTCGAGGCGTTGGCGGGGAAGCATGAGGTGGTGCAGGTCGGCCACACGGGCGGGGAGTATCAGGTGGATCTGGCGGCCAAGGATTCCATCGAGCGTCTGTTCGAGATGGCGGCGCCGTTCGATGCCGTGGTCTCGGTGGCGGGGCTGGCGAAGTTCGGCGCCCTGGAAGGGCTGTCGGACGCCGACTTCCAGTTCAGCCTGTCGAGCAAGCTGATGGGGCAGGTCAACCTGGTGCGCGCCGGGATGGCGACGATCCGCGACGGCGGCTCCTTCACGCTTACCAGCGGCGTGCTCTCCCAGGAGCCGACGCGGGGGAGCGCGGCGATCAGCCTGGTCAACGCGGGCCTCGAGGGGTTCGCCCGGGCCGCCGCCCTGGAGATGCCGCGCGGGGTCCGGATCAACGTCGTCAGCCCGCCGTGGGTGAGCGAGACGCTGGAGGCCATGGGGCGCGACGGCGATGCCGGCATGCCGGCGGCCCAGGTGGCCCGCGCGTACGTGGACAGCGTCGAGGGGAGCGAAACCGGGGAGGTCCTGGACGCCCGCGCCTTCGCGTATTGATCGGTGCCTCTCCCCTGCAGGTCTCTTGCCCTCTGGGGCGATCCGCCCTTCGAATCCTCACCCTCGGTCCCTCTCCACGAAGTGGAGAGGGAGGGCGCGATCTCGAGAAGAAGGCCTTTGGAGGGTTGTTTCCCCCTCTCTACCCCGTGGAGAGGGGGCCAGGGGGTGAGGACTCGGAGGGCAGAGCGCCCCAGCCCGGCAGGGCCCGAGCCTTGACGCCCCGCCCGCACGGTGTAGGATCGTCCCGGAGCTAGGGGGGCCGCAAGGCTGAGAGTCCTTCGGGGACGACCCTCATCACCTGACCTGGGTAATGCCAGCGTAGGGAAGCGATGACGATCTTCGGCCCTCCTCCCGTTTGTCCGCCGGAACACCTGCTGTAGCAGCTTGAGAGGAGCCGCCGATGATCGAGCCCACCACGCACGCGATCCGTCCCGGGATCACCACCGGTCCCTTCCCCAATTCCGTCAAGGTCCACGTCGAGGGGAGCCTGCCCGGCGTGCGCGTGCCGATGCGCGAGATCCGCGTCTCGCCGACCCAGACCCATGCCGGGCTGACCGTCCCCAACCCGCCGGTCACCGTCTACGACACCTCGGGACCCTATACCGACCCGGCCGCCGAGATCGACCTTTACCAGGGATTGCCGCCGCTGCGGCGGGACTGGATCGTGGGGCGCGGCGACGTCGAGGAGCTGCCGGACGTCTCCTCCGAGTACGGGCGGCGGCGCGCGGCCGATCCCAGGCTGGTGACGGTGCGCTTCCCGCACCTGCGGCGGCCGCTCTGCGCCCGGCCGGGCGCCAACGTCACCCAGATGCACTACGCACGGAAGGGAATCGTCACCCCCGAGATGGAGTTCATCGCCATCCGCGAGAACCAGCGCCGCGAGCTGGCCCGCGAGACGATGGACGGCCGGGCCTGGGGTGGCGGCGTCGCGCAGCATCCGGGACGGGCTCTGGGAGCGGGCATCCCGGCGATCATCACCCCCGAGTTCGTGCGCGACGAGGTGGCGCGCGGGCGGGCGATCATCCCGTCCAACATCAACCATCCGGAGAGCGAGCCGATGATCATCGGCCGCAACTTCCTGGTGAAGATCAACGCCAACATCGGCAATTCGGCGGTGACCTCCTCGATCGAGGAGGAGGTGGAGAAGCTGGTCTGGGCGATCCGCTGGGGCGCCGACACGGTGATGGACCTCTCTACGGGCAAGAACATCCATGAGACGCGCGAGTGGATCCTGCGCAACTCGCCGGTCCCCATCGGCACGGTGCCGATCTACCAGGCGCTGGAGAAGGTGGGCGGCAAGGCCGAGGATCTCACCTGGGAGATCTACCGCGACACCCTGATCGAGCAGGCCGAGCAGGGGGTCGACTACTTCACCATCCACGCCGGCGTGCGGCTCGCCTACGTGCCGCTGACGGCGGGCCGGATGACCGGTATCGTCTCGCGCGGCGGCTCGATCCATGCCAAGTGGTGCCTGGCGCACCACCGCGAGAACTTCACCTACGAGCACTTCGAGGAAATCTGCGAGATCATGCGCGCCTACGACGTCGCCTTCAGTCTCGGCGACGGCCTGCGGCCGGGCTCGATCGCGGACGCCAACGACGCCGCCCAGTTCGCGGAGCTGGACACCCTCGGCGAGCTGACCCGGATCGCCTGGAGCCACGACGTACAGGTGATGATCGAGGGGCCTGGGCACATCCCCATGCACCTGATCAAGGAGAACATGGACCGCCAGCTCGAGGCCTGCGGCGAGGCGCCGTTCTACACCCTCGGGCCGCTGACCACCGACATCGCGCCCGGCTACGACCACCTCACCTCGGCGATCGGCGCCGCGATGATCGGCTGGTACGGCACGGCGATGCTCTGCTACGTCACCCCCAAGGAGCACCTGGGGCTGCCCAACAAGGAGGACGTCAAGCAGGGGGTGATCGCCTACAAGATCGCCGCCCACGCGGCGAACCTCGCCAAGGGGCACCCCGGCGCGCAGATCCGCGACAACGCGCTGTCGAAGGCGCGCTTCGAGTTCCGCTGGGAGGACCAGTTCAACCTCTCGCTCGATCCCGACACCGCCCGCGCCTACCATGACGAGACCCTGCCGCAGGAGGGCGCCAAGGTCGCGCACTTCTGCTCGATGTGCGGGCCGCATTTCTGCTCGATGAAGATCACCGAGGAGGTGCGAGAGTACGCCGCGAAGCAGGGAGTGGAGGAGACCCGGGCGCTGGAAGAGGGGATGAAGGAAAAATCGGACGAGTTCCGGCAGGGCGGGGCGGAGATCTACTTGTAGGTGCCGGGCGGCCCCCACCCCGAAACCTCACCCCCTGTCCCCCTCTCCCATCGCCCTCCCGCCGTCCGGGAGAGGGGGAACGGTACTGGAATGATGGAGCTTGTAGGGTGCGCTGTGCGCACCAGAAACGTTGACGGTGCGCACAGCGCACCCTACAAGTCACAACTTCTCAGCCAATTCCCCCTCTCCCGGTCGGGGGAGTGCGGTGGGAGAGGGGCCGGGGGTGAGGATTCGGGGTGGGGGCGAGCCACCAACGAGAACATCTCCCCGAACACCGGGTGCAGATCCGCCGCGATCCCCACCTCCAGGCGGTCCACCGCGGCGGCCAGTGCGGCGTCGCCGTCCATCGACGGCGGCGGCCAGCGCAGGGTCAGGCGATTCAAGCCCCGTCGCAGATGGCCCCGCTCGATCCGTAGCACCGTCCGCGTCCAGCGCTCTCCCGCATCCACGGTGCCGATCTCGCGATCGTTGACGGCGATCCGCACCGATCCTGGTATGGACAGCCGCAGGGTCATCTCGATCTCCACGTCTCGCTCCCCGTCACAGATCAGGCAGAACGCGGACTCCGGCCACGGCGAGCGAAACGTCGCCCGACGGGAGAGATCCTCGAAGTCCATCACCTCGGGGAAAAACCTCTCCAGCGGTTCCCATAGGTAGATCGCGTCGAGGAGCTCTGTCCCTTCCTCGCGGATCGCGAGATGCTCCAAGAGCAGGCGGTCGATCCGCTCTCCGGCGGGGTGGCCGTGGCGCTCCAGGACGGCGCGGATGGCTTCGATCAGGTCGGCGTCGAGGTGGTCCCAGCGCCAGCCATGCTGGAGGAGAAGACGGTAGGGGGAGGCGAGGTTGCGCTGCTGGGCGGCGGTCAGCACGGCGGGACAGGGTGCGCAACGGGCGGCGACGAGGTCGAGCATGGTCTCCGCTATGCCGGGGGAGGCGTCGAGGGCGGCTTCGCACCAGTGCTCCAATATGGGGCGCTTGGAGCTGGACGAAAGGAGCCGGTGGGCGGTGTGGATGGCGGCGCCGAAGCGGGCGGTAGCCTCGGCTTCGGGGGAGAGCGGCGAAGGGGAGATCAGACGCCGCCAGTCCTGCTTCTCTTCGAGCATGCCCGAGAGGTCCAGCACCTGGGCCGCGACGGCGGCCATGGCGATCTGGATCCCTTCCAGGGTCAGATGGCAGTAGTCGAGGAAGAGGCGGCGATTGGGCAGGCTCGATCCGGTGTGCTCGGCAAAGACGTCGCGGAGGTCCACGGCGAGGAAGCCGTGCCGGCGGGCAAGATCCCGCAACAGCTCGCGGGCCGCCGTGGTGGCCTGGGGCGCGCTCAAGGTCGCGAGGGTGGCGTAGCGGGCGGCGTCGACTTCGGCGATACAGGCCTGCCGGGCGTCTTCGAGATTTCCGAGGCCCAGGTGGGCCCGGGCGAGGAGGCGCCAGGTCGAGGCGCAGTTGCCGCCGTCGAGCTCCCGCGCCCCTTGGATGGATTCAATCGCGCCCGCGAAGTCCTGCCGGTCGAGACGCTCGACGGCTTCCGCGTAGAGGGTGTGCCAGCGGCCGGTGCCGTCCCCGCTCAGCCAGACCGGCGGCTGGCGCGTCTCCCAGTCGGCGAGATTGATCTCCGGGATCACCACGACGACGGGGATGTGCACCGCCCAGGCAAGCTCTGAGATGGCGCCGAACGCCGCTTCCGCTGCCTGCCGGAGCCTTTCCGCGGCCAGCCCGATTGGCCCCGCGATCCCGTCTTCCCGCAGGGCCTGACCGTAACGCTGCCGCGCCGCGACGGACGGGGCGTAGGGGGAGACCTCCGGCGTCTCCAGCAGGTTCCAGTTGTTGCCGATGAAGAGGACGAGCACGTCCGGGTTGATCTGCGGCGAGGCGCGCACGGTCGCGGCGAGGGAGGGGAGGGTCTCGTTGGTGCGGGCGAGGTCGATCACCTCGAAGCGGTCCGCCCCGCCGGCGGCCCGGAGCTGGGCTTCGAGCACCTGGGCGGGCGTCAGGTGGGGAGCGTAGAGGTAGCCCGCCGCGACCGACTCGCCGAAGAAGGCGACGCGGAGCGGAAGCAGCGACTTCTTGGGCCGGAGGACCGGCGTGGCCGCATGGTGGTCCCCGAGCGGCAGGGGATCGGGGCGGACGAAGACGGTCTCGCCGTCGATTTCCCGCGGCTGCCAGATGCTGATCGGCTCCGGGAAGCGTGGGATGGGACGAGGTGCCGGGACGGACGGTGCGCCGAGCAGGCCGGCCGCCTGGAGGAGGCGAGCGGTGCGCAGGCCCTCGGGAGTGGCGAGGAGCTCGGCGAGGGCGTCGTAGAGGGATCTCATACGAACGTGTAGAGATCGGCGCTGATCGCGCTCGACCCTCGAGCGAAGCCGCTGCGGGCGCGCTCGCGCCAGGTGGGGAGGAGGTCCGCCCAGTTTGCCGGCAGCCGGTCGCGGTCGATCAGGAAATCCTCCAGGACCAGGACGTCGATCCCCGAGATCCCCATGCAGGAGAGGGCGTCCACCGGGGAGGCGACGATCGGCTCGCCGCGCACGTTGAAGGAGGTGTTCACCAGCAGCGGGCAGCCGGTGCGCCGCCGGAAGGCTTCGAGCAGGGCGGCGTAGCGCGGCGCGACCGCGGGATCGACCGTCTGCGGACGGGCCGAGCCGTCGACGTGGGTGACCGCCGGCAGGTCGAGCGGGGAGGTCACCCGGCAGGTCTCCAGCATGTAGGGGGAGGGGTGATCGAGATCGAAGTGCCCGGCGGCGTGGGCGGCGAGAACGCTCGGGGCGAAGGGGCGGAACGCCTCGCGCTTCTTGACCAGGCGGTTCAGGCGGTCGCGCATCCCGGGATCGCGCGGGTCGGCCAGCAGGCTCCGGCCGCCGAGCGCGCGGGGGCCGAGCTCCAGGGGGCCGTGGAACCAGCCGATCACCCGGCCGGCCGCCAGCCGGTCCACCACGGCCTCCAGCAGCTCGGCCTCGCGATCGCGGAAGTCCTCGGCGGCGATCCCGGTGGCGGTGAGCAGGCCGGCGATCTCGCGGCAGCTCCAGCGCGGTCCGAGATAGACGTGGCGCAGGGGCTCCGGCCGCCCGCCGGTGAGCTGGGCGTGGGCCAGGGCGGCGGCGCCGAGACAGGCTCCGGAGTCCCCGGCGGCGGGCTGGACGAACAGGCGCTCGAAGGGGCCCTCGCGCAGGATGCGGCCGTTGGCGACCACGTTGAGGGCCACGCCCCCGGCCATGCAGAGGCCGGGGAGGCCGGTGCGCTCGTGGAGCCAGCCGGCCTTGGCGAGCAGGATCTCTTCGATCGTCTCCTGGAGGCTGCGCGCCACGTCCTGATGGAAGCGGGTGATCTCCGCTTCAGGCTTCCGCGGCGCCTCGCCGAAGAGGCGCGGCAGGGCGTCCGAGTACATCCGCCGGCCGCGAATGAAATCGAAGTAGTCGAGATTCAGCCGGTACTGTCCTCCCTCTCCCGGGGAAACCAGCCGGCGCATCTCGTCGAGGAAGCGCGGCTCGCCGTAGGGGGCGAGGCCCATTACTTTGTACTCGCCGTCGTTGACCTCGAAGCCCAGGTAGGAGGTGAGGGTGGCGTAGAGGAGGCCCAGGGAGTGCGGGAAGTCGACCTCCTCGAACAGCTCGACGTCCGCTCCCCGTCCTCTTCCATACGCCGTGGTGGCCCATTCGCCGACGCCGTCGACGGTGAGGAGGGCGGCCTCCGGGAGCTCCGAGAAGAGGAACGAGCTCGCGGCGTGGGAGAGGTGGTGATCGAAGGTGAGGATCGGCCCGTCCCACCCCAGCCCCTCGCGGATCGCCCGTTCCGGAGCCCGCGGATCGAGCCAGCCCAGATCCGGAGACGCTCCCTCAGGGGTGCCGGCCCAGAGCTGGCGGGAGAGCTTCCTGACCGGCGACTCGTAGTAGGCGACGGCGTCGAGGTCCGTGATGCCGATCCCGCCCGCGCGCAGACAGAAGCGGAAGGCGGCGACCGGCAGCCGGGGATCGTGCTTGACCCGCGAGAACCGCTCCTCCTCGGCCGCCGCCACCAGCCGGCCGCCGCGCAGCAGGCAGCAGGCGGATTCGTGGAAGAAGGCGGAGAGGCCGAGGATGTTCATTGGGAGGGATTGTAGGGGAGGGTGGCCGCGCTCGTCCCCCGTTCCCGCCCGCAGGGCGGAATTTATCCAGCCTGGGGTGTCAACCCCAGGTAGGGGGCATCCAAGAATCCCCAAGCCCCGAAGGGCCGGCATGTCCTTGCCGATTCGTAGCTCCAGCCGGTGGTGTCGGCCCTGCGGGGCTCATGGATTTTGGGGCCTGCCCTACCTGGGGTTGACACCCCAGGCTGGATAAATTCCGCCCTGCGGGCGGGTCTTCGAGCCCCTACGTTCCTGTTCCTGCTTGCTGCGGTCGCCGCGCCCCCGCATCCGCCAGCGCCGCCGCCAGGATCGCCAGCAGCCCCACGAGCGGCATGTGGTGGCGGGCTCCGCTCTCGAAAACGCTGTCGATCGCCCAGAAATAGAGGATGGTCAGCAGGAAGAGCACGACCTCCGCGCGCCGCGGCCAGGAGGTAGCGGCGCGGAGGAAGAAGGTGGCGAGCACCAGGGCCCAGATCCCCCACCAGTAGGCGTTGGTGGCGAGCTTCGCCACGGCGTACAGGGGGCCGGGCCGGTCGAGTCCCCGCTTCAGCGTCTCATAGACGGCCACCGCGTCATCGCCCAGGAAGAGGACCTGTTTCTTCAGCCCGAGAAGCGCGAACTTGCCCGGGTTCTCGCGGATCCACTCCTTGCCCCATCGATAGCCGAGGCGGTCGCGCGTCAGCTCGTCGTAGTTCCGCAAGACGCGCTTGCCGTCCTTGACCCACCCCCCCGTCGCCAGCGGGTTGTTGGCCCGGTAGAAGACGTCGCCGCCGTTGGTGGAGACCAGCACGAAGGTGTGGAGCACCCGGTGGTTCCGCGCGGTCCAGGGGAGGATGACGACGAGCATGCCGGCGACCATCAGCGCGAGGCGCGCCGCGGCGCGGAGGAGGGGAGTGCGCAGGAGCAGCTCGTAGACGGCGAAGACGCCGCCGAGCAGCATGATCGCCGGCTGGGTCAGGGTGGCGTACCCGAACACCATGCCCGCCGCCAGCCGCATCGCCACCGCTTTCCCGGGCGAGGTCTGCTCGCCGGCCCGCAGATAGAGCAGCAGGAGCACCGGCAGGAGGAAGACGATCACCATCTCCTTGCTCGCCACGCTGGCCGAGGCGATCAGGTTGGGCCAGAGGGCGAGGAGGAGCATCGCCAGCCGGGCGGTCGCCTCGCCGAAGCGCCGGGCCAGGGCGTAGACGGCGAGTATCGCGCCGGCGAAGAGCAGGAGGTTGGCGACGGTCACCGCCAGGAGGCTGACGCCGAGGAGCCGGAAGTGGACGAGCAGGAGGAAGGGGTAGCCGGGCGGCCACGCGGCCCACTCGGCCTTGGGCGTCTGATAGGTGAGGCCGTGCGCCAGCCGCGCCGCCAGGTCGTAGTAGGAGCGCCCGTCCGAGGTGGGCGGAGCGGGGAACAGGAAGATCCAGGCGAGGCGCAGAGCGATGCCGGTCCCGATCACCAGAGCGAGCCAGCGCCCGCGGGGGATGGCCGCCAGCCGTTCGCCCACCGAGCGCAGCAGGGCCTGCAGCCGGTGGCGGCCGCTCCAGAGGAGGGCCGCGGCGATCGCCGCGATGCCCAGGGCCAGCAGGATTCCGATCCCTCTGCGGCCGCCGACGGCGAGGTCCCAGGTGTACTTGGGAACGGTGTAGAGGGCTTCGAGGGCGACGATCACGAACAGCGCGGTGAGCAGCCGGCTCGCCCCGGCGGTCCACCCCGCGGGGACGTCCGCTTGGACAGCCCCGGTCCCTGGGACCGCCGGAGCGTGGAGCGGCGCGGGCGAGCGGATACTTTCTTGCGGTTCGGACAGCATCGCTTTCTCCTCGGAAGCGGTTGGGCGCAGGCACACGAGTGCCGTCCGGGGGCGAAGCAAAGACGGGGCCAGGAGCGCTTCAGAGCGCCGCGCGGCGCTGCGGCTTCTTCTCCTCGCCGAGGGCGCCGAGCCGGCGGGTGGCCAGGGCGTGGGTGGACATCGGCTCGGCGTCCAGGCTCTTGGGCGGGGTCACCTTCCGGTAGTACTTGCGGGCCACGTCGGGCAGGCCGTACTGCTCGGCGAGACGGCCGAAGACGTACCAGTCGTCGGCGCCGGGGGCCTCGCCGGGCTTGGCGCCGATCGCCTGCACGATGATCCGGTAGGCCTCGGCGGTGCGCCCCTTCTCGGCGTAGAGGCAGGCGAGGGTATGGAGGGCGGGCGACTGCGTGTAATCGGAGAGGGTGGCGGCGCGCTGGCCGAAGTCGAGCGCCTCGTCGTCCACCCGGCCGCGCTCGAGGAGCAGCCAGGCGAGCTCGTTGTAGTTGCTCGCCGTCGCCTTGCCGGACTTGACGATCTGCCGCAGCCGCGCCTCGGCCTGGTCGAGGTCGCGGGCGTGCAGGGCATCGCTGGCGAGCAGTTGGAGAGCCCATGGATCGTCGGCCGCGCGCTGGAGGCGACGCTCGGCGAGCGCGCGGATCTCTCCCCAGCGTCCGAGGGAGATGAGGGCCAGGGCATGCAGCCGCTCGGCGCGCTCGGAGCCCGGGGCGGCGGCGAGCAGGCGCCCCGAATCCTCCTCCATCTCGGCGAAACGGTCGGTGGCCGCGTCGCCCAGGGCGAGCGCCATGTCGAAGGCGTTGCGCCGCGCCGGATCGCCGGCGGCGTCGCGGCAGGCGCGCAGGAGAGGGAGCGCCCTGGCGCTGCTCTCCCGGGCGGTGGTGAGCAGGGAGGCGGCGGCGCAGCGCACATCGTCGGCGCTCGCCGCGGACTTTTCAGCCCACAGCGCCGGGAAGGGGTTCTGGGGGATTGGATCGCCGCCGTTCCCCTCGTCGCCTCCGGTCTCCTCGCGCGCCCAGTCGAGCCACTTCCGCGCCCCGGCGAGATCGCCGCGCTGGAGCCGCCGGAGCGACTCCTCGCCGAGCATCGAGACGACGGTGCTCAGCGCCGCGATCCGGTACTCCCCGGCGTCGGGCACGACGTAGACGTTCAGGTTCCTGGCGCTCTTCTCGAAGGGGAAGGAGAGCCCGACGCGATAGCCCCCGGCGTCGTCGCCGCTGACCGTCTCCTGCATGGCGCCGAGGGCGAAGTCGACCGCCACGTTCCAGGGCACCTGCTGCGAGCGGAGCTGCCGGCGGGCCGGAGCGGTGCCGGCGTCGAGCAGCCGCTGGGCCTGCGCGTTCTCCTTGAGGATGCCGGGCTGGACATCGCGGGAGAAGAGGGAGGCCAGCTCCTTGAAGTCGAGCCTCTCGCCGGTCGTCATCGCCATCAGCCGGCGGGCCGGGGTCGCCGGCTGGTTCGCCGGCAGCACGATCTCCTCGTGCCGCCGCGCCCGGCGCAGGGCGTCGGCCATCGAGAGCAGGGCGGCGGCGTTGTTGGACTGGCGGCTGGCACGCTCCATCAGGGCCGCGGCTTCGGGGTAGCGGCGCGCCAGCGCCAGGTTCTGGGCCGCCGCCTGCAGGGCCGAGGCGCGGGCGGTGTCGTCGCCGAACGCGCGCTCCCCCTCGCGCACCGCGGCGTCGATGCCGTCGGTGGCCGCGGTGGCGACCAGCGAGAGGACGGAGCCGGTCTGCGAGTCCTTCATCTGGGCCGCCAGCTCCTTGGCCTCGGCGAAGCGCCCCGCCCGCACCAGGGCGATCAGCAGGCTGTCGTCGACGGTCTTCGCCGCGAGGTCCTTCTTGAGCGCCTTGTACTCGTCGATCGCCGCGCCGAGGTCGGCCCGCGGGCTGTAGCGCAGGCCGCTGGCGTCGTGCTCGAGGAGGATGGCCAGATCGGCGCGGGTGACCGGGTCCTTGGGATCGAGCTCCCTGGCCTTGCGGTAGGCGGCGAGGGCGCCGGCGCGGTCGAAGCCGGGGCCGAAGCGGCGGCCGAGCTCGTCGTGCTGCAGGACCCAGCCGAGCTGGCGATAGGCGGGGGCGAGCTTCGGTTCGAGGCGGATGGCCCGCCGCGCCTCCTCGCGCGCGGCCTCGCCCATGCCGCCGGCGAGCAGGGCGCGGGCGATGCGGGTGCGGGGGAGGGCCTTGCCGGGCTCCGCCGCCGCCAGGCGCTGGAACTCCGCCAGCGCCTCGCGCACCCGGCCGGCGTTGAGGTGGGCCTCGCCGACCTGGTCGAAGAGCAGGAGCGCGACCTTGTCCTGCTGCGCCTCGCGCACGCCCGAGCGCAGGGCCTCGAACTCCCTGGGGGAGATGCGGCGCTTGCCGGTGTCGAGCCGGAAGGTGGCGGTGACGACGTTGCCGCCGGCCGCGGCGTACTCCTCCGACAGGGTGGCGGGGCCGAGACGGCGCACCCGCGCGGCGGGCAGCGGCTGCGGCGCGTAGCCCGGCGGCGGCACGATCCGGTAGCGGACCTCGATCGTCATCGGCCGGCTGAAGACGTAGTCGGCCTGCCGGGGCTCGGGGCTCGCGTCCTCGCCGTCGGCGCCGAGGAGCTCGTCGGGGAGGCGGTTGAGCAGCGACGCCGGGCTGATCCCGACCCCGGCGTTGCGCTCGTCGGTGAAGCCGCGGCGGGCGTTCTTCACCTCGACCCGCAGGCGCATCGGCGCCGAGAGGTCGGTGGCGTTGGAGTGGCTCACCGCGCCGAGGTCCTCGGCGAGATAGGCGGTGGTGGCGTATTCCTTGAGCGCCTGGCGCACCGTCTGGCCGTCCTGGAGCCCGTAGAGGGCCCGTACGTCGCGCTCAATCGCTCCCTGGTATTCGCTGGTCTCGACGATGCGCGAGGGGCCGAGGTCAGAGAGAAAAACCTCGCGGGTCTCGACCTGCCGGTTTTCGGCGGACGTGGCCTCGGGTGTGCGGACCAGGCCGGTGGCGGTGGGGCTGGCGACCAGGGCGCGCCGCCCCTGGTCGGCGACCGGCAGCTCGCCGGCCCGCGCGTAGGGGTCGGTGGGGTCGATCCAGATCGCCGGCGCGCCGGGCACCACGACGATCGCGTGGTTGAACAGGCCGAAGCCGGGGAGCGACTCCTCGACGTCCTGATCGCTCTCGTCGGCGTTGAGCAGGACCACGTAGGCGGGGATGTCCGCGGCGCGCAGCAGGGCGGTCAGCAGCACCGCCTTGTCCTTGCAGTCGCCGAACCGGCGCTTCAGCGTCTCGGCCGGGGTGCGGGGGATCAGCCCGCCCTCGCCGAGCTCCATGCCGGTGTAGCGGACCTCGTCGCTCATCCGGGCGAGGATGCGGTTGATGGTCTCGAGCTGCGAGGCCGGCGGGGCTCCCGCCGACGCCGCGCGCAGGAAGGGCGCGATGTCGGCGCCGCGGATCGAGCGGTCGACGATCTCCGAGTAGCGGCGCGCCAGATCGGCCCACGAGCGGCCGGTCGAGAAGGCCACGTAGGCCGAGCGCGGCGTCTCCGCCGGCAGCCCCGGCTCGGGATCGTCCGCCGGGTCGAGGTCGCGGGCCTCGAAGGTCAGCCGGCGGCGCCCGGCCACCACCTCCTCCCGTGGGGAGACCCCGGGCAGCTCGCGGGCGACCCAGCGCAGCGGCATCGCGGCCGGCGCCTCGAGCGTCAGCCGGGCGTGGCGCAGGGGCATCCCGGGATCGAGGCTGTGCAGCCGCACCACGCCGCCGTCGAAGAACGGCGCGGTATCGCGCACCGTCACCTGCTGCTCGACGACGGCGCCGGCCCGGGTGGCGGGGAGCGGGGCGCGCAGCACCCGGCCGTCCTCGAACATGTCGGCGGCTTCCCGGGTGGCGCTGTTCTCGGTGATGGTCGTGGGATCGAGCAGGTGCTCGGCGCCGTCCGGCGTGATGACGCGGGCGCGGATCTCCGGCCGCGCCTGGTGCCAGGGCTCCCACCCCTCCTCGACCGTCGACCAGCTCTCGTGGGCGCCGGCGGTGAGGATGCGGTAGACCAGCCGCTGGCTGTAGGTCTCACGCCCAGCCTCGTCGAAGCTGTAGCTCGCCTCCATCAGGAGCACCACGACATCGTCCCCCTCTTCGCCCTGGATCCTGGCGGCGGCGCGGGCCACTGCGGCGGGATCGCCTGCGAACGCCGCGCCTTCCCAGGGCGCGGCCGAGCCCGTGCCGGTGCCGGCGAACAGCGGCAGGCTCGCGAGCGCCAGCGGGGCAAGCAGGAACATCGACTTCAGGGCGAAGCTGCGGCGGGGGTGGAACTTGACAGGCATCGCTTCTCCAGGGGGCGCGAGGGGACTCCCGGTTCGGGCCGGCGGGGTCGGATGGGATTCTAGCATGTCGCGGTGTGCCTTCCGGGGGCGCGGGGCGGTATAGAATCGGCGAGCCGTACAACCGAATTGCCATCCGGAGACATTGAGATGACAGGGCGTCTGTTTCCACGCTGTCTCGCGGCCCTCTGCCTCGGGCTCTCCTGCGCCGTGGCGGTGGCGGCCGCGCCGCCGGCGGCGCCCAGCCGCTTCGCCGCCGTGACTCTCACGCCGACCGCGGCGAAGCTCACCTGGAAAGACCGCGCCACCGACGAGACCGAGTACCGGGTCGAGGTGAGGACCATCGACGGCGCCTTCGAGGACGTCGGCGCGGTTCCGGCCGGCTCGAAGGAGGCCGAGGTCCAGGGGTTGCAGCCGGCGACCGCTTACGTCTTCCGGATCCGCGCGGACCGCTCGGGCACCTTCTCGGAGTACTCCAAGGAGGCCGCGGTCACCACCTTCGCGGTGCCGGGCCCCTGCGTGGCCGACGCCCAGACGCTCTGCCTCGGCGGCCGTTTCCGCGTCCGGGCCGTCTGGAAGGCCGCCGGCGGCCAGACCGGCGAGGCTTCCGTCCTGCCGGTCCCTTCCCGAGACTCCGGGATCCTCTGGTTCGTCTCGCCCGACAACCTGGAGCTGCTGGTCAAGGTGCTCGACGGCTGCGCCGACAACGGCCGGCACTGGATCTTCATCGGCCCCGCCACCAACGTCCAGTACCTGCTGACCGTGACCGACACCCGCACCGGCCAGGTCCGGGTCTACTTCAACCCCCAGGGGGTCACGCCCCAGGCGGTCACCGACACCCTCGCCTTCGCCGCCTGTCCGTGACAAGATCGGGGAAAAGACTCCAAAAGCGTTTACGGCACCTTGCCTGCTCTGGTATCTTTGTGAGTCCTGATACAGGGAGGCGTCCGTCTTTGTCGCTGCGCGGCCAGAGACCCCACCGCCCTAAAGAGGGTGACCGCCGGCGTTGTCCAGGCCGGCGCACCGAAAAATTACGGCCTCATAGAGACCAGGAGCGACAGAGAACATGGGAAAGAAGCTTTTCGTAGGCAACCTGAACTTCAAGACCAACGACGACGATCTCCGCACGTTGTTCAGCCAGGCTGGCACCTGCGAGTCGGCGACGGTCATGATGGATCGCGCCACGGGCCGCTCGCGCGGCTTCGGCTTCGTCGAGATGAGCTCGGACGAGGAGGCCGTGAAGGCGGTCCAACAGTTCAACGGCTACGATTTCCAGGGGCGCAACCTGAACGTCAATGAGGCGCGCGAGCGCACTCCCGGCGGCCCGCGGCCCGGCGGCTACGCCGGCGGCGGCTATGCCGGTGGTGGTGGCGGCGGCCGTGGCGGCTACGCCGGTGGTGGCGGTGGTGGCTACGGCGGCGGTGGCGGCTTTGGCGGCGGCGGCTTCGGCGGTGGCGGCTTCGGCGGTGGCGGTGACTTCGGCGGCGGCGGCGGTGGCGACTTCGGCGGCGGTTTCGGCGGTGGCGGCGGCAGCAACTTCAAGCCGCGCAAGGAAGGCGGCAGCCGCCGCGGTCTGCGGGCCAAGAAGCGCAGCCTCTGATCCTGCCGGGATGAGCGCGCTTCCGTCCGAGGAGCCCGCCAGGGCGCCGTCCCTGGGCGCTCGCGCTCCTCTTCCCGTCCTCGATCTCGACTTTGCCCGGGCGCAGTTCCCGGCGCTCGCCGGCGGCTGGGTCTTCCTCGACAACGCGGGTGGCTCTCAGGTGCTGGCCTCCGTGGCCGACCGGGTGAGGGAGTACCTGCTCACCTCCAGCGTCCAGGTCGGCGCGAGCTACGAGCCGTCGCGCCTGGCGGCCGAGCGGATCGCGGCGGCGCAGGCCTGCGCCCTGCTGGTCAACGCCGCCGACCCTTCCGAGGTGGTCCTCGGCCCCTCGACCACCCAGCTCCTCCAGAACCTGGCCCGGGCCTTCCGCGAGCGGATCGGCCCGGGGGACGAGATCGTGGTCACCAACGCCGACCACGAGGCGAACGTCACCCCCTGGCTGCGCCTGGCCGAGGAGCGCGGCGCCACGGTCCGCTTCTGGCGGGCGGACCCGGCCACCGCCGGCCTCGACCTCGCCGGGCTCGCCCCTCTGATGACCGCGCGCACCCGCCTGGTCTGCTTTCCGCACGTCTCGAACGTGGTGGGAACGGTGCATCCGGTGGCGGAGATCGCCCGCTTCGTCCACCAGCGTGGGGCGCTGGTCTGCGTCGACGGCGTCGCCTACGCTCCGCACCGGGCGGTGGACGTCCGCGCCTGGGACGTCGACCTCTACGTGTTCAGCCTCTACAAGGTCTTCGGCCCCCACCAGGGGCTGCTCTACGGCAGGCGGGATCTCCTGCTCGACCTCGCCAACGTCAATCACGTCTTCGTGCCCAAAGACGCCCTGCCCTACAAGCTCCTCCCTGGCAACCTCAATTACGAGCTGGCGCACGGCGTGCCGGCGATCGTCGAGTACCTGGAGGAGCTGGGGCGCCGCGCCGTGATCGAGTCGGACACCGAGTCGGACACCGCGCCGGACGCCACGGCCCGCGAGCGGATCGAGGCCGCCTTCGCGGCCATCGCCCGCCACGAGGAGAGCCTCACCGCGCCGCTGCTGGAGTACCTCGCCGGCAAGCCCGGCGTCCGCCTCCTGGGCGACTCCGCGCCCGGCCGGGCCGGCCGCATCGCCACAGTCGCCTTCTCGGTCGAGGGGCGGAGCGCCGCCGAGATCCCGGCCGCGATCGACCCCTTCCGTATCGGCATCCGTTACGGCGACTTCCACGCCCGCCGGCTGATCGAGGATCTGGGCTTGGCGGAGCGCGGCGGCATCGTGCGGATCTCGATGGCGCACTACAACACGCCGGAGGAGATCGAGCGGCTGATCGCGGCGCTGGAAACGGTGCTGTAAAACCCTTCAGTACAGATCGAAGACCAGGATCCGCCCCTCGGCCGGGCCGTTCATCACCGGGATGCGGCGGCGGGGGCGGAGGCCGATCTGCTTGCCGCGGTCCTCGCCGGTCAGGATGGCGGCCTTCCACCCCTTGAACTGCTGCTTGAGGAGATCGCCGACGGCGCGCCAGCGGCCGGCGTCGGTCTCCAGGCGCTCGCCGTGGGGCGGGTTGATCAGCACCAGGCCGGGGCCGGGCGGCGGCTGGAAGGTGGCGGCGTCGCCGCGGGTGAGGGTGGCGCGGTCGAGCAGGTTGGCCTGCTCCAGGTTGGCCCGCGCGGCGTCGAGCGCCTCGGCGGAGAGGTCGTTGCCGTGGACGCGGACGTCGGGGCCGGCGGCGAGGATCGGCTCCTGGAGCACGGTGGTGAAGGCCTCCGCGTCGTAGCCCGGCAGGCGCTCGAAAGCCCAGTGGGGGCGCAGGCGGCCGGGTGCCCAGCCGAGGGCGAACCAGGCGGCCTCGATCAGCAGCGTCCCCGAGCCGCACATCGGATCGACCACCGGCCCCTGGCCGTCCCAACTCGAGGCGAGCACGCAGGCGGCGGCGAGCTGCTCGCGCACCGGCGCGGCGGCGGTGACGGCGCGGTAGCCGCGGCGGTCGAGCGGCTCGCCCGAGGTGTCGAGGAGGAGGGTCGCGCGGTCGCGGTGGAGGCGCAGGCGCAGGTGGAGATCGGGGTCCTCGCGGTCGACGTCCGAGCGCCGGCCCCAGCGGTCGCGCTGGCCGTCCACCAGGCCGTCCTTGAGCGACATCGCGGCCCAGCGGGTGTCGCGCACCTCGGAGGCGGTCGAGGTGGCCTGGATGAAGAAGGTGCGGTCGGGGTGGAAGAGGGCGGCGGCGTCGAGGCCCCCCCGCCAGAGCCGCGGGCCGGGGCGTCCGGAGATGAGGGAGCGCGCGCCGGCGGCGATGCCCGGACCGTCCCGCGCGTCCCAGGAGGCGAGCTCGACGAGCACCCGGTTCGCCGTGCGCAGCCGCCAGTTGGCGCGCCAGCAGTCCCGCCAGTCGCCGCTGAACGAGACGGCGCCCCGCTGGCGCTCGATCTCCCGCGCTCCCATGCCGCGCAGCTCCCCCTCGAGGATCTCCTCGAGACCGAGAACGCAGGTGGCGACCAGTCCAAGCCTTGCCATCAGCCGCCGTGGCGCTCCAGGAAGGGGAGGACGGTCTCCAGGAACGTCTCCGGCTCCTCTTCCATCGGTATGTGGCCGCTGTTGGCGAAGAGGACGAACTCGGAGTGGGGCATGCGTGCCGAGGCCCGGCGACCCGCCTCCGGCGCGATCAGCGTGTCGTGGGCCCCCCAGATCACCAGGGCCGGGACGTCGATCTTCTCGAGCTCCACCGGTTCGCCCGGGGGGGCCGGCGCCGTCAGGCCGTAGAAGGCGAAGCTCACCCCCTCGACCGTCAGGCGATCCAGATAGGCCCGCACGAGCTCGGGGGTGACCAGGGAGTCGTCATGGAAGGAGCGCAGCAGCCCCTTCCGGATCGAGCTCGGGCGCAGGGCCACGGTGCGGACGAAGAGCGCGGAGAGCGGGCGGAAGGCGGCGGCGCGGCTGCGGCGGTCGTCGGAGTAGGTGGGAGCCGAGCTGTCCACCAGCACCATGGTGCGGAAGCGCTCGGGGTGGCGCGAGGCGAGATAGAGCGTGATGCCGCCGCCATAGGAATGGCCGAAGATGTGGGCGCGGTCGATCCCCAGCGCGTCCATCGTCCCCAGCACCAGCTTCGCCTGCGCCTCCCGCGTATAGCTGGCGCGGGACGCCGGCCGCTGGGTGTAGCCGAAGCCGTTGAGGTCGATCGCCACCACCCGATGGGAGGCGGCGAGGGCCGGCATCACTTTGCGCCACGAGTAGGTCGAGGCGCCGAAGCCGTGGAGGAGCAACACCGGCTCGCCCACCCCCGCCTGCTCGACGTGCACGAGCTGCTCGCCGACGCGGACGAAGCGGTCGGCGGGGAGCGCGCGGCGGATCTCCGCGAAGGAGCGCAGCGAGACGCAGCCGGGCAGGGCGATGGCGAGGACGAGGAGCAGGGCGAGGCGCATGGGGCCGGAGTCTATACCGCCGGAGTCTGTACCGGGGCCGGGGCGGCCGGGTCCGTGGCGTGCATGCGAAACCTCGCATGAAACTCTCGAAAATTGCTCTGCCGTCCCTCCTTGTCCTGACCCTCGCCGCCCCGCTCGCCGCCGAGCAGGGGTGGACCTTCCAGGCCTCGCTCGGCGGCGCCGCCAGCCTGGATTCGCGGCTGACCCTCCGTCAGGAGGGCCTGGAGGATCTCAAAATCGACGCGAGCTGGGACTCGAAGCCGTTCACCGACCCCGTCTACTACTCGGTCCGGGCCGGCCGGTGGAGCGGGCGGCAGGGCTGGGAGCTCGAGCTCGTCCACCACAAGCTCTACCTGCGCAACCCGCCGCCCGAGATCGAGAGCCTCGAGATCTCCCATGGCTACAACCTGGTGATGATCAATCGCGGCTGGGACCTGGGGCGCTTCCTGGTACGCGCCGGGGCGGGTCTGGTGGTCGCGCACGTCGAGGGGGCGGCTCGCGGCCGCCAGCTCGACAAGGGGGGCTATCAGTGGACCGGTCCGGTGGTCCAGATCGGGGCGGAGAAGCGGATCGCGCTGCGGCAGAGCTGGCTGCTCGGGATCGAGGGCAAGATCTCGGCCGCCCGCGCCGTTATCCCGATCCGCGGCGGCGAGCTGGACGCGCCGAACGTCGCGGGGCACCTGCTGGTGAGCTTCGGCTACCGCTGGCGATCGGGTCTGGCTGGCCGGCTATAGGGCCTGCGCGCCCTTGCGCCCGTCCTCCCGCTCGTCCTTCCCCTTGGCCTCCTTCTTCTCCTGCCGGGGGACGGTGACTCCGGTGAGATGGGAGTCCCCCATCCGGCGGTAGAGAGAGCTGGCGCGCTGCAGCGTCTGGGCGGCCTTGCCGTACTCGCCGAGGTCGCAGAGCAGCTTGACCAGCCCGCCGAGCAGGCCGGCCTCCTCGATCAGGTCGCCGGTGCCCATCTCCAGGTTGATGCGGGCCTGGCTGAAGGCCAGGCGCGCCCCGGCGAAGTCGCCGGCCAGCCGGCGGGCGTCCCCGAGGGCGCCGAGAGCGGCGGTCTTGAAGTCCGACACCCGCTCCTCGCCGTAGATCTCGGGGTCGAGCCGCTCGGCCACGGCGAGGGCCAGCTCGGCGAGGCTCACCGACTCGGCGGTGTCGCGGTCCGCGGCCTCGCGGCTCTTCTCGAGCAGCAGATCGAAGAGCCCCCAATGGTGCAGGCGCTCGTCGTTGCGGACCATGACCAGCCGCCGCGTCGGCGGGTGCCCTTCCAGGCTGCCCCACTGGCCGCCGGCGAGCTGCCGCTCGCGCTGGATCCGCTCGTGGGCCTCGGCGAGGCGGCGCTCGGTCCTGCGAAAGGCCTCGTCGTAACGGACGCTCTCATCGCGTCTCGTGAGGCCGGATCGGTTCATGCCATTCTGGGTCGATGGCCGCGGCGAGCCGCCGAGCAGCCGGCGCACGACCTCGCGGTTGCCGTCCCGGGAGAGCTCCGCCCTGGCGAAGCGCTCCAGTCCCCCCGTTACAAGATTCTCCTCCACGCTGACTCCTCCTGAAGCAGATCAACAAATCGCCTTCAAAGAATAAGTTGCCGCAGGAGACCGAAAGGGGACAAGAAAAGGGAAGAAACTTTCGCCGACTTCGGGCAGGTTCCAAAATTTCCCGCTTTTTGTCACCGCCTTTCGACTGACAGTGTCACCGCCATTCCCTATTCTCGGCCTCGTTCTGGAGGCGAGCGATGTCCATTGTTCTTGAAGACCTGACCAAACGGTACGGGGGGCACCCCGTGGTGAGCTCCGTGTCGCTGGAGGTGGGCGACGGCGAGCTCTTCGTGCTCCTGGGCTCCTCGGGGAGCGGCAAGAGCACGCTGCTGCGGATGATCGCCGGCCTCTCGGAGGTGGACGCCGGGCGGGTGATGCTGCACGGCCGGGATGTCACCGACCTGCCGCCGGCCGGGCGCGGGGTCGGCTTCGTGTTCCAGAGCTACGCCCTGTTCCGCGGCATGTCGGTCGCGGAGAACGTCGAGTTCGCCCTGGCGGTGCGTGGCGTGCCGGCGGAAAAGCGGCGGCGGCGGCGCGACGAGCTGCTCGAGCTCGTCGGCCTCTCCGGTCTCGGCGGCCGCATGCCGCGCCAGCTCTCGGGCGGCCAGCAGCAGCGCGTGGCGCTGGCGCGGGCGCTCGCCCATCAGCCCGAGGTGCTGCTGCTCGACGAGCCGTTCGGCGCCCTCGACGCCAAGGTCCGCCTGGAGCTGCGGCGCACCATCCGGGAGATCCAGCGCGAGCTCAAGATCACCACCGTCTTCGTCACCCACGACCAGGAGGAGGCCTTCGAGCTCGCCGACCGTCTGGCCGTGCTGAGCTTCGGCCGCCTGCTCGAGGTGGGGCCGCCGGACGAGCTCTACCTGCGCCCGGAGACCGAGTTCGTCGCCACCTTCCTCGGCACCGCCAACCTGATGGTGGGGGAGGCCATCGCCGGCGGGGTCCAACTGGGGCCGGTCCAGTTCCCGCTCAACACGCGGGCGGAGCCGGCGGACGGCGCGCGGCGGGTGCAGGTGCTCTTCCGCCCCGAGGACGTCGCCCTGCGCGATTCGGCGGAGGACCGCTCCTTCCCGATCCTTGGCCAGGCGGTGGTCGAGCAGCGCTCATTCGTCGGCTCGTTCGAGCGGCTACGGCTGCGCCTGCCGCCGCTGCCCGGCGTGCGGGCGATCGCGCCGCCGGTCCCCTTCGGCCGCGACGAGGTCTGGATCGAGGCCACCCGCTCGCAGGACCAGGCGCGGCGGTTCCCGCTCCGCCCGGGGGACTCGACCTGGGTGGGGGTGCAGCGGGTGCACGCGCTGGTGCATCCGGGTCTGCGTTTTTTGCTGCTGACCAGCGGCTCGGGGTCGCGGTCGGCCCTGGCGCTGGGCGGCGAGATCGCCCGCCGGGCCCACGCTCGGGTCGCCGTGCTGGGCCCCGCCACGCTGGACGACGCCGGCGAGCGTGCCTTGCAGGAGGCGCGCGAGGCGCTCGGCAGCGGCCTCGCCGCCCTGGAGACCCGCCTGACCGCCGGCAAGCCGGCCGAGGCGGTCGCCGAGGAGGTCTTCCGCCGCCCCTGCGACCTGGTGATCCTCTCCCTGTCGCCCCGCGACGGGATCGAGATGGCCGAGGGCGTGCTCGCGGCCGGCCAGCATCACCTCCTGCTCACGCCGGCCACGGACGGCGCGGGCGGCGCCGCCGGCCGGGTCAACGTGCCGGCGCGGCTGCTGATCTGCGTCGCCGTGGGCGAGCCCGGCAAGGAGGACGTCTCCTTCTCCGGCCGCCTCGCCCGCCACCTGGGAGCGGAGGTGACGATCCTCACCGTGCTGCCGGAAGCGGCGCGCGGCACCCCGTCGGAGACCCTGGCCGGGCGCTTCCTCGCCGGCAGCGCCCGCACCCTCAACCGCATCGGCGTGCCGGTCGCGACCCGCGTCCGCTACGGCGGCGTGCGCGAGGAGGTGGTCGCCCAGATCGCCGAGGGGGAGCACGACCTGCTGGTGCTGGGGGCGCCGCTGCCCGGGCGCGACGGGCGGATCGCGCTCGGCGGCTTCGTCGGCCGTCTGCTGCCCGCGGTGTCCCAGTTGCCGGTGCTGATCGTCCGCTCGCCGGAGGCGGTGTCGTGAAGTTCAACCCTGACTTTTGGAGGTCTCGATGAAGAACGTTTCGATCTGGCTGTGCTGCGCCCTGCTGGCCCTGCCGGCCGCCGTCCGGGCGCAGGACCCACCTCCCGCAAGCGTCGACGAGAAGCTCGAGGAGCTGGATCAGAAGATCCGCGTCCTCGACCGCAAGATCGAGATCGACAAGGAGGCCGCCGCCGAGAAGGCGAAGACCGCCGGCCAGACGGTCGCCGGCAAGGACGGCTTCTCGCTGCGCTCGGCCGACGGCAACTTTGTGTTCAAGGCCCGCGGCTACGTGCAGCTCGACGGCCGCTTCTGGGTCGGCGACGAGAGGAGGCCGCAGACGGAGACCTTCCTGCTGCGCCGGGCGCGGCCGATCTTCGAGGGGACCGTCTACAAGATCTTCGACTTCCGCATCATGCCCGACTTCGGCGCCGGCACCACCGTGCTCCAGGACGCCTATCTGGAAGGGCGCTTCAACCCCGCCTTCCGCGTCCGCGCCGGCAAGTTCAAGCCGCCGGTCGGCCTCGAGCGCCTGCAGTCGGCCACCGACATCCTGTTCGTCGAGCGCGCCCTGCCGACCAACCTGGTGCCCAACCGCGACCTCGGCGTGCAGGTCGGCGGCGACCTCGCGGACGGCACGGTCAACTACGCCGTGGGGGTCTTCAACGGCGTGGTCGACCTCGGCAACGGCGACGCGGACGTCAACAACGCCAAGGACCTGGCGGCCCGCGTCTTCTTCCAGCCGTTCGTGAAGGGGACCGGCCCGCTCAAGAACCTGGGCTTCGGCGTCGGGGCGAGCCAGGGGGACCAGAACGGGACGCCCACGGCCATCAGCCTGCCGTCCTACCGCACGCCCGGACAGCAGACCTTCTTCTCCTACCGCTCGGACACCACCGCCGCGGGCACCACGGTGGCCAACGGCACCCGCACCCGGCTCTCCCCCCAGGGGTACTTCTACCGCGGACCGTTCGGCCTGCTCGCCGAGTACGTGACCTCGCGCCAGGACGTGCGCCGCGACCTCTTCTCCGACACGCTGGAGCACAAGTCCTGGCAGCTTGCGGGCTCCTGGGTGATCGCCGGCGGCGAGCCCACCTACCGCGGCGTCAACCCGAAGACGGTGTTCGACCGGGCGGCTCACACCTGGGGCGCCTTCGAGCTCGCGGTGCGCTACAGCGAGCTGAAGATCGACGACGCCACCTTCCCCGTCTTCGCCAGCATCACCAGCTCGGCGCGCTCGGCGAAGGCCTGGGCGGTGGGGCTCAACTGGTATCTCAACCGGAACCTGCGGCTGCTCTTCGACTACGAGACCACCAAGTTCGAGGGCGGCGCCGCGACCGGCGACCGCGAGGACGAGAAGATCTTCTTCAGCCGTTTCCAGATCGCTTTCTAGATAGAGGAACGCAAGCCATGAATCATCGAAAATCGTTACCGGCCGCCGCTTTCGGGCTCTCCCTGCTCGTCGCCGGGTACGCGCATGCCGCGGGCATCAAGCTGCTCAACGCCTCCTACGATCCGACGCGCGAGCTCTACCAGGACATCAACGGCGCCTTCGCCAAGTCGTGGAAGGCCAAAACGGGTCAGGACGTCACCGTCCAGCAGTCGCACGGCGGCTCCGGCAAGCAGGCCCGCTCGGTGATCGACGGTCTGGGCGCCGACGTCGTCACCCTGGCGCTCGCCTACGACGTCGATGCCGTCGCCAAATCCGGGCTGATCGCGCAGAACTGGCAGACGCGCCTGCCCAACAACAGCACCCCCTACACCTCGACGATCGTCTTCCTGGTGCGCAAGGGGAACCCCAAGAAGATCCGCGACTGGGACGACCTCACGCGCCCCGGCGTCTCGGTGATCACCCCCAACCCGAAGACCTCGGGCGGCGCGCGCTGGAACTACCTGGCGGCCTGGGGGTACGCCCTGCGCAAGTTCAACAACGATCCCGCCAAGGCCAAGGACTTCGTCGGCCGGATCTTCAAGAACGTGCCGATCCTCGACACCGGCGCCCGCGGCTCCACCGTCACCTTTGTCGAGCGCGGGATCGGCGACGTGCTGATCGCCTGGGAGAACGAGGCGATCTTCGCGGTCAAGGGGGAGATGGGCGCCAAGGGGGACTTCCAGATCGTGGCGCCGTCGATCAGCATCCTGGCCGAGCCGCCGGTCACGGTGGTCGACAAGGTCGCCGCCAAGCACAAGACGGCGCAGGTGGCCACCGCCTATCTCCAGTTCCTCTACACCCCCGAGGGGCAGGAGATCGCGGCCAGGCACTACTACCGCCCGCGCAACGAGGCGGTCGCCGCCAGGTACGCGGCGCAGTTCCCGAAGGTGCAACTGTTCACCATCGACGTCTTTGGCGGCTGGACCAAGGCACAGCAGGCCCACTTCGCGGACGGCGGCGTCTTCGACCAGATCTACGGGGCCGGACGGTGAATGAAGGCTCTTCTGTAGGGGCGGCCCTGCGTGGCCGCCCTGGAGTCGAGGAACAGGGCGCCATAGGGGCGCCCCTACAGAAGAGATCCCGCAAGCGCCTGCGGGGGGGCAGCGTCCTCCCCGGTTTCGGGCTGTCGCTCGGCTTCACGCTGACCTACCTCGCGCTGCTCATCCTGATCCCGCTGTCGACCGTCTTCCTGAAGTCGGCCACCCTCCCGTGGGCCACCTTCTGGGCCGACGTCAGCGGGCCGCGGGCGCTCGCGGCCTACCGGCTGAGCCTCGGCTCCGCGTTCGCCGCCGCCGCGATCAACCTCGTCTTCGGCCTGCTGGTGGCCTGGGTCCTCGAGCGCTACAGCTTTCCGGGCAAGCGGCTGGTCGACGCCCTGGTCGACCTGCCGTTCGCGCTGCCCACGGCCGTGGCCGGCATCGCCCTCGCCACCCTCTACGCCAAGAACGGCTGGCTCGGCCGCTGGCTCGTTCCCATGGGGATCGAGGTGGCCTACACCCGCCTCGGCGTGGTGGTGGCGCTCACCTTCATCGGCCTGCCGTTCGTGGTGCGCACTGTGCAGCCGGTGCTCGCCGATCTCGATCCGGAGGTCGAGGAGGCGGCGGCCAGCCTGGGCGCGGGGCGCTGGCAGACCTTCCGGCGGGTGCTCTTCCCCGAGCTGCTGCCGGCGGCGATGACTGGCTTCGTGCTCGCTTTCGCGCGCGCCCTCGGCGAGTACGGATCGGTGATCTTCATCGCCGGCAACATGCCGATGAAATCGGAGATCGTGCCGCTGCTGATCATGATCAAGCTCGAGCAGTACGACTACGCCGGCGCCACCTCGATCGCGCTGGTCTTCCTGCTCGCCTCGTTCGCCCTGTTGCTGATGATCAACTTCCTGACCTGGCGCCGCGGCCGCAGGCTGCGGGCGGTCGACGGAGACAACTGAGATGGCCGGCGCGGTCCCCACCTTTCCACGCGGCAGGCGCTCCGGCGCGGAGCGGCGCGGCGCGCTCACCGAGCCGCGGTGGGTCCGCTGGCTCCTGCTCGGGCTCGCCCTGACGTTCCTCGGTTTTTTCCTGTTCATCCCGCTGGCCCTGGTCTTCACCCAGGCGCTGGCGAAGGGGTTCGAGGCCTATCTGGCGGCGATCACCGAGCCGGTGGCCCTCGCCGCCGTCCGCCTGACGCTGCTGACGGCGGCGATCGCGGTACCGGTCAACCTCCTTTTCGGCCTTGCCGCGGCGTGGTCGGTCTCCAAGTTCCGTTTCCCCGGCAAGAACCTGCTGATCACGCTGATCGACCTGCCGTTCAGCGTCTCGCCGGTGATCTCGGGGATGATCTACGTGCTCCTCTTCGGCGCTCACGGCTTCTTCGGCGCGTGGCTCGCGGCGCATGACATCAAGGTCATCTTCGCGGTGCCGGGCATCGTGCTGGCGACCCTCTTTGTGACCTCGCCGATGGTGGCGCGGGAGCTGATCCCGCTGATGCAGTCGCAGGGCAACGACGAGGAGGAGGCGGCGCTGACCTTGGGCGCCTCGGGGCTGCAGACCTTCTTCCGGGTGAGCCTGCCGAAGATCCGCTGGGGCCTGCTCTACGGCGTCGTGCTCTGCAACGCCCGGGCGATGGGGGAGTTCGGCGCCGTCTCGGTGGTCTCCGGGCACATCCGCGGCGAGACCAACACCATGCCCCTGCACGTCGAGATCCTCTACAACGAATACCAGTTCGCGGCCGCCTTCGCGGTGGCGTCGCTGCTGGCCCTGCTGGCCCTGGCGACGCTGGGAATCAAGAGCGTGATCGAATGGCGGACGGCGCGGTAGGACAGGAATGTTAATCTTTCCAATCCCATGCGTCGCACCAGCCTCGGCACCCTCCTCATCGGTCTCAACGCCGGCCTCGTCCTGCTGGCGGTGATCGCGGTCGCGGCCGCGGCGCTGGGGCTGATCGAGCGGTTCGCGGACGAGCAGGGGATTGCGCGGGTCAACCTCGCGGGGGCGGCCGCCCAGGAGGCGGTCGAGCGCTCGGTGCGCGACGTGCGGACCTCGGCCCATCTGCTCTCGGAGCGCCCGACGGTCAAGCGTCTGGTCGAAGGGGGGGACGCCGCCGGCCTCGCCGCCTTCCTCGACCGCTTCCGGCAGACCAGCGCGCTCTCCGGAGTCGCCGTCTTCTCGCGCGGGACGATGGTCGCCGCGAGCGGCGCGCCCGTCCCCTGGGGCCAGGTGCGGACCTCCGCGATCGTGCGCCTGCCGGACGGTGCCCTCCTCCTCGGCGCCGCCACGCCGCTCGCCAGCACCCCGGACGCGACCGCGGCGGCCGCCCTGGTGCTCGATCCCGCGTTCGCGCGCCAGATCGCCGGACAGGTCGGGCTCCCCGTCGCCATCCTCGATCCCGAGCGGGCGCTGGCGGAGGCCGAGGACCCGCGCATGCCGCTGCGGGCCGAGGTCCTGGCGACCGGCAAACCGGGCTCCGGACGGCTGAAGGCCGCCGGGCTCTACGTCTCCGTCCGCCCCCTGCGCGCCCCCTCGGGAGAGGTCGCCATGCTGGTCGAGACCGGCCTGCCGCGCGGCGCCGTGGCCTCCTCGCTCGCCCGGCTGGTGCGCGAGCTGCTGCTCCTCTCCCTCCTGGTGGCGGCGCTCGCCACCCTCTCGGGGTTCCTGATCAGCCGGCGGCTGACCCGCCCCGTCCAGGCGCTCACCGCCTCGGCGGCGCGCATCGGCCGCGGCGACCTCTCGACCCCCACCCCCCGCGCTCCCGGCGCCGAGCTCGGCACCCTCGCCGCCACCATGGAGGAGATGCGCCGCCGCCTGCTCCAGCTCACCTCCGAGCTGCGCCGCCGGCAGGCCGAGGGGGAGGCGATCCTCACCGGCATCGTCGAAGGGGTGTTCAGCGTCGACCGCGACCGCCGCATCCAGTATCTCAATCCGCAGGCGGCGGCGCTGCTCGGCGTGACGGCGGAAGGCGCGATTGGCCGCTTCTGCGGCGACGTGCTCAATCCGCGTGGCAAGGACGGCTCCCGGCCGTGCGACGAGAGCTGCCCGATCGTCCATGCCCGCTTCCGCGGCGGCGCCACCGCCACCGAGCATCTCCTGCGGCCGGACGGCACCCGCCGGGCGGTGGTGATCACCAGCGCTCCGCCCACCGAGGACCAGCAGTTCCAGGTGCTGCGCGACGAGACCGACGTCGAGGCCGGCCGCCGCCAGCGCGACGCCGTGCTGGCCAACATCTCCCACGAGTTCCGCACCCCGCTCTCCGCCCAGCTCGCCTCGATCGAGCTGCTGCGCGACCGGCTGCTGCTCCAGGATCCCGACGGCCTCGACCCGCAGACCCACGATCTCGTGCTCTCCCTGGAGCGGGGGAGCCTGCGGCTGACGCAGCTCATCGACAACCTGCTGGAGAGCGTGCGCATCGAGTCCGGCCAGGATTCGATCCGCAGCCGCCCCGTGGCCCTGGACGAGGTGGTCGAGGAGGCGGTCGAGATGACCGCGCCGCTGCTCGCCCAGCGCGGCCAGGAGGTGGAGATCGAGCTCCCCTATCCGCTGCCGGCGGTCCGCGGCGACGCGCCGCGCCTGACGCAGGTCTTCGTCAACCTTCTCGCCAACGCCAACAAGTTCTCCCCCCCGCGGTCGGTGGTGCGCGTGGGTGGCGCGGTGGAGGCGGGGCGGATCGCGCTCTGGGTGGAGGACGAGGGGCCGGGCCTGGCCGCAGGGGCGGGGAGCGGCGCGCTGTTCGACCGCTTCGTGCGGACCGACGGCGACAGTGGCGACGGCGGGGAGCCGGAGGCGGGCGGCATGGGGCTGGGGCTCTGGATCGTGCGCTCGATCGTCGAGCGGCACGGCGGCACCATCGAGACGGAGCCGGGAAGCGGTGGCCGGGGGACTCGCATGCGGGTCGTCCTGCCGGTTGAACGGACGAGGGAGGAGGCGGCTTGAAGATTCTGGTGGTGGACGACGATCTGGAGCTGTCGAGCCTGATCGGCTATGCCCTGCGGCAGGCCGGCTACATGGTGATCGAGGCGGGGGACGGCGTCGCCGCCCTCGAGGCCTTCGAGCGCGAGTCGCCGGCGCTGGTGATTCTCGACGTCAACCTGCCGCGCCTCTCGGGGCTGGAGGTCTGCCGGCGGATCCGTGCCGCCTCCCGCACGCCCACCTCCGGAGTGCCCATCATGATGCTGACGGTCAAGAACGCCGAGGAGGACCAGGTACAGGCGCTCGACCTCGGGGCGGACGACTACCTGACCAAGCCCTTCAGCCCGCGCACCCTGCTCGCCCGCGTGCGGGCGCTGCTGCGCCGGGCCGGCGAGGAGAAGCCGATGCCGCTCGCCGCCGGCGCCTTCACCCTCGACCTCGAGTTGCAGTCGGTGGCGGTGCGCGGCGGCGATCCCGTGCGGCTGACGCGGCTGGAGCTGCGCCTGCTGCAGATCCTGCTCGCCAACGCCGGCCACACCCTGCCCGCCGAGCGTCTCCTCGCCCATGTCTGGGGCTCGCGCGGCTCCGGCGACCGCCAGCTCCTGAAGCAGCTCGTCCACCGCCTGCGCCAGAAGATCGAGGCGGAGGCGACCGAGCCGCGGTATCTGGTGACGGTCAGCGGGGTGGGGTACGCGCTGCGGCCGGAGGGGGAGGAGGGGTAGAGGGCGGGCCGAAGGGGGCGCCTTCCCCGCCCGGGCATCAATGCCCGGGCGTCGCCTGCCCTCAGTGCCGCCGCGGCCGGAACCCCGAGATCGACGCCCGCCGCTCGCGCTTGAGGTCGTGATGGATGTCGTCCAGGTTGTGGTGCTCCGTCCGCTCCTTGATGCCGCCGACGCGGTACGCGAGCCGGGCCGCCCGTTGTGTGGCCTGCTCGGCCTCCTCGGATCGGCCGAGGTCGCGCAGCAGCGCCGCCCGCGCGTTTTCGAGGCCAGCCTTCTCCAGCGGGTCGCCGGTGCCCATCGCCAGGATCGCCCGGGCTTGATCGAGCGCCGTCTGGGCGCCCGCGAGGTCGGCGGCGATCCGCCGGGCGGTGCCGAGGTCGATCAGCGCCTCCCCCTGGAAGTCGCGGACCGAGCGTGCGCCGTAGATCGCCGGGGAGAGCCCCTGCGCCGCCGCCAGGGCGAGCTCCGCCGCCTCCAGCGCCGCGTGCGGCTCCCGCGTCAGCATGTGATGGAACCTCTCGCGCAGGCAGTCGTAGAGCCCCCAGGTCTGGAACCGGCGGTCGTTGCGGATCAGGATCCGCCGGTGCGCCGCCGGATGGTTCTCCAGGAAGTGCCATAACCGCCCGGCATCCCGCCTCTCCTGCATCAGCCGCTCGTGAGTCTGCCGCGTCCCCTCGACCGCTCTGCGCAGCGCCGCTTCATAAGCCTCTCCAGGGTCGGCCGCCGGCGCGACCGGAAACCGGGCCGGGGCACCGGTGTCTCTCGCGCTTTCTCTTCTCGCGGTATGGGCCGCCCGCGCCACCAGCCGGCGGACGATCTCGTGGCGATCCTCGCGCGCGGTCTCCGGCTGCGCGAGCCTGTCGATCCAGGAGAGAGCCTGCTGTGTTTCCATCTCGATCTGCATCATTCCGTCCCTCCCAAAACAAAGATCCGCACAAGTCGCTGTGCTCAATCCCCTCGCTAAATGGCGTAAAGCAGGAACCGTGCCCGTCTCACCAGGAAGGAGGCGCTCCCAAAGCGGCCAATCTGGCATTCTCTTTGCCAGGAAAAGATGCCATGGACGTCCTGACGATTCCCCATGTGACTCATCCGGGGCTGCTGATCGCGATCGGTGGCGCCGAGGACAAGACCCGCGAGCGCGTCATCCTGCGCTACTTCCTGGAGGCGGCCGGCGGGCCGGACGCCAGCATCGTCGTGCTGGCGACCGCCTCCGAGATGCCGGAGACGGGGGAGCGGTACGCCGACCTCTTCCTCGCCCTGCGTGCCGAGAACGTCGAGGTGCTGAAGATCGACACCCGGCAGGACGCGATGGACGCCGGCCCCGAGGCGCACGACCTGCTGGAGTACGCGACCGGCCTGTTCATCACCGGCGGCAGCCAGCTCAAGCTCTCCTCCGTGCTCGGCGGCACCGATATCGCCAAGACCATCCGCGCCCGCCACGCCGCCGGCATGGTGGTGGCCGGCACCAGCGCGGGTGCGGCCCTGCTCTCCGAGCACATGATCGCCCTCGGGGAGAGCGGCGCCACGCCGCGCCGCCGGCTGGTCCACCTCGCCAAGGGGCTCGGGCTCGCCCCCGATCTGGTGATCGATCAGCATTTCCGTCGCCGTGATCGATTGGGGCGTTTGCTGACAGCGCTTTCTTACAATCCCGCTCCTCTCGGAGTGGGAATCGACGAGGATACGGCGGCAATCATCAGCGGCAACGGCGAGCTCTCCGTCCTCGGTGCCGGCGCGGTGATGGTGGTCGACGCCTCGGGGATGAAGTTCACCGACAGCCACGCCATCCACCGCGGCCAGCCGGTCGCCATGCTGGGCCTCAAGCTCGACTTCCTCACCACCGGCTGCCGCTACGACCTCAAGCGGCGCGAGGGGATCACGCCGCCCGCCACCATGGTCCACCTCGATCCCGTCGACCGCCGGGCTCCCGAGCGGCCGCCGGTGCTCTTGGAAGAGGTGTCCGTTACCTCGGAGGACGGGGGGGAATAGAAAGGATTCCTGAGCCGCGCCCGGGATTGAAATCCCGGGCTACCCACGGCCGTCCCATCCGGGACTTCAAACCCATTTCTTTGCAGAGCCCCGGGAAGGGACGACTGTCGGTAGCCCGGGATTTCAATCCCGGGCGCTGGCATACGCTTTGCTCCATAACCCGGCATTTGATCGATCCAGGGAAACCCTTCCGGAGACCATCGCATCATGAAAATCCTGGAGACACGGGTCTATCGCGGCCCCAACCTTTACGCCCTCTGGCCGGTCATCCGCCTGCGGATGGATCTCGAAGAGCTGGAGGACTTCCCCACGGTCGAGCTGCCGGGGTTCGCCGATCGCCTGCTGGAGATGATCCCCTCGCTCTCCGAGCATGGCTGCTCCTATGGCGAGGACGGCGGCTTCGTGCGCCGGATGAAAGAGGAGGAGGGGACCTGGCTGGGGCACGTGCTGGAGCACGTCGCCATCGAGCTCCAGGTGCTCGCCGGCACACCGGTGACCTTCGGCAAGACGCGCGGCGAGGGGCTGCCGAAGGGGCAGTACTACGTGGTCTACAGCTACGTCGAGGAGGCGGTGGGGCTGGCGGCGGGGGACCTCGCTCTGCGCATCATCCGCCATCTGCTGCCGCCCGAGCGCGCCGATCATGATCCGTCCCCGTTCGATTTCCGGTCCGAGTTCGAGAGCCTGGTGCGCCTCGCCCAGCGCCGCGCCCTCGGCCCCTCGACGGCCGCCCTGGTGCGCGCCGCCGAGGAGCGGGACATCCCCTGGATCCGCTTGAACGAAGGATCGCTGGTGCAACTCGGCTACGGCAAGTACCAGAAGCGCATCCAGGCGACGCTCACCAGCGAGACCCGCCAGATCGCCACCGAGATCGCCTCCGACAAGCGATTGACGCACCAGATCCTCGATCAGCTCGGGCTGCCCGTGCCCCGGCAGGCGATCGTCTGCGACGTCGAAGAGGCGGCCGAGGAGGCGGTGAGCCTGGGTTTCCCCGTCGTCGTCAAGCCGCTCGACGGCAACCATGGCAACGCCGTATCGATCAACCTCAAAACCCTCGAGGAAGTGCGGGCGGCCTTCGAGAAGGCGTACGAGCTGTCGGATCGGGTGATCGTCGAGGCCTGCCAGCCGGGCCAGGACCATCGCATCCTGGTCATCGACGGCCACGTCGTGGCGGTGTCCCGGCGCGTTCCGGGGCACGTCGTGGGCGACGGCCGGCGCACCATCGCCGAGCTGATTGAGATCGTCAACAGCGATCCCCGGCGCGGCATCGGCCACGAGAAGGTGCTCACCCGCCTGGTGGTCGACGATCAGGCGGAGCGCCTGCTCGCGCTCGCCGGTCTCAGGCTTGACTCCGTGCCGGCCGAGGGGCAGGCCGTCTACCTGCGCTCGACCGGCAACCTGTCGACCGGCGGCACCGCGATCGACATGACGGACGCGATTCACGAGGACAACCGGCTGATGGCCGAGCGGGCCGTCAAGGCGATCGGCCTCGACGTCGGCGGCGTCGATTTCATCTCGCCCGACATCACGCGCAGCTACGGGGAGGTGGGCGGCGCCATTGTCGAGATCAACGCGGCCCCCGGTTTCCGCATGCACCTGGCGCCCACCGAGGGGAAGCCGCGCGACGTGGCCGGGCCGGTGATCGACATGCTGTTCCCGCGCGGCACGCGCTTCCGCATCCCGATCGCGGCGATCACCGGCACCAACGGCAAGACCACCACCACGCGCATGGTGGGGCACATCCTGAAGCTCTCGGGGCACAAGGTGGGGATGGCGACCACCGACGGCGTCTACATCGACGGCGTCCGCACCGTCCGCGGCGACATGACCGGCCCGTGGTCGAGCCAACTGGTGCTCCGCGACCCGACGATCGACGCCGCCGTGCTCGAGAGCGCCCGCGGCGGCATGGTCCGCTCCGGCCTCGGCTGGCGCAAGTGCAGCGTCGGGGCGGTGCTCAACGTCGCCGCCGACCATCTGGGGCTGGGCGGGATCGAGGACATCGAGGACCTCGCCAAGGTCAAGCAGATCATCGCCGAGGTCTCCGAGGACTACTGCGTGCTCAACGCCGACGACGAGCGGGTGGCGGCGATGGCCGAGGCGAGCCCGGCGGAGCCGATCTGGGTCACCATGGATCACAAGAAGGAGCGCGTGCGGGAGCACGTCCGCGCCAAGGGCAAGGCCGTGGTGCTGGAGGAGGGCTTGAACGGCCGCATGATCGTGCTCTACCAGGGGGAGCGGCAGATCCCCCTGCTCTGGGCGCGCCAGATTCCGGCGACGATCGAGGGGCGGGCGCTCCACAACATCCAGAACGCCATGTTCGCGGCCGCGATCGCCCATGGCCTGGGGATCGGCGTGGAGAACATCCGGCAGGGCCTGCGCACCTTCACCACCGATTTCTTCCAGGCTCCGGGGCGGCTCAACTTCTACAACGAGCATCCGTTCCGGGTGCTGCTCGACTACGCCCACAACGCCCACGGCATGGAAGCCGTGGCGCGGACGGTGCGCGAGCTCGCCGTCCACGGCCGGCGCATCGGGGTGATCGCCGCCCCCGGCGACCGCCGCGACGAGGACATCGCCGCCCTCGCCAAGGCCGCGGCGCCCGCCTTCGACCTCGTGCTGATCCGCGAGGACCAGGACCTGCGGGAGCGCCAGCCCGGCGAAGTGGCCGCGCTGCTGCGGCAGGGGCTGCTCGACGCCGGTTTCCAGGCCGAGCGGATCGTCCCCGGCGTCTTCCAGGAGGAGGACTCCGTCCTGCGCGTGCTCGAGATGGCCTGCGCCGGCGACTTGGTGGTCATCTTCGGCGACAAGCTCGCCCGCATCTGGGAGCTGATCGTCAACTTCAAGCCCAAGCCGTCGGCGGTGAAGCCGGCGGGGCCGGCGGCGCTCGCCGGAGATCTCCCGCAAGGGGAGCTGGTCGAGGCGATGACGGCGGGGCGGGTGCGGTAGGGGGCTGGCCTCGCCGCCCGGGATTGAAATCCCGGGCTACCTACGGCCGTCCCGTCCGGGACTCCCATAATCCTTTGCAGAGCCCCGGGAGGGGCGATTGTCGGTAGCCCGGGATTTCAATCTCGGGCGGCGAGGCCGTAGGCGCCCGCTACGCGGCCCCCACCCACTCCCGGATCACCCCCAGCACCTCCTCCCGCTGGGTGTGCACCAGCAGCACCACCAGATCCCCCGGCCGGGCCTCCGCCAGCGCCTTGTTGACCCCTTCGAGCTCCGAGCCGGCGCGCTCGATCCGCTCCGGAGGGATGCCGAGGCGGCGCAGCTCGTCCTCGAGGATCGCCGGCACCTCTCCCGGCTGGCGGCCGCGGAGCATCTCGGGCAGCTCCTTGACCACGATGCGGTCCGGCTGGAAGGGGAGGGCGGCGCGGACGAAGTCGCGGAGGGCCTCGTCGTCGCGGTCGCCGGCCTGCCCGAGCACCAGCAGGCGGCGCTCGGCGGGGAGGGTCCGCGCGATGTCGAGCAGGGCGGTGAGGCCGTGGGGGTTGTGGGCGTAGTCGAGGAGGACGCGGACGCCGTCCCGCTCGAAGAGGTTGGCCCGCCCGGGGTTGTCCTCGGGGCTGTTGCCGACGCGCCGCAGCCCCGTGGCCATCGCCTCGGCCGGGATGCCGATCGCCGACGCCATGCCGATCGCCGCCAGGGCGTTGGCGACGTTGTGCCGGGCGGCGCCGCCGAACGCGACCGGGACCGCCTCGACCCGCGTGATCTCAATACATTCACCGCCCCGCGCCAGCATCAGCGCTCCATCCTGGAGATAGACCGCCTCGCCGTCCCCCTTCAGGGCCTGCCGCACGAGCGGGTTCCCGGGGTCGAGGCTGAACCAGACGATGGGCGCGCTCAAGGCCGCGGCCGCCAGTTGGGGATCGTCGGCGTTGAGCACGATCCGCCCCTCCGGCCCGACGGCGCGGGTGACCACGAGCTTGGCGGCGGCGAGCGACGGCAGGTCGAGAATCCCGAACTCGCCCAGATGGTCGGCGGCGATGTTGGTGACCAGGGCGGCGGCGGCACGATGGACGGCGAGGCCCCGCCGCAGCAATCCGCCGCGGGCCGTCTCCAGGATCGCCACCTCCACCCGGCGGTCGCGCAGCAGCGTGCGGGCGCCGCCCGGGCCGGAGAAGTCGCCGCGCTCGATCAGCTCCCCTCCGACCTCGATCTGATCCGTCGACGTCACCCCCGCCATCTGCTCCGAGGCGTCCACCATGGCCGCGAGCAACCGGACGGTGGTGGTCTTGCCATTGGTCCCGGTGACCAGCAGCACGGGGATGTCGTGGACCTTGTTCCAGTCGACCTCCTCCGGATCGGGGAGGGCGCGGGCGGGCCAGGTGAGCGACCCCTTGCCGAGACCCACCGAGGCGGCGCGGTCGTCCGACAGGAACGAGACCCCATGGGCGGCCGCGGCATCCCGCAGGGCGAGGAGGGGGGGATTCGCCTCGCGGGCGATCTCGTCCCGCAGCCGCGCCGCCGCCGTCTGGAAGTCCGGCCGGAAGTCCGGCGCCTGCCGGCCCGCGAGCTCGGCTTCGACCGCGTCCCAGGCCCAGTCGTTGATCTCCGTCGCCGTATAGAGGGCGTCGATAGGGGCCGAGATCGCCAGGCTGGCGCCGCCGGGGAACGTCCGCGCCGCGATCTCCTCGCCCCTCCAGCCGACCGCGTCGAGCATCCGCCGGACCTGCGCCGCCCAGGCTGCGACCGCCGCCGCGGCCTGCTCCGGGGACAGGGAGACCTCAATGATCGCCCCGGGGCGGTCGAGAAGGAGGTTGGGGCCGGTCAGGCGGCGGGAGTCGAGGCGATCCATGGAGAGGGAAGCCTAGCAGACCGTTCCCGAGGTGCAATGGCAGGGGAGGCGGCCCCCGAACCGCCTCTTGCCTGTCGTTCAGTTGTCAAAGAGCCTTCCCGCCGATCCGGAATCCCAGAGAGACTCGACAGATCGTAACAATGTGCATATAATAAGGTCAATCGAGGCGAAGGTCAACCCCATCGGCCGGTTTTTAGACGGCTTTCCCCCGAAGCTGAAGCACATTCCCCAGAATCAGAGGTGTTGTGAAAGCGGGGAATGGCTCATCCCTATCGGACGCGAGGCATTCCCCACGGGGAATGATGAAGGACGTGCAATGCGCATAGTAGATAGAGTTCTGAACGCCCCGTTCCCCGTCGCGGAGACTGCATGCCCCTTGGGGAACGACTTGCTCAGGGGCCTTCGCGGAAGACGAAGCGCGGGGAACGGCACACATCGGGGCGATCACGTCCCGCGTCTGGCCCCTCGAGGTCCGTTTCCCGCGGGGAATGAGTTGGGAAGGGCAGGAAATGTGGCGCGTGGAATGGGGAACGTGCCGCGAAGGCACCAGACAGCGTTCGGGGACGTGGGGAAAGCGGCGTGCCGGATGGGGAACGCGCCGCGAAGGGCACGAGATGGTGTTCAGGACGCGGGGAACGCGGCAGGAAGAAGGCTCTTTGACAACTGAATCAGAGTTTCATCCCGTGAGGATGAAACCGGGACTCTCCCGCTTGCGGGGGGCGGGAGAGTCCCTGCTTTGTCGCGTGCGATTCTCTGGGACCAGGAGGCTGACGCCGGACGTCACGGTCCCTGACGGCGGCCTTTGACGTACTGCCGCACCCCCTCCTTCAACTCTTCAAGACGCCGGGGCTCGGGCGCTTCCTCGAACAACGCGCGATGGATGTCCTCCGAAGTGTAGAGGGCCCCTCTCCGGACTATGATCCTTTCGCCGTCCTGTCCCTTGATACCCATAGGCTTTGTATACCAGGGAAATTCGCCGATGACAACGCGGATATACTCCTGCCGCCTGGCGCAGAGGCTGCGCCAGAAAGGACAAGATGGCTGACGCGAATTCTTCTTTCAACAACGGCGCACCTGTCGGCACCCTGAAAATCTCCTCAACCGGCGACCCCGCCTTCACCGCCGCCCAGATCCTCCCCGGGCGCGGCATGATGACCCTGCAGGTTCGCGCCCGCCTTCCCGGACTGGGGGAGGTGGATCTGCTCACGGCGCCCTCCTTGGAGGAGGCTGGCGCGTTCTTCGGCGCGGACCAGGGGGGCTTTCCGGGCAACGCCTCGTATCTGATCGGCGGGGCGATCCTGCTTCCCTATGCCAACCGCATCCGCGGCAGGCTGTCGGCGGACGGGCGGAGGGTCACCACCCGCATCCTGGGCCGGGAGGTCACCCTGCCCGCGAACGCGGGAGGGCGGCGGCCGGGGGCGGAGCGGTACTCGATGCATGGCCTGATCCTCGACTCGGAGGCCGGCGCGATCGAGCGAGTGACCACGGCGGAGGCCGACATCCTCCGGGGCACTCTTCAGGCCGGCGATTTCGGCTTTGGCTGGCCCGCTTCGACGGAGATCTCGTTCGAGAACGTCCTGCGCGGCGACTCGTTCACGCTTCGGGTCACGGCGAAGAACGTGGGCCGCGAGCTCCTGCCGATGGGGATCGGCTGGCACCCCTATTTCAATCTCCCGAGCGGCCGGCGGGAGCAGGCACGGCTCCATCTCCCGGCGCGGAGCCGGACCCTGGTGAACGATTATGACGAGGTGCTGCCGACCGGCGAGGTGGTGCCGGTCGCGGGGAGCCCCTACGACTTCTCGATGCCTGGCGGCCGGCCGGTCGGCGATCTCTATCTGGACGACTGCTTCGTGGATCTCGAGACGGCAAGCCGGGAGGTGGTGGCCGAGGTGATCGATCCGGCGGCGTCCTACGGCCTGCGGGTGGTGGCGGCCTCGCCGCCGGTGTGCGCCATCCAGGTCTACGCTCCGCCGGAGAAGGCGTTCATCGTCGTCGAGCCGCAGTTCAACCGCGCCGATCCCTTCGGGCCGGAGTGGGGGGAGGGCGCGGAGACCGGCATGGCGATGCTCGAGCCGGGGGAGTCTGTGGTCTACTCCGCGCGGCTCGAGCTGTTCGTGCCATAAACCTTACTGAACGCTGTACGTGTAGAGGTACGAATCGCTGCCGCCGCCGTTGTCGGTGGCGATGTAGAGCCGGCTGTCGCTCGGGTTGAAGGCGACCCCCTCCGCGTGGGCGTAACCGAGATTCCAGGCCTTGACCACGGTGTTGTTGTTCCAGTTGTAGAGGTAGAGCCGCTGGGCTTCGTCGCTCACGATCCAGTGTAGGCCTCGCGTTGGATCGTAGGAGATATCCGAGTAGTCCGCGCCGCTGAAGGTGAGCACCCGGCAGGCGGTGATCGTCGTGAGGTCGGCGGAGATCTTGATCATCAGCCCGGGGCTTTTCTCCTGGATCACGAAGAAGGAATTGAGATTGCCGTTCCAGGTGATCCCTTCGAGGCCGGCGTTGGTGCCGGTACCGTGCAATTCGGTCGATACCTTGCCGCCGCCCACGCAATTGACGGTGGTGTAGCCCGCCATGCTGGCGAGACTCGCCTGGGCATAGTATTTCTGGGTGCTGTAGTTGACCGGCAGGATGGCCTGCGCGCTCTCGTTGGCCACATAAACAAAGTGATCGTCGAGGTTGCCCGGCGGCGGCGGCGCATAGGTGATGCCTTCGAAGTCGGTATCGGTGACGGTGCTCTGGCTGTTGATCGGAATAGGGAGGAAGGACTCGTTGCTGGAGCCGTCCAGGTACATTTTGTAGACCGTGAGCTCGCCGTCGCTGATCGACCAGATCGAGGTCTGGTTTTTGGCGGTGCCGAGCCCGGAAGCCTCGACGAAGCCCGGGTTGAGCTGCGTGATGTTGGCCGTGCTCACATGCGTCAAGGTCTGTGCCTGGCCGGCCTGCGCGGCCAAGCCGCCCAGAAGAGTCAGTGCGATCGCCGCGATCCCTTTGCTGTCCATGACGAATCTCCTTTGGTAGAGGCGGCGTGTTCGGCCCGCCGTACAGGGAGTGGGATCGGGAGGCGGGTTATCGCACCCCGGGGACGCTTCCTTGACGGTCCCACCCCGGCGTTCTACGATCGGTCCACTGCCCCGGCACAGGAACGAGCCGCGCCGTCCGCGAAATGAAAGGCCGGCGCGCGACAACTCCTGGAAAAGGAGGATCGCGCCCATGATCTGCCCCAAGTGTGGATTCGAGCAGCCGGAGAGTCCCGAATGCATGCGGTGCGGCGTCATCGTCAGCCGCTTCAAGGGCACCGCCGTGGCCACGCCGCCGCCCTTTCCCATGGCGAGCCCGGTCTTCGAGAGCCCGGTCCTGGCCGGCGCGGGCACGGTCTATGACGGGCCGGCTTCCGTCGCGGGTGGCACGGTCTACCAGGGACCGCCCCCCGGCTCGCCGGCTCTGGCGGCCTCGCCGGGCGCGGCGCGCGGTGGGTTCACCCCCGTCTTTGTGGTGATCCAGAGGCTGGGGGTCGGGGAGACCCTGAGCGAGTCGTTCTCGATCTACTTCAAGAACTTCATCCCGTTCACGATCCTGACCGCCGTGGCCTTCTCGCCGATCTTTCTCGGCGCCGGGCTGCTGACCCGGCAGGTCCCCGCGGCCCAGGGCGCCACCGTCGGCAGCCCCCTGGTGGCACTGGTGACGCTCCTGCTCTGCGTTCCGATCTCGACCGCCGCGATCACCTATGGGGTCTTCCAGGAGATGCGCGGCCGGGACACCTCGCTCGGCTCCTGCCTGAGCGTCGGACTGTCGAGCCTCCTGCCGGTGCTCTCGGTGGCGATCCTGCAGATCCTGATCGTCTTCGGCGCGGTGATCGCGGCCGTCATCCCCATCGCTCTCCTGATCGGAGGGATGCTGTCCGGCGGCAGCCGGTCGTCGCCGGCCTGCAGCATCATGCTCCTGCCGCTGCTCCTGCTCTGTTACGTCCCGGCCATCATGCTGGCGCTCAGGTACTTCGTCGCGGTGCCGGCGGCGGTCGAGGAGCGGCCGGGCGCCCGCGAGGCCCTGCGGCGGAGTGCCTTCCTCACCGAGGGACAGCGCGGGCGGATCTTCGGCATCCTTCTCGTCCTGGGGGTCCTCAACCTCGGCGTGAATCTGGGGGCTGTCCTGGTGCCTGGCATCGGCGCCGTGCTCGGGCCGCTGCTGAGCCTGGTCATGTCCGGCCTCTTCGCGACCACCTGCGCGGTGATCTATTACCGTCTGCGCAGCTTCCACGAATCGATCGACGTTGATCAGATCGCCTCGGTCTTCGCCTGAGCGCCGGCTCGCCCTCGCGGCGCTGCTCCTCGCCGGCCTGGTGGTCGGGGGGGGGGCGCCGGCGGCGGCGCAGGCCGGGGTCCAGGCGGGAGCAATACCGCCCGCCGAGGTCCGGGCGCGGGCCCGGGCGGCGCTCGAGGATCCGCGCTTCCAGCGCGCGCTGCCCAGCCACGATGAGTCGGCCGATCCCAAGCGGCGCCGCGGCGCGGACGAGACCGGCGCCCCCGGGGGCGGTGATGATCCGCTGGATGTATCGCTGCCCGTCCTGGGCGCCGGCGCTGTCCTCGGCACGGTGATCTTCATCGTCCTGCTGGTGGTGGCCGGCGTTCTGATCGTGGGCTGGATCGGGCGCGAGCTCCTGGCGCGCCGGCGCGGCGCCGAGCCGCGGACCAGCCCGGAGGCGGAGGCCTCCCCGGCGTCCACGGGCGAGCGCGCCCTGGTCTTCGACGACGCCTCGCGGCTGGCGGGCCAGGGGCGCTACGCCGAGGCGGTGCATGCCCTGCTGCTGGCCGCGATCCGCCATTTCGCGGAGCGCTCGCGGACCGCCATTCAGCCGTCCCGCACCAGCCGGGAGCTGGTGCGGCTGCTGCCGCTCGGTCCCGAGGCGCGGGAGGCGTTCGCCGAGCTGGTGCGCACGGTCGAGCTGTCGCTCTTCGGCGGCGCCGACGTCGGCCCTGAGGACTACGAGCGGAATCTCGCCCGCTTCCAGGCGCTCACCCGGAGGACCGCGTGACCGAGCCCGTGCCCGTTCCGGCGGTCGAGGAATTTTCCGGAATCGAAGGCGAGCTCGAGGGTGGGTTCTCGCGCCGGGCGCTCGGCTGGATCGTCGGCGGCACGGTGGCGTCGTTCCTGGCCTTCGTGCTGCTCGGCGTCTACGGCAAGGATCTGGAGCGCCGCCCCACGCCGGAGGCCAACACGTTCAGCTACAGCGCCCTCGGGCATCACGGCCTGGCGTCGTTCCTGGTCTCGATGGGGCTCGGGGTGCTCCCGCGCCAGGCGCCGGCGGGCGGGGTGGGACCCGGCCGCCCGCTGATCCTGGCCGAGCCGGACGCCCGCGATCCGGAGCGCCTGAAGGCCCTGCGCGAGGAGGCGCGGGACCGCAACGCGCCCCTGGTGCTGGTGCTCCCCAAGTGGTCGCCCGGGCCGGCGCGGAAGGACCGGCCGGACTGGCTGGACCGGGTGAGCCTGATCTCGAGCACGGAGGTCGAGCGGGTGGTCCGGGAGCTCGGGGATGACGGGCTGCGAAAGGTCGCGGTCGAGCACCTCGACAGGGCCCTGCGCTGCACGGCCACCTGGAGATCGTCGACGGTCGGGATACGGATCGACGTCGCCCCCCAGCTCCTGGCGCCGTCGCCCGAGCTCGATCCGGTGGTGAGCTGCTCTGGAGGGTACCTGATCGCCCGCCGCGCGGGAGCGGCGGGGCCGGCGACGTACCTGATCTCCGATCCCGATCTGCTCAACAATCAGGGGCTCGGCCAGGAGGGGAACGCCGAGGCGGTCTACCAGTTCCTGGTTCATGACCTGGCGGCGACCAGCGTCGTATTCGACGAGACGATCCACGGCTTCAACCGGGTCCCGGGCCTGCTCGCTGAGGCGCTGCGCTTCCCGATGGTGCTCGCCGTGCTCCAGTCGGTCCTGCTGCTCGGGGTGGTCCTCTGGGCGGGCATGGGACGTTTCGGCAAGCCGCTGCCGGCCGCCGCGGGGATCGGGGCCGGCAAGGAGGTCCTGATCGACAACACGGCGAAGCTGCTGGCCAACGGCGGGCACGCCGCCGACAGCCTGCTGCTCTATTTCCGGCAGACGACGCGGGCGGTGGCCGCCCACTATTTCCTGCCTGCCGATCTGCCGGAGAGCGAGCGGCTCGCCCGGCTTCAGCGGCTCACCGACGGCCACGGGCAGGGCTTGAATCTGGCGGCGCTGGAGCGCGGTATCCAACGCCTTCCGGCGGGGAGGCGCGGCGAGGAGCAGGCGCCGCGGATCGCCGGGCGGCTCCATGAATGGCGAGAGGAGATGACGAGGACGAACATCTCGCGGAAATAGGAGAAAAGCACCGGTCATGGCGTGAAGTCGCATTATACGGTCCTCGCCCCACCCTGGATTTATCCCCGATCCCCGATGTCCCGCTTCGCGGGGGTTCCCACACCTAGCCTGCAGCGATTCTGATCGCCGAGTTGTATTCCTGACTTTTCGGAACGGTAAAAAGCGTATTTTTTTTCGATCTTTACTTCCGCATCGACTGCTTAGGCTTCATTAGAAGCTCTGCAAACAAGCTTGCCGTCGGGTCCGGGTCTTTCAGGTCTTTCAGGAGGAGAGTTGATGAAGATCAGCATCGCCGCCGTACTGCTGTTGATGTCCGCCCTCAGCGCCGGCGCGCAGGAGCCCACGCCGCTCAATCCGCCGGCGGCGGAGCCCACGGCGGTGACCGCTCCACCGGCGGCGGGGATGCCGCCGCAGGGTTACGCGGTCGGCATCCACCGGCTGAGCGCGGCGCCGAAGATCGACGGCAAGCTCGACGACGTGGTCTGGCAGGAGGGCAACCTGCTGACGGACTTCATCCAGATCGAGCCCGTGAGCGGCCAGCCGGCCACCCAGAAGACCGAGGTCCGGATGGGCTACGACTCGCAGAACATCTATTTCGGCGTTCGCTGCTACGACACCGAGCCGAACAGGATAGTCGCCAGCTCCAAGAGTCCGGATGCCGGCCTGGCCTCGGACGACACGATCACCGTCTTCCTGGACACGTTCCACGACCGGCGCAACGGCTTCTTCTTCAGCATGAACCCGATCGGCGCCAAGACCGACGCCCTGATCCGCAACGAGGGGGAGGACGTCAACACGGACTGGGACGGCCTGTGGGAGGGCGTGGCGTCCCGCGACGGCCAGGGGTGGACGGCCGAGATCGCCATTCCGTTCCGGACCCTGCGCTTCGCCAGCGGCACCGGCGTGCAGAGCTGGGGCTTCAACGTCCGCCGTTTCATGGCACGCACGCAGGAGTCATCGTTCTGGAAGCCGATCCCGCGCCGGCCGGGCGGTCTCGCCCCCTATTCGGTGTCGGACTACGGCGACCTCACCGGCCTCGACAACCTGGGCAACAGCGGCGGCCGCTACCAGTTCGTGCCGTACGTCATCGGCAGCACCGGGCGGGAGTTCCACGCCACCAGCAACGACGAGGACACCGACCTGGGGGGGGACCTGAAGATCAATCTCACCTCCCAGTTGGTGGCCGACCTGACCGTCCATACCGATTTCGCCGAGGTGGAGGCCGACCAGCAGCAGTTCAACCTCGAGCGGTTCAAGCTGTTCTACCCCGAGCAGCGGCAGTTCTTCCTCGAGGGGGCCAACCTCTTCTACTTCGGCGACCGTCCGGAGCAGTTCGCGGTTCCCGAGCAGTTCAACTTCTTCTTCAGCCGCCAGATCGGCCTGGCGGAGGACGGCCGGGTGGTGGTGCCGGTGATCGGCGGCGCCAAGCTGGCGGGCCGGGTGGGCGACACCAACGTCGGCTTCCTCAACATGACGACCGAGGACACGACCTATTTCAACGCGGCGGGCCACCGCATCGACGAGCCGCGGACCAACTGGACGGTGCTGCGGCTCAAGCAGCCGATCTTCGGCAACTCGACGGTCGGCCTGATCGGGCTCAACAAGGACCAGCAGGGGGGGGACTACAACCGCGGCGCCGGCCTCGACTGGGACCTCCGGCTGGGCCAGAACTGGCTGTCGGCCGGCTACGTGGCGAAGACCGATACGCCGGGCCTCGACCGCAGCGACAACGCCTACTCGGCGGACCTGATCTACAAGACGCCGAAGTTCCGGGCCCGCCACCGCTACACGAACATCGGCGAGAACTTCAACCCGGAGCTGGGGTTCCTGACCCGTTCGGGGATCATCAAGAACCACTCGAACATCGCCACGTCGATCGCGCTCGACAGCAACCCGTTCGGAATCCACAAGCTCACCCTGCTGGGGGATTTCAACCACATAGACAACCTGAAGGGGGATCTCGAGACGCAGCTCTCGACCTATGAGCTGGGCTTCGTCTCCACCAAGGGCGCCGGCATCGCCTTCCTCTACTACGACGACCTCGAGAACCTCGACGTGCCGCTGACGGTGGTCAAGGGCGCCACCATCCCCGCCGGCCACTACCGGTTCCGCAGCCTGTTCACCGGCATCTCGTCGGGCTACACCGGCAAGGTCGGGTTCACCTTCTGGTATCACCCCGGCGGCTATTACGACGGCGACCGGCTGCGCACGCTGCTGACGCTGGTCATCCGCCCCGTCGAGGGGCTGATCATCTCCCCGACCTACGACCGGGTGAAGGTGGACGCCCCGTGGGGCAAGTTCACCACCCAGATCGCGCAGACCGCGATCGACTACTCGTTCTCGACCCGGCTGTCGACGCGGCTGACCCTGCAGTGGCGGGACGGGGACAACTACCGCGCCAACTTCATCATCAACTGGCTGTATCGCCCCGGATCGAACCTCTACCTGGTCTACAACGACATCCAGGATCTCGACGACATCCGCCGCAACTCCGGTTTCAGCACGCTGTCTCCGGGGCGCCAGGTGCTCATCAAGGCCACGCGGCGCTTCGACTGGTGACGGAGGGAGGAAGCCCGATGAACGAGACGCGTCAGTCCGCGCCCGCGACCCTGGTCGAGCTGCTCCGCCTGCGGGCGGCGAGCCAGCCGGAGCGGCGGGCCTACACCTTCCTGCTCGACGGCGAGCGGGAGGAGGTCCACCTCTCCTACGGCGAGCTCGACCGCCAAGCGCGGGCGATCGCCGCCCGGCTCCAGGAGATGGGCGTCGAGGGGGAGCGGGCGCTGCTGCTCTACCCGCCGGGGCTGCAGTACGCGGCGGCGTTCTTCGGCTGCCTGTATGCCGGGGTGACGGCGGTGCCGGTCTACCCGCCGCGGCCGAACCGGCCCGATCCGCGGTTTCTGGCGATCCTCGCGGATGCCCGCGCCCGCGTGGTGCTGACCACCTCGGCGATCCTGCCCAACGCCGAGCGGCTGCTGCAGGCGGACGCGCCGGTCGCCTGGCTGGCCACCGACGGGCTCGGCGCGAAGGGGGCGGAGGAGTGGCGCGATCCCGCCGTGGGGCCGGAGCAGCTCGCCTTCCTCCAGTACACCTCGGGCTCCACCTCGGCGCCCAAGGGGGTGATGGTCAGCCACGGCAATCTGGTCCACAACGAGCGGCTGATCGAGCGGGCTTTCGGGATGACGGCGGAGTCGGTGGTGGTGGGCTGGCTGCCGCTCTACCACGACATGGGGCTGATCGGGAACCTGCTGCAGCCGCTCTGGGCCGGCTGCTCCTGCGTGCTGATGTCGCCGGTCGACTTCCTGCAGAAGCCGCTGCGCTGGCTGGCGGCGGTGTCGCGCTACGGCGGCACCGTGTCGGGCGGCCCGAACTTCGCCTACGACCTGTGCGCCCGCAAGATCCGCCCCGAGGACCGGGCCGGCCTCGACCTGTCGCGCTGGGCGGTGGCGTTCAACGGCGCCGAGCCAGTGCGCGCCGAGACGCTCGACCGCTTCGCCGCGGCGTTCGCCGGCTGCGGCTTCCGCCGCGAGGCGCTCTTGCCCTGCTACGGCCTGGCCGAGGCGACGCTGTTCGTCGCCGGCGGGGCGGTCGGCGAGCCGCCGGTGGTCGGCCGCTTCAACGTCCCCGGCCTCGAGCGCCACCAAGCGGTGGCGGACGCCGACGGGCGGCCGCTGGTGAGCAGCGGCCGGCCGGCCCTGCTGCCGCCGGGGCAGGAGGTGGCGATCGTCGATCCCGAGAGCGGCGTCCGGCTGCCAGCGGCGGCGGTGGGGGAGATCTGGGTGGCCGGCCCGAGCGTGGCCCAGGGGTACTGGAGTCGGCCGGAGCCGCCCGAGAGCACCTTCCAGGCGCTGACCCGGGACGGCGAGGGGCCGTTCCTGCGCACCGGCGACCTCGGCTTCCTCGCCAACGGCGAGCTGTTCGTGGCCGGCCGCGCCAAGGACCTGATCATCATCCGCGGCCGCAACCACTATCCGCAGGACATCGAGATGACGGTGGAGGCCAGCCACCCCGCCCTGCGCCCCGGCTGCGGCGCCGCCTTCAGCGTCGACGAGGAGGGGGAGGAGCGGCTGGTGGTGGTGCAGGAGATGCGGCGGGAGGCGCGCCACGCCGAACCCGGCGAGGTGATGGCGGCGATCCGCCGCGCGGTGGCCGAGGAGCACGAGGCGCAGCTCCTGGCGGTGGTGCTGATCCGCACCGCGAGCCTGCCCAAGACCTCGAGCGGCAAGGTGCGGCGGAGCGCCTGCCGCGCCGCCTTCCTGGCCGGGGAGCTCGCCGCGGTCGCCGCCTGGGAGGCCGAGGGGGCCGCCACCGGCGTGGTGACGGTGCCGCTCGCCGGCGACCTCAGCGGCGAGGAGGGCGCGCGGGACTGGCTGGCCGGCGAGGTGGCGGCGCGGGCCGGGGTGCCCCGCTCGGCGGTCGACGTCCACGCGCCGCTCCACCGCTTCGCCCTCGATTCGCTCAACGTCATGGAGCTGGCGCACGCCGTGGAGGAGCGGCTGGGCGCGCCGGTGCCCATGGAGACCTTCTTCGCGGAGGCCAGCGTCACCGACGTGGTGGCCCGCGCCTTCGCCGCCCGCGCCCAGGCGCTGCTCACCCCGGCGGCGGCGCCGCCGCTGCCGGCGGACGCCGAGCGCCCCCTGTCGCACGGCCAGCGGGCGCTCTGGCTGCTCTACCTGCTCGATCCGGAGAGCGCGGCCTACAACGTCCCCGGCCTGGTCACCATCGAAGGGGAGGTCGACGCCGGCGCCCTGCGCCGCGCCTTCCAGGCGATCGTCGACCGCCATCCGATCCTGCGCTCGACCTTCTCGGCGCCGCAGGGGGAGCCGGTGCGGCGGGTCCACGCCGGCGTCGAGATCCCTTTCTTCCAGGAGAACGTCGCCCGCTGGACCGAGGGGGAGCTGGCGCGGCAGATCGCCGAGGAGGCCAACCGGCCGTTCGACCTCGAGGCCGGCCTGCCGCTGCGCGTCTATCTCTTCGAGCGCTCCCGGCAGGAGCGCGTGCTGCTGGTCGTGGTCCACCACATCGCCACCGACTTCTGGTCGCAGGCGGTGATGCTCCAGGAGCTGGACGCGCTCTACCCGGCGGCGCGGGCGGGCGAGGAGGGCTCGGCGCTGCCGCCGGCCGCCCCCTACGTCGAGTTCGTCCGCTGGCAGCGCGAGATGCTGGCCGGGGCGGCGGGGGAGCGGCTGCGCGCCTACTGGCGGGAGCGCCTGGCCGGCGAGCTGCCGGTCCTCGACCTGCCGCTCGACCGGCCGCGCCCCCCGGTCCAGACCTATGGCGGCGCGACGCGGCGGCTGCGCCTGCCGATGGACCTCTCGGCGCGGCTGGCGTCGCTCGGGCGCGAGCACAACGCCACCCTGTTCATGACCCTGCTCGCCGCCTTCAAGGGGCTGCTCTACCGCTACACCGCGCAGCGCGACCTGCTGGTCGGAGTGCCCACCACCGGCCGCGCCCGCGCCGGCTTCACCGGCATGGTGGGCTACTTCGTCAACCCGGTGGTGCTGCGCAGCAACCTGCGTGGCAACCTTTCGTTCGCCGCCCTCCTCGACCAGGTCCGCGGCCACGCCCTCGGCGCCTTCGAGCACCAGGACTACCCGTTTCCGGTGCTGGTGGAGGAGCTGCAGCCGGAGCGCGATCCCAGCCGCTCGCCGCTGTTCCAGGTGATGTTCGTGCTGCAGAAGGCGCCGCTGATCAAGGGGCAGGACCTCACCCCCTTCGCCCTCAACGAGGGGGGCGCGCGGCTCACCGTCGGCGGCCTGCCGCTGGTCTCGATGCCGGTGGAGGAGCGGATCGCGCAGTTCGACCTGACGCTGACCATGGGAGAGAGCGAGGGCGCCCTGGCCGCCGCCTTCAACTACAACTCCGACCTCTTCGACGGCGAGACGGTCGAGCGCATGGCGCGGCACTTCGAGAGCCTGCTCGCCGGCCTCGCCGCGGACCCCGGAAGCCGGCTCGCCGACCTGCCGCTGCTCACCGAGGCCGAGCGCCACCGGCTGCTGGTCACCTGGAACCACACCCGCGCATACTACCCGGAGGAGGCGCTGATCCACGGGCTGTTCGCGGCGCGGGTGGAGCAGACGCCGGCGCTGCCGGCGGTGGTCTTCCGCGGCGAGGAGACCGCCTATCTCGAGCTCGACTGGCGGTCGAGCCAGCTCGCGCACACCCTGATCGCCCGCGGCATCGGGCCGGAGGACCTGGTCGGCATCTGCCTCGAGCGCTCGCCGGAGCTGATCGTCGGCATCCTCGGCATCCTCAAGGCCGGAGCCGCCTACCTGCCGCTCGATCCCGAGTACCCGCGCGAGCGGCTCGCCTTCATGCTGCGCGACGCCGGCGCCCGCCTGGTGCTGACCCGCGAGGAGCTGGCGCCGCTGCTGCCGGCGCCGCTGCCGGAGGGTTGCGTGGCGCTCCACCTCGACACCGGCTGGGAGGGCATCGCCGCCGCCCCCGGCAGCCGCCCGCCGCTGCGGGGGAGCGCCGGCAACGCCGCCTGCGTCATCTACACCTCCGGCTCGACCGGCCAGCCCAAGGGGGTGGTGCTCACCCACCGCAACCTGGTGAACATGGTGGTCTCGTTCATCCGCAGCTACAGCCCGGACGCCGGCGACCGGCTGCTGCCGCTGACCTCGATCGCCTCGGCGAGCTTCGTCGGCGAGATCTTCCCCATCCTCTGCGCCGACGGCGCCCTGGTGCTGCCGGACCGCGAGGAGATCCTCGACACCCGCCGGCTGGTCGAGCTGGTCGCGCGCAGCCAGGTGTCGATCCTCTCCACCGTGCCGTCGCTGATCGCCACCCTCAACGCGATGAAGGAGGAGCTCCCCCGGCTGCGGCTGATCCTCGCCGGCGGCGAGGCGCTGACCGCCGGCGACGTCGACCGCATCCTGGAGTCGGCGACCATCGTCAACGGCTACGGCCTGACCGAGACCACCATCTGCTCGACCTCCTACCAGGTCGGCATGGCGGACCTGCAGTCGGGCGGCACGCTGCCGATCGGCCGCCCGCTGATGAACCACCAGCTCTACATCCTCGACTACGAGCTGGGCCTGATGCCGGTCGGCGGCACCGGCAAGCTCTACATCGCCGGCGACGGCGTCGCCCGCGGCTATCACGGCAACCCGGCGCTGACCGCCGACCGCTTCGTGCCCGACCTGTTCGGGCGCGGCGGGCGGATGTACCGCACCGGCGATCTCGCGAGCTGGCTGCCGGACGGCAACATCCTGTTCCGCGGCCGCGTCGACCAGCAGGTCAAGGTGCGCGGCTTCCGCATCGAGCTGGGGGAGATCGAGACCGTGCTCGGGGCCTGCCCCGGGGTGGCCGAGTCGGCGGTGGTGCCGCGCCAGGAGGCGGGGGAGAAGCGGCTGGTGGCCTACGTGGTCGCCGCGGCCCCGGCGGACGGCGGCGAGCCCCCGGCGGCCGGCGCCCTGCTCGCCCATCTGCGCGCCAAGCTGCCGGAGTACATGGTGCCTTCGACCTTCGTCTTCCTGCCGGCGCTGCCGCTGTCGCCCAACGGCAAGGTGGACGCGCGCGCCCTGCCGGCGCCGGAGCGGGTGCGCCCCGAGCTGGAGGCGGCCTACGCGGCGCCGAAGAGCGAGCTCGAGCGGATCATCGCCACCGTCTGGCAGGAGGCGCTGGCGGTCGGCAAGGTGGGCATCCACGACAACTTCTTCGACCTCGGCGGCCATTCGCTGCTGCTCGCCCGCGTCCACGCCCGGCTGCGCGAGGTGCTCGACCGCGACATCTCGCTGGTCGAGCTGTTCAAGAACCCTACCGTCAGCTCGCTGGCGGCGGCGCTCTCGGCGCCGGCGGCGGCGCCCGAGGCCGCGCGGCGCCCGGTGGCGGCCGCCGCCGAGATCCCCTCCCGGCAGGAGCGGGCCGAGGTCGAGATCGCCGTCGTCGGCCTCGCCGGCCGCTTCCCGGGCGCCAGGACGGTCGACCAGCTCTGGGACAACCTCAGGAACGGCCGCGAGTCGATCCACTTCTTCACCGACGAGGAGCTGCTCGCCTCCGGCGTCGACCCCGAGCTGGTGGCGAACCCCGACTACGTCAAGGCCAAGGGGGTGCTGGGGGAGATCGACCAGTTCGACGCCGGGCTCTTCGGCCTGTCGCCGCGCGAGGTCGAGCTGATGGACCCGCAGCACCGGATCTTCCTCGAAACCTGCTGGGAGGCCCTGGAGCGGGCCGGCTACAACTCGGGGCGGCCGGCCGGCCGGGTGGGGGTGTTCGGCGGCGAGAGCATGAACACCTACCTGATCACCAACCTGCTGTCGCACCTGGAGCTGGTGGCCTCGGCCGACACCCTGCAGGCGTCGCTCGGCAACGACAAGGACCCGCTGACCTCGCGCGTCTCCTACAAGCTCAACCTCAAGGGGCCGAGCATCACCATCCAGAGCGCCTCGTCGACCTCGCTGGTGGCGGTCCACGTCGCCAGCCAGAGCCTGATCAACCGCGACTGCGACATGGCGCTGGCGGGGGGCGTGTCGATCCACCTGCCGGAGCTCTCCGGCTACATGTTCCACGAGGGGGGGACGACCTCGCCGGACGGCCACTGCCGCACCTTCGACGCCCGCGCCAAGGGGTTCGTCAGCGGCCACGGCTGCGGCGTCGTGGTGCTCAAGCGGCTGGCCGACGCCCTGCGCGACGGCGACCACGTGCACGCCGTGATCAAGGGGTCGGCCTGCAACAACGACGGCTCGCTCAAGGTCAGCTACACCGCCCCCAGCGTCGACGGCCAGGTCGAGGTCTACTCGATGGCCTACGCCAACGCCGGCGTCTCCCCCGACTCGCTGAGCTACGTCGAGTGCCACGGCACGGCGACGCCGATGGGGGACCCGATCGAGATCGCCGCCCTGACCCAGGCGTTCCGCGCCCACACCGGCCGCCGGAACTTCTGCGCCATCGGCTCGCTGAAGTCCAACGTCGGCCACCTCGACTCGGCGGCCGGCGTCTGCGGGCTGATCAAGGCGGTGCTCGCCCTCGAGCACCGGCAGATCCCGCCGAGCCTCCACTTCGAGCGGCCGAACCCGCAGATCGACTTCGCCAACAGCCCGTTCTTCGTCAACGCGGCGCTACGCGACTGGGAGACCGACGGCCAGCCGCGGCGGGCCGGCGTGACCTCGCTCGGCATGGGCGGCACCAACGCCCACGTGATCCTCGAGGAGGCGCCGCTCGCCGAGCCTTCCGGCCCCTCGCGGCCGTGGCAACTGGTGCTCCTCGCGGCCCACGCCGAGCCGGCCCTGGAGACCGCCACCTCGGAGCTGGCGGCCTTCCTCGACCGCCGCCCGCTGCTCGACCTCGCCGACGTGACCTATACCCTGCAGGTCGGGCGGCGGCCGTTCGCCCATCGCCGGGCGCTGCTCTGCCGCGACCTCGGGGACGCCGTGCGGGCGCTGGAGTCGCGCGATCCCGAGCGCCTGCTGACCGTCCGCCAGGAGGCGGGGGACCGGCCGGTGGTCTTCCTGTTCACCGGCCAGGGGTCGCAGTACCCGGGCATGGGGCGCGGCCTCTACGAGAGCGAGCCGGCCTTCCGCGGCGAGGTGGACCGCTGCTGCGACCAGCTCCGCCCGCACCTCGGGCTCGACCTCCGCGAGCTGCTCTTCCCGGCGCCGGGGGAGGAGGCGGCGGCGGCCGAGCGGCTGCGCCAGACCGCGCTCTCGCAGCCGGCCCTGTTCGTCGTCGAGTACGCCCTCGCCACCCTCTGGATGCAGTGGGGAGTGCGCCCGCAAGCGATGATCGGCCACTCGATCGGCGAGTACGTGGCCGCCTGCCTGGCCGGCGTCTTCTCGCTGCGCGACGCCCTGGCGCTGGTCGCCGCGCGCGGCCGCCTGATGCAGCGGCTCCCCGGCGGCGCGATGCTCGCCGTGCCGCTCCCCGAGGTCAACGTGGTGCCGCTGCTGGACGGCGAGCTGTCGCTGGCCGCCGTCAACCGCCCGTCGCTCTGCGTGGTCGCAGGTCCCACCCCGGCGGTGGAGGCGTTGCGCGAGCGGCTGGCGGCGCGGGGGATCGACGGCCGCCTGCTGCACACCTCGCACGCCTTCCACTCCGCGATGATGGAGCCGATGCTGGCGCCGTTCGCCGAGCGGGTGCGCAAGGTCAAGCTGTCGCCGCCGCGCCTGCCCTACCTGTCGAACGTGACCGGCACCTGGATCCGCCCCGAGGAGGCGACCGACCCGCTCTACTGGGCCGAGCACATCCGGGGCACCGTGCGCTTCGCCGACGGCGCGGCCGAGCTGCTGCGCGAGCCCGACCGGATCTTCCTGGAGGTCGGCCCCGGCAACGTGCTGACCACCCTGGTGCGGCAGCACCCGGCGCGCACGCCGGCGCATGCGGTGCTGCCGTCGCTGCGCCACCCGCGGGAGGCGGCGGACGACGTCCGCTTCCTGCTCGACACCCTCGCCCGGCTCTGGCTCGCCGGCGCCGAGGTCGACTGGAGCGGCTTCTACGCCCACGAGCGGCGGCGGCGGGTGCCGCTGCCGACCTACCCCTTCCAGCGCCAGCGCTACTGGGTCGAGCCGCGCAAGACCGAGGGGCGCGCCAAGGACCGCGGTCGCCGCCAGCGTGACCTCGCGGCGTGGTCCTACGCGCCGAGCTGGAAGCGGACCGCGCCGGCGCCTTCCGCTCCGGCGGAGACGGCCGGCGCTTGGCTGGTCTTCCTCGACGATCGCGGCCTGGGCGCGGCGGCCGTCGACCTCCTGGAAGCCCAGGGGCGGGAAGTGATCGCCGTGCGCGCCGGGGACCGCTTCGCCCGTACGGCGGAGCGTGCCTTCACCGTCGACGCCTGGAACGCCGCCGGCTACGACCTGCTGCTCGAGGAGCTCGCCGCGCGCGAGGTCCGGCCGGGCACCGTCCTGCATTTCTGGAACGTCACCGCCGAGGAGGCCGGCGCGTCCCTGCCAGGGGCCGACCGCGCCCTGGAGCGCGGCTTTTTCAGCCTGACCTTCCTGGCGCAGGCCCTGGGCAAGCGCAAACTCACCGAGCCGGTGCGCATCCTGGCGGTCTCGAATGGCCTGCAGCGGGTCACCGGCGAGGAGCCGCTGCAGCCGCTCAAGGCGGCGCTGCTCGGTCCCTGCCGGGTGATTCCGCGCGAGTACCCGAACCTCGCCTGCCGGAGCCTCGACGTGGTGCTCCCGGCGGTCCCCTCGACCCCAGGGGACGGCCTGCGCGCGCTCGCCGGCCGGGTGCTGGAGGAGCTCGCCTTCTTCGACCCCGAGGGGGAGCCGGCCGCGGCGCTGCGCGGCAGCTTCCGCTGGGTCCAGGAGCTGGAGCCGCTGCCGCTGCCGGCGGCCGAGGGGAGCGCCGGCCGCCTGCGGCAGGGGGGCGTCTACCTGATCACCGGCGGCCTCGGCGCCCTGGGGCTGGAGGTGGCCGGGCTGCTGGCCCGCGCGGTGGCGGCCAGGCTGGTGCTGGTCGGCCGCACGCCGGTGCCGGAGCGGGAGGGGTGGAGCTCGTGGCTGGCGGCGTACGGCGAGGAGGACGCCACCTCCCGGCGCCTGCGCAAGCTGCTCGCCCTCGAAGCGCTGGGGAGCGAGGTGATGACCCTCGCCGCCGACGCCGCGGACCTGCCCGAGATGGCCGCGGCGCGGGACGCCGCGGTCGCCCGCTTCGGCGCCGTCCACGGGGTGATCCACGCCGCCGGCCGGCCGGGCGGCGGCATCGTCCAGGTCAAGACCCGAGGGGCGGCCGAGGCGGTGCTGGCGCCCAAGGTGAAGGGCGCCCTGGTGCTCGACGAGCTCTTCGACGGCGAGCCGCTCGACTTCATGGTTCTCTTCTCCTCGATCACCGCCGTGCTCGCCCAGCCCGGGCAGGTGGACTACGCGGCGGCCAACGCCTTCCTCGACGCCTTCGCCCAGGAGCGCAGCGCCCGCGGCGCCTTCACCCTGTCGCTCGGCTGGGACGCCTGGCGAGAGGCCGGCATGGCGGTCGACACCGAAGTGCCGGCGGAGCTCCGGGAGTGGCGCCAGCAGGAGCTGAAGCTGGGCCTGTCGACGGCCGAGGGCCTGGAGGTCTTCCGCCGGGCCCTGGCCGGCTCCTCCCCCTGGCTGGTGATCTCGACCCGCGACCTCGCGGGCCGTCTCGAGCAGAACCGCGCCGCCAGCACGCTGGCGGAGATCGAACGGGCGCAGGCGGCGCGCGCCGCCCATCCGCGGCCGCTGCTCGCCAACGCCTACGTGGCGCCGCGCGGCGAAGGGGAGCAGCGCATCGCGGCGGTCTGGCAGGACCTGCTGGGGATCGAGCCGGTCGGCGTGCACGACAACTTCTTCGACCTCGGCGGCAACTCGCTGATGGCGATCCGCGTCATCGCCCGCCTGAAGAGCGAGCTGGGGGTGCACGTCTCCGAGGTGAGCATCTTCGAAGGCCCGACGGTGGCGGCCCTCGCCAGGCTCCTGGCTCCTGGCGAGGAGCCTGACGAGGCCTTCGAGGAGCAGCGGGACCGTGGCGAGCGGCGGCGGGCCGCCCGCAAGGGGCGGCGCGCCACCGCGGAGGTTTCATAGACGGATGACGCACCCGCTGGACGAGCTCGAAGGGACGATCGCGATCGTCGGGATGGCCGGGCGTTTCCCCGGTGCCCGCGGTGTGGCGGAGCTCTGGCGCAACCTCCGCGCCGGGGTGGAGTCGGTGCGCACCCTCTCCCGCGAGGAGATGGCGGCGCTCGGCGCCGGCCGTGCCGCGGACGACCCGGCGTGGGTGCCGGCGGTGGCGATGCCGGACGGGATCGACGAGTTCGACGCCCCGTTCTTCGGCATCAGCCACCGCGAGGCGGAGATCCTCGATCCCCAGCACCGGCTCTTCCTGGAGACCTGCTGGACGGCGCTCGAGGACGCCGGCTACGACCCGGAATCCCCGGCGGCGGTGACCGCCGTCTTCGGCGGCGCCACCACCAGCACCTACCTGCTGTTCAACCTCGCCCGCAACGCGCAGGTGGCGGCGACGGTCGACCCCTTGCAGCTCATCGTCGGCAACGCCGTCGATTCGCTGACCACGCGGGTCTCCTACAAGCTGAACCTCAAAGGGGCGAGCCAGTCCGTGCAGTGCGCCTGCTCGACCTCGCTGGTGGCGGTCCATCTCGCCTGCCAGGCGCTGCTCAACCAGGAGTGCGACGTGGCGCTGGCCGGGGGCGTCTCGATCAACGTCGGGCAGCGGGCGGGCTACCGCTTCCAGGAGGACTCGATCCTGGCGCCGGACGGCCACTGCCGGGCCTTCGACGCGGAGGCCCGCGGCACGGTCTTCGGCGGCGGCGCCGGCGTGGTGGTGCTCAAGCGCCTGGAGGACGCCGTCAGGGACCGCGACACGGTGCGCGCGGTGATCCGCGGCTCGGCGGTGAACAACGACGGCGGGATGAAGGTGGGCTACACGGCGCCGTCGGTCGAGGGGCAGGCCGGGGTGATCGCCGAGGCCCTCTCGGTGGCCGGGATCGATGCCGGGACCATCGGCTACATCGAAGGGCACGGCACCGGCACCGCCCTCGGCGATCCGATCGAGATCCAGGCGCTCGCCAAGGCGTTCCGCGCCCGCACCCCGAAGCGGGGCTTCGCCGCCCTCGGCACCGTCAAGGCCAACATCGGCCATCTCGACATCGCCGCCGGCATCGCCGGGCTGATCAAGACCGTGCTTGCGCTGCAGCACGGCGAGATCCCGCCCAGCCTCCACTTCGAGCGGCCGAATCCGCGCATCGACTTCGCCGCCAGCCCGGTCTACGTCAACCGAGAGCTGGCGGAGTGGAAGCGCGACGGCGCGCCCCGCCGGGCCGGCGTCAGCTCCTTCGGCTTCGGCGGCACCAACGCTCACGTCATCCTGGAGGAGGCGCCGGCCCCGCCGGCATTGCCGGAGCGCCTGGCCGCCGCCGGGCCGTGGCGCCTGCTGGCCGTCTCCGCCAAGACCCCGGACGCGCTGGCCGCGGCCGTCCGCAACCTGGCGGAGCACTTCCGCGCCCATCCGGAGACCGACCTCGGCGATGCTGCCTTCACCCTGATCGCGGGCCGGCAGGAGTTCGCGCACCGGGTGGCCGTGGTCTGCCGGGACGCCGCCTCCGCCGCGGCGGCGCTCGACCGTCCCGACCCCGGCACGCTCGCCGGGGCCGAGGCGCGCCTGGCCGCCGCCGGCCGGCGCTGGCTCGCCGGCGAGCCGCTCGATCCCGAGACGCTGTTCGCCGGCGAAGAGCGGCGGCGCATCCCGCTGCCCACCTACCCCTTCGAGCGCCACCGGTATTGGATAGAACCCAGCGGGATCGATCCCGAGGGTCCGGCGATGCCGGCCGCCGAGGCGGTCCTGGAGCGGGCGCAGACGCTGCACCCCCGCCCCGCGCTCCCCACCGCCTGCGTGGCGCCGCGCGGCGAGCTGGAGGAGCGGGTCGCCGCGGTCTGGCGGCAGGTGCTGGGGATGGAGCAGGTGGGCGTGCACGACAGCTTCCTGGACCTCGGCGGCGACTCGCTGCTGGCCACCCGGTTGATGTCCCGGCTGCGCGAGGAGCTGGCGGTCGACCTGCCCATGGACCGCCTGTTCGCGGAGCCGACCGTGGCCGCCGTGGCCGCCGCCGTGGTCGAAGCCCGCGCCGGTCAGGTCAGCGAGGAGGATCTGGCGCGGATGCTCGCCGAGATCGGCGCCATGCCTGGAGGGGAGGCGCCATGACGGACCTCAACGCGGCGCTCAAAAATCTCACGCCCCAGCAGCGTGACCTGCTGCTGAAGCGTCTGGAGAAGGAAGGGCGCGGGGCGGCGCGCCCGGAGCCGGAGCGCATCCCGAGCCGGCCGCGCGCGGCGGGGGAGAACGCGTTTCCGCTCTCCTTCGCCCAGCAGCGGCTCTGGTTCCTCGACCGCATGGGGCCGGGGAGCCCGCTCTACAACATCCCCGCCGCCTTCGAGATGACCGGTCCGCTCGACGCCCCGGCCCTGGAGGCCGCGCTGCGCGAGGTGGTCCGCCGGCACGAGGCGCTCCGCACGACCTTCGCCGACCGTTCCGAGGGGCCGGTCCAGGTGATCCACCGGCGAGGGGACCTGCCGTTCGCCGTCGCCGACCTGCGCGCGCTGCCGGCGGGGGAGCGGCGGGCGGAGGCCTGGCGTCGGGGCATCGACGAGGCCCGCCGCCCGTTCGACCTCGAGCGCGGGCCGCTGCTGCGCGCCCTGCTGCTCCGGATGTCCGAAGAAGAGCACCTGGTGGTCCTCACCATCCACCACATCGTCAGCGACGGCTGGTCGATGGGCGTTCTGGTGCGCGAGATCGCGGCGCTCTATCCGGCGTTCGCGGCCGGCCGGACCCCCCGGCTCCCCGAGCTGCCGATCCAGTACGCCGACTTTTCGGTCTGGCAGCGGGAGTGGCTGCGGGGCGGCGCGCTCGACGCGCAGCTCGGCTTCTGGCGCCAGCGCCTGGCGGGAGCGCCGACCGTCCTGGAGCTGCCGGCCGACCACCCCCGGCCGGCCGTGCAGACGGTGCGCGGGAGCCAGGCCCCGGTGCGGCTCGCGCCCGAGCTCGTCGCCGGCTTGCGGGAGACCGCCCGCAAGGAGGGCGGAACGCTGTTCATGGTGATCCTCGCCGCCTTCGAGCTGCTCTTGCAGCGCTACACGGGCCAGGACGAGCTGTTGATCGGCTCGCCGATCGCCAACCGCAACCGCCCGGACGTCGAGGGGCTGATCGGCTTCTTCGTCAACACCCTGGTGATGCGTGGAGATTTGCGGGGCGAGCCGGTTCTGTCGGAGCTGCTCGCCCGGGTCTGCGAGACGGCGCTCGCCGCCTACGCCCATCAGGATCTCCCATTCGAGCGGCTGATCGAGGAGCTGCAGCCGCGGCGCGACCTCAGCCGCCCGCCGCTGGTGCAGGTGATGGCCGCCCTGCAGCCCGCGGCGGCGGAGGCGCTGGAGCTGCCCGGCCTGCGGCTCGAGGCCCTCGCGCTCGACTCGGGAACCGCCAAATTCGAGATGACCCTCCACTTGGCGGAAGGGGCGGAGAGCGTGGACGGCTGGATCGAATACAACGCCGATCTCTTCGAGGCGGCGACCGTGGAGCGGATGGCCGGGCAGCTCGGATCGCTCCTCGCGGCCTTCCCCGCCGGGCTCGACCGCCTCGCGGCCGACCTCCCCTTCCTGCCGGATAGCGAGGTGCGGGCGCTTCTCGCCGCGGGCGACGGCGGGCCGGGGGAGCCGCTCGCGGCCGAATGCCTGCACCGTCTGTTCGAGACCCAGGCCGGCGAGCGCCCGGACGCTCCCGCCATCGCCGCCGGCGAGGAGCGCTGGACCTACCGCGACCTGGAGCGCCACGCCAACCGCCTCGCCCACGTCCTGCGGGCCCTGGGCGTGGGACCCGAGGTGCCGGTCGCCCTCTGCATGGCGAAAACGCCGCGGCGGATGGCGGCCCTGCTGGGGATCCTCAAGGCGGGGGGCGCCTACGTGCCCCTCGATCCCAGCCATCCCAGGGAGCGGCTGGCGTTCGTGCTGGAAGAGTGCGCCGCGCCGTTGCTGCTGACCGAAAGCGAGCTGCTCTCCGCTCTGCCGGAGCGCCAGGAAGGGCTCCTGCTTCTCGACAGCGAATGGCCGGGCACGCCCGGGCAGGAAGCGCAAGGGCCGCCGGACGGAGTGACGGGCGGCAACCTCGCCTATGTGATCTACACCTCCGGATCGACCGGCCGGCCCAAGGGGGTGCTCGTGCCCCATCGCGGCGCCTGCCGTCTGATCGCCGATGGCGTGCGACGCCTGCGGCTCGGCCCGGAGAGCCGCACGACGCAGAACACCTCGCTCTCCTTCGACGCGTCGGTCTTCGAGATCTTCTCGGCGTTCGCGGCGGGAGCCGAGATGGTGCTCCTTCCGGACGGCCTGATGGGGATCGACCTGGCGGCCGAGCTGCGCCGGCAGGAGATCACCGCGCTCGTCATCACACCGGCTGTCTTCGAGACGCTCGGCCATGAGGCGATCCCTTCTGTGCGGGCCGTGTGCGTCGGCGCCGAAGCCTGCCCGCCGGACCTGGCCGCCCACTGGTCGTCGGTCCTGGAGCTCACCCACTGCTACGGCCCCACCGAGACCACGATCTACTCGACGGCGTGGCGCTGCCCGCCGGGACTGCGGGCAGCGCCGCCGATCGGCCGTCCGGTCGCGGGCACCCGCGCCTACGTCCTCGACCGGCGGTTGCGGCCCGTCCCGACCGGCGTCATCGGCGAGATCTACCTCGGCGGCGAAGGGGTGGCGCGCGGTTATCTGGGCCGGCCGGACCTGACGGCGGAGAGGTTCGTGCCCGACCCCTGCGGCGGCGTGCCCGGGGAGCGCCTCTACCGCACCGGCGACCTCGGCCGCCGGCGGGCGGGTGGCGAGCTCGAGTTCGCCGGCCGCAACGACGGGCAGGTGAAGCTGCGCGGCTACCGGATCGAGCTGGGGGAGATCGAGGCGGCGCTCCACCGCCACCCCGCGGTCGGGCAGGCGGTCGCCATGGTCCGCGAGGACGCGCCCGGCATCCAGCGCCTGGTGGCCTACGCCGTGCCGAAGCCGGGGGAGGCTCCCACCGGCGCCGACCTGCGCGCCTTCCTCAAGACGGCTCTGCCGGAGTTCATGGTCCCCGCGGCGGTGGTGTTGCTCGCCACCTTGCCGCTCACGGGGAGCCTCAAGGTGGACCTCAAGGCCCTGCCGGCGCCCGACGGGGCTCCCGATGCCACGGCGCCCTACGTGGTGCCGCGTAACGACGCCGAGCGCCGGATCGCCGAGGTCTGGCGCGAGGTGCTCCAGGTCGAGCGCGTGGGGGTGAACGACAGCTTCTTCGACCTCGGCGGCCACTCGCTGCTGATGGCCCGCGTGCACACGCGGCTGCGGGAGGCGTTCCCGGGCTTCGACCTGGCGCTGGTCGACCTGTTCAAGTATCCGACCGTCGGCGCCCTCGCGGACCGCCTGAGCTCGGCCGGCGAGGAGAACCCGGCGGCGCGGATCGGCATGGATCGCGCCCTGGCCCGGCGGGACGCGGCGGGCCGCGCGGAGACCGGCATCGCCATCATCGGCATGTCCTGCCGCTTCCCGGGCGCCGGTTCGATCGAGCGGTTCTGGGACAACCTGACCGGCGGCGTCGAATCGATCACGTTCTTCAGCGAGGAGCAGATGCGGGGCGCCGGAGTCCCGGCGGCCGACCTCGCCGATCCCCGTTACGTCCGGGCGCGGGGGATCATCGACGGCGCCGCGGATCTCGACGCCGGCTTCTTCGGCTACAGCCCGCGCGAGGCGGAGGTGATGGACCCGCAGCAACGGATCTTCCTCGAGTGCGCCTGGGAAGCCTTCGAGGAGGCCGGCCTGGATCCCGCGGGTATCACCGGCGACGTGGGGGTGTTCGCGGGCGTCGGCATGAACACCTACGTCTTCAACCTCCTGGGTGACCCGGAGGTCCGGGACTCGGTGGGGAACTTCCAGGCCTCGATCGCCAACGACAAGGATTTCCTCGCCTCGCGGGTCTCCTACAAGCTGGGGCTGCGAGGGCCCAGCCTGTCGGTGCAGACCGCCTGCTCGACCTCGCTGGTGGCGGCCCACCTCGCCTGCCAGAGCCTGCTCTCGGGCGAGTGCGACGCCGCGCTCGCGGGGGGCGTCTCGATCCGGCTGCCGCAGGAGACGGGCTACCAGCACCACGAGGGAGCGGTGTTCTCGCCCGACGGCCACTGCCGCGCCTTCGACGTCCGGGCCGGCGGCTTCGTGGGCGGCAACGGGGCCGGAGCCGTGCTGCTCAAGCGTCTCGAAGACGCCCTGAAGGACGGCGATCGCATCCACGCCGTCATCAAGGGCTCGGCGGTCAACAACGACGGCGCGGTGAAGGTGGGCTACACCGCGCCCAGCGTCGACGGCCAGGCGCGGGTGATCGCGCAGGCGATGGGCGTGGCCCAGGTGCCGCCGGAGACCGTCGGCTATATCGAGGCCCACGGCACCGGCACGGACCTCGGCGACCCCATCGAGATCGCGGCGCTGACCCAGGCGTTTGGTCCCGGCGCCGGGACGGGGAGCTGCGCGATCGGTTCGGTCAAGACCAACATCGGGCACCTCGACAGCGCGGCCGGAGTCGCCGGCCTGATCAAGGCGGCCCTCATCCTGGAGCACGGGAAGATCCCGCCGAGCCTCCACTTCGAGGCCGCCAACCCCAAGCTGGAGCTGGAGAGGACGCCGTTCCGCGTCAACAGCCGGCTGGCGGACTGGCCGGCCGGGGGGACCTCGCCGCGGCGGGCCGGCGTCAGCTCCATGGGGATCGGCGGCACCAACGCCCACATCGTCCTGGAGCAGCCGCCGGCGGTGGCGCCGGGGACGCCGGGCGGTCCCTGGCAGCTCCTGCCGCTCTCGGCGCGCGGGGACGCCCCTCTCGAAGCCGCCCTCTCCCGCCTCGCGGAGCATCTGCGGAGCCATCCCGGGCTCGACCTAGCGGACGCCGCCTTCACGCTCCAGGTGGGACGGCGCCGTTTCGAGCGCCGCGCGGTGGCCCTCTGCCGCGACGCCGCCGACGCCGTGGCCGTGTTCGAAGGTGGCGACCGGGAGCGGCTCCTCTTCGGCGGCGGCGAGGCGCGTTCCGTGGCCTTCCTGTTCAGCGGCCAGGGCGCCCAGCACGCGGGGATGGCGGCGGAGCTCTACCGCGCCGAGCCGGTCTTCCGGGCCGAGCTCGACCGCGCCGGCGACCTGCTGCTGCCGCTGATCGGGCGCGACCTGCGGGACCTCCTGTTCAATGCCACTGGGGAGGAGCTGGCGCGTACGGAATTCACGCAGCCCGCGCTGTTCGCCGTCGAGCACGCGCTGGCGCGGCAGTGGATGGCCTGGGGGGTGCGGCCGGCGGCGATGATCGGCCATTCGATCGGCGAGTACGTGGCCGCCTGCCTGGCCGGCGTCTTTTCGTTCGCCGACGCCCTGGCGCTGGTCGCCGAGCGGGGCCGGCTGATGGCCGCCATGGAGCCGGGGGCGATGCTCGCGGTCTCGCTGCCGGAATCCGAGATTGTGCCGCTGCTCGGTGAGGATCTAGCGCTCGCCGCCGTCAACGGCCCGCAGCGCGCGGTGGTGGCCGGCCCGGAGCCCGCTGTGGCGGCGCTGGCGGCGGAGCTGGAGGCGCGGGGAGTCCGCAACCGCCGCCTGCGCACCTCCCACGCCTTCCACTCGGCGATGATGGAGCCCGCCCTGGAGCTGTTCGCCGAGCGGGTGCGGCGCGTGCGCCTGTCGTCGCCGTCGATCCCCTTCGTCTCCAACGTGACGGGGACCTGGATCACCGCCGGGCAGGCCACCGATCCCGAGTACTGGGCGCGCCAGATCCGGGCCACGGTGCGCTTCGCGGACGGCTTGGCGGCGCTGGCGGCGGAGCCCGACCGTCTGCTGCTGGAAGTGGGCCCGGGCAACACGCTGACCACACTGGCGCGCGAGGCCGGCGCCGTGGCGGTGGCCTCGCTGCCGCACGCGAGCGACCGGCGCAACGACCACACCTTCCTGCTGACCGCCCTGGGCCGGCTCTGGCTCGCGGGGATCGTTCCCGACTGGAATGCCATCCACGAGGGGGAGCGCCGGCTGCGCGTGTCGCTGCCCACCTACCCCTTCCAGCGCCAGCGGTACTGGGTGGAGGGGGGAGGGCCGCTGGGCGCGGTGCGGCCGGCCGTCGCCGGGAATCCGCTCGCCAAGCGCCCCGATCCCGCGGACTGGCTCGCCGTGCCGACCTGGAAACGGTCGCTCCCCGCGCCGGCTGGAGACGTGGCGGGTCCGGTGCTGGTCGTGGGCTCCGGCGCGCTGGCGGACGGGGTGCTGAAGCTCCTGGGGGAGAGGGACGTTCCCGCCGAGGCCACGGACGGCCACGATTTTGCCTCTGTATTTCGCGGGCTCCTGCCCCGGACCGTGCTGCACCTCGGGTGCGTGGCGCCTGCCGCTTCGTTCGAGGAGGAGCAGGAGAGCGGCTTCCGCAGCCTGGTATCGCTGGCCCGGGGGTGGAGCGAGGCTGGCGGCGGCCAGCCGCTGAATCTCGTGGTGGCGGCCAGCGGCCTGTTCGAGGTGGACGGCTCGGAGGAGCTGCGGCCGGCGGCGGCGACGCTGCTGGGGCCGGCCCGGGTGATCCCCTGGGAGCTGCCGGGCGTCTCCTGCCGCGTCGTCGACGTTCCGCCGACGGTCACCGCCGCGGACCTCGTGCGCGAATTGGCGGCGGCCACGGGCGAGCGTATGGCGGCCCTGCGCGGGCGCCACCGCTGGACGCCGGTCTGGGAACCGGTGCGGCTGGAGGAGGCGGCGGAGAAGCCGCTCCGCATCCGCGACGACGGCGTCTACCTGATCACCGGCGGCACCGGCGGCCTGGGGCTGGAGATGGCCGCTGCCCTGGCCGAAGGGCGCCGGGTGCGCCTGGGCCTGCTCTCGCGGGGAACTGGAGACGCGGCCGGATTGCGGCGGCTGAAAGAGGCTGGGGCCGAGGTGCTGCCGCTGGCCGCCGACATCACCGACCGCGCCGCGGTGGCCGCCGCTCTCGACGAGGTCCGGCGGCGCTTCGGCGCGATCCACGGCGTGGTCCATGCCGCCGGAGCCCGCGGCGGCGGCGTCCTCCAGCTCCAAACGGCCGCCGAGCTGGAAGCCGTGATGGCGCCCACCGTGCGCGGCCTGCGGGTGCTCGACGAGCTGCTGGCCGGCGAGCCGCTCGACTTCATGGTCCTCACCGCCTCGGCGGGCGCCCACTCGGGCGAGCCGGGGCAGACCTCGCTCTCTGCGGCGAGCGCCTTCCTCGACGCCTGGGCGCAGCTCCGGGCGTCGCGGCCCGGCGCGCCGTACACCGTGGCCGTGGACTGGGACACCTGGTGCGACGTGGGGATGATCGCCGACCTCTCCGGCCTGGGCGAGGACCTGCGGCGGATGCGCGAGCAGGTGCTCGCCACCGGCATCGCTCCGGAGGAAGGCCGCCGGGTCTTCCTGCGAATCCTTCAGCGCGGCGCCTGGCCGCAGGTGATCGTCTCCACCAAGGACCCGGCGGCGGTGCGCGCCTATCTGGAAGCCCTCGTCCGCGGCGAGGCGGCCGGAGGGCGCGCCGCCTACGCCCGCCCCGACCTGCGCAACGCCTACGTGGCGCCGCGCGACGAGACGGAGCGCACCGTCGCGGAGATCTGGCAGGGTCTCCTCGGCCTCGAGCGGGTGGGGGTCGACGACAACTTCTTCGACCTCGGGGGGCATTCTCTGCTCGCCACCCAGTTGATGTCGCGGCTGCGCGACGCGCTCGGCGTCGACCTGCCGCTCGACGCCCTGTTCGCGGCCCCGACCGTGGCGGGGATGGCCGCCGCCGTCGCCGGCGCTCCGCCCGCGGACGTCGGGGAAGACCTGGACGCGCTGCTGCGCGAGATCGAGGAGATGTCCGTGGCCGAAGCCAAAGCCGCATACCTCGAAGAGTCGAGCCGTACCGCCAAGGAGTCCGCATGACCCCGCCGAGCCAGGCCGACCTGGACCTCCAGCGCCGTCTGGCGGCGCTCACGCCCGAGCAGCGCCGGCTGCTGGAGCTGCGCCGCCGCCAGAAGGAGGCAACCGACCCCAGCCGCCCGCGGCCGCTGCCGCGGCGGCCAGGGGAGCCGCTGCCGCTCTCCTTCGGCCAGGAGCGACTCTGGTTCCTCGACCGCATGGACCCCGGCTCGGCGGCCTACAACATCCCCGCCCACCTGCGCCTGGCGGGGGATCTCGACGTGCCCGCCCTGAAGGCGGCTCTCCAGGAGGTGGTGCGCCGGCACGAGGCGCTGCGCACCACCTTCGCCGAGGGCGCGAGCGGTCCCGTGCAGGTGATCGCCCCGGAGCTGGAGCTGAGCGTGCCGGTGGTCGACCTGCGCGGCCTGCCGGCGGCGAGGGGCGAGCGGGAGATGGCGCGCTGGAGCGCCGTCGAGGCGGCGCGGCCGTTCGACCTCGCCCACGGGCCGCTGCTGCGCATGCTCCTGCTGCGGCTGACCGGTCGCGAGTGGAGCGCGGTGTTCAACTTCCACCACATCGTCGGCGACGGCTGGTCGATCGAGGTGCTGATCCGCGAGATCGCGGCCCTCTATCCGGCCCTGCGCGCGGGCCGGCCGTCGCCGCTGCCGGAGCTGCCGCTCCAGTACGCTGACTTCGCCGCCTGGCAGCGGGGCTTCCTCCAGGGCCCGGCTCTCGACGCGCAGCTCGGCTACTGGCGGCGGCAGCTCCAGGGCGCGCCGGCGCTGTCGCAGCTCCCCACCGACCGGCCGCGCCCCGCGGTGCAGCGCTTCCACGGCGGCAGCGTGCGGCAGGAGCTGCCGGCGGAGCCGGTGGCGATCCTGCGCCGCCTCTGCCAGGGCGAGGGCGCCACCCTGTTCATGGGGGTGGCGGCGGCCTTCTTCGGGCTGCTGGCGCGCCAGTCCGGCGCGGACGACCTGACGGTGGGCACGCCGGTCGCGGGGCGCAAGCGGGGCGAGCTGGAAGGTCTGATCGGGCTGTTCATCAACTCCCTCGTGCTGCGCCTGCGGCTGCCCGGCGATCCCGGCCTGCGCGAGCTGCTGGCCGAGGTGCGCGGCATCGCGCTCGGCGCCTACGCCCACCAGGACCTGCCGTTCGCCAGGCTGGTGGGGGAGCTGGCGCCGGAGCGCAATCTCAGCCAGACGCCGCTGTTCCAGATCCAGCTCGTGCTGGTCGAGGCCGACTACCAGGAGCTGCACCTGCCCGGGCTGACCCTGGCGCCGGTCGCCCTGGAGGAGAGCACCTCGAAGCTCGACCTCACCCTGCGGGCGCACGCCCGGCCGCGGGGGATGGAGCTGATCTGGCTGTACAACACCGACCTCTTCGACGCCGCGACCGTGCGCCGGCTGGGCGATCACTTCGCGACCCTGCTCGCCGCCGCCGTGGCCGACCCCGACCGCGCCCTCTCCTCGCTGCCGCTGATGGCCTCCGCCGAGGAGCATCAGGTGGTCGCCGAGTGGAACGACACGGCGGTGGCGGGCTGGGTGAATCCGCGGCCGGGCACCCTCCACGAGATCATCGCGCGGCAGGCCGCGTGCGCGCCGGATGCCGCGGCGGTGGTCTATGAAGGGGAGTCGCTGACCCGCGCCGAGCTGCTGGCCTCCGCGCGCCGGCTGGCCCGGCGGCTGCGGGACCTGGGGGTGGGGCCGGACGTTGCGGTGGGCGTCTTCGCCGAGCGCTCGCTGGAGATGGTGGTGGGCCTGCTGGCGATCCTGGAGGCCGGCGGCGCCTACCTGCCGCTCGATCCCGCCTATCCGTTCGACCGTCTGGCCTACATGATCGCGGACGCCGCGGCGCCCGTGATCCTGGTCCAGAACCGCCTGCTCGAACGGCTGCCGGAGCACGACGCTACGGTAGTCCCGCTCGACGGCACGATCGTCCGCGGCGCGGTACTGGATTCACTGGAGCCGGGGCTGGCCGGCGGGGCCGATCCGTCGGACCTGGCCTACGTGATCTACACCTCGGGCTCGACAGGCCGCCCGAAGGGGACGATGAACTCGCACCGGGGGATCGTCAACCGGCTGCTCTGGATGCAGGCCCAATACGGCCTGACGCCTGCGGACCGGGTGCTCCAGAAGACGCCGTTCTCCTTCGACGTCTCGGTCTGGGAGTTCTTCTGGCCGCTGATGACGGGAGCGCGGCTGGTGATGGCCCGGCCCGGCGGGCATCAGGACCCGGCCTATCTGGTCGAGACCATCACGGCGGAGGGGATCACCACGCTGCACTTCGTCCCCTCGCTGCTGCGGGTGTTCGTGGAGGTGCCGGGGATCGAAGCCTGCTCTTCGCTGCGCCGGGTGATGGCGAGCGGCGAGGCCCTGCCGCTGGACCTGGTGCGGCGCTTCCACGACCGCCTGGGGGCCGAGCTGCACAACCTCTATGGCCCGACCGAGGCGGCGGTGGACGTCACGTACTGGTCCTGCGAGCGGGAGGACGGCCGCGGGCTGGTGCCGATCGGCCGGCCGGTGGCCAACACGCGCATCGTGGTGCTCGACCCCTCGGGCCGGCCGGTGCCGGTGGGGGTTCCCGGCGAGTTGCACATCGGCGGTATCCAGCTCGCCCGCGGCTACCTGAAGCGGCCGGACCTGACCGCCGAGCGCTTCGTGCCCGATCCGCTGGCGGCGCGATGGGAGGAGCCCGGAGCGCGGCTCTACCGCACGGGGGACCTGGCCCGCACGCTGCCGGACGGCGCCGTCGAGTTCCTGGGCCGCATCGATCACCAGGTGAAGCTGCGCGGCCTGCGCATCGAGCTGGGGGAGATCGAGGCGGCGCTCGGCGAGCTGCCGGGCGTCAAGGCGGCGGTGGTAATGGCGCGTACGGACGGCGGCGGCGAGACGCGGCTGGTCGCTTATCTGGTGGCCGATCCCGTGCCGGAGCTGGACGCCTTGCGCGGCACCCTCGCGCGGTCGCTGCCGGAGTACATGCTGCCCACCGCGATGGTGGTGCTGCCGGAGATGCCGCTGACCCCCAGCGGCAAGGTGGACCGCAAGGCCCTGCCGGCGCCCGAGGCACGGCCGGAGTCCGCCGAGTCCGTGCCGCCGCGCACGCCCCTGGAGGCCTGGGTGGCCGGCCTCTGGAGCGAGGTCGCCGGGATCGGGCAGATCGGGGTCCACGACGACTTCTTCGCCCTGGGCGGCACCTCCATCTCGGGCGCCGTGCTGATCAACCGGCTGCAGCAGGAGCTGGGGGAGATCCTCCACGTGGTGGTGATCTTCGACCATCCGACGGTGGCCCGGCTCGCCGCCTACCTGGCCGCGCAGCACGCCGGAGCCCTCGCGGGGCGCCTCGGGATCGAAGTGGAGGAGACGAGCGCGCCAGAGGCCACGGCAGGGCGTGTCGAGATGGGCCTCCTGGTCCGCTTTCGCGCCACCCTGCACGAGCCGGGGGCACTGCCGGAGGCGATCGCCCGGCTGCCGAGGAATCCGCCCGCCCTCTTCGTGCTGGCGCCGCCGCGCTCCGGCAGCACGCTGCTGCGCGTGATGCTGGGCGGCCACCCCGGGATGTTCGCGCCGCCGGAGCTGGAGCTGCTGGAGTTCGACACCCTGGCCGAGCGGCGCGACGCCTTCTCCGGCCGCGACGCCTTCCGCCTCGAGGGCGTCCTCCGCGCCGTCATGGAGGCCCGCCGCTGCGGCGTCGACGAGGCCCGGCAGGTGGTGGACGACCTCGAGGCCCGGGGGGGCACGACGCGCGAGCTCTACGGCCTCCTCCAGGATTGGATCGGCGGCCGCATGCTGGTCGACAAGACGCCGACCTATGCCTGGAGCCTGGAGACGCTGCGGCGCGCCGAGGCGGGTTTCGAGGGGGCGCGCTACGTCCACCTGCTGCGCCACCCCTACGCCACCATCGCCTCCTTCGAGGAGGCGCGCATCGAGCAGGTCTTCTTCCCGCGCGCCGAGGGCTTCACACGCCGCCAGCTCGCCGAGCTGAGCTGGCTGCTGGCGCAGCGCAACATCCGCGAGTTCCTGGCCACCATCCCGGAGGAGCGCCGGCACGTGGTGCGCTTCGAGGATCTGGTGGCCGAGCCCGAGGGGGTGCTGCGCGAGCTGTGCGGGTTCCTCGGCATCGCCTACCACCCCGACATGGCCGAGCCCTACAAGGATCGCTCGGCGCGGATGACCGACGGCCTGCACGCCGAGTCGCGCATGCTCGGCGACGTCAAGTTCCACCAGCACTCGGGGGTCAACGCCAAAGCGGGGGAGCGCTGGCGCGAGCTGGCGGCGGAGGACTTCCTCGGCGCCGGCACCCGCCAGCTCGCCGCCGAGCTCGGCTACGAGGCGGGGGGGGAGCGCGAGGCCTGGGCCCCCATCCCCCGGATCGGCGGCGCGGGGCCGTTCCCGCTCTCCTTCGGCCAGGAGCGCCTCTGGTTCCTCGACCGCCTGGACCCCGGCTCCACGGCCTACAACCTCCCCGCCCACCTGCGCCTGGAGGGGGACCTCGACATCGCCGCGCTCGGCGCCACGCTGAACGAGGTGGTGCGCCGGCACGAGTCGCTGCGCACGACCTTCTCCGAGACCGGCGCCGGACCCGTCCAGGTGGTGGCGCCCGCCCTGGCCGTGGCCGTGCCGGTGATCGACCTGCAGGCGCTGCCGCCGGCGGCCCGCGAAGCGGAGGCGGCGCTGTGGAGCGCGGCCGAGGTGGAGCGGCCGTTCGATCTCACCAGCGGCCCCCTGCTGCGGCTCCTCGCCCTGCGCCGCGGCGGCCGCGAGTGGAGCGTGGTCTTCAACCTCCACCACATCGTCAGCGACGGCTGGTCGATCGGCGTATTGATCCGCGAGATCGCGGCGCTCTACCCGGCCTTCCGCGCGGGGCGCCCGTCGCCGCTTCCGGAGCTGCCGCTCCAGTACGCGGACTTCACCGTCTGGCAGCGTGGATTCCTGGCCGGCGGCCCGGCGCTCGACGCGCAGCTCGGCTACTGGCGGCAGCAGCTCCAGGGCGCGCCCGCGCTGTCGCAGCTCGCCACCGACCGGCCGCGCCCGGCCGTGCAGCGCTACCACGGCCGCCGCGCCACGCAGGAGCTGCCGGAGGCGGCGGTGGCGCCCCTGCGGCGGCTCTGCCAGGAGAAGGGATCGACCCTGTTCATGGGCCTGCTGGCGGTCTACGCGGCCCTGCTGGCCCGCGAGTCGGGGAGCCTGGACCTCACCATCGGCACGCCGGTGGCCGGGCGCAACCGCGCGGAGCTGGAGGGGATGATCGGCCTGTTCATCAACTCCCTGGTGCTGCGCCTGCGGCTGGCCGGCGATCCCGGCCTGGGCGAGATCCTGGACCGGGCGCGGGAGGTCGCGCTGGGCGCCTTCGCCCATCAGGACCTGCCGTTCGCCAGGCTGGTGGCCGAGATCTCCCCGGACCGCAACCTGGGCAGCACGCCTCTGTTCCAGGTGCAGCTCCTGCTGGTGGAGGCGGAGTTCGGCGCGCTTAGCGTGCCGGACCTGACGCTCACCCCGGGCGCCCTCGAGGAGAGCACCTCCAAGCTCGACCTGACCCTGCGCGCCCGCGCCCAGGCCCATGGCATGACGCTGGAGTGGCTCTACAACTCGGACCTCTTCGACGCCGCCACGGTGCTGCGGCTGGGCGCCCACTTCGCCAACCTGCTGACCGCGGCCGGCGAGCCCGGCCGCGCCCTCTCGACGCTCCCCCTGCTCGCCGCGGGCGAGGAGCACCAGATCCTCTTCGAGTGGAACGACTCGACGGCCGCCGGCTGGCTGGCGCCGGAGCCGGGCACGCTCCACGGGATCATCGCGGAGCAGGCGGCGCGGACGCCCGATCGTACGGCCGTGTCCTACGAAGGCGAGTCGCTGACCTGCGCCGAGCTGCTGGCCTCGGCGCGCCGGCTGGCCCGGCGGCTGCGGGGCCTGGGGGTGGGGCCGGACGTGACGGTGGGCGTCTTCGCCGAGCGCTCGCTGGAGATGGTGGTGGGCCTGCTCGCCATCCTGGAGGCCGGCGGCGCCTACCTGCCGCTCGATCCGGCCTATCCGGCCGACCGCCTGGCCTACATGATCGCGGACGCCGCAGCGCCGGTGATCCTGGTCCAGGACCGGCTGCTCGACCGGCTGCCGGAGCACCGCGCGGAGGTGATCTCGCTGGACGGCACGATCGTCCGCGGCGCGGTACTGGATCCACTGGAGCCGGGGCTGGACGGCGGGGCCGATCCGTCGGACCTGGCCTACGTGATCTACACCTCGGGCTCGACCGGCCGTCCGAAGGGGACGATGAACTCGCACCGGGGGATCGTCAACCGGTTGCTCTGGATGCAGGCCCAGTACGGCCTGACGCCCGCGGACCGGGTGCTCCAGAAGACGCCGTTCTCCTTCGACGTCTCGGTCTGGGAGTTCTTCTGGCCGTTGATGACCGGCGCGCGGCTGGTGATGGCCCGTCCCGGCGGGCATCAGGACCCGGCGTATCTGGTCGAGGCCATCGCCGCGGAGGGGATCACCACACTGCACTTCGTCCCCTCCCTGCTGCGGGTCTTCGTGGATGCGCCGGGGATCGAAGCGTGCTCCTCGCTGCGCCGGGTGATGGCGAGCGGCGAGGCGCTGCCGCTCGAGCTGGTGAAGCGGTTCCACGACCGTCTCGGGGCGGAGCTGCACAACCTCTACGGTCCGACGGAAGCGGCGGTGGACGTCACGTACTGGGCCTGCGAGCGGGAGGAGGGGCGCGGCGCCGTGCCGATCGGCCGGCCGGTCGCCAACACCCGCATCGTGGTGCTCGACCGCGACGGCGGTCTGACTCCGGTTGGCGTGCCCGGGGAGCTGCACATCGGCGGCGTCCAGCTCGCCCGCGGCTACCTGAAGCGGCCGGACCTGACGGCCGAGCGCTTCGTGCCCGACCCGCTGGCGGCGCGCTGGGGCGATCCCGGGGCGCGGCTCTACCGCACGGGCGACCTCGCCCGCACGCTGCCCGACGGCGCCGTGGAGTTCCTGGGCCGCCTCGATCACCAGGTGAAGCTGCGCGGCCTGCGCATCGAGCTGGGGGAGATCGAGGCGGCGTTGGCCGGGCTGCCGGGCGTCAAGGCGGCCGTGGTGATGGCCCGGAACGACAGCGCCAGCGAGGCGCGGCTGGTGGCCTATCTGGTCGCCGACCCCGCGCCAGACCTTGCGGAGGTCCGCGGCGCGCTCGCGAATTCGCTGCCCGAGTACATGCTGCCGGCCGCGCTCGTGGTGCTGCCGGAGCTGCCGCTCAACCCCAGCGGCAAGGTGGACCGCAAGGCCCTGCCGGCGCCGGAGCTGCAACGGGATTCCGCGGCGGCGGTCGCTCCGCGCACGCCGCTCGAAGAGTACGTCGCCGGTCTGTTCCGCGACGTGCTCAAGGTCGAGACGGTCGGCGCCTTCGACGACTTCTTCGCGCTGGGCGGCACCTCGATCTCCGGCGCGGTGCTGATTAACCGCCTTCAGCGCGAGCTGGGCGAGATCGTTCACGTGGTGGTGATCTTCGATCATCCAACGGTGGCCCGGCTCGCCGCCTACCTGGAGAAGCAGCATGCCGGGATCGTCGGGGAGCGCTGGATGGCGATCCCCCGCGCCAACGTCGACGGGCCGCTGCCGCTCTCCTTCGCCCAGGAGCGGCTCTGGTTCCTCGACCGCCTCGACCCCGGCAGCTCGACCTACAACCTGATCAACGCCGTGCGGCTGACCGGGCGTCTTGAGGTGGCGACCCTGGAGCGCGCGCTGGACGAGGTGGCGCGGCGCCACGCCGCGCTGCGCACCACCTTCGCCGCCACCGCCGCCGGCCCCATGCAGATGGTGGCGCCTGCGCTGGAGCTACGCATGCCGCTGGCCGACCTCGCGGGCCTGCCTGCCGGCCGCCGCGAGGCCGAGGCGCGGCGCCGCGTGCGGGAGGAGGCGGTCCGCCCGTTCGACCTCAGCCGCGGCCCGCTGGTGCGCGCCCTGCTGCTGCGCCTCGCGGACGAGGAGCACGCCGTGGTGGTCGGCATGCACCACATCGTCAGCGACGGCTGGTCGCTGAGCGTGCTGGTGCGCGAGGTGGCGGCGCTCTACGCGGCCTTCGCCCAGGGCCTCCCCTCGCCGTTGCCGGAGCTGCCCATCCAGTACGGCGACTACGCCGTCTGGCAGCGCGACCGGCTGCAGGGCGCGACCCTCGACGCGGAGTTCGGCTACTGGCGGGAGCAGCTCGCGGGCTCGCCGGGGGTGTCGCCGCTCCCCACCGACCGGCCGCGTCCGGCGGTGCAGCGCTTCCGCGGCCGCAGCGTGCGGCAGGAGCTGCCGGCAGAGCCGGTGGCGGCCCTGCGCCGGCTCGATCAGGAGGAGGGCGCGACCCTCTTCATGGGCGTCCTGGCCGCCTTCGCCGCTCTCCTCGCCCGCCAGTCGGGCGCCGACGACCTCACGATCGGCACGCCGGTGGCGGGGCGCACGCGAGACGAGCTGGAGGGGCTGATCGGACTCTTCATCAACTCCCTCGTGCTCCGCCCGCGGCCGGCCGGCGGGTTGACGTTCCGCGATCTGCTGGCGCAGGTGCGGGTCATGGCGCTGGGTGCCTACACCCACCAGGAGCTCCCCTTCGCCAAGCTGGTGGCGGAGCTGGCCCCCGAGCGCAACCTGAGCCAGACGCCCCTCTTCCAGGTGCAACTGGTGCTGGCGGAGGCCGATTCGGGGGAGCTGCGGGTGCCGGGCCTGACCCTGACGCCGAGCGACCTCGAAGCGAGCACCTCGAAGCTCGATCTGACGCTGCGGGCGCACCCCCGGCCGCAGGGGATGGAACTGGTCTGGCTGTACAACACCGACCTCTTCGACGCCGCGACCGTGCGCCGGCTGGGCGATCACTTCGCCACCCTGCTCGCCGCCGCCATGGCGGACCCGGACCGCGCGCTCTCCTCGTTGCCGCTGATGGCCGCCGCCGAGGAGCACCAGGTGCTCGCCGAGTGGAACGACACGGCGGTGGCGGGCTGGGTGAATCCGGCGCCGGGCACGATCCACGCGATCATCGCGGAGCAGGCCGCGCGCACGCCGGACGCTACGGCGGTGATTTATGAAGGCGAGTCGCTGACCTATGCCGAGCTGCTCGCTTCGGCGCGCCGGCTGGCCCGGCGGCTGCGCGACCTCGGCGTGGGGCCGGACGTGACGGTCGGCGTCTTCGCCGAGCGCTCGCTGGAGATGGTGGTGGGCCTGTTCGCCATCCTGGAGGCCGGCGGCGCCTATCTGCCGCTCGATCCGGCCTATCCGCTCGACCGTCTGGCCTACATGATCGCGGACGCCGCGGCGCCGGTGATCCTGGCCCAGGAGCGCCTGCTCGAAAGGCTGCCGGAGCACGGCGCGGCGGTCGTCCCCCTGGACGGCACGATCATCCGCGACGCGGCGCCGGAGCTTCCGCTGGCCGGCGGCGCCGATCCGTCGGACCTGGCCTACGTGATCTACACCTCGGGCTCGACGGGGCGTCCGAAGGGGACGATGAACTCGCACCGGGGGATCGTCAACCGGCTGCTCTGGATGCAGGCCCAGTACGGCCTGACGCCGGCGGACCGGGTGCTCCAGAAGACGCCGTTCTCCTTCGACGTCTCGGTCTGGGAGTTCTTCTGGCCGCTGATGACTGGCGCGCGGCTGGTGATGGCGCGTCCCGGCGGGCACCAGGACCCGGCCTATCTGGTCGAGACGATCGCGGCCGAGGGGATCACGACGCTGCACTTCGTCCCCTCGCTGCTGCGGGTCTTCGTGGACGCGCCGGGGATCGAAGCCTGCTCTTCGCTGCGCCAGGTGATGGCGAGCGGCGAGGCGCTGCCGCTGGACCTGGTGCGGCGCTTCCACGACCGGCTCGGCGCGGAGCTGCACAACCTCTACGGCCCGACCGAGGCGGCGGTGGACGTCACGTACTGGTCCTGCGAGCGGGAGGACGGCCGCGGGCTGGTGCCGATCGGCCGGCCGGTGGCCAACACGCGCATCCTGGTGCTCGACCGCGAGCGGCGCCCGGCGCCGGTGGGAGTCCCCGGCGAGTTGCACATCGGCGGCATCCAGCTCGCCCGCGGCTACCTGAAGCGGCCGGACCTGACGGCGGAGCGCTTCGTGCCCGATCCCCTGGCGGCGTTCTGGAGCGATCCCGGCGCGCGGCTCTACCGGACCGGCGACCTCGCCCGCACGCTGGCGGACGGCGCGGTCGAGTTCCTCGGCCGCATCGATCACCAAGTGAAGCTGCGCGGTCTGCGCATCGAGCTGGGGGAGATCGAGGCGGCGCTCGACGAGCTGCCGGGCGTCAAGGCGGCGGTGGTGATGGCGCGTGCGGATGGTGGTGGCGAGACGCGGCTGGTGGCTTATCTCGTGGCCGATCCCGTGCCGGAGCTGGACGCCTTGCGCGGTACCCTCGCGCGGTCGCTGCCGGAGTACATGCTGCCCACCGCGATGGTGGTGCTGCCGGAGCTGCCGCTGACGCCCAGCGGCAAGGTGGACCGCAAGGTGCTGCCGGCGCCCGAGCTGCGCCGCGAATCCGCCGCCGAGCCGGTGGCGCCGCGCACGCCGCTCGAAGCCTGGGTGGCCGGCCTGTGGAGCACGGTCCTCAGGATCGAGCCCATCGGTGTGCACGACGACTTCTTCGCCCTGGGCGGCACCTCCATCTCGGGCGCCGTGCTGATCAACCGGCTGCAGCAGGAGCTGGAGGAGATCGTCCACGTGGTGGTGATCTTCGACCATCCGACCGTGGCCCGGCTCGCCGCCTACCTGGCCGCGCAGCACGCCGCGGCCCTCTCGCGACGCCTGGGCATCGAGGTGGAGAGCGAGGCCGTGGAGGCCGCGGCGGGCAGGGTCGACGAGGCGATGCTGGCCCGGCTGCGGGCGCACGTCCACGAGCCGCCGCCGCTGCCGGCGGAGGTCGCGGCCCTGCCGAAGAATCCGCCGGCGCTGTTCGTGCTGGCGCCGCCGCGCTCGGGCACCACGCTGCTGCGCGTCATGCTGGGCGGCCACCCGGCCCTCTTCGCGCCGCCCGAGCTGGAGCTGCTGGAGTTCGACACCCTGGCCGAACGGCGCGACGCCTTCCCGGGCCGCGACGCCTTCCGCCTGGAGGGGGCGGTCCGCGCCGTCATGGAAGCCCGGGGGTGCGACGCCGGGGAGGCGAGCGAGATCGTCGCCGGTCTCGAAGAGCGGGGGACGACCACACGCGAGCTCTACCGCCTGCTCCAGGAGTGGATCGGCGGCCGCATGCTGGTCGACAAGACCCCGACCTATGCCTGGAGCCTGGAGACGCTGCGGCGGGCGGAGGCCGGCTTCGAGGGCGCGCGCTACGTCCACCTGCTGCGCCACCCCTACGCGACCATCGCCTCCTTCGAGGAGGCGCGCATCGAGCAGGTCTTCTTCCCGCGCGCCGGGGAGCTCACCCGCCGCCAGCTCGCGGAGATGAGCTGGCTGCTGGCCCAGCGCAACATCCTGGAGTTCCTGGCCGCCATCCCCGGCGAGCGCCGGCACACGGTGCGCTTCGAGGAGCTGGTGGCCGAGCCCGAGCGGGTGCTGCGGGAGCTGTGCGCCTTCGTGGGCCTGGAGTACCACCCCGACATGGTCCTGCCTTACAAGGACCGGGGATCGCGGATGACCGACGGCCTGCACGCCGAGTCACGGATGCTGGGGGACGTCAAGTTCCATCAGCACTCGGGGATCGACGCGCGGGCGGGGGAGCGCTGGCGCGGGCTGGCGGCGGAGGACTTCCTCGGCGCCGGGACGCGGCGGGTGGCGGCGGAGCTCGGCTATGAGGTCGAGCCCGAGCGGGAAGTCTGGACCGCTATCCCGCGCGCCGGGACAGTGGGGCCGCTGCCGCTCTCCTTCGCCCAGGAGCGGCTCTGGTTCCTCGACCGGCTGGGGTCCGCCGGCTCGGCCTACAACGTGGTCAACGCCCTGCGCCTGACCGGCACGCTGGAGCCGGCGAGCCTGGCGCGCGCCCTGGCCGAGGTGGCGCGCCGCCACGACGTCCTCCGCACCACCTTCGCGGAAACGCCGGACGGGGCCGTTCAGGTGGTGAGCCCGGCGTTCGCGCCGGCGCTGCCGCTCGTCGATCTCGCGGCGCTCGGCGCGGACCGGCGCGAAGCCGAGGCGCGGCGGCTGGTCGAAGCCGAGGCGGTCCGTGGGTTCGACCTGCGGCGAGGCCCGCTGCTGCGCGCCCTCCTCCTGCGCCTGGCGCCGGAGGCGCACGGGATCGTGCTCAACGTGCATCACATCGTCAGCGACGGCTGGTCGATGGGCGTGCTGGTCTCCGAGGTGGCGGCGCTCTATGCCGCCTTCGTCCAGGGCCGCCCCTCGCCGCTGCCGGAGCTGCCGATCCAGTACGGCGACTATGCCCTCTGGCAGCGCGGCCGCCTGCACGGCAGGGCGCTGGAGGAGCATCTCGCCTACTGGCGCGAGCGCCTGCGCGGCGTGCCGCCGCTCGACCTGCCGGCCGACCGCCGGCGGCCGCCGGTGCAGACCTTCCGCGGCGCTCGCGTGCCGGTGACCCTGCCGGCGGACCTCGCGCCGGCCGTCGCGGCCCTCGGCCAGGGGGAGCGGACCACCGACTTCATGACGCTGCTCGCCGGCTTCGCCGCCCTGCTGCACCGCTACTCCGGCCAGACCGACTTCGCCCTCGGCACCCCGCACGCCAACCGCGACCGCGCCGAGATCGAGCCGCTGATCGGCTTCTTCATCAACACCCTGGCGCTGCGCGTCGATGTCGGGGGCGAGCCCGGCTTCCGCGGCCTGCTGGCGCGGGTGCGCGAGACGGCCCTGGGCGCCTTCGCCCACCGCGAGGTGCCGTTCGAGCGGGTGGTCGAGGAGCTGCGGCCGGAGCGCGACCTCGCCCGCTCGCCGCTGTTCCAGGCGATGTTCATGCTGCAGAACAACGCCGCCGGACCCCTGGAGCTGCCTGGCCTTGCCATCGCCCCGTACGGCTTCGAGACCACCGCGGCCAAGTTCGAGCTGACGCTGTCGCTGTTCGAGTACCAGGGCAGGATCGGCGGCACGCTCGAGTACAACGCCGACCTCTTCGAGGGCGCCACGGCCGGACGGCTGGCGGACCACTTCGGCCGTCTGCTGACGGCGGCGCTCGCGGCTCCGGACCAGCCGATCGGAGAGCTGCCGATGCTGGCGCCGGCGGAGCGCTCCCAGCTCCTCGACGGCTGGAACGACACGGCGGCCCCGAGGCCGGCGGGCGCGCTGATCCACGAGCTGTTCGAGGCGCAGGCGGCGCGGACTCCCAAGGCGCTTGCGGTGTCCGGCCAGGGGGAGACGCTGAGCTACCAGGAGCTCCGGACGCGCTCCAACCGGCTGGCCAACCATCTGCGGCGACTGGGCGTCGGCCCCGAGGTGAGGGTTGGGCTGTGCGTCGAGCGGACGCCGGAGATGGTGGTGGCGCTGCTCGGCATCCTCAAGGCGGGCGGCGCCTACGTGCCTCTCGACCCGTCGCATCCGGCGGAGCGGCTGGGGCTGGTGATCGCGGATTCCGGCCTCTCCCTGCTGGTGACGGAGGAGCGGCTGCTCGCATCGCTGCCCGCCCACTCCGCTACCGTCCTCTGCCTCGACCGCGACCGCCGGAAGATCGCCCAGGCGAGAGCCTCGGCGCCGCCGCGCGCCGCCGGCGAGGAGAACCTGGCCTACGTCATCTACACCTCGGGCTCGACCGGCCGGCCCAAGGGAGTGCAACTGCCGCACCGGGCGGTGGTGAATTTCCTGCTGGCGATGGCCGAACGGCCGGGGCTGGGGGAGGGGGACGTGGTGCCCGCTCTCACCACCCTGTCCTTCGACATCGCGGGCCTGGAGATCTATCTCCCCCTCGTGGTGGGCGGGCGGGTCGAGGTGGTCGCGAAGGAGGAGGCGGCTGACGGCGCGCTGCTGGCGGCGCGCCTGGCGGCCTGCGGGGCCACCCTGGTGCAGGCGACCCCGGCCACCTGGCGCCTGCTGCTCGACGCGGGTTGGCAGGGGATTCCGGGTCTGCGGGTGCTGTGCGGCGGCGAGGCGCTGCCGCGCGACCTCGCCGCGGCCCTGCTCGCCCGCGGCGTCGAGCTGTGGAACGTCTACGGCCCCACCGAGACGGCGGTCTGGTCGGCGGCGGGGGAGGTGGCCCCGGGCGAGGGTCCGGTGCCGCTGGGCACGCCGATCGCCAACACCCGGCTCCACGGGGTGGACCGCGCTTTCGAGCTGGTGCCGGTGGGGGTGGCGGCCGAGCTGCTGATCGGCGGCGCCGGTCTGGCCCGCGGCTATCTGGGCCGGCCGGACCTGACGGCGGAGAAGTTCGTGCCCGATCCCTTCGGTGAGCCCGGGGCCCGGATCTACCGCACGGGCGACCTGGTGCGCCGGCGCCCCTCGGGGGAGCTGGAGTTCCTGGGCCGCATCGATCATCAGGTGAAGGTGCGCGGCTTCCGCATCGAGCTGGGGGAGATCGAGGCCGCCCTGCTGCGCCACCCGTCCGTGTCCGCGGCTGTCGTGGTGGTGCGCGAGGAGGGCGGCGATAAGCGCCTGGTGGGCTATCTCGTCGCCGGCGCGCCCCTGTCGACGAGCGAGCTCCGGCAGGCCCTGGGGCAGAGCCTGCCGGAGTACATGATCCCGTCGGCCTTCGTGACGCTGGAGTCGCTGCCGCTGACGTCGAGCGGCAAGGTGGATCGCAAGGCGCTGCCGGCTCCCGAGGCGCCCGCCGCGGGAGAGGGCTGGGTGCCCCCGCAAGGCCCGGTCGAGGAGTTGCTGGCGGGGATCTGGGCGGAGGTCCTGAAAGTCGGCCGGGTGGGCTCCCGGGACAACTTCTTTGCCCTCGGCGGCCACTCGCTGCTGGCGACGCAGGTCGTCTCCCGGATCCGGACGGCCCTCGGCGTGGAGCTGCCGCTGCAGCGCCTGTTCGAGGCGCCGACCGTGGCGGGCGTGGCCGGCGCGGTAGAGGCGGCGCGGAGAGCCGGGCGGGAGGCGAAGATGCCGCCGATCGCGCGCTTGCCGCGGGAGGGGGATCTCCCGCTCTCCTTCGCGCAGGAACGGATGTGGTTCCTGCATCAGCTCGAGCCGCGCTCGTCGGCTTACAACCTGGCGAGCGGCGTGCGGCTGGAGGGGGATCTCGACGTTGCGGTGCTGGCGCGCTGCTTCACGGAGCTGGCGCGCCGCCACGAGACGCTGCGGACCGTCTTCGCGGAGGTGGACGGCAAGCCGGTGCAGGTGATCCATCCCGCCGGGCCTTTCGAGCTGCCGCTGATCGATCTGCGCCATCTCTCGCCGGCGGAGCGCGAGGCGGAGCTGCGCCGCCGCGGCTTGGCCGAGGGCAGGCGTCCATTCGATCTTGCCCGGGGGCCGCTGCTGCGGGCCGTGCTGCTGCGGACGGACGAGCGCGAGCACGCGCTGCTGCTGGAAATGCATCACGTGGCCTCGGACGGCTGGTCGATGGCACTGCTGCTGGGCGAGCTGACGGAGCTGTACGCGGCCCTGGCCGCGGGGCGCCCCTCGCCGCTTCCGGAGCTGCCGGTCCAGTACGCGGACTTCGCGGCGTGGCAGCGGAGCTGGCTCCGCGGCGAAGAGCTCTCGCGGCAGGTGGAGTACTGGAAGGATCAGCTGGCCGGGGCGCCGCCGCTGCTGGAGCTGCCGACCGACCGTCCGCGTCCGGCGGCGCAGAGCTTCCGGGGTGCGCGCCACCGGCTGAGCCTGCCGGCGGAGCTGATGAAGTCGCTGGAAGTCTTCGGCCGCCGCGAGGGCCTGACGCCATTCATGGTGCTGATGGCGGCGTTCCAGGCCCTGCTGGGCCGGTATACCGCGCAGGGCGATGTGGTCGTGGGCACTCCGATCGCCAACCGCACGCGGACCGAGATCGAGCGCCTGATCGGCTTCTTCGCCAATACGCTCGTCTTCCGCACCGCTCTGGCGGACGATCCCGCGTTCGTCGAGCTGGCCCGGCGGGTGCGCGGCTCGGCGCTGGGGGCCTACGACCATCAGGACCTGCCGTTCGAGAAGCTGGTCGACGAGCTGCATCCGGAGCGCCACCTGAGCTACCCGCCGCTGTTCCAGGTGATGTTCATCCTGCAGAACGCCCCGGCGCCGGAGGCGGACCTCGGGAGCCTGCGGATGCTGCCGCTGCCGGCCGACCGCGGTCAGTCGCCGTTCGACCTGACGCTGACGCTGATGGCGGCGGGCGAGAGCTGGGTCGGTTCTTTCGAGTATGTGACCGACCTGTTCGACGCCGCCACGATGGCGCGCTGGGCGGGCCACCTGGAGGTGCTGCTGCGGGGGATCGCGGAAGCTCCCGAGCGCCGGGTCTCGGAGCTGCCGCTGCTGAGCGCGGGGGAGCGGCGCCAGCTCACCGTGGACTGGAACGACACGGCGCGCCCCTGGCCGGCCGGAGCCCTGCTGCACGAGCTGTTCACGGCGCAGGCGGCGCGGACGCCGGAGGCCGTGGCGGTCTCCCAGGACGGCCGCACCCTGACCTACCGCGAGCTGGACGAGCGCTCGAATCGGCTGGCGCGCCGGCTGCGGCGGCTAGGCGTGGGCTCGGACGTGCGGGTAGGGCTGTGCGTGGAGCGGACGCCGGAGATGGTGACCGCCCTGCTCGGCATCCTCAAGGCGGGCGGCGCCTACGTGCCGCTCGATCCCGCGCACCCCGCCGAGCGCCTGGCGCTGGTGATCGAAGACAGCGCCGTCCCGGTTCTGTTGACTGAAGAGGGACTCCTCGGGTCGCTTCCAGCCCACTCCGTCTCGATCGTCTGCCTGGATCGGGACGGCGGCGAGCTGGCCGCCGAGAGCGGCACGCCCCTCGAACGGCTGGCGGACGAGGAGAGCCTGGCCTACGTGATCTACACCTCCGGCTCGACCGGCCGGCCCAAAGGGGTGCAGCTCCCGCACCGGGCGGTGGTCAACTACCTGCGCGCCATGGCCGAGCGGCCTGGGCTGCGCGAGACCGATGTGGTGCCGGCTCTCACCACCCTGTCCTTCGACATCGCGGGCCTGGAGATCTATCTGCCTCTCGCGATGGGCGGACGGGTGGAGGTGGTGGCCAAGGAGGAGACCGCGGACGGCGCGCTGCTGGGAGCGCGCCTGGCATCCTGTGGCGCCACCGTGGCCCAGGCCACACCGGCGACCTGGCGGTTGCTGCTGGAGGCGGGCTGGCAGGGCATCCCGGGTCTGCGGGTGCTGTGCGGCGGCGAGGCGCTGCCGCGCGATCTGGCCGCGGCCCTGCTCGCCCGCGGCGTCGAGCTGTGGAACGTCTACGGTCCCACCGAGACGGCGGTCTGGTCGGCGGCGGGGGAGGTGGCTCCGGGCGAGGGTCCGGTGCCGCTGGGAACGCCGATCGCCAACACCCGGCTCCATGTGGTGGACCGCGCCTTCGGGCTGGTGCCGGTAGGAGTGGCGGGCGAGCTGCTGATCGGCGGCGCCGGTCTGGCCCGCGGCTATCTGGGCCGGCCGGACCTGACGGCGGAGAAGTTCGTTCCCGATCCCTTCGGCGCGCCCGGGGACCGGATCTACCGCACAGGCGACCTGGTGCGCTGGCGCCCGTCGGGAGAGCTGGAGTTCCTGGGCCGCATCGATTATCAGGTGAAGGTGCGTGGCTTCCGCATCGAGCTGGGGGAGATCGAGGCCGCCCTGCTGCGCCACCCGTCCGTATCCGCCTCCGTCGTGGTGGTACGCGAGGATGGCGGGGAGAAGCGGCTGGTCGCCTACCTGATCGCCGGCGAGAGCCTCTCCGCGACCGAGCTGCGGGAGCACCTCCGGCACCTGCTGCCGGACTACATGGTGCCGGGGGCCTTCGTAGTCCTGGAATCCCTCCCGTTGACTCCTAGCGGCAAAGTGGACCGCAAGGCCCTGCCGGCGCCGGAGGGTATGGCGGCCGTGGCGGCTGGCCAGGTGGCGCCCCGCGGTCCGCTCGAAGAGCTGGTGGCGGGCATCTGGGCCGAGGTGCTGCAGGTCGAGCGGGTAGGGGTGGAGGACGATTTTTTCGCGCTCGGCGGGCACTCCCTGCTGGCCACCCAGGTGGTCTCGCGCATCCGCACCCTCCTGGGGGTCGAGGTGCCTCTCCAGCGATTGTTCGCCACGCCGACGGTGGCCGCCCTCGCCCGTTTCGTGGAGACGGGAGGCGCGAGCGCGAGCCCGGGCTCGCGGGTGACGGCCCTGGCGCGGCGGGAGGGGGACGATGAGCTGCCTCTCTCCTTCGCCCAGCAGCGGTTGTGGTTCATGGATCGCCTGGAGCCGGGCTCGACGGCCTACAACCTTCTGCAGGCGGTGCGGCTGTCAGGCGACCTCGACGCCGGCACTCTGGACCGGGCCTTGACCGAGGTGCTGGCCCGCCACGGATCGTTGCGCACGCGCTTCGGGGGGAGGGGAGGCCTGCCGTTCCAGGTCGTCGATCCGGCGCGTCCGTTCGCGGCCCGCTGGGTGGACCTGCGGGAGCTGCCGGCGGACGAACGGGAGGGGGAGGCCCTGCGGCTGCTGAAGGCCGAGGGGCTCACCCCCTTCGACCTCGCGGCCGGCGGGCTGCTGCGGGCGACGCTCTACGCGCTGGGCGAGCGGGAGCATGTCCTGGCGCTGGGGGTGCACCACGTCGTGGCCGACGGCTGGTCCATCGGCCTGCTCCTGACGGAGGTCACGGTGCTGTACGCCGCCTTTGCCGCGGACCGCCCTTCGCCGCTGGCGCCACTGCCCGTGCAGTACGCCGACTATGCGGCGTGGCAGCGGGAGCGGCTGACGGGCGAGACACTGGAGGGGGAACTGGCCTATTGGCGGCAGCGGCTGGCGGGGGCGCCGCCGCTGCTGGAGCTGCCGACCGACCGGCCGCGGCCGGTGGTGCAGAGCTACCGTGGCAACGCCGTGCGCTTCCGGTTGGCCGAGGAGCTCTCGGAGCCCTTGACGGCGCTGGCCCGGCGGGAAGGGCTGACCTCGTTCATGGTGCTGCTGGCGGGCTTCGACGCGCTGCTGGCCCGTCACTCGGGGCAGCCGGACGTGGTGGTGGGCACGCCGGTGGCCAACCGGCGCCTGGTAGAGACGGAGGAGCTGATCGGCCTGTTCGCCAACACCCTGGTGCTGCGCGCGGACCTGACGGACGATCCGCCGTTCTCCGCGCTGGGCCGGCGCGTGCGGCAGGCGGCTCTGGAGGCCTTCGCCCATCAGGACGTGCCGTTCGAACGGCTGGTGGACGCGCTGGAGGTGGAGCGCCATCTCGCCTACTCGCCGCTGTTCCAGGTGATGTTCAACCTGCAGACCCCGCGCTCGACGCGCGTCGAGCTGCCGGGTCTGACGTTCGAGTTCCTGGAGGCGGAAAGAGGGGCTTCGCAGTTCGACCTGACGCTCAACCTCGTCCAGTGGGAGAACGGCCTCACGGGAGCCCTGGAGTACAACACCGACCTGTTCGACCGCGCCACGATGGAGCGCCTGCTGGGGCACTACCAGGTCCTGCTGCAAGGGGCCCTGGAGTCGCCGGGCCGGCCGGTCTCGGAGCTGCCGCTGCTGACCGCCGGGGAGCGGCGCCAGCTCACCGTGGACTGGAACGACACGGCGCGCCCCTGGCCGGCCGGAGCCCTGCTGCAGGAGCTGTTCACCGTGCAGGCGGCGCGGACGCCGGAGGCCGTGGCGGTCTCCCAGGGCGGCCGCACCCTCACCTACCGCGAGCTGGACGAGGAATCCAACCGGCTGGCCCGCCGCCTGCGCCGGCTGGGAGTCGGGCCGGAAGCGCGGGTGGGGCTGTGCGTGGAGCGGACGCCGGAGATGGTGACCGCCCTGCTCGGCATCCTCAAGGCGGGCGGCGCCTATGTGCCGCTCGATCCCTCGCACCCCGCCGAGCGCCTGGCCCTGGTGATCGAGGACAGCGCCATCCGCCTGCTGGTGACCACAGAGGACCTGCTCGGGTCCCTGCCTGCCCATGCGGTAGAGGTCTTCTGCCTGGATCGGGAGGGCGGCGGGATCTCCTCCGAGAGCGGCGAGCCCCTGGAATGTTCAGGTGAAAGTGAGAGCCTGGCCTACGTGATCTACACCTCGGGCTCGACTGGCCGGCCCAAGGGGGTGCAACTGCCGCACCGGGCGGTGGTCAACTTCCTGCGCGCCATGGCCGAGCGGCCCGGGTTGCGGGGGGGCGATGTGGTGCCCGCTATCACCACCCTGTCGTTCGACATCGCGGGCCTGGAGATCTATCTGCCCCTGGCCGTGGGCGGCAGGGTCGAGGTGGTGACCAAGGAGGAGGCCGCGGACGGGCGGCTGCTGGCGGCGCGCCTGGCGGCCTGCGGGGCGACCCTGGCGCAGGCCACCCCGGCGACCTGGCGCCTGCTGCTCGACACCGGCTGGCCGGGGATTCCGGGGCTGCGGGTGCTGTGCGGCGGCGAGGCGCTGCCGCGCGATCTGGCCGATGCGCTGCTCGCCCGCGGAGCCGTGCTGTGGAACGTCTACGGCCCCACCGAGACGGCGGTCTGGTCGGCGGCGGGGGAGATGGCGGCGGGCGAGGGTCCGGTGCTGCTGGGAACGCCGGTCGCCAACACGCGGCTCCACGTGGTCGATCGCGCCTTCTCTCAGGTGCCGGTGGGAGTGGCCGGCGAGCTGTTGATCGGCGGCGCCGGCGTGGCCCGCGGCTATCTGGGCCGGCCGGACCTGACGGCGGAGAGGTTCGTCCCCGATCCCTTCGGAGCGCCCGGCGATCGGGTCTACCGCACGGGCGACCTGGTGCGCCGGCATGCTGGGGGGAATCTCGAGTTCCTGGGCCGCATCGACCATCAGGTCAAAGTCCGTGGCTACCGGATCGAGTTGGGGGAGATCGAAGCCGCCCTGCTGCGCCATCCGGCGGTGTCGGCGGCAGTGGTCGTGGCGCGCGAGGATGGAGGCGAGAAGCGTCTGGTCGCCTACCTCGCCGGCGAGACGGAGACCCCTTCGGCCGGCGAGCTGCGCCGGCACCTCCGGGAGATCGTTCCGGAGTACATGGTGCCGGCGGCCTTCGTGCCGCTCGGCGCTTTCCCGCTGACGCCGAGCGGCAAGGTGGACCGCAAGGCGCTGCCCGCTCCCGAAGGAACCCGCGCGGCGGCCTCGGGGGCGTCCTATGTCCCCCCGCGCGACGAGATGGAGCATCGGATCGCCGGGATCTGGCGCGACGTGCTGAAGGTCGACAAGGTCGGGGCCGAAGACAACTTTTTCGATCTCGGCGGGCACTCGCTGCTGCTGGCCCAGGTGCACTCCCGTCTCAGCGAGGCGCTCGGCCGCGACCTCGCGCTGCTCGACCTGTTCCGCTATCCGACCGTCGGCTCGCTGGCGGCCCACCTGGCCCGCGCCAGCGGGGAGAGCGCCGGGCCGGCCAACCAGGCCGGGCTGTCGCGAGCAGCGGCCCGGCGTGACGCCGTCCGCACCGAGGGGGCGGTCGCGATCATCGGCATGTCCGGGCGCTTCCCCGGCGCCAACGGCGTCGAGGAGTTCTGGGAGAACCTGAAAGCCGGGGTCGATTCGATCACCTTCTTCAGCCGCGAGGAGCTGCTGGAGATCGGGGTGCCCGCGGCTTCCCTTGCCGATCCCAACTACGTTCCCGCGCGCGGCGTGATCGAGGGCGCCTCCGAGTTCGACGCTCCCTTCTTCGGCTACAGCCCGCGGGAGGCGGAGATCGTCGATCCGCAGCAGCGGCTGTTCCTGGAGTGCTCCTGGGAGGCGGTGGAGGACGCGGGATACGAGCCGTCGCGGTTCCCCGGCGACGTCGGGGTATTCGCCGGCGCCGGGATGAACACCTACATCCTCAACCTCATGTCGGATCCGGAGGCGCTCGACCGGCTCAGCAACTTCAACCTGATGATCGGCAACGACAAGGATTACCTGGCGCCGCGGGTCTCCTACAAGCTGGGGCTCAAGGGGCCCAGCATCTCCGTGCAGACCGCGTGCTCCACCTCTCTGGTGGCGGTCCACATGGCCTGCCAGAGCCTGCTCTCCGGCGAGTGCGACGCCGCTCTCGCCGGCGGCGTCTCGGTCCGCCTGCCGCAGGAGGTGGGATACCGCTACGAAGAGGGCATGGTCCTCTCGCGCGACGGCCGCTGCCACACGTTCGACGCCAAGGCTTCCGGCTTCGTAGGCGGCAGTGGGGTTGGAGTGGTCGTGCTGCGCCGGCTCGCCGATGCCCTGCGCGACGGCGACTCCATTCGTGCCGTCATCCGCGGCTCGGCGGTGAACAACGACGGCTCCTTCAAGGTGGGGTTTACCGCGCCGAGCGTGGAGGGGCAGGCGCAGGTGATCGTCCAGGCGCTGGCGGTGGCGGGCGTCGATCCCGGCAGCATCGACTACGTGGAGGCCCACGGCACCGGCACCGAGATGGGCGATCCCATCGAGGTCGCGGCTCTCAGCCAAGCTTACGGACCGCAGGTGGCCCGGGGCCATTGCCTCATCGGCTCGGCCAAGACCAACATCGGGCATCTCGACACCGCGGCCGGCGTGGCGGGCCTGATCAAGGCCAGCCTGGTGCTGCGGCACCGGCAGGTGCCGCCGAGCCTCCACTTCGAGCAGCCCAATCCGAAGCTGCAACTGGAGGAGAGCCCATTCCGTGTCGCCACCGGGCTGACCGAGTGGGAAGACTCCCCGTCCCCTCGGCGCGCCGGCGTGAGCTCGCTCGGCATCGGCGGCACCAATGCCCATGTCGTGCTCGAGGAGGCGCCGCCGCTCGCCCCGGGAACCCCTGGCGGTCCATGGCAGCTGCTCACTCTCTCGGCGCGCAGCGAGACGGCGCTGGCCCGCGCGGTCGACCGTCTCGGTCGGCATTTCCGGCGGCATCCCGAGACCGGGATCGCGGACGCCGCGTACACGCTGCAGGTCGGCCGGCGGCGGTTCGGCCATCGCGCCGTGGCCCTCTGCCGTCGCGCCGCTGACACTGCCGACGCCGTGGAGGTCCTCGACGGGGGTGATCCCGACCGCCTCCTGTTCGGCGCCGGCGATGCCGGCGCCGTGACCTTCCTGTTCAGCGGCCAGGGCTCGCAGCATCCCGGGATGGGAGCGGACCTCTACCGCGCCGAGCCCATCTTCCGCCACGAGGTGGACCGCGCCTGCGAGATCCTGCGGCCGATCCTCGGGCAGGATCTGCGGGCCTCGCTCTTCCCGGCCGAGGGGGAGGCCGGAGAGGCGGCGCGGCGCCTGGCGCGGACCGAGCTCACCCAGCCGGCGCTGTTCGTTGTCGAGCACGCCCTGGCCCGGCAGTGGATGGCCTGGGGGATCCGCCCGGCCGCGATGATCGGCCATTCCATCGGCGAGTACGTGGCCGCCTGTATCGCCGGCGTCTTCTCGCTGGAAGACGCCCTGGAGGTGGTGGCCGAGCGCGGCCGCCTGATGGCGGCGATGGAGCCGGGGGCGATGCTCACGGTCCCCTTGCCCGAGGCGGAGCTGCTGCCTCTCCTGGCGCCGGAGGTCTCGGTGGCCGCCGTCAACGGGCCGGCCCGCACCGTCGTGGCCGGGCCCGAGCCGGCGATCGCCCGCTTGGAAGACCTGCTGGCCGGCCGCGGCATCGCCCATCGCCGGCTCCGCACCTCGCACGCTTTCCATTCGGCGATGATGGAGCCGGCCCTCGCGCCGTTCGCCGCCCGGCTGCGGCGGCTGCGTCTCGCGCCCCCGTCGCTGCCGTTCGTCTCCAACGTGACGGGGACCTGGATCACGGCCGGCGAGGCTACCGATCCCGCCTACTGGGTCCGGCATCTGCGCGGCACCGTGCGCTTCGCCGACGGTCTCGCCGAGCTGCTGCGCGAGCCGGGCCGCGCCCTGCTCGAGGTCGGGCCCGGCAATGCGCTCACCACCCTGGCCCGGGAGGCCGGCGCCACCGCCTTCGCATCGCTGCCTCACGCCAGCGACCGGCGCAGCGACCTGGCCTTTGTCCTCACCGCCCTCGGCCGGCTCTGGCTCGCCGGCATCGAGGTCGACTGGCCGGCCGTCCACGCCGGAGAGCAGCGGCGCCGGGTGCCGCTCCCCACCTATCCGTTCGAGCGCCAGAGCTACTGGCTGGGAGGCCGGGGACCCAGGGTCCGCGGCACGGAGGCGGTGAGCGCGTCGCCGGCGGAGGCCCACACCTATGCCCGGCCAGAACTGGGTACGGCCTATGTGGCTCCGTCAGCGGGCACCGAGGAGGCGCTGGCGCGGATCTGGGGAGAGCTGCTCGGCGTCGACCGGGTGGGGGCCAACGACAACTTCTTCGATCTGGGCGGGCACTCGCTGCTCGCCACCCAGGTGGTCTCGCGCGTGCGTGGCGATCTCGCGGCGGAGCTGCCGCTGCAGAGCCTATTCGAGCATCCGACCGTCGCCGGGCTCGCCCGCGCCGTCGAGGAGGTCCGCCAGGAGCCGGCAGGCGGATCGCTGCCGCCGATCCCGCGGGTGGCGCGGGACCGGTCCTTCCCGCTCTCGTTCTCCCAGGAGCGGATGTGGTTCCTCAACCAGCTCGATCCCGAGACTTCGGCCTACAACCTGCCGCAGGCTATCCGTCTGCGCGGCAGGCTGGATGTCGAGGTGCTCCACCGCTGCTTCACGGAGCTGGTCCACCGCCACGAGACGCTGCGGACGACCTTCGCTCTCGTCGATGGACGGCCGGTCCAGCGGGTTCAGCCGCCGGCCCCGATCGCTCTCGGCGTGGTGGATCTGAGGCAGCTCCCCCCCGCGGTCCGCGAGACCGAATCGAGCCGCTGGGCCTCGCAGGAAAGATCGCGGCCTTTCGACCTGTCGCGTGACCCGTTGATCCGGGCGATGTTGTTGCGCCTGGACGAGAGCGACGGCGGCGAGACGGAGCACGCCCTGCTCCTGACGCTGCACCACATCTGCGCCGATGGCTGGTCGCTGGGGGTCCTGGTCCGTGAGATCGCCACGCTCTATCAGGCGTTCTCGGCGGGGGAGGGCTCGCCGTTGGCCGAGTTGCCGATCCAGTACGTGGACTTCTCCGCCTGGCAGCGTGAGGTGCTCACGGGTGAGGTCCTGGAGGCCGAGACTTCTTATTGGCGAGACAAGCTCGCGGGCGGCTCGCCGCCGCTGCTCCTGCCGGCGGACCGCCGGCGGGCCACGGTGCAGGGTTTCCAGGCCGGGGTCGGCTCGATCCTGCTCCCCGCCGCGGTCGCGGAAGGAGTGAGGCGGCTTTCGCGCCAGCACTCGGCATCGCTCTACATGACGCTGCTCGCCGCCTGGAAGGCCCTGCTATCGCGCGTCACCGGCGAGGAGGACGTGCTGCTCGGCGCTCCGATCGCCAACCGCAACCGCGCCGAGACTGAGGGGTTGATCGGCTTCTTCCTCAATACCTTGGTGCTGCGGACGGACGTGTCGGGCGACCCCGCATTCCAGGAGCTGCTGGGCCGGGTCCGCGAGACCTGCCTCGGCGCCTTCGCGCACCAGGACCTGCCGCTGGAACAGGTGCTCAAGGCCGTTCACACGGACCGCGATGCGGGCCGGAGCTCCCCCTTCCAGGTGATGTTCCTGCTGCAGAACACGCCTGCGCAGTCGATCGAGATCCCGGGGCTCACCTTTTCGGTTCTCGCGGCCGAGCGGCAGACCGAGGCGCTCGGAACGGCGATCTTCGAGGCGGGCCTGACACTGGCGGAGCGGCCGGACGGGATCGTGGGCGCGATCACCTACAACGCCCTGCTGTTCGATGAGGCCACCATTCTCAGGCTGCTCGCCCGCTTCGAGCGTCTGCTCGCCGGCGCCGTGGCCGATCCGGCGCGTCCGGTCTGGGATTACGAGCTGATGAGCCCGGAGGAGCAGGCAGAGCTGCTGGCCTGGAGCGGAGCGGAGGAGCGGAGGAGTGAGGCTCCGGTGGTCCCGGTCCATCAGCTCTTCGAGTCCCGGGCGGAACAGACCCCCGAGGCCCTCGCGGTCCTGGCCGGCGGCCGGCGGCTCACCTACGCCGAGCTGAACCGTGAGGCCAACCGGCTCGCCCGCCATCTGCGAGACCTCGGAGTCGGACCCGAGACGGTCGCCGGCATCGCCGTCGAGCGCTCGCCGGAGATGATCGTCTCCCTCCTCGCGGTGCTCAAGGCGGGAGGTGCCTACGTGCCGCTCGATCCGGCCTACCCGGCGGACCGCCTCGCCTACATCCTGCGGGACGCCGGGGCGGCGGTCCTGATCACCACCGGCCGCACACTGGCGGCGATGCCCGGCCTGGCGGCGGAGGGTTCGCGGGCTGTCCGGCTGGACGCCGACGCGGAGCGGATCGCCGGACAGAGCGGCGCCAACCTCGAGGTCGCGGTCGATCCCGAGAACCTTGCCTATCTGATCTACACCTCCGGCTCCACCGGCAAGCCCAAGGGAGTGATGGTCCGCCACGCCGCTCTGTCCAACTACGTGGAGGCTTTCCGTGACGAGCATCGCCTGGGGAGCGGCGACCGCGTCCTCCAGTTCGCCTCGATCAGCTTCGACACCAGCGCCGAGGAGATCTATCCCGCGCTGGGGAGCGGCGCCGCCCTGGTGCTGCGCAACGACGCGATGCTGGGCTCCACCCCTGAGTTCCTGCGGTCGTGCGAGGATTGGGAGATCTCCGTGCTCGACCTGCCGACGGCGTTCTGGCACGAGCTGGTGGCGCGCTTGGAAGCCGAATCGGCGAGCCTGCCGGCGGCGCTGCGGCTGGTCATCATCGGCGGCGAGCGGGCGCTGCCCGAGAGGCTGTCCGCCTGGCATGCCCAGGGGCAACGGGCGAAGCTCGTCAACACCTACGGCCCCACCGAGTGCACGATCGTGGCGACCCGCTCCGAGCTGACCGCCGGTCTCGCGGCCACGGTCGCGGCCGCCGGCGAGGTCCCGATCGGCCGGCCGGTCCGCAACCTCCGGGCCTACGTTCTCGATCCGCGGCAGCGGCTGGCCGCGGCGGGGATCCCGGGGGAGCTGTACGTCGGCGGCGCGGGCCTCGCGCGCGGATACTCGGGGCGCTCCGACCTGACGGCCGAGCGGTTCGTCCCTGATCCCTGGAGCTCCGAGCCGGGCGGGCGGATGTATCGCACCGGGGATCTGGTGCGCCTCCTGCCCGCGGACGAGCTGGAGTTCCTGGGACGGGTCGATCATCAGGTGAAGATCCGCGGCTTCCGGGTCGAGCTGCGGGAGATCGAGGCCGCGCTCGGCGAAGCTCCCGAGATCTCGGAGGCGGTGGTCGTGGCGCGGGAGGATGCTCCCGGCGACCGGCGGCTGGCAGCCTACCTGGTCCCCAGGGAGCCGGGGGGCACGCTGGAGCTGGCCGGGGTGCGGAGCTTCCTCAAGGGCAGGCTGCCCGAGTACATGATCCCCGCCAGCTTCGTGGTGCTCGACCGGCTGCCCCTGACTCCGAGCGGCAAGGTGGACCGGCGCGCCCTGCCGGCCCCGGACCGCAGCCGGCGCGAGCTGGAGCGGGAGTTCGTCGCGCCGCGCACGGACTCGGAAGAGACGATCGCGGCGATCTGGAGCGAGGTGCTCGGACTGGACCGTGTCGGGGTCACCGAGAACTTCTTCGAGCTCGGCGGGCATTCGCTGCTCCTGCCGCAGGTGGTCCACCGGCTGCGGACGGCGTTCCAGGTAGAGGTTCCGTTGCGGGCACTCTTCGACGAGCCCACCGTCGAAGGGTTGGCGATCACCATCGAGGAGATCCTGCTCGAGGAGATCGAGAGGCAGTTGGGAGAGGAGGAGGAAGTGGTTGTCGAATGACGTGATGAACGGCGTGCCCGCCGAGCTGGCCCGGAGCCGTTGCACCTACGCGGAAGACGGGGTCGAGGCGGTCCTGCGCCAGGTGACCCTGCTGCACCAGGCGTTCGAGCTGCGCGCGGCGGCGGAGCCGGACGCCGTGGTGCTCGTGGTGGGCGAAGAGCGGATCACCTGTGGCGAGCTGGACGCGAAGGCCAACCAGCTCGCCCGCTTCCTGGTCGAGCAGGGGGTCGGCCCCGAGGTGCGGGTCGCCATCTGCGCCGAGCGCGGTGCCGAGATGGTGGTCGCCATGTACGCCGTCCTCAAGGCCGGCGGCGCCTACGTTCCCGTCGACCCGGCCTACCCGGGGGAGCGGCAAGCCAACATCCTGGCGGACAGCGGCGCTCTCCTCCTCCTTACCCAGGAGCGGTTGGCCGGCCGCGTTCCCACGACCTCCGCCAGGCCAGTCTTTCTCGATCGCGACTGGCCGCGAGTCGAGCTGTACGGCACCGAGCCGCTGCCCCCCCTGGCGGACGAGCGGAACCTCGCCTACGTGATCTACACCTCGGGCTCGACCGGCCGGCCCAAGGGGGTCGCGATCGCCCATCGCTCCGCGGTGATCCTCTCCCGGTGGTGCGCCCGGATCTTCTCGCCGGAGGAGCTCGCGGGCGTGCTGGGGTCTACCTCGATCTGCTTCGACATGTCGATTTTCGAGCTGTTCGTGACCCCGGCCCTGGGCGGCAGGGTGATCCTGGCGGACCACGCCCTGAGCCTGCCGGACCTGCCGGCGGCCGGCGAGGTGACGCTGATCAACACCGTCCCGTCCGCCAGCGCCGAGCTGGCGCGGTCCGGGGGCATTCCGCCGTCGGTGATCACCGTCAATCTCGGCGGCGAGGCGCTGCGGAGCGCGCTGGTCGAGCGGCTGTACGCGCTGGGGTCGGTGCGGAAGATCTACAACCTGTACGGCCCCTCCGAAGACACCACCTACTCGACCTGGGCGCTGATGAAGAAGGGGGACCCGCAGCCCCCCTCGGTCGGCCGGCTGCTGGACGGTAGCTGGGGATATCTGCTCGACCGCGACTTCGAGCGCGTTCCGGGCGGCGAGCCCGGCGAGCTGTACCTGGCCGGCGAGGGGCTGTCCCGCGGCTATCTGGGCCGGCCGGACATGACGGCTGCCCGCTTCCTCCCTGATCCTTTCGCCGTGTGCCCCGGCGAGCGAATGTATGCGACCGGCGACCTCATCCGCTACCGCCAGGACGGCGAGCTCGACTACCTGGGCCGGATCGACCATCAAGTCAAGATCCGCGGCTTCCGCGTCGAGTTGGGGGAGATCGAGGCCACCCTGGAGCGCCATCCCACGGTTGGGGATACCGTGGTCGTGGCGCTCGAGCTCGACGGCGGCGGCGAAACCGCGGACAGGATGCTCGTGGCCTACGTCGTCCCCAAGCCGGGCGCCACGATCTCGGTTCCGGATCTGCGGGAGTCCCTGCGGGAGCAACTGGCGGCGTACATGGTCCCCACGCACTTCGTCGCGATGGCGGCTCTGCCGCTCAATCCCAATGGCAAAGTCGACCGCACGGCCCTGCCGAAGCCGGAGATCTCCGGCGAGCGCCCGGGCTTCGTGGCGCCCCGGACCCCGCTCGAAACCGCCCTGGCCGAGATCTGGTCCGAGGTCCTGAGCCTGCCCGGCGTGGGAGTCGAGGATCACTTCTTCGAGCTGGGAGGGCACTCTCTCCTGGCGGCGCGGGTGATCGCCCGCATCCACGACACCCTGGGACGCCGCCTGTCGGCGCGCGCCCTGTTCGACGCTCCGACCATCGAGCGGCTCGCCGTGCTGCTGACCGGCCTGCAGGCCGGAGAGGAGCTGGCGGGAATCCCGGTCGCGCGGGACCGGCGCTGGATCGTCTCCGCCGGCCAGGAGGGGATGTGGTTTTCCGAGCGGCTGCACGCCGGTCTGCCGGTCTTCACGATCCCGCTCCTGCTCGATCTCGAAGGCCTCCTTGACACCGGGGCCCTGCAGCGGTCGCTGGCCGGGATCGTGCGCCGCCACGAGACCTTGCGGGTGGTCTTCTCCGAGGTGAATGGACGGCCGGATCTCAAGCTCGGCGACGCCGTCGTCGACCTGCCGCGGATCGATCTCACCGTTCTGCCGGCGGGCCCGCGGAACGCCGAGGCGGATCGTGTCGCGACGGCCCTTTCCAGGCTGTCCGTGAGCCTCGACCGCGCGCCGCTGTTGCAGGGCTATCTGATCGAGCTGGATGGCTGGGACCATCGCCTCCTGATCGCCATGCACCACCTCACGGGTGACGACTGGTCGACCTGGGTGCTCGCGCACGACCTCGCGGCCCTCTACGCCGCCGATGTGGCGGGACGGTCCGCCGCCCTGCCTCCGTTGCCGCTACAGTTTTCGGACTATGCGGCGTGGCAGCAGGAGTGGCTCGCGGGAGCGGAGGCCGCCGAGCAACTCGCGTTCTGGCGGCGGCGGCTGGCCGGCGCTCCAGAGTCGCTCGACCTTCCGACCGATCGTCCGCGCCCCCCGGTCCAGGGCTTTGCGGGCGGCCTGCTGATCGCCGCGCTCCCGCCGCGGAGCATCCAGGCTCTCACGGGGATCGCCCTGCGGAGCCAGGCCACGCTCTTCATGGCGATCCTGGCGGTGCTGGATACCCTGCTCTACCGGTACTCCGGTCAGGAAGACCTGAGCGTCGGCGCCGCGATCGCCAACCGGCATCGCTCGGGGACACAGGGGTTGATCGGCCTGTTCACCAATACCGTCGTCCTGCGCGCCGACCTCCGAGGCGAGCCGGGCTTCGGCAGTCTGCTGGAGCAGGTCCGGGAGACGGTGCTGGAAGGGCTGGACCGTCAGGACTTCCCCTTCGACCGGCTGGTGCGGGAGCTGCGGCCGGAACGGCTGCTCAGTCAAGCGGCCCTGGCGCAGGTGTTCCTCTCGTTCCAGAACATTCCGCCGCTACCGCGCCAACTCGGCCCCGGGCTCGACCTGCGGGTCCACGAGCTGGGCAACGGCACCTCTAAAGCCGACCTCACGCTCTACCTGCGGCAAGAGGGTGAAACGTTCGTCACCGCCTGGGAGTACGCGTCCGCGCTGTTCGATCCCCCGACCATCGCCCGCCTGTCAGGACACTTCCAGCGCCTCCTCGCCGCAGCCGTGGCCGATCCGGCCCGGCCGATCTCCGAGCTGTCGCTGTTGACGATCGCGGAAGAGGAACAGATCTCACGCTGGAGCGGAGGCGTGGCTTCTCCGCTCGAAGAGCTCACCCTGCAGGCGCTGTTCGCGAGGCAGAGCGCGCGCACGCCCGAGGCGCCGGCGGTGATCGCCGAACGCGGGGTCCTCAGCTACGCGGAGCTGGAAGAGCGGTCCGATCTCCTGGCTCACCATCTTCGCGGCCTGGGAGTCGGCCCCGAGGTCCTGGTCGGGCTCTGTCTGGAGCGCTCCCTGGAGATGGTCGTGGCCCTTCTCGCGGTGCTCAAGGCCGGGGGAGCCTACGTTCCGCTCGATCCCGAGTACCCCGCCGAGCGTCTCGCGCTGATGCTAGCCGAGGCGGACATCCACCTGGTGTTGACACAAGGGCGGCTGCTGCACGTGCTGCCGGAACCCTCGCCGGCATCCATCGTCGACCTCGATTCCGACTGGCTCGCCGCGGTTCATGGCCACCCGGCGGCGAGAGCCGCCATCGAGCCCGCGGTCGACGGGAGCGGTCTCGCCTATGCGATCTTCACCTCGGGCTCGACGGGACGGCCGAAGGGGGTGGCGATCCCGCAACGGGCGATCGTCAACCACATGCTCTGGATGCAGGCGGAGTTCCCCCTGGGCCCCGGCGATCGCGTCCTGCAGAAGACCCCGTTCAGCTTCGACGCCTCGGTCTGGGAGCTCTACGCGCCGCTTCTCGCCGGGGCCACCCTGGTGATGGCGAAGCCGGGAGGGCAGCGCGAGCCGGCCTATCTGGTCGACGCCATTCGCCAATACGGCATCACCATCTTCCAGGCCGTTCCCTCTCTTCTGCGGGCGATGCTCGACGACAAGCGGCTGGGGGAGTGCGGATCGCTCCGGCGCGTTTTCTGCGGCGGCGAAGCGCTGGCGGCGGATATCCAGAGGGATTTCTTCGCCGCGCTCGACGCCGAGCTGATCAACCTGTACGGTCCCACCGAGACCACCGTCGAGGTCACCTCCTGGCGGTGTGAGCGATGGCGAGCCGACCGTACGGCCCTGCTGGGCAGACCGATCACCAACAGCCGGTTGTACGTTCTCGACCCGTTCGGGGAGCCCTGCCCGGCCGGCGTGCCGGGCGAGATCTGCGTCGGCGGCCTGCCGGTGGGGCGCGGCTATCTCGGCCAGCCGGGGGAGACCGCCAACCGTTTCGTTCCGGACCGGTTCGGCGGCACGCCGGGCGCGCGGTTCTACCGCACGGGCGACCTCGGTCGCTGGCTGCCCGACGGTACGCTGGAGTTCCTGGGCCGGACCGATCACCAGGTGAAGGTCCGCGGATTCCGCATCGAGCTCGGCGAGGTCGAAGCGATGGTCGCTTCGCATCCGGCGGTCGCGGAATCCGCGGTGCTCGTCGCCGGCCAGCGGCTCGCGGCCTACGCGGCTCTCCGTCCGGATGCCGTTCCCGTCCAAGTGGCCGAGCTGCGTGATTTCCTGCTGGAGCGCCTCCCCGAGTACATGGTGCCCACCTCCTGGATTCTGCTGAAAACCCTGCCGCACACGCCCAGTGGCAAGGTGGACCGTCAGGCTCTCTCCGGGTTCCGGCCCGAGGAGGTCGAGGAACTGCCGCTGGAGGAGGTGCCGCGCAATCCGGTCGAGGAGCGGCTGGCCGCTATCTGGATCGAGCTTCTCGACCTCGAGAGAGTCGGCGTCCACCAGAAGTTCTTCGAGATCGGCGGCCACTCGCTGCTCGCGATCCAGTTGATTTCGCGCATCCGCAGGGACTTCGGGATCGAGGTCGCGGTCCGGCAGATCTTCCAGGCGCCGACGATCGCGGGGCTGGCGTCCATCATCGAAGGCTTGCCCAGCTCCACCCGTTCCCCCGCCATGCTCCAGACCTTTTCGTACGAGGGCGGACTGCCGCTCTCGTACGCGCAGAGCCGGCTCTGGTTCCTGCACCAGTTGCAGCCTGACTCGGCGGTCTACAACCTGCCTTGTTTGCTCCGGCTGCGCGGACGGCTCGATCCCGGAGCCCTGGATCGTGCGCTGGTGGAGATCGTGCGCCGCCATGAGGCCTTACGGACGACCTTCCTTGCAATCGACGGAGAGCCGTTCCAGTTCGTATCCGTCCCCCGTTCTTCCTGGCTGACACGGGTCGATCTCACCGCTCTGCCGGAAGGCCGTCGCGCCGCCGAGGCCTGGAGGCGGGCCACGGAGGCGTACGCCCAACCCTTCCACCTCGCCACCGGGCCCTTGATGCACGCCGCCCTGCTCCAGAGCGGACCGGAGGAGGGTCTCCTGTCAGTTACGGTCCACCACATCGCCAATGACGGATGGTCGACCGAGATCCTGCTGCGGGAGCTGTTCACGCTCTATGGCGCCTTCCTGGCCGGCGAGCCGTCGCCGCTCCCTGATCTGCCGCTTCAATACCCGGCCTTCGCGCGTTGGCAGCGGCAATGGTTGAGCGGAGAAGTGGTCGAGAAGCAGCTCGCCTACTGGCGGCGGCGCCTGGAAGGCGCTCCCTGGCTGCTGGATCTGCCCTCCGATCGTTCCCGCCCCGCTGTTCGCAGCTCCCAGGGTCACCTGCTGAAATTCGCGCTTCCTGAGGGTTTGGCCCATTCCCTGCGGGAGCGGGCGAAGAGCCTGGACGCCACGCCGTTCATGCTCTTCGTCGCCGCCTTCGAGGCACTGCTCGGCCGCTACACGAGTCAGGACTGCCTGCTGGTGGGCACGCCCGTGGCCAACCGCAACTGGGCCGAGATCGAAGGGTTGATCGGCTTCTTCGTCAACACCCTGGTGCTGCGGGCCGACCTCGGAGGCGATCCGGAATTCCGGCATGTCGTGGAGCGCGTCCGCGAGGCCACTCTCGACGCTCAGGCTCATCAGGATCTCCCCTTCGAGAAGCTGGTCGAGGCGCTCCAACCCGAGCGGGCCCTCTCCCATACGCCGCTGGTCCAGGTGATGCTGGTCTTCCAGGGAGCCCCGGCCGGGCTGCCCCTGCCGTCCGGGCTTACGGTGGACGTTCTGGAGCCTGAGATCCGCAGCGCCAAGGTGGATTTGACGTTCTCCGTTCAAGAGGAACGCGACGGTGGCCTGAAGCTCGATCTCCAGTATTCGACCGACCTGTTCGATCCCGCGACCATGCGGCGGATGGCCGGCCACTTCGAGACGTTGCTCACGGGTGCCGTCCACCGTCCGTATCTGCGCCTCTCGGAGTTGCCCTTGCTTACCGCGCCCGAGGTCGATCAGATCCTCGTGGAGTGGAACGGTGAGCCCGGCGTCCCCCCCGTTCGCTGCGTCCACGAGCTCTTCGCGCTCCAGGCCGAGCGAACACCGGACGCGCCGGCGGTCCGCTTCGAGGAAGAGGTTCTGACCTACCGCGAGCTCGAGACCCGCGCGGAAGCGCTCGCCCGGCACCTGCGGCGCTCGGGGAGCGGCCGGGAACGCACGGTTGCCGTCTGCTTCGAGCGCTCGCCAGCCATGGTCGTGGCGATCCTGGGAGTGCTCAAGGCGGGAAGCGCCTACGTGCCGCTCGACGCCGAATCCCCGCGGGACCGCCTCGGCTTCGTCCTCGAAGACTGCGGAGCTCGCGTCCTGCTCTCACAGGACACCCTGCTGGAGATCCTTCCGCCGTTCTCCGGTCCGGTGGTCCTGCTGACGGCAGAGGGCCTCCTTCAGGGAGAGCCCGAGGAAGAGGACCCCGCGTTGGGCGAGCCGGCGGGATTGGAGCACCTGGCTTACGTCATCTACACCTCGGGCTCGACCGGTAGCCCCAAGGGAGTGATGGTGGGTCATGGGCAGCTCGCGAGCTATCTCTCCGGCGTCCTTGCCAGGATGTCTCTGCCGGCAGGAGCGAGCTTCGCCACTGTGAGCACGCTCGCCGCGGATCTGGGGAACACGGTGATCTTCGCTTCGCTGGTCACCGGCGGCTGCCTGCAGGTGATTTCGCGGGCGCGCCTGTCCGAGGCGGCGGCTCTTGCCGATGCCTTCGAGCGTCATCCCCTCGACTGCCTCAAGATCGTGCCCTCCCACTTGACAGCTCTCCTCGCCTCGCCGCGAGCCGCGGGGTGCCTGCCCAGGCGGCTGCTGATCCTGGGCGGGGAGGCGGCGCCTGCGGGACTCATCCAGCGGGTCCTGGAACTGGCCCCCGGCTGCCGGATCCTCAACCACTATGGTCCCACAGAGACCACGGTGGGCGTCCTGACTTACGAGACCGGGCGGAGGATTCCGGTCCCGTTGGGTCGGCCGCTCGCCGGCACGCGGGTGCTGGTCCTGGACCGCAGCCTGGACTTGATGCCGTCGGGAGTCCCGGGAGAGTTGTACGTTGGCGGACCGCAGGTGACCCGCGGCTATCTGCGTCAGCCTGACCTGACCGCCGGGAGGTTCGTCCCCGATCCCTGGGGAGCCTTCTACGGCCAGCCCGGCAGCCGGCTCTATGCCACCGGCGACCGAGGGCGTTACCTGGCGGACGGCACGGTCGAGTTCCTCGGCCGGGTTGACTTCCAGGTCAAGGTCCGTGGATTCCGGGTCGAGCCGGGAGAGGTCGAGGCTGCTCTCCGGCGCAATCCAGGAGTGGGGGAGGCGGTCGTCATCGCTCGCGATCAGTGTCTGACCGCCTACGTGGTGGCGCGGCCCGGGATGGAGCTGACCGCCTCCGATCTGCGCGCCTTCCTCAAAGAGCGCCTGCCTGATCCATTGATCCCCACCTCCTGGGCCTTTCTGCCGGCGCTGCCTCTGACTCCCAACGGCAAGATTGACCGCAAGGCGCTGCCGGCACCCGACGAGCTCCGTTCTCCTGCGCCGTCGGCCTCTCCGAGCACCCCAACCGAGGAGCTGTTGGCCACTCTCTGGGCAGGCGTGCTGGGTCTCGACCGCGTGGGTATCCATCAGGGCTTCTTCGAGCTGGGGGGCCATTCGCTGCTCGCCATCCAGGTCGTTTCGCGGGTCCGGGATTCCTTCGGTATCGAGCTGCCGCTGCAACGCCTCTTCGAGAATCCGACCGTCGCCGGCCTCTCCGGAATCATCGATTCGGCAAAGGATCTCGCCGTGGCCGGAGAGGTGTGGAGCGCACGGCCGGAGCGTCCGCCCCTCTCCTTTTCCCAGCAGAGCCTCTGGCTGGTCGAGCGCCTGCAGCCGGCGGACGGGGCCTACAACCTGCCGACCGCCGTCCGCCTCGAGGGTCCGCTCGACGCCGCGGCGCTGGCCACGGCTCTCGGCGGGGTTGTGAGCCGGCACGAGTCCCTGCGCACCCGCTTCGCCGAAACCGACGGCGAGCCCTGGCAGGAGATCCTGCCCGCGCCTGCCGAAGCTCCCCGGCTGCCGCTGACCGACCTCTCCGGCCTTCCGGAGGGCCGGCGCGAGGAGGAGGCGCTACGGGCCGCTCGCGCCGAAGCCGGACGGGCCTTTGATCTGACGGCCGGCCCTCTGCTGCGGGCCTTGCTCGTCCGGCTCGGGCCCGCCGAGCACCTGTTCCTGTTGGTGGTCCACCACGCGGTGAGCGACGGCTGGTCGGACCAGATCCTGCTGGGGGATCTCGCGATTTTCTACCAGGCCGCGTTCGAGGGGCGGCCGGCCGAGCTGCCGCGACTGCCGCTTCAATACGCGGACTACGCGATCTGGCAGCGGCAGCATCTATGCGGCGAGACGTTGGCGAAGCTGCTCGAGGTCTGGCGCCGGCGGCTCGCCGGCGTGCCGCCTATCGATCTCCCGACCGATCGCCGTCGACCCTCGGTCTGGACCTTCCGCGGTGCATCCCGCGGTGTCGATCTGGAGGTCTCGGCAGCCGATCTGGAAGGTCTCGCCCGGTCCTGGAACGCCACCTCGTTTATGGTGGTTCTCACGGTCTTCCAGGCCCTGCTCGGCAGGTATACCGGCCAGAACGATTTCGCCGTCGGTACACCCAGCGCCAACCGTGCCCGCTACGAGCTCGAGGGACTGGTTGGCTTCTTCGTCAACATGCTGCCGTTGCGCGCCGACCTCTCCGGCGCACCCGTTTTCGGCGAGCTCCTGACCCGGGTCCGCGATACGACGCTGGAGGCTTTCGCGAACCAGGACCTCCCGTTCGAGCTGCTCGTCGAGGACCTCGCCCCCGAGCGCGACCTCGGGCGCAACCCGCTCTTCCAGGTGGCTCTCCAATTCGGCTATACGCGGGCCACCCGCTTCCCCGGACTCGCCGCACGGCGGTTCGACCTTGGGGGTGGCACGGCCAAGTTCGACCTCAACCTCTCGATGGAGCAAGATGACGGCCGGCTCGTGCTGTTCTGCGAGTATCCGCTCGATCTGTTCGAGGACGCGACCATCCAACGGCTGCTCGGTCATTTTCAGGTCCTGTTCGCGGCAGGCATCGCCGAGCCGGGGCGTGCCGTCGGCGACCTGCCTCTGTTGACGGAGGCGGAGCGCGAGCAGCTCCTGGTGGGCTTCAACGATACGGGCTCGACCTCCGGCCCCGAGGTCTGCCTGCACCAGCTCTTCGAAGCCCAGGCGGAGCGGACGCCCGAACGGACGGCGCTCGTGGCTCCGGAAGGCACTCGTCTGACCTACCACGAGCTGAACGAGCGGGCCGACCGGCTGGCGCACCGCCTGCGGGAGCTGGGGCTCGGCCCCGAGCGGCTTGCAGGCGTGCTGATGGACCGCACGGCCGACCTTGTGGTGACCCTCCTGGCGGTCCAGAAGGCGGGGGGAGCCTATGCGCCGCTCGATCCCAACTATCCGCGGAGCCGCGTGCTGCTGATGCTGGAGACCTCGCGAGCCACCGTGCTGGTGACCCGCCGCCCGCTCGCCGAGGCCTTCGCGGGGGAGCTGCCGGCCGGCTTGCGGACGGTCTTCCTCGATCCCGGTTGGGAGACGGAGCCGGTGAAGAAGCCGGTAGAGGCTCAGGCAGCACTGCCGGACAACCTGGCGTACGTGATCTTCACCTCGGGTTCGACGGGGGTGCCAAAGGGGGTGGCGATCCAGCACCGTAGCGCGGTGGCGATGGTGCGCTGGGCCCATACGATGTACACGGCGCAGGAGTACGGGGGCGTGCTGGCCTCGACCTCGATCTGTTTCGACATGTCGGTGTTCGAGATCTTCGCCACCCTGGCCGCGGGCGGAAAGATCGTGCTGGCGGAGAACGCGCTGGCGCTGCCGGATCTCGAAGCCCGGGACGAGGTGGTGCTGGTCGATACTGTGCCGTCGGCGATGTCGGAGCTGCTGCGGCTCGGCGGCCTGCCATCGACGGTCCGGACGGTGAACCTGGGCGGCGAGGCGCTGAAGGGCTCGCTGGTGCGGGAGATCCACGCGCAACTGCCCGGCGTCGAGCGGGTGGTCAACCTCTACGGTCCGTCGGAGGATACGACCTTCACCTCGTATGCGGTGGTGCCGCGCGACGCCGAGCACCCGTTGATCGGCCGTCCCCTGACGGGCGAGGCGGCCTACGTGCTGGACGCTGGAATGTGGCCGGTGCCGATCGGCATTCCGGGCGCGCTGTACATGGGAGGCGAAGGGGTGACCCGCGGCTACCTGCACCGGCCGGACCTGACGGCTGAGCGGTTCATCCCGAACCCATACGGCCCGCCGGGCTCGCGGCTCTACCAGGTGGGAGACCTGGTGCGGTACCTGCCCACCGGAGAGCTGGATTTCCTGGGCCGTCTCGATACCCAGGTGAAGGTGCGCGGCTTCCGTATCGAGCTGGGGGAGATCGAGTCGGCGCTCACCCGCCATCCAGAGGTGCGGGAAGCCGCCGTCCTGGCGAGTCCTGAAGAAGCCGGCGGCAACCGCTTGATCGCCTACGTGGAATCGGCGCGGGACCTCGCCGCGGGGGAGCTGCGCTCTCTGCTCAAGAGGAGCCTGCCCGACTACATGGTGCCTGCGGCCTTCGTGCTCCTGCGCGAGCTGCCGCTGACCCCCAATGGCAAGATCGACCGGCGGGCGCTCGCGGCCTTGCCCCTCTACACCGAGGGGGCGGAGACGACAGGGAGCCGCGCTCCCCGCAACTACGTGGAGGAGGTGCTGGCGGGGATCTGGAGCGACGTCTTCGGGCAGGCCGTGGGGGTGACCGACAACTTCTTCGATCTCGGCGGCCACTCGCTGCTTGCCACCCGCGTGGTCTCACGGGTGCGGGAGGCGTTCGGCATCGAGCTGCCGGTGCGCCGGCTGTTCGAGCGGCCGACCCTCGCCGGTCTTGCCGAGAGCGTAGAGGCGGCACTGGACGTGGGCGGAGCCCTGGAGGCGCCGACTATCGAGCCGGCCCCCCGCACCGGCCCGCTGCCGCTCTCCTTCTCCCAGCGGCGCCTCTGGTTCCTCGACCAGCTCGACCCCGGCTCCGCGGTCTACAACATCCCCTACCCGCTGAGGCTGGAAGGGCGGCTCGACCCGCAGATCCTTCAGAGTGCGTTCGCGGAAGTGGTGCGCCGGCACGAGGCGTTGCGCACGACCTTCCCCGGCCTCGACGGCGAGCCGTACCAGGCGATCGCGCCGGCCGCATCCTTTCCATTGCCGGTGATCGACATCACAGGCCTGCCCGAAGCCCTGCGGAGTGCCGAGGCCGCGGTTCTCGTCGAGAGCGAGTCCAGACGGCCGTTCGATCTTGGCTCCGGGCCGCTCTTCCGGGCGATGCTGCTGAGGCTCGGACCGGCGCGGCACGTCCTCCTGCTGGCGATGCATCACATCGTCTCCGATGGCTGGTCGCTGGAGATCCTGCTCCGGGAGCTGGCTGCGCTGTACGAGGCCTGCGCCGCGGGCCGGCCGTCGCCCCTCCCCGAGCTGCCGGTGCAGTACGCCGACTTTGCGGTCTGGCAGCGGCGCTGGCTGAGCGGCGAGGCGCTCTCGCGTCAGCTCGAGCATTGGCGCCATCAGCTCGCAGGCGCTCCCGCGGGTCTCGATCTGCCTACCGACTTTCCGCGGCCGGCCGTGCAGACCTTCAAGGGGGCCAGCCACTCGGCCGCACTACCAGCGGAGCTGTCTGCCGGGATTCGCGCGTTCTGCCGTCGGGAAGGGGTCACCCTGTTCATGCTCCTGCTCGCCGGTTTCGACGTCCTGCTCGCCCGCTACTCCGGACAGGAGGACGTGCTGGTCGGCTCACCCGTAGCCAATCGCAACCGGGGGGAGACCGAAGGACTGATCGGCTTCTTCGTCAACACTCTGGTGCTCCGTGTCCAGCTCGGCGCGGCGTCCTCGTTTCGGAATGCGCTACGTCAGGCGCGCGAGGCGGCGCTGACCGCCTATGGCCACCAGGATCTCCCCTTCGAGACGCTGGTGGAGGAGCTGCGGCCGGAGCGCGACCTCTCTCGCACCCCCTTCTTCCAGGCATTGCTCTCCCTGCAGACGGCCGGCCCGGGTCTGCCGGCTCTGGGCGAGGTGCGGCTCGAGGAGATTGAAGGGCAGAGCACCGCGGCGAAGTTCGACCTCTCCCTGTTCGTGGTGGATGCGGAGACCACCTTGCAGGTGGGGGTGGAGTACAGCACCGACCTGTTCGAGGGTGCGACGGCCGTCCGGCTGCTGGGCCACATCGAGAGGCTGCTCGCGGCGGCGGTGAGCGATCCGGAACGCGGCTGGCGCGACCTGCCGCTGCTGACGGAGGCCGAGCGCGAGCAGCTTCTGGTCGGGTTCAACGACACCGGCTCGACCTCCGGTCCCGAGCTCTGCCTGCACCAGCTCTTCGAGGCCCAGGTGGAGCGCACGCCCGAGCGGACGGCGCTCGTCGATCCGGAAGGCGTGCGCCTGAGCTACCGCGAGCTGGATGCCCGGGCCGGGCGGCTGGCGCGCCGCCTGCGGGCGCTGGGGCTCGGCCCCGAGCGGTTGGCGGGGGTGCTGATGGACCGCACGGCCGATCTCGTGGTGACCCTCCTGGCGGTCCAGAAAGCAGGGGGCGCCTACGCGCCGCTCGATCCAAACTACCCGCGGAACCGCGTGCTGCTGATGCTGGAGACCTCGCGGGCCGCCGTGCTGGTGACCCGCCGCCAGCTCGCCGAGGCTTTCGCGGGGGAGCTGCCGGCCGGTTTGCGGACGGTCTTCCTCGATCCCGGTTGGGAGACGGAGCCGGTAGAGGAACTGTTGGAGGCTCAGGCAGCGCTGCCGGACAACCTGGCGTACGTGATCTTCACCTCGGGCTCGACGGGTGTGCCGAAGGGGGTGGCGATCCAGCACCGCAGCGCGGTGGCGATGGTGCGCTGGGCGCATGCCATGTACACGCCGGAGGAGTACGCCGGCGTGCTGGCCTCGACCTCGATCTGTTTCGACATGTCGGTGTTCGAGATCTTCGCCACCCTGGCCGCGGGCGGCAAGATCCTGCTGGCCGAGAACGCCCTGGCCTTGCCGGATCTCGAGGCCCGGGACGAGGTGGTGCTGGTCGACACGGTGCCGTCGGCGATGTCCGAGCTGCTGCGAATGGGCCGCCTGCCGACGACGATCCGGACGGTGAACCTGGGCGGCGAGGCGCTGAAGGGCTCGCTGGTGCGGGAGATCTATGGGCAGTTGCCCGGCGTCGAACGGGTGGTCAACCTCTACGGTCCGTCGGAGGATACGACCTTCACCTCCTACGCGGTGGTGCCGCGCGACGCCGGGCACCCGTTGATCGGCCGTCCGCTGATGGGCGAAGCGGCCTACGTCCTCGATGCCGCGATGCGCCCGGTGCCGGTCGGCATTCCGGGCGCGCTGTACATGGGAGGGGAAGGGGTGACCCGCGGCTACCTGCACCGTCCCGATCTGACGGCTGAGCGGTTCATCCCGAATCCGTACGGTCCTCCGGGCTCGCGGCTCTACCAAGTAGGAGACCTGGTGCGGTATCTGCCCACCGGGGAGCTGGACTTCCTGGGCCGCCTCGACACCCAGGTGAAGGTGCGAGGCTTCCGCATCGAGCTGGGGGAGATCGAGTCGGCGCTCACCCGCCACCCGGAGGTGCGGGAAGCCGCCGTCCTGGCGATGCCGGAGGAAGCCGGCGGCAACCGCCTGGTCGCCTATGTCGAGTCGGCGCGGGATCTCGCCGTGGGTGAGCTGCGCTCTCTGCTCAAGCGGAGCCTGCCCGATTACATGGTCCCCTCGGCCTTCGTGCTCCTGCGCGAGCTGCCGCTGACTCCCAACGGCAAGATCGACCGGCGGGCGCTCGTGGGCATTGAGGCCAGCCCTGCGGAGAGCACCGAGGCAGGGACCCGCGCCCCCCGCAACTACGTGGAAGAGGTGCTGGCGGGGATCTGGAGCGACGTCTTGGGGCAGGTGGTGGAGGTGACCGACAACTTCTTCGATCTCGGCGGCCACTCCCTGCTCGTTACCCGCGTGGTTTCGCGGATTCGGGAGGCGTTCGGCATCGAGCTGCCGGTGCGCCGGCTGTTCGAGCAGCCGACCATCGCCGAGCTTGCCGAGAGCGTGGAAGCGGCGCTCGGCGTGGGCGAGGCCCTGGAGGTGCCGCCTATCGAGCCGGCCCCCCGCACCAGCCCGCTGCCGCTCTCCTTCTCCCAGCGGCGCCTCTGGTTCCTCGACCAGCTCGACCCCGGCTCCGCGGTCTACAACATCCCCTACCCGCTGAGCCTGGAAGGGCGGCTCGACCTTCCGGTCCTTCAGAGCGCTTTCGCGGAGGTGGTGCGCCGGCACGAGGCTCTACGCACGACTTTCCCGAGCCTCGACGGCGAGCCCTACCAAGCGATCGCTCCAGCCGGTCCCTTTCCTCTCCCCATCGTCGACCTCGGCGGGCTGCCTGTAGGGTCACGGGAAGTCGAAGCCTCAGCTCTGGTGGAGCGGGATGCCCTGCGGCCGTTCGATCTCGGCGCCGGACCGCTCTTCCGCGCGGCTCTGCTCAGGCTCGAGCCGGAGCGTCACCTGCTGCTACTGGCCATGCACCACATCGTCTCCGACGGCTGGTCGCTGGAGATCCTGCTGCGGGAGCTGGCGGCTCTCTACGCCGCCGTCGCCGCGGGCCGGCCGTCGTCACTGCCCGAGTTGCCGGTACAGTACGCCGACTTCGCTGTCTGGCAGCAGCGATGGCTGAGCGGCGAGGCGCTCTCCCGCCATCTGGAGCATTGGCGCCGCCAGCTCGCAGGCGCTCCAGCGGGTCTCGACCTGCCCACCGACTTCCCGCGGCCGGCGGTGCAGACGTTCAAGGGGGCCGGTCACTCGGCCATGCTGCCGGCGGAGCTTTCCGCTGAGATCCGCGCTTTCTGCCGGCGCGAGGGGGTGACGCTGTTCATGCTCCTGCTCGCCGGCTTCGACGTTCTGCTCGCCCGCTACTCCGGGCAGGAAGACGTGCTGGTCGGCTCGCCCGTCGCCAACCGCACCCGGGCGGAGATCGAAGGGCTGATCGGCTTTTTCGTCAACACCCTGGTGCTCCGCGTCCAGCTCGTCGCGGCGGCTTCCTTCCGGGATGCGTTGCGTCAGGCGCGTGAGGCGGCGCTGGCCGCCTATGGCCACCAGGACCTGCCCTTCGAGACGCTGGTGGAGGAGCTGAGGCCGGAGCGCGACCTCTCCCGCTCCCCCTTCGTCCAGGAGCTGCTCTCGGTGCAGACCGCCAGCCCCGGTCTGCCGGGTCTGGGCGAGGTGAGGCTCGAGGGGATCGACGGGGAGACCACCACGGCGAAGTTCGACCTCTCGCTCTTCGTGGTCGATGCGGAGGCCACCCTGCGGACCGGGGTGGAGTACAACACCGATCTGTTCGAGAGCGCGACGGCCGCCCGGCTGCTGGGCCACATCGGGCGGCTGCTCGCGGCGGCGGTGAGCGATCCGGAACGCGGCTGGCGCGATCTGCCGCTGCTGACGGAAGCGGAGCGCGAGCAGCTCCTGGTGGGCTTCAACGACACGGGCTCGACCTCCGGTCCCGAGCTCTGCCTGCACCAGCTCTTCGAGGCCCAAGTGGAGCGGACGCCCGAACGGACGGCGCTCGTCGATCCGGAAGGCGTGCGCCTGAGCTACCGCGAGCTGAACGAGCGAGCGGAGCGGCTGGCGAGCCGGCTGCGGGTTCTGGGCCTCGGCCCCGAGCGGCTGGCTGGCGTGCTGATGGATCGCACCGCCGATCTCGTCATGACCCTCCTCGCCGTTCACAAGGCGGGGGGCGCCTACGCGCCGCTCGATCCCAACTACCCGCAGAGCCGCGTGCTGCTGATGCTGGAGACCTCGCGGGCCGCCGTGCTGGTGACCCGCCGCGGGCTCGCGGCGGCCTTCAAGGGGGATCTGCCGGCGGGGATGCGGACGGTGTTCCTCGATCCGGGTTGGGAGATGGAGCCGGTAGAGTCTGTAGTCTCTCAACGGGCGCTGCCGGACAACCTGGCCTACGTGATCTTTACCTCCGGCTCGACGGGAGTGCCGAAGGGGGTGGCGATCCAGCACCGCAGCGCGGTGGCGATGGTGCGCTGGGCGCATGCCATGTACACGCCGGAGGAGTACGCCGGCGTGCTGGCCTCGACCTCGATCTGCTTCGACATGTCGGTGTTCGAGATCTTCGCCACCCTGGCCGCGGGCGGCAAGATTCTGCTGGCCGAGAACGCCCTGGCTTTGCCGGATCTCGAGGCCCGGGACGAGGTGGTGCTGGTCGACACGGTGCCGTCTGCGATGTCCGAGCTGCTGCGGCTGGGCTGCCTGCCGGCGACGATCCGGACGGTGAACCTGGGCGGCGAGGCGCTGAAGGGGTCGCTGGTGCGGGAGATCTATGGGCAGTTGCCCGGCGTCGAACGGGTGGTCAACCTCTACGGTCCGTCGGAGGATACGACCTTCACCTCCTATGCGGTGGTGCCGCGCGACGCCGGGCACCCGTTGATCGGCCGTCCACTGACGGGCGAAGCGGCCTACGTCCTCGATGCCGCCATGCGCCCGGTGCCGGTCGGCATTCCGGGCGCGCTGTACATGGGAGGGGAAGGGGTGACCCGCGGCTATCTGCACCGTCCCGACCTGACGGCGGAGCGGTTCATCCCGAACCCGTACGGCCCGCCGGGCTCGCGGCTCTACCAGGTAGGGGACCTGGTGCGGTATCTGCCCACCGGGGAGCTGGACTTCCTGGGCCGTCTCGACACTCAGGTGAAGGTGCGCGGCTTCCGCATCGAGCTGGGGGAGATCGAGTCGGCGCTGACCCGCCACCCGGAGGTGCGGGAAGCCGCCGTTCTGGCCATGCCGGAGGAAGCCGGCGGCAACCGCCTGGTCGCCTACGTCGAGTCGGCGCGGGACCTCGCCGCGGGGGAGCTGCGCTCCCTTCTCAAGCAGAGCCTGCCCGAGTACATGGTCCCCTCGGCCTTCGTGCTCCTGCGCGAGCTGCCGCTGACTCCCAACGGCAAGATCGACCGGCGGGCGCTGGCGGCGATGCCCCTCCACGCGGAGGAGGCCGAGGCGGCGGGGAGCCGCTCTCCCCGCAACTACGTGGAAGAGGTGCTGGCGGGGATCTGGAGCGACGTCTTCGGGCAGACGGTGGGGGTGACCGACAACTTCTTCGATCTCGGAGGGCATTCCCTGCTCGCCACCCGGGTGGTCTCGCGCATCCGCGCCGCGCTCCACGTCGAGCTGCCGCTCCACCAAGTCTTCGCGCTGCCCACCGTGGAAGGCCTGGCGGTGTGGATCGGGCGGGAGATGGAGACCCGTCGCGGCATTCCCCTGCCGCCGATCGGGCGCGTCTCCCGTGAGGAGAGCGGGAATCTGCCGCTCTCGCTCGCCCAGCAGCGGCTCTGGTTCCTCGACCGCCTGGAGCCGGGGACCGCCACCTTCAACCTCCCCGCGCCGCTCCGTCTCACCGGTCCCCTGGACCCGGGCGCGCTCTCGCGGGCCCTCGACGAGATCGTGCGCCGCCACGAGTCGCTGCGCACCCTGTTCGGCGAGCACGAGGGGCATGGCGTCCAGAAGGTCCGGCCGGCGGCGTCCGTGCCGCTGCCGTGGATCGACCTCTCCAGCCTGCCCGCGCCAGTCCGGGAGCCCGAGGCCCTGAAGCAGGCCGGCGAGGAGGCACGCCTGCCGTTCGACCTTGCCTGCGGGCCGCTGTTCCGCGCCACCCTGCTGCGGCTCGGCGCCGGGGACTGGGTGCTCCTCGCCACCATGCACCACATCGTGTCCGACGGCGGATCGGTCGAGGTCTTCAAGCGGGAGCTGCGGGAGCTCTACGCAGCCTTCGCCGCCCGCCGACCCTCGCCGCTGCCCGAGTTGCCGCTCCAGGTTCCGGACTTCGCGGCCTGGCAGCGGAGCGCGCTGAGCGAGGCGAGCGAGGGGCTGCTGGAAGAATGGAAGCGGCAGTTCGGCACCACCCTTCCGGATCTCCGCCTGCCCACCGACCGGCCGCGGCCGCCGATCCAGACCTATCGGGGTTCTTACCGCTCGCTCCAGCTCCCCGCCGAGCTGTCCCGGGAGCTCCGGAGGCTGGCGCAGCGGTCGGGAGCGACCCTGTTCATGACCCTGCTCGCGGCCTTCCAGGCGCTGCTCCATCGCTACTCCGGACAGGAGCGGATCGTGGTGGGCTCGCCTGTGGCCGGCCGCGGTCGGCCCGAGCTCGAGGGGCTGATCGGCTTCTTCGTCAACACCCTGGTGCTCCCCGGCGACTTCGCCACCGGCCTCACCTTCCGCCAGTTCCTGGAGCGCACGCGGGAGAAGGCGCTCGGCGCGTACGCCTTTCAGGATCTTCCCTTCGACAAACTGGTCGAGGCCCTGCAGCCGGTGCGCGACAAGAGCCGCAGCCCTCTGTTCCAGGTGATGTTCCTGATGCACCACGAGCCCGCGGACAGAGCACAGGACGCCGCCGGGAGCGGGGGGGCGATCCGCATGGAGCCGTTCGACGCCGGCACGGGCACCTCGCAGTTCGACCTCACCCTCGTCGCGGTAGACACCCCCGAGGGGTTGTACACCGGGGTCGAGTACAACACCGACCTTTTCGACGCCGGCACCATGGACCGGCTGCTGGAGCACTACCGGAGCCTGCTGGCCGCCGCCGCCGCGGACCCGGACGTCCGCCTGGAAGAGCTGCCTGTGGCGCCGCTCACCGAAGCGCCGCAGGCCGTGGCGGAGACGGGCGCCGCGCCGGCGGCGGAGACGCAACCCGAGGCCGCGGTCGACGCCCGGCGCGACCGCCTTGCCTCCCGTCTCTCCAAGCTCTCCCCGGCCCAGCGCGAGGCGCTCGAGCGGCGGCTCAAGGGGACCCCGGCGGGCGCCGAGCCCCCTCCGCCCGCCGGGCGATGCCTGGTGGAGATCGTCCCTCCCATCCCCGCTGCTCCTGACGACGGGCGCCGGCCGTTCTTCTGCATCCACCCGGCCGGCGGCGACGCGCTCTGCTTCTTTCCGCTCGCCCGCCACGCCGGCGCGGACCAGCCGTTCTACGGCCTGCAGTCGCGCGGCCTGGAGGACGCCGGCGAGCCGTTCGCCACGATCGAGGAGATGGCGGCCCATTACGCCGGGGAGATCCGCCGCGTGCAGCCGCGCGGCCCCTACCGGATCGGCGGCTGGTCGTTCGGGGGGCTCGCCGCCTTCGAGCTGGCCCGGCAGCTCCGGGCCGCCGGCGAAGAGGTGGAGCTGCTGGCGGTGATCGACACCACCCCCGGGCTTCCCGGCGGTCCCGTGGACGACGGAACGGCGGTAGGGGAGGGAGACCAGACCGGCTGGCTGCTCACGATCGCCGAATACATCAGGGGGCTGCGCGGCAAGGACCTTGCGGTGACCGCCGCCGACCTTCGGCCGCTGGATCCCGAGGCCCAGCTCCGTTTCTTCGTCGAGCGGCTGCGGCGCGCCGGGGTCGTGCACAGCGGCGACAGCCTCGCCCAGCTCCGCCGGCTGCTGCGGGTCTACCAGACCAACGTCCGCGCTTTCCGCCTCTACGCCCCCGGGCCCTACGACGGGCGGATCACGCTCGTCCGCGCCGAGGGCGCCGACTTCGATCCGGCTCTCGGGCCGGACCTCGGGTGGGAGAAGCTCTCCCCCCATCCCATCGACCGGCAGCACGTTCCGGGTGACCATCTCACCCTGCTCGCTGAGCCGCACGTCCGCACGCTGGCCTACTGGCTGCGGACCCGCCTCGGCGGATCGGAGACCTCTTGAAGCTACGGTTCCGCAAGATCCTCAAGATTCTTTTTCTCGGCCTGCTGGCCCTCGTCGTATCGCTGGCGGTCTTCGCTACCTGGCGGGTGCGCCGTGCCTGGCCACAGACCGCGGGGAAGATCGCCGTCCCCGGTCTCTCGGCCCCGGTCCAGGTGATCCGCGACCGCTGGGGCGTGCCGAGCCTCTACGCCGCCAACGAGCACGACCTTTTCTTCGCCCAGGGGTACGTGCACGCCCAGGACCGGCTCTGGCAGATGGACTTCAACCGCCGGCTGGGCGCCGGCGAGCTCTCCTCGCTGTTCGGCCGCAGAGTGCTGGCGACCGACCGCTCGCTGCGCACGCTCCGCATCCGTAGCGCCGCGGAGGCTGACTGGCAGGTGCTCTCCCCGGAGACCCGCGCCATCCTCCAGGCCTACGCGGACGGGGTCAACGCCTTCATCGAATCCCACCGCGGCGAGCTGCCGGTCGAGTTCTCCATCCTCGGCGTGCGGCCGGCGCCCTGGACGCCGGTCGATTCGATCGCCTGGAGCAAGATGATCGCCTTCTCGCTGGGACAGAACCAGACCCAGGAGCTGATGCGTGGCCGGCTCGCCGCCAAGGTCGGCGTCGACAGCGCCCGCCAGTTGATGCCTCCGTTCCCTTCCCAGGACCGGCAGCCGCTGATCGTCTCGCCAGAGGCGGGGGGCTACGGCGAGGCCCGCCAGGCGGCGCTGCGGCCAGCCGGCTCCCTGCTGACCGCCCTGCTGAGCGAGACCGCGGTCGCCGTGGGGAGCAATAACTGGGTGGTCCACGGCAGCCGCACCGCCACCGGCAAGCCGATGCTCGCCAACGACACCCACCTCCAGCTCGAAATGCCTTCGGTCTGGTACGAGAACGGGCTCCACGCCGGGCGATTCGACGTCGCCGGCTTCTCCTTCCCCGGCGTGCCGATGGTGCTGATCGGCCACAACCGGCGGATCGCCTGGGGGATCTCCGCCATGTGCGGCGACTCCCAGGACTTCTTCGTCGAGCAGGTCAACGACCGCAAGCAGGTGAAGGTCGGCGACGGCTGGCGCGACACCCAGATCCTTCACCAGTCGATCCCGGTCAAGGGGGGCAAGCCGGTCCCGTTCGATCTGGTGATCACGCCCCACGGCCCGATCGTCAACGAGGGGTTCGATCTGGAAGGACTGCCCCCCCTGGCCCTGCGCTGGACGGCTCTCGATCCGGGCCGCACGCTCGACGCCGTGGCCGGCATCGACATCGCCGCCGACTGGCCGGCCTTCCGCGGCGCCCTCTCCAACTGGCAGGCGCCGACGCTCAATTTCGTCTACGCCGACGTCGACGGCAACATCGGCTACCAGGGATCGGGCGCGATCCCGGTGCGGGCCGCCGGACAGCAGGGTCTGGTCCCCGTGCCGGCGGGCGGGCCCGAGCGCGACTGGCAGGGGCTCATCCCCTTCGACAAGATGCCGTCGCTGCTCAATCCGCCGGCCGGCTTCATCGTCACCGCCAACAACAAAGTGGTGGCGGACAGCTACCCCTATCTGATCTCCTACGACTATGGCGAGCCCTACCGTGCCCAGCGGATCACCGAGCTCCTGGCCGCCAACCCTCATGTCAGCCTGAACGACATGCGGAGCATCCAGTCCGACGTCAGCTCGCTGCCGGCCTCATTGCTGCGCCCTTACCTGCTCGCGGCCAAGCCCCAGAATCCCAAGCAGGAGAAGGCCTTGCGGCAGGTGCGCGACTGGGACCTGCGATTCACCCTGGAGAGCCCGGCCGCCACGGTCTACCAGGCCTGGTACGGCAAGTTCCTCGACGACGTCTATGGCGATGAGCTGGGGGAGCCGCTGATGAACGCCTTCCGCGGGACCGCCGTCAACCAGACGCCGCGCCTGGTCGAGATGATGGCCGATCCGCGCAACCCCTGGTTCGACGACAAGCGGACCCCGGGCAAGGTGGAGACCCGGGACGACATCGTCCAGCGCGCGTTCGGCGAGGCGGTCGCCCAGATCTCGCGGCAGCTCGGCGACGACCCGGCGCAGTGGCGGTGGGGGAAGCTCCACAAGGCCGTCTTCACCCACCAGCCGCTCGGCAACAGCGGCATTCCGCTGGTGACGCCGATGTTCAACGGCGGGCCGGCCCCGGTCGCCGGCGAGGTGTTCACGGTCAGCTCGGCCTCGACCGCTTTCCGCCGCCCCTACGTCGCGCTGTTCGGGACCTCGCAGCGGCTGATCGTCGATCTCGCGGACATGGGCCGCTCGCTGGTGGTCAACAGCACCGGCCAGAGCGGTCTGCTGTACCACCGCCATCGCGAGGACCAGATCCCGCTCTGGAAGAACCACGAATACCGGCCGCTGCTGTTCAGCCGGGAAGCGGTGGAGAAGAGCGCCGAAGAGCAGCTGACGCTTACGCCAGCTCGCTGAAGCTCGCGTGCACCGGGTGGCCCCCCGGCTCGGCGGGGCGGTTGCCCGGGCGCACCAGCAGGCCGGTGCGCATGCCGGCCGCCGCCGCCGCGTCCAGCTCGCCGCGGACGTCGCTCAGGAACAGGATGGCCGCCGGCGGCAGTGCGAAGTCCCGCGCGATCGCGAGATAGGAGGCCGGCTCCTGCTTGGGGCCGGTGGTGGTGTCGTGGAACCCCTCGAAGAGCGGCGCGAGGTCACCGTATTCGGTGTGTCCGAACAGGAGCTTCTGAGCCTGCACGCTCCCCGACGAGAAGACCCGCAGCCGCACGCCCGCGCGCGTCCAGGTCTCCAGCGCGGGAGGCACGTCCGGAAACACGTGCGAGCGCAGCGCTCCCGAGCGGTACCCCTCGTCCCAGATCAGTCCCTGCAGCAGCTTGAGCCCGGTCGACTTACGGTCGAGGCTCATCAGGTGGCGAGCGTAAGGGGCGCCGTCTCCAAAAGCGGGGAGAGATGCCCCCCGGGCGGTCTCCTCGTCGTACTCCTGGCGCAGCCGCGCGAGCGCCGCGGCCAGCCCGGGAGCGGGGCTGGAACAGCAGGCTTCGAGCCGCGCCTCGGCGTAAGGGAAGAGGACCTCGTAGACGAACGAGATCGAGGTGGTCGTCCCCTCGATGTCGGTCAGGACGGCCGCGACGCCGGTGGGCAGCGGCACCTCTCTACAGCGCTCGGGTCGGCGGCATGTAGGACGGTCCGAAGCAGAGCGGCTGGTACCGGGCGTCGACGCCGGTCTCGGTGTAGCGCGGCGTCCACCCGGACGTGTCCTGGAACAGCCGGATCGCCCGGATCGTACGGTCGGAGCAGAGGTCGAACCAGTGGTGGGTCCCGCGCGGCACCCGGATCATGTCCCCCTTGGCCACCTCGATGCTGAACACCGGTCCCGCCTGCGGATGGATATGGAACAGGCCGCGTCCGTGCACGATGAAGCGGACCTCGTCCTCGTCGTGCCAGTGCTCTTTGTTGAACCGGTTGAGCATGACATCCAGGCCCGGGACGTCCGGCCTGATGTTGATCACGTCGGCGGTGGCGTAGCCCCCCTCGGCCATCAGCTTCTGGATCGGCTCCCTGTAGGCGTCCAGGATCTCCTGGTCGGCGGCGTTCTCCGGCAGATCGTCCGATCCTTCGAAGCGGCGATACCAGAGGCCGAGCCCCTCCAGGAACCGGGAAATTTCGGCCGGGTCGTCGAGCACCCGGTTCTCATCGCGAAAGGTAAGAGTGGCCATCTTTTGCGATCCTCCTTCAAATAGACAGTGTCCAAATGTAGCAGAAGAGAGACGGGAGGGCATGTTAGAGTCGTCTTCCTCCATGAGCGCTCGAGATCCGCGCGACCTGCTGGCCGAAGTCGCCCGCCTGTTCTACGGGCGCGGATGGATGATGGGGACCGCGGGGAACCTCTCGCTCCGCCAGCCGGACGGCTCCTTCTGGATCACCGCCAGCGGCAAGCTCAAGGGCCGGCTTCAGCGCAAGGACTTCCTGCGCGTGGCTCCCGGCGGCGAGGTGCTGGAGCGGGGGAGACCCGAGGACCGGCCGTCGGCCGAGACCAGCCTCCACGACACCATCTACGGCCTCTTTCCGGAGGCCGGCGCCTGCTTCCACATCCACTCTATCCCGGGCAACGTGGCGGCCCGCCTCGCCGAGGGGGGCGCCCTGTGCCTGCCGCCCCTGGAGATGATCAAGGGCTTCGGGATCGGGGACGAGGAGCCCGCGGTGGAGCTCGCGGTCTTCCCCAACCATGCCCACGTGCCGCGGATCGCCGGGGAGATGGCGGCTCGCTTCGCCGCCGCGCCGCCCCAGGTGCCGGGATTCCTGATCCGCGATCACGGTCTCACCGCCTGGGGCCGCGACGCCGACGCGGCGCTCAATCATGTCGAGCTGTTCGAGTACCTCTTCGGCTTTCTCAGCGCCGCCGTTCCCGCTCTCGAGAGGTGAGATGACGAATGTCGATCGAAAAGGTTCGTGAGCTGGGCCAGGCCCTCCGGGAGCGGGTGGGCCGGGTGATCATCGGCCAGGAGGAGGCGGTCCATCTGATGATGGTGGCCCTGATCTCCGAGGGGCACCTGCTGTTCGAGGGGCCGCCGGGGACCGGCAAGACCCTGCTCGCGCGCGCCTTCGCCGCCTGCGTCCGGCTGGAGTTCAAGCGGGTCCAGTTCACCCCCGACCTGATGCCGGGGGATCTGCTGGGCACCAACCTGTTCAACTTCCAGACCAATACCTTCTCCCTCACCAAGGGGCCGATGTTCACCGAGTTCCTGCTCGCCGACGAGATCAACCGCACGCCGCCGAAGACCCAGGCGGCCCTGCTCGAGGCGATGCAGGAGCGGACGATCACGATCGACGGCACCTCGCACCCGCTGTCGGCCGGCTTCATGGTGGTGGCGACCCAGAACCCGATCGAGCAGGAGGGGACCTATCCGCTCCCCGAGGCCCAGCTCGACCGTTTTCTGTTCAAGGTCCTGATCACCTATCCCAGCCGCGAGGAGGAGCTGACGATGGTGAAGACCCACGGCCACCAGACGGCGATGCCCAATCTCGACCGGCTGGGGCTGACCCCGCTCTGCGATCTGCGCTTCATCACCTGGGTACGGCAGATCGTGGCGGGCATCCGCTTGGCGGACGAGACGGTCTCCTACGTGGTGGACCTGATCCGGGCGACGCGCAACCATCCGGCCCTGCAGTACGGCGCCAGCCCCCGCGCCGCCAACATGCTGGCGGCCGCGTCGCGCGCCGCCGCCGTGCTCGAGGGGCGGGACTTCGTGATCCCGGACGACGTCAAGGGGCTGTTCAAGCCGCTGCTCCGCCATCGGGTGGTCCTCTCGCCCAGCGCTGAGGTGGACGGCCTGGGGACCGATCCGGTGCTCGACCAGATCCTCACCCAGGTGGCGGCGCCGCGCTGATGCGCCCCACCGGCCGGGCCATCCTGCTCGCCGCCCTGGGGCTGCCGGTCGCCCTGCTGCCGGTGGCGGTGCACGCCCGGCTCTGGCCGTTCTGGCCGGTGTACCTGGGCCTGATGTTGCTGGCCATGGGCTTCGACGCGCTGTGGGCGCCGCGCCGCAAGGACGTGGCCTGCTCGGTCGAGATGCCGGGCACCCTCTACATCGGCGAGGAGGAGGAGGCCGTGCTCACCGTCAGGGTGCCCTCCGCCCGGCGGATGCCGGTGGCGGTGGCGGTCGACCTCTCGGACCGGCTGGTGCCGCAGCCGCCGTTGCGCGGACGGATCGCCGCCGGGAGCGCCGAGCTGCGCTTCCGGCTCGTCCCCACCCGGCGCGGGCGGATCGTCGTCGAGCGCGCCTGGGTGCGCTCCGCCGGACCGCTCGGGCTGATCGCCACGGTGGCGCGGGTGGAGCTCAAGCGGCAGGCGCCGGTGATCCCCAACATCCGCCCGGTCAAGGCGGTGGCGCTGCGCATCCTCACCGACCGGGAGTTCCGCACCGGCCTGAAGATCGAGCGCTACAAGGGGGACGGCACCGAGTTCGACTCGCTCAAGGAGCATGCCCCGGGGGACGACCGCCGCTCGATCGACTGGAAGGCGTCGGCCCGGCACAAGAAGCTGGTGGCGCGGCAGTTCCGAGCCGAGCGCAATCATCAGGTGCTGATCGCGATCGACACCGGCCGCCTGATGTGCGAGCCGCTGGCCGGCATCCCCAAGGTGGACCACGCGGTCAACGCCGCGCTGCTCCTCGCCTACGTCTCGCTACGGGCGGGGGACCGTGTGGGCCTCGCGACGTTCGATGCCCGTCCAGGCCTCTTCGTCGAGCCGAAGGGGGGATTGCGCGGCTTCGACGTCCTGAGCCGGATGGGGGCCCAGGTGGACTATTCGGACCGCGAGACCAACTTCACCCTCGGGCTGACCTCGATCGGCCAGCGGCTCTCCCGGCGCTCGCTGATGGTGGTGCTGACCGACTTCGTCGATACCGTCTCGGCCGAGCTGATGGTGGAGAACCTCGACCGGCTGTCGCGCCGCCACCTGCTCGTCTTCGTGGCGCTCCAGGACCCGGGGCTCGCGGCCACCGCCGACCGCGCCCCCGCCGGCGTGCTCGAGCTCAACCGCGCCGTGGTCGCCGGCGGCCTCCTGCGCGACCGCGAGGTCGTGCTGCGCCGCCTGCGCCGGCTGGGGATCCTGCCGATCGACGCCGCGCCGGCGGCGGTCACGTCGCGGCTGATCAACACCTACCTCGACATCAAACGGCGGGAGAGGATCTGATGTCCGAGTTCGTCCTGAAGTCCGCCCAGTTCCGCCGCGAGCGGGAGGCTGCCTGGCGGGAGCTGGAGGAGCTGCTCGCGCGGCTGGAGAAGGGGGGGATGAAGAGCCTGACGGCGGCCGAGCTCCACCGCCTGCCGGTGCTCTACCGGAGCGCGATCAGCTCGCTCTCGGTGGCGACCGCGATCAGCCTCGACAAGAACCTGCTCGACTATCTGACCGCGCTCGTCGGCCGCGCCTACATGGCCGTCTATGGCGCCAAGCGGCGGACCGGGGAGGCGATCGCGGAGTTCTTCCAATTCCGCTTCCCCTGGGTGGTGCGCCGCTACTTCGTCTTCGTGCTCGCCGCCTACGCGCTGATGGGCCTCGGTGTCCTCACCGGCTACCGGATGACGCTGGCCGACCCCGAGAGCTACTACAGCCTCGTCGGCGACGCCGAGGCGCAGGGGCGCAACCCCGCGTCCTCCACCCCGGAGCTGCGGAAGATCCTCTACGGCGGCGGCGAGGCGCCGCTGTCGTTTTTCGCCACCTACCTCTTCACCCACAACTCCCGGGTGGGCATGCTCTGCTTCGCGGTGGGCTTCGCCGCGGGTGTGCCGGTGATCTACCTGCTGTTCACCAACGGCCTCACGCTTGGAGCGATGGCGGCGCTCTACCAGACGCGCGGCCTGGGAGCGGAGTTCTGGGCCTGGGTGATGCCGCACGGCGTCACCGAGCTGAGCGCCATCTGCCTGTGCGGCGCGGCCGGCATGGTGATCGGCTCGTCGCTCGTCTTCCCCGGCCGGCATACAAGGCTGCGCAATCTCGCCCTGCGCGGACGGGAGGTCGCGCTGCTGGCGGTGGGCGCGGTCACCATGTTCCTGGTGGCGGGACTGATCGAGGGGATCTTCCGCCAGACCGTGCACGACGTCGCCATCCGCTGGAGCCTCGCCGCCACGACGCTGGTCTTCTGGACCTGGTACTTCCTTTTCGTGGGGCGCGGCCATGAGCGCGATCTCGCTCGATAAGGTTCGCATCCACCGGGTGCTGACCCCGGAAGGGCTCTCGCTGCCGTTCGTGGTGGCGCCGGCCGGCGATCGCCTCAGCGCCTTTCTGTTCGATACGCTGCTGATCATCGGCGCGACGGTTCTCGCCTGGGTGCTGGCGGCCCTCAGCTTTCTGGTCGGGATGAAAGAGCTGGGAGCTTCTTTCGCGGTGCTGGTCGGCTTCCTGCTCTGGAACTTCTACTTCATCTACTTCGAGGTGCACTGGGGTGGGGTGACCTTCGGCAAGCGCCGGGCGGAGTTGCGGGTGATCTCACGCGACGGCGGGCCGCTCACGGCGGAGGCGATCTTCGCCCGCAACATCATGCGCGACCTGGAGTTTTACATCCCGGTCATGGTGCTGCTGGCGCCCGACGAAATGCTCCCCGAGGCGCCCGGCTGGGGGCGGCTGCTCGCCGCGGTCTGGCTGCTGGTGTTCGCCCTGATGCCACTGTTCAACAAGGACCGGCTGCGCTGCGGCGATCTGGTGGCCGGCACGATGGTGGTCAAGGCGCCGGCCGCGGTCCTGCTCTCCGACCTCACCGCCCGGGGCGTCGGCCGCTCCGCCGAGCGCCCGGCGCGGCGGGCAGCGGCCACGCAGGCCGCGCTCGCGCCGGCGCCCCCGCCCGAGGAGTTCCCGTTCACGCGCCAGCAGCTCGATATTTATGGCATCCACGAGTTGCAGGTGCTGGAGGACCTCCTGCGCCGCGACGACCAGGGCATCCTCGACGGCCGCATCCTCCAAGAGGTCTGCGACAAGATCAAGATCAAGATCGGCTGGCCCCGCGAGCGCTGGAACGTGCCGTCGCGCCGCTTCCTCGACGCCTTCTACCGCGCCCAGCGGGCGTTGCTGGAGCAGAAGATGCTCTTCGGGCAGAGGCAGGAGAGGAAGCGGGGGTAGCGGGAAAAGGCTCCCCCACCCCAAAACCTCACCCCCTGGCCCCCTCTCCCACCGCACTCCCCCCGACCGGGAGAGGGGGAACGATCCACAACGGATATCTCTTGTAGGGTGCGCTGTGCGCACCATCAACGTTGGTGGTGTGCACAGCGCACCCTACGAGCTACTTCCTCTCAGTCACTTTCCCCCTCTCCCGGTCGGGGCATAGGCGCTAACTTTGGACCAGAAATGCCATTTTTGTGGGGGCGGCCCTATGTGGCCGCCCTGGGGGGCAGGGCGCCCACACAGGGGCGCCCCTACAGGATTTGGCCTCTAAGTTAGCGCCTATGCCCGGTCGGGGGGAGTGCGGTGGGAGAGGGGGCCAGGGGGTGAGGTTTCGGGGTGGGGGAGCCCTACCCTCTCTTCACCACCACCACCGTCACATCATCCGGCGCCTGCTCGGCGCCGAGGTGTCTCCGGCAGTCGTTGAGCAGGGCATCGACAATCTCAACCGCGGGGCGGTGCCCCATCACTTTCAGCACCTCGTGGGCGCGTTCGAAACCGTAGGCATTGCCGTTCCGGTCCAGGACCTCGAAGAGGCCGTCGGAGCAGAGGACGAGCGCGGCGCCCGGGGGGAGCCGGAACTCGCGGTCGGCGTAGGGGTGCGCCGGGCCGCGGCCGAGAGGGAGCCCGGGGAGCTCGATCTCCGTCACCCGGCCGAACTCCGCGATCAGTGGATAGGGGTGGCCGGCGTTGGCGAACAGGGCGTCCCCTGTCGACGGGTCGAGCCGGATCAGGGCGAGGCTGGTGAAGCTGTGGTCCATGTTGACGCCGCGCAGCACCCGGTCGAGCTGCCGCAGCACGCCGGCGGGCGATTCCGTGGGCTCGACGAGGCTCAGCAGGCCCGCCTTGACCATGGCCTGGGCCACCGCGCAGGAGTAGCCGTGACCGGCGACGTCGCCGGCGGCGATCCAGAGCCGTCCGGCGTCGTCGCGCAGGAAATCGTAGAGGTCCCCGCCGGCCTCGCTGGCGAGCACCGAGCGGGCGGCGACCGCGTACCCCTCCAGCCGCGGCATCTCCTGGGGCAGCAGCCCTTCCTGCATGCGCGCCAGCAGGTCCACCTCGTGCTGGATCCGCCGCTCCTGGGCCAGGCGGCGCATGAAGGGTGGCGGCGGAAAATGTTGGATCTCGCTCTGCTCGGAGCGGGAGATCCCCACGAACCCCAGGACGGCCAGGCCGGTCAGGAGGCCGGCGGTTACCGTGAAGGCGATCGGCATCCAGGAGAAGTGGAGGCCGGAGAAGAGGGCAGCCGGCAGCAGGAAGAGGGTCATCGCCGCCGTGAGCAGCGCGGTCAGCCCGAAGCGCTGGCAGATCCAGGCCAGCAGGCCGGCGAACGCGACGTTCGCCGCCAGCTCCAGGGGGTAGGGGAAGAGGTGGAACGGGCCGATGACGTAGCCGGCGAGGAGCGCGGCCCCCCAGAGCCGGAGGCGGGCCGGCAGGAAGCGCATGGCGAGGGCCAGCGCCAGGGCCACTCCGGCGGCGAGCCAGATGCCGTCCGCCACCGGTCCGCCGTCGAGCCGGAAGGGGGGGATGTCGATACTCGCGGTGGCGGGCGAGAGGCCGGGCAGGACGACGGCGAGGGCGTAGACGGCGAGCGACAGGCCGGCGAGCGCGGCGCCCGCCGCGACGCCGGTGAGGAGTGCCCGGCCGCCCCGCGGCCCCAGGCGACCCCGCCGCAGGGTGTCGAGGCTGGTGGTGAAATCCGGCCGCACGGCGCGCAGCAGCGATTCGGCCGCCGACCAGGTGAGCAGGATCGCCAGGGCCCTGCCCGGAGCGCCCAGGGCCCAGCCGATGGCCACCATCCAGGGGCTGGAGTCGACGAACCGGAGCAGCCAGCGCGGGCTCGCGGAGAGCAGGGCCACCAGGGCCAGGAGGGCGCCGTTGACCATGTCGATCCGCGCCCGCAGGAGGAGGGTAAGAAAGAGCCCTACGACGGCGAGGGCCACCGGCAGCCAGAAGAGACCCGAGAGGAGCGTGCGGCTGAAGTCGTCGTCCGGCCGACTGCCGGGAGCTCCGATCCAGCCCGCTCCCCGGCGGGCGAACACCTCCTGGGGAGGGGTGACGCCGATCATCAGGTTCTGAGGCGGGGATACGGTCTCCGCCGTGAAGTTCCTCACCTGCCAAGTGGGGAGGCCGCCCACCAGGGTGCCCCGCACCGGCGGGCCGAGCGACTCGCCCGGCGCCACCAGGAGGTTGGCGAACTTCTCGCCCAGACGCTCGAAAGCTCCGCGGTCGGTCGGCCTGAAGAGAGGCCCCGCCGCGTTTTCCCAGGAGATGATCCAGGGGCGCCCGTCGAGCGTGAATTCGACCCTCAGCTCCTGGGCCGACCGCGTGCCCAGCCGCTGTACCCCCTGGCGTACCCGGACGAGAACCTCGTTCCGTTGCGCCTTGAGCCAGCCGGCGGCGGCCTCGCCGAAGTGCCGGTAGGCATTCTCGACCTCGCTGGAGCCGGTCGTCAGGCTGACCACCGGCCTGCCGGGGGCGAGGAGGAGGCCGCTCCGGGCGGCGATCCGCCGGAACTCCCGTTCGTAGGGCTCGGAGCCGGCCGGGCGCGCGGCGCGCCACTCGGGCAGGAACGCCACCGCCAGGGCCACGCCGATCGCGAAGGCCGCGAGCCCGCCGGCGAGCGCCGGCCAGAGCCGTCCGCGCTCAGCCCTCATCGCTCCTCCCTGCCGGGCGAGCGCCGGAGGATCAGGACGGTCGTATCGTCGAGCGGCTGGGCCGTCCGCAGATGGCGGCGCCAGTCCTCCAGAAGCGTCTCGAGGATCTTCTCCGCCGAGCGGCCGTCGGCGCCGCGGAGCGTCGCGAGCAGGCGCTCGAAGCCGTAGGCGACCTCGTCGCCGTCCACGGCCTCGAACAGGCCGTCGGAGCAGGCGACGAGGCTGGCGCCGGGGGGCAGCACGATCCGCCGGTCCTCATACTCCCGGGGCGGGCCCTGGCCGAGCGGCAGGGCCGAGATCTCGATCTCCTCCACCCCGCCGCCGGTCATCAGCAGCGGGTAGGGGTGGCCGGCATTGCTCAGCAAACCCTCGCCGGTCGCGGGGTTCAGCCGCAGCAGGAGCAGGGTGGTGAAAGCTCTTGTCGGACCCGCGGCGCGCAGCACGCGGTCCACCCGGTGCAGCACCTCCGCCGGGGTGCGGCCGCGGCCGACGAGGCTGGCGAGGGCCGACTTGGTCATCGCCTGGGCGATGGCGCAGGAGTAGCCGTGCCCCGCCACGTCGCCGGCGGCGATCCAGACGTACCCCTGGTCGTCGCTCAGCACGTCATAGAGGTCGCCGCCCGCCTCGTTGGCGATGATCGAGCGGGCCGCCAGCTCATACCCCTCGAGGCGGGGGAGAGTGCGGGGGAGCAGGCCGCGCTGCATTTTGGCGAGCAGATCCATCTCGTGATGGAAGCGCCGCTCCTCCTCGATCCGCCGCACGAACGCCGGTGGCGCCAGGCGCTTCTCCTCGGCGGCCCCGGAGCGCGCCATCCCCACCAACCCGAGGAGGATGAAGGCCGCCGGGAGGCCGGCCGTCAAGGCGAAGCCGGCCGGCATCCAGGCCAGGTAGTCGGCCGCCAGGATCGCCGACGGCAGGGTCAGCGAGCAGAGCGCGGCGATCAGCAGGGCGGTGAGGCCGTTGCGCCGGCCGATCCAGACCAGCAGGCCGGCGAACAGGGTGTTGACGGCCACGCTGGCGAGGAACGGCTCGACCGGAACCGGCCTCAGGTAGAGGCCCGCCAGGACGGCCGCGGTCGCGGGAGCCCAGCGCAGGGGCACGAGGCGCACCGCCAGCGCGATCGCGAGCGTCACGGCGCCCGCGAGCAGGATGCCGTCCGCCACCGGGCTGCCGAACGGACGGAGCAGCGGCAGGCTCATGCTCGCCCGTCCCAGCCAGACGCCGGGTACGACCTCGGTCAGGGCGAGCAGGCCGAGGCGCAGACCGGCAAGCCCCGCTCCACAGGCGAAGCCCACGAGCAGGGCCCGGCCCCCTCGGGGGCCGAGCCGGCCGGCCCGTAGCGCGTCGAGACTGGTGGTGAAGCCGGGGTCGGTCGAGCGCAGCAGCGACTCGCCGCACGACCAGACCAGGAAGATCTTCAACGCGATGACGAACGCGAAGAGCAGGTTGTAAACCAGCGGGCTGTTGAAGAAGCCCGGCGCGGGGTAGAGGGTGAGCAGGGCCGCCACGGCGAGCAGGGCGCCATTGAGCAGGCTGAGTCGGGCCTTCAGCAGCAGGACCAGGAACAGTCCCGCGAGCGCCAGGAACACGGGGAAGGTGCGCCAGAACGCGAGCGCGATCAGGGCCACGTACGCGTCCGCCTCCCCGCCGCTGGCCCGGGTCAGGGGGCCGGCGCGGCGTTCGAGGAAGGCCCCCTGCGTCATCAGCGCGATCAGGTACTGCGGACGCTGCCCTCCCGCGATGGGATAGAGCAGCCGCGGGAAGGTGATGATCATCGCCTGCCGCTTGGGGCCGAGCGTCTCGCCGGGAGCGAGGAGCAAGGGGGCGAGGACCTCGGCGGAATGGACGGCCTTCTGCGCGTCCACGAGCGTGAACATCGACGCCGGCTCCCGGCGCCAGGACATCAGGAGCTGCGGCTGGCCGTCGAAGGAGAAGTCGATGGCGAGCGTGGCGGGCTGCCCCTCCGGATCGCGGACGGCGTGGGACACCGTGGCACGGATCGCCGTACGGGTCGCGAGCAGCCAGTCGGTGCCCAGGTCTCCCAGCGGGCGGAAAGGCTCGAACTGCTCGGGTCCGCGGGTGACCAGAATCGCATGCGGCTCGCCGGCCTCGAGGACGAAGCCCCCCCGCGCCGCGAGCTCGCGGAAGCGCTGGCGCAGCGGCGCCGGATCGGGAGGCGCTCCCGCCTGCCACTCGGGGAGGAACGTCTCCGCCAGCGTGACCCCCGCCACCAGGGCGAGAAGACCGAGAACGACCCCGAGCAGAAGGTTCCTGCGGGTATGGGTGCTGGGGGCCATTCCTGCTTTGAATACGTGGAGTGGCGTGGCGAGTTCTGGGATTCCTACAGCAGCGGCGACAGCCATCGCGCCGCGCGGTCGCCGAGCTTCTTGGTCCAGGAGCGTCGGCGCCAGTCCTCGAGGCGGATTTCCTCGGAGCTCTCGAGGTCGGCGAGAAAGGCCTTCTCCATCACCGCCGCCATCGAGGCGTCGAGGGCGAGCACGTCGCACTCGGAGTTGAAGAGGAAAGAGCGGAAGTCGAGGTTCGTCGAGCCCACGATCGAGACCAAGCCGTCCGCCACCAGGGTCTTGGCGTGCAGGATGGCCGGCTGGTACTCGAAGATCCGCACCCCCCGCTCGAGCAACTGGCCGTAGTGGCCATGCCCCGCCCGCCGGGCGATCGGCACGTCGGACTTCCCCGGCAGCAGGAGGCGGACGTCGACCCCCTGGGCCGCCGCCTCGCCCAGCACCGAGATCGCCCGGTGCCCGGGGGCGAAGTAGGCGTTGGTGATCCAGAGCGTGCGCTTGGCCGCCGCCGCGACGGCGGCCATCACCGCCGCGGACTCCGCCTGCCCCCGCTTGGGCCGGGAGTCGAGAACCAGGATCCGCACCCCGGGAGCCTCCGCCGCCGCGGCCGGCAGCGGATCGATCTCGAGCTCGGAGCCTCCCGCATGGATCCAACCCTCGGAGAAGACGACGGCCATCTCCCAGGCCGCCGGGCCCTTGATCCGCACGTGAGTGTCCCGCCAGGTCTCCCCCGGCTTGGGACGGCGGCGCCAGGAGCCGTACTCCTCGCCGATGTTCATGCCGCCGGTGAAGGCCACCTCGCGGTCGACGACCAGGATCTTGCGATGATCCCGAAATGGCTGGTACCACATGCTCTTGAACAGCGGATGGAAGAGAAAGAACTCGATGCCGTGGCTCTCCATCTCCTGCCAGAACTCGGCCTTCGTCTCGTAGGAGCCGACGGCGTCGGCCAGCACCCGCACCTTGATCCCGCGGTCGGCCGCGGCCTGGATCTCGCCGAGGAACAGCCGGCCGGTGGAGTCGTCCTTGAAAATGTAGGATTCGAGGAGGACCTCCTGCTTGGCCGCCCGCACCGCGTCCCGCATGGCGCCAAAGGCGGAGCGCCCCTCGAAGTAGACCTCGACTTCATTGCCGCCGAAGAACGGCGCGCCGTCGATGCGCCGCAGCAGGAGCTCGAATCCCGGGTCCTCGATCCCCTCCGGCAGCGCCTCCGCGAGACGCTCCACCTGCCCGATCCGCAACTCCGGGGGGAGCTCCCGGCCGGGCGCCGGACGCAGGACCGGTTGGAAGGCCCGGAAGCGGTGGCGGCGATGCCGTTTCATGATGGGGGAGTATGTCATCTCTCCTGGCAGGTCCTCGGAGTAGGATTCTCTTCATGAAACGCCTCCTCGGTCTCCTGCTGCCTCTGCTCCTGCTGCCGACCCTTCTTCCGGCCCAGCCTCCGCTCGCCTTGACGCCTCCGGCCAGGGACCTCGCCACCACGGCGACCGACCTCATTGACCACCTCGCCAAAGGGGACTTCCAGGCCGCGGCGAGCCCCTTCGCCGAAGCCATGAGGACCGCGGCGCCGCCGGAGAAGCTCGCCGAGATCTGGACGGCGGTTCAAAATCAGATGGGCGCCTACAAGCGCCGGGCCGGTGTCCGCACCGAGAAGCAGGGGGGATATGACGTCGCCTTCGTGACCGTCGAGTTCGAGAAGAGCACGGTCGACTTCAAGGTGGTCGTCGACACCGCCGGCAGGATCGCCGGGTTCTTCATCGTCCCGCCCCAGCAGCCTGCGGCTGCGGCCGCTTCCGATTCCACCCCTCCCGCCGCCTATGTCCACAAGGATGCGTTCCGCGATCGCGAGGTGACGGTCGATGCCGGCGAGTGGGCTCTGCCCGGAACCCTTTCGGTGCCGGTGGGAGCGGGTCCCTTCCCGGCGGTGGTGCTGGTCCACGGCTCGGGGCCGAACGACCGCGACGAGACGGTGGAGGGGAACAAACCCTTCCGCGACCTCGCCTGGGGGCTCGCCTCGCGCGGCGTCGCCGTGCTCCGCTACGAGAAGCGCACCCGCCAGCACGGCGCCAGGCTCGCCGCGGTGAAGGACTTCACGGTCCGCCAGGAGACGGTGGACGACGCCCTCGCCGCCGCGGACCTGCTGCGCCATACCGAGGGGATCGATCCCAGGCGCGTCTTCGTCCTCGGCCACAGCCTGGGCGGGATGCTCATCCCCCGCATCGGCCAGCGCGATCCGCAGCTCGCCGGCCTGATCGTGATGGCGGGGGCCGCCAAGCCGCTGGAGGACATCATCCTCGAGCAGGTCGCCTACATCGACGCCGCGGACGGCGTCGTCACCGATCCGGAGAAGAGCCGGCTCGAATCCCTGCGCGCCGAGGTCGCCCGGGTGAAGGCCCTGAAGCCCGACGCCACCGGCACCGCCCTCGGCGCCCCCGTCTCCTACTGGCTCGACCTGCACGGCTACAACCCGCCCGAGGCCGCGAAGGCGCTTAAAGCACCGCTGCTGGTCCTCCAGGGGGAGCGCGATTATCAGGTGACGATGGACAACTTCGCTGCCTGGAAGCAGGCTCTCCCGAACGCGGCTTTCCACACCTATCCCAAGCTCAACCACCTCTTCGTCGAGGGGGAGGGGAAGAGCACTCCGAAGGAGTACGAGAAACCGGGCCACGTGTCCGAGGCGGTGATCGCCGACATCGCCGAGTGGATCGGCCGGATCAGGAAGTAGGGAGCTACCGGGCCGCTGTAACCGCCGCCCGCAGCACCGTCGAATCCGGGCGCAGCTCCACGATCCACCAGGGGGTCTGGCCGAGCGCCGAGCGGCGGGAGCCGCTGCGCACCTGCAGGAACAGGCGGCGGGGGTCGCCCAGGGAGGCGAGGGGGATGCGCGCCACCAGCCGACGTCCCGCGGCGGTGGCCCAGGCGGTGCCGCGCGGCAGGAGCCGCCGCTGGTCGCGGACGGCGTAGGAGTGCGGCTCGATCGCGACCTCCAGCTTCGGCATCGCCGCGAACGGGAGGTCCGGCCGGTAGCCGAAGGCGGAGAGCGAGACGGTGGAGCCCTCGGCCATCGGTTGCTGAAGGTCCATGGCGATCTCCAACTGGTCTCCGATCCTCCGCACGGTGAGCCCCTGGAGATCGACAAGCTCGCTGCCTTCCTCGCTATTCTCCTGATCAGAAGGAGCCGCCGCCTCGCCTTGGAAATCGACCAGGCGGACCGTGCCCCCTTCCCTGGCGAGCACGGGCACGGTCAGATCCCCGTACAGCTCATTGGAGCGCACGAAGGGGAGCAGGCGCGAGGCGCTGTAGCCCCACTGCGTGCGGTGCGCCACGAGGGCCAGCCGCTTGGTGGCGACCTCCTCCGGGGCGAGCTCGCGGGACTGCCAGTGGAAGCTGGCGAGCAGGCGGTCCGGCGGCGCCAGCTCCTCGCCGGGACGGAACGCGCGGCGCGGCCAGCCGGGGTAGTGGACCAGGAACGGGTGAACCGTCGGCGCGATCTCCCCCTGCAGATCCCAGAGCGCCACGCGGGTGAACAGGTAGAGGGCCGCGTGGTCGGGGTGGTGGTCGGCCGGATGCGAGACGAAGATCCGGGTCGGCCGGAACTCCCGCAGGATCGATTCGAGATCGGAGAGGATCTCCTCCCCCTTGAACGGAGCTCCCGGCCGGAAGGCGGAGGAGTAGGGGACCGCCCGGGCGCGGGTGATCCGGCCGCGGTCCGGAGGGCGCGAGCCCCAGTGGGAGCGCCAGATGTCGAGAGTGCCGTAGTCCGGGTAGCCCAGGAAGCTGAGATCCCGGGCCGGGACCCCCAGGGCCGCGGCGGCGGCGATGGCCTCGCGCTGGCGGAGCGCGCCCATCGCCAGCGCGCCGCGTGGCAATACCACCGGCCGCTTGCAGTAGGCGAGAAACGACCATTCGTTGCTGTCGCCGTGGGTCAGGAAGACCACGCGCACGGGCAATCCCCGGCGCACCGCCTCGCCCAGGACCCCGCCCGCTCCCAGCACCTCGTCGTCCGGATGCGGCGCGAGCACCAGGATGCGGTCGCTCTCCTGGAGGGCGACCGGCCCGCTGGCCGTGGCGAGAGGGGCCGCCGCCGGCCGGGAGGGCACGGCGGTCCGGCAGCCCGCGAAGAGCAGGATCAAGGCCACGGTGAACGGCAGTTGTAGGAATCGCACGATCTTTATACGGAACGTTGTACGTATTGTACCAGCCCAGGCCGGCGGGAGGGGGCAAAGGGACGCAAAGGACTGCAAGGACATCAAGGACTACAACGACACAAAGACCAGGAATCCTCAGTTTTGTCCTTTGCGTCCCTGCGGTCCTTTCCGTCCTTTTCCGAACCCGGCCTCGCGCAGCACCTCCTCCGTGTGCTCGCCGAGGGCCGGAGCCGAGGAGGCCGGGGCGGCGCGCTCGCCGTCGAAGAGGAAGGGGGCGGCGACGGTGGGGAGCACCCCGTAGGCGCCGGCGGGAAGGTCCGTCACCTGCCCGCGCCGCCGCGCCTTCTCGACGGCCTCGCCGACGCTGGCGGGGGGACCGGCGGGGACGCGGTGGGCGCGCATGGCGGCGTCCCAGTGGGCGACGGGACGGGTGGCGAAGAGGTCGCCGAGGAGGCGGTCGAGATCGGCGCGGTTCTCCACCCGCTCCGCGCTGGTGCGGAAACGGGGATCGTCCGCGAGGCCGGGGCGCTCGATGGCGGCGCAGAAGCGGCGCCAGAGCTCCGGGCTGGCGACGCCGACGACGAACCAGCCGTCCGCCGCCCGGAAGGCCTGGTAGGGCGCGAGGTTCGGATGAGCCGAGCCGAGACGGGCGGGCTGCCGGCCGTCGGCGAGCCACGACTGCGCGGCGTAGGAGAGGAAGGCGGTGCCGGCGTCCACCATCGAGACTTCGACGCGGCGTCCGCGCCCTTTGGCGTCGCGCTCGCGCAGGGCGGCGAGCACGGCCGAGAGGCCGTAGAGCGCGGAGAGGATGTCGACCACCGCGACCCCCACCCGCACCGGCTCGCCGCCTTCGAAGCCGGTGAGGGACATCAGCCCGGACTCCGCCTGGAGGACCACGTCGTAGGCCGGGCGGTCCGCCTCCGGGCCGGCGGTGCCGTAGCTGGTCACCGTGCACTGCACGAGCCGCGGGTTGACCCGGTTGAAGCGGGAGCTTCGGAAGCCGAGCTTCCGCCATTCCGAGGGGAGGAAATTCTCCACTAGCACGTCCGCCCCTGCGAGCAGCCGCTCGAACGCCGCCCGCCCCTCTGGCCGCTTGAGATCGATCGCCACCGATCGTTTGTTCCGGTTGGCCGAGACGAAGTAGGCGCTGACCCGGTGGTCCCCTTCGCCCACCCACGGCGGCCCCCAGGCGCGGGTCTGGTCGCCGCCGTCCGGCTTCTCGATCTTGATCACGTCCGCCCCGAGGTCTCCCAGCAGCATGGCGAGATAGGGGCCGGCGAGGACGCGCGAGGCGTCGACGACGCGGACGCCGGCGAGAGGGCCCTTCCTGGGGGAGCGATGACGGCGCGGCATGACGGAGGCGGATCGTAACACCGCCTGGCCGCCGCTCTGGCCGTGTTAAACTGCACCTCTCTGTAATGCGATAAAGCCCATGATCGTCGAGAAACGGCACCTGGACGGCTACACCCTCCTCAACGTGGAAGGGGTCATCAAGCTCGGCGAGAGCGCGCAGTTCTTCGCCCAGACCCTGGAGCGCACGCTGTCGGATGACCGCGGCCACGTCATCATCGACTTCTCCAAGATCAACTTCATGGATTCGACGGGCATCGGCGAGCTGGTGGGCTACCTGGGACGCTTCCGCAACTCCAAGCGCGAGCTGATCCTGGTCAATCCTTCGGACCGCATCCGCAAGCTGCTGCAGGTGGCTCGCCTGAGCGAGCTGTTCCCCACCTACGAATCGGTGCAGGCGGCGATCGCCGCGGAGCGCTGAAACTCCTGTTCTCGCCGATCGCCACGGTCGCCCGCAACGGCCTGCCGGAGTCGTGGCATTTTGGCGCCGTGGCCGCGGTCACGCCCGAGGGGCGGTTGGTCGCCTTCCAGGGCGATCCCGCGGTGGCGACCTTCCTCCGCTCGGCCGCCAAGCCCTTCCAGTGCGTGCCGCTCCTGCTCGCGGGGGTGGCGGAGCGCTATGGGCTCGACGACGCCGACCTCGCCCTGACCTGCGCCTCGCACGGCGGCACCCCGGCCCACGTGCGGCGTGCGGCGGACCTGCTCGCCCGCGGCGGCTTCAGTGTCGAACACCTGCTCTGCGGCGCCCACTGGCCGCTGGACGCCCAGGCCGCCGAGGAGCTGCGGCGGGAGGGGGGGCAGCCGACGCCGCTCCACAACAACTGCTCGGGCAAGCACGCCGGCATGCTCCTCGCCTGCCGCATGCTGAACCTGCCGACGGAGGACTACCTGGCGGCGGACCACCCCTGGCAGCAGCGGATCCTCGGCCACGTCGCGGAGTTCTGCGGCGTGTCGGCGGGGGAGATCGGCCTCGCCGTCGACGGCTGCGGCATCCCTACCTTCCATCTGACGCTCGCCGCCGCGGCCCGCGGCTACGCGGCACTCGCCGATCCGGAAGCGGCGGGGCTCCCGGCCGGCGTCGCGGCGGCGGCGGGAAAGGTCGTCCGCGCGATGACCGGCGTGCCGGAGATGGTGGCGGGCCCGGGACGGTTCACCACCCGCCTGATGGAGGCGACCCGCGGTCGGGTGCTGGCCAAGGAAGGGGCCGAGGGGTTCTACGGCCTGGCGGTGCGCGGACCCGTGGCGCTCGGCATCGCCGTCAAGATCGCCGACGGCGGCGAGCGCTGCCGGGACGGCGTGGTGCTGGACGTCCTCCGCCAGCTCGGCTGCCTCGCCGGCGCCGAGTTCGAGGAGCTGCGCGAGCTCCACAGCCCGCCGCTCCACAACCACCGCGGCTTGCGGGTGGGGGAGGTCCGCCCCGAGGTGGACCTCGAAGAGGTGTAGACTTGGAATCCGGAATGAATGCCGCTCGCCTTCGAGCCCAGCGCTGGGCCGTTCTCTTCGTAATCCTCGCCCTCGCCTGCGGGGGGTGCGCCCGCTTCCACAAGTGGCGGACCAAGCCGCGCCCGCCCTATCGCAAGCTCAGTCCGCCGGTCGCCTACGAGCTGATGCGGGACAGCCCCGGGGTCCTGGTCCTCGACCTGCGTTCGCCCCAGCAGTTCAACGGCAATACCGGCCATATCCGGCAGGCGAAGAACATCCCCCTGGCGCGCCTTCCCTACCGGCTGCTGGAGATCGTCACGTTCCGCGAGGAGACGGTCCTGATCTACTGTGAGACCGACGAATGCGCCGAGAAGGGGACGGGCGTCCTCGCGGCGAGCGGATTCGAGAACGTCGTCCTGATCGACGGCGGCATCGAGAAGTGGATCCGGGAGGGGTTCAAGACCGTGCTGCCCGCCAACATCGCCGGCCGGCGGGGCGTGTCGGAGGAGGACGACTCCCACACCATGCCCGAACGGCCCGGCGAGACCAAGAACGATCCCAAGCGGGAGGTGCCGGTGAAGCCGCCGCCCCTGCCGCCGGAACCCTCCTCGCCGTCGGCATCGCCACCAGCAGCATCGCCGCCCGCGGACCCCCGGCCCCCTCTGCCGCTCCCGGTTGCCGCTCCGCGACAAATCGGCTAAAACAGAGGGGCAAGGAAGACGAGATCCGCCGCGGCTGCGCCGCGCTACCGACCCCCTGAGGAAGAAAACCGGAGAAAACCCATGACTGTCCATACCGCCGACTCCGCGACCTTTACCGCCGACGCCCTCAGCGAGCTCAAGAGCCTCCTGGGCGATCGCATCCTGCTCGACGACGAGGTGCGCGAGCTCTACCGCTCCGATTTCGGCCGGACGGTGAACCGGCTGCCCGGAGCCGTCGCGCGCTGCACCTCGGCCGAGGAGGTCGCCGAGGTCGTCCGCTTCTGCCGCGAGCGGAAGATCCCCGTCGTGCCCCGCGGCCAGGCGCACACCCAGAGCGGCCAGACCACGACCGACCATGGCGTGGTGCTCGACACCTCGGTGATGAACACCATTCACGAGATCGACGAGGCCGGCGAAACCGCCACCGTCGACTGCGGCGTCGTCTGGCGCGACCTGGTCACCGCCAGCCTGGAAAAGGGGCTGATCCCCCGCGTGCTGACCAACAACCTGGGCGTGCAGATCTCGGGCACGGTGTCGATGGCCGGCCTGGGAGTGGCGAGCTTCCGCTACGGCACCCAGGCGGACAACGTCGACGAGCTGCAGGTGGTCACCGGCACCGGCGAGATCGTCACCTGCTCGCGCGAGCAGAACCAGGACCTCTTCAACGTGGTGCGCTGCGGCCTCGGCCAGTTCGGGGTCATCACCCGCGCCAAGGTCCGCCTGCGCAAGGCGAAGAGCGTGGTGCGCAAGTACTTCCTCCTCTACGACGACCTCGGGGCAGTGATGGAGGACACCAAGAAGGTGATGGACCCGGGCAACTCCACCTTCTCCTCGCTCGAGGCCTGGTGCACGCCCTGCCTGCAGGGGATCAAGAAGATCGGCGAGGGGATGGAGCTCGGCGAGGGGATGCAGACCTTCGCCCAGTGGTTCTTCCCGCTCCACGTCACCGTCGAGTTCGATCCCGGCGAAGAGCCGGCGGACGACCAGGCGATCCTGGCGGGGCTCACCCCCTACCGCCACGTCCATACCGAGGACTTCTCCCAGTACGAGTTCGCCAACCGCATGGACCCGGTCTTCGAGCTCTGGCGCCGCAGCGGCTACTGGGACATGGCCCATCCGTGGATGGAGACCACCCTGCCGTGGGATACCGCCCGTGACTTCATCGACGGAGTGCTCGGCCAGACGCCCCCGCAGGCCCTGGGACCGGGCGGCCACATCCTCCTTTGGCCGGCCTACACCCGCACCTCGGACGTCCCCCTGTTCATGCACCCGGAAGGCGACTACGTGATGGGCTGGGGCATCCTGCCCGGCGTGCCGTTCAGGTTCCTCGACCGCGCTCTCGCCCAGCTCGACATGGCGAGCGAGCTGTCGATCGTCTACGGTGGCAAGCGCTACCTCTCGGGCTTCATCACCTTCGACACGGTGGAGAAGTGGGCCCAGCACTTCGGCGACCGCTGGCCGATGATCCTCGAAGCCAAGCGGAAGTTCGATCCCGACGGGATCATGGCGCCGGGGTTCATTCAGTACGAGTAGGGATCGGGATGTGGGGGCGGCCCCGCCCGGGCATGAATGCCCGGGCGGGTAGCGTTCGAGCCGTTCCCTACCGCCGCCGGATTTCCTGAACCTCTAGGGCCGTGCCGCCGCAGGAGGAGCGCCCGGCGAGGAAGCCGCGCACCCGCACCCGGTCGCCGTCGTGGGAGTTGCCCAATTCACCGGCCAGATCGTAGGACTTCCCGTCCGTACCGCGGAGCGACGGGCAGGTGCTGTCGAACTCGAACGTGCCGTCGACGGTGATCAACTGGCGGTTGCCGCTGCTCCGGTCCTCGGGGACGTCGCCGCGATCGTAGGTATCGTCCGGAGCGTTGCCCTGCGGAGCATCGTCCTGGATGTCGTTCGGGGCGTACCCGTCCTCGTACTGGTCGTTCTGATCATTGCCGGGATCGCTGTCAGGGCTGTCGTAGGACTCGTTCGGCTGGGGCTGCTGCCGCCGGTCGTACTGCCCCCGGTCGTCCGATCGCCCCCGGTCCTGATCCGGCCCGGCGTACGGGGGGACGTAGGGGGGGCTGTCATACTGACGGCTCCGGTCGTAGCGATCATCGTACTGGCCCCCCTGCGGAGCTCTCCCCTGGCGCAGGTAGGTGTAGCGATCGGAGTACCAGCCGCCGCGGTCGCGGCTGCGCAGGATGAAGCGGCCGAAGTCGCCGTCGCGGCGGGCGTCGAAGTAGGCCGAAGAGTGAGCGCCGTCCGTCCAGACGGTCCGGACCTCCAGCACCTCGAGCGTCGGCGCGTCGTTGCCGCAGGAGCTCCGGTTCAGCAGGCGCTCGCGCAGGCTGACCTGATCCCCCGGCCGCAGGCCGCGCGTGTCACCCAGCAGGTAATAATTCCGGTTCTGGCGGTCGCGGAGGACCGGGCAACGCCCCCCTTCGTCGCTGAGGACGCCGTCGACGACGCCCCGCGGCACATACGTCCGGTGAGGGGTGCCGCGGGGGCCGTAGCGGGGCTGGGCGGCGGCGGGCAGCGCCAGGGCCGCCGCCAGGAGGAGGACGGCCCCGGGGATCTTCGCGAGCCCTCCGCGGTGGAGGAGCCTCACGGCCTCACCTCCTGGCTGCTGAACGGGCGGGGAGCCTCCCAGCGGCGCTCGTGGCGGTCGTGGCGGTCGTGCCGGCCGTGCCGGGGGTGGCGGGGAACGGCGATGATGCAAGACGACATGGCCAGGCACGCCGCGAGGAGCAGGACCGGCCCGAAGATCTTCGTGAGTCGGGGCTTGAGGGTCTTCATGGGTTATCTCCTGATGAGTGGAAGGGGGAACCGTCCACCGGGCCCTTCGCAAGAGTAGAATTCAAGGCGTGTGCCACCGCTTCAATTCAGTGAAAACAATGGAGTTATCCGAAAGCTCGGCCAGCGGCTCCAGGACCCGGAGCCCGCGGCCGGCCTCTCCGGGGGGCACGGCCGTCCTCGATTCTGATAGCCTCCGGGCATGGCTACGCAGACCACGACCACGACCGTCCGCATCGCCCACAGCCCCGACTCGGACGATGCCTTCATGTTCTATGCCCTGACGCAAGGGATCCTCGACGTCGAGGGGCTCGAGATCTCCCACGTCCTGCAGGATATCGAGAGCCTGAACCAAGCGGCGTTCCAGGGCACGTACGAGATCACGGCGCTTTCCTTCCACGCCTACGCCCATCTCGCCGACCGCTACCAGATCATGCCTTCCGGGGCGAGCTTCGGCGACGGCTACGGGCCGGTCGTCGTCGCCCGGGAATCCTATAACCGGGCCGACCTGCCCGGACTCAAGGTGGTGATCCCCGGCGAGCTGACCACCGCTCACCTCGCCCTGCGGCTCTGGCAGCCGCAGGTGACTGTCGAGATCGTCCCCTTCGACCGCATCCTCGACGTCGTGCTCGCCGGCGAGGCGGACGCCGGTGTGGTGATCCACGAGGGGCAGCTCACCTACGGCGACCTGGGGCTGCGCAAGGTGGTGGACCTGGGGGAGTGGTGGAAAGGGGAGACCGGGCTCCCGCTGCCGCTCGGCGGCAACGGCATCCGGCGGGACATCGAGCCGGATCTCAAGCGCCGCCTCTGCCGGCTGCTCACCGAGAGCATCAACTACGGGCTCGACAACCGGCAGGAGGCGCTGGGCTACGCCACACGCTACGCCCGCGGCCTCGAGGACGACCCCGAGCGCTCGGACCGTTTCGTCGGCATGTACGTCAACGACTGGACCCGCGACTACGGCGAGGCCGGCCGCCGCGCCGTGCAGCTCCTGCTCGACCGCGGGCACGAGGCGGGCATCCTGCCCAAGCGGGTCGAGGCCGAGTTCGTCGGCGCTTGATGAGCCAGGAACCGATCGGGATGGACCGTCCCGCCGCCCTCGTCTTCGATCTCGACGGCACGCTGATCGATTCCCGCCGCGACATCACCACCGGCATCAACCGGATGCGGGAGGAGCTCGGGCTGCCACCGATTCCGCTGGAGGTGGTGGTGACGATGGTGGGGGAGGGGGCGCGGCTGCTGGTCGAGCGGGCGCTCGGACCCGATTTCTCTCCAGATCAGGTCGACCGCGCCCTCGCCCGCTACCTCGAGCACTACGCGGACGTCTGCCTGGACGAGACACAGCCCTATCCGGGGATCGAGGAGATGCTGGAGGAGCTGGCGGGGCATTATCCGCTCGCGCTGCTGAGCAACAAGGGGGAGGCGCTCTCTCGCAAGATCCTCGCTGGCCTCGGCCTCTCCCGCTTCTTCGGCGAGATCCTGGGCGGCGACAGCCTGCCCACCCGCAAGCCCGATCCCGCGGGTCTCCGCGTCCTCGCCGAGCGCCTCGGCGTCCCCCTCGAGCGTCTGCTCCTGGTGGGAGATACCTGGATCGACGCCGAGACCGCTCACAACGCCGGCTGTGCCTTTGTTCTCGTCGAATGGGGATTTCCCCGCCCCCCGAAGCTCGATGGGGTGAAGGCGGACCTCAGGGTGGCGCGGGCGGGGGAGCTGGCGGCGGTGCTGAGGTAGGGGCCAGGATGGCGATGCCCGCTGGGCGCCCTGCCCTCCGAATCCTCACCCTCGGTCCCTCTCCCGGGGGGAGAGGGAGGGCCCGCTGAGGGAAGGAAAGAGGATGCTGGGAGATTTTTCCTTCCCCGGAACGGGAGGCCAGGAGGGGGCGTTCCGGAGTCCGAGACGTTGGGCCCCCTCCTAACCTCCCCCTGAAGGGGGAGGAACCCATCCGTTCCAATTTCCTCCTCCTCTGGGTCGCGCGCCCTCCCTCTCCCCCCGGGAGAGGGACCGAGGGTGAGGATTCGAAGGGCAGGGCGCCCCAGCCAGGCAGCACCCTGGGCTTCCCCTTTTCTACAGCCGGAAATCCCGCCGCACCTGCCCGTTCTCCAGATCGAGCACCAGGATCCGACCGCGATCGTCCGCCAGGGTCAGGTATTGGGGCGTCAGCCGGAGCCCGACCTTGGCCGAGCGGCCCAGGGTGATCTCGGCGCGGATGGCGGCGGAGGGGAGATGGACGAGTAAGACGCAGGCGGCGTCCGAGGAGTAGACGGGCAGGGCTACCCAGTCGCCGGCGATCACCGGCTCGCCCGGCCGCCCCGAGTTGGCCAGCGGGATCTCGATGTCCGGCCCGCCGTGGACGTGGAGAGTGATCTGCCGCCCGGTGGCGCCGCCGAGCGACGGCTCGGCGAGAGTGCCCTCCGGCGAGATCGCGATGCGGTGGGTGCGGCGGATCACCGGCGCGATCGAGACCGGATCTCGCCGGCGCAGGGTGAGCGAGGGGAGTTCATACGTCCACACCTCGGACCCCTCACCGGCGAGGACCAGCGAGAATTGGACGGCGGAGCGGGCGATGGCGAGCGCGTTCCCCGGCAGGCGGGAGACCCCCCAGGCGCCGTCGAGACGCTTGCCCGCGGTCTCGGCGGCGAGCAGGCCGTCCGGGCCGGCGACGAACCAGAGAGCGCCGTCGTAGTCCGGGGCGAAGGCGTCGAGGCGCGCCTCGCACCAGTCCTCGGCCCGCCGCAGGGAGAAGTCGAGCCGCGCCAGCCGCCAGGCATCTCCGCGCTTGGCGAGGGCGATGGCACGGTCGCCGTGGTCGGAGATGACGAGCCGGTGCGCCGGTTGATCGAGCTCGGCGACGATCCGCCCGCCGCGCGACAGCAGCCGCACCCCGGCCTCGCCGAGCGCCACGGCGGTCAGGCCGTTGGGCAGGAACACCGCGTCATAGGCGGCGCTGGTGCCGGCGTCGCGAGCGGCGATCTCGACCTCCAGCGGCTCGTCGCGGGTGATCCAGAGCGTCCGCGCGGGGATCGGCAGCGCCAGGGCATCGGCGCGCAGGGCGCCGTCCCCGGTGAAAGAGGCGAGATGCTTGAAGTCGGCCGGCGCCATGCGGGCGCCGAGGCGTCCGGAGTCGCGGCTGATCGCCCGCACCGCGGCGCGGGCGAGGGTCGCGACCTCGGGGGTCCGCGGCCCGCGGCGCAGGGTGTCCGCGAAGGCCAGGCGGGCCGGAGCCCCCTCGGCGCGCCAGCTCTCGAGCAGCCGGAGAGAGGCGGTGCGCACCTCCGGGAACGGCTCGGGCAGCAGGGCGATCCTGCGGGCGAGCATCCGGCCGGCCGGGGCTCCCCCCTGATCGATAGCGCGATCCATCCATTCGAGGGCCCGGCGGCGCTCGTCCTCCAGCGGCCAGATGGTGTCCACGGCGGCGGCGTAGTCCCCCGCCGCGGCGAGCTCGCGGGCCCACAGCCGCCGCAGCTCGGCGGCCTGTTCGGTCTGCCGGCTGCGCTCCAGCCGCGTCACGGCGTCGGCGAAGGCGCCCGTGCGGTGGGCGATCCGCAGGCCGCGCTGCCGGTCGCCGGCGAGGAACCACTGCCGGACCACCAGACCCGGGGGGAGGTCGCGCGCCTCGGCCATCTCGGCGGCCAGGCGGAGGCGTCCATGGCGTTCGAGGAAGGAGACGGCCTCCTCGTGAGCGTGCAGCACCTCGGCGAGCAGGAAGGCGGCCTCCTCCACGCGCTCCTGCGATTCCAGGCGATGGAAGGCCTCGCGGTAGAGCCGCCGCAGCTCGGCGTGGAGGTCGGGCGAGATCTCCGACACCGACCAGTGGCGCGAGCGCTCGGGGCGGATGTGCAGATCGGTCCGCGGCGCGAAGGGTCGTAGCGGCAGCCGGCGCGGGCCGGCCTCGGCGGCCAGAGGGATGGCGTGGCGCAGGGCGCTGTCGAGGTCGCCGCTCTCGAACATCTCCCGCATCTTGCGGATATAGCTCGCATGGCGGCGCCCCACGGCCCGCGCCAGGCGCGAGGCCAGCGCCGTGCGGCCGGTCAGCCGGTGGATGGCGGTGGCGAAGCGCGAGTTGGAGGCGCCTCCGCGGACGCGGTGCGGCGGCTCGGGAGGCGGATCGATCTCGCCGGGCTCCGGAGGGAGCGGCTCGTCGCGGCCGAGATCGCCGGACAGGGCCAGCGTCGCGGCCGGCTCGCGATCGTCTGTCCGGCGCGCTCCGGCGCGCAGCAGGCGCACGCAGACGGCGTCCTCCGGGAGATCGAGGAGAGCCTCCTCCTCCTGCACGCCGCGTCGCAGGGAGATGCCGGTCTGGCGGGCGCCGGGATCGAGCGAGTCCCAGATCTGGAGGTGCGAGGCGCCGGGCAGATCCGGCGGAGCGCCGAGACGGGGGGCGCCGACCACCCAGACCTCGTCCCACTCCGGCCGCTCCTCCAGCCGCGAGCGCCAGGCCGCGAGTTGCGGGCCGGTGGCCTCGTGGGGCGTCCCGGCGCCGATCAGCCGGCGCACGCCGTCGGCGGCGACCGCCGGGGAGAGCGCGGCTTCCGGCTGCTGGAGGATCCCCCAGGCGAAGCGGACCCCCGCCGTCTCGGCGCGGCGGGCGAGGACGAGGAGGGCGGCGATCTGCGCGATCCGCGGTCCGCCGAGCTGCCCGGGCCCGGCGTCGAAGAGGGCCAGGCTGGCGGCGCCCGCGGCTGGAGACGCCATCGGGGCGAGCAGGGAGGAGAGCCGTTCGAGGAGCGGCACGAGCGCAGGGGCGACCTCGGGAGGCAGCGCCTCCAGGTACGGCATCCATACCGACGAAAGGCCGGCTGCCTCCATGATCTCCAGATCCTCCCCCGAGCCGCCCGGGAGCGGGCGGCCTCATACCCAAGATCAAAACGACAGATCAAGAGAAAAAGACGTCCTTATAGTAAGGGTGCGGTGGGGGGGCGGTCCAGGGACGGTGGATTTCAGGGATTTCTACCGCCACCCCACCTCCGCCACCCCGCCCGGCGTCACCGTGGCCCGTCCCGACCACGAACGCCCATCGACGGAGAAGCTCCCCGCCTTTCCACGGCCTTCGCCAGCGTTCCGCGCTTCTCCGCCAGGTGGCGGGATTCTCCGCCACGTTGGCGGGATTCTCCGCACGTTGGCAGGCGTTCACCGCCAAGCTGACGGGAGTTCTCCGCACCTTGCCTGGATTCACCGCCACATTGGCGGAGTTCACCGCCGTCACGATGAGTTCCTGCCGCCCCTGACGGGGTTTCAAGCTGGGGATACGCCGATTCCCGGGGCTCACGCCGCCAGGCTAATTCCAATGCTGTTCAATTAAGGCGTTTTGAATGTAGGGGAGGGGCTTGTCCCCTCCCTCGCCCCGTAGGGGCGGAATTTATCCAGCCTGGGGTGTCAACCCCAGGTGGGCTGGCCCAACCAACCCAAACCCCGAAGGGGTGGCCGATCGGGTTGGAATCGGCCACCCTTACAGGGTTTGGATTTCGGGGTGCCTCCCTACCTGGGGTTGACACCCCAGGCTGGATAAATTTCGCCCTACGGGCGAGGGAGGGACAAGCCCCTCCCCTACATTTAAAAGCCAAGGACGCCTTAAATGAACGGTATTGGGGCTAATTCCTGGCGCCCCTGCGGGGCTGGGAGACGATCTTTGTAGCCATTGAGATAAACTGCGCGGCTCATGAACCTCGATGCATTCAGTGCCCGCTGGTCGGCGAGCGGCGACGCGGAGCGCGCCAACAAAGACTCATTCCTCAACGAGCTGTGCGAGGTGATCGGCGTCGAGCGGCCGCACCCGAAGACCGGCGATCCGGCGCGGGACCTCTATGTCTTCGAGAAGGACGTGACCCGGACCCGGGCGGGCGGCACCTCGATCGGCCGGGTCGATCTCTACAAGCACGGCAGCTTCCTGCTCGAGGCCAAGCAGGGCGCCGCGACCGGCCCCAAGCGGCGGGACTCGCCGGCCTGGAGCCAGATGATGAGCGCGGCCCACGGCCAGGCCCTGGGTTACTCCGCTCTCCTCGACGAGCCGCCGCCCTTCCTGCTGGTCTGCGACATCGGCTACTGCTTCGACGTCTACGCCTCGTTCGACGGCACCGGCGCCTACCGCGCCTTCCCGGACGGTCACCGGAAGCGCTTCTTCCTGCGCGACCTCGCCGCTCATGCCGACCTCCTGCGGGCGATCTGGACCGATCCGCTCGCGCTCGACCCCTCGAAACGCACCGCCGCCGTCACGCGGGAGATCGCCGTGCAGATCGCCGCGCTGGCGCGTGCCCTCGAAACTGCGGGCCACGATCCCGAACGGGTGGCCACCTTCCTGATGCGCTGCCTGTTCACCATGTTCGCGGAGGACGTCGGGTTGCTGCCCAATAAGCTGTTCTCCCAATCCCTGGAGACCTACTGGCTGCCCAACCCCGCGTCCTTTCCCGGTGGCGTCGGCTCGCTCTGGCGCGCCATGGATCAGGGCTCGGACTACATCACCGGCAAGCTCCTGCGCTTCAACGGCGGATTGTTCTCGACCCATGACGCGCCGGTCCTCACCAAGGAGCAGTTGATCCTGCTGCTGATGGCGGCGAAGAGCGACTGGTCGCAGGTCGATCCGTCGATCTTCGGCACCCTGCTCGAACGCGCCCTGAATCCGCGGGAGCGCCACCGTCTGGGCGCGCACTACACGCCGCGCGCCTACGTCGAGCGGCTGGTGAAGCCGACCATCGAGGAGCCTCTGCGGGGGGACTGGGACCTGGTGCGCGCCGAGGTGCAGCAACTCGTCGAGTTGGGTAAGGTGGAGGAGGCGCAGAAGCGGGTCCTGGAGTTCCACCACACGCTCTGCCGCACGCGGGTGCTCGATCCGGCGTGCGGCACGGGAAACTTCCTCTACGTCACGCTCGACCTCTTCAAGCGCCTGGAGAGCGAGGTCCTGGCTCTCCTCTCCGATCTCGGCTATCAACAGATCGGCCTTGAGATGGAGCGTTATCGGGTGACGCCGGAGCAGTTCCTGGGCATCGAGGTCAAGCGCTGGGCCAAGGAGATCGCGGAGCTGGTGCTCTGGATCGGCTACCTCCAGTGGCAGGTCCGGCAGCCCGGCGGAGCCCTCACCGTGCCCCAGCCGGTGCTGCGCGATTACGGGAACATCGAGTGCCGGGACGCGGTGCTGGCGTATGACCGCGAGGAGTTGCTGCTCGACGACAAGGGCAAGCCGGTGACGCGATGGGATGGGGAGACGACGAAGGTCTCGCCGGTGACGGGGGAGAGGATTCCTGATGAGACGGCCAGGGTCCCGGTTTACCGGTATGTGAATCCACGACGGGCGGAGTGGCCGGAGGCCGAGTTCATTATTGGAAACCCGCCATATATCGGGAATCGGCTTATGCGATCTGTGCTCGGAGATGGTTACGCAGAGGCTATACGAGACTCATATACCTCAGTTCCCGAAACCAGTGACTACGTATTGTACTGGTGGGATAAGGCAGCTACCCTGGTACAGGGCCGGAAGGCTCGGCGATTTGGACTCATCACAACCAATAGCATTTCGCAAGTTTTCGGTAGGCGTGTTGTCGACGCCCATCTACGGGCTAAAAGTCCGTTATCGATCGTCTTTGCAGTCCCGGATCACCCTTGGGTCGACTCAGTTGACGGGGCGGCCGTGCGTGTGGCAATGACATGCGGTGAGGCGGGTACACTAACCGGTTTGCTGCGAAGCATTCTCCGTGAATCGCCTGGCGAAGAAGCTGCAGAGGCTTCTTTCTCGGAAGTTCATGGGACCATCAATAGCGATCTTAGCGTTGGTGCTGAAGTCGGGTTGGCCAATAAGCTTAAGGCGAATGCAAATTTGGCCTATCAAGGTGTAAAGTTGCACGGCGAAGGATTTGTCCTAAATGAGCAGCAAGCAGGAGTTCTGGGCGGTGATCCAAGCGCTTCTAAGTACTTGCGGCCATATATGAATGGTAGGGATCTTGCCTCAACTTCCCGTAATGCTCTGGTTATCGACTTGTTCGGTTTTGAGGATGAGGTTTCGGTACGCAGAATGGTCCCCGCACTTTATCAGTGGCTCCTGCAGCGTGTAAAGCCAGAGCGTGATCAGAATCAGCGGCAGATCTATCGGCAACGGTGGTGGCTTTTTGCCGAGACGCGCCCAGGCATGAGACGTGCCTTGAATGCCTTGGACCGATATATTGCCACGGTAGAGACTTCGAAGCACCGTTTCTTTGTGTTTCTTGATCATACCCTTCTTCCAGATCAGAAACTGAGAGTAGTCGCGCACGATGATGCATATATTCTTGGAGTGCTCTCAAGCCGCTCGCATCTATCGTGGGCGCTTGCGACAGGAAGCACTCTCGAAGACCGCCCCGTTTGGAACAACAGTACATGCTTTGAGCCATTCCCCTTCCCTGCTTGCTCCGTGAACCAACAGCAAGACATACGTATCCTCGGCGAAGCCCTCGACGCCCACCGCAAGCGCCAGCAATCCCAGTATCCCAAGCTCACCATCACCGGCATGTATAACGTGCTGGAAAAGCTCCGCTCCGGCGAGCCGCTCAATGAAAAAGACCGCGTTATCCATGAGCAGGGCCTCGTCTCGATCCTGAAGCAGATCCACGACGACCTCGACGCCGCCGTCTTCGATGCCTACGGCTGGCCCACGACTCTGACCGATGAGGAGATCCTCGAGCGCCTCGTAGCCCTCAACCACGAGCGGGCCGCGGAGGAGAAGCAGGGTCTCGTGCGCTGGCTGCGGCCGGAGTTTCAAAACCCGCAGGGCACCAAGGCCGCGACCCAGGTCTCGCTCGTCGAAGCGGGACTCGAAACCGCCGTGCCGCCCAAGGCCGCGAAAGGCAAGAAGGCCGCCAAACTCGCTTGGCCGAAAGGGCTGCCCGCCCGTGTGGTCGCCGCGCGCGATCTCCTCGCCGAGATCGGGGAAGCGAGCGCGGACGATTTTCCGCGGCGGTTCAAGGACGTCAAGGCAGAGCAGGCGGAGAAGCTCCTCGAAAGCCTCGCCGCGGTGGGCGTGGCGATCGAGACGACCGCCGGTCCGGGAGCGCGGAGCTGGCGTCTGGTGCGGTGACGGGCGGGCTTCTGAAGGTCAGAAACCCCGCCCTGAAGGGGCGATATGCCTCTTGGGGGCGCTCCCGCCCACGCTTGGGCGGCCCTCCCCCACGCTTGGGCGGCTCCCGCCCACGCTTGGGCGGCTCTTCCCCACGCTTGGGCCAGACCGTCCCCGGCGTGGGGCGCTCCGGCCCACGCTTGGGCGGGACCGTACCCGGCCGGGGATCGTCTGGCCCAAGCGTGGGGGGGAACCGCCCAAGCGTGGGGGAGAGCCGCCCAAGCGTGGGCGAAAGCAGGCACTCCGGCCGTCAGAGCAGCGAATCCCCCTGTCAACGCGCCCTGCCCGGGGATCGCCCCGGCGCTTTCCTGGGCGGAAGTGCTGGAGACGTAGAGGAAGACCGCCGACGCCAGGGCGCCGCCGGCGAAGGCCTGGGCGGGAGCGGCGGACTTCTGGGCCAGCGCCAGCCTGCCTGCTGCCAAGCCCGTCAGACCCAGGGCGTTGCCCTGGGCTGAGGAAGGGCGGCCCGTTGGGCCTCAAACAAATTCCGGCTGGGGGAAGGGCCAAAGGCCCGGGCTCCCTCAGCCCAGGGCAACGCCCTGGGTCCGGGGGGCTACCTGGGGTTGAAAACCCAGGCTTTATGCCCGCGCCCCTGCGGCGATGTCGGCGGATTCTCACCGACCCTGGACGTAGCGAATCTTCCTACGAGGGGCCGTCCTTCATGGGGGTCTGGCCGGGATTGTCCACGTGCTGGCGGTCTTCAACTCCGCCCGCGGCGAACCTCAAGGTACGCTCCTGAATCGGTACGATCGTCTCGCGGCCCGGCTTCCGGTTCTTGGTCATTGCGCACCCCTCGTAGAGTTAGCTGATGTTGATCTCAGTATAGCTCCGCGTCTGGGCTACCTGGGGCTCACGCCCAGGCTATTCAAATTCCGCCCCTACGGGGCGAGGGAGGGGACAAGCCCCTCCCCTACGAACGGAACCGAGTTTGTTAGGTGCTCTTAGTACACCGTCAGGGCGCCAGTGAGATCGTTCGTGAGCTGAAGCTTCGGGCGGCACGTCATGGCTGCTCGGCCGAGGCAGAGCATCGGGAGATCCTGCGGGAAGCGCTGCTGCCCGAAAAAGGGAGAAAGAGGTCGCTCAAGGCTCTCCTCCTCGCCATGCCATCAGTTGGCGACGACTCTGACTTCGAGCGGCTCCCAGATGACGCTCGCAGCGGAAGTGGCCGGATATAGTCCCTCCATGCTGATCGCCCTCGCCGCCGCCGCTACCGACATCCCCACGATCTTCATCGAGCTCGGGGCTGCGATCATCGGCCTGGCGATCCTGGGCCGGCTGGCGAGCCGGTTTGGATTCTCGGCGATCCCGCTCTATCTGCTGGCGGGGCTGGCGTTCGGCAACGGCGGGCTGATGCCGCTCAACGTCAGCCAGGAGTTCGTCCACGTCGGCGCGGAGATCGGCGTCGTGCTGCTGCTGTTCATGCTCGGCCTGGAGTACGCCGGCGAGGATCTGGGGACCAGCCTGCGCACCGGGCTGCCGGCGGGCCTGATGGACTTCGCGCTCAATTTTTCCCCCGGCTTCATCGCCGGCCTGCTGCTGGGATGGGGAGGGCTGGCGGCCGTGCTGCTGGGCGGCGTCACCTGGATCTCCTCGTCGGGGGTGATCGCCAAGGTGCTGTCGGAGCTCAAGCGGCTGGACAACCCGGAGACGCCGACCATCCTGACCGTGCTGGTCCTCGAAGACCTGGCGATGGCGGTCTACCTGCCGCTGATCTCGGTGCTGCTGGTCGGGCGGGGCCTGCGGGAGGGGGCGATCTCGGTGGCGATCGCCCTCGCCACCGTGGGTGTGGTGCTGTTCGTCGCGGTGCGCTACGGCAAGGCGATCAGCCGCGTGGTGGCCCACCAGTCGGACGAGATCATCCTGCTGAGCACCTTCGGCCTGGTCCTGCTGGTGGCGGGCGTGGCCCAGCGGCTCCAGGTGTCGGCGGCGGTCGGGGCCTTCCTGGTCGGTATCGCGCTGACCGGGGCGATCGTCGAGCAAACCCACCGGATGCTGACGCCGCTGCGCGACCTGTTCGCCGCCACTTTTTTCTTCTTCTTCGGCCTGGAGATCGATCCCGCCAGCCTGCCGGCGGTGCTGCCGCTGGCGGCGGCGCTGGGCGCCGTGACCGTGGCGACCAAGCTGGCGACCGGCTGGTGGGCGGCGCGCCGGGCCGGCATCGATCCGCCCGGCCGCTGGCGGGCCGGCGCCGCCCTGACCGCCCGCGGCGAGTTCTCGATCGTCATCGCCGGTCTCGGCGTCAGCGCCGGCCTGGAGCCGCGGCTGGGACCGCTGGCGGCCGCCTACGTGCTGCTGCTCGCGGTGCTTGGGCCGATCCTGGCGCGGTTCGTGGGGGTCTCTGGCGTGCCGGCGACGCGTCAGTGACGTGTCAACCGGATTGCCGGATGCGGCCAAGCTACTGATTTTTCGAAGTTTTATGAGTCGCGGACGCGGGCATCTCCCTTGCTCTTACAGGGTGATCCCACACTTATAAGGAGACCCGCATCATGGCCGAGACCACCACGCTGCAGCAGAACCCCGCCACCATCCGTCCGTGCACCGCGCAGGGCATCGTCTACCGCGCCTATAAGCGGCCGTACAACGGTGGCTCCACCAATGTCCTCGACCTGTTCGCGAGTTGCTTCTACGGTGACGGGCCCTGGGAGATCTTCTTCACCGGTGTGGAGGGGCAGGCGAATACTTATCAACTCCTGGAGAAGGTGCCGACGATCACCTTCGGCCTTGTGAGCTACTACGCCACTTCCTACAGCTCGGGCTATGGCCTGCTGGAGCTCGGCGACACGGTCACCCTCATCGACTCCTACGGCGAGCATCAGGTGCAGGTGGAGCCGATCGGGTAGGCGGCGGGACGGGGTGAGCGCGGCCAGGACGGAGCCCCGGCCGCCGCCCCAGGAGGGTTCCGGCTAGCAGAAAGTCGTCTGGATGTTGCAGCCGCCGGGCACGTCAGAGATGATGAGGACGGTGTCCGACCGGCAGATCACCGCGAAGGAGATGCCACCGGCAACCGCCGACAGGGTCTCCTGGTTCAGTTGCTGCAGGGTCTCACGATGCAGGGCGAGCTTCTTGTGGACTTTCTTCTGCACGGAACGCTCCTTTCAACGAGGGTGAGCTCGTAAGGTAGATAAGCGGCCCGGCGGAGTCAAGATCCCATCGGAAAATAGACGCCGCGCGCGTCCTACCCCGGCAGCGAGAACGGCTGCGGGAAGAGCTCGGCGAGCGAGGTCTCCTCGCGGTCGCCGCCGACATTGACGACCAGGATGGGGAGGTCGCGGGCGAACTCGGCGAGGGTCTGCCGGCAGAGGCCGCAGGGGCGCGCGGGGGGATTGGCGTCGGTCACCACGGCGACCGCCCGCGGGTGGCGGAGACCGGCGGAGGCGGCGGCGGACATGGCGTTGCGCTCGGCGCAGATGGCGAGCGCCGGGATGACGTTCTCGACGTTGGCGGCGGCGTGGATCGAGCCGTCTTCCATCAGCAGGGCGGCGCCGACGGCGAAGTGGCTGTAGGGGGCGTAGGCATGGGCGCGCGCGGCCCGGGCGGCGGCGATCAGGGGTTCCCAGTCCATGAGGCGCGACTGTAACACGCCTTGTGATACCGTTCGGACCCGCGTCCGGGCGCTCTGCCGTCCGGGTGCAATCCATCCCCTTCACCCTTCAGGAGGAGCACGGTCTTGGCCAGGACATTCAATGGTTTGACGCCGCCCGCCGACGGTCAGGAGATCACCTGGCGCGAGGCGGAGAATCGCTTGGAAGTGCCGGACCGGCCGATCATCCCCTTCATCGAGGGGGATGGCACGGGGCCGGACATCTGGCGGGCCACCCGCCGGGTGCTCGACGGCGCGGTGGAGAAGGTCTACGGCGGCTCGCGGTCGATCGCGTGGTTCGAGGTGCTGGCCGGAGAGAAGGCCCACAATCAGACACAGAACTGGCTCCCCCAGGACACCATCGACGCCATCCAGCAGTACCGGGTGGCGATCAAGGGGCCGCTCACCACGCCGGTCGGCGGCGGCATCCGCAGCCTCAACGTCGCCCTGCGCCAGATCCTCGACCTCTACGCCTGTGTGCGCCCGGTGCGCTACTACCGGGGAGTCCCCTCGCCGGTGAAGGAGCCGGAGAAGGTCGACATGGTGATCTTCCGCGAGAACATCGAGGACGTCTACGCCGGCATTGAATGGAAGGCGGGGACGGACGAGGCGAACCGGGTGATCGAGTTCATCGCCGGTCTGGGCAAGAAGATCCGGCCGGGCAGCGGCATCGGCATCAAGCCGATCTCGGAGTTCGGCAGCAAGCGGCTGGTCCGCAAGGCGATCCAGTTCGCCATCGCCCACAACCGCAAGAGCGTCACCCTGGTCCACAAGGGGAACATCCAGAAGTTCACCGAAGGGGCCTTCAAGGATTGGGGCTACCAGGTGGCTCGCGAGGAGTTCGCCGACTTCACGATCTCCGAGGACGACGTCTGGAGCCAGCACAACGGCAAGGCGCCGGCGGGCAAGATCATGATCAAGGACCGCATCGCCGACTCGATGTTCCAGCAGGCGCTGCTGCGGCCGGACGAGTACGAGGTCCTGGCCACCACCAACCTCAACGGCGACTATCTCTCCGACGCCCTGGCCGCCCAGGTGGGCGGGCTCGGCATCGCCCCCGGCAGCAATGAGGGGGACGGCTTCGCGGTCTTCGAGGCGACGCACGGCACGGCCCCCAAGTACGCCGACCAGGACAAGGTCAACCCCGGCTCGCTGATCCTCTCCGGCGTGATGATGCTGCACTGGCTCGGCTGGCCCGAGGCTGGCGACGCCATCGAGACGGCGCTCGCCCGCACCATCGAGCAGAAGCGCGTGACATACGACTTCGAGCGCCAGATGGAAGGCGCGAAGCTGCTCAAGACGTCGGAGTTCGCGGAAGCGATCGTCGAGAACATCTAACCAACTTTTCGATTCGAGGGAGACCCTTCGATGCGTTACAAAGTCACCGTGGTGGGCGCCGGCAACGTGGGCGCCACCTGTGCCCAGTTGATCGCGCAGGCCGACCTCGCCGACGTGGTGATGGTGGACGTGGCCGCCGAGCTCGCCACCGGCAAGGCCCTGGACATGATGGAGTCGGCCCCGGTGCTGGGCTTCAACGCCCGCATCAGCGGCGGCGGCAGCTACGATCCTACCGAGGGGTCGCACGTCTGCGTGGTCACCGCCGGCCTGGCCAGAAAGCCCGGCATGAGCCGCGACGACCTGCTGGCCAAGAACACCGAGATCGTCTCCGAGGTGGTGCGTCAGCTCGTCTCCCGCTCGCCGGAGACCATCCTGATCATCGTCACCAACCCGCTCGACGCCATGTGCGAGGTGGCGCGCCGGGTCTCCGGCTTCCCGCGCGAGCGGGTGATCGGCATGGCCGGCGTGCTCGACGCCGCCCGCATGCGCTGGTTCATCGCCGAGAAGCTCGGCGTGTCGGTGGAGGACGTCGACGCCTTCGTGCTCGGCGGCCACGGCGACACCATGGTGCCGCTGCCGCGCTATGCGACGGTCAACGGCATTCCGCTGCCGCAGCTCCTCGACGCCGCGACGATCGAACAGATCAACGACCGCACCCGCAACGGCGGCGCCGAGATCGTCAACTACTACAAGACCGGCTCGGCCTACTACGCGCCGGGCGCCTCCTCCTACGAGATGGTGGCGTCGATCCTCAAGGACAAGAAGAAGATCCTCCCCTGCGCCGTCTACCTGCAGGGGGAGTACGGCTACGAAGGCCTGTTCATCGGCGTGCCCTGCCAGCTCGGCCTCGGCGGCATGGAGAAGGTGATCGAGCTCAAGCTGACCACCGAGGAGAAGGCGCTGCTCGCCCGGTCGGCCGACGCGGTGAAGGGGCTGGTGGAGGGGTTGCCGAAGGGGTAGAGGGCACCAGAAGGCAGTCTTCAGGCAGCAGGAGCGTAGGGGAGGGGACAAGCCCCTCCCCTACGAAAATCCCACATCCCCGCCTACCCCCCCTCCCCCCCCAAAGCAACCTACAATAGGGCGTTTCCGTACCTCCATCATGAGGAACTCACGCTCTCTCGCCCTCTGGCTGCTCGCCGGCATCGCCGGGCTGGTCCTGATGATCTGGGCCTACCCGCGGGCGTTTCCTTTTCTCCCCCGGCACTGGTCGACCTCGCGGGCCGAGGCGGTGGCTATCGGTCTCGAGCGGCTTCGCGATCTCGGCGAGCCGGTCAAGAGCCCTTACGTCGTGGCGCGCCTCGATCAGGATCTGCGCATGGAGCGCCGGCTCCAGCTCGCTGCCGGCCGCCAGGGATTGGAGAGCCTGCGGAATTCGGACCTCGCCAGTCAGGTGATGAGCTGGGAGGTCTACGTCTACCCGCCAGGGGCTCAGCAGTATGAGTGGACCTACTTGGCCAACGTCTCCACCTCCGGCGAGATCCTCGGGCTGCAATTGCGCCTCGACCCGCAGGCGAAGGGAGCGCAGATCGCCCCGCCGGAGGCGCGGAACCGGGCCGACGCCTTTCTCGCGCGGCAGGGGATCGATCTCTCCCGCTATCAGGCGCCCGAGATCCGCAGCCAGCAGCTCACCGGGCGGACCGACGTGACGGTCCGCTACCGCGATCGCCGGGATCCGCTCGGGGACGGCAGCCCGCATGGCGTCCAGGTGTTCTTCGCCGGCGACCGGCTGGCCGGTTTCGGCCGCTGGATGGACGATCCCCGGGAAAAGGAGCTGACGCAGTCGATCCGCGGGATCGGCCTCCTCGGCATCACCCGGATCGTCTGGATCTTCGTCTTCGCCGGCCTGCTGGCCTTCCCCTTTCTCAAGCGTTATCACGAGGGGGAGATCGGGGTGCGCCGCAGTGTTCAGCTCTTCCTCGTGGTTCTGGCGGTGAGCCTGTTCGCGATGCTGCTCGCCGCCCGTTCGGACTCGCAGCAGAACAACTTCGGCGTCGCCACCCGCGAGCAGAACACCTGGCTGTTCGGCATGTTCGGCATGGTCTTCTACTACTTCCCGGCGGCGCTGCTGACGTTCTTCGCCTGGTCGGTGGGGGAGTCCATCTGCCGCGAGCGCTGGGGGCACAAGCTGGCGGCCTTCGAAGCTCTCTTCCAGGGGAAGCTGGCGAACGGGACGGTAGCGCGATCCGCCTTCCGGGGGTGGATGGCCGGCCTCGCCGGCGCCGGGGTCGCGGCGGCCGTGCTGCTCGCGCTCCGGCGGCTGGGCGGCTGGTCGTTCGCCTCGCTCCTGCTGACCGCCGGCAGCCGCTGGCCGGGCCTGGAGGTGGTGGCGGGAGCGGTCCCGTTCTTCCTGCCGTTCTACCTCGCGGTGGTCCTCTGGCTGCTGCCGATGGCCGCCCGGCGCCTCGGGGTCTGGGGGGGCTCCGCGCTCACCGTTCTGGCCGCCGCCGTGGTCCTGCCGCCGCTCGCCCTGACCATCCCCCTGGGCTGGACCGCCATCCTCGCCCTGGTCCTGGCCGCCGTGCTGGTGGTCCTGTTCCTCGCCACCGACCTGCTGACCGTCCTGATCGCCGGTTTCGTGACCCAGATCCTCTTCTCGGTCTACCCACTGCTGAGTGCCGCGGACGCCACCCTGCAGATCCAGGGCTGGCTCGCCGTCGGTCTGCTGGCGGCGCCGCTGCTCGCCAGCGTGCGCTATCTCGGCAGCGCCCGGGAGTTCGTCTACCGCTACGAGGACATCCCTCCCCACGTGCGGCGGATCGCCGAGCGCGAGCGCCAGCGGGTGGAGCTGGAGACGGCGAGGCGGATCCAGAGCTCGATCCTGCCCGATCTCCCGCCCCGGCTCGCGGGGGTGGACATCGCGCATGCCTACCTGCCGGCCTCGGAGGTGGGAGGGGATTTCTACGACGTGCTGGCGCTCGAGGACGGCCGGCTCGCCGTGGCGGTGGGGGACGTCGCCGGCCACGGCGTCTCCTCGGGGCTGATCATGTCGATGGCCAAGTCGGCGCTGGCGGTGCAGGTGACCTTCGACCCGGAGGTTGCCGCGGTCTTCAACACCCTGAACCGCACCGTCTACCAGACCGCCCGCAAGCGGCTGCTGACCACTCTCTGCTACGCCGTGCTCGATCCGCGGCGGCTGGAGCTGCTCTACGCCAGCGCCGGCCACCTCCACCCCTACCGCATCGCGGCGACCGGCCGGGTCGACCCGCTGGAGTCGATCGCCTATCCGCTCGGCGTGCGCGGCGAGCTCCACGTCGTCCCGCAAATGGCCCGGATGAGCCCCGGGGATACCCTCTTCCTGTTCAGCGACGGCATCATCGAGGCGCGGCGGGAGGGGAGCGACGACATGTTCGGCTTCGAGCGCCTGGAAGAGAGTCTCGCCCGCCACGCCGGCCGCGGCGTCGAGGGGCTGCGCGACGGCGTCCTCGCCGACGTCGCCCGCTTCACCGCCAATGCGCCGCGCGAGGACGACCAGACGATTCTCGTGCTGCGGCTGCCCTGAGCCTAGCGCTTGCCCGCCGCCCCAATCTCCGCCAGGAATCGATCGGCGAGTTTGCCGGCCTCCCCCTCGAAGCCGTGGCCGCCGGGGACCTCGATAACGCCGGCGATCCCGGGCGGGAGGCTCTTGCACAGACTCTTCTTCTCGACCTCGCCGTAGACACACAGCGCCCGGGTGCCTTTGAGCTTCGGCAACTCGGGAGCCACGGGGAGCTCGGGGGTGATCGGACGGTCGCTGATCCAGCCGTCCGGATGCATGTCGAACTGGGCGCCGCCGTCGAGGCCGACCATGGCGACCAGGGCGATCTTGGAACGCAGGGGCGCGGGCAGCCGGTTGATCATGAAGGGGGCGACGTCCGCCCCCTGCGAGTAGCCGACGATGATCGCGCGGCTCTTGTGCCACTTGGCGAGGTAATGCTCGAGGATGCGGGCGAGGTCGCGCGCGGAGCCTGCGGGCTGGCGGGGCTTCCAGAAGTAGCCGATCGAGGAGAGCCCCACCACCCGCACGCCGCGCTGCGCGAGCTGGTTCCCCATCTTGCGGTCGAAGCCCACGTAGCCGCCGGAGCCGGTGATGACCACGGCGAGGACGTCCTTCTCCGGCCCCTTGGCGGGGACCTCGATCAGCGGCAGGTCCTTGAGCGCGCCGCGCGCCTCGATCTTCGCGTCTTCCTTCCGGCGCTCCTCGGCGAGAATGGCGAGCGCCTGCGGAAGCTGCTTCTTCCAGGCCTCCCGCGCCGGCACCCCCGGCGGCGCCGGGATGACGCGGGCGCTGGCGATTTTCTTCACGAACTCCTTGGGAGAGCCCCCGGTGCAGGCCGTCCCCGGATTATCGAGGATGAGCCAGGGGTCCTCGATATCTTTGGTGGGCAGCAGGACGAAGCCCGGTCCCGGCCGATTCCGCTCCCAGGCCAAGCCGCTGGCGCGGCGAAACAGGCGATCGGAGGAGATCGCCGGGCAGAAGCCGTCGCTGACCACGCCGGCGAAGGTGTCGGGGGGCGCCTCGGCCAGCGCCACGTAGATCAGGGTGGCGCCGGCCCCGGTGCCCACGAGGATCGGCTGCCGGTAGGCCTGGATCCCCCACTCTTTCTGGCCAATCTGGCTCAACGCCTCGAAGTCGACGGCGGGGAAGAGACGGCCGCCGCCATGTCCCGCGGTGGCGAAGTAGTGGGCCGTGTCGACGGTGAAGACCAGCGCGCCGGAGGCGGCGAGGGCCTTGGCGATCGCGGCCTCGCGCTCGCCGAGCCCCTTCTCTCCCGAGAAGAGGAGGGCCACCTTGGAGGGCTCGCCCGCCGGGCGGACGATCGGGACCGTGCCGAACCGGCCGAACTTGAACGAATTCGGCGCCGCTCCGGCGATTGCCGGAAGCAAACCGAGAAGAAGGAAAAGAATCGGAAAACGGCGTGCCATTCTGTCACCTCCAAGACTGTCGGGCGCGGAGGTGTGCAAGGGGCGAACCAGGTGCGGTACGCTAGGGCTATGAGCTACCGTAACCGCATCACTCTGGAACCAGGCAAGCGGGGTGGACGGCCGTGCATCCGCTCGATGCGAATCACCGTCTACGACGTTTTGGGATGGCTGGCCGCTGGGATGTCGCAGGCTGAAATCGTCGCCGATTTTCCCGAGCTCACGCCGGAGGACATTCAGGCCTGCCTCGAGTTCGCGGCCGACCGGGAGCACCTCCTGACCTCGTTCCAAGCCGCTTGAAGCTCCTGCTCGACCAGAATCTCTCCTATCGCCTGCTGGCCAGGCTGGAGACCGTTTTCCCCGGTTCCTCCCAGATCCACCGTCTGGGGATGGAACACGCAGACGACGCTGTGATCTGGCATTTTGCCCGGGAGAACGGCTTCTCGATCGTGACCAAAGACTCCGATTTCTACGAACGGAGCCTCGTCCAGGGATTCCCTCCTCAGGTGATCTGGCTGAAATGCGGCAATATCTCGACGCGGCAACTCGAAGAGATCCTCCTGCGAAGCGTGGACGCGATCTCTTCATTCCTCCAGGAATGCAAGGCCGCCTGCCTGGAGATCTACTGACTACGCCACCGTCTCGCTGACCCGCGCCGGCCTCGGCCGAGGCTTGGGCGCTTGGTGCGAGCCGCTCATCAGCACGGCGATGGGGCGGAGAGGCTCGACGTTCTCACAGATGATCTTGATCGTCGAGGTGATCGGCACCGACAGGATCATCCCCCAGGGGCCCCAGAGAAAGCCCCAGAAGAGCAGGGAGATCAGCACCAGCAGCGGGCTGAGGTCCAGGCTCGATCCCATGATCCGCGGCTCGACGGCGTTGCCCAGGATGAACTGCAGCGCCGCGTTGAGCAGGGCGATCAGCAGCGCCAGCCCGGGGGAGAACTGGAGGAAGAGGAAGATCGTCGGCAGGCCCACCGAGATCACCGCGCCGACGCTCGGGATGTAGTGGGCGAGGAAGGTGATCAACCCCCAGAGCAGCGGGAAGTCGACTCCGAACATCGCCAGCAGGGCGGTTACCAGCGCCCCGACCATCAGGTTGAACAGCGTCTTGGTCATCAGGTACCGGCGCACCCCGGCCTCGATGTTCTGCATCATCGCGGCGAGCTGCTCCGCCCGCTCGGGCGCCAGGGCCCGCCGCAGCTTCGCCGGGAAGGCCTCGCTGCCGGCGATCAGGAAGACCAGGAAGAGCAGGACCAGGAAGGCGTCGTTGAAGAAGAGGAGGAACGAGCCGACCATCGCCGCCACGAACCCGGCCACCGAGGAGACCCCGACCGCCTCCTGCCAGTGCCATTCCTGGATCTGCGTCCGCAGGCTGGGGAATTCGGCGACGAGCCAGCCGGTGATCCCGGCGAGCAGATCTTTGGAGCGCTGCTGATAGCGCGGCAGGCCGGCGGTGAACGCCTGGGCGCTCGAGTAGACCGCCCAGGCGAAGATCGTGATCGCGGCCGAGACCAGGATCAGCACGAGGAGGATCGACAGCGCGGCGGGCACCCGGCGGCGGCGGAGGGCCGCGTTGAGCGGGCCGAAGATCCGCGACAGGAAGACCGCGACCACCAGCGGCAGCAGGATCGGCTGCAGGATGTGGAGGACGAACCCTACCGCGATGAAGACCAGGATACCCAGGAAGATCGGGATCAGCTTCGTGTCACGCATGGGAGACCTCAGTGATTGAAAGGATGCGCTGGCCAGCGTAGCACAGGGGCGGTCCCGGATCGGGGGCCTCGACGCACCGGAGTATGTGTGGGAGTCAGTGTGGAGTCATTCAATGACCTGGAGGAGAACCTGATGCGAAAGATCCTTTCTCTGCTGTTGCTCGCCGCCCTCTTCACCTTTCCGGCTGAAGGCAAGGTCACCCGCTACCTGACCGGCAACGCCGCCGACGTCGTCGTCTCCCTGGCCGGGCCGGCCCACGACCTGGGTGGCGGCGGCACGGACATCGACGCGGCCCTCCAGTGGATCATCGACCAGGTGCGCGGCTGCACGAGCTGCGCGACTAAGATCGACGTCGTGATCCTCCGCTCCTCGGGCTCGAACGGCTACAACGACTACATCTACGCGATGAACGGCGTCGACTCGGTCGAGACCCTGGTGATCACCAGCGCGAAAGATTCCAACACCGCGGCGGTGGAGACCACGGTCAAGAACGCCGAGGTGGTCTTCTACGCCGGCGGCGACCAGTGCGACTACGTCAAGTATTTCAAGGGGACCAAGGTCGAGACCGCCACCGAATCGGTCTACGCCCGGGGCGGGGGAGTCGGCGGCACCAGCGCCGGGCTCGCCATTCAGGGGGACTTCAGCTACGACGGCTGCACTGGCTCCGCGCTGTCGAGTGACGCCTTGGCCAATCCGTATCACCGCACGATCACCTTCACCTACGACTTCTTCCACTGGGCCAACCTGCAGGGCACCCTCACGGACAGCCATTTCGTGACCCGCGACCGCCTGGGGCGAACCCTCTCCTTCCTCGCCCGCCAGATCCAGGACGGCAAGGCGGCGACCGCCCTGGGTATCGGGATCAACGAGGCGACCTCTCTGGAGGTGGACAAGAACGGGCTCGCGCGGGTGGTCGGCGATGGCCCGGCCTACTTCATCCTCGCCGACCACGCCCCGGCGGTCTGCCAGGCTGGGGTACCGCTGACCTACTCGAACTACAAGATCTGGAAGGTCCCCACCGGCGGCACCTTCGACCTCAAGAACCGGCCGGCGACCGGCTACTACCTGCGCAGCGTCAACAACGGCGTGATCGACGCCAACCCCTACTGACCCGGCCATGGATGCCGCGCCACCACGCCAGGATGCCGGCGTGGTGGCGTCCCGCCGCCGACTCGTTGCATAATCCCTGGCAAGAGATTCAGAGAGACCCTGGCGTCTCGGAGACTTGTTTTCCGTTCGACCTTGAAAGGGGTAATAGCATGAGCAGACGCATCCATCCGCGTCTCGCGCTCGTCGCCATCGCGCTGCTGCTGGCGCTGGCGGCCGCGCCGATGTTCGCGCAGGAACAGACGGGGGCTCTTTTCGGCACGGTGACCGACGAGCAGAAGGGGGCGCTCCCCGGGGTTACGGTCACCCTCACCGGCTCGACGGGGCCGCAGGTACAGGTGACCGACACGCAGGGGAAGTTCCGGTTCCTCAACCTGCCTCCCGGGTCCTACGACCTGAAGGCGGAGCTGCAGGGCTTCTCCACGGTGGAGCTGCCGGACCTGGCGATCAAGCTCGGCGGCAAGGCCAGCCTCGAGGTCACCCTGAACGGGGCGATCAAGGACGTCATCACGGTCACCGGCGAGAGCCCGCTGCTCGACGAGCGGCGGATCGACCAGGGGACCAACGTCACCACCGTCGAGCTCGACAAGGTGCCGACGGCCCGCGATCCCTGGTCGCTGCTCAGCCAGGCGCCCGGGGTGCTGGTCGACCGCGTCAACGTCGGCGGCAGCGAGAGCGGCCAGCAGTCGAACTTCATCGGCGTCGGCTCGGGCTCGCGCGACAACACCTTCGCGGTGGACGGCGTCATCCTCACCGACATGAACGCGGTGGGGGGCTCGGCCACCTACTTCGACTTCGGGGCCTTCGACGAGATGCAGTTCACGGTGTCGAGCGCCGACGTCACCGTCCAGACCTCGGGCGTGCTGATCAACCAGGTGACCAAGCGCGGCACCAACGAGTGGCGGGGCTCCGCGCGCTATCTGGACACCGACGGCAGCCTGCAGTCCGAGCCGAAGCAGGAGGACGGCAACAAGATCGATTCGGTGCAGGAGTACGGCGCCGACATCGGCGGGCCGCTGCTCAAGGACCACCTCTGGATCTGGGGCGCCTATGGCGTCAGCAAGATCAACATCCTGGCCCAGGGGGGGCAGCCCGACAAGACCAAGCTGGAGGACTACAACTTCAAGCTGAACTTCCAGACCGGGCAGAACAACTCGGGGGTCCTTCACTACTGGACCAACGACAAGATCAAGATCGGGCGCGGCGCGGGCCCGGACACCGCTCCCGAGGCGACCCACAACCAGACCACGCCGCAGGACATCTATAAGATCGAGGACAGCCTCCTCGTCTCCGCGAACCTGGCGGTCACTGCCCTCTGGTCGCGCGACACCGGCAAGTTCACCCTGGCTCCCCAAGGGGGGCTCGATCCTTTCGTCTTTGTCGACGCCGACGGCATGGCGCGCGGCTCGAGCTATGACTTCACGCAGGACGCGACGATCGACCAGGAAAAGCTCGACGCCAGCTACTTCTTCAACACCGGCACGGCCGGCCACCAGTTGAAGTTCGGCGGCAGCTTCCGCGAGCAGGACAACGATTCCGGCACCGTCTGGCCGCACGGCAACCGGGTCTTCTCGGGAGAGCTCCTGGGTTTTGCCCCGGGGATCGCGCAGGTCGAGTTCTTCCGCAACCGGAAGAACAAGATCGTGTCGAGCTACGGGGCCGCCTGGCTGCAGGACACGGTCAGCTTCGAGCGGTTGACGGTCAACGCCGGCCTGCGGTACGACCGCCAGTACATGAAGAACCTGGCCGCCTTCGATCCGGGCGTTCCGGAGGCGCAGGGCCTGCTGCCGCCGATCGACTTCAAGGGGAACCACGTCGGCGGGTTCAGTTGGAGCACCGTCGAGCCTCGCGTCGGCGTCACCTACGCGCTGGGCGCCGACCGCCAGACGCTGCTGCGCGGCACCTTCTCGCGCTACGCCGAGCAGCTCGGGCAGCTCCCGCTCGCCACCCGCGTCAATCCGATCGGCTACAACTACGCCTACTTCTACTTCGAGGACGCCAACGACAACCTGGTCCTCGATCCCGGCGAGGTGGGCTCCCTGCAGTTCGGCTACACCTACAACATCGATCCCAACGACCCGACGGCCGTTCCCAACATCAACGACCGCAAGCTCACGCCCACCTTGACGGACGAGCTCACCTTCGGGATCGACCAGGGCTTCGGGGCCAACCTGGCGGCCGGTCTGACCGTGACCTACCGCAACGTCTTCGACATCCCCGAGGCCCGGATCCTGGTCCTCGACGACGCCACCGGGCAGGCCCGCGTCGCCACTCGCGACGACTGGGTGCAGGGGGGCACCGTCAGCGGCACGCTGCCGAACGGCCAGACCGTCGAAAAGCCGTTCTACGACCTGCGGGACGGCCTGACGCCGACCGGCGGCACCTTCTACACCAACGGCGACCGCAAGCAGCGGTACCTGGGAGCGACCCTCAGCCTCACCAAGCGACTCGCCGACCGCTGGAGCTTCCGGGGGCACGTCACCTACAACGACTGGAAGTGGAAGATCGGTCCCGAATACAGGAGATTCGACGATCCCACCGACACCATTACCGACCTGACAGGGTCCGCGGACGACCCCAGCGTCTTCTTCGAGAAGTCGGGGGGCAACAAGACGGACATCTTCACCGGCTCCAAGTGGTCGTTCAACATGAACGGGCTCTACCAGATCGCACCGGACCGCCCCTGGGGCTTCAACGTCGCCGCGAGCCTCACCGGCCGCCAGGGGTACATCACGCCGCCGTTCATCCGGAAAGGCGGCCCGGTCGGCAGCCGCAACGTTCAGCTCGCCGGGATCGACGAGTTCCGCAACCCGAACATCTACGTGTTCGACGCGCGGATCGAAAAGGAGTTCCACCTCAACGACTTCAACCTCACCCTGGGGATCGACGGCTTCAACCTGACGAACGCGTCCTACATCCTGCAGCGGGAGCGCAACGTCAACGCGGGGCGGTTCTTCGAGTCCAACGAGCGGCTGAGCCCGCGGATCTTCCGACTCGGCGCGACGGTCCGGTTCCGGTAGCCGCACGCTCTACCACGGTACGTTCCTGGCCCGGGCATTTTGTGCCCGGGCTTTTTGTTTCCAGCGCTTGATGCAGGACGTAGAATAGAACCCGATGCGCCACCAGGCGCTTGAAAAGGAGGTACGACAATGCCCTACAGTGAGCTGCTGGTCCGACCCATGCGCGAGGAGTTGACGAGCGCCGGCGTGAAAGAGCTGCGGACGCCCGAGGACGTTGATTCCTTCATGAATGAAAAGTCCGGCACGGCGATGCTGGTGGTCAACTCGGTCTGCGGCTGCGCCGCCGGCATGGCGCGTCCCGGCGTGCGCCTCGCCCTGCAGGGGGAGCGCCGCCCCGACCGTATCGCCTCGGTGTTCGCGGGGCAGGACCTGGAAGCCACCGCGAAGGCCCGGGCCTACATCGCCGACATTCCGCCGAGCAGCCCGTCGATCGCCTTCTTCAAGGACGGCGAGCTGGTCTACTTCATCCCCCGCCACCGGATCGAGGGGCGGGACGCCAACGCGGTGGCGGGTGACCTGGCGCAGGTCTTCGCCGAACACTGCGCGGTGCCGGCCAGCTAGATGGGCACCTTCCATCAGAACAAGGGCGAGCTGCACGGCATCACCGTGATCGTCGACACCACCGGCCCCGAGATCGTCGTGGGCCGGTGCGACGACATGGACGACCGCGGCATCTTTCTCCACGAGGCCGACATCCATCGCGACGGCGACGGCGGGCGCTCCAAGGAGGACTATATCCGCCGCGTCGCCCAGCTCGGTTTCTGGAAGAAGCACGACCACCTGATGATCCCGAGCGACAAGATCGCCTCCGTGCGGCGGCTCGGCGAGCTCTAGATCTCCACCGGAGAGCACCGATGAACTGGATCTTTCTCGGTGCTCTCGGCGGCGCCCTCGCGGTGGTCGCCGGCGCTTTCGGCGCGCATGCGCTCGCGGCGCGTCTGGGACCGCGCGAGCTGCAGCTCTGGGAGACCGCCGCCCGCTATCTCATGTACGGCAGCTTCGCCCTGGTGCTGACCGGCCTTGGGCGTCTGCACGGCCTGCGGCGGGGGATCGACGGCGCCGGGTGGTGCCTGCTGCTGGGGAGCCTGGTCTTCAGCGGCACCGTTTTCGGTCTCGCCCTCGGCGGCCCGCGCTGGCTCGGCGCGGTCACGCCGATCGGCGGCACGCTGATGATCGCGGGCTTCCTGCTCTTCGCCTGGGCCGCCCTCAAAGCCTGATACGATTCCTGCGGCTCCGCCCTGGAGCCCTGTCTTGAGAAGCTGACGACTGAACCTCGACGGCCGGCCCGCCCGGCCTTTCCAATCTTTCGAAGGAGCCAGCGCGCATGTCCAACGCGATTCTCCCCCTCGCCGTGCCGGTCAACGAGCCGGTGCGGTCGTACGCTCCGGGGTCCCCGGAGAAGCAGTCCCTGAAGAAGCGGCTGAACGAGATGATGAACGAGCGGATCGAGATTCCGCTGATCATCGGCGGCAAGGAAGTGCGCACCGGCGATGTCGGCCAAGCGGTCTGCCCGCACGATCACAAGCACGTGCTCGCCACCTTCCACAACGCCGGCGCCCCCGAGGTGGAGGCGGCGGCCGCGGCGGCCAAAGAGGCCTGGCGGGAGTGGAGCGAGACGAGCTGGGAAGAGCGCGCCTCGGTGCTGTTGCGCGCCGCCGATCTGCTCGCCGGCCCCTGGCGCGACACGGTCAACGCCGCCACCATGCTCGGCCAGTCGAAGACGGCGTACCAGGCCGAGATCGACTCGGCCTGCGAGCTGATCGACTTCTGGCGCTTCAACCCCTACTTCATGCGGACGCTCTACCAGGAGCAGCCGTGGTCCCAGCCCGGCATCTGGAACCGGGTGGAGTACCGGCCGCTCGAGGGGTTCGTCTTCGCCGTCTCGCCGTTCAACTTCACCGCCATCGGCGGCAACCTGCCGACCGCGCCGGCGCTGATGGGCAACACCGTGCTCTGGAAGCCGGCCTCGACGGCGGTGCTGTCGAACTACTACGTGATGAAGGTCCTGCAGGCGGCGGGTCTGCCGGACGGCGTCGTCAACTTCCTGCCGGGCCGGGCCGCGAAGGTGGGCGATCCGGCGATGGGGCACCGCGACTTCGCGGGCATCCACTTCACCGGCTCGACCCCGGTCTTCCAGTCGATGTGGAAGCTGATGGCGGAGAACATCCCGAACTACCGCTCCTACCCGCGCATCGTCGGCGAGACGGGGGGCAAGAACTTCATCTTCGTCCACCCCACGGCGGACGTCGACGCGCTGGTGGCGGCGTTCATCCGTGGCGGCTTCGAGTACCAGGGGCAGAAGTGCTCGGCGGGTTCGCGGGTCTACGTCCCGCGCTCGCTGTGGGACCGCTTCCGCGAGCAACTGCTGGACGAGATCAAGCAGATCAAGATGGGCTCGACCGTGGACTTCCGCAACTTCATGGCCGCGGTGATCGACGAGCCCTCCTTCGACCGCATCATGCGCTACATCGACCACGCGAAGAATTCGAGCGACGCCGAGATCCTGGCCGGCGGCAACGGCGACAAGTCCGAGGGGTACTTCATCGAGCCGACGGTGGTGCTGACCAAGGACCCGCGCTTCAAGCTGATGCAGGAGGAGATCTTCGGCCCGGTGGTGACGGTTTTCGTCTACGAGGATTCCCAGATCGAGGAGACGCTGGAGCTGGTCGACACCACCAGCCCCTACGCGCTGACCGGCGCCATCTTCTCGCAGGACCGCAAGGCGGTCGACCACCTGTCGAGGGTCCTACGCCACACGGCCGGGAACTTCTACGTCAACGATAAGCCGACCGGCGCGGTGGTGGGTCAGCAGCCGTTCGGCGGCGCCCGCGCCTCGGGCACCAACGACAAGGCGGGCTCGATGGCCAACCTGATGCGCTGGACCTCGCAGCGGGCGATCAAGGAGACCTTCGTGCCCGCGAGGGATTTCCGCTACCCGTTCCTCGGCGAGAAGTAGAGCCCAAAAGAAAGCGCCGCGACCCGGAAGGATCGCGGCGCGCGTTGTCGAAGGCTGTCTACGGGTTAGCGGCTGCTGCCGGGGGAGCCGCTCGGCGGATCGGTCCGGCCCGCGGAGATCGAGGAGCCGGTGCCCAGTGGGAAGCCGGTGCCCGTCGAGGTGCTGCCGGCCGTGCCGGTCCCGCCCGCGGCCTGCGAGGTGCCAGGGGTCGAGCCGACGGTGGCGCCCGAGGTCGATCCCGGCGAGCTGGAGCCGGTCGAACCGGACGTCGCGCCCAACGAGCCGGTGGAACCGGAGGTCGATCCGGTCGAGCCGGAGGTGGAGCCGGTAGCGCCCATCGAGCCGGAGCCCGTCGAGCCCATCGAGGAGCTGCCCGAAGAGCCGGACGTCTGCTGGCGGTCGCTATCGCTGTCCTTGTCCTTGTTCTCGCCGGTCAGCCAGCCGAGGAAGCCGCCCCGGTGCTCGCCCTCGCGGGCCTCGACGCGCAGGCGGTTGTGGACCTCGCGGACGCCGTGGAGATCCTCGACCGCGTCCTCGGCCATCCTCTTCTCGCGCCGGCTGTTCACCATGCCCTCGAGGGTGACCTCACCGTTCTCGACTCGCACCTGGATGTTGGTGGCATCGACGTCGCCGTGCCGGGTCAGCATGTCGCAGACATCCTCGCGGATGCGGTCGTTGGAGCGCTGATAGCCCTGCGGGCCGCGGCCGCTGTACGGGCCCTGGCTCAGGCTGGAGCCGGAGCCGCCGCCGTAGGTTCCAGTGGAGCCGTAGCCGCCCGTCGAGCCGGAGCCGCCGGTCGAGGAGCCGTAGTTGCTGCCGCCGGAGTAGCCGCCGCTCGAATAGCCGCCGCCATAGTTGCTGCCGGAGGTGCCGGCGTTGCCGTAGCCGGAGCCGGACTGGCCGCCGCCGGAGTAGCCGCCGCCCGAATAGCCGCTGCCGGACTGGCCGCTATAGCTGCCACCGGTCCGCCCGTAGTCGCCGCCGCCGAAGCCGCTGCCGCCCTGGGAGTAGTCGCGACCGCCGGAAGCGGAGCCGCCACCGTAGCTGCCGGAACCGCTCCCGTAGTTGCCGCTTCCATACTGGCCGGTGCCGTACTGATTGCTTCCGGAGGGATTGCTTCCGTGCTGATTGCCGTACTGGCCGCCGGTTTGACTACCTCCGGTTTGACTACCTCCATACTGACTGCCGCCGCCTTGACCGCCGCCGTACTGGCCGCCACCGGAGCCGTAGTCCCGGCTGCCGCTCTGGCCGCCGCCCCAACGCCCCTCTTCCTGTCCGCGGCTGGTGCCCCAACGGCTCTCCTCGTAGCCACCGCCACTGCCCTGACCACGGTCGCGGCCCATGTCCTGCCCGCCACGCTCCTGCGTTCCATATCCACCCTGGCTGCCGCCGTAGCCGCGGTTTCCACCTTGATCCCCTCGATCGCGGTCACGGTAGCGCTCTTCGTCGTATCTGTTGTCGTCGCGGTCAGCCATGGGGCACCTCCTGGTTGTGATTTTGTAACTATCTACTCGCCGGCGGGCTTTTGCCGGCGGGCTACGCGCTGAATTGAAGAAAGGAGCAAGATGGGTGCCAGAGAAGAGAGCTTTGGCGCTCTCTTCTCCGGGCCAGGAGAGGTGGCCGGAGGGGCTTCAGCCCGCCGGCTGAAGGTCGGCGAGAAGGCGCTGCCAGGAGGCGGATTCGAACGGCTGCTGATTGTCGAAAGTGCGATCGGGAGGGGTCAGGAGATTGGGCGGTGGCGTGGGCTTGCCCTGGGAGTAGATCGGATCGGACCAAGCCTTGCCGCCGTTCTTGCTGAGGTAGACGTAGTAGCCGAGCCGGGGCGCGTTCTGGCTGGAATCCTCGTCGAGGCGGAGGATCAGCGTTCCGCGCCCCTCGTCGTTCATCGAGAAGAGCTCCACCACGGCCGTTTTCGAGATCTTCTGGAGCCCACCGCGGACCTTCCAGTTGCGTCCGCCGTTGGCGCTGGAGAGGAACTGGAGCGCGCCGGTGCCCCCTTCGGTGATCCCCCAGACTTCGTCGCCAGCCCGGCCGGCGAAGATCCAGACGCTGTTGTGCAGCGCGTCCGGGAGCAGTACCAGCCGCCAGCCATCCCGCGAAGCAACGAAGACGCGGGGATCCTGCTCGGTGGCCGTGCCGCTGCGGGTGAAGACCATCGCCGGACGGTTCCCCTGGCTCTGGAAGGCGAAGAGCGGCGTCGACTGCGCCAGGGTCTCAGGAGGGAGGCCCGACACGTCCTGCGCGGTTCCCGGGAGAGAGAAGAGCGCCCACCCCACCATCGCGAGAACAGCGGCGAACCTCGTCGATGGAACCATGTCTGGACTACCTCCGTCTAAACGCTTGAGAATGGTCTCTGACCATCATCCTACATCCATCCATGCCATACTGACTCCACTTTCTTCGGAGAGACGACGATGCGGGGATTCCTGATTCTGGTGCTGGCCGGATGCCTGCTGGGCGCGGGCGGTTGCAAGAAGGAGCGTCCGGCGGGGATCGTGACGGTTTCAGCGGGGGAATCCCGCGCCGCGCAACCCCAGGATATGAAGGCCCTGGGTTATGTGGGAGGGGACTCCAGGTCGGCTCCCGCACCGCCCAAGCCGTCCGCGCCGCCGCCCCCTCCTCCCGCGAAGGGGTCGCCGGCGATCCCGCGGAAGCTGCTCCGCACCGTCGATCTCCAACTGGAGGTGAAGGACTCCGTCGACGTGGCGAAGCGCGTCGAGGCCCTGGTCAACGGCATGGGAGGGTATGTCTCCTCCTCCAACGCCCAGCGCCAGGGGGAGCTCTTCGTCTACTCGCTGACGTTGCGCGTGCCGTCCGAACGCTTCGATCAGGTGCTCAACAGCCTGCGGTCGTTCGCCGTCCGCGTCAACCGCGAGCACCAGCAGGTGGAGGACGTCACCGATCAATACATCGATCTCGACGCCCACCGCCGCACCCTGGCGGAGACGGAGAACGAGCTGCGGGGGCTGCTCGCCGAGTCGCGTCAGAAGGGGCGCAAGGCCGACGAGATCATGGAGATCTACCGGCAGCTCGTCGACATCCGCACGCAGATCGAGCAGATCCAGACGCAGCTCAGCTCCTACGACAAGCTAGCCGCCCTCTCCACGATCAACCTCGAGCTGATCCCCACCGAGGCGGCCAAGCCGGTGGCAGACCAGTCGTGGCAGCCCGCGGACACGCTGCGGGCGAGCATCCGCAAGCTGATCGATTTCCTCCAGTGGCTGGTGGATTTCCTGATCTTCGCCGCCATCGTGCTGGTGCCGGTGGGGCTGGCAATCCTCGTGGGCTTCCTCGTTCTGCGCTGGCTCTGGCGGCGGCTGGGGCGGCCGTTCAGGAGAGTCCGCCGGGTATCTCCTCAAGCAGCGCCGCCGCCAGCACCTCCGCCAGGTGGCGGGGCCGCCGTCCCGTGAGCTGAGAGATCTGCTCGCGGCAACTGAAGCCGTCCGCCAGGATCGCGACGTCCGGCCCGGCCGCGCGGACCGCGGGGAGGAGGGCCTGTCCGGCGACCGCGAGCGAGACCTCGTAGTGGTCCGCCTCAAAGCCGAAGGCTCCGGCCATGCCGCAGCAGCCGGCGTCGAGGACCTTGAAATCCAGGCCCAGCTTTCCCAGCAACGTCCGGTCGGCGTCCAGGCCCATCACCGAGTGGTGATGGCAGTGCCCCTGGACAATGGCTTCGCCGCTCCGTCGTAACGGCTCGAACCCCTCGCGGACGAGGAATTCGGCCAGCGTGAAGGTCTGGGCGGAGAGCCGGCGGGCGGCCTCGTCTTCCGGGAACAGGTTGACCAATTCGTCCCGGAACACCGCCACGCAGCTCGGCTCCAGCCCCACCACCGGGAGACCGGCTTCGATCTCCGGCCGCAGGGCCGTCAGGATCTGGCGGAGCTGGCGCCGGGCGAGGTCGAGCATGCCGAAGTCGTAGAGCGGGCGGCCGCAACAGAGGACTTGGCGCGGGATGCCGACGCGATGCCCGGCGGCTTCCAGGACCGCGACGGCCGCGTGGGCGATGTGCGGCTGGAAGAAGTTGGTGAAGGTGTCCGGCCAGAGGAGGACCGTCGGGGTTCCGGACCTCGCGGCGAACCCGTCCCTGAACGTCCGGCGCGCGAACGTGGGGAGGCGGCGGTCGGGATGGACGCCGCCGAGCTTCTTCAAGATCCCTGAGAACGGACCTTGCGTCAGCCCGTTGGCCATCCCCGGGAACCGCGAGGCCAGGCGGGCCCACCAGGGGATCAATCCCATCGCGTAGGCTGGCCGCGGGCGCGGGCGGCCCGCGTAATGGTGATGGAGGAACTCGGCCTTGTAGCTCGCCATGTCGACCCCGGCCGGGCACTCCGCGCGGCACCCCTTGCAGGCGAGGCAGAGGTCGAGGGCCTCGTGGACCTCCTCGCTGCGCCAGCCGTCGCGGATCACTCCGCCCTCCAGCATTTCGAACAGCAGCCGCGCCCGGCCGCGCGTCGAATGCTGCTCCTCGCGGGTCGCCTGGAAGCTGGGGCACATGATCCCCCCTGCCTCCCTTCGGCACTTGCCGACCCCCACGCAGCGGGTCACGGCGCGGGCGAAGCCGCCGGCATCTCCTGGGCCGATATCCCTCGGAAACCGGAAAGCGACCGGCGGATCGGCGAGCCGGAGAGCCGGCCGGAGGTCCGCGTCGAGCGGGTAGGGATCGACCTTCTTGCCCGGGTTCATCCGGTTGCCGGGGTCCCAGATCGCCTTGAACTCGCGGAAGGCCTGGACCAGCTCCTCGCCGAACATGCGCGGTAGCAGCTCGCCGCGCTGCTGGCCGTCGCCGTGCTCGCCGGAGAGTGAGCCGCCGTGGGCGACCACCAGATCCGCCGCCTCCTCCACGAAAGTCCGGTAGGTCCGGATCCCTTCCGGTGCGCGGAAGTCGAAGTCGATGCGGGCGTGCAGGCACCCCTCTCCGAAGTGGCCGTAGAGGGCGGCGCCGAGGCCGTGGCGGGCAAGGAGGGCGAGGAGATCGCGGAGGTAGGGGGCAAGACGCTCGGGCGGCACCGCCGAATCCTCCCAGCCGGGCCAGCCGTCGCCGAGGCGCGGATCGCGCGAGGTGGTCGCCACCGCGGCCTCACGCACCTGCCAGATCCTCGCCTGCTCGGCCGGAGCCTCCACCAGCAGAGCCTTCGAAAGCTGGCGCGCCCGCTCCAGCGCCTCCTCCCGGCTTTCGCCGCCGAATTCGACAAGCAGCCAGGCATCCCCCGGCGGGAGAAGAGCGAGCGTTTCGGGATAAGACCGGCGGGTGAACTCGTTGTCGACCAGGAAGCGGTCCATCCCCTCCAGGCCGATCGGCCCCGCCGCCAGCACCTCGGGAACGCTCTCGGCGGCGCGCACGACATCCGGATATCCCAGCACGGCCAGCACGCGGGCCTTGGGCGCCGGCGTCAGGCGCACGGTGGCCTCGAGGAAGGTGACGCAGGTCCCCTCGGTGCCGGCGAGAGCGCGGGCGACGTGGAAACCCCGCTCGGGGAGGAGATCGTCCAGATTGAAGCCGGAGACCCGCCGGGAGAGCTGCGGGAAGCGCTCGCGGATCAGCCCGGCGTAGCGGTCCCGCAACTCGCGCAGCCGGCGGTAGATCTCGCCGCGCCGCCCCCCGGAGCGGACGATGCGGTCGATCTCCGCCTCCGGCGTCGCTCCTACCCGCAGCCGCAGGCCGTCATAGGTGAGGATCTCCAGCTCCTCGACGTTGTCGGAGGTCCGGCCGGTGGTCAGCGAATGGACGCCGCAGGAGTTGTTGCCGATCATGCCGCCGACCGTGCACCAGCCGTGGGTGGCGGGATCAGGGCCGAAGGTGAGCCCGTGCCGTAGAGCGTCGCGGCGGAGGTCGTCGAGCACCGTGCCGGGGCGGACGCGGGCGATTCGCCGCACGGGATCGATCTCGCGCACGCCGGTCAGATGGCGCGAGGCGTCGATCACCACCGCCACGTTGCAGCACTGCCCGGCGAGGCTGGTGCCCGCGCCGCGGTGGACGATCGGAGCTCTATAACGCCGGCAGGCCGCCACCGCCGCGATCAGATCCTCGTCGTCCACCGGGACCACGACCCCGATCGGCACCTGCCGGTAGTTCGAGGCATCGGTGGCGTAGAGGGCGCGGTGCCCTGCGTCGAAGCGCACCTCGCCGCGCAGGGAGCGGCGGAGATCGTCCTCGAGAGCGGTGGTGTCGCCGGGCCAGGGATTTTCTCGTCGGATCATCCGGATGGCAGGTTACCCCAGTCGGGGGCTTTCGTGTCCGTAGTATCATCGAGCAAATCCTGAATTCATGGGCATGCTCCAAGACCGTATCGGCGGGGAGGGCAGATGGCGCGAAAGGTTCTCGAGATCACGCTGAAGTCCCTGACCATTCAGCACAACGGCGAGATCACACGCCAGGACGGGCACAACCTCCTGACGGTGTCGCTGATCTACCCGTGTCCAGGCAAGCCCACGATCACCACCGTCAAGCCGCTCAGCCTCGGCGAGGGGATGACGGTCAATTTCGACGCCGCGCCCTACACCTACGCCGACCGCATCCTCTTCAAGGAAGAGGTGATCGGTCCGACCCTGCTGGTGGCGCAACTGACCGACGTCGAGGTGCTCTCCAAATTCAACAAGTTCATGGCCGGCCTCTTCTCGACTGCCTTCTCCGCGGCCTGGAACCTCTTCGCGCCGGGCGGGGGGAACCTGCTCCTGGCGGCCGCCACGCACTCGGTCGCCGCCCTGCAGCTCGACACGCTGAAGACTACCGATGGGGACCGGCTCTATGTGATCGGACGCGCCTCGCTGCCGATCGACACCGCCCAGGCGCTCCCCGCGGGGACCGTGCCGCTGATGGTGCCTAGCGACGTCAAGCGCGACAAATTCGTGTTCGCTCCCGGCAGCAGTCAGCCGACCCGGAAAGAGCAGTTCATCCTGGCGGCCGGGCAGCAGAACGGATCGATCACTTTCGGAATTCGCGAGCTCTGATCACTCAAGGAGGATTGCCATGCTAGGTTCCATGGTTCTGGATGTCGGTATCGGCTTGGTTCTGATCTATTTCCTGCTGAGCCTGATCTGCTCGACGATCAACGAGGGTATCTCCAATTTGTTCGGCCTTCGGGCCGCGTCCCTCAAGGAAGGGCTGGATAACCTGCTCGGGTCCGAGCTGGCGCAAGGTATCTTCGATCATCACCTCGTCAAAGGTCTGGTGCAGCAGGATGCGCTGCCCTGGAAGCGCCGGCCCTCTTACATTCCAACCCGGACCTTCGTCATGGCGGCGCTCCACTCGCTGAACGGCCAGAATTTTCCCGCCACGGTCGACGAAGTCCGAGTGGCGGTTCAGAATGTCAAGGATGAGAATGTCCGGCGAGCTCTGCTGGCACTGATCGACGACGCCCGAGGTGATTTCAGCAAGATGAAAGACAACCTCGGAGTCTGGTTCGATCACTCCATGGATCGGGTCTCCGGCTGGTATCGCAGAAAGATTCAGAGCTACATCCTCATCATCGCCATCTTCATCAGCTTCGGGCTGGGGGTGGATACACTCGCGCTCGTAAAGTTCCTGCGGGCGGATTCGACGCTGAGGGAATCTCTGGTTGCAGTGGCGAAGGCCGAGGTCGAGAAGCCCGCCGCGCCAACAGTGACTGACGGTGCCGCTCCCAGTCCGGGCGCGCAACCGAACGCGGCCCAGAACCTCAAGAAGGATCTGGTGAATCTCGAGACGCTCCAGACGCAGTTTTTCAATCTCAACATCCCGCGCTACCCGCTTTATTACTTCAAGGACCGTGTGAAGGATTGGCAGGCCGGCCAGCCGCAAGGACAGGTCGCGACGGTCGCCGCCCGAACTCCACCCTCGCCAGGTTTCGTGGCGGTCTTGTGGTTCTGGTTCTGGCAGCACTCCCTGGGCTTCTTCATCACTTCCGTAGCTCTTTCACTGGGCTCTCCATTCTGGTTCGATCTGCTCAACAAGCTTGTGAGCCTGCGCTCGACAGGCCAGAAGCCGAAACCAGAAGCCGCGGCGATCCAGACGGTCCAGGGATAGGGTGGGGCGGGCGGGAGATATACTCCCCGCTCATGAACGGCGGAGACAAGATCGCGTCGGTGCTGGTGGAGCGGGGGGTAAAGTTCCTCTTCACTCTTTGTGGCGGACACATCTCGCCCATCCTGGTGGGCGCCAAGGCGCGCGGTATCCGGGTGGTGGATGTCCGCCACGAGGTGGACGCCGTCTTCGCCGCCGACGCGGTCTTCCGGCTGACCGGCGTGCCGGGGGTGGCGGCGGTTACCGCCGGCCCCGGCGTCACCAACATCATCACCGCGATCAAGAACGCCCAGCTCGCGCAGTCGGCAGTGGTGCTTCTGGGGGGCGCCGCCGCGACCCTGCTCAAGGGGCGGGGCGCGCTCCAGGACATCGAGCAGATGCCCCTCATTCAGCCGCACGTCAAGTGGGCCGCCTCGGCCTCCACCGTGCGTGATCTGGTGCCGATGCTGGAGAAGGCCTTCGACGTCGCGCGCTCGGGCGTGCCCGGCCCCGTCTTCCTGGAGTGCCCAATCGATCTGCTCTACGACGAGCCCTTGGTGCGCCAGTGGTACGGAGCGAGCTCCAAGGGGGGCGGTCTGGCGGGAACGGCGCTCCGCCTCTATCTCAAGAGCCACGCCGCGAAGGTGTTCGCGGGCGCCGGCCGGGTCACGGCATCGCCACCGCGCGAGATCCCGCCTCCGCCGCCCGAGAAGGGGGACGCGCGCAAAGCTGTGGCCCGGCTCCGCAAGGCGAAGCGCCCGGTGCTGGTGCTGGGCGGCCAGTTGCTGCTCTCGTCCCCCACGCGGGAAAAGGCCGAGGAGCTGGCGAAGGCGGTCGCGGCGATCGGCGCGCCGGTCTACCTGGCGGGCGGCGCCCGCGGTCTGCTCGGCTCCGGCCACCCCCTGCAACTCCGCCACAAGCGGCGGGAGGCGCTCCGCGAGGCCGACCTCGTGCTGCTCGCGGGCATCCCCAACGATTTTCGGCTGGACTACGGCAAGCACATTAGCCGCAAAGCCTTTCTGATCTCGGTCAACCGGAGCGAGCAGGATCTGCGGATGAACCGCAAGCCGGACCTCGGAGTGCACGCCGATCCGGGGCTCCTGCTGCGCGAGCTGGCCACCATCCTCTCCGGGAGCGGCGACTGGGCGGACTGGCTGGGCACCCTGCGCGCCCGCGACCAGGAGCGGGAGCGGGAGATCGACCGTCAGGCCGCGATCCCGGGCGAGCGGATCAACCCCATCCACCTCTGCCGCGAGATCGACCGCGCGCTCGCCCCCGAGAGCGTGATCGTGGCCGACGGCGGCGATTTCGTGGCCACCGCCGCCTATACCTTAAGCCCGCGGGCGCCGCTCTCCTGGCTCGATCCCGGGGTCTTCGGCACGCTGGGCGTGGGCGGCGGCTTCGCCCTCGGCGCCAAGCTCTGCCGTCCGGACGCGGACGTCTGGATCATCTACGGCGACGGCTCGGCAGCCTACAGCCTCGCCGAGTTCGACACCTTCGTCCGTCACGGCCTGCCGGTGATCGCGGTGGTCGGCAACGACGCCGGCTGGACCCAGATCGCCCGCGAGCAGATCGAGATCCTGAAAGACGACGTCGGCACCGTGCTGGCAAGGACGGATTACCACAAGGTCGCCGAAGGCTACGGCGGCCGCGGGCTCCTGCTCGAACGGGGGGAGGACGTGCCGGCGGTGCTCGCGGAGGCGGTGAAGATCGCGCGGGGGGGCTCGCCGGTGCTGATCAACGCGCATCTCGACAAGACGGAGTTCCGCAAGGGTTCGATTTCGATGTGAAGCGAGGGAGGAACGTCGGAGGTTGAGGACGCGGAAGGCGCGAGGCATCTGGAGGGTTGGCGCCGCCGCGGCGGCGCCAACCCTCCAGATCCCTCGTACCTTCCGCGTCCTCAACCCCTACCGAACCGCACTACACCGGGGCGAAAAGACCGGAGCGTCCGTGGCCTGCGACCTCATCCTCTGTCTCCTTCTCCTGAAGGAGAAGGAGGACGTATCTGGGCCGGCTCCTCTGCGCTTCGGCAATGTCGCTTCAGACAGGTCCCTCCTCTCCTTCAGGAGAGGAGGACAGGAGGTGAGGTCGCAGGCCACGGATGCCACGATCTCGGCTGATACTCTCAGATCCCGGTTCCACCGTCGTCCGAGCGATAGGCAGCGCTGGCCCTCCGGATCGCGCTTTCCGCCTTCCGTGTTTCCGCATGGGCCCACGGGCTCTGCGGATGCGCCTCACCGATCTCCGAGTCCGCTTACCCGATCGCCGTGTCTTCCCGCCCGATCTCCACGTGCGCCCACCGGAACTGCGGTCGCGCCCCCTGGATCTCTGTGTGCGCCCTCTGGTTCCGCGATTGCGCCGGCTGGTTCTCTGTGTGTGCCCCCTGGAACTGCGGTCGCGCGCAAGGGAAGGCCGTGCCGGCGTGACGACGGGCTGACTCCGCTTTCCAGAGGGCTGGTGCGTGGAAGCAGAGGGCGCCAACACGAGACCAGAGGGCGCGGTCTGCCCTCAGAAGCTATGGGACGCGGCTCCAGAGGGCGCAATCGCAGCTCCAGAGGGCACACACGGAAAAACCAGAGGGCACGGTCCACCGAGCAGAGGGCGCGACCGCATCAGCAGAGGGCGCTACGCTAGCGTCCTTCGATCGGTACCGCGAACTGGTCGAGCTGAGTCAGATCGCGCCGGTAGGCGGTGACCGCCACGCGGTCCGGATAGACGTCGACGACGCAGAAGTGGTTCACCTTCTCGAAGACGTCGCCAGGAACCCCGAGCTCGGGGTGCTCGCCGTCGTAGAGCGGGGCGCCGCCGCCGCCGGTGACGACGTAGGTGATGCCGTCCCTCAGGGTGCGGTAGTAGATGTGGTCGTGCCCCTCGAAGACCAGGCGGACCCCGTATTTCCTGAACAGCGGATGGAGGATCGCCTGCAAGGCCAGGATTCCGCTCTCGTCGGCGTGGGGTCCGGTCGAGAAGATCGCCTTGTGGAAGAAGGGGACGATGAGCTTCCCCTCGGACCGCGCCCTGGCGAGGTCGGCTTCGAGCCAGCGCCCCTCCTCGCTCGCCGGGTCGAGCGGCTGCTGGGTGTCGACGGCGATGAAGTGGAGGTTCCCCTTCTCGAAGGAGTAGTAGAGCTTGTTGCCGGAGAGGAACGGCTGGGTCACCCGCTGCTCGTAGTAGCCGTGGGTGCCCATGTCGTGGTTGCCGCGGGCCGGGTAGTAGGGGATCTGCCGCCGCATGTCGCCGGTGATCTCGTCGAAGATCCGCCATTCGTCCGCGGCGTCGCCATGGCGAACGAGGTCGCCGGTCTGCAGGACCAGCGCCGGCTGGAAGCTCATCACTCCCTTGACGATCTCGCGGTGGATGTCGTGGTTGTCGCGGGTGTCGCCATACGCGGCGAAGCGGAGCAGGGCTCTCGCCGGCGCCGGCAAGGGGTTCTGAGCCTGGGGCGTCTGGGAGCAGGCGGAGACCAGCAGGGCGAGCAGGAAGGCGAAACAGGGGGTGGGTTTCATCGGAGTCTCCTTGGCGGGGTAGAATAGGGCAAAGCTTCGATCTGATCCACGCGCCCGAGGGAGGAGAATCCGATGCGCCGCTCCGCCGCGTTCCGTTCCGTCGCCCTGGCGACTCTGCTGCTCTTCTCCGTCTCCTGCGTCTCGACGCGGCTGCCGCCGATCTCGAGCCAGGGCGGGGCTTTCGAGCCGCTGCACGACGAGCAGATCCTCTGGGACCAGTCCCGGGGGGAGGAGAGGAAGCTCCTCGAGGACATCCGGCTCTACAAGGATCCGGGCCTCGACGCCTATCTGGAGGAGGTGGTCGCCCGCCTCAACCCGCCCGGCATGGCCTCCAATGAGGCCGTGCGGTACCGGGTGCGAGTGATCGAGGACCCCACGCTCAACGCCTTCGCCTACCCGCACGGCTCGATCTATGTCCACACCGGGCTGCTCGCGCGTTTGGAGAGCGAGGACGAGCTGGCGACGGTGCTCGGCCATGAGATGACCCACGTCGAGAACCGCCACATGCTGCGCTATCAGCGGAGCGCCCACAACAAGGAGATCGGCCTCTCGATCGCCGCCGTCACCGCCTCGGTAATCCTCGCCGGTGTCGAGGGGGATGCCCTGAATGCCGGCGACTGGGGGAAAGCGGCGGCGATCGACCTCTTCGGCAATCTGCTCGTCGGGCTCGGGCTGGATCTCGCCTTCCAGGCGTCGGTCAACGGCTACGGCCGCGGTCTCGAGGAGGAGGCGGACCTGGGCGGCTTCACCAAGCTGGCCGCGGCGGGCTACGACCTCCAGGAGGCGCCGAAGGTCTACCAGGCGCTCCTCGACGACCAGGGGGAGCCCCACCGGGCCGAGGCGTTCTTCTTCGGCAGCCATCCGCGCCTGAGCGAGCGGATCGAGGTCACCCGGCGCTATCTGGGAGCGCACGCGGCGGTGGCGGGCGTGGTGATCGACCGCGCCGGCCGGCAGGAGGCCTTCGCCCGCCACCTCCGGCCGCTGGTGCGGGAGGACGCCCGGCTCAACATCGAGATGGGGCGGCTGATGCTCGCCGAGGCCGAGCTCCGGAGGGTGCGGGAGTGGATGCCCGAAGACCCCGAGACCCACTTCCTCAAGGGGCGGCTGCGGCTCGCCCAGTCGGTCGCCGAGCAGAGCCCGGAGGCGCGGGCGCGGCTCCAGGGGGAGGCCGAGGACGCTTTCCGCAAGGCGATCGAGCTCGACGGCGACCGCCCGGCGCCGCACCGCGAGCTGGGGCTGCTGCTGCGCGAGCGCAAGGACTTCCGCGGCGCCTGCGTGCAGCTCCGGCGCTACGAGCAGCTCGATCCGCAGGCCGACGACGCCGGGCAGATCGAGGATTCGATCGCCGAGTTGGAGGGGTTCGGCGGCTGCGGGTAGCCAGTCTGGAGTAGAGTCTCCAGGACCAACTCGTTCTGGAGGTTCCATGCGCAAGCTGTTCATTTGTTTCGCGATGCTGACGGCGGCCCTCCCCGCGCTGGCGGCGGACCCGCATCCGTTCAACGTCCATGATCTGGTGACGATGCAGCGGATCTCGGACCCTCAGCCCTCGCCGCGGGGGGACCGGGTCGCCTTCGTCCTCCGCTCCACGGATCTCGACGCCAACCGGGGTCGCACCGATCTCTGGATCGTCAATGCCGACGGCGGCGGCCTCGCCCGGCTGACCACCGATCCGGCGTCGGACGACACCCCCCGCTGGGCGCCGGACGGCCAGAGCCTCTACTTCCTCTCCAGCCGCTCCAAGTCGAGCCAGGTCTGGAAGTTGCCGGTCGCTGGGGACACCGTGGGCGACCCCGTGCAGGTGACCCATCTCCCTCTCGACGTCGCGAACCTCACCCTCTCGCCCGACGGCTCGCGGCTCGCCTTCAGTCTCGAGGTCTACGCCGACTGCCCGACGGTCGCCTGCACGAAAGAGCGGCTGGACCAGAAGGAGAAGGAGAAGTCCTCCGGCCAGCTCTTCCAGGGGGATGCCGGCTTCTTCCGCCACTGGGACGTCTGGTCCTCGGGGCTGCGCAACCATATTTTCACCCTGCCGGCCTCTGGCGAGGGCGATCCGGTCGACCTCTCGCGCGGCATGAACGCCGACGCCCCCTCGCGCCCCTTTGGCGGCTCCGAGGAGTTCACCTTCTCGCCCGACGGCCGCACGTTGGTCTTCACCGCCCGCCTCGGCGGCCGCGAGGAGCCGTGGTCGACCAACTTCGACCTCTACAGCGTGCCGGCGGACGGCTCGCAGGCGCCCCGGAACCTGACGCAGGCCAACCTCGCCTGGGACACCCAGCCGGTCTTCTCGCCGGACGGCAAGACCCTGGCCTACCTCGCAATGTCCCGCGCGGGCTTCGAGGCCGACCGCTTCCGCATCCGGCTGCGCGACCTCGCCACCGGCCGCGAGCGGGTGCTCGCGGAGGCCTGGGACCGCTCGCCGGCCGGGGTCTTCTTCTCGGCGGACGGCCGCACTCTCTATGCCTCGGCCGGTGACGTGGGGCAGACGCCGCTCTTCGCCATCGACGTCGCGACCGGCAAGGTGACCAAGCTGGTGTCCCAGGGGCACGTCCATGATCCGAAGCTCGCCGGCGACCGCATCGTCTACGGCCTCGATACCCTGATCTCGCCGGTGGAGCTGTACACGGTGGGGCGCGACGGCACGGGGGTGTCCCAGCTCACCCACGTCAACCAGGAGGCGCTCGCCGCCATCCGCATGGGGGAGCCGGAGCAGTTCTCCTTCAAGGGGGCCAACGGCGATACGGTCTGGGGGTGGGTGACCAAGCCGGTCGGCTTCCAGGCGGGCAGGAAGTACCCGCTGGCCTTCCTCATCCACGGCGGCCCCCAGGGATCGTTCAGCAACGAGTTCCACTACCGCTGGAACCCGCAGCCCTACGCGGGGGCGGGGTACGCGGTGATCACCATCGACTTCCACGGCTCGACCGGCTACGGCCAGGCGTTCACCGACGCCATCACCCGGGACTGGGGGGGCAAGCCGCTGGTCGACCTTCAGAAGGGGCTCGCCGCCGCCCTCCAGCGCTACCCCTGGATCGACGGCACGCGGGCGTGCGCTCTCGGCGCCTCCTACGGCGGCTTCATGATCAACTGGATCCAGGGCAACTGGCCCAACGCCTTCAAGTGCCTGGTCGACCATGACGGCACCTTCGATCAGCGGATGATGTATTACGGCACCGAGGAGCTCTGGTTCCCGGAGTGGGAGATGGGCGGCACCTACTGGCAGCACCCGCAGCTCTACGAGAAGAACAACCCGGTGAATTTCGTCGACCGCTGGAAGACCCCGATGCTGGTCGTCCACAGCGCCCTCGACTACCGCATCCCGGTCACCCAGGGGATCGCCGCCTTCAACGTCCTCCAGCGCAAGGGGATCGCCAGCCAGTTCCTCTACTTTCCCGACGAGAACCACTGGATCCTCAAGCCGGCCAACAGCATCCTCTGGCACGACACCGTGCTGACCTGGCTCGACCGCTGGCTGGGGCCCGGGGGAAGCAAGTAAACGATTTTTTGTTCCTTTTGAGCTCTGAGGGCGGCCCGCGGGCCGCCCTCAACGTTTGCAGGTTTTTTTGTTGAGCATTGGGGATAGTGATCCGCAAACCCCCGAAAAACGGGCTCTCGAAAAAAAGTTCGGGATTTTTGTCCCGGAAAACCCCTCAGCGGAAACGAAGGTATTAGAGGCGATATGAACAGCCGTCCCGTTCACTCGACGTGCAGGGGAGGGTCGACCCATCGCCGGCTTCACCGAAGGAGGAGGATGAGCCATGTTTCCGACGACCACCATGCCCATGCCCGGCGCCTTGCGACTGAGGGCCCTGCACCCCCTGATCGAGGGGGACGGCTCCTGCAGCCTGATCTACGACCTGGAGCGCGCGGCGGTGGTGGAGGTGCCCGAGGACCTGCAGTTCCACGTCGCCCCGGCGCTGGAGACCGGGGATCTCGACGAGGCGCTGCTCGGCTGGCTCGTCAACGAGGACCTGCTGACCAGCGAGGGGGGCGCGGGCTGGAGCGTGACCGCCGGTGCCGTCCAGCTCCCCGAGGGGGGGTGGTGGAGCCTGGGGGCGATCTACCGGATCGACGACGAGCTCCACGTCCGCATCGACCAGGCGCGCGAGGACGCCGCGCTGGAGGTGGTGGGGTTCGTGTTCAAGCAGGGCTTCGGCGCCAGCCGGGTCAAGCTGCACCTGAACTGGGGGGGCGCCTTCCCGGGGACGGCGCTGCTCGAGCGCATCGTCGTCGAGTCCTCCCGCCTGGCCGCGCTGCTGGGGCAGGAGATCGCCTTCGAGCTGACGCTCGCCGCCCGCGAGGTGACCCCCGTCCGCGCGGCATTCCTCGCCGGCTACGGTTTCCAGGTGCGGCTGCTCTGCGGCAGCTACCCGGCTCCCTACGCCGGCTTCTACGCCGATCTCCGCGACCGGGATGGGGACAATAATGGCGGGACGTGGGAGGCGGAGGCGCCGGTGCGCCTGCTGCACGAGGCCCTGAAGGGGCGGCTGACCGTCCACTGCGTGCTCGACCGCGGCCGTCTCCTCGACCTCTGGGAATGGGCCAAGCGGACCGGCCTCCGCCACCTGGACGCGACGGTGCTCGAGGACGCCGCGTTCGGCGACGGCGCGCCGCGCCCCGGCCGCCTGCGCGAGGTCCGCAACGACCTGCTGTCGGTCTGCGACGAGATGGCCGACGAGCTCGGCGGCCAGCGCCTGCCGGTCGAGTTCAAGCCGCTGACCCGGATCGTCGACCGCCTGATGCGTAGCGAGCCGCTCGGCCAGGCCTACGGCGAGCGCGGCAGCTTCGCCAGCAGTTTCGCCGGGATGATGATGCCGATGGCCGACGCCTGCCCGCGCTCCTTCTTCGACAGCCTCGACCTGCGCTCGCTGCCGGACCTCCCGGACGGGCTGGGGGAGGAGCCGCGGGGGGATCTGGAGATGGAGACCTCCTGTCTCGGGTGCTGGGCCCGGCACGCGTGCGGTCACAGCACCTACGTGACCTCCCCCCAGGACGACGACGCGCGGGGAGCCGCGGAGGACCGCTGCCCGCTCTGGCGGACCGAGGTCGAGGTGGCGCTCCGCTTCTACCACCGCCTCGCCCACATGGACCCCATCCAGGTCCGCCAGTTCTTCGATCAATCCCTCCGCGAGCCGGCCCCGCCGCTCGGCCGCCGCGAGGACCTCGGACACCTGAGGATGCCGTTCTGAGCCCCGCTCCGGCATCTCTCGCCCCATCTCCCCTCGGGTAGAGGCGTCCCCCTCCGGGTCGCCTCTGCCCACCCTTTTCTGATTTACTCCGGTCCATCGTGCCGTCTAACGCCTGGCTCCGTTTCCGCTATTCGTTCTGGGCTCCCCACTACGACCGGGTGACCAAGTTCCCGGATGAGCGGCGGCGCTCGATCGAGCTGCTCGACCTGCGCCCGGGGGAGCGGCTGGTGGTGATCGGCTGCGGCACCGGCGCCGACCTCCCGTTGATCCCTTTGGGGATCGAGGTGCTGGCGGTGGATCTCACTCCGGCGATGATCCGCCAGGCGATGGCTCACGCGCGGCCCGGGATCGAGTTCCGGGTGATGGACGGCATGGCGCTCGACCTGCCGGACGGCTCGTTCGACGCGGCGATCCTCCACATGGTGCTGGAGGTGATCCCGGATCCGGCCCGCTGTCTCGCCGAGGCCGCGCGGGTGCTCCGCGTGGGGGGGCGGCTGGCCGTCTTCGACAAGTTCCTCCCCGAGGGGGAGCGCCCCGGCCCGCTCCGCCGCGCCGGGCTCGCCCTGCTCGACTTCGTCTTCACCAGCACCAACCGGCGGATGGGGGAGATCCTCGCCCGCTCCGGGGCCCCCTTCGCGGTCGAGCGCGACGACCCTTCCGTCGGCTCCTACCGCCACCTGATCCTGCGCCGCGTGTAGGCGCTTCGCGTGTAGGATTACCCCCATGGAAAACGACGCGCGGTTCCGGGGAGCGGGTGGGACGCCGGGGGGGCTGGGAGAGTTCCTGATCGGGCTCGCCATGGCCGCCGGCGGCGCCTACCTGCTGACCCAGCAGGTCACGGTGACGAGCGGCTACTGGAACGTCTGGGGGCACAACGCCTTCGGCCTGACGCTGCTCCCCCTCCTCTTCGGCGTCGGCCTGCTGTTCTTCAACGGCCGCTCGGTGCTCGGCTGGCTGCTGCTGGTCGCCGGCGCGGCCATCCTCCTCGCCGGCATCCTGATGAACCTCCAGATCTACTTCCAGAGCACCAGCCTGTTCAACACCCTGATCATGCTGGTCCTGCTCTTCGGAGGCCTCGGGCTGATCGCCCGCTCGCTGCGATCGCATTGATACCGGCCGGCTAGAGACTTGTGGCTTTTTAAAGCCGCCAGAGCAGCATGGCCCCGGCGGCCAGGATGAGGGAGGCCAGCGTCACCGGCAGACCCACCCGCAGGTGCTCGCGGAAGCCGAAGCGGACGCCGAGTCTCCCCGCCTGCTCGGCCACGATCAGGTTGGCGATGCTCCCCACCAGCACCGCGTTGCCGGCGAAGGTGCTGGCGAGCGCCATGGCGTAACCGGTCGCCGGCTGCCGCCCGACGAACGGCAGCAGCAGCATGACGGCCGGCACGTTGCCCACCCCCAGCGACAGCAGCGACACCGCCACCACCAGCGCCGCCGGATGCGCGAGGTCGGCGCCCGCCGCGGCGAGGGCGCCGCGGGCGGCCTCCGTCCAGCCCGAGACCTCGAAACCGCGCCCGACCACGAACAGGCCGACGAAGAGGGCGAGGAGATGCCAGTCCACCTGGGCCAGCATGTCGCGTGTCCGCATCCGCCGGCTGGTCAGCACGAAGCCGGCGATCCCGAGGGCGGTCAGCGGCGCCGGGACAGGGGAGAGGAAGAGGGCGATGGCCGCCGCGGTCAGCAGGATCGCCTTGGCCGCCTGCCAGCGGTGGAGCGGGATGCGCTCTGTTTCGGCAGCGGCTTCGGCGGCGGCGAGGTCGCCGGGGACGGCTTTGACAATCCTGCCCTCCGGAGCCCGGAGCCGCGGCGCTACGATCAGGTAGAGCACGCCGAGCGAGAGGACGACCGGCGCGGCGCAGGCCAGCATGAAGGGGAGGAAGGGGAGGTGGAGGCTCTGCGCGATCAGGATGTTCTGCGGGTTGCCGATCGGGGTCAGGGCGCTGCCGAGGTTGGCGGCGCAGGCGAGGGCCAGCAGGTAGGGTAGGGGAGGGCGGCGCGAGGCGAGCAGGGCGCCGGCGAGCAGCGGGGTCAGCGCGAAGCAGATCACGTCGTTGGTGAGCACGGCCGCGAGCAGGGCGGTGACCACGATCGTCCCCAGCAGCAGCCGGCGCGGGTCCGCCACCTGGGCGAGCCGGCCGCCGATCGCTGAATAGAGCCCCGATTGCCGGTACTGGGCCGAGAGCAGCATCATGCCGAAGAGCACGGCGAGAGTCGGCGCGTCCACCGCCTGCTTGGCCTGCTCGACGGTGATCGCGCCGGTGGCGAGGAAGGCCACGGCCCCCAGCAGGGCGAACCCCGTGCGGTCGAGCGCCAGCCCCGGCACGCGTCCGAGGGCGAGCCCGGCGTAGGTGAGGACGAACAGGACCAGTGGGAGCAGCGGGGGGTGGCCCATGCGGCCGGGATCATCTCATGAGATGATGAATCGTTGCCGGCGGGCGCCGGTTCGACGAAGCCGTCACAACAAGGATCTCGGGACGTACCATGCTTCGCTTTGTTGTAGCTTTGCAGGCTGAGGCCCACCCGCTGGTGGGCCGGTTCGGAATGGCGGCCGTGAGCGAGGCGCCGTTCCCGGTCTATCGGAGCGAGGAGGCCTGGCTGATCGTCTCCGGTCACGGCAAGGCGGCGTCGGCCGCGGCCACCGCCTATCTTCACCTGATGGCCGGCGGCGCCCTGGGCCGCGCCTGGCTCAACGTCGGCCTCGGCGGCCACAGCCAGCGGAAGCTCGGCGAGGGGGTGCTGGCGCACAAGATCTCCGACGCGGCGAGCGGCGCCTCCTGGTACCCCCAACTGGTCATCGACAGCCCGGGCCCGACCGTCCCCGTCCTCTCCGTCGAGCGGGTGGAGGAGGAGTACGCGCCCCCCTGGGTCTACGAGTCCGAGGCGGCCGGCTTCTTCCCCACCGCCTGCCGGTTCTCGGTCGCCGAGCTGGTGCACGTCTACAAGGTGATCTCCGACAATCCGGACGCCACCCTCTCGCGGCGCATGTCGAGCCGGGCCGTCGAGGCGGCGATCGCCAGCAACCTGGACCGGATCGAGGCCTTCGCCCGCGGTCTCACGGATCTCGCGCGGGAATTGGAGGCGCTGGCCGCCGAGCCGCCGGGATACCCCGAGGCCCTGGAGCGCTGGTCCTTCACCGCCGCGCAGCAGCTCCGGCTGCGGCGGCTGCTGCGGCGGCTGGCGGCGCTCGATCCCGCGAGCTCGCGCGATCCGGCCTACCTGGAATCCCTGTTCGACGGCGCCCGCGCCGAGCGGGAGGTGCTGCGCTCGCTGGAAGCGCGGCTCGCCGTCATCCCCATCCGACTGCCCCCGCCAGGAGCCGCCGCCGATGATCTACGTTGAGGAAGAGATCCTGGCGCATCCGCGCACGCTGCAGATCCAGAGCCGCTTCCCGGACGCCGAGGTCGTCCCCTGCTCGCGGTACAGCGAGATCTTCAACCGGCGGGCTCAGCACTTCCGGCTGCAGAAGCGCCGGCCGTCGCTGATCCTGGCGCGCAAGCACCGCAGCTTCGTGCAGGAGGCGCCGGCGGGGTTCGGCGTCAAGGGAGCGCGGAGCTTCACCTTCTCCCACATGCACAACTGCATCTACGACTGCCGGTACTGCTTCCTCCAGGGGATGTACCGGTCGGCCCACTACGTCGTCTTCATCAACTACGAGGACTACCAGTGGGCGATCGAGGAGCGGCTGCGGTCGCTCCCCAACGGCTCTGCCTGGTTCTTCTCCGGTTACGACTGCGACAGCCTGGCGCTCGAGCCGGTGACCCGCTTCGCGGCGAGCTTCGTGCCCTTTTTCGCCCGCTTCCCGGCCGCGTTCCTCGAGCTGCGCACCAAGAGCACGCAGATCAAGTCGCTGCTCGACATGGAGGCGCCGCCGAACGTGATCGTGGCGTTCAGCTTCACGCCCGCGGAGGTGGCTGCGTCGGTGGAGCACCTGACCCCCTCGGTCGACCGCCGTATCCGGGCAATGAAGAAGCTCCAGGAGCGCGGCTGGCGGCTGGGTCTCCGCTTCGACCCGCTGATCTACGACGAGGGCTTTCGCGAGCAGTACCGGCGCCTGTACGAGCAGGTCTTTGGCGCCGTTCGCGTCGAGAGCCTCCACTCGGTGAGCCTCGGCCCGTTCCACCTGCCGGGGGGGCTGTTCAGGAACATGGCGCGGCTCTACCCGGAGAGCCCGCTGTTCGCCGCTCCCCTCGACGAGACGGGCGGCCAGGTGGGCTACCGGCGGGACCTGGAGGAGGAGATGATGGGGTTCTGCCGTGAGGAGCTGCTGCGCCACATTCCGCCGGAGATCTTCTGCCCGGGGTTGAGCGCCCTGCCGGCGGCCCATGCCGCGGAGGCGGCTTCGCCGCTCGGCGAAGCCGCGATGTAGCCGCTTTCTACGAGCCGCTCGCCCCCTTCAGATACTTGTCGAGGAACTGCAGGGTGGCCGTGTAGGCCTTCTCCTGGGTGTCCCGGCGGTTGAAGCCGTGCCCCTCGTTCGGGAAGAGGAGGAACTCGACCGGGACGCCCTTCTTCTTGACCGCGTCGACGATCTCCGACGATTCCGCCTTCAGCACGCGCGGGTCGTTCTCCCCCTGGAGCACGATGAGCGGCCGCTCGATCTGGTCGGCGTGGAAGAGCGGCGAGATCTTGCGCAGGTAGTCGGCGTCGGCCTTGGGGTCCCCGAGCTCCTTGTAGAGGGAGTCGCGGGTCGGTCCCCACCAGGCGGGGATGCTCTCCAGCGTGCGCAGCCAGTTGGAGACGCCGAAGAGGTCGACGCCGGCCGCGAACTCGGTCGGCCGGAAGGCCAGCGCGGCGAGCACCATGTAGCCGCCGTAGCTGCCGCCGATGATGCCGATGCGGGCCGGATCCACCCAGCCGGTGGCGGCGAACATCTTCTTGGTCGCCACGCAGTCGTCCAGATCCCCCTCGCCGTGCTTGCGGTCGTCCATCGCGTAGAAGGCCTTGCCGTAGCCGCTGCTCCCTCGGTTGTTGATGGCGTAGATGGCGTAGCCATGGTTGACCAGGTACTGGATCAGGCCGCTGTAGCCGATCCGCGACTGGCCGCCGGGGCCGCCGTGGACCCAGACCAGGCCGGGCACCTTGGCGGTGGGCGAAGCCGTCAGCGGTTTGTAGAGCAGGCCGGGGATCTCGGTGCCGTCGAAGGACTTGAACCGCACCACCTGCGGGGGCACCAGGTCCTTGGGATCGATCGCCGCGTTGAGCGCGTGGGTGAGCTGCCGGACCTTGCCGGTCTTGAGATCGCTGACGTAGAGATCGCGGGGCCCGGCGGACTCGGCATAGAAGGACATCAGCGAGCCGTGCGGCTGGAAGTTGATGCCGGTGATGTCCGCCTGCATCGCCGGGAGCTTCACCGGCTTCATCCCGGCGGCCTCGAAGACCCGCAGCTCCGTCCTGGCGTCGTTGTTGACGGCGACGTTGAACCAGCGGCCGTCGCGGGAGAAGCCGGCTCCCTGCACGTCCCACTGCGGGCGCAGCACCTCGGTCCGCTGGCCCGTCGCGAGGTCGTAGCGCACCAGATAGGCGAACTGGGACCCCTTGTCGGTCGTGTAGTAGAGGCTCTTGCCGTCCGGACTGAAGTCCGCGGCGGAGTTGGCCACCTCGGCGCCGGCGTCCTCATGGGAGGCGAGGGTGATGAGCTTGCCGGTGGTGCGGTCGTAGAGGTCGATGTCGGAGGCGGCGTTGGTGACCGACTTGGCGAGAGCGATGTAGCGCCGGTCCGGCGAGACGGCTTCGGGGAGGTAGGCCCCCTCGTTCTTGTAGAGGAGCTTGCGCTCATAGCCGTCGAACGCCATCTCGTAGACGTCGAAGGCGCTCGCCTCGCGCTCGTTGGTGCCGAGGAAGAAGCTCTTCTCGTCCTTGGACCAGCCCATGAACTGGGCCTTGAGGTTGTCCCCCGGCGTGAGGTCGCGGATCTTGCCGTCCGGCGACTGCGCGTAGAGGTGGTTCTTCTCGTTCCCGCCCTGGTCACTGCTGTAGAGGAAGCGCTCGTCGTGCGGGAAGTAGCCGATCGGCTGGATGGCGCTGACCTTGGAGTCGGTGAGCTGGACGGGCTCGCCCCCCGCGACGGGGATCGCGAAGGCGTTGAAGACGCCGGTCTTGTTGCTGCCGACCAGGATCTTGCGGCCGTCCGGCGAGAAGGAACCTCCGCCATAGGAGGTGTTGGCCAGGAACTGGTCGATCGTGTACTGCTTCACCTGCCGCGGCGCCTCGGCGGCCGGCTTCACCGGCGGCTTCGCGTTCGCGGCTCCCGCCAGGAGAGCCACCAGCGCCGCGGCGGTCAATGCGTTGCGAAATAAGGTTTTCATCTAGGGGATCTCCTCAAGAATTTGCGTGCATCATCTCACGAGTGGCGAAAAGCCGTGCCGGGTACCCGCCGGTGAGAAGAGGATGAGGAGGCATTCTCCACCCCACGCGGCGGGCCCCGGCACGGGTACGTCATGCGGGCGTGAAGGTTGCGCTCGCACACCCTCCGAACGCCCCAGGCGGCATATTGTTAACGAATGTCGTAGCCGGTTAGTTCTACGTACCCGTGCCCTTGCACGGGCTTGCCGCGATGGGTCCCCGTGACCGCGACCGCCCCTTCCCAGTAGCGGAAAGAGACGTCGAGCTCCTGATCGGCGAGCAGCGGGCGGACGTCGAGGTCCAGGTCTTCGCCCGGGACGCGCAAGTGCCACCGTGCGGGGTACCCGGCGCCGCTTCGCGGGCTGCGCCACTCGCCGGAGCCCGCGATCTGGAAATCGGCGAGCGCGAGCGGCCGGGAGCCGCCGTCCGGTCCGACCGCGGTGCCGCTGCTCGCCGGATCGGCGGTGCCGTCCCGCCGGCGCAGCCGGTAGAGCATGAGGTCCGAGCCGTCCGCGAGCTGAAGGGAGAACCAGTCCCAGCCCACCTGATCCTTGCCGAGCGAGCTGGTGCTCCATTCACGGTCCATCCAGGAGGCGCCGGTCACCGCGAAGGGCTCCCCGCCGATGCGCACCGTGCCCGCGGTCGGCATGCGGGTGAGGGAGTAGTAATAGGAGGCGTTGCCCGGCTCGGCGCTCTTGCGGCTCAAGCCCCGCTCCCCCTGGAGCACGGGAGGCTTCCCCGCCCGCAGGAGAAGATCGATCGCCACCTCCCCCTCCGCCGCGCGCAGACGCACGGGGAAGACCGGAGCCCCTTCGGCCGTCCAGTCCTTCACCCAGACCCGGAAGGGCGTGCCCTGCGCGCCCGCGAGCCCGACGGCGTCCCGGCTCCAGCGCTCGAAGGAGTGGAACTTCTTCCCGTCGACGTCGCTCACCGTGAAGTGGGCGAGCCAAGCCTGCCGGGTGGCCCAGGCCGACGCCCGCGCGGGCATCTCCGGCGCCAGGGCCGAGCGGAAGAAGGTGAGCTGGAAGCCGAAGCGCCGTCCCTCGGCCGTCGCGAGGTTCCCCGTGTAGTACCACCACTCGGTGCGGAACTCAGGATGCGGCCCATGATCGGACGGAAAGTGGAACTCCCGCGGCGCCAGTGCCCTGGCGTACCCCCGGTCGTCGGCGCTGCGCAGGGCGCCGGCGACGGAGAGGGAGGCGCGGGGTTGGGAGGGCGGTTCTTGACAGGCGAAGAGGCAGAGGCTGGCGAGGAGGAGGATTGCTGATCGGGTCCGGAGCCGCCAAAGCCCGGGATTGAAATCCCGGGCTACCCACGGTCGTCCTCCGGACTTCAAATATTTTTTGGGGAAGTCCCGGAAGGGACAGTCGTCGGTAGCCCGGGATTTCAATCCCGGGCTTTGAGGTCGCAACCCACCCACAGTCCACATCCGCTACTCCTCCCGCAACGCCAGCGCCGGCGACGTCCGCGCCATCCTGTATGCCGGGTAGAGCCCGGCGAGCAGGGCGGCGGCGAGGGCCAGGAGCAGCGCCTGGAGGAGGACTCCGGGAGCGAGCTCCATGCGGATCGTCCAGCCGAAGGAGCGGCGGTTGATGACGTAGATCATCACCGCCGCCAGGGTCATGCCGACCGGCAGGGAGAGCAGGCCGGCCGCGAGGCCCATCAGGCCGGTCTGCGAGGTCACGAGCTGCCAGACCTGCCCGGGGGTCATGCCGTTCGCCCGCAGCACGCCGAGCTCGCGGGCGCGCTCGAGCTGGAGCGCCATCAGCGACGAGAGCACGCCGATGAAGGCCACCAGCCCCGCCAGCAGGCGCAGGACCGAGGTGATCAGGAAGGTGCGGTCGAAGATCTCCAGCGAGATCTTCTTCAGCGAGCGGTTCGACTGGACCATCAGCGCCCGCTCGGAGCCGATCGCCGTCCGCAGCCGCTCGGCGACCCGGTCGGGGTCGGCCCCGGGCGCCAGATCCAGCGCGAAGCCGGTGAGGAACGGGTCGTTCCAGTTGCGCCGGTAGGTCGCTCCGCTCATCAGGACCACCCCCTGGTCCGAGGCGTAGTCGTAATAGACGCCCATCACCCGGAAATCGCGGTCCCCGCGCGCGGTCCGCAGGCGGATCGACGCACCGGTCCCCAGGCCGGTGCGCGAGGAGAAGGGCTCGGAGACGAGCACCGCGTCCCCGGTCTGAAACGCCGGCCAGGCTTCGGCGGGGCGCCCCTCCTTGAGCTCGAAGGTGCGGGCGAGCTTGCGCTCGCCGGCACCGATGGCGACGATGCGGACCGGCCCGGAAGGGGACGCCAGCTCGACGCGGCGCAGGGTGTGCCCTCCCGCGATGCCCGGCAGCGCCAGCGCCCTTTGCGCCACGGCCGGATCGAGGTCGGCGCCGCTGAACCCCCCCGCCCGGCTGGGCACCGAGGCGTAGACGTCGGACTGCAGCGTCATCTCGAGCCAGCGCACCACCGTCTGCCGGAAGCTGTCGACCATCACCCCGATGCCGACCGTCACCGAGACCGCGATCACCAGGGCGGCGATGGCGACCGCCGTGCGCGAGAGGGAGGCGACGACCCCGCCGGCCGCCATCCGCCCGAGGACGCCGAGAGTGGCGCCCAGGGGCCGGCGGAGGAGCCGCATCAGCAGGACGGTGGCGACGGGGGAGAGCAGGGCGCACCCCAGGATCACGGCGAACAGCCCGACGAAGCTCACCGCGAGGTTGCGCGGCGCCAGCAGCCCGGCGCCGGCGGCGAGCAGGCCGATCCCCCAGGCGGTGACGCGCGGCAGCGAGCCGCGCAGCCGCGCCTCCAGCGTCGAGCGGAGGAGCGCCGCCCGCGGCGGTGCCTGGGTGGCCTCGATCGCTGGCACGAGCGCCGCCAGGAGCGTGGCCCCGATGCCGAGGAGGGCGCCGACGGCGAGCGTCGCGGGCGGGATCGCCAGCTCGCGCACGGAGACCACGAAGTAGAGGTCGTTGATCGTCTGCGTCACCAGCCGCACCAGCCCGCGCCCGAGGAGAACCCCGGCGCCGAGGCCGGCGGCGGTGCCGAGCACGGCCACCGCCAGAGCCTCGCCCAGAACCAGCGTGAAGATCTCGCGCCGGGAGACCCCCAGCGCCCGCAGGGTGCCGATCCACTGCCGGCGCTGCACCACGGAAAAAGTCATCGTGTTGTAGATCAGGAAGGCGCCGCAGACCAGCGCCAGCATCGAGAGAGCGGTCAAGTTCAGCCGGAAGGCGCGCGTCATCTCCTCGGTGGTGCGCGTGCGCCCGGCTGCGGGTAGGATCTGGACGCCGGGCGGCAGCACCGCCCGCGCCCGGTCGAGCTGACGCCGGCCCGCGGCGCCTTCCTCCACGATGAGATCGATGCGGTCGATCCGCCCTACGCGCCCGAGCGTCTCCTGGGCGGAGGCGATGTCCATCACCAGCAGATCGGCGATCGCCCGGCGGGTGTTCGCGTCTTCCGGGGCCAGCGTGCCGGCGAGCGTCAGCCGCCGCTTGATCCCCTGGGCGCGGATGGTGAACGGGTCTCCCAGGCGGAGCCCCAACTCGCGCGCCGTGCCCGCCGCCAGCACGCCGGCCCCCGGACGGGTGAGCAGCGGGCCGAGGTCGATGGCGGTCCCGCCCTGCCGCGAGCCGCCGGTGGCGCCGCCGAGATAGGAGCGGAAAGGGCCTTCCGAGAAGGGATCGACGCCGAGCAGGTGGAGCGTCCGGGCGGGGCGCACCGGCGCATTTGGGCGTCCTGGAGAAATTGGAGAGCTGGGGGGGACGCCCACCCAGCCCTCGACCACCGGCGCCGCCGCGTCGAGGCCGGCCTCCAACTCCAGGCGACGGAAGGCGGCGTCGGGGATCCCTCCGGGGCCGCCGATCACTTGATGCGTGGCCTTGCCGGTGACCGCCTCCGTCGACAGCGTGAAGGCGCGGCTGGCGCTGGCGTTGGCGAGGCCGATCGACACCACCACCGCCACCCCGAGGGCGACGCCGAGCACCGCGAGGCCGAACTGCCAGGGGTGGCGCAGGAGGTAGCGCAGGCTGGAGCGCCAGAGGAGGCTCATTCCCTCCGCTCCACCAGCCGGCAGTCCTCGATGCGGAACACCCGGTCCGCGAGCCCCACCACCTCGGGGCTGTGGGTGACCATCACCATGGTCTTGCCGGCTTGCCGGGTGAGGCGGTCGAGGAGGTCGAGCACCTGGAGGCCGGTTTCGAGGTCGAGATTGCCGGTCGGCTCGTCGGCCAGCACGAGCAGGGGATCGTGGGCCAGCGCCCGCGCCACCGCCACCCGCTGCTGCTCGCCGCCCGACAGCCGGTCCGGATAGCTGGACGCCCGGTCCGCGATTCCCACTTCTTCGAGCAGCGCGAGCGCCGCCCGCCGCTGCTCGGGGCCGATGCGCCCCTTGAGCTCCATCGGCAGGAGCAGGTTCTCCTCGACGGTGAGGGTGGGGATGAGGTTGAAGAACTGGAAGACGAAGCCGATCCTGTCGCGGCGGAAGAGCGTCCGCTCGCGCTCGGAGAGAGAGGAGATGGCGACGCCGTCGATCACCACCTCGCCGGAGCTGGGCTGGTCGATCCCGGAGAGCAGGTTGAGCAGCGTCGACTTCCCCGTGCCGCTGCGCCCGATCAGGACCGCGAACTCACCGCGCCCGATCGTGAGGTTGGCGTCGCACAGCACCATCCGCCGCCGGCTCCCCTCCAGGTAGTCCTTGGTGAGGTTCCGCAGCTCGATGAGGGGGGCGGGCATGGCCCGGGGATGGTATCAGGCGAAGCGGGGGACCGGCTGGAGACGCCGTTGCTGGCCTGACGATCACGCGGGCTCAGATCTTCGAATAACGGCTGTCTTCAGAACTTCGCGCGGACGGCACTCACGAACTGAAGCAGATCGTCCAGATGATCTTTAATGATCTTCTTGACAATCGCCCCGTTGAGCCGTTCGTAACCGTGAACGATGATGTTCCGGAAGCCGACCATGTCCCGCAACGAAGCCGTGAGCTCGTGGGAGATCCAGCCATAACGGGCGAGGAGCTCGAAGAATTCACGGTTGTTGTGAGCCTCGCCCAAGCGATCGTCGGAAACGATATGGGCTGCCACGTCGAGAGCGGATTGGATTGCGATGTGCAGGGTATACGCTGCGAAGCGAAGCTCGCGAAGATCGTCGGGAATAGCTTCGAGATGAACCAAGGTGCGCAGCTCTCCAACGCTGGTCTCGATGAGAACAAGTTTCTTAGCGACCAATTGATAATCCGTCACCTCGGTTTCTCTCCCATTCTCCGGTACATCTTCAAATAGGGCTCCAGGTCCAGGAACTCGAATCGGGTCTTCACCTCGAAGCGGACACGTTTCGGCCGGTCCCGGTCTACGAGCAGCTTGCCGTCTCGGAGCACTCTGATAGTGAGATCCACCGGAGCGTAGTTGAGGACGACCACCTGAACGGGAACCCTGAGCAGGCTCTCGATCTCGCCTTCGAGTCGGAACCCCATTCCCTCCAGGGTGAGCGGAGGGTCCTCAAGGTAGAGAATGCCGATGTCCACATCGCTTTTTGGCCCCGCCGTCCCCCGAGCCACGCTGCCGAAGAGGTAGGCCGCGGCGATGCCTTCCCGCTCGGCGTTCGCGGCGAAGAATTCGCGGAGCCGTGCCTCGATCGCTTCAGGGTCCATGACCCTAGTCTATAGGGATCTCAGAGGGGATGCCCCTCCACCAGCCTCGCCACCGCCGCGAGCAGCTCCGAGGCCTCCACAGGCTTGGCGACGTGCACCTGATAGCCCGCCTCCAAGGCGCGCCGGCGGTCCTCGGGGCGCGCGAGGGCGCTGACCGCGGCGGCGGGGATGGCGCCCCCCTGGTCCGGCGGCAGGGCGCGCAGCCGGCGGACCAGCTCGTAGCCGTCCTCGCCCGGCATGCCGAGATCGCTCACCAGCACGTCCGGACGGCGGCGGCGGATCGCCTCCAGGGCCTCGGCCGCCGAGGCTACGGTCTCGACCTCGGCATCGCACTCCGTGAACACCCGTTCGAGGAGCTCGCGGGCGTCGTCCTGGTCGTCCACCACCAGCACCCGTACCCCCTTCAGCGTCACGCAGGCGTCATCGGCCGCGGCGGCGGAACCGGCGGCCGGCTGGCGGGCGGCAGCCTCTCCGGTCTGCTCGGGCGCGGTGTGCGGCAGGAGGATGGTAAAGGTCGCGCCCTTCCCCTCGCCGGGGCTCGTGGCGGTCACCGTGCCGCCGTGCAGCTCGACGAACTGCTTGACGATCGCGAGCCCCAGCCCCAGGCCGCCGGACCTCCGCGTGATCGAGGCGTCCGCCTGCCGGAAACGGTCGAAGAGGTAGGGCGCGAACGCCGGATCGAACCCCTGGCCGGTGTCGCTGACGCGGATCTCGACGCTGGCGGCCGCGCGCGCCAGCTCGACCCGCACCGTGCCTCCCGTAGGGGTGAACTTGATCGCGTTCGACAGCAGGTTCCAGACCACTTGCCGCAGGCGGTCCGGATCGCCGGTGATGATGCCGTCCTCGCGGTCGATCGCTTCCACGATGCCGATCCCCTTGGTTTCGGCGGCGAGCCGCACGGCTTCCGTGGCGCTTTCGACGACCGCGGCGAGATCGACCGCCTGCACCTCCAGGCGCATCTTGCCGGAGATGATGCGGCTCATGTCGAGGAGGTCCGAGATCATCTGCGACTGGACGCGCGCGTTGCGCTCGATGACCTGGAGGCCCTGGTCGACCGCCTTGGGATCGTCCTTCTTCCTCTGCAGGATCTGCGTCCAGCCGAGAATGGCGTGGAGCGGCGTGCGTAGCTCGTGGGAGAGGGTGGCGACGAAATCGTCCTTGAGCCGGTTCGCCCGCTCGGCCTCGTTGCGCGCCGCCCGCTCGCTCTCCAGGAGCTGGAGCCGCTCCTCGGCGACCCGCACCCGGTCCGTGATGTCGGTGTTGATCGCCACCGCGCCGATGACGCGGCCGTTGAGGAGAACCGGGGCCGAGGCGCCGCGGATGTGGACATCCTCGCCGGTCTCGGCGTTGCGGGCGATCACGTCCTCGACCGCGACCTCACCGCGCAGAGCCTTGGCGAAGGAGAGCTCGTCCGGCGGCACGGGCCGTCCGTCGGTGCGGCGTATGTTGAACTTGGCTCCCAGCTCGCCGATCCGCTCGCGGAGGTCGGCGAGCGAGGAGGCCCCGAGCTGCCGCAGGGCGTGGGCGTTGCACCGCGTGATCCCTTCAGGGGTGCCGACGTAGACGGCGTCGGGCATGCTCTCGATCACCGCGTCCAGCTCCGCCGCCCGCCGTTCGGCCACCTCCCAGGCATGGCGCAGCACCTCGGTGGCCTGCGTGCGCTCGTGGATGTCGATGTGGAGGCCGGCCCACTCGCGGACGCCGCCGGCGCCGTCCGGAAGCGCCACGGCGCGGGAGACCATGTAGCGGTACTCGCCGTCGTGGCGGCGTACCCGATGCTCCACTTCGTATCGAGTCCCCTGGCTGAGGGCCTGGAACCACGCTTCGCTTGTGGCGGCGCGGTCGTCCGGATGGACTGCGTCGAGCCACCCCCACCCTCGGAGCTCCTCGAAGCTCTGGCCGGTGAAGGCGCTCCAACCTGGCTGCACAGTCTCGAACTCGCCGCTCGCGGAGCGGTTCCAGACCATCGCCGCGATGGCCTCGACCAGGGTGCGGTAGCGCTCTTCGTTGTGAGGGAGGAGGCGAGGGTCGGCCGTGGAGGACCCGCTGATCATCGTGATGAAACTCCGAGTCAGGACAAAAAGCGCGAACCCTTCCGTGAGCCGGGTGGGTGCGGTTGGATCGACCCTTCAAACATCCGGTGGCGGGAGGACATTCCTGAAACGACCTCGGAGTTGTCCCGCAATCTCGCCAACGTGACACTCTGGAGATAACCTGACGCAGTTTTGCAGGGTTCGTCGTATATCGACGTTTATGAATGTTTTGTTTTCCGCCGTCTCTCCGACGGCGATCCTGGGGGAGAAAACCAATGAGCAGAGCACTGCCCGAGCCGTGGCGCGTCAAAGTTGTCGAAAAAATTCAGCTCCTGCCGCGCGAAGAGCGTGAGCGCCTCCTGATCGAGGGGGGATTCAGCCTGTTCAAGATCCCTTCCGAGGCGGTGTTCATCGACCTGTTCACCGACTCCGGCACCTCGGCGATGTCCGACTGGCAGTGGGCCGGCATGATGCAGGGGGACGAGGCCTACGCCGGCGCCCGCAACTTCTTCCATCTCCAGGAGTCGATCCAGGACGTCTTCGGCTTCCCGGCCTTCCTCCCCGTCCACCAGGGGCGCGTGGCCGAGAACCTCCTGTTCTCGACCCTGCTGACCCGGCCGGGCATGGTGATCCCCAACAACAGCCACTTCGACACCACCCGGGCCAACATCGAGGTCAATCACGGCATCGCGCTCGACCTCGTCATCCCCGAGGGGCGGGACGCCCAGGCCCGGCACCCCTTCAAGGGGAACATGGACCTCATCCGCCTGCGCAAGCTGTTCGTCGAGGAGCCGGGGAACATCCCGGTCTGCATGCTGACGCTAACCAACAACTCCGGCGGCGGCCAGCCGGTCTCGCTGACCAACGTCAAGGCCGTCTCCGCGCTCTGCCGCGAGTTCGGCATCCCCTTCTATATCGACGCCTGCCGCTTCGCCGAGAACGCCTGGTTCATCAAGCAGCGCGAGCCGGGTCAGGCCGACCGCCCGGTCGCCGAGATCGTGCGCGAGATCTTCAGTTACGCCGACGGTTGCACCATGAGCGCCAAGAAGGACGGCCTCGCCAACATCGGCGGCTTCCTGGCCAGCCGCGACGAGGAGTTGCTGGAGACCCTGAAGCAGCGGCTGATCGTCATCGAGGGGTTCCCCACCTACGGCGGCCTCGCCGGGCGCGACCTCGAGGCGGTGGCGCGCGGCCTGCGCGAGGTGCTGGACGAGAGCTACCTGCGCTTCCGCGTCGGGCAGGTGGAGCGCTTCGGCGCCCTGCTGACCGCGGCCGGCATCCCGATCATGCAGCCCACCGGCGGCCACGCCGTCTACATCGACGCCAAGCAGCTCCTGCCGCACATCCCGGCGCTGGAGTTCCCGGCCCAGGCGCTGTCGGTGGCGCTCTACCGCGAGGGGGGCATCCGCGGCGTCGAGATCGGCAGCGTGATGTTCGGCAGCGAGCACCCGGAGACCGGCGAGCCGATCCCGGCGCCGATGGAGCTGATCCGCCTCGCCGTGCCCCGCCGCGTCTTCACCAACTCCCATCTGGAGTATGTCGCGGGCGTTCTGGAGGACATCCGCGACCAGCGCCACACCCTCCGCGGCCTGCGCATGACCTACGCGCCGAAGGTGCTCCGCCACTTCTCGGCCCGCTTCGAGGAGATCCCGGCGCGGGTGGAGCAGCCGGTGGCGGTGAGGCAGGCGGTCGCGGTCTGAAGCGCGGATCACCCGCCGCCGAGCAGGCCGCGAATCAGGTTGCGCTTGGAGAAATCCCCCAGGCTGGCGTAGGTCAGCAGCGCTTCGCGACCCAGCAGACGGCGGGCGATCTCCTCGACGGGAAGGCCCTGGTCCCGCAGTTCCCGGGCCTTCCCGGCCAGATCCTCCCACCACTGGATCTTGCGGGCGAGCCGCCCCTGGGCGTCTTCGAGGATGCCCGCGTGATCGCAGATCAGCAGCTCCGGCTCCAGCGCGAGCACCCGCCGGAGCGATGCGACGTGATCCCAGACGTTCTCGATCCGCCGCAGCAGCTTCACCCGCTCGTGGACGTAGAGATCCCCTGAGAACAGCCACCGCCGCCCCTCCTCGAAGAAGGCGACGTGGTGGAAGGCGTGCCCCGGCGTCGGCACCACCCGCAGCCGGTACTCCTCCCCCTCGACCACCTCTCCTAGCGGCTCGGCGTGGAACGTCCGTGGCTGGCCGCCCCAGACGATCTTGCGGTAGAGCGGCATGCGCAGACCCTCGGCGAAGATCGGCACCGCCCCCGCCGGCCCGAGGACCGGCAGGCCCAGCTCTTCCGCGAGCGCCGCCGCGCCGCCGATGTGGTCCTCGTGATGATGGGTGAGCAGCACCCGCCGCACCGGCCCGCCGCGGGCCCACGCCACCAGCCTGGACGCCGTCGCCGGCGGGCCGGTGTCGATCAGCAGATCCGCGAACGCGTAGGCCGACACCTCGCGGACCGGCCGGCCGAAGAGCGTCGGGGCCATGCGGAGGCGGGTGAGGGAGTCGTGGCGGGTGGGGTGGAACACAGGGGTATTATCCACGCCCGCCGCCGGCCGGTTTCCAAAAAACGGTATAATCCGCGACCGAAGCCCCGACAAGATGCGTTCCGAGATCCTCGATCCCACGAGCTACGCGTTCAACGCGTACGCGATCCCGCTGCTTGCGACCATGGTCGCGATGCTGCTCCTCGGCATCTTCGTGCTGTTCCGCGAGCGCGGCTCGCGGGAGGCCGTGCACTTCTCCCTGCTGGCGGGGAGCATCTCGATCTGGCTGATCTGTTTCTCCTTCATGTACCTCGCCGCCGTCGAGCGCGTCGCCCTGATCTGGGCGCGGTCGGCGTACCTCGGCATCTGCCTCATCCCCGGCGCGCTCTACGGCTTCGCGGTCGCGGTGACGCATTCCCGGCGCCGCTGGCTGGTGAGGGCCGGGTGGCTGCTCTCCATTGCCTTCGCCCTGGCGAGTGCCGGGACCGGCGCGCTGGTGCGCGACCTCTACCATTACTGGTGGGGTTTCTATCCGCGCTTCCGCGGGCTCGGCGTGCCCTTCCTCGCCTTCTTCTTCATCATGCTGGCGTTGAGCTTCCGCGAATATTGGCTCGACTACCGGAGGTCGAGTCCGGGGATCCACAGCCTGCGCACCCGTTCGCTGATGACCGGGTTCGCGGTCGCCTATCTCGGTTCCTTTGACTACGTCGCGGCCTACGGAGTGCCGCTCTATCCTTTCGGCTATCTGGCGGTCCTCGCCTTCATCGTCATCGCCGCCCGTACCATCCGGCGCTACCTCCTGGTCGACCTCACTCCGGCCTTCGCCGCTGAGCAGATCCTGGCGACGGTGGCCGACCCGGTCATCGTCTGCGATTCTGGGGGCATCATCCGATTCACCAACCATGCGGCGTCGACAGTCTTCGGCTACGAGCCGGGCGAGCTCGCCGGCGCCCCGATCGAGCTTCTGGCGGAGCCGTGCATGGGCTCCTCCGTACTCCTGCTGGTGTCGGCGGGGGAGGTCGTGCGCGACGCGGAGATGGTCTTCCGCGCCCGGCAAGGGGAGCGGATCGAGGTCGGGGTTTCCCTCTCCCCCCTCGCCGACGACCGCGGGGTCGGCGTCGGCGCCGTCCTCGTCGTGCGCGACATCCGCGCCCGCAAACGCGCCGAGAGCCAGATCGCCTATCAGGCCTGTCACGACGCCCTGACCGGCCTGCCCAACCGCATGCTCTTCTACGACCGGCTCACGCAGGGGCTCGCCCGGGCGAAGCGCCATGGCGACCGCCTCGCCGTGCTGTTCCTGGACCTCGATCAGTTCAAGGTGGTCAACGATTCGCTCGGGCATGCCGCCGGCGACCGCCTGCTGATCGAGATCGCCGGCCGTCTCCAGCGGACCCTCCGCCAGGGCGATACCGTCGCCCGCGTCGGCGGGGACGAGTTCACGTTCCTGCTCCCCGGCATCGAGCGCGGCGAGGACGCCTCGCGGGTGGCGCAGAAGATCCTCGAAGCTGTCTCCCGGCCGCTCGAGATCGACGGCCACCAGCTCTACGTCACCCCCAGCATCGGCATCAGCCTCTATCCCACCGACGGCGAGGACGCGGAGGCGCTGCTCAGCAGCGCCGATATCGCCATGTACCGGGCCAAGGACCAGGGGCGCAACGGCATCCAGATCTCCAGCCCGGCGATGAACGCGAGGTCGGTGGCGCGGCTGAGCCTGGAGCGGGATCTGCGGATGGCGATCGAGCGCGGCGAGTTCACCCTGGTCTACCAGCCACAGGCCGGGGTGCTCAGCGGGCGGACCGTCGGGGTCGAGGCCCTTCTGCGCTGGAACCATCCGCGGCGCGGGGTGGTGCTGCCGGGCGAGTTCATCGCCATCGCCGAGGAGACGCGGCTCATCCTGCCGCTCGGGGAGTGGGTGCTGCGGACCGCCTGCGAGCAGGCGCGGCAGTGGCGAAAGGGCGGCGGCTCCGCGCTGCGCGTGGCCGTCAACCTCTCGGCGCTGCAGTTTCGCCAGCGCAACCTGGCGCGCACGGTCCAGACGGTGCTGAGCGAGAGCGGGATCCCGCCCGGCTCCCTCGAGCTCGAGATCACCGAGAGCGCCGCCATGCACGACGCCGGGATGACGATCGGCGTGCTCTCGGAGCTCCGCGAGATGGGGGTCCGCATCGCCCTCGACGACTTCGGGACCGGGCACGCCTCGCTCTCCTACCTCAAGCGGTTTCCGCTCGACACGCTGAAGATCGACCGCAGCTTCGTCTGGGGCATCGAGAACAGCCGCCAGGACACCGCCATCATCGCCGCCATCACCGGGCTCGCCCACGGGCTGGGTCTCGCAGTTCTCGCCGAAGGGGTCGAGAGCGAGAGCCAGCTCGGCCTGCTCGCCGCCTGCGGCTGCGACGAGTACCAGGGCTTCCTCCTCAGCAAGCCGCTCGCCCCGGCGGTCGTCTCCGACTTACTCGGCGGATCGAGGCGGACCGCCGTGCTGCCCCTCCCCCCAAGCTAGAGATCGGGTCGGAATCAGTCGAACACGAGATGCTGCCGGCCGTCCGGCGTCGCGACGCTGACCGGCTCGACGCCGAAGGCCGCGCGGACGTTCGCCGGCGTCATCACCTCCGCGGGGGAGCCGGCCGCGAGCACGGCGCCGTCGTGCATCAGCACGAGCTGGTCGGCGAAGCGCGCCGCCAGGGCCAGGTCGTGGACGACGCCGACCACGGTGATGTCCGGCGCGGCGCCGAACTCGCGCAGCTTCCGCATCAGATCGATCTGGTGCCCGATGTCGAGGAAGGTCAGCGGCTCGTCGAGGAACAGCACCCTGCCGCCGGTCTCGGGTTGGCGCGGCTGCCAGACCTGCGACAGCACACGCGCGAAGTTGACCCGCTGCTTCTCGCCGCCGCTGAGCGTCGGATAGCTGCGCCCGGCGAGCTCCTCGACGTCGCAGTAGCGCATGACCTCGGCCACCACCGCCGTGTCGCGCGCCGCCGGCCGGCCGCTGAAGTGCGGGTAGCGCCCCATCATCACCACCTCGTGGACCCAGAGCGGGAAGGCGATCTCGATCGCCTGTGACAGCACCGCCCGGCGCTGGGCCAGGGTCTGCTCGCCGGCGCGGGCGACGTCGGCGCCGTCGTAGAGCACCTGGCCGGACGCGGGCTTGAGCAGCCGCGAGAGCACCTTGACGAAGGTCGACTTGCCGGCGCCGTTCGGACCGATGATCAGGTGCAGCCGCCCCGGCTCGAAGGCGGCCGAGACGCCGTGGAGGATCTCATGGCCGCCTGCCGCGTAGACGATGTCGCGCCCTTCGATCATCGGGTCCGTCCGCCTCAGAATACGTAACGCCCGCGCCGCAGCAGCGAGAGGAACACCGGCACGCCCACGAGCGAGGTGACGATGCCGATCGGCAGCTCCGCGGGCCGCAGCGCCACGCGCGCGACGAGGTCGGCCAGGGTGAGCAGCGTGCCGCCGAGCAGGGCGCTCCCCGGGATCAGGTACCGGTTGTCGGCGCCGCCGATCATGCGCAGGATGTGCGGCACGATCAGCCCGACGAAGCCGATGACGCCGGTGAACGCCGTCGCGATCGCCACCATCCCGACGTTGATGGCGAGAACCACCCACTTCAGCCGCGCGACGTTCACCCCGAGATAGGTGGCCTCGTCGTCGCCGATCAGCAGCGCGTTGAGCGGCTTGGCGTAGCGCATCGCCAGCAGCGTGCCGGCCACCGTCGCGAGCCCCACCACCCGCACCATCGGCCAGCTCGCGGCCGAGAGCGTGCCGAGGTTCCAGAAGGTGATCGAGCGCGCCTGCGGGTCGCGCGCGATGTAGGTGAGGAAGCCGATGCCGCTCAGGAAAAGCGCGTTCACGGCGAGGCCGGTGAGGAGCAGCGCGGCGACCGACGCCCGGCCCCCCGGTCCCCCCTGCGCGAGACCGAACACCAGCCCGGTGGCGAGGACGCCGCCGGCGCAGGCGGCGATCGGCAGCGCCCAGGGGCTGGCCTCGAAACCGAGCGCCGACCCGAGTACAAAGAAGAGCGCCGCGCCGAACGCCGCGCCGCTGGAGGTGCCGACCAGCCCGGGCTCGACGATCGGATTGCGGAAGAGCGCCTGCATCAGCGTGCCCCCCACACCCAGGGCGGCGCCGACGAACAGGCAGAGCAGCGCGCGGGGGACCCGCAGCTCGGCGAAGATCCGTTCGTCCAGCGTGGCGCCGGTCCGCCCCGAGAGCAGGGCCGCGGAGGCCGACGCCATCTGCCGCCACGAGAAGTCGAGCGCGCCGAAGCGGATCGAAGCCAAGGCCGCGACGACCATCACGGCGAGCAGCACCGCGAGCACCCGGCTCCTCCCGGTACTCATTTCCCTTCGTGGATCAGCTTCGCGAGCCTGGCGACGTTCGCGCCCGAGTCCGGGTTGAGGTACATCATGTCGTGCTCGACCACCCGGTAGATGCGGTTGTTCTTCGCCGCGTCGCTGGTGGCGACCCCCGGCAGCGCCTTGATCTGGTCGAGCGAGCCGCCCAGCCGGTCATAGCCGAACTCGGACATCAGGATGACGTCCGGATTCGCCTTCGCCACCACCTCGGGGGAGGCCATGCGCTCCATTCCCTTCTTGTCGATCGCCATCTGGCCGCCGGCCCAGGAGATCATCTGTCCGGCCCCGCCGCCGTCCCCCTTGCCGCCGCTGCCGACCACCAGGTAGATGTTCGAGGCGCGGCCGAAGTGGATCACCGCCACCCGCGGCCGGTCCGTATAGCGCTTCACCTCCTCGAGCGACTTCGCGAGGTCGGCGTCGAGCTTCCGGCAGATCTCCTCGGCCTTCTCCGCCTTGTGGAAGTAGGCGCCGATCTCGCGGATCAGCGCCTTCGTGCCGTCGATCGAGTCGTTCTTCGCCGCGAACGTCTTGGTGGGGATCTTCAGGCTGGCGATCTGCTGCATCACCTGCGGCGGCCCGACGCTGCCGTCATGGATGATCAGCGTCGGCTTCAGCGACAGGATCCCCTCGGCGCTGAGCGCGCGGTGGTAGCCGACCGTCTGCACCTTCTTGACCGCCGGCGGATAAGTGCTCGAGAAGTCGACGCCAACAATGTCCTTCTCTGCGCCGAGGTCCCAGATGATCTCGTTGTACTGCTGGCCGATGACGATGATCCGCTCCGCCTGCGGGGCGGCGGCCTTCTCTTCGTTGCCGAAGCGTCCGCAGGAGGATGCCAGCAAGGTAAGGAGGGCGAACAGGGCAAGGCGTTTCATGGCCGGAGACTATATACCGCGGCTGCCGCGTGCCCTCGCGAACGGTGTACCCTGGAGCCCTGAGGCGCGAGGAGAGACCGGCCACGATGAGAAGCGTTTTCTGGATCGTTCTGACACATGTCCTCTGGGCGTCCGCGGGGTTCGCGGCGGCGCCCGCGCCGGCCAAGCCCGCCGAACTGCCGCGCGGAACCCTGGTCGAGAAGGTGACCTGCGCCGGCGCTCCGGATCAGGCCTACGCCCTCTATCTGCCGTCCAACTACACCCCGGACCGCCGCTGGCCGATCCTCTACGCCTTCGACGCCCGCGCGCAGGGCCGGCGGGTGGCCGAGCTCTTCCAGCAGGCCGCCGAGACCCATGGCTGGATCCTGGTCAGCTCCTGGAACACGGCGAGCGATGGGCCGGCGGAGCCCAACTTTACCGCCATGCACGCCCTGTGGGCCGACACCCACGCCCGCTTCGCCATCGACGACGCGCGCGTCTATGCCGCCGGCTACTCCGGCACCGTACGCTTCGCCTGCATCCTCGCCCTCACCGCGCCGGGGACGATCGCCGGGATCATCGGCGCCGGCGCCGGCTTCCCCTTCGGATCGCCGCCGAAGAAGGACAACCCGTTCGCCTTCTTCGGCACGGTCGGCGACCGCGATTTCAACTACTACGAGATGAACGACCTCGACGCGGCAATGAAGGCCCTGGCCCTCCCGCACCGCATCGAGCACTTCTCCGGCCTGCACGACTGGCCGCCGGCCGGTCTCGCCATGAAAGCGGTGGCCTGGATGGAGCTGCAGGCGATGAAGGCGGGCAAGCGGGAGAAGAGCCCCGCGCTTGTCGAGTCGGAATGGAACCGCGACCGCGAGCAGGCCCGGTCGCAGGCCGCCGCTCACCCCGCGGACGCGCTCCACACCTGGTCCGCGATGGCTGCCGACTACGCCGGGCTGCGCGACGTGGCCGAGGCCGAGCGCAAGGCCGCGGCCCTCGCCGCCTCGCCGGCCTGCCGGAAGGAGCTCCGCGAGCGCGACGAGCGGGACCGCCGCGACAAGGATCTCCTCGCCCGGGCGCCGGCGATCCTGGCGCGCGCCAATCCCGGCAACGAGCCGGTGACCGCGGCGCAGATCGCCGCCGAGCTGAAGATCCCGGAGCTCAAGGTACGCGCCGCCTCGGCCGACCCGGAGGAGAGCCTCTCCGCCAAGCGGATCCTCAACACCTACCTGGGGCAGACGATGTTCTACCAGCCGCAGTCATTCCTCGAAAAGAAGGAGTACGACCGCGCTGTCTTCATGATTTCAGTGGGCGCCGAGATCCGCCCCGAGGAGCCGGGCCCCTGGGTAGAGATCGCGGCCATCCACGCCCGCAAGGGGAAAGCCGGCCGCAAGAAGGCCCTGGAAGCCCTGCGCACCGCGGCGGACAAGGGGCTCGCCGATCCCGCCGCCCTGGACCGGGAAGCCTTCAACGACCTGCGGCAGGACGAGGAGTTCCGGCGGATCGTGGCCCAGGTGATGGGGCGCAAGAGCGCCGGTCCACCGAATAGATAGAAGCCTTCGCGATAGGACCGTTCATGCCAGCGCCTGAACCGAGAGCGCAGCCGATATTATTCTCTGTTCGGGAGATAATACGGACATGAAGACCCTGTCCCTGAGACTTCCGGACGCCTTGGATGACCAGCTTGAATCGCTGGCTGGCAGACTGCGGACCACCAAGACGGCGGTCATTCGTGAAGCGATATCCGCCTATCTCAACGAGAACAGCCCTCCGGCCCGAGAGTCCTTTGCGTCGCTGGCTCAAGATCTCTCCGGATGGATTGAGGGCCCCGAGGATCTCTCGGTGAATCCAGACTATCTCGCTGGCTACGGCAAGTGAGGAGGAAACCCTCATCGCTTGCCTGGTGCGAATGTCAGAGTTGCACCCGGACGCGGTTCTGCTGACCCTCGATTCCGATTTCAGGATCTACCGCAGGAATCGTCGGTCCATGATTCCGACATTGATGCCCACGATCCGCTGACGAGGAACTCCGGCGCGCCCGGTCTCGGATGGCCGGGCGCAAGAAACCGGGTGAGCCGCCCGTCAGCAGAGAGTCGAATTGCAGAGACAGGTATCGAAACAGGCCGTGTTGGCGCCCGACCCGCATATCCAGGGGCAGGTGTCCGAGCGCCCGCCGCCGGCCTCGCGCAGGCTGGTCTTCCCGAGAGACCGCAGGGTCTCGCGGCTGAGCTCGAGCTTCTTCGGGAGTCTCTTTTTCATGGGGATGGTTTCCTCCTGCCCTGAACTCTACAACGGAAGTAGAATCCCGTCCCGATAAGGAGAGATCCCATGCCCAAAGTTTCCCACGAACAGGCCCTTGCCGAGATGGAGAGCGTGCTCGGCATGGTCCGCGCGAACGCTGACCGGTTGCCCCCACTCGCCCTTCAGGTCGCGGACAAGCTCGAGGCCATCATCGCCGAGTTCAAGGCCGCGAGGATTGAGCAGCAGGATCTGCTCGCAAAGCGGATCTTGAAGACCGAGGAGATCATGTCCCTGATTGCCCAGGGCAACCGTGCCGCGCGCGATCTGCGGGCCTTCGTCATTCTCGCATTGGGTACGCGGCACCCGTTGCTCAAGCAGTTTGGAATCGGCATCCGCGGCCGCCGCCGCCGCAAGGCCCGGAAGGTTTCCGTGCCCACCGCCAGACCCTCCGCGGCCCGCCTGGAACCCGTCGAGCCCGCCCTGGAACCGTTCGCAGGAAGTCCGGACGATCTCCAGGCCGCCGCCGAAGGCGCGTAGAACGCGCCGGAGCCTCTCCGGGATGTCATGGAACCCGTCCGGCCCTGCTCGTAACGTTTTGAGCGCTGCCGACCCGAAAGGGGGGATGGCCGCCGAAATAGGGCAGCCGCCGGAGAGAATGGGGGAGGCGTCCGGAGACTTGGGGGAATCGATTTTCGGAATTGGGGAACCGCCTCCGCGAGTTGGGGAAGCGGTCTCGCCAATGGGGGAGACGCCCGGAGCCTCAGGGGAAAGGGCCGCCCGAATCGGGGAGGCGTCTCCGCGCTGCGGGGAACCGTCCCGCGACTCCGGGGAGACGGCGAAACGAAAAGGGCGATCGTCTCCGTGCCTGGGGGAACCGTTCCCGGAAGACCCATGAGAAGCCGGTCAGCCGTCTACTCGCACGCCGCAGGGTCTCGCGGCTGAGGTCGAGCTTCCTCGGGAGTCTCTTCTTCATGGGGTGCTCCTCCTTTGCCCTAACTCTACACCGGACCGGACTCCAGAGCTGAGCCTTGGGCTAGGCGGGGACGGTGACGACTTCCAGTCCATCAATCGACTGGAAGTGTCTGGCGTTGTGGGTTACCAGAGGAAGGTGGTGTCGGACCGCGGTCGCAGCGATCCAAGCGTCTGCCAGGGAGATCGGGCGTCCCCTTCGCGACATGATTCGGGCCCACTCCCAACTCATCGCGTCATCGTAGGGGAGCACGGCGTAATTTCTGAGATGCTCCCGGAGCGATTGGACCCGATGTTCTCCCCAATTGCGGGCGAAAGGCCAGCGGTACAGCTCGGCGACTGACATGAATGAGAGGCATAGAAGCCTTCCCTTGAGGTGCTCCCAGTAGTGCGGAGCCAGGGAATGCCCCTTCAGGAGGTAGGAAACTACGGATGTATCGACGACGAGACCTTCCACCCTCCTCAATCCCGCTCCTGCCGCCAGCGAACGAGTTCCTCCTCGAATCCATCCTGAAGCTCTTCCGTGGGCCAGCCCCCGACGACCTCCTCAAGACGCTCGACCGGGCGAACGTTCTGCATCTTGGCCAGCTCCTCCAGAGTGGGGCCGGACCAGAACTCACCCGGGATTACGCCACGGCCTTTCGGGTCTTTCCTATCGTGGACGGCCATCGTTTACCTCCATGGCAAGTGTAGCAGGCTGTTGGCCGACTACTAGGAGCCTGCGCGCCAGGAATCCTGAGGCGAGATGTCCCCCTGCTGGGCGAGCGATCGCTGATTTCTCTAGGATGCTCTCCGTTCGAAAGAGCAGGGGGCCGAGCGGTTGGAGGAGAGCAAGTCCCGGGCGAGCTTGTCTTGGCCGGGCTTTCTCTTCTCACATCGCTTGGAGTAGCGGCCTCATCTGGCGTAAGTTCAGCGCAAGACAGACCAACGTCCATTCTCCGGACACCTTCGTCAGCCCTCTCAGGCTGAACTGCCGGAAGCCGAGCACCGACTTGATCCAACCGTTGACCGGCTCCACGATGCTCTTGCGCTTGGAGTAGCGTTTGCGCCCCTCTTCAGTTTCCAGCTTCTGCCTCATTCTTTGTGTCGCTGGGTGCCTGTCTTCGTTTGTCACCTTCGCCTTCTTGCCTTCTCGCCCCAGGGCCACATAAGCGTCGATCCGAGAGGCCTCCAACTTCTGGAGGTTCTCCTCCGAGCGATACCCTGCATCAGCCAACACCGCCTGCGGAAACTTGCCGACGTTGGTGTGAGTCTCTTCCAACACCGGCAGCAGTTCATCATGGTCAGCACCACTCTGCGTGATCTTGGCTGCGAGGATCAGCCGCGACTCACTTTCCACCGCCAGTTGACCGTTGTAGCACTGCTCGAAGCCGGACGACGTCTTCATGATCCGGCTTTCTGGGTCCGTGAAGTTGTCCTGCTTTTTTTCCGGCGGCTCGCCGAAATCTCGCTTCGTCTTGCCCTCCTCGGCACAGGCCGGAACCGCTTTACGACCGGCGGCCTGATCCTCCGCGGCTTGGCGCGACCGCAGACGCTCAATCGCTTCCTGAATCTTGCCCAGACGCTGCTCGCGACGCTTTAGCTCCTCAGGTATCTCATCACCCGTGTTGTCCGGCCCGTACTGAGCATCCTCCTGCGCGTCCACACGCGCCGCTCGCGACGTCAACTCAACGATGTCCGCTTTCAGACGATCTTTCTCTTGCTTCATCCGCCCATAGCTCATCGCCTTGCGCTTGCTCGCCGACGCCTTCACTTTCGTACCATCCACCGCCACCGTCCCCATCCGGAGCAACCCCGCCTCCCGCGCCACCTCGATCACCTGCACAAACAGACCTTGGAAAGACAACAGGTGGCGCTGGCGAAACTCTGCGATCGTCCGGTGGGCCGGAAAGTTCTCCCCGGCCAACACCCGAAACGCCACGTCCTCCTGCAACTTCTTGGCGATTTTGCGAGAGGAAAAGACACCCGTCGCATAGCCATAGAGCAGCAGCTTGACCATCATCCGCGGATCGTACGGACTGTTGCGACGGCCATCTCCCTCGTAAGGCTCGTAGAAGGCCTTCAGATCCAGAGCATCGACCGTGTCCGACAGGAAGTACGCCAGGTGGCCCTCCGCAAGCCAATCCCGCGGCGACGGCGGAAGAAGAAGAGACTGTTCCGGAACGTAGCGACGAAAGGTCGTTGGCATACGGCTATTTTACCGCATGCCAACGATTCCTGCCGCGCAGGCTCCTAGTACAGGACTACGGTGCGGTCCGACCGGAACCGCTCGCCTGGTTTGCCCGTCTGGCTGAGGAACAGGCGGTTGATCTCGACAGCCTTGCCTTCCTGCTGGAACAGATCCCGGAGAGCAGTCTGGTTTTTCGAGAGCTAGCGGCAACTCTTTCGGCTCGCGCCGTGGAACTCGCGCGTAATCAAGATGCGCTCGAAACTCTGGCTCTGCTTCTCAACAACTTGTCCGTCCGCCTAAGCGATCTCGGCCGTCAAGAGGAGGGCCTGGAAGCCTGTGAGGAGGCGGTCAAGCTGTATCGTCAGCTCGTCTCCTCGCGCCCCGATGCCTTCTGCCCCGATCTGGCGATGTCGCTCAACAACTTGTCCATCGACCTGACAGATCTCGGCCGTTGGGAGGAGGCTTTGGCGGCTTGTGAGGAGGCGATCAAGCTGTACCGCCATCTCGCTACCTCGCGCCCCGCCCTCCGCCCCGATCTGGCGATGCGCTCAACAACCTGTCCGGCCGCCTGAGCAATTTCGGCCGACGGGAGGAGGCTCTGGCGGCCTGCGAAGAGGCGGTAGAGCTGTACCGCCAGCTCGGCGCTTCACGTCCCGACGCCTTTCGACCCGATTTGGCGACGTCGCTCAACAACCTGTCCAACGACTTGGGCTATCTCGGCCGTCGGGAGGAGGCTCTGGCGGCCTCTGAGGAAGCAGTCAAGCTGTACCGTCATCTCGCCACCTCGCGCCCCGACGCCTTCCGTTCCAATCTGGCTAGTGCGCTTAATAACCTGTCCGGCCACTTGAGCGATCTCGACCGTCGGGAGGAGGCTTTAGCGGCCTGTGAGGAGGCGGTAGAGCTGTACCGCCAGCTCGGCGCTTCACGTCCCGACGCCTTCCGATCCGATCTGGCGATGTCACTCAACAACCTGTCTGTCCGCTTGAGCGATCTCGACCGTTGGGAGGAGGCCTTGGTGGCTTGCGAGGAGGCAGTAGAGCTGTACCGCCATCTCGCTGCCTCGCGCCCCGACACCTTCCGGCCGGATCTGACGATGTCGCTCAATAATCTGTTCGGCCGCTTAAGCAATCTCGGCCGTCAGGAGAAAGCTTTGGTGGCCTGCGAGGAGGCGGTAGAGCTATACCGCCAGCTCGCCACCTCGCGTCCAGACGTCTTCCGACCCTCTCTAGCGATGTCGCTCAACAACATGTCCGTCGGCCTGAGCGATGTCGGACGTCGGGAGGAGGCTCTGGCGGCCTGCAAGGAAGCGGTAGAGATCGGGCGCCATCTCGCCGTCTCGCGCCCCGACGTCTCCCGACCCGATCTGGCGATGTCGCTCAGCAACCTGTCCAACCGCCTGAGTGATGTCGGGCGTCGGGAAGAGGCTCTAGTGGCCTGCGAGGAGGCGGTAGAGATCCGGCGTCATCTCGCCGGCTCGCGCTCCCACGTCTTCCGACCCGATCTGGCGACGTCGCTCAGCAACCTGTCCATCCGCCTGAGCGATGTCGGGCGTCGGGAAGAGGCTCTGGTGGCCTGCGAGGAGGCGGTAGAGATCCGGCGTCATCTCGCTGCCGCACGCCCCGACGTCTTCCGATCCCCTCTGGCGGGTGCACTCAACAACCTGTTCGGCCGCCTGAGCGATGTCGGGCGTCGGGAGGAGGCTCTGGCCACCTGCGAGGAGGCGGTAAAGCTGTACCGCCATCTCGCCACCTCGCGCCCCGACGTCTTCCGGCCCGATCTGGCGATGTCGCTCAACAACCTGTCGGTCGGCCTGAGCGATCTCGGCCGGAAAGAGGAGGCCCTGGAGGCCTGCGAGAAGGCGGTAGAGATCCGGCGTCAGCTCGCCGCTGCACGCCCCGACGCCTTCCGACCCGATCTGGCGATGTCGCTTAACAACCTGTCTGTCTGCCTGAGTGCTCTCGAGCTTTGGGAGGAAGCCCTAGCGGCCTGCGAGGAGGCGGTCCGGACCCTTTCGCCGTACTTTCTCGCCTATCCCGCTGCATTTAGGGACCGGATGGCTATCTTGGCACGGGTCTACCTCCAATGCGCCGAGGAAGCAGGATAGGCACCCGACGCGGACCTTCTTTCACAGGTAGAAGCGTTGCTGGGCTCCTCGGGCGAACCTGACTGAAATGACAGGGCGCCCTCAGAGGTTGTCGCCCCTACTCCGGCAACTCGATCGTCTGCTTCTCGGGATCCGGCTGCTGCCGGTACAAGGTGACCACGAAGCCGATGAGGCCGACCCAGGCGCTGCCGGTGCGCTCGGCGATCTCGTCGGCGATCTCCTTCTTGCGGCCTTCGGAGTTGGAGATCCTCACCTTGATCAACTCGTGGTCGTCCAAGGCCTTGTCGATGATCTCGACCACCGAATCGGTGAGGCCGTTCTTTCCCACCTGGATCATGGGCTTGATGTAGTGGGCCATGCCCCTCAGGTACTTCCGTTGCGCGCCGGTCAGCTCTGCCATTTCGTCGTCTCCCTCCTGGCGCATTCTGTGGGAGAGCGGGCGCGGCGTAAAGGCGGGGGCCGCCGCGCGCCTCCTGTTTCTTGGGAGGGTGCGGCGGCCAGGGAGAGGACTAGAGGTCGCCGCTGAGGGTCACCGCGAAGTTCGTGCTCGTTCCGCCGGGCGTAGCGAAGTAGTAGTTGTTGCCCGTCTTGACCTTGGACGACGGGAAGGCCGCGCCGTTCTGGATGGTGGTGACGACCGGGTCGGTGCCGCTGACGTCCTGCATGATCGAGCAGGTGGTCGAGTCCGGCATCGAGACCGTGATGTTGCCGCTGGCGGGCACCTGGAGGAACTTGAAGTTTTCGCTGGAACGGTTCTTCTGGCCGCTGAGCGGCTTGGGGGCGGAAACCTGGGCGGCGATCGACTGGTTGGTGCTCATTGGGATTCTCCCTTGCAAGTGAATGAATCGTTTTCTGGATCGAGAGCCACGTCCTCGTGGTCTCAGCCTTGTTTTCATCTCCCGTCCTGGCCAGAACGTCGACGTTTTCCGGTAATAGCAGCCGGCGTGCCAGCCTGTGCCGGCGGCGGTTGATTTTCTAAGCTGCTGATTTGTAAAGGCTTAGAGGAAAGAAGAACCGGCGGCGGGTCGCGGAGCCTAGCGTTCCCGCGAGAGGGATCTAGCGGGTCCGCTAGAGGTCCACGGGGCGGCGTAGAATCTCCGGAGACATGACCGAACCGAACGACCGCATCGGGGCCTACCGCCTCGTCCGCCGCCTGGGCTCAGGTGGCATGGGGGAGGTCTTCCTCGCCTGGGACGGCCGTTTGGAGCGGACGGTGGCGGCCAAGCGGATGCGGCCGGACCGCGACCGCGGCGGCGCGCGGCGGGAACGGTTCCGCCGCGAGGCGCGGGCGGCGGCGCGGCTGAACCACCCCAACGTCGTCCAGATCTTCGACCTCGTGGAGTCCGGCGACGAGGCGGGGGACTGGATCGTCATGGAGTACGTTCAGGGGAGATCGCTTGCCGATCTCCTCCGGAATGGCCCGCTGCCTCCAGGAGCTGCCGTCGATCTCGCCCGCCAGGTGGCCGAGGGATTGGCCGCCGCCCATGCCCAGGGGCTGGTCCATCGCGACCTCAAGGCCGAGAACGTGATGGTCACCTCGGCCGGCCAGGCCAAGATCCTCGACTTCGGCCTCGCCCGGCCCCTGGAGTCCGGCACCGGCGAGACGCTCACCGGCGACGGCATGGTGATGGGGACATGGCGCTCGATGTCCCCCGAGCAGGCCGCGGGGGACACGGCGGATGCCCGTTCGGACCTCTTCTCCCTCGGCGTCCTGCTCTACGAGACGCTGGCTGGCCGCTCGCCGTTCCTGGGGAAGACTCCGATCGAGACCCTGCGCAACGTCACGGGCGCTCCGCCCGAGCCGCTCGATGGCCTGCGGCCGGAGTTGCCGCCGGAGCTCATCGCGCTGGTCGCGTCGCTGCTGGAGAAGGACCCTGGCCGGCGTCCGGCGACGGCGGAGCAGGTAGCGCGGGACCTCCGCGCGCTCGCCGCCCGTCCCGAATTGTCCCCGCCCTCCGGGTGGGCGCTCCCCGCGGCCGGTTCCGCCACGGCCGAGGGGGAGATGCCGACGGTGATCGAGGGGCCGATCGGGATGCGGGGATCGTTCATCGATTCGAGGCGGTGGACGCGCCCCAGGAGGCTGGCGTGGATCGCCGCCTTCGCGGTCGCGGCCCTGGCGGTCCTGCTCGGAGTGATCGGCACGCGTCATTCCCGGAAGGCGGCCGGGCCTCTCCGGGTGGCCGTCCCCCCTCCCGCCCGTCTCGGGAACGGTGGCGAGGCGATCGATTTTGCCGCCTTCGGGATTCAGAACATCGTCCTCCGGACCCTGTCGTCCCTGGACGGCGTGACGGCGATCGATCCGTCACAGTTCCGGGAGGTCCAAGGAGGGAACCGGGAGATCGCGCGCGCGATATCAGCCGGAGAGGTGCTTGCCACGACCCTCGAAGGCAAGGGGAAGAAGGCCGAGATCTCGCTGCGCAGGATCCGGGGGAGCGACGAGGAGATTCTCTGGCAGGGCAGAGTGGAGGAGTCTCTGGACCCGCGGGATGCCTTGATGCTGGCGCGGGACGTCTCGGCGGTGCTGCGGGAAGCGTTCGAAGGCCGCGTGCCGCGGAAAGGGTCTCCGGGCCTGGAGGTGCGCGCGGCCGACTACGCCGAGTTTCTCCGCATCAAGCGGCGGGTCGAAGCGGGCCGGGGCGCCTGGGCTCCGGAGCTCGAGCGGCTGAACGCCATCCTGTCCGGTTCACCCCGGTTTCTGGACGCCTACATTCAGGCGGCCTCGCTCGCCATCTACCTCTACGAAGACTCGAAGAACCCGGCCTACCTGGAGCGCGCCCGCTCTTCCCTGCGGCGCGCCCGGCTGCTGGCGCCGGAGCTGCCGGACGTCCTGTCGATCGAGATCCGGCTTGCGGTCACCGAGGGGGACTGGGTGAGCGCGGAGCAACTGATCGCCGAGCTCGAGCGGCTGGTTCCGGGAGACCCGCGGCCCCTGGTCCAGCGTGCATCCCTGGCGTATCAGCGCGGGCGTCTGGACGAGGCCGTCTCCTGGATGCGCCAAGTGGTCCAGCGGGTGCCGACCTGGCGCAACCTGGTGACGTTGAGCGGCTGGGAGGCCCGCACCGGGCAACTCGCGGAAGCCCGCCGGCATCTGGCCGGCGCGCTCCTCCTGGCGCCTGGAAACACCTGGGTGCTTGCCAAGATGGGCGAGGTGGAGCTCGCCTATGGCGACCTGTCCCGCGCTGAGAAGATCTACCGTGGGCTGGTGAACGCCAGCCCACAGCGCAGCGACCTCACCAATCTGGGCCTGATCCATTTCCTGCTGGGGCGCTATGAGGACGCCGCCGCCGACTACCGCCGGGCGCTTCAGATCGATCCCGGCCACATCACCGTCACTCTCGACCTCGCCGACGCCGAGCTGGCCCTGGGTCACCGGCGGGAAGCCGCCGAGCTTCACCGCCAGATCCTCGCGGCCCTGGAAGCCAAGGAGCGCGGGGCTGCCCTGCTGCCCATCGAACAGACCTTTCGCGCCCAGTGTCTGGCGTATCTGGGGGAGAGCCGCAAAGCGGTCGACATCGCCCTGGGCGCTCTCCAGGGGAGCCCGGAGGACGCCGACGTCGTCTACCAGTCCGCCCTGGTCCTCGCGGTCTCGGGAGAGCGGGCCTCCGCCCTTTCGCTCGTGCGGAAGGCCCTCTCCCTCGGCTATCAGCCCCGGTGGTTCGGGGTTCCGGCGTTCGATTCCCTACGCTCCGATCCGGCATTCCGCGAAATGCTCGCCGCGCGCCGGAGCTAACCGCCGGTTCCTCCCGTGGGGTCGAGCACGGTTCCCCGGTTGTCGATCGCCGGATCGCCGCTGCTGATCCGGAGGATCTCGCCGCTGCCGATCCGCACCACCGAGACATTGAAGTAGTAGGTGCCGGAGATCCGGTTGTTCCCCGTGCCACGCACCCGGTCGACGCCGGTCGTCAGGCTGGTGAACGGCCCCAGATAAGTGCTCGACACCTCGCCCTTGCCGTCGTAGCGGGTGAAGCTCACCACCGGACGCCAGGCATCCTGATCTTCGAGGGTGTTCTTGAAGACCCACTCGACCGTATCGCCGGGCTGGATGATCAACCCGATCGGCGAGACGTCGAGCGAGATCTCCGAGCCCGGCCTCGGTGTGATGGTGAAGACCTGCGTCACTCCGATCTTTTCCGAGCCGATCTTGAGCCGGCCCGCGTCGCTGCTGATCACGGCCGCTCCCTTTTCCCAGCCCGCCCCCAGACCCTTCTGGACGGCGACGCGGTAGACGAATTCAAGGGACGCCGGATCGATATCGGCCCGGCAGACGCCCCAGAGAGCGACGGCGCTCTGGCTCAGCTCCGCGAAGGGGCCGAGAAACTGCGTGCCGCCGTCCTGGGGGCGGAACTCGATCCATGGCGACCAGCCGGACGGGATGCCGAAGAACTGCCAGACCACCCGGTCGCCCGGCTTGAGGTCCAGCGCCGGCTGGCTCAGGGTCAGGGTCGAGCTCGTCATGTCGCAATCGACGGTGATGAAGTGATCGATGGGACCGGCCTTCTGCTCGTCTGCCATGGAGGTCTCCTTGAGCCGGGCGGGATCGGCTCCCTGATGCCCGGCGGAAATTGAAGTTTTCGGCGCGCATCTCCGGATAGAGCACGGAACGTACCAGGGCGCCTCCCCCTGGATGGGACTGTCTACGCTCTCGCGGATACGCTAGAGTACACGCGGAATTACTAGACAGGCGCCCGCTTTTTGAATCCCTCCCTCGTCGCCCTCACCGGCCCGCTGCAAGGGCAGACATTCGAGCTGCGCGGCGGCGAGCTCGCTCTCGGCCGCCACCCCTCGAACGATCTGCGGCTGCCCGATCCGTCGGTCTCCCGCCATCACTGCGTCCTGCGCCGCACCGCCGAGGGGTGGCGGATCGTGGACCTGGAGAGCAGCCGCGGCACCTTCGTCAACGGCCTGCCGGTGCGGGAACGGGAGCTCGCCCACGGCGACTTTCTGGCGATCGGGGATTCCACCTTCCTGGTCTCGCTGCGGGACGCCCGGGCCGGAACGCCCGAGCCGGCGGGGGACCTGGAGGATTCCGGCCTCGCCGGAGAGACCGAGATCCGCCTCGCCGTCACCGATTCCATCTACCTGCGGCGGGACCGGCTGCCGGCGGCGCTCGCCGGCCTGCTCGAGATCGCCGCCGCGCCGCCGGGCGGCTCCGCGGCCCTGGGAACCCATCTCTTGGAACGCGTTCTCGCGGCGGTGCCGGCGGAGCGGGCCGCGCTCCTGCCGGTAGAGGAGGATGGCGAGGGGCTGGCGCCGATCCACCGTTCGCCGGCCGGGGATCGCCCCTTCGCCGTCAGCCGGACGATCGTGGCCCGGGTTCTTGCCGGGCGCGAGGCGCTGCTGATCGATCGCGGGCGCGGCGACGAGGCTTCCGGCAGCGTCGCCTCCGCCGGCGTCCGCTCGCTCGCCTGCGTGCCGCTCCCGGGGCTGGCCGGCATTCTCTACGCCGACACTCTGACCTCTGGAGCGCATCTGGACGAGGAGCACCTCCAGTGGCTGGCGGCGGCGGCCGCCCTCGCTTCCGGCCCGCTGGCCGCCGCCCTCCGCGCCGAGCGGCTGGAACGGGAGAACCAGCGCCTTCAGGCCGCCGAGCTGGGGCACGGGCTGGTGGGGGAGAGCCCCGGCCTGCGCCGGATCTACGGCGTGATCACGCGCGTGGCGCCGACGCCGTCGACCCTGCTGATCCTCGGCGAGAGCGGCACCGGCAAAGAGCTGGCGGCCCGCGCCCTCCACGGCGCCAGCCGGCGGGCGGGGAAGCCGTTCATCGCCATCAATTGCGCGACGCTCTCGGAGACCCTGCTCGAAAGCGAGCTCTTCGGCCACGAGCGGGGAGCCTTCACCGGTGCCGTGGAGCGCAAGACCGGCAAGCTGGAGGTCGCCGACGGCGGCACCCTCTTCCTCGACGAGGTGGGGGAGATGCCGCCCGCCCTCCAGGCGAGGCTCCTGCGCGTGCTCCAGGAGCGCACCTTCGAGCGGCTGGGGAGCACGAAGCCGATCCGCGTGGACATCCGCCTGGTCGCCGCGACCAACCGCGACCTCCTGAAGGCGATCTCCGAGGGGAGCTTCCGGGCCGACCTCTATTACCGGCTGAACGTGGTCTCGATCACCATGCCCCCCCTGCGCGAGCGCCGGGAGGACATCCCGCTGCTGGCGAGCCACTTCGCGGCGCTGCACGGCCGGGACATCCGCGGACGCGAGGCGGGGATCTCGCCCGAGGCCCGGGCCCTGCTCCTTCGCTACGACTGGCCGGGCAACGTGCGCGAGCTGGGCAACGCCATCGAGCGCGCGGTCGTGCTCGGTATGGACGACACGATCCGCCCCGAGGATCTGCCGGAGACCCTCCTCGAGACCGCCCCCGCTGGCGGCGCGGGTGCGGCCACGACGACCCAGTACCACGACGCGCTGAACGGCCTGAAGCGCCGGTTGATCGTCGAGGCGGTCCGCGACAGCGGCGGCACGATCACCCGGGCGGCCGAGCGCCTGGGACTCCACCCCAATCATCTCCACCGGCTGATCACGACCCTCGGGCTCCGCGACGAGATCGAGGGGTGAGAGGAGGACGGACATGACCCGCGAAGAGCTGGAACGGGAGAACCGGGCGATCGACCAGACGTTCGCCGACTGGATGGAGGCCGGCAGGAAGGGGGACGCCGAGACCCTCGTCTCCCTGATCACCGAAGACGCGGAGTTCTGGACCCACGGCGCGCCGGCCATGAAGGGGCGCGAGGCCGCGGCCGCCATGTTCCAGGGGTTCTTCGCCGGCTACACCTACGAGCAGAGCTTCGAGACCCTGGAGCGGATCGTCACCGGCGGCTGGGCCTTCGTGCGCGGCACGGAACACAACCGGGTGACACCCCGGGGTGGCGAGACGGTCGAGATCCGCCAGCGGGCCTTCATGGTGCTCCGGCGGGAGCCGGACGGCCGCTGGCGCTACGCCCGGGGGATGACGAATCTGGAGACCCGGCCGCCGGTGGCCACCCTTTGACGTGCCCTACAATGAACCCGCATGGCCACCGCGAACCCCATCGTCCTCTTCGACGGCGTCTGCAATCTGTGCAACGGGTCGGTCCAGTTCATTCTCCGGCACGATCCGGCAGCGCGATTCCGATTCGCTTCTCTCCAGTCGCCTGTGGGCCAGGAGCTGATGACCCGGTTCGGGATGGATCCCAAGCTCCTGGACAGCGTCATCCTGGTCGAGGGGGACCGTTGGTTCAAGGAGAGCGATGCCGCGCTCCGCATCGCCCGTGGGATGAGCGGCGGCTGGAAGGCGCTCGCGGTCTTCTGGGTGATCCCCCGGCCGATCCGGGACGCCGTCTACCGCCTCATCGCCCGCAACCGCTATCGCTGGTTCGGGAAGCAGGAGACCTGCTGGCTGCCCACGCCGGAGTTGCGGGGGCGGTTTCTGGGGTGAGAAGTTCGCCCGCAGGGCGGAATTTATCCAGCCTGGGGTGTTAACCCCAGGTAGGCGGCCCACCCACGTCCCCAAGCCCGCAGGGCCGGCAGAAACCTCCGTCGCTGAGGCCGCGCCGGTCCAAATTCAAATGATCTGCCGGCCCCTTCGGGGACTTGGGATTTGTGGGGCCTCGTACCTGGGGTTGACACCCCAGGCTGGATAAATTCCGCCCTGCGGGCGGTTGCCCTTCGGAATCCTGCCTCTGGAAGGCCGCCCCTGCGGGGCTGCACCCTACCAGCTCCCGCTGGCCCCGCCTCCCGAGGAACTGCCGCCACTGAAGCCCGATCCCGAGCTGGAACCCGAGCCCGAGCTCGATCCCGAGCTGGAGTCGGAGGGCGGAGAGCTCGACGAGCTCCTACGGGAAGAGAACGCCCCCAATGCCGCGGCAGCTGACGACGAGGTGGTAGTGCGCTTTTCTTCCAGTCTCGCCCTGTAGCGGTCGTCGCGGTCGTCGCGGCCATCGTCGTAGGAGCGGTTCGCCCGGGTGCCCCAGGTCTCCATTCCCCCGCCCTGCGAGTAGGCCCGGAAAGCGTTCAGCCCGATGACCAGGAGCACGAGAACGCCGAACACGAGAAAGCCCACGATACCGCCCCTGGTTTCCGGCGGATCGACCGGAGCCCGAGAAGACATTTGAGCCCAGGGGGTGGGGACCGGCGCTGCCTCGGGGGAGTCGGGCACGACCGGCGCCGGCGCCTCGGCCGGAGCGTACGAGGTTGTTTCGGGGCTCGTCTCGGGAACTGTCTCCAACCCATCCACCCCGGAAAGGATGGGGGAGACATGGAGAATCCGCCGGGCGCAGGCGATGGCGCCCAGGACGATCGCCCCGGCGGGGTTCCCGGCCCGGAAGCGGGGAACCATCTCCCCCTGCATCACCGCCTCGCTCTCCCGGCGGCCCGCCTCGCCGTCCAGGCCTCTGCCGAGCACGATCTCCGCCTTGTGGTCCGCCAGGGCGGCGAAGACGAGCAGCCCGTTTTCCTTCCCGCGCTCGCCGATCCCCCAGGTGTTGAACAGGCGGGTGGCGAACTCGTGGGCATCGACGCCGTTCGTCGAGCTCACCACCACGACGGCCATCTCGGCGCCCGTCTTCTCCTTGATCTGGTCGCCGAGCTGGTTCAGCTCCGCCAGCCTCTCAGGGGGCAGTGTGTTGGTCAGGTCGACCGCCCAGCCGGTGGGGCGGGGAGTCGGGATCTCTTCGACGGTTATTTCGACGGTAATGGCCCGCGCCGTGCAAGCGACGAGACCGAGGAGAAGGCCGAGGACGAAGCGGGAGCGATGACGAGCGTGCATCGGATCCTCCTTGTCCGAGATACGCCTCCCGAGAGCCGGAAAGGCATCTTCACTCAGAGTGTGCGGCCGGATGAAATCATTTCGCCCGGAAGCGCACAACTGGAATGGAAGAGATCCGTATAGAATCCACCCGATGCCCATCGATACGAGGACGCTCCTCAAGAAGAGCATCGCCAAAGCCATCCAATCCCCGGGCAACCTGGTGACGGGCGCGGTGAGCCTTGCCGCCTCGGCCGTGCTGTGGAATCCGCTGCCGCTGATCCTTTGGGGTCTCGGCGCCACCGGCTGGGTGGCTCTCGCCGGGACGGGGCAGCGCTACATCCACCAGATCGAGGAAGAGGAGCGGCGCGACGCCGATCTCAAGGCGGAGAAGGACCGCGAGATCCTGCGCCAGAAGGTGGAGGCGAGCCTCGCCGAGAACCCGATCAACAACTGGATGCGCGCCGGCCTGCTGCCGGACTACATGTCCGTCTACCGGCGGCTGGCCGAGATCCGCGGCCGGGTAGGAAAGGTCCTCGCCGACCGCACCGATCTCGACGCCCTGAGCAAGGCGGGCATCGTCCAGCAGCTCGGCTACATGCTGACCGCCTACCTCAACTTCGTGCGCGAGCGGGTCGCCTATCTGCAGATCCTCGCCACCATTCGCCCCGGATCGGACACTCCGACCCTGCAGGCGGCACCCGCCGGGCCGAGCATCCCGGTGGTCGACAAGCGACGGGGCATCCAGGTCCAGATCCAGCCCGCGCGCCCCCTGGCGCCGGCCTCGCCGCTGCCGAGCGTGGAGAAGCGGCTGGCCGAGGTGGACGCCAAGGTGAAGCAGCTCGAGGAGCTGGCGCAGAAGGAGCCGGCCACCGCCCGCACCCGCCAGTTCCATATTGGCATCCTGCAGAAGCAGCGCGACCTGCTGCTCGAGTGCCAGAAGCGCGACCAGTGCGTGGATGCGCAACTGGGTGCTTTTTCCGATGTCTTCGAAGTCATCCTGGGCCGGGTCAGCGCGTCGCAGTTCAGCGCGACCGAGGTCGCCAGCTACATGGGCACGGTGGTGGAGCAGGTCGTGGAAACCGAGCGGTTCGTCGACTCGCTGCGGCCCGCCATGGACGAGCTCATCGTAGGGCTGGGGAGTCCCGGCTGAGCCGCCGGCAAGTTGCGAGAACGTTTCGACCTGAAGGTCGAGAGGAGATAAGACAATGAAGCTCACCCCCATGGGGAAGGCAATCGTCGTGTTGGCCCTGCTGGTCGCTGCGTTTTTCGCGGTCCGCCGGTTCGTCCCGGGTCTCAAGACCTGGGCCATCGGGGGGGACAAGAATGGCACGGCCGCCGCGCCCGGCAACGAGACCGTCGGCAAGAACGATTTCGACGCCCTGGGCAACGCCCCGGCCGATCCGGAGCGCGGCAAGGGCTCCGAGGGGGTCTCCCCGGCGAGCAACCTCGGCGGCAGCGGCAAGCTCGACCGCCCGCTGGTGGTGGCCATCAACACCTGGGCCGGCCACTCGCCCGGCATCGTTTTCAACAACGGCATGGATCCCAATTCCGGCTCGCAGTTCAGGAAGAAGTACGGGATGGACGTCAAGTTCGTCCTCTTCGAGGACCCGGCGACCAAGCTCGCGGCCTTCCGCAAGGGGGACGTCGACATCATGTGGGACACGGTCGACAACTGGGCCCGCGAGGCCTCGATCCTCGCCGAGCAGAACCAGAAGGCCAAGTCGATCATCATGCAGGACTGGTCGCGCGGCGGTGACGGCATCGTCTCGCTCGCCTCGATCAAGTCGATCGAGGAGCTGAAGGGGCACAAGATCGCCTGCACCCAGTTCACCCCCTCGCACTTCCTGCTCCTCTACCTGCTCGCCCAGTCCGGCCTCTCTCCGGCGGACCGCGCGTCCGTAGAGCAGGGGATCATCTTCACCCAGGACGCCCCGGCCGCCGCGGCCGCCTTCAAGGCCCGGCAGGTCGACGCCGCCGTGACCTGGGAGCCGGACCTCTCGGCCGCCGTCGAGGCGCGCGGCGCCGAGGCCCACGTCCTGGTCTCGACCGCCGCGGCGACCAACATCATCGCCGACACCCTGGTCGCCCGGCAGGATCTGATCGACCGCGCCCCGGACACCGTGCGCGATTTCGTCCACGGCTGGCTCGAGGGGATCGAGGCGATCAAGAACGACCCTCAGGGTTCCTACGCCATCGTCGGCAAGGCGCTGAAGCTCGACGCCGACACCATCTCCGGCATGCTCTCGGGGCTGAAGCTCACCCCCTACGCCGACAATGCCCAGTTCTACGGCCTGACCGGCGGCAAGGCGCACTTCGAGGCCCTGTTCGACACCGCCTTCATCATCTGGCGCAAGAAGGGGCTGGTGACCCGGCCGGTCGAGGCCAAGGACTGGGCGGACTCCCGCTTCCTGCAGGCGCTGGCCGCCGACTACCCCGGGCAGCAGGTCGAGGAGCCCAAGATCGCCGCCAAGGCGCCGTCAGAGAAGGACCGGGCGATCATCAACAAGCAGATCCAGATCCACTTCACCCCGGGCTCCGACGAGATCATGGCCGGCTCCTACATCGTCCTCGACGCCCTGGGGGAGACCATGACCTCCTTCGGCAACACCTACCTGCGGGTCGAGGGGAACACCGACGCGACCGGCTCGCAGAACGCCAACCTGACGCTCTCCGAGAAGCGGGCCCTGGCGGTGAAGAACTACATCCTGCAGAGCTTCCCCAACATCCAGTCCGCCCGTTTCCAGACCATCGGCCACGGCGCGACCAACCCGGTGGCCGACAACACCACGGAAGCCGGGCGGCAGTTGAACCGCCGGACGGATATCAAGGTGGTTCTGGCGACGCAGTAGGATTTCGCAGGGACGAGGCTTGTTTCAATATCGTCCCCAAGGCGTTCTTTACGTAGGGGAGGGGCTTGTCCCCTCCCGGGTGGGGGCCGGGCCGGCCTGCGCAGAGGGCGGGGACAAGCCCCGCCCCTACGTTCCCTCCGCCAGCCTGAAAACGCACAAGGACCAATATGGCACGCAAGAAATCCAACTTCTTCGCCCTGCGCCAGCCGCTGCCGCGCTCGACCTCGACGGCGCTGGGGCTGCTCGCCCCGATCCTCCTGGCCGGCGCCTGGTGCCTGCTGACCTATGGCGGCTTCGTGACGCCCGACTTCCTCCCGTCTCCGACCGAGGTCTTGCGGGGCACCCTGCAGCTCTTCCTCCAGTACAACCTCTGGGAAGCGATCGGGATCTCCAGCCGGCGCATCTTCCTCGGCTTTCTCCTGGCTTCGGCGGTGGCGCTGCCGCTGGGCGTGCTGATGGGCGCGTTCGAGCCGATCAATCGCTTCTTCGAGCCGATCGTGGCGCCTCTGCGCTACATGCCGATCTCGGGCTTCATCGGCATCCTCATCCTCTGGTTCGGGATCTACGAGAAGCAGAAGGTGGCCTTCCTCTTCCTGGGAGTCTTCGTCTACCTGCTGCCGGTCGTGGTCACGGCCATCCGGCTGGTGCCCGAGGAGCTGGTGCAGACCTCGATGACCTTGGGCGCTTCCCGCTGGCAGGTGATCCGCACTGTCCTGCTGCCGGCGGCCCTGCCCGAGATCTTCGACTCCTTCCGGGTGATGAACGCCATCTCCTGGACGTACATCATCCTCGCCGAGCTGGTCAATCCGGGGGGCGGGCTTGGCTACATCATCGAGCTCGGACGCACCCACCAGAAAGCCTCCTGGCTGTTCGCCGGCCTGCTGGTGATCGGCGGCATCGGGCTCCTCACCGACTTCGTCATTCGTATCATCAGCTCGCTGCTCTTCCGCTGGAGGGAAACGGTATGAGCGATCCTGAAAGCCCGCTGCCTCTGCCCACCGCGGGCGAACCGGGAACGGTCGCCATCACCGTCCCGGGCAAGGGGGAGCCGCAGGCCCCCTCCTACCGCCACGAGCCGGAAACGGCGATGCCCAAGCTGCGGGTGTCGAACCTCCACATCACCTACATCGACCGCACGGGGCGGGCGACCGAGGCGGTGCGGGACGTCTCCTTCGACATCGCCGACAAGCCCGGGACGGGGGAGATCGTCGTCTTCCTTGGCCCCTCGGGCTGCGGCAAGTCGACGATCCTGAAGTCGATCGCGGGCCTGCTCACGCCCACCAAGGGGGAGATCCTGATGGAGGGCAAGCCGGTCGAGGACGTCGGCCGCGACCGCGGCATGGTGTTCCAGACCTATACCTCCTTCGGCTGGCTCACCGTGCGGAAGAACCTGGAGTATGGCCTGCGTCTCCAGGGGGTGCCCAAGGAGAAGCGCCGTGCGCTCTCGGACAAGTACCTCCAGTCCGTCGGGCTGGCGGAGTTCGCCGACCGCTACCCCAAGGACCTCTCCGGCGGCATGAAGCAGCGGGTGGCGATCGCCCGCACGCTGATCAACCAGCCCAAGATCGTGCTCATGGACGAGCCCTTCGGAGCGCTCGACCCGCAGACCCGCTGGGGGATGCAGAGCCTCCTGCTCGACGTCTCGCGCACCGAGGACAACACCATCCTCTTCGTCACCCACGACGTCTCCGAGGCGGTCTACCTGGCCGACACGGTGTACGTCCTCTCCTCCCGCCCCGCGCGCATCCTGCACAAGGTGAACGTGCCCTCCTTCCCGGTGCGCGACGTGGCGCTCAAGTCGGCGACCGAGTTCCGCGCGGTGGAGAAGCAGTTGCTGGACCTGCTGTATGCGCCATCGGCGGAGGGGAAGGGGAAAGGATAGGGGACGTCCGCGGCCTGCGACCTCACCCTCGGTCCCTCTCCTGAAGGAGAGGGAGGGCCTGTCAGAACCGGTGATGCCCGTAGGGTGTGCTGTCCTTTTCCTCCCCCCGTTCCGGGTGGAGGAAAAAATTCGGGCGTCCGGGATGATCCCCACACTTCCTCAGGACGAGATTCAATCCAGGTCCGCCCCAAGCGCGCTACAATCAACTTGGCCAAGATCTTGCTGCACGTTGTCCCCCGAAACGTGCCGGCCGGATCGAGCGCGAAGCCACCATGCCTTTCCTGAAAAAAAGAACCCTGCTCCGGCGGAGCATCGCCAAGGCGCTCCAGACCCCCCTCAACTTCGTGGCCGGCGCGGCCGGCGTCGGGGCCACATGGTGGCTCCACGATCCCACCTGGGCGATCGTCTGGGGGGCGGGGGCCGCCGGCTGGGTGGTGATCGCCACCACCACGCAGCGCTACCGGCCGCGCATCCAGGAAGAGGAGCGCCGGCGGCGGGAGCTGAAGGAGGAGAGGGACCGCGAGGCCCTGCGGCTGCGGACGCAGCGGATGCTCGACGAGACCCCCTTCGATCTCTGGATCCACGCGGGCTATCTGCCGGATTACATGGCGGTCTTCGCCCGTCTGCTCGAGATCCGCAACCGGGTCTCGCGGGTGCTGGCCGAGCGGCGCGACCTCGACGCCTTCACCAAAGAGGACATCCTCCAGCAGCTCAGCACCATGCTGACCGCCTACCTGGGCTTCGTGCGCGAGCGGGTCTCCTACCTGCACATCCTGGCGAGCGTGCTGCCGGTGCCGGCCCCGCCCGCCGCTTCGAACTCGCTGCCGGGATGGCGGCGGGACTGGCGCCGGCTTTCGGCGCGTATCGCGCCCGCCTTCGTGCCGCCGCTGCCGAGCCTGGAGAAGCGCCTCGCCGAGGTGGGGGAGAAGATCCGCCAGATCCGCGAGCTGTCCGCCCGCGAGCCGGCGACCGCCCGCACCCGCGAGTTCCACATCGGCATCCTGGAGAAGCAGCGCGAGCTGCTGCTGGACTGCCACAAGCGCGACCAGTGCGTCGTCGCCCAGCTCGGAGCCTTCTCCGACGCCTTCGAAGTCATCCACGGCCGCCTCAGCGCCTCGCAGTTCAACGCCACCGAGGTCGCCAGCTACATGAGCAGCCTCGTCGAGCAGATCGTGGAGACCGAGCGCTTCGTGGAAACCCTGCGCCCCTCGATCGACGGGTTGATGGTGGGGATGGATCCCGGGGTGGCGGCGCGGGTGCCGGGGGCGGGACCGGTACGGCAGGGCGGGCGGGGGTAGGGGCGGGTCACTCGCCTTTCGATGGGGCCGGGCGAGGGGGGTCCGGCGGCTCGTCGAGACGTGCGCCGAGCGGGTGAGGAGCGGGGAGAGGAGCCTCCAGGATCGCCTGCTCCTCCTCCCCGAGAAACCCCGCGAGCTGGGCGGCGATCTCCGACGCCCGCTCGGTTCCGAAGAGCCGATCGAACGCCTCCGGCGCCGCCTTGCGGATTCCCAGCACGGCCAGAGGAGTCGGCGCCCCGAGGTCGGCCAGCCGAGCCCGCTCCCCGGGAGAGATCCTGAGGCGATCGAGGTAATGGCTGCTCATCCCGTCTCCTCCCGCCCCACAGCCGGCACGACCGGCACCTGGAGCTAGACGAGAGAGTACGCCTCCCGCCCGAACCAGGCAATGTACGAGTACGGGATCGTGCCGTAGCCCGTGCCGTGGTGCGAGGCGTTTCCCCAGTTGGGCCAACTGTTGCGGATCAGGAAGCGGCCACCCCCCAGGCCCGGATCCGCCGAGTCCTGGTAGCCGATCATGGTCATGGCATGACCGCCGACGACCGTCTCCCCCGGGATGGGATTGATGATGTCGCCGGTGCTCGCGACCACCGGGTTGAGGTACCAGGAATTGAAGACCGGAATGGAGAAGGCGACGCAACTGCCTCCGGCGAGCTCGCGCTGGATGTCGACGACCGAGGTCGGCGGCAGCGCGTTGGAGGCGGTGATCCTGCGCGTCGCGGCATCCGCCTGGGCTCCCGCCGGCGGCGGCGCCTGCGCCTCGTTACCCGGAATGATGTTCGGGCTGTAGAGCCAGAGGGGGTCCTGGCAGCAGCCGTCGCTCTGGAGGACGCGGAAGGCGACGCCCACATAGGTGCCGGGAAGCGTGGGGATGCCGTCGTTCTGTTTGCAGTTCCAGTAGAGGAACTGTTCGGACATGTCCTGGAAGCTGCCCGTGCTCATCCCGCGCTGCTCGACGACGGCGAGCGAGGCGAAGGCAACGCAGGTCGACCTCTGCCCCTGGTCGCGGGGGGGCGGCAACTGTGCGAAGAGATCGACCGACGAGGGAAGGGGCGGCGCGGCGGCGGCCATGGCGGCGACCGACGGCAGGGCGAAGGCGAACTGCGGCGCTGGAATGAGGTCGAGCGCCACCCCGAGCGGATGGGGAGTAGGCGCCTCGGCCTCGAGGCTCGACGGCAGCAGGTTCGCGAGGAGCTCGGTGATATTGGCGCCGAGGAAGCGCGACAGGTCGTCTCCGGCCGCCTGCGCGACTCCGAGCACCTGTTCCTTGGTCTGAAAGCCGAGCGCCATGAGAGCTGCCTCGTGCGGCTTGAGCTCCGGGATCTGGTCGAGGGATTCATTGGCCATGATGCGGTTTCTCCTTGCTTTTCAAATCACGGGGACCTTGAGGGTGGTGGCGATGGTCGCAGGCGTGAGCTGGGTCAGTTGCTGGCCCGCGGCGGGGATTCCGAACCCCCATAGCAGACAGACGAAGAAGTCCGCCGGAGTGCCGAAACCCGCCTTGTCGACCTGCGCGAGGTAACCGACGACGACCGTGATGACCAGCCAGGCGACCCAGGACGCCCAGCCGATACGCTCGATGTCGATGCGCAGGCTCTCCGGCGTGGGAGGGGCCGGAGAGGCGGCCATGCCGACGGGAGCCGCCGCGGGCGGTAAGAGCGTGGCGAGGATCTGCTGAACCTGGGTGCGCGCGATGTCGGCCGACGGCGGCTGGATGTTGGCATCCAGGCGGTCGAGAGCCTGTAGGGCGCGTCCATACGGGTCGGGATCGGCCGGGGTCGGCGTCACCGGGATGGTGAGCGCGGTGACCATGCCGCCGACGATCACCTTGAGCATGGCGAGCCGGTTCCCTACGCCCGTCAGGAAGGTCTGGTAGGCGGCGGCATCACCCGCGCCGCCGAAGACCGTAGGCAGGAACCCTTGTCCGTCGAGCGCCGAGGGGCTGAGAGAGGCCAGCAGGTCGTCGAGCGCCGTCTTGGTTGCGTGGACCTGCCCGGCATGCCCGGGCGGCAAGCTCTCGAGGTCCTGGCGTAGCTTCTGGGCCGTCTGGCCCAGGGCCGCCACCGCGAAGAGCGCCCGGTCGCGCAGGATGCGCGCGCGGGCATAGACGGTGACGAACCACCCGAGCACTACTCCGACGAGGATGCAGACGATGCCGAGGAGCTGCCATCGCCAGCTCGTATAGGAGATCTTGAGCGGCAAGGTCTCCGACTCGGGCCGGGTGTCGGCGGTCAGGAAGACGTTGCCGTCGTAGGTTCCTGGCTGTTGGAATCCGTCCTTCAGCTTGAGGAAGAGAGTGCTCCGTCCCTTCGGCAGGTCGAAAGCCGGCTTACAGAGGTCAGGCGAGTCGACGCAGAGCTGCAATTGACCGCAGTCGAACGGCATGGGGCCGTCGAGCCGGCAGAAGGCGAGCCGGACCCTCTGCGCGGGGCCTTCGACGACCCCGAGCTGCCAGGTTCGGCCTGTAGCGCCGCGCACCGGCCAGGCGGAGCTGGAAGACTTGACGGTCCAGGCGAAGCTCTGGTTGGCGAGGACATAGGGGAGCACCCGGCTCGTCTTTCCCAGGGTCAGCTCGAGGTGCCTTTCCTGAGTGAGCTTGGGCGGAATGTTGGTGAGCTTGAGCGGAAAGTACCAGTCGCAATCGGTGGGCCCGGACGGCACCTTCAACGGCGTTTCGCCCACCGCGACCTGAGGGAGAGGTGCCGGAGCGAGATCCTTCACGGTCAGCGCCGGAGCGCATTCCGCTTCGGCCCCTGCGACATGGACGTGGAGCAGCACGTCCGCGGTGGCCAACCCCGCTGGGAGGTACAGGGTCGGCTCGGGGAGGGAGACGGTAGCCGCCGATAGGGGCAAGCCCAGGAGCGACAGGAGAGCCGCGATCGCGGAGACGGCGATCGCCGGCATGGAGGGAAAACGGCGCGGGAGCGTAGCTGTCATCGAGACTCTCCAAGGAGATGCGTTCCATGAGATAGACGGCCGGCTTGGCGGATTTTCCAGGCTGGAGCCTCGCGCGCCGCCGCCTTCCGTTTCGTCGTAGAATCCCGCGCCGGACGCCGCACCGACTTTCCAAAAGGAATCGAGATGAACCTGAGACTCCTCGCCGCCGCCCTCGCCCTCTCCTTCATCGCCTGCTCGGGGAAGACGGAGGAGAGCACGGCCCCGTCGTCCGATGCCACCGCCACCGCCAGTGCTCCCGCCGCGGAGCAGGGGGCCGGGTCGGACACGTTTGCCATGCCGACGAATCTCCAGACCACCCCGTCCGGGTTGCAGTACGCGATCGACCAGCCCGGCACCGGCCCCAAGCCGCAGACGGGTCAGACCGTGACCGTCCACTACACCGGCTGGCTGACGAACGGCACCAAGTTCGACAGCTCGCGGGACCGCGGCGAGCCGTACCCGTTCGGGATCGGGCGTGGGGAGGTCATCAAGGGCTGGGACGAAGGCGTGGCCGACATGAAGGTCGGCGAGAAACGGACGCTGGTGATCCCACCGGTTCTGGGCTACGGCGAGCAGGGCTCCGGCGCCATCCCGCCCAACGCAACACTGGTCTTCAAGGTCGAGCTGCTGGGCGTCCAGTAAGACCGCCGGTGCCGGTTCGGCGGGACCTCGCCGAGGTTCCCGAGCTTCGCAAAAACGAGGGGGAAGGACGGGGGCGAGGAGTCGCCCCCTTGCTACCTCAAACAGCCGAGCAATTGAGGTCGGTGTCGCAGGGATTGCAGTCCGAGAAATAGCAGTGTTCGGGGTAGCCACTGGCCGGCTCGGTCGCGAGCTTCTGCTCGGCGGCGAGGCCGCCCGTGACGTTGAGGCGGGCCAACGTCTCCCTGTCCAGAGTCAGCTTCTTCACCTTCTTGAGCTGCTTCTTCACGCGTCCTCCTTGTGTGTGGCACCTCAGGGGTGCGGCTGAATCTTACCTCCTTTGGGGCTCCTCGATGAGCTTCAGTTCCCGCTCTGGTCGAGGCGCAGCACGCCCAGGCCGTTGGTCCCGGCATAGACGATCGACGGATTTCCCGGATCGACCAGCAGGCCCCCTTTGTACTCGACGCCCGGCGGCCAGAGACCCGCCAGGCTCCAGGTCTCCCCAGCGTCGGTGCTCTTGAAGACGCCGTTCTGCAAGGTCGCGGCGTAGAGCGTCGCGGGCTCGACCGGGTCGGGCGCCAGGGCGACCACAGACACGCCGGAGGGTAATCCGGTCGAGAAGGACTGCCAAGTCTGCCCGCCGTCGCGGCTCCGCGTCACCGCGGCCCCCTGGCCGCCCCAGAGGGTGCCCGCGACCAGCGGTGAGGGGGTGAAGGAGCTGGCAAGCAGGGGCTCTCTGCTCAGCGGTGTCCAAGTCACTCCGTTGTCCGTGCTCCGCAAGAGGTCTTGAAAAATCTGCGCGTAGACGGCCGAGGTGAAGGGGTCGATCCCCAGGAGCGCGTCCCTGCCAGGAACAAAAGAGAGGACGTTGCCGATGCACGACCAGGTCGCGCCCGCATCCAGGCTGCGAAAGAATGTGCAGATTGATATGTCGCAGTGGAGACCATTGATATAAGCGGAGGCGAAGACGTGGGACGGCTCCCGGGGATCGAGAGCGATCCGTCTGAACAACAGACAGGAAGAAGCGAGGGGCACGGTCCAGCGCCGGCCGCCGTTCGTGCTCTTGACGATGCTAGTGGGCGTCAAGGCGTAGACGATGTTCGGGTCGGCCGGATCGACCACGAGCGGCCGGCCTGAGGCAGGCGGGCTCGCGAGGTCACCCAGGCGCAGCCACGGCCGGCCCCGGCTGGCCGTCTTGAAGATCCCCATGGACGCTTCGGCGGCATAGAGCCGGGCCGGCTCCTGATGGTCGATGTCCATCCCGGCGATCGAGGTGGCGGCCAAGCCGGCGATGCGGACTTGCCAGGTGAGACCCCGGTCGGTGCTCAGCAGGACGCCTGCCGGGGTGCCGGCCAGCACACCATATCCGGTTGTCTCCAGGGCATTGACGGAACCGCCGGCGAGTTGGGGAACGGGACGCGACCAGTCGCGTCCACCGTTGACGCTACGGAAGAGCTCACCTCCCGCGACGGCATAGACGATGGAGCGATTCTTCCGGTCCACGGCGAGCTCCGAAATCGTCGGCAGCGTGCCGTCGACCGCCGGCGGCAGCCCGCCCTGGCTCAGCCGCCAGGTAGCGCCGCCGTTCAGGCTCTTGAACAGCACTCTCTTGTCCTGCCGGATGCCGATGTAGAGGACCTGAGGATCGACGGGATCGACCGCGACCGCTTCGACGTGGGGAGGGGAGGGGAAGGGAGGGCTGTCGTCGATCCAGGTCTGGCCGTCGTCGGTGCTCCGCCAGAGCCCGTTGCCGGCTCCCGCGTACACCACCGTGCGCCGGCCGGTCAGCGCGAACGCGATCTTCGCGACCCCTTCCAGACCCTCGACGGCCGTGCGGGTGACGCCGCCGTTCGCGCTGCGCAGCAGGACCCCGCCCCGCACGGCGAAGACGATCGCGGCCTTGCGCGGGTGCGTCGCGACGAGCGTGTAGACGTCCGGGCTGGCGTCGAGCGCCGGCCACAGGGCACCGCCGTTCGTGCTCTTGAGGAGCCCGCGGTTGGTCGCGGCATACAGGGCCTTTCCCTGGACGTCGATGGCCAGGTCGAGAACGTTCCGGCCGAACGCGTCGGTGGCGGCTCCCCAGCTTTGGCCACGGTCGGCGCTCTTGAAGATGCCGTAGCCCTGCTGGAGGCCGGCCAGGATCAAGCCGGGGAGCGCCGGCGAAACCGCCAGGGCCTGGACGTTGCCGCCGTCGGGCCCGATGGCGGTCCAGGGGGGCAACTGATCCGCCGCGAGCCGGGATGAGGGGAGGGGCAGTGCGGTGAGAAGCAGACAGATCGCGAGATGCCGAAAGCTCATGGTGGTCTCCTTGAGGGTTCGTTTCGATTCGAAGAATTTTCTAAATAGTCATACGAAGCGGAGCCACGAACCGTCACCGGAGCCGGGAGGGAGAGCGGGGGAGTCAGGACGTGTAGCGGGGGAGAGGGGAAAGATCTATGGAAGCCGTACAACAGCGGGGGGAGGGGTCCCCCCGCGAGGGGAGTTAAGCCCCCGCTCAGGTATACCCCTCTCCCTGGCGGGTACAGGGGCCCCCAAGCAGGGGGAGGGGTTCCCCAAGAAGGTACAGGGGTCTCCCTGCTTGGGGAGTTAAGCCCCGCTCAGGCAGGTATACCCCCCTCCCCGGCAGGTACGGGGGTCTCCCAAGAAGGGGAGGAGTTCCCCCGCTCCGGTGGCAATCGCTCTGCGATCCCTACATGTTCCCTTCGTCCGCCGACGGGCCGTAGAGGGCGGGGACCGGGATGTCGTTGAGCCGCATGTAAACGGTGAGCTGGGCGCGATGGTGGATAATGTGGTTCATGACCATGGCGCGCAGCACGGCGATCCTTGGCATCGTGAAGACCACATGGTCGCCGTTGCGGAGCGTCCAGGGCTTGGACCAGTCCTCATTGCTGGCGTTCGCGATGGCCTCGCGGGCCTCGGCGCTGGTCTTGTCGAAGAGCGCCAGCAGCTTTTCGGTGGTGTTCACCTTGGGGACTTCCCCAGGCTGGGAGACGTCGAATTCCTCGGAGGCGAGGGTCATGGTGGCCCAGGAGGAGAGCCGGGCGACGTGAGTCGCCAGCTTGCCAAGGCTGAAGGACTTGGGGTGCGGCTGCCAGGTGAACTTGTCGGCGGGCATCCGCTGGAGGACTCGGCGGGTGCCCGCCATCTCCTGGTCGAATTCGGGAAGCAGGGACTGGCTCAGGTTCATGGAATCTCCTCTGAAGGTCTAGAAGTTGCTCTCGTCCGCCGACGGACCGTAGAGGCCGGGGACGGGGATGTCGTTGAGCCGCAGGTAGACGGTGAGCTGGGCGCGGTGATGAATGATGTGGTTCATGACGAAGCCGCGCAGCACGGCGATTTTCGGCATCGTGAAGAGCACCTGTTCGCCATTGCGGAGCGTCCAGTTCTTGAAGAACTCTTCATCGCCGGCTCCGGCCAGGGCCGCCCGGGCCTCGCCGACGCACTTGTCGAAAATATTCAGCAGGTCCTCGGTCTTCTCTACCTGGGTCGGGGCATAGGGTTTCGCGGCGAAGTCCAACTCGCTGGTGTTGAGGGTCAGGGTGGTCCAGGAGGGGAGCTCGGCGACATGGACCGCCAGACGGCTGAAGTTCATGGACTTCTCATGAGGGCCCCAGGAAAACTTGTCGGCGGGCACGCGCTCGAGGACGCGGCGGGTTCCGGCCATCTCCTGGTCGAACTCGGGAAGAAGGGACTGGCTAATGCTCATGAGGGTTTCCTCCAAAGGGTTGGTTGTTTTCGGGGATCGTAGAAGAAATCCCGTGCTGCGGCAATGGGGCGAAAGTTACGATCCCGAGACGTCTTCGGGGATGTCTTCAAACAGCGAGGGCTGATCGCCCGTGATCCCGTCGTAGAGCAGCCGATCCCCGGGGAGGACGCGGGCGTTGGCGTCCAGCTCGTGGGGGTTGGCACGGTTCGGGCCCAGGATATGCAATACCTGGATGCCCCGGACGACCAGGGCATCGGAGATGAGCCGGCGATGGCAGCGCCAGGGCACGGCCTCGGCGCAGAGGATAGCGACGGTCTCGCCGGCGGCACGCTGGATCAGCCGCCGCAGGGCGGTCTCGAACTCCGGGGTCTCCATGTGGTCGGCGTAGCCGCGGAAGGCTTCGACGCGCCACGCGGTATGGGGAGAGTCGGGCCGGGCGGCGCGGCGCCCCCCGAGGCCGGGCTCATGGACGTATTGGATGCCGGCACCGGCGAGCGAGGCGGCGAGGGCGTCGCGCGAGAACTGAGGGTGGCGCCGGGAGCCGGGGAAGCGCCGCACGTCCACCAGGGTCCGCACGCCGTGCTCGGCGAGGAGGGCCAGCAGCTCTTCGATGGGGCGGGTGGAGTGGCCGACGGTGAAGACGGGCGGCATGGGGCTACTATATCGCCTGTAAATATCGGCCCAAGAGGTTTTGTTGGGCTGGTGGAATGGAGCACGGAATCGACGTTTCAGGAGTCTCGGAGAGCCACGAATTAATGCCGCTGCGGGTCATGACCTACAACATCCACCGCGCGATCGGGGTCGATCGCCGGTTCCGGCCGGAGCGCATCGTGGCGATCCTGCGTCACTACGATCCCGATGTCGTGATGCTCCAGGAGGTGGACGAGGGGGCGCCGCGCTCGCGGGAGCTCAATCTCGCCAAGGAGCTGGCCGAGGAGGCGGGCTACCCGAATTTCGCCCTCGGGCACAACGTCAGCCTGAAGAAGGGGCGTTACGGCAACGCGACGCTCAGCCGCCTGCCGATCCTGCGCGAGCGCAACATCGACCTCTCGATCGCCGAGAGTTGGATCCGCCGCGGCTGCCAGCACACGACGCTGGATCTCGGCGGCAAGGAGGGGCACCTGGAGGTGTTCAACCTCCACCTGGGGCTCTCGGCGCGGGAGCGGGCCAAGCAGATCGAGCTGATCAAGCGCTCGGCCGAGCTCAGCGGGGTCCCGTACACCACCCCGGTCCTGGTGGCCGGAGACTTCAACGACTGGCGCTCGCTCCTGATGCCCGCCTTCACCAACGGCATGGGCTTCTCCTGCGCCACCGAGCGCAAGCGCGGTCCATATCCCGTGATTCCCACCTATCCCTCCTTCTCGCCGCAGGGCGGCCTCGACCGCATCTATCACCGCGGGCCGCTGAAGGTGGTCTCCGCCCACTCCTGCCGGCTGCAGATCGCCCGCGTGGCGAGCGACCATCTGCCGATTCTGGCGGAGTTTGTGGTGGGCTGATTTCGGGACGACCTGCCCTGCGAGGCCTCACCCTCGGTCCCTCTCCACGAAGTGGAGAGGGAGGGCCTGACGCCAGATTTTTTCGTTGGGCAAGGCTTGTCCCCGCCTCCAGCAATCTTGTCGCCGAAGGGCCCTCCCTCTCCCCCCGGGAGAGGGACCGAGGGTGAGGATTCGAAGGGCAGGACGCCCCAGGTTCGCACACCCCCAACTCACCCCTGTTCCCCCATCCCAAACCGGTCTATCCTTGTCCGGTTCCACCCACCGATAACGCTGTTCGCTTTGTAGAGGTCAGGCAAAGACGATGCCCCGTCCGTCCGTGCTGGTCGTCGATCCGGAGTCCGTCCGCCGTAAGGAGATCTCCAACGGCTTGACGGGCTTTGGCTATGAGGTGATCCCGACGGTGGGGCTGGCCGAGGGGCGGCGGTTCGCGGCGACGCTCGGGCCGGGGGTGGTGGTGGTGCCGGCCGAGCTGATGAAGAATGGGGACGGCGCGGTCTCCGAGCGCTTTGGCGGTAGCGAGCAGACGCTGCTGCTCCTCGGCAAGACGGCGGAGGAGGGGCGGGATCTGCCGGAGGACGTGCTCTTCCTGGAGGCGGACGGCCTGCCAGCGGAGGATCTGGTCCGGCGCATCCATCTCGTTCTCCTCGGGCGGGAGATCGGTGTCGAGCCGGACTCGGACGTCGAATCGCTGGTGGGGGATTTCGCGCTGCTGCCATTCCTCGAGCTGGTGCGGGCGGTGGGCCGGGCGCACGTCACCGGGCGGATCGTCTGCGCGAACGGGGAGGTCACGTTCGACGGCGGCGAGGTGATCGCGGCTTCGGCCGGACGAGCGCTCGGGGTCAAGGCGTTCCTGCGGCTGAGCCTGCTCGACGCGGGGCCGTTCTGGCTCTGGCTCCGCCAGCCGGCGGGCGTCGAGAGGGAGATCCGGCAAGAGATCAAGGCGCTCGTCTTCCTGGCTCTGGAGGACCGCGTCCACGACGCGCCGGACCCGCGGACCCGCGCCCGCGTGCAGCTCGGTCCCGCCTTCTTCGAGGCCCGCTTCAACCCGCGCCAGCAGGAGCTGATCGCCGCGCTGCCGGGCTGTGGGACGGTCGGCCGGCTGCTCGACGCCCTGCCCGGCGCCACGGACGGGGAGATCCTGCGCGACCTGATCGGCCTGCGCGAGATGGGCATCGTCGCCCTCGAGGAGCCGGAGGAGCTCGTGCGGGTGGTCACCGATTCGACCTGCGACCTGCCGCCGGAGGTGGCGCGGGCGCACGGGATTCACGTCCTGCCGGTGCTGGTGCTGTTCGGCGACCGCGTTTACCACGACGGGGTGGACCTCAAGGCCAAGGAGTTCTACGACCTGCTGGAGAAGGGGCCGGTCCATCCGCGGACCAATCCGACGCCGAAGGCGGACTTCCTGGATCTCTACCGGTCGCTGGCGCCGCGGAAGGACATCGTCTCGGTCCACATCTCGGAGAAGCTGTCGAAGACGGTGGTGCATGCCCGGGAGGCGGCGGAGGAGGGGCTTCCCCAGTTTCAGGAGCTGCGCGGCGAGGCCGAGCGGGTCTCGCTGCGGGTGGTGGACAGCCACAGCGCCAGCCTGGGGATGGGGATGCTCGTCCTGTTCGCCGCCCGCATGGCGCGGCGCGGGATCGAGCCGGACGCCATCGTCGACCGCCTGGAGGCGATGCGCGACCGGGTGCACGTGCTCTTCGCGGTGGACACGCTGGAGTATCTGGCCCGCGGCGGGCGCATCGGCAAGGCGCGGGCGGTGATGGGGAACCTGCTCGGCATCAAGCCGATCCTCGGCGTGGTGGACGGCGAGATCGTGGCGGTCGACCGCGTTCGCGGCGGCCGGGCGGCCCACCCGCGGCTGATCGAGCTGTTCCGCGAGCGGGTCGATCCCCAGCGGCCGGTGGTGGTGACGGTCGCCCACGCCAAGGCGCCCGTCTGGGCGGACCGCCTGCGGGGCCTGATCGAGAAGACCTTCCAGGTGAAGGAGATCCTGATCGCCGAAATGGGCCCCGTGGTGGTCGCCAACGCCGGCCCCGGCACCGTCGGCGCCGCTCTCTTCCAGCCCACGGAGGAGGAGCTGGCGTTGATCGGGCCGCTGGCGGAGCCGGCGTAGCTCGCCTTTACGGGCAGTCGTCGATCCGCGACGCCCAGATCTGCACGCTGCCGTTCCGCTTGTCGGTCCAGGACGTGTTGTACCGGCAGCGGAACGAGGTCAGGCCGTTGTAACTCCCCCAGATGGCGTTCGAAGACGAGACGGTGGTCACCGGGATGGGCGTGGCCCAGCTCACGCCGTCGTTGTAGGAGGCGGAGTAGACGAGGTTCACGCTCTGGCGGTCGGGTCCGGACGCGATATAGAAGACGACCGAGACCACGCCCGTCGAGGGATCGACGTTCAGCCAGGGATTGAACTGGTCGTCCACGAAGGGGCTGCCGTAGATCAACTGCTTCGGGCTCCAGCTAAGGCCGCCGTTGGTCGAGCGGGCGAACCAGATCCGGGTCTTGCAGGTGGAGGCGGCATTGGTTCCCGGCTCGTTGGCGGCGACGGTGCAGCCCACGTCCCCCGACAGGTCGGTCCAGACCACATAGACAAGGTCTTTGACCGCCGTCCGCCAGGCGCCGCCCGAGGTGTAGATGGTGGCCCGGCGGCTGCCCGAGGCGGGGATGCCGATGTCCAGGGAGTCGAAGGTGGTGGCCGCGACCACCGGAGCGGCGTAGGAAACGCCGCCGTTGGTGGATTTGACCACGACGATCCGGCGGTTTCCGGTGGTGGGCCAGAAGCCGAAGAGGTCGCCACTGAGGTTGGTGCGCACGTCGCCGCCCAGCGCGACCCCAGTGGACTCGGCGCCGCTGACCTGCAGCGGGGCCTGCCAGACGCCTCCCGCTCGGCGGGCCATGAAGGCGGGATTGCCGTTGTGCCAGATGACGTAAAGGTTGTGCACGAACGGGGAGCCGGTGCTCTTGTCAGACCAGAGACGGGGCCAGTCCACCTTGCTCTGGCTGCCGGAGAAGGTGTTGTCGGGGCTCCAGGTCAGGCCGGAGTCCAGGGAGACGTAAGCGCGGCCGCGGAGCACGGTGCCGGTGGAGTTGATGCCGACGGTGGTCGTCCACGCCTTGCCGTCGAGCGTCCAGTCCACGCTGGGCCCGTCCTGGAGCGCGTCGCCGATGAAGAGCGGCAGGACGCTCTCGTTCCAGGTCGCGCCGCCGTCGAGGGTCCGGTACTGGATCTGGCGCGCGCTGGTAGACTCCGAGGCGACGAGCAGCCGGTTCGGATCGCCCGGGAACATCCGGATGTCGGAGGTGTACCGCGCTTGGCTGCTCACCGCGGAGACCTGAAAATTGGGTCCGACGACGCCGAGGGCCCACAGGGCCAGGGCGCTCGCCAGGGTCAGAGACACGGCGATTCCAGCGGCTTTGCGCATCGTTCACCTCCTCGCCCCGCATGGGGCCTCTTCCCGCGACACTTCCTATCTATAGGGTGCGCCAAGCCCCGAGATGAGAGCTATGATCCGCCTCCGAATGCTGATCGCCTTCGTCACCTACTCCAAGCTGCCCGACCTGACGCCCGACGACCGCCTGGCCGCCGAGGAGCTGCGCCGCCGTGGCGCGGAGGTCGAGGCCGTGATCTGGAACGATCCCGGCGTGCTCTGGTCCCGTTACGACCGGGTGGTGCTCCGGTCCTGCTGGGACTATTTCGAGCGCGTGGAGGAGTTCTTCGCCTGGCTGGACCGGGTGGAAAGGGAGAGTATCCCGCTCTGGAACCCCGTCCAACTGGTGCGCTACAACCTGGACAAGGCCTACCTCGAGGATCTCGCGGCGGCCGGGCTGCCGGTGATCCCCACGGCGGGGATGAAGCGCGGCGCGGCGGTGGATCTCGCCGGGCTTCTCGACGAGCGGGGGTGGACCGACGTGGTGATCAAGCCGTGCATCTCGGGCGGCGCGTTCCGCACCCGGCGGATTTCACGCGACGAAGCTTCGGCGGTGCAGGGGGAGCTGGATGATCTGCTGACCAACAGCGGCGTGCTGATCCAGCCCTTTCTGGCCGAGATCCAGACGGCGGGCGAGTGGTCGCTGATCTTCCTTGGCGGCGAGTACAGCCACGCCACCCTGAAGCGCCCGCGGGCCGGGGACTTCCGGGTTCAGGAGCAGCTCGGTGGCTCCACCAAAGCGGCGCGCCCCAGGCCCGCGCTGATCGAGCAGGCGCGGGCGGTGGTGGCGTCGATCTCCGGCCCCTGGATCTATGCCCGGGTGGATGGGTTGGAGATCGACGGCGTCTTCCTGCTGATGGAGCTGGAGCTGAGCGAGCCGTCGCTCTTCCTGGCCACCGACCGCCAAGCGCCGGCCCGGTTCGCGCAGGCGATTTTGTGCTAGAAAGATCCTGATGTCTGACGATCCCAAGTACCGGCAGAGGGGCTACAAGGATTCCGAGCGCCGCGACGAGCGTCCGCGGCCGGGTCTCCAGGGCCCGCGCGAGAAGAAGGAAGGGCCGCGCGGCCGCGGCATGGGCGCGCCGGGCGAGTCGGTCTTCCGCTGCGCCGCCTGCGGCGAGAAGCAGTTGATCATCATCGGCGAGGATCCGCTCCCCTTCGACGCCACCTGCTCCCGCTGCCGCGCCGACCTCCACACCTGCTCGAACTGCATCAACTTCGACACCTCCGTCCACTGGGAGTGCCGGCGGCACGCGGAGATCCCGGCCCGGGTCCCCAAGAAACGCGACCGCAACGAGTGCCCGCTCTTCACCCCCAAGCTCGCCCAGGAGTTCCGCAAGGATTCCGACAAGCCCTCCCCGGGGGACGCGCGCTCGGCGTTCGACGCGCTGTTCAAGTTCTAGGTAGCGTTCAGACCGTCCCGTTCCGCAGCAGCTGCGCGTAGAAGCGCACGATCTCGCCGTAGTTCTCGATCCCCACCCGCTCGTTGGTGCCGTGAATGCGCTTGAGGTCCTCCGGCTTCACGCGTATCGGTATGAACCGGAAGACGTTCTGGCTCAAGCGGCGGTAGTGCTTGGTGTCGGTGGCGCCGGCGAGCAGGTTGGGGGCCACGAGCACCTGCGGGAGCACCTGGGCCAAGGTGCGCTGGATCATCCCGAACTCGGGCGCGCGGACATCGGATTCCGGCGAGGCCTCGCTGTTGGCGGTGCCCGTGGTGCTCACCTGGATGCCGGGACCCACGGTTTCGCGGACGTGGCGGAGGACGCCCTGGATCGTGTCCCCCGGCAGGATGCGGAAGTTCACCACGGCCCGCGCCTCGTGGGGGAGGACGTTCTCCTTGACTCCCCCCTGGAAGATCGTCGGTGCCGTCGTGGTGCGGATGCGGGCGCTGGCGGCCGGATCCGAGTCCGCCTGGCGTTCGATGATCGGGCTGAACAGCCAGAGATTGGCGAGCGCCAGGCGGGGACCGAAGGGCATCTCAGGCGCCAGATACTGATAGGAGCGGCGGGTGGCGCCGTCGAGCCGCGCCGGCATCTGGTGCTCCTCGAGTTCCTGGATAGCGGCGGCGAGCTTGCCGATCGCGCCGTGCCGGGGGGGCATCGAGGAGTGCCCCCCCTCGCTCTGGGCCACCAGCTCGACACTCAGGACCCCCTTCTCGGCCGTGCCGATCATCGCGGCGGGGCGCGCAACCCCCGGGATCGAGCCTTCGACGATGGCGCCGCCTTCGTCGAGGATGAACGCCGGCCGCACCCCTCGCTGCTCGAGAAGCTTCGCGATCGCCGCCGCGCCGTTGCGGCCGCCCACCTCCTCGTCGTGCCCGAAGGCGAAGTAGACCGTGCGGTCCGGCTGGAACCCGCGGCCGAGGAGCATCTCCGCCGCTTCGAGCAGCCCCATCATGCCGACCTTGTCGTCGAGCGTGCCGCGCCCCCAGACCCAGGTGTCGTCGACAGTGCCGGAGAAGGCGGGGTGCGTCCAGTTCCTCTCCGTGCCCGGCTCGACCGGCACCACGTCCTGGTGGGACATCAGCAGGATCGGCGGGAGCTGCGGCCGCCGCCCCTTCCAGGTGTAGAGCAGGCTGTAGCCGCCGACCGTCTCGCGGGTCAGCGTGGCGTGCACCCGGGGAAAGGTCTGCTGGAGATAGTGATGGAGCCCGTCGAACGCCGCGGCCTCGACGTTCTTCCCGTTCTCGTGCGAGACGGTGGGGAAGCGGACCGCTCCCGCGAGACGCTCGGCGGCCGCGCGGGCGTCGACCGCGAGGTCGGTGACCGGCTGTGTCTGAACCTGATGGGACTTGATCAGGATCATCCGCAGCAGGAGGATGGCCACCAGCAGGAACAGGACGAGGCCGAGGGCGACGGCGAGGATTCTCTTCATGGTCTCAGACCTTCGTCAGACCTTCGTCATATTGACCGACGGCAAAAACCGCGGCGGCTTCCGGACCTTCGTCTGCTGCTCGAACGCGTACGCGAGCCTGATCAGCGCACCCTCGCCCCAGGCCGGTCCGATGAAGGAGATCCCTATCGGCAGCCCGAAGGCGTAGCCGGCCGGGATGGTGATGCTCGGGTAGCCGGAGACCGCGGCGAGCGACGAGCTGCCTCCGGTCTCCGAATCGCCGTTGACGAGGTCGATCAGCCAGGCGGGACCGCCGGTGGGGGCCACGATGGCGTCCAGCTTGTGCTGGGCGAGCATGGCGTCGATCCCCTCCTTGCGGAAGTAGAGCCGGCAGGCGGCGAGCGCCTTCTTGTAGGCCGGATCGGTGAGCGGCCCCTTGGCCTCGGACTGCAGGAAGATCTCCTGGCCGAAGTAGGGCATCACCCGGTCGCGGTGGCGCTCGTTGAACTCGATCGCCTCCTTGAGGGAGTGGACGGGGGCGTTGGGCCCCAGCCCGGCGAAATAGCGGTTGAGGTCCGCCTTGAACTCGTAGAGCAGGACCTCGAACTCGCTGTTGCCGGACTTCCCCGCGGAAGGCAGCTTGACGGGATCGATGATTGTGGCGCCCGCCGCCTTCATCGCCGCCAGCGCCTCGTGGAAGATCGGGTTGACCAGCGGGTTCTTGTCGAGCGAGCTGGGGACGTGGACGCCGATCCTCGCGCCCTTCAATCCATTGGGATCGAGGAACTTCGTGTAGTCGGCGGCGGCCTTGCCGCGGCTCGGGCGGGTCGCCTCGTCGCGCTCGTCAACGCCGGTCATGGCGCCGAGCAGGGCCGCGGCGTCGGCGACGGTGCGGGCCATGGGGCCGGCGGTGTCCTGGGTGTGGGAGATCGGGATGATCCCGGAGCGGCTGAGCAGGCCGACGGTCGGCTTGATGCCGACGATGCCGCAGATCGAGGAGGGGGAGACGATCGAGCCGTCCGTCTCCGAGCCCACGGTCGCGGCGGCGAGGCTGGCGGCCGCCGCCGCGCCGGATCCGGAGCTGGAGCCCGACGTGTTGCGGTCGAGCGCATAGGGGTTGCGGCACTGCCCGCCGCGGCTGCTCCAGCCGCTGCTCGAGCGGGAGGAGCGGAAGTTGGCCCACTCGGAGAGATTCGTCTTGCCGAGGAGGATCGCGCCGGCCGCCCGCAGGCGTGCGGCGATGAAGGCGTCACGAGAGGGGATCGATCCTTCGAGGGCGAGCGAGCCGGCGGTGGTGGTCATCCGGTCGGCGGTGCCGATGTTGTCCTTGATCAGAATCGGGATGCCATGGAGCGGCCCGCGGGAACCCTTGCCGCGCCGCTCGGCGTCGAGCGCGTCGGCGATGGCGAGCGCCTCGGGGTTGACCTCGAGCACCGCCCGCAGCTCCGGCCCCTTGGTGTTCAGGGCGTCGATGCGGGCGAGATACTTCTCGGTGAGCGAGCGCGCCGTCTCCTTGCCCGAGGCGAGAGCGGCCTGAAGATCGGCGATCGTGGCCTCCTCGAGCTCGAAGGGAGCCGGAGCGGAGGCGGCCGGAGCCGGCGCGGCCGAAAGCAAGGGGCTGGCCGCGGCCAGGGCTCCGGTCGCAAGGCCGGCCTTCATCAGGGCGCGCCGGGTCCAGGCGCCGGCGGCGGGATCGTCGTCCTGTTCCTTCACGGGTTCCTCCTCGCTTGAGCGAATCGCGGTGACGATCATACCGTCATGAGGAGGATCGGGATATTCTCCCGGTGAGGACGTCATGCCGATCGATCCCCGAAACTTCGAGGTCCTGGACGACGAGATGGCCCGGGTCTTCCGCGCCATGACCGGAGCCGAGCGTCTGAAGATCGCGAGCGACATGTACCGCTCCGCCCGCCGCATGATCGCGAGCCACCTCGCCGCTGAGCACCCGGACTGGGACGAGCAGCGCCTGCAGGAGGAGACGGCGAGGAGGCTCTCGCATGGAGAGATCGGGGACCTTGCGAGCCCCCCAGAAAAACCGTGAATCAGGAGAGGAAGCGTTCGATGTCGAGCGCTCCGTGGAAGACGCCCAGAATGTCTATCCCACCACCCTCGTTCATCAGATAAGCAATCCGATAATGACCGTAAAGAAGTATCCGGATGTGCTTGTCGGATCGTTCTTGATAGCGGTATCCGCGCTCCGGGAATCTCGTCAGCGTCTCCGCTTTTTCCCCGATCCCCTGGACGGTTCGGAGGGCAGCCGCTGGGTTATCCCGAGCGATGTAGTCGTAGATCTCCCGGAGCCATCGTTCTGCTTCAAGAGTCCACCTTATCTGGCCCATGAGGAGATTCTCGTCTGCATCTCCTCATGACTGATCGTGCGTCCGTTCTCGGCGTCCTCTAACCCTCGCTCGATCATGCGGGCGAAAGCCAACTCACGCATGATCTCGTCGTAGGAGCTGTCCTCCGGTTGATCCTGAACGAGCTGAAGCATTTTCTGCTTGGCGGTGATCTGGGCCACGCGAGATCCTCCTCGAAGTCATCTTAGCCGATGCAGTACGTCAGTGGCTCTTCCTGTCCTTCCACCCCGTCCACCCCGGCCCGCGTACGACCCGGCCCGCCGCGGCGCCCGTGGGCTCGCCGTCCTTGAGGACCTGGATGCCGTTGACGAAGACGTGCCGGACGCCGGTCGCGTACTGATGCGGCTTGTCGAAGGTGGCGTGGTCCTGGATCTTCGCCGGATCGAAGAGGACGACGTCGGCGAAGTTGCCCGCCTTGAGCGTGCCGCGGTCGCGGATCTTGAGGTTCGCGGCCGGGAGCGAGGTGAGCTTGCGGACCGCCTCCGCAAGCGGGATCACCTTTTCGTCGCGCACGTAGCGCCCCAGCAGGCGGGCGACGTTGCCGTAGGTGCGCGGGTGGGGGTTGGACTTCAGGAACACCCCCTCGGTCGCGGGGGCCTCGGCGTCCGAGCCGAAGCTCACCCAGGGGAGCGCGATCTCCTTCTTGATGTTGTCCTCGGACATCAAAAAATAGACCGTGCCGACCCGGCTGTCGTCCTCGATCACCAGGTCCATCGCGGTCTCCTGGGGGGACTTGCCGCGCATCTTGGCGACCTCGGCCAGGGTCTTGCCGGTCAGGGGCTTGAGCTTGTCGTTCTTGAAGGCGACGAGGAGGATCTTCTCCGGCCCCGCGGCGACGAAGAAGTTCTCCCAGGCGTCGGTGGGGGTCGCCATCTCCTTGGCGACCTTCTCGCGGATGGCCGGGTCCTTCATGCGCGCGATCCAGTCCTTGAGGCCGCCCTCCTGCACCCACGGCGGCATGGCGGCGTCGAGGCCGGTAGCGCCCGCGGTGTAGGTATACATGTCGGCCGTGATCTTGAGGCCGGAGGCGCGGGCGTCCTCGACCTTCTTGATGGCGGCGTCGAGCTTCCCCCAGTTCTGCTGGCCGGCGGCCTTCAGGTGGTAGATCTCGGCGGGTAACTTGGCTCGGCGCGAGATCTCGATCAGCTCGTCCAGGGCTTCCAGAAAACGATTGCCCTCGCTGCGCATGTGGGAGATGTACATGCCGCCGTACTTCGCGGCCTCCTCGCAGAGCGCCACCAGCTCGTCCGTGCCGGCGTAGAAGGCCGGGGCGTAGATCAGCGAGGAGCCGACGCCGAGCGCGCCTTCCTCCATGGCCTGATCGACCAGCTTGCGCATGCGCCCCAGCTCCTCCGGAGTCGGCGGCCGGTTGGCGTAACCCACCTCGTGAATACGCAGGCTCGTCGCGCCCACGAAGGAGGCGACGTTCGGGGCGATGCCGCGCGCCGCCACCTGATCGAGGTACTCGCCGAGAGTGGTCCAGGTGACGGGATACTTGACGTCCCCCTGCTGCTCGACCATCTCCTTCTTCATGGCGTCGTTGAGCGGCCCCATGGAGCCTCCCTCGCCCATGACCTCGAGAGTGACCCCCTGGCGGATGTCGCTCTGGGCGCGGCCGTCCACCAGCAGCGACTCGGTCGCCCAGCTCAGCATGTTGACGAAGCCGGGGGAGACGGCGAGCCCGCGGGCGTCGATCTCCGTCTTCCCCTTGGCGTTGCCGAGCGAGCCGACCGCGGCGACCGCGACGATGCGATCGCCGTTCACCGCCACGTCGCCCACGAAGGGCTTGCCGCCGGAGCCGTCGTAGATCGTCCCGCCGCGCAGGATGAGATCGTAGGTCTTGGGCTTCTCAGCGGCCATGGCGGAGAGAGCGGGCAGCAGGCAGAGTGCCACGGTGAAGACGATCGTTCGCGTCATTCGAGTCTCCTTGGAAAGCAATCCTACGTCACCAGGCTCCGGCGATCGGTTTCCACCCCTTGCGCCGCGGGCCGAACTGGAACTGCGCGTCGGGATTCCCGGTCGAGAGAGAATTCCGCAACCGGAAGACGGCCGAGGCCGGATCGTAGACGCCGAGGTCGTCGTGGCCGTCGCCGTTCCAATCCCCGGCGACGGGCAGCGCCCCCCGTCCGGCGGGACCGAGCTGGACCTGGAGCTCCGGCGCCGCGTCCTGGAATCCGTTGGTCAGATAGAAGACCGAGGCGGCCGGATCGAAGAGGCCGACACCGTCGCGGCCGTCGCCGTTCCAATCCCCCGCGACCGGAGTCAGGCCGGAGGCCGAGGGCCCAAAGGCGAAGGTGAGGTCGAAGCTCGATCCCGAGAGGGAGCTCTTCAGGCGGAACGTCCGGGTGGCAGGGTCATAGAGGCCGACCGTATCCCTGCCGTCGCCGTCCCAATCGCCGGCGATAGGGAGCGCTTTGCGGGAGGGGGAGTCGACCTGGAGAATCACGTCCGAGGTACCTCCAGAGGGTGAGTTCTTGAGCCGGAAGATCGAGGAGGCCGGATCGTAGAAGCCGACCGTGGTCTTGCCGTCGCCGTTCCAGTCCCCGGAGAGTGGGATCCAGCCGCTGCGGCGCGGGCCGAAGCGGACGACCTGGACCTTGGCGCCGGCGGTGTTGGCGCTCTTGAGCTGGAACTTCGAGGTCTGCGGATCGAAGAGCCCCACGGTCTCCCGGGTGCCGCCGCCAACCGCCTGGCCGGTGAAGCGGAAGAGCTGACCGCTCCCATTCGCGGCGTAGAGCTCGCCGTTGCGGTCCTCGCCGAAAGTGGTGAGCTGCGGGACCTGTCCCGGGATGGTGCGCACGGTGAAGCCGTTCCCCTGGCGCGCGGCGGCCCAGAGCACGCCGGAGCATAGATCGCCAAAGACGTAGGAGCCGCGGAGCTGCGCCACGCCGTTGCCGCGGTAGACGTAGCCGCCGGTCACCGAGCAGTGAGGGCCGTGGTCGTACTCGAGGACGGGCGGAGTGAAGGCGGCCGAATCGCACGCGGGCGTCGAAGCCGGGCAGGAGCTGCTCGAGGAGCAGAGGGTCCCCTCCATCACCTTCCAGCCGTAGTTCTCGCCGCCGCGCGACGAGGCCGGCTGAAAGTCGATCTCCTCGCGCCGGGCCTGGCCGACGTCGGCGATCCAGAGGTCCCCGGTCGCGCGGTCGAAGGAGAAGCGCCAGGGGTTGCGCACACCGCTCGCCCAGACCTCGTCCGGCGGCGCGCCGGGGCCGCGGAAAGGATTGGAAGCGGGGATCCCGTAATAGGGAGGGGTCGCCACGTTCTGGTCGACGTCGATGCGGAGCAGCTTGCCCAGGAGCGTGTCCGGCTTCTGGGCCCGGCATTCGGGGTCGAAGCCGGAGCCGCCATCGCCCATGCCGATGTAGAGATAGCCGTCGGGCCCGAACTGGAGCTCCCCGCCGTTGTGGTTCGAGTAGGGCTGCTCGATGGTCAGCAGGATCCGCTCGCTCGCCGGGTCGGCCTGGTCGGGGTTCCCGGCGGAGGCCTGGTAGCGGGCGATGACCGTATTGCCCTGCAGGTTCGTATAGTCAATGAAGAAAAAACCGTTCTCGGCGTACCGGGGGTGGAACGCCACGGAGAGCAGGCCGCGCTCGCCGCCGGTCGTGATCCGGTCGCGGATGTCGAGGAACGGCTGCGAGCGCGGGGTGCCGTTTTCCACAATGAGAATGCGGCCGGTCTGGGTGGTCAGGAAGAGGCGGCCATCCCCGGCGTTGGCGATGCTGGTGACCGGGCCGAGGCCGTTCGCGACTTGCTGGAGGCTGACCCCCTGTACAGTGCCGGCGACGGTGAAGGCCCCCTTCGAGAACTCGGGATCGGCGGCGCGGGCCGGGAAAAGCGGCGAGATCAGCAGGAGGATAGCGGTGGTGGAGAGGCTGAGAAGTCGATGCATGGCAAGATCTCCTGTTCGTACGAGCATCTTACTTGGGATACTAGGCGGATGATCCCCATCGACGACAATCTATCGATCCCTGACGAGGAGGTCGCTTTCGCCACTTCGCGGAGCGGTGGCCCCGGCGGGCAGAACGTCAACAAGCTGGAGACGCGGGTGAGTCTGCGCTTCGATCTCGCGGGCTCGAGCGCCCTCTCGGAGGAGCAGAAGGCCCGGCTTCGGGAGCGGCTGGCGACCCGCATCACCCGCGACGGCATCCTCCAGGTCAGCTCCCAGCGGCACCGGAGCCAGGGCGCCAACCGGGAGGCGGCCGTCGAGCGCTTCGCCGAATTGCTGCGGGAAAATCTGCGCGAGGAGCCGCCGCGCCGGAAAACCCGGCCCTCGCGGGCGGCGAAGGCGCGCCGCCTGGACGAGAAACGGCGGCAGAGCCACCGCAAGCGAGAGCGGTCGACCCCGGTGGAATGAACCAGAACGGTATAGGATGACCCGGTCTCCGGACTAAATACGCCATGGAACCCGACCGCTTCTTCAGCCAGGCTGACCTCGACGCCATCCAGACCGCCGTGCGGGAGGCGGAGGCGCGGACTTCGGGGGAGATCGTCCCCTACGTCGTCGAGCGGAGCGACGAGTATCAGAACGCGATCTGGAAGGGCGCGGCCCTGGGGGCGCTGCTCGGGCCGATGGTGGCGCTCGCCATCTACCGCTGGAGCAACGTCTGGGGAATTCCGATCGGGGTCTGGATCGCGCTGCCGGCGCTGGTGGGCGGAGGGATCGGCTATCTGCTCTCGCTGCTCGATCCGGTCCGCCGCTGGATGGCGGGCGACGAGACTCTCGATCTGCGGGCTCGCCGGCGTGCCGCGGGCGCCTTCCTCGAGCAGGAGGTTTTCCAGACTCGCCATCGCACCGGCATTCTCCTCTTCGTCTCCCTGTTCGAGCGCCGGGTGGTGCTGCTCGCCGACTCCGGCATCCACCAGAAAGTGGAGAAGGGGTCCTGGGACGCGATCACCGGCCGGCTGGCTAAGGGGATCCGGAGCGGCCGCCCCGGCCCCGCGATGATCGAGGCGATCCGCGCTTGCGGCGAGCTGCTGGAGCGGCACGGGGTCGAGCGTCAGGCCGACGATCAGGACGAGCTCCCCAACGAGCTGCGCCGGGAGAGGGAGTGAGATGATTCGCCGGGTCTCTCTGGTCCTTTTTCTGCTCCTGCTGCCGCTCTCCTGGGCATTCGCCAAGGAGGTCCCCCCTCTGACCGGGCGGGTCAACGACACCGCCAACCTGATCCCCCTGGACCAGCGGCAGCGGATCGAGGCGCAGCTCGCGCAGTTCGAGCAGCAGACGGGCAATCAGGTCTCCGTGCTCACCATCGACAGCCTGGACGGTGAGGAGATCGCGGACTACGGAAACAAGGTGGGCCGCGCCTGGGGGCTGGGGCAGAAGGGGAAGGACAACGGCGCCCTCCTGATGGTCTCCAAGAATGACCGTAAGATGCGGATCGAGGTCGGCTACGGCCTGGAGCCGGTGCTGACCGACCTGCAGACGAGCGTCATCCAGAACCAGGTGATCATCCCCTACTTCAAGAAGGGGGATTTCGGCGGCGGCATCGAGGCCGGGGTGAGCGCCATCCTGAGCACGATCCAGGGCAAAGAGGTGACACCGGCCCCGGAGGCGCAACCGTCAGGGAGCAGAGACAGTCCGTTCTCCTTCCTCGGGTTCCTCGCCTTCGCGCTCTTCGCCCTCGGTCCGTTCATCCTGAACGCCATCCGTAGCGGGAGTTGGATCGTCTACCTCGTCATGCTGCCGATCCTCTTCCTCCTGGGCTCGCTCGCCGGCCTGACCGTGGGCCTGATCGCGGCCGGGGTCTGGCTCGTGCTCTTCCCGATCCTGCGGATGATCCTGCCCAAGGGGCCCGCGCTCGGCAGCTCCCGGCGGCGTTCCGGCGGCTGGTGGATGGGCCCTGGCGGTTTCGGCGGTGGCGGGGGAGGTTGGGGAGGCGGTGGCGGGGGAGGCTTCTCGGGCGGCGGTGGCAGCTTCGGCGGCGGCGGATCGTCAAGCAGTTGGTAAACCCTCGAACGCCGCCATCGCCTCGCTGACCAGCCGGTCCCCCTCTTCGGTGTGCTTGGGGGAGAAGTGGAACGGGACCAGCCGTTTCGCTCCCGCCTCCCGGGCCAGCCATCCCGCCTGCCGCGCCGTGAGGTGGTACTTCTCGGCCGCCCGCCGTTCCTCCTCGTGCGTGAAGGCCGTCTCAATGAACAGCAGATCGGCGTTCCGGGCGAGATCCACAATCGCCTCAGCGTTTGCCGGGGTGTAGCCGGCGTCCGTCACGTAGGCGATCTTCTGTCCGGGAACGATCCGTAGCACCTTCTCTTTGAGCTCGCCGAGAGAGACGGTCCTCTCCTGGGAGGAGCCGTTCTCAATCCAGCGAACCGGGACCAGCGTTCCGTCCGGCTCGCCGCGAGCCACGGTCGACTTCAGGTCCCGCAGCCACGGACCGGTGGGGAGGCCCAACTCCTCGAGGCCGTTCTTCCAGACGTTGACGTGGAACTTCTCCTCCAGCGCGAACGCCATGCAGGGGATCTGATGGTCCAGGAACGCGGCGCGTATCTGAAAAGTCTCCTCGTCGAGCAGGAGGCCCGGCGGCAACTCCGGCGTGGAGACCGGCTCGCGCTGAAATCCGGTCCGGGTCCGGAACTCGGCGGTGGCGGTATCGCCTGTCTCCTGGACCTCTGTCGCCCGCACCACGAAGTCGCTCGCGTAGTTGGCCACCAGGTTCCAGGTGTAGGCCGCGAGCTTGTGCCCGACGCGGTCGATGAACCCGGGCGGGCCGAAGAGATGGAGAACCTTCTCCCGCCCCAGCAGGAGCCGCAGCAGGGTGTCGAACCCCGCGAAGTGGTCCATGTGGGTGTGGGAGACGAACGCGTGGCTCACCTTGAGGAGCTGCCGCGCCGAGAGGGGAGAGAGGTCGCCGAGGTCGAAGAGCAGCGCCCGGTGATCGAAGAGGAAGTCGATGTAGAGCCCCGGATCCCCGAACGGGTCGTTGACCAGCCGGGGGTGGAAGAGGGGCTTCACGCTACAGCCGCCTACCGCTCCACCCAGTAGTTCGGCGCCTCCTTGGTGATCACCACGTCGTGGGCGTGCCCTTCCTTCAGGCCGGCGGGGGAGATACGGACGAACTGGGCTTTGGTGCGCAGCTCCTCGATCGAGGCGCAGCCGGCGAGCCCCATCCCCGAGCGCAGGCCGCCGGTGAGCTGCGGCAGCATCTGGTGGACGCTCCCCTTGTAGGGGACCATCCCCTCGATCCCCTCCGGCACCAGTTTCGACAGCGCGCCGCTCCCCTCCTGGAAGTAGCGGTCGGCGCTGCCGCGCGCCATCGCCGAGAGCGACCCCATGCCACGGTAGGCCTTGAAGGTCCGCCCCTGGTAGAGGATGGTCTCGCCCGGGCTCTCCTCGGTGCCGGCAAAGAGCGAGCCGATCATCACCGAGTGGGCGCCGGCGGCGATCGCCTTGGTGAGGTCGCCCGAGAACTTGATGCCGCCGTCGGCGATGACCGGGATGCCGTGGTCGGCCGCCACGCCGGCGCAGTCGGCGACCGCGGTCACCTGGGGGACGCCGGCACCGGTGACGATCCGGGTCGTGCAGATGCTCCCCGGGCCGATGCCGACCTTGACGGCGTCGGCGCCGCGCTCGATCAGGGCGAGGGTCCCCTCCCGCGTGGCCACGTTACCGACGATCAGCTTGACCTCAGGGAAGCTCTCGCGCAGCTTCGCCGTGGCGTCGAGCACGCCGCGGCTGTGGGCGTGCGAGGAGTCGAGGACGAGGAGGTCCACCTTGGCCTTGACCAGGGCCGCGGCGCGCTCCAGATAGTCGCCCGAGGAGCCGACCGCCGCGCCGACGCGCAGGCGCCCGAGCTCATCCTTGCAGGCGTGCGGGTACTGGATCGCCTTCTGAATGTCCTTGACCGTGATCAGCCCCTTGAGGTTGCCGGCCTCGTCGACGACGAGCACCTTCTCGATGCGATGCTCGTGGAGCTGGGCCTTGGCCTGCTCGAGCGTCGTCCCCTCGGGGACGGTGACCAAGTTCTTCTTGGTCATCAGCTCGTGGATCGTCTTGTTGAGGTTCTGCTCGAAGCGGAGGTCACGGTTGGTGAGGATGCCGACCAGGTGCCCCTGGGCGTCGGTCACCGGCACGCCCGAGATCTTGTAGCGGGCCATCACCTCGAGCGCCTCGCGGATGCTCTGGTCGGGCCGCATGGTGACGGGATCGACGATCATCCCCGCCTCACTGCGCTTGACCCGGTCCACCTCTTCGGCCTGGACTTCGACCGGCATGTTCTTGTGGATGATGCCGATCCCCCCCTCCTGGGCGAGGGCGATGGCCAGGCGCGACTCGGTGACGGTATCCATGGCCGCGGAGAGGATCGGCATGTTCATCTCGATCCCGCGGCAGACCTGGGTCCGCAGCTCGACCTGATTCGGGTGGACCTCGGAGTAGCCGGGGACGATCGAGATGTCGTCGAACGTTAGAGCGAGGCGGGGCTCGAAATCGGTCATGTGTACGTTGGTTCCTTCAAGGCGAAAAGTCCACCGGACTATGAGCGTGATGATGAGTGGCGAAGGATATCAGTTCCTGCGGCGGGTACGAAAAGGGCGGCCTCACGGCCGCCCTTGATTTCTTGCCCTGACAGCGTTCCTTACCCCACCGTCACCGCCGCCCCGTGGCACTTCTTGTACTTCTTGCCGGAGCCGCAGGGGCAGGGATCGTTGCGCCCCACCTTGACCTCGCCGCGGTTGGCGGCGGGCTGCTGCGGGCGCTGACCCTCGACCTTGGGCGGAGCGGAGAGCTCGATCCTGGGCGCCGCCCGCTGCTGGCGGACCCGCTGTTCGATCACCTGCTCCTCGGTCATCGGCTCGAAGCGGAAGAGCTTCTGGACGATGTCGTTCTCCACTCGCTCGCGCATCATGTCGAAGAGGTCGAAGCTCTCTTTCTTGTACTCCTGAAGCGGGTCGCGCTGCCCGTAGCCGCGCAGGCCGATCCCTTCCTTCAGGTGATCGAGGGCGAGGAGGTGGTCCTTCCAGGCGGTGTCCACCGACTGCAGCATGATGGCGCGCTCGAAGCCGCGGATGACCTCGGGGTCGTGCCGGCTCTCCTTCTCGGCGTACCGCTCCTCGATGATCTTCCAGAGGGTCTCGCGCAGCTCGTCGATGCCGAGCTCGTCGAGGTTCATGCCGCCGGCGTTGATGTTGAAGTAGGCGAGCATCTCGGTGCGCAGGCCGGTGAGGTCCCAGTCCTGCGGATCGGACTTCTCAGGGCAGTGGAGGTCGAGCAGCCCGTCGAGGATGTCCTCGGCGAGGCCCATGACGTAGTCGCGCCCCTCGCGCCCCTCGAGGATGTCGCGGCGAAGCTTGTAGATCGCCTCGCGCTGCTTGTTCATCACGTCGTCGTACTCGAGCAGGTGCTTGCGGGTCTCGAAGTTCCGCCCCTCGACCTGCGTCTGGGCGCGCTCGATGGCCTTGCTGACCATCCCGTGCTCGATCGCCTCGCCCTCTTCCATGCCGAGACGCCCCATGAGGCCCTGGATGCGGTCGGAGCCGAAGATCCGCATCAGGTCGTCCTCGAGCGAGAGATAGAAGCGGGAGGAGCCGGGGTCCCCCTGGCGGCCCGAGCGGCCGCGGAGCTGGTTGTCGACGCGCCGCGACTCGTGCCGCTCGGTGCCGAGGATGTGCAGGCCGCCGAGGGTGAGCACCTCCTCGCGCTCACGGGCGCAGGTCTCCTGATAGCGTTCGAACGCCGCCTGGTACGCCTCGGGCTCGGTCTCCGGATCGGCCTCGGAGTGGGCGAGCCCCTCGGGGTTGCCGCCGAGGACGATGTCGGTGCCGCGGCCGGCCATGTTGGTGGCGATGGTGATCGCCCCCTTGCGCCCCGCCTGGGCCACGATGGAGGCCTCACGCTCGTGATATTTGGCATTGAGCACGACGTGCGGCACCTTGGGCGGCCGGTTGAGCAGCTTCGAGAGCATCTCGCTCTTCTCGATCGACACCGTGCCCACCAGCACCGGCTGCCCCTTCTGCTGCGCCTCGCGGATCTCCTCGACGACGGCGTTCCACTTCTCCTGCCCGGTGCGGTAGACCAGGTCCCCGCGGTCCTGGCGGATCATGTCCCGGTTGGTAGGGATGACGGTGACGTCGAGCTTGTAGATCTCGCCGAACTCGGAGGCCTCGGTGTCGGCGGTGCCGGTCATGCCCGAGAGCTTTTTGTACATCCGGAAGTAGTTCTGGAAGGTGATGGTGGCGAGCGTCTGGTTCTCGCGCTCGATCTTGACCCCTTCCTTGGCTTCGACTGCCTGATGCAGGCCGTCCGACCAGCGGCGGCCGGGCATCATGCGGCCGGTGAACTCGTCGACGATTACGATCTTGCCGTCCTTGATCAGGTATTCGACGTCGCGCTGGTAGAGCGCGTGGGCCCGCAACGCCTGGTTGACCCCGTGAATGATCTCCATGTTCTCGGGGTCGTAGAGGTTGCGGACGCCGAGCAGTTGCTCGACCTTCTCGACCCCCTCCTCGGTGAGAGCGGCCTGATGCGCCTTCTCGTCGACCACGTAGTCGCCGGTGGTGGTCTTCTTGCCGTCCCCCTCGTCGATCTCCTCCCCTTTGGTCAGGCGGGGGATGATGCGGTCGATCCGGTAGTACTTGTCGATCGACTCCTCGGAGGGGCCGGAAATGATCAGCGGCGTCCGCGCCTCGTCGATCAGGATCGAGTCCACCTCGTCGACGATGGCGTAGTGGTGCCCGCGCTGGACCATCGACTCGAGCTCGAACTTCATGTTGTCGCGCAGGTAGTCGAACCCGTACTCGTTATTGGTGCCGTAGGTAACGTCGGAGCCATAGGCCCGCTTGCGGTCGGCATCCGGCATGTCGTGCTGAATGACGCCGACGGAGAGACCGAGAAATTTGTAGATCTGGCCCATCCAGTCGGAGTCGCGGCGGGCCAGGTAGTCGTTGACGGTGACGACGTGGACCCCCTTGCCCTCCAGAGCGTTCAGGTAGACAGGCAGGGTCCCCACCAGCGTCTTGCCCTCGCCGGTCTTCATCTCGGCGATGCGCCCCTTGTTGAGCACCATGCCACCCATGAGCTGAACGTCGAACGGCCGCATGTGGACCGCGCGCCAAGCGGCTTCCCGGGCCACCGCGAAAGCGGGGATCAGGAGGTCGTCGAGGGGGGCCCCGTTGTCGAGCTGGGTCCTGAACTCGGCGGTCTTGGCACGCAGCTCGTCGTCCGAGAGACGCTTGATCTGCGGCTCCATCTCGTTGATGGCGGCTACGACCGGCAGCAGTTTCTTGACTTCACGCTCGTGCTGACTGCCGAAAATCTTGGTCAGAATCGTGTTAATCATCGAGGTCTCGCTAGGTTCGGGGAAGACTCGAAATCGAGTTCAAAGGCAAGCGTCTACAACGCGCAGTCTAGCAGAAAGATTCCATCGGCCGCCGGAGGGCGGCACACCCCGGAAGGGGAGGGGAGGGCACCTACGAGGCGCCCGCGGCCGTGTCGTCGAGGATGTAGGCGAGGGGGTTGACGGGATCGCCGTCGACGCGCACCTCGTAGTGCAGATGGTAGCCGGTCGAGCGGCCGGTGTTGCCGACACGCCCCACGATGTCCCCGCGCTTGACCCGCTGTCCCGGCCGGACCTCGATTCGTGACATGTGACCATAGCGGGTGGTGACGCCGAAGCCGTGGGCGATGAAGACCGCCTGGCCCAGGCCGCCGATCTCGGCGGCGCGGATCACCACGCCGTCGGCGCTGGCCCGCACCGGCTGACCCGGAGCGGCGGCGATGTCGACCCCCTGATGGTCGCCGCGCCCGTGCGTCATGGGATCGGCGCGGACCCCGAAGCCGCTGGTGAAGATCCCCTTGACCGGAGCGATCGCCGGGGTGGCGGAGATCCAGCGCACCCGCTCGTTGAGCCTGGCCTCGACCGCGTTGAGGGTGCCGGCGAGCTGACTCGTCCGGCTCTCGAGGACCGGCAGGCCGTTCGCGCCGGCCTCCTCGATCGGCGAGCCGCCGCCGATACCCGCCTCGGCGCCGCTTCCCAGCCCCTCGACACCGGCGACGATGGCGAGCTGGCGGGTGCGCTCCTCGTACTGGTTGAGCTGCCCCTGGATCTTCTTGACGCTCGACTCGAAGGTGAGATTGGTCCTGCGGAGCTGCTCGTTCTCGTTCTTCAGCCGGGCGATCTCGATGGGATTGACGTTCTTGCTGAAGTGGAGCCAAGTGAAGAGGCCGGCGGCGAGGGTGAGCAGGAAGAAGGCGCCGGCCGCGATCGCGACCTGCAGACTGGTCACCTGCCACTTGCGCAGTTTGGCGTGCGCGTGGGGGATCAGGATGATCGTGTGGTGACGTTTTGCCATGAACCTTCTTACAGGGAGCCAGACAACCTGGACACCATCGGCCACAGAACTCAAGCGGCTGATCGAGATGCGTATTGTAGACCCTGGACTTCGGATGTCAAGAGGTCGGTAAACTATGGCAAATCAGCATGCCGCGATTGTGAAATATTGCACAGGCCATGTTGCCGGGTGGGCATGGCGACCTTAGACGCTCTTCGCCTCGGGCTCTTCAGCCTCGTCGGCGGGGTGCCGCGGCGGCTTCTTCGCCACCTTCGCAGGCTTTTTCGCCGCCTTTCGCGGCAGCTTGTCGCGCCACTTGGAGATCGCCCGCTTGTCGGCAATGTGGATGTGCACCGCTCCGTCGAGCGCCATGGCCAGCTTGACCATGGTCAGCAGGGTGAAGTTGGCGCCGCCGCCGAGCAATTTCGTGATGTAGGCCCGCGAGCTGCCGATCCGCCGCGCCAGCTCGGCGCGCGAGACCTTCTTCTCCTTCATGATCCGGCAGAGGTCCTCGGTGAACTCGAGGACGGGGATGCCCATCCAGTAGTCGGGGTGGGTCTCGGCCTCCTCGAAGAGCTTCCGGTAACGCTCCATGCTTTCGCTCGCCATCTCAGTCCTCCTCGATGTGGAGTCTCCCCAGGAGCTTCGCCCTGAAGTACTGCTGTTTCAGATCCTTCGCCAGCTCGAGTCCCGGCCTGGGAGTCCGCTCCGCCTTGCAGAACGCGTACGTGCAGACGATCCGGCAGCCGTCGTCGTAGAAGAACAGGACCCTCACTTTGGGTCCCTTGGGTTGGCGCCGGAACTCGAAGATCCCGTCGCCCAGGGGCTTGCAGAGCTCTCTGTTGTGCGCCGGCGGGCCCTCCACGGGCAAGCGGACGCGCAGAAAGATGAGCAAGGTCTGTCGCGCCTTGTCCTGGCCCGGGGCGGTCAGGAAATCGAGCACCTGGCAGTCCTCTCTTTCATCCATCACTGCCAGGACATCCCACCGCTCACGAGCGATCCGGACGAGCTTCATGTTAACTCTCCTATTAACGAACGTCAAGAGCTTTCCCGCGCCTGGTGCCTCGCTCATCCGGCCACCCGCCGGTCGAGGCTGCGGTATTGGATGGCCTCGGCCAGATGGGCGGAGCGGACGGCGTCGCTGCCGGCGAGGTCGGCGATGGTGCGGGCCACCTTGAGCACGCGGTCGAACGCCCGCGCCGAAAGCCCCAGCCGCTCGAAGGCGTTGTCGAGCAGCCCCCGGGCCGCCGCGTCGACGGCGCAGAAGCGGCGGAGCTGCTCGGGCCCCATGGCGGAGTTGGTCGGGGTCTGGATGTGCGAACCGAAGCGCTCGATCTGCACGGCCCGCGCGGTGGCCACCCGGCGAGCCACGGTTTCCGTGCTCTCGCCGGCCGAGGAGCGCAGCTCCGCGAGGCTCACCGCCGGCACTTCGACGTGCAGGTCGATACGGTCGAGCAGCGGCCCCGAGACCCGTCCGCGGTAGCGCTCGATGAGCGGCGGCGGACAGCGGCAGCAGTACCTCGGGTCCCCCAGATGACCACAAGGGCAGGGATTCATCGCGGCCAGCAAGGAGAACCGGGCCGGGAAGACCAGCCGGGCGCGGGCCCGCACGACGCTGACGTTCCCCTCTTCGAGCGGCTGGCGCAGGGCTTCCAGGGTGTCGCGCCGGAACTCCGGGAGCTCGTCGAGGAAGAGGACGCCGTTGTGAGCCAGGCTCGCCTCGCCCGGCCGCGGGTTGCTGCCGCCGCCGATCATCCCCGCCGTGCTGGTCCCGGTGTGCGGGCTGCGGAAGGGCCGCTGGCGCAGCAGCCCCGCCGGCGGCTCCTCGGCCACCAGGGAGTGGACCTTGGTGACCGCGATCGACTCCGCCAGACTGAGCGGCGGCAGGATCCCCGGCAGGCGGCGGGCGAGCATGGTCTTCCCTGAGCCCGGAGGTCCGAGGAACAGGAGGTTGTGGCCGCCGGCCGCGGCCACCTCCAGAGCCCGTTTCGCCATCTCCTGTCCCCGCACCTCGGAGAGGTCGGGAGCGCCGATCAGAGCCTCGATGGAGAAGGGGGGCGCCGGGACGGCCGGCAGCTCCGCCTCACCGGTAAGGTGCTGGACGGCCTCGGCAAGCCCCCGGAGACCGAAGACCGGGACGGCTTCGAGCGCCGCCGCTTCGGCGGCGTTGGCGGCCGGCAGCAGAACCTCGCGGATTCCCATGCGGCGCCCGAGGTCGGCGATGGCCAAGCCACCGCGCACGGAGCGAATGGCGCCGTCGAGCCCCAGCTCGCCGCAGATCAGCCGCCCGGTGAGGGCGTCCTGCGGGATCTGCTCATAGGCCGCGAGCATCGCCAGGGCAATGGCGAGGTCGAGGTGGTTGCCCTCCTTGCGGAGGTCGGCCGGCGCGAGATTGATGATGATGGACTTGGGTTCCAGGTCGAAGCCGCAGTTCTTGATCGCGGCGCGCACCCGCTCGCGGCTCTCGCGGACCGCGGCGTCGGCAAGTCCCACGATCTGGATCTGCGGGAGTCCGTTTTGGACATCGACCTCTACCTGGACGGGGCGTGCTTCGATCCCCCATGGCGTGGCGGTAGTGACTCTGGCTAGCATCAACCCAGATAAGACGTAAAATCCACCTCCAATCTTCTTCGCCCTAGAACGGCGGGGGTTTGCGGACCCCCTTTTGACCTACTTCGAAACTTCATGAAACTAACGAATAGACTGTGAACGTCCTCGTCGTCGCTACCAAAGCGCCCTGGCCGGCGATCGACGGCGGGCGCTTCCTGCTCCTCAACACCCTCCGGGGCTTGGTGGAGGCGGGCTGCCGGGTCACGCTGGTGGCGCCGGTCGATCCAGCGCGGTTCGACCTCGCCGGGGTCGCTCGCGAGCTCACCGCGGTCTGCACGCCGGCGCTAGTCCCGGCGGCCCCCTTGCCCCCCGTGGTGGCACTGCTCCGTTCCGGCGGAGCGCCGCTGTCGATCGCCCGCCACTCGCTCCCCGCCGTGCGGCACGAGGTGGAGAGCCGGCTCGCTGCGGAGCGCTTCGACCTCGTCCACGCCGAGCAGCTTCAGGCGCTGCCGCAGGCCGAGCCCGCTTACGCCCGGGGGATTCCAGTGGTGCTGCGGGCCCAGAACGTGGAGAGCGACCTCTGGGCGGCCACGGCCCGGCGGGGGAGAGGGCCGCGGGGATTCCTCCTGCGCCGGGAAGCGAAAAAGCTGGCTGCCTGGGAAGGGAGGGCGGTCCGCCGGGCCGCCGCGACCCTGGCGCTGACGGCGGAGGACGCGGCCCGATTGCGCGAGCTGGCCGGCGGAGGAGGGCGAGTCGCGGTCGTCCGTGCGGCCTTCCCGGATCTCCCTCCGGGAATGGGGCGGCTGGAAGGCAATCCGGCGGTGTCTGTCTTCGGCAGCCGGGGGTGGCTGCCCAACGAGGAGTCGACCGCTTGGTTTGTTACCGAGGTCTGGCCCGCGGTGCGCGCCGAGTCTCCTGGAGCGATCCTCCATCTCTTCGGATCAGAAGCGCCCGGCGCCGTTTCGCACCCTTCGCCGGCCGATAGCGGAAAGGTCTACGCGCCGGGCTCGATCCTCGCCGTTCCCCTGCGCATCGCCTCCGGGGTACGCATCAAGATCCTGGAAGCCTGGGCTCGCGGCATCCCGGTGGTCGCGACCCCCGCCGCCCTCGCCGGCCTGGAGGCGGAGGATGGGCGGGAGGCCCTGGTCGCCCGCGATGCAGGAGAGTTTGCCGCCGCGATCGGCCGGATTCACCGCGATCCCGCGCTCGCCACGGCGCTTATAGAGGCAGGCCGCCGGGCGCGGCGGGAGCGGCATGATCCAGGAGCGGTGGCGCGGAGGTTGATGGAGGAGTATGAGAAGGCGGCGGGTTAAAACTCTCCCACCAGCGAGATCTCCACCTCCAACCGGTATCCCGTCTCCTTCTCGACCACCTCCTGGCAACGGGCGATCAGCGCCCGCACGTCCGCCGCGGTGGCGCCTCCGGTGTTGATGAAGATGTTGGCGTGGCGCTGGGTGATCATGGCGCCGCCGATGCGGGTGCCTTTCAGGCCGCACTGGTCGATCAGGCGGCCGGCACCGATCCCCTCGATCTTCTTGAAGATGGAGCCGGCGCTCGGCTCGGTGTCCAGGGGCGGGTGGCGCTCGCGCCGCCACTGGAGGTTCTCCTCGACGATCCGCCGCATCCGCTCCGGGTCCTCCGGCGCGAGCTGAAAAGTGGCGGCGAGCACCACGTCCGGCCGGTGGTGAAGGACCGAAGTGTCGTAGCCGAACTCGAAGTAGTCGACGCCCACCGTCCGGCGCTCCCCCTCGACGGTCAGGATCTCCGCCCCCTTTGTCACCTCGGCGATGAACATCGTCCACTCGCGGGCCGGGGCGGGGGAGAGGAAGTGGAGGTTCTGCCAGAGCGCGCCCCCCACGGTCGAGGGGATGCCCACGTAGTGCTCCAGCCCGGAGAGGCCGTGCGCGATCGCCGCCTCGATCAGGTCGGGCCAGACGATCGCCCCGCTCTCGGCGCGCACCGTTCCCTCCCCGGGGGAGAATTCGAGATGCCGAGCCAGATTACGGATTACCAGCCCCCGGAATCCGCGGTCGCCGACCAGGATGTTGGCGCCCAGCCCGAGCAGGAAGGACGGCACCCCGTGCTCGCGGGCGGCGAGGAGGGCCGCCGCCAGCTCGTCCGCCGTCGCCGGCTCATAAAAGAGGTCGGCCGGACCGCCGATCTTGAAGGTGGTATAGGGGGCCAGGACCTCGCCGGTCCGCACCCGGTCCGGTCCCAGCGCCCGGCGGAGAGCCTCGTACCCCTTCACGGCTCGTCGATCATCTGGATCCGCCGGACATGCCGGCCCCCCTCGAACGGGGTGTCGAGCCAGATCTGCACGATGGAGAGGGCGAGCTCCAGCGGCATCATCCGCTGGCCGAGGGAGAGCATGTTGGCGTCGTTGTGCTGGCGGCCGAGCTGGGCGGACTCCTCATTCCAGCAGAGGACGCAGCGGATGCCGCGCACGCGGTTGGCGGTGATCGCCTCGCCGTTGCCCGAGCCGCCGAGCACGATCCCGCGCTCGACCTCACCCGCCGCCACCGCCAGGGCTACCGGCCGGATGAACGCCGGATAGTCGACGGTCATCTCCGATTTCGTCCCGAAGTCCTTCACCTCGTGGCCGCGTTTGGCGAGGTACTTCTTGATCTCTTCTTTATAGCGATAGCCGGCGTGGTCGGAGCCGATGCCGATCTTCATCTTGCACTCCTTGAAATGGACTACGGTTCGGGTCCGGGATTGTACGCCAAGTCGCTATAACTCCGCCGTATGGCCCCGCCGCCGCACCTCGAACAGCACCAGCGCCGCCGCCACCGTGGCGTTGAGCGACTCCACCGCCGCCGCCATGGGGATCGTCAAGCGCAGACCGGCGCGATCGAGGAGAGCGGGGGAGAGGCCCGGGCCCTCGGCGCCCACGGCGAGGACCAGGGTTCCCGCGAGAGGGGCGCGATAGAGATCCTCGCCGCCGCGGGGGACGAGGGCGGCCCAGCGCGGGTGGGCGGCGGCGAGATGGGCATCCAGGGCTTCGGGCTCGACGCCCACCGCCACCGGCAGGCGCAGCAGGCTGCCGGCCGAGGCGCGGAGGGCGCGGGGGTGGTTCGGATGGACGCAGCCGGGGGAGAGAGCGAGGCCCGCGGCGCCGGCGGCTTCGGCCACGCGGGCGAGGGCGCCGAGGTTGCCCGGGTCCTGAAGGCCATCCAGATAGAGATAGGGGCGGTCCGTCTCGACCGGCAGGGACGCGACCCCGGAGCGGGGGAGGAGAACCACGGCGAGGAGGCCGCGGGGGGAGTCGGTGTCGGTCAGCTCGTCCAGGATCTCGGGGCTCACCTCTAGCGGCAGCCCCGGCAGCCCCGGCAGAAGACGGGCGAGCCGCCGCCCCTCGGGGGTGTCCAGGAAGCCGGGCGTCGCCAGCACCTCCTCGAGAACGAGGCCCGCGGCCAGGGCTTCCGCGACGAGGTGAGTCCCCTCGAGCAGGGCGCGGTCGCCTTTACTTCGCCGGAGACGCCGAATATCCTTGACCCTTTGATTCTGACGACTGGAGATCATGAGCACGGATCTTAAGAACTTCTGGCAAAGGCTCCAAGCGGGCGTCGAGGTGGCGGTGGCCGGCCACGCTTCGGACAAGCTTCTCGGGGTGCGCGACGGCTTCCTCCGATTCTTCCACGACGGCATGGACCGCACGCTGTCGGTCGTCGTGGTGCCGCAGTCGGTACAGGAAGAGCCGGTGGGCCTCCTGGTATCGGACGAAGAGGTGGTGCGCGAGGCCCGCAAGAAGGCGCTGGGACTCGAGGAGAAGCTGCGCGACACCTACCATTTCTATATCTCCAGCGAGGGGGGCATCGAGTCTCTCGAGGTGGACGGCGGCCAGCGCTATTTCGTGCGCAACTGGACCGTCCTGCGCAGCCCACTGGGCGAGGCCTGGGGCTCCAGCGGCGCGGTGCAGCTTCCGGATCGCCTGGTGGCGGGGCTCGACAGCGCCCAGATCCCTTTCGCCGTACCGGGCACCCGGCGGAGCGGCGGCATCATGAGCTCGCTCACCGGCGGGCTGGAGACACGGCGCAAGAACATCGCCCTGTCCACCTTCCACGCGCTGTCGACACTCTTCTATGGGGTCTTGGACAGCCGTCCGATCCGTTGACACCGGGTCGGCGCGCGCGTTTGACCCATCTTTCACCAGTTGGTAGCATTCACGACAAGCCGCCGTGTCTGATCCGAACGTCACGCTAGAGGTGCGAATATGAGCGAACGAGACATCCACCTGTTCACGTCGGAGTCCGTGACCGAGGGTCATCCCGACAAGGTGGCCGACCAGATTTCCGATGCCGTCCTCGACGAGGTCCTGCGCCAGGATCCGCGAGGCCGCGTGGCGTGCGAGACCCTGGTGACCACCGGCACGGTCTTTTTGGCCGGCGAGATCACCACCAACGCCTATGTCGATTTTCCCGGCGTCGCCCGGCGGGTGGTGCGGGAGATCGGCTACACCCGGGCCGAGTTCGGCTTCGACTACGCCACCTGCGGCGTGCTGTCGGCGATCGACCCGCAGTCGCCCGACATCGCCCAGGGGGTGGACACCGGCGGCGCCGGCGACCAGGGGCTGATGTTCGGCTTCGCCTGCCGCGAGACGCCCGAGCTGATGCCGTTGCCGATCGCCCTCGCCCACAAGCTGACCAACCGTCTCGCCAAGGCTCGCAAGTCGGGCGCCCTCCCCTGGCTGCGGCCGGACGGCAAGAGCCAAGTGACGATCGAGTACGAGGGGACCGTGCCGGTGCGGGCGCACACGGTGGTCATCTCGACGCAGCACGACCCCGAGGTCTCCAACGAGCAGATCCGCGACGAGGTGATCGAGCAGGTCATCAAGGTCGAGGTCCCGGCGGAGCTCCTCGACGAGCGGACGATCTACCACATCAATCCGACCGGCCGGTTCGTGATCGGCGGTCCGCAGGGGGACTGCGGCCTGACCGGCCGCAAGATCATCGTCGACACCTACGGCGGCTACGGCCGGCACGGCGGCGGCGCCTTCTCGGGGAAGGATCCGACAAAGGTCGACCGCTCGGCCTGCTACATGGCCCGGCACGTGGCCAAGAATCTGGTGGAGGCGGGGATCGCCGAGCGCGTCGAGGTGCAGCTCGCCTACGCGATCGGCGTCGTCGAGCCGGTGTCGATCCGGGTGGACTCCTTCGGCACCGGGGTGATCGGCGACCGCCGGATCGAGCGCCTGGTGCGCGAGCACTTCCCGCTTTCGCCGCGGGGCATCATCGAGGACCTCGACCTGCGCCGCCCGATCTACCAGCAGACGGCGGCCTACGGCCACTTCGGCCGCAGCGGCAAGGACTTCCCCTGGGAGAGCACCCACCGGGCGGCCGATCTGCGCGCCGCGGCCGGCCTCGAAGGGGTCCCGCTGGCCGTTTCCGCCTGACCTGGACCGGCGCGTTCGCGTCCGTTCCGGCACCGGTTCGTGACGGCGGCCCCGCGGGGTCGCCGTTTGGTTTTCGCATCCTGATCGCGGTCCGGATCGGGAGTCCTTTCCGGGACCCGATAGATTCCCGGTCCACTATGGACAGTGGGCGAACGGGGTGTTAGCCTAGCGGCTGTCGACGGCAAACAACGTGGCTATGGCAACTCTTGACCATCCTGAACTGCGGGAATCGCTAAACATTCTGCTGAAGAGCTCCAGGCCACGCCTGGAGCGCGTTCTCAGGAACTTCGAGATTCCACCCGAAGACGCCGAGGACATTCTGCAGGATGCGCAGCTGACCCTGCTCTACAAGTGGGACAAGATCCGCAGTCCCGAGAGCTGGTTGATCGGGACGGTCAAGAAGAAGTGCATCATGTACTGGCGTAAGCGCCGGGGAAGCCTCTGCGAGGCCGTGGATACGGCGATCCTCGACCTGCTCGCCGTCCCCCAGGCGCCGGACCAGGAGAAGACCGAGCTGACGTACGACCTCAACCGGGTGATGTCGCGCCTGTCGACCCGCTGCCGGTCGCTGCTCAATCTGCGGTACGGTCTCGGCTACGGCCCGACCGAGGTGGCGGAGCAGATGGGCTACCGCACATCCAGCATCCGCAAGGTCACCAATCGCTGTCTCGCGGCTCTCACCCGGCAGCTCCTGGCGGTCGGGTTCGATCAGGAGCCGCAGGGGGAGCCACACGATGAATAAGCACCCGCATCCGACGCTGCTCGCGCGGTTCGGCCGCGGCCGGCTGCAGCGCCACCGGAGCCGTGAGGTCGTACGGCACCTCCTCACCGACTGCGACGACTGCCGTCGTGTCACCTCCCATCTCCTCCCCACGGCCGAGGCGTCGGCTCGCCTGGAGGAGGAGAGCATTTCTCCATCAATCGACCCATCAATCGACAAGACGGGCGGCACTCCGGGTGACATGCCGGCGCTCGAGTACGGCCCGGCCTTCGAGCGTTCCTGGCGCGAGGTCAAGCGGCTGCAGATCACCCTGGCGGCCGAGCGCTCGGAGGCTTTCGAGCTGCTGCGCGAGCTGCTGATCCAGTCGTTCGAGCGCCAGTGGGAGAGCGTGACCGACGCCTCGCGGCAGCACACCTGGGCTTTTTGCGATCTGCTTCTGGACACCGCCCGGGAGTGGGGCTTCCAGGAGCCGGGCCGGGCGCTGGAGCTGTCACGGCTCGGCGTCGAGGTGGCTCAGCGCCTCGATGGAGCGGTTTATGGCGAGGCGCGGGTCCACGACCTCGTCGCGCGCGCTTGGGCGGGCCTGGGCAACGCGCAGCGCATCCGCTCGGACTTTCCCGCCGCCGAGAAGAGTTTCGCCCGCGCCGAGCGGCTGCTCAAGAGCGGCACCGGCGACCCGGTGGAGAAGGCGCAGGTGCTCCTGCTCAAGGCCTCGCTACGCGGCAATCAGCAGCGCTTCCGCGAAGCCTTCCTCCTGCTCGACCGGGTGATGTCGCTCGGCCACCGGTGCGACGATTCGCACCTGTGCGGCAAGGCGCTGATCATGCGCGGCTTCCTCCTCGGGCTCGCCAACGACCCGGAGGCCGCCATCCGCCATCTGACGGAAGGGCTGCAGAAGGTCGATCCCGCGGCCGATCCGCGCCTGGTGATCGTGGCCCAGCACAACCTGACCCTGTACCTGGCCGAGGGGGGCCGGTACTGCGAGGCGGTGCGGCTGCTCGAGAGCGCGCGGCCGCTCTACTATCAGATCGGCGACCAGATGAGTCTCCTGCGCCTGCGCTGGCTGGAGGGGAAGATCGCCAGCGCCCTGGGGCACTTCACGGAGGCGGAGGAGTTCCTGCGCGGCGTGCAGAAAGAGCTGATCGAGCGCGAGCTCGGCTATGACGCCGCCCTGCTCTCCCTGGATCTGGCCACCATCTACGCCCGTCAGGGGCGGAGCGCCGAGATGCGGCGCCTGGCCGAGGAGATGCTCCCCATCTTCAAGTCGCAGGATATCCACCGGGAGGCCATCGCCGCGCTGTTCGTCTTCCAGAAGGCGGCGGAGATGGAGCGCGTCACCCTGGGGCTGATCCGGGACGTGACCGGCTATCTCAAAGAATCCCGTGCCACCTGGAGCCTCCGCTCCAGTGAATCCCGCTGAGATCCTCTTCCTTCCCCGGGGAGGCGCCGAGCCTCCCTTGATCGATCTCCCCTGCCGCTGGACAAGCCGTGGGAGGGCTGATAAAGTGAGACCTTCGATACACTTAGGCGATAAATGAACTCTTCGGTCCCACCCGATCTGGCGGAGCCTTCCTTCGAGGACATCCTCGCGCGGGCCGAGCCGAGGCTCAAGCGGGTCTTGAGCCGCTATCAAATTCCCGCCCAGGATGCCGACGACCTGCTGCAGGAGACCTTCCTGATCATGGTCTCCAAAGCGGGGAGCATCCGGAACTACGACGCCTGGCTCGTGGGGACGCTCGCCAATCGCTGCATCATCTACTGGCGCAAGCACCGTTCGAAGCTCTGGGATCTGGTCGACTCCGCCCTTCTCGAGCTACTGGCCGACGTCGAGGCTCCCCCCCAGGAGAGCGCCGACCTGCGGTATGACCTCGACTCCCTGCTGTCCAACTTGCCGGATCGTTGCCGCTCACTGCTTCGCCTTCGCTACGGATTCGGCTGCAGCACCGCCGAGACGGCGGAGCGGATGGGCTACTGCAAGTCGAGCATCCGGAAGGTGACCCGCCGCTGCCTGGCGGCGTTGACCGAGCAGCTCCTCGGGGCCGGCTTCCAGCCCGAGCCCTGACCCCCGACCCCTCAGCCGGTCCTGACGGATACCGCGCGGCGTCCGGAGGGAGCCTGTTTCTTCTTCTCCTGTGTCCTCTGAGACGGCCCTGCGGCAACTCTACTTCAGAGTCCACACAATGCCTATGGCTATTCGGCCACATAGGCGATTAGGAAAAGGAGATCGTCATGGTTCATCTGAAGCTTCGCCGCGTCCTCGCCGCCTCCGCACTGATGGCTGCCGTCTCGCTGGTTCCGTTCGCCAGCGCGGATGCCGCCGTCCACGCGCGGGCGCATCGAGCCCGCGCCGCCTCTTCCCGGATCGAGACCGGCGCCGCTTGGCTCTGGGATCTGGTAGTCAAGGCTATGACGGGGGACGCAGGGGTGCGGATCGACCCCGACGGAAATCCCTGAACGGCCACGGCGAGGCCGGCGAAGACGAGCCCCGTTGCGCGGCGGGGGGAGAGGTTTCTGGCTGGACACCGTTCCGGTATGGTGTTAGTGTGTCACGAAGTTTAGAAGAGACATTCGGTCGTATAAGATGAGTGCACTGGACCACCCCCAAGTTGAGTCGTCGCTTGAGGGCTTTCTCGAGAAGGTCCGACCCCGTCTGAAGTCGCTGTTCGCCCACTACCGGATCCCGCCCCAGGATACCGAGGACATTTTGCAGCAGGCGCTGCTGGCCCTGATCTACCACCGCGAGGGGATCCGGGACTCGGAAGCGTGGCTGCTGGGAACCCTCCGCAACAAGTGCCTCCTGTACTGGCGGGAGCGGCGGCGCAAGCTCTATGACGCCGTCGATGCGGCGGTTCTCGAGGCGATGGCCGAGCCGATCGAGCCCGCCCAGGAGGGCGCGGACCTCCATCGCGATCTGACCACCGCCCTCGAGCAACTGCCGGAGCGCTGCCGGTCGTTGCTCTGGCTGCGGTACCGCCAGGGGTACGATCCGCCGGAGGTGGCGGTGCGGCTGGGCTACAGCCCGGCGAGCATCAGCAAGGTCACGACGAGGTGCCTTGCCGCGCTGACGCGGCAACTGGTCACCGCCGGGGTCTACCGGAGGAAAGCGGAATGACCGCCCCTCATCCGACAGCCGGTGCGCTCGAGCAGTTCGTGCTTGGGCAGCTCGCCCCGACGGAGATGCGCGAGGTCGCCCGCCACCTGCTCACCGGCTGCCTGCTCTGCCAGGAGATCACCGCCAACCTCTGGGAACCCGCCGACATCTTCGAGGACCCGCAGACGCTCGCTACGGTCGAGCTCGGGGCCATGGACATCCGGGACAGCTACGACGCGGTCCTCGATCGGGTCTTCGAGAAGGTCGTCGCCACCGAGTCCCTGCTCGGCGAGCAGCGGGCGCTGGGGCGCAAGCTCTGCGAGGAGCTGCTGCAGTGCCCGGCGGAGCGCCGGCATCTGCTGCTGGCCAACAGCCAGCGCTTCCGCAACCGGATGCTCTGCGAGCGGCTCGTCGAGAGCAGCTATGAGGCCTGCTTCGAGGAACCCCGCCGTGCGATCGAGATGGCCCAGCTCGCGGTCGCGGCGGTGGATCGTCTGACCGTGGAGGATTGCGGCGGGGAAGAGGCGCTCGCCGGGCTGCGAGCCCGGGCCTGGGCCCATCTCGGCAATGCTTTCCGGACCAACTTCGACCTCGCGAGCTCCGAGGCCGCGTTCGCGGTCGCCGAGACCCTGCTCAACGAGAGCCGCATCACCCTCTTCGAGAAGGCGAAGGTGCTCTCCTTCCTGGCTTCCTGGCGCAAGGCGCAGCAGCGGTTCGGCGAGGCCCTCCAGATCTTCGACCGCGTCGCCGCGATCTACAAGAAGCTGGGGCAGTGGAACCTCCTCGGCCGTACGCTCCTCCAGAAGGCGCTGGTCTGCGGCGAAGCAGGCGACGGCGAGGGGGAGATGACGCTGCTGCGGCGGGCCCTCGACCTGATCGATCCACAGGCCGATCCCCGCGTCTTCCTGGCCGCCCGTCACAACCTGATCAACGCCCTCTATGAAAGCGGCCGGGTGCGCGAGGCATTCGCCCTGCTGTATCACACGCGCCCCCTCTACCTGAAGGCCGGCGACCGCATGAACCTGCTGAAGCTCCGCTGGCTCGAGGGGCTGGTGGCTTTCGGCCTGCAGCGCATCGATCAGGCCGAGGCGGCGTTCCGCGAGGTCCGCGACTCCTTCCTCGAGCTCGGCCTCGACTATGACGCCGCGCTGGCCTCCCTCGACCTCGCCGGCGTGTACATCGTGCAGGGGCGCTCCGCCGACGTGATCCGCGTCGCCGAGGAGACCCTGGCGATCTTCCACTCCTACAACACCCACCGCGAGGCGATGGCGGCGCTCCTGGTCTTCTGCGGCACCGCCCGCCTGAACCAGGCAGGCATCGAGCTCGTCCGCGAGGTCTCCGGCTTCCTCAAACGGGTGCGCAACAATCCGGATCTCCGCTTCTCGCAGCCTTCCTGAGCGTTTCGTCCGTGCCGCGGTCGTTTTATTGCGGCCATTCTGCTAAAATGTTGCCAGTGCATAATTCTGACGAGCACTCCAGATTCCTGCGCGGGGAGCTGAGCAGCGGTGAGAACCGCCGGATCGTTCGCGATCTGCTGGTGGTCCGACGGGGGAGCCGGCAGCCGGCTCCGGACGCACGTACGTTCGCGGCGGCCGATTACGGCCAGGCGTTCAGCGGCCTCGGTTCCCGCCTCTCGGACCACACCCGGGTGATGGCGCGCGAGCGGCAGGGGCTGCCCCGGTTGATCGAGCGCCAGCGCGACCTGCCGACCGCCGCGCGGCGCGACCTCTTGGGCTCCGATCCGTCGTTCCACAACTGGCCGTTCGGCGAGTGGCTGATCGAGGAGAGCCAGAATCTCGCCGACTCCGATCCGGGCCATGCGGGGGAGCTGGCAGCGGACGCCGTGCTGATCATGGAGGCGCTGATCCCCGGAACCTACGGGGCCGCTCTCGTCGAAGACTTCAAGGCGCGGGCCTGGGCGGCAAGGGGCGAGGCGCTACGGCGGCTCTCCGACCTGCGCGGGGCCGAGGACGCCTTCGCCAGTGCCGAAGAGTGCCTCTTCGAGGGGACGGGAGACCGCCTGGAAGAGGCCCAGATCCTCGAGCTCAAGGCGGCGCTGTATCGCGACCAGCGGCGGATGGAGGAGGCGTACCGCCTGCTCGACGACATCATCGCCGTCTACCGGCAGTACCGCGACCCCCATCTCCTGGGCCGGGCCTTCATCCAGAAGGGGCGTGTCGAGGGAAAGGCGAACGCCCTGGAGCCGGCGATCCGGTGGCTGCGCAAGGGGCTCGGAATGATCGATCCGGCGCGCGAGCGGTCCCTCGACCTCTCGGCCCGGCACAGCCTCATGCTCTACCTGAACGAGAGCGGCCGCCCCCGGGAGGCCCGCTTCCTGCTCAAAGCCTCGGGACTCGAGTTCCAGCGGCACGGCAGCCCCGTGCTGAACCTCCGGCTCCGCTGGCTCGAAGGCAGGATCTACGACGCCCTCGGCTTCCTGGGCGAAGCGGAGAAGGCGCTGGTCGACGCCCGCCAGGGGTTCGCCGACCTCGGGGTCGGCTTCAGCGCCGCCGCCGTCTCCCTGGACCTCGCCGGTCTCTATGCGGTCCACGGCCGCGCCGCGGAGCTGAGGAGCCTTGCCGGAGAGATGCTGCCGATCTTCCAGTCGCGCGACCTCCAGCAGGAGACGCTCGCCGCCCTCCTGGCGTTCCAGCAGGCAGCGCGGATGGAGACGACGATTGAGACGAAGATAAACGCCGGGATCCAGGCCTGTCTCGACCGCGCCCGCCAGGATCCGAAGCTTCGCCTCGAGCCCCTCTGATCCGCCGCTTCCGCCTTACGTCCTCACACCCAGGAAGAGATAGCCTGCGAGCAGAGAGAAGACCGCTCCAGGGCTCCAGACCGCCACGATCGGCGGCAGGGCGCCCGCCGCGCCGAGCTTGGTGAAGAAGGCGTAGATCGCCAGAAAGGCGAAGCCCAGGACCAAGGAGAGCCCGATACCGTAGAGCGCCCCCTGCCGCCCGAGGCGGAAGGCGAAGGGGAGGGCGACCAGCGACATGATCAGCGAAGCCACGGGCAGCGCGATCTTGTCCTCCAGCTCGACCTCGAGCTCGGGGACCGACTGGCCGCTCTCCTTCAACTCCTGAATGTACCCCTTGAGCTCGCCGTAGCGCATCTGCTCCGGGGGGCGAATCTCGGAGTCGAAGTAAGCCGGCGTCTCGGGATAGCGGACGATCTTCGGCTCCTTGAACCGCGTGTAGCTGGAGTCCACCCCCTTGAACGAGCGCGCCCAGCCGTTGTTGAACACCCAGGCATCGCCGATGTAGTGGGCCTCCTCGGTGAAGAGGCGGCGCGTCAGCCGGTGCTGATCGTCGAAGTCGAATACCTGCAGCCGCTGCAGACTCGCCCGCGCCGGATCGTAGTGGGTGTAGTTGTAGATGTAGCGCCCCTGGCCGAAGAGCCACTGGCGATCGGCGCGCCGGTAGGTGCGGGCGGTCTCCCGGCCGTGGATCTGGTCCTTGAGCTTCGCCACCTTCTCGTTCGAGGCCGGCAGGACCGCCGACTCCAGATAGCCGCAGAAGAGGCTTACCAGCAGCGCCGAGAACACCGCCGGCAGAGCGATGCGGTAGAGGCTCAACCCCAGCGATTTGCAGGCGGTGATCTCATTCGTCCGCGCCAGCAGGCTGAAGGTCAGCAGCGTCGAGACCAGGATCACGATCGGGGCGATCTCGTAGAACATCTGCAGCGACAGGTATTTGTAATAGCTCAGCAGCACCCCGGTAGCGACCTTGTTCTTCAGCAGCTCGTCGAAGTTCTCCGACAGATCGAAGATGATGACGAGAGCAAGCCCGGAGAGGACGACCAGCACGAAGACCCAGCCGAACAGCCGTGCCACATAGCGGTCGAGGAGGTTGGGAAAGACGATCCGCAGGCGGGGGAGGAGGAACACCAGCCGCGGGACGCGAGCCTGGGCCTGCTTCTTCGGGCGCTCCGCCCTGCGGCGCTGCCGCTCCTCCCTGAGCTCCCGGCGACGCTCCCGGCGGATCCCCTTGAGCGCCTGGATCCCCCCCCAGACGTCCTCCCGGATCCAGCGGTCGAGGCGGGTCAGCAGCAGGCTCTTGTCCCGGTTGCGCCGGATCAGGAGGAAGACTCCAAGCGTCGCCAGCAGGATGTTCGGTGACCACATCGCCAGCCAGGCCGGGATCCTGCCGAAGCGGGCGGCCTCCTCGCCGTTGTTGAGCAGGATGTAGTAGACGATCAGGATGCCGATCGACAGCGCGAAGCCGGAAGCCTTGCCGCCGCGGCGGTTGTTGATCCCCAGCGGCAGGGCGAAGAGCCCGAAGACCATGCAGGCGACCGGGATCGAGAACTTCTTGTGGATCTCGACCCGGGCGAGATTCCGCTGCTCGGACTCGGTCGTGGGGTCGCGCTCGAGGTCGCGGAGCTCCCGGAGGTTAAGCTCGCGGATCCCCTTGGAGGCCGAAATCTTGGCCTTCTGCCCGGTGGTGAACTGGTCGTCGAGGACGAGGTCGAGCCGCCGGTGGCGGCTGATCTCGTAGCGGTCGGGGGAGTAGAGGTCCACCTTCTGCTGGATGGCGTTGTACAGCCGCAGGACCACCCGCTCGCCGGCCTGGTCGACCAGGACCTCCCCCCAGTCCGCGGTGGTGATCTGGTTCCTCTCGCTCGACGGTATCGACTCGGCGAGGAAGACCCCCTTCCACCGTTTGCCGCCGGGGGGAACCTCGAAGACGTAGACGACCTTGCCTTCCCATTCCTCGTAGAACACCCGCGGCTCGACCTGCTGCGCCACCGTCTGGGTGGTGATCTCGAGCCGCAGCTCCTGGAGGGAATGGTTGCCCCAGGGGAGCACGTAGATCATCAGCAGCGCGTTGAGGACGGTCAGCACCCCGGAGAGCAGCAGGATGGGGCGGTAGAGGGTGAGCAGGCTCACCCCCGAGGCCCGCATGGCGATCAGCTCGCTGTCGGACGACAGCCGGCCGACGGCGATCAGGGTGCCGAACAGGAGCGACATCGGCAGGGTCAGGACGATGATGTTCGGCAGGGTCAGCAGCAGGAGCTTGCCGACGATCGATACCGGCAGTCCACGGCGGATGATCATCTCCGCGGAGGCAAAGAGAAAGCGCAGGAGCAGGATGAAGGTATAGACCAGGAACCCCAGCCCCAGGGGGCCGAGGATCTCCGTCATCAGGTAGCGATCGAGTTTCCGCACGGGCGTCACTATATCTTGGGACCCTTATAGGGAGACAGATATAGTGGGACAGCCATGAAGATCGCCCTCGAACGCCGCTATCGATTCAGCGCCAGCCACCTGTATCGCCGCCCGGACTGGAGCGAGGCCGAGAACCGGGCCCGCTTCGGCAAGTGCGCCAACCTGCCAGGGCACGGCCACAACTACCGCCTGTACGTCACCGTGGGCGGGGAGATCGACCCGGTCACCGGCTTCGTGGTCGACCTCGGAGCGCTCGACGCGCTGGTCCAGGAGCGCGTCGTCGAGCGGCTCGACCATCAGCACCTCAACGCTGCGCTGCCGGAATTCGGAGCCGGGGGAGCGATCCCTTCCAGTGAGAATCTCGTCCGCTGGATTCACGAGCAGCTCGCGGACCGGCTGCCGGCGGGCAGCCATCTGGCAAAGCTCCGCCTGGAAGAAGACGAAGACCTCGCAGCCGAGTGGACCGCCGGCTGAGAAGCCGGGTTGCTCAAGGTGGGCCTTTCGCGACTATGTATTAACATAATACGCCTTATCGGCTGTTTGTGTGGCGGTGGAAACAAGGGACGAAAGGGACTGACAGGGACATACAGGGACTCCAGATCCTGGTGTGTCCCTGCTGTCTCTGATGTCCTTGTTTCTTCTAGGAGGGGTTCTGGCGCAGATCCGCCAGGATCTGTTCGAGGGCTCTGATCAGGTCTTCGGGATCGACCTCGCTCTGCCGGAAGCTCAGCGACAGACTGAACGTCCGGTCCGGCGCCTTGAAGCGGAAGACGTACGGCTTGCGGCGGCCGGACTTGCCCCCCTTGTCGCCGCGCCGCAGGCGCTGGCGGAGGTCGTCTCGGTTGAGGCCGCGGCGGGCTACCTCTTCCAGGAGGTCGATCATCTCCCCCTCGCTGCCGGCCTTCAGCACCTCCAGCAGCAGCGACTTTGAAGTGATCCCCAGCGCCTGAACCGTATCGCGTACCCGTGGCGGCATCTGCAGCAGCGATAGGCTTTCGGTGACCACCGTGCGTGATTTGCCGACCGATTCCGAGATCTCCTCGTGGGTGTAGCCATGGCTCTCGGCGAGCATCCGGTACCCCTCGGCCTCCTCGAACGGGGTCAGATCCTTACGCTGGAGGTTCTCGATCAGGGCGATCTCGAGCGCTTCCTCATCGGTTACGTCCATCTCGATCGCCGGCACTTCGTACAATCCAGCTTCCTGAGCCGCGCGGTAGCGCCGCTCGCCGGAGATGATCCGGTACAGGATACCGCCGCCACCGGCTTCGACCGCTCCGAGATCACTGCCCGGCGGCCAGGGGCGGACCAGGATGGGCTCCAGAATCCCCTTGTCGCGAATGGAAGCCACGAGGTCGTCCAGATCGCCCATGGTCGAGCGCGGCTGCTTCGGGTCCGGCTCGATGGCGGATAGGGGGATCATCTTCCCCACCGGTGTCTCGTGCCGCGCCGTGAGCTCCTCGACGAAGTGAGTGTCGTGACGCATCTTGACGCGCATGGGCAGGCCACCACGCTTGCGGACCGGTTCAGACACGGCTCAACACCTCCTCCGAAAGACGATAGTACTCATAGGCTCCCGTCGACCGGGGCGCGAAGGTGAAGATCGACTCCCGGTAGGCCGGGCTTTCCTCCAGCCGCACGCTCTTGGTGATCACCGTCTCGAAGACCTTGACGCCGAACACCCGCTGGATCTGCTCATAAATGTCCTTGGCCAGCAGGGTCCGCTTGTCGTACATCGTGATCAGGGCCCCCAGGATCTGAAGCTGGGGGTTGGCCCGGACCTTGATCTTGTCGATCGTCTCCAGGAGATCGTCCGTTCCCTCCAGGGCGAAGTAGCTCGCCTGGATCGGGATCAGCACATGGGTTGCCGCCACCAGGGCATTTACCGTGATGATCCCCAGGGTCGGCGGCGTGTCGATGATGACGTAATCGAAATCGTCCTGAATGCGCAGGAGCTCGTCCTTGAGCCGGTAGTGACTATCCAACTCGCCGATGAGCTTCGCTTCGACCTTGGCCAGGGCGATGGTCGAAGGGGCAATGTAGAGGTTCTCGATCTTCTCCGCCGGCCTGAGGATGTCCGAGAGGTGGACCTGTTCATCGGTCAGAGCGTCGTAGATCGACATCCGTAGATCGTGGATGTCGAGATAGGACATCGAGCTGTTGGCCTGGGGGTCGAGGTCCACCAGCAGCGTCTTCCTCCCCTTGCTGGCGAGGGCCGCGGCGAGGTTGATGGCGGTGGTGGTCTTGCCCACTCCACCCTTCTGATTGGTGATGGCGATGATCATAGGAGGGGGGCAGTCTAAGGAAAGGCTCCGACCAGGTCAAGCGAACCCCGGCGCGATGTCGGCGCGCCGACATCGCTGGTAAATGTATGATTTTTCGAGAGTTCCGGCCGCCGAGCTCGGCGAATACCGCCTTCCATTACATGGTCCACTTGCCGAGATCGTCAGGGCTGATCTCCTCGAGCCACTTCTTGAGCTTCTCTTCGTCGGTCGCGTCGGTCACCAGATCGACCGCCTGGGCCTTGTCGAGCACCGAGCGCAGGACGAAGATCGGCGAGCCGGTCCGCAGGGCGAGGGCGATGGCGTCGCTCGGCCGGGCATCGACGGCCGTGGCGCGCTCCTGGTTACGGATATGGATCATGGCGAAGAAGGTGCTCTCCCGCAGGTCGGAGATCACGATCTTCTCGACCTGGCCGCCGAGCTGTTCGAGCAGCGAGCGCAGCAGGTCGTGGGTCATCGGCCGGGGGGGTTCCACTCCCTCGATGCGGAGCGCGATGGCGTTCGCCTCGAAGACGCCGATCCAGATCGGCAGGAACAACTGACTCCCGATGTCCCGGAGAATGACGATCGGGACGTTCGACGAGGGGTCCAGCATCAACCCCTTCACTTCCACCTGGAGCTCTTCGTTTGGGTTGCTCATGCCCTATTCTGGGCGCGGGCAACGGGGCAGGTCAAGGACGGATTTTCAGGAGGGGGCGAGGACCGGAATCGGCAGGCGCCGGCCGAGCAGGCTGTGCGGCAGAGCGGTCTCCACCTGGACGCGGGTGACGCTGCCCAGGAGCGCCGGCTCGGGGCCGGTTGCGAAGTGGACCACGCGATGGCAAGGGGTGCGGCCGGTCTGGGTCCCCGGCTGCTTCCCCCATCCGGTCACGATCACCTCGAGCTCCTCCCCCACCAGCTCCCGGTTGATCTCTTCCTGGATCCCGTTCTGAAGCTGGAAGAGGCGCTGCAGCCGCTCGGAAGCGACCTCCGGTTGGACCGGGTCGCTCAGGCGCGGCGCCGCGGTGCCCGGCCGCGGCGAGTACTTGAAGGCATACATCGCGGCGAAGCGTACCTCGCGCACCAGCTCGAGGGTGCTCTCGAAGTCCTCTTCCGTCTCGCCCGGAAAGCCGACGATGAGATCGGTCGAGAGCGCCAGGTCGGGCCGCGCCCGGCGGAGCTGCCCGACGAGGTCGAGGTACTCGCCGCGCGTATAGCCGCGACCCATGCGGCGCAGCACGCGGTCGGAGCCGGACTGCACGGGCAGATGCAGGTAGGGGCAGATGTTGGCGTGGCGCCCGATCTGCTCCACCATCCGGGGTGTGAAGTCGCGCGGGTAGGAGGTGACGAAGCGCAGCCGCTGCACGCCCGGCATGCGGGCGATCTGGTCGAGCAGGTCGGCGAAGTCCCAGTCCCCCTCCGGCTCGCGCCAGTGGTTGACGGTCTGGCCCAGCAGCTCGATCTCCTGGAAGCCGTAGTCGAGGAGGTGCCGGACCTCGCGCAGGATCTCGGCGCTCGGCCGGCTCCGCTCGGGGCCGCGGGTCTTGGGGACGATGCAGAAGGTGCAGTTCTTGTTGCACCCCTCGATGATCGTCACCATCCCTTTGTACTCGCCGGCCCGGGAAACCGCGTCGATGTCGTACTGGCGGTTCTCCGGGAAGCCGGTCGCCACCACGCGCTCCCCCGCCCGGCGGCGCGCCACCACCTCCTGCAGCTCGCCGACGCGCGCCGGTCCGAGCACGAAGTCGAGATCCGGCACCCGCTCCAAGGCCTTTTCCCCCTCCTGCTGGGCGACACAGCCGCAGAGGCCGATCAGCAGGTCGCCGCGGTTCCGCTTGAACTGCCGGTACTCCCCCAGCCGCGAGTAGACCTTCTGCGCCGCCTTCTCGCGCACGCTGCAGGAGTTGAGGAGGATGATGTCCGCCTCCTCCGGCTCACGGGTGGGGAGGATCCCCTGCTGCATGAGCTGGCCCGCCATGCGCTGGGTATCCAGCTCGTTCATCTGGCAGCCCCAGGTCTCGATGAAGAAGCGGCGGGGAGGAGTCATCAGCGGCCCTGGAGACCCGGAGGGGGGGACTTGATGCTGTCGTTCTCGATCACCGGCGGCTCGATCGACTGCAGGGCCGGCACCGGCTCTCTCTGCTTGCCGCTCTCGTCCGCGGGCTCCTCTTCGGACCCCTCGTCAAGCCAGCCGGGCTGGGCGCCGGCGGCCCGCCCTTCCTCGAGAAACTTGGCGAGGTCCTGTCTGGCGGTGTCGACGTCGAGCCGCGCCTGGCGCAGACGGTCGAGCACCCGGTCCCAGTCCGGCTTGACCTGGGTGTCGCGCAGGAAGGTGTCGGTCTCGCCGTAGAACTTCTGGCGCAGCTCGGCGGACTTCCGCTCCAGCTCCTTGGCCTCGTCGGCCACCTGGCGCCAGTTCTCGCGGAGCTGGCGGGCCCGGTTGCGCCAGTGCTGCTCGTCGCGGGCCTCGGCCTCGGCGGCCGCGACCTGCGGGCTCGCCGTCTTGACCTTGTTCTTGTCTTTCTTCGTGTCGGCGATGGTGATCTGCCCCTTGCGGGCGTACTTGGGCAGGGTCTTGTCGTTGATCACCGCGATCGATTTTTTGCCGGCGCCGGCGCGCCGCTGCCGCTCGGCGTGAGCGGCTTCGACCAGGGTGACCGGGGTCGCGGCGGCGTCCTCCACGCCGGCGTCGACGACTACCGGCGCGGCGTCCCCCGTCTTCTCGCGCGCGGCGGTGATCTCGACCGGTGCCGGAGCCTGCGACGGCGCGTCAGGGGTGGTGGCGGTGGCGGCGGGCGCCGGCTGCTCTTTGGGCACCTCAGGGGCCTTGGCACGGGTGACCGGCTGGGGGGTGGTGCCGTGACATCCCGCGATGCTGAGCGTGACGCCAAGAGCCAGGGGGAGCAGGGCGGCGCGGAACGATCTAAGCTCGGCCATAACGATCCTCCAGTCTCACCACGTCGTCGAGCTCCGGAGTGGAGACCTCGATGATGTCGCAGCCGTTCTCGCCCGCGACCATCCGGTGTCTGGTTCCGGGCGTGATGCGGTAGGAGTCCCCGCCGCGGAGGACGGTGCTGACCAGCGCGCCACCCTCCTCCACCACCAGCTCCACCTCGCCGTCGGAGAGGTAGAGGGTCTCGTCCTTGATCTCATGGTACTGAAGGGAGAGCGCCTCTCCGGCGTTGACGTGCAGGATCTTTCCGACGTAGCGGTCGGTGTGGGCGAAGATCAGCTCGTAGCCCCAGGGCTTCTCCACTCGGCGAATCGGCAAACGCATTGCAAGTCCCTCTCGGAAGTCGATCTCTAGACGCCGGATGCGCTCACCCGCAAGGGCAGGGAGCACTCGAAGTAACTGCTCATGTGGCGCTCCACCTCGGCGGCGGTGCTGTGCTCCATGCACCCCTCGACGAGCTCGGCCAGACCGGACGCGGTCGCCTCGCGCAGCCAGCTCTTGACCTCGGGGATCTGGCGCGGGCTCATCGAGAGGCGCCGCAGCCCCAGGCCCACCAGCAGCAGCGCGAAGCGCGGATCCGCGGCCATCTCGCCGCAGAGCCCGACCTCGATTCCCGCCGCTCGAGCGCTGTCGATGACAAAGCGTAACATGCGCAGAATCGCCGGATGAAGCGGCTGATAGAGACTCGCCACGTGCTCGTTGTTGCGGTCGACCGCCATCGAGTACTGGATGAGGTCGTTGGTGCCGATCGAGAAGAAGTCGACCTCGCGCGCCAGGATGTCGGCGATGACGGCGGCGGCGGGGACCTCGATCATGACGCCGAGCCGCACGTCGCGGCGGAAGGGCAGCCCCTCGCGCTCGAGCTCGGCCATGACCTCGTCCGCGAAAGCGCGGAACTGCCGCACCTCCTCGACGGTGCTCACCAGCGGCAGCATGATCCAGAGATTGCCGTACAGCCCGGCGCGGTAGAGCGCCCGGATCTGGCTGCGGAAGACCTCCGGCCGCGCCAGGGTCAGGCGGATGCCGCGCAGCCCCAGGACCGGGTTCTCCTCGCGCGTCGCCATCATCTCGCGCGCCAGCTTGCGCCCCCCCAGGTCATAGGTGCGGATGATCGCCGGATGGGGCGCCGCGAACTCGACCAGGCGGCGGTAGATCTGGACGTGCTCCTCCTCGGTCGGCATCTGCGGGCTTTTCTCGATGTAGAGGAACTCGCTGCGGTAGAGGCCGACGCCGGCGGCGCCGAACATCGGCACCTCGTCGACCTCCTCGGGAAGGTCGATATTGGCCATGAGCTGGACCTCGACCCCGTCGCGGGTCACGGCCGCGAGCTCGGCGGTGGCCAGCAGGTCGCGGTCGCGGCGCTCGATCTCGGCCTTGCGCGTCCGGTACTGCTGGAGCACCTCGGCGGTGGGATAGACGATGACCGAGCCCGTCTCGCCGTCGACGATGATCGGGGCCTCGTCGCGCATGAGGCCCATCACCCCCACCAGGCCGGCCACGGCCGGGATGTTGAGGGAGCGGGCGATGATCGTGGTGTGCGAGGTGCGGCCGCCGGAGCCGATGGCGAAGCCGATCACCCGCTCGCGGCCGAGCCGGATGGCGTCGGAGGGGGTGAGGTCGTCGGCTACGATGACGATGTCCGCCGGCAGCTCGGAGAGATCGTGGTGGGCGATCCCCTGCAGGCTGCGCAGCAGGTGGCGGCTGACGTCGGTCAGATCCTCGCTGCGCTCGCGGATGTAGGGGTCGTCCATGTGCGCGAAGCGGTTGTCGAGCTCCTCGGCGGTCTTGTGGACCGCCCACTCGGCGTTGACCTGCTGAGTGCGGATCCGCTCCTCCACCCGGCCCAGGAACTTGACGTCGGAGAGCAGGAGGACATGGGCGTCGAAGATGGCGGCGAGGTCGTTGCCGAGGTCTTCCTCGGCTCGCGCACGCAGGCGCTGCAGCTCGCCGCGGGCGTGGCGGGCCCCCTCGTGCAGGCGGACGACCTCCCCCTCCACCTGCGACTCGGGGACGTGGAGGCGGAAGACCTCCGGGCCGCGGGTCTCCAGACAGACGGCGCGGCCGATGGCGATGCCGTCGGAGACCCCCATTCCCTTCAAGACCTGCATCGGCTCGGCTGCCCGCATCAGCTCTCCTCGTCGAATCGATTGGCGATGAGCGTCGTCACGGCCCGCACGGCGTCTTCCTCGTCCTGCCCCTCGGCGCGGACGATCACCTGGCTCCCCTGCCCCGCCGCCAGCAGGAGGATGCCGAGAATGCTCTTGGCGTCGACCTCCTCGCCGTCCTTGACGACGGTGATCCGGCTCTGGAAATTGCCGGCGGTGTGCACCAGCTTGGCGGCTGCCCGCGCGTGCAGGCCCAGGCGGTTGACGATCTCCGTCTGGCGCTCAATCATGCGGCTCCTCCGCCTTGACCGCGATCGGGACCGCGCAGCTCGGCCCGCAACTCCGCCCCTTGTCCAGATCCCCGGCCAGGCAGACGCTCCGCTGCCCCTTGTCCTGCAGCCAGTGGGCGAGCTCGGAGACGGTGCCCTTCTCGGCCTCCGCCTGGCAGGCCAGGCGCAGGACCATCGGCAGGTTCACCCCGGTCAGCACCTCGAACTTGTCCGCCTGGTAGAAGGTCATCGAGATGTTACAGGGTGTGCCGCCGTACATGTCGGTCAGGATCAGCACCCCCTGCCCCTCGTCGAGCCGCTCCAGGGCCGCGCCCACCTTGCTCCGCGCCTCGTCGAAACCGTCGCTCCAGTCGAGCGACAGCGCCTCGAACCCGTTCAGCGAGCCCGAGATGGTATTCGCAGCGGCCAGGAGCTCTCGCGCCAGACCGCCATGAGTCAGTATCAGTTTTCCGATCATCGGCTTAGAAATACTCCCAGAATGGTAACGCGCCTGTTCCCCCCGCGATTCCGTCCGTTTATCGCCGTAATCAGCGGGCGATGTCGCGATGGATCACGCGCGCCGGCCACTCCTGCTCTTCCAGCGCCAGCTTCAGACGTTCGGCGACGGCCACCGACCGATGCCGCCCCCCCGTGCAGCCGATCGCCACCGAGAGATAGCTCCGGTTCTCCCGGCGGTAACGCGGCAGCAGATAGGCCAGCAGATCGGTCAGCCGGCCGACCAGCTCCGCGAAGTCCGGCTGCTGGTCGAGATAGTCCTGCACCCCCTCGTCCTGCCCCGTCTGCTCGCGCAGCCCGGGAACGAAGTGCGGATTGGGCAGAAACCGCACGTCGAAGAGCAGGTCGGTGCCGTAGGGGATGCCGTGCTTGAAGCCGAAGCTTACCAGGGAGACGACCATTCCGGGCTCTTCGCCGGGATTGGTGGCGAACTCGCGGTAGACCTGGCTGCGGATCTCGTGGATCGACCAGGCGCTGGTGTCGAACACCATGTCGGCGCGGGCGCGCAGCTCCGCCAGCACCTCGCGCTCGCGGCGGATCCCCTCGATCACCGGCTGGTCCGGCGCCAGGGGGTGGGGGCGCCGGGTCTCGGAGAAGCGCCGCACCAGCACCTCGTCCGAGGCTTCGAGGAAGAGCAGTCGGGGGTCGATGCGGTCGCGGTCGATCTCGGCGAACAGGCGCGGGAACTCCTCGGCGAAGCCGGGAGCGCGCACGTCGGTGACCACGGCGATGCGGTCGTTGCCGCGCACCAGCTCCAGCGGGTTGTCGAGGAAGAGGCGCAGCAGGGGGAGCGGGAGGTTGTCGACCGTGTAGTACGAGAGATCCTCGAAGCACTTGGCGACCACGCTCTTGCCCGACCCCGAGAGGCCGGTGATGATGACGAGCCGGGCCTTGGCGGGGGGCTTAGCGGGGGCCTTTGCGGTTTCGTTCAAGCTGAGCCTCGAGTTTGCGCGCGAACTCCCGGGCCGAGTGGTGCCCCTGCAGCTTCAGCACGTGGTTGCGCGCCGCGATCTCTACCAGGATGCTGATGTTGCGCCCCATGGCGACCGGCATGCGGATGTAGGGGCAGGGGGTCTCCAGGATGTGGAACACCGTCTCGTCGAGACCGAGCCGGTCGTAGGTCCGGCCGTCGCGCCAGTGCTCCAGCTCGATCACCAGGTCGATCGTCGTCCGCTCGCGCACCGAGGCGAGGCCGAACAGGTCCTGGACGTTGATGATCCCGATCCCCCGCAGCTCCATGTGGTGGCGCAGCGGCCCCTCGTTGTAGCCGACCAGCTCGCCGTTCGGATAACGCTTGACCTGCACCTTGTCGTCCGCCACCAGGCTGTGGCCGCGGGTGATCAGGTCGAGGGCCGACTCGCTCTTGCCCACCCCGCTCTCGCCGATCAGCAGCACGCCGAGACCGTAGATCTCGAGCAGCACGCCGTGCAGCGAGGTCGAGGGGACCAGGTGGTCCTCCAGGAAGTAGCTGATCCCTTTGATGACGTTCGACGACAGGGCGGGCGAGGAGAGGACGGGCACCTCGCGGTTCTGGCAGAGCGAGAGGAATCCGGGGAGCGGCGGCAGCCCCTTGGTGATGACGAACACCGGCACCGGCAGGCTGGTGATGCGGTCGAGCCGCTCGAGCCGCTCCTCCTCCTCGAGCGTCTTCAGGTACTCGGCCTCGCTCTCGCCGATGATCTGCACCCGCCCCGGCTTGATGTAGGCGTAATAGCCGGCGAAGGCGAGCCCCGGCTTCTGCACCCGTGGATGGGTGATCAGATTGTCCAGGTGCGACTGGCCGGAAAGGACGCTGAGGCGGAGGTAGCTCAACTCCTCCCCCATCAGCTCCGCGACCGGCACCGCGCCGCTCCCGGGCTCCATCAGATACGTTTCCGGATGCGTTTCGCTCTCCATCACCCGTCCTCATCGCGCAGGAGATCGTACACCCGCGCCGCATCGTGCAGACCGAGGAGCCGGCCGGCATGCCCGTCCGCCTTGATCCAGCGCGAGATGGCGGCCAGCGCCTGCAGATGCTGGGCCGGCGATCCGCCGGGCGAGACGACCAGGAAGAAGACCTTCACCGGCTGGCCGTCGACCGCCCCGAACTCCACTCCCGCCGGCACCAAGCCGACCGCCACCACCCCTTGCCGGAGGCCGTTCAGCTTGCAGTGCGGGATAGCGACTCCCTGGCCGATGCCGGTGGAGCCGAGCTGCTCGCGCTCCCAGAGCTTCTGGAACAGCTCGTCGCCGTTGTTGACCAGCCCCTGCCCGGCGACGCGCTCGGCCAGGGCGCGCAACACTCCGGGGCGATCGGTCGCCGGCAGATCCGGGAAGATCAGCTCCGGCCGGGTCAGCGCGCCGAGGCCCACCTCAGAAGATCTGCTTCCTGTCGGTCGACGAGGGGATGTTGAGCTCGTCCCGGTACTTCGCCACTGTGCGGCGGGCGATCTGGATCCCTTCGCGGTTCAAGATCCGCATCAGCTCGCTGTCGGACAGCGGCCGCTTCGGGTCCTCGGCCTGGATCATCTGCTCGATCTTGCGCTTCACCGTCAGCGAGGAGATGTTGTCGCCGTACTCGCGGTCGATGCCGCTGTGGAAGAAGAACTTCATCGGGAAGAGGCCGCGCTGGGTGTGGATGTACTTGTTGGAGACCACCCGGCTGACCGTCGACTCGTGCATGCCGATGTCCTCGGCCACGTCGCGCAGCACCATCGGCCGCAGGTGCTCGATGCCGCGGTCGAGGAACTCGCGCTGCTGGCGGACGATCGACGCCGCCACCTTGTAGATCGTGCGCTGGCGCTGGTCGAGGCTCTTGATCAGCCAGACCGCCGAGCGGATCTTGTCCTTGATGAACGCCTGGGCCTCGCTCTGCCGCCCCTCGCTGCGCATGGTCTGCAGCATGCGCCGGTAGGCGCGGCTGACCCGCAGCCGGGGGAGGCCGTCGTCATTGAGCTGGATGACGTACTCGTCGCCGACCCGGCGGACGAAGACGTCGGGCTCGATGTAGTGCGGCCGGTCGGTGCTGAACTGACGCCCCGGGTGGGTCTCCAGCGTGCGCACCACCTCGAGCGCCGCCTCGAGCTCCGGCAGATCGACGTTCAGCTTCTTGGCCACCGCCGGGAACTGCCGGCGCAGGAAGAGGTCCCAGGCCTCGTCGACCATCCGCCGCGCCAGCGACTCCGGCTCGATCCTCTTCATGTCCATCTGCAGCAGCAGGCTCTCGCGCAGGTCGACGCAGGCGATGCCCGGCGGATCGAAGGAGCGCACGATGGCGAGCGCCTCCTCGATCTCCGCCATCGTGTACTCGCGCCCCTCGGCGTCGCCCATCGCGAGGATCTCCTCGAGGGTGGCGACCAGAAAGCCGTCCGGGTTGAGGTTGCCGATGATCAGCTCAACGATCTCGCGCTGGCGAGGACCGATCTCCGCCATGTGGAGCTGCCAGAGGAGGTGGTCGTAGAGGTCGGCCTCGCGGGAGAGGCTGTTCTCGATCGGCGGCTCCTCGCGCTCTTCCATCATCGACGACGCCCCGGAGCCCTCCCAGTAGTCGCCGAAGTAGGCGTCGAGGTCGATGTTCTCCATCGACTTCTCGTGGTCGAGGGTCTCACCGTTGGCCGGCACCTCGGGAGCCGCCTCCTGCTCTTCCCGTTGGGGTGTCTCGTCCTCGGTGATGTCCCCCGACTCCTCGAGGACTGGATTCTCCACCAGCTCCTGAGTGAGCAGCGTATCGAGCTCCATGCGCGTCATCTGCAGCAGCTTGATCGCCTGCTGCAAAGAAGGCGTCATCACAAGCTTCTGTGACAGCTTCAACGATAGTTTTTGCTCTAACGCCATTCGACTTTCAGCCTACAGAGTGAAGTCTTCCCCGAGATAGATTTTTCGGACTTGCGCGTCCGTTGAAAGCTCGTGCGGGGTACCGGAGCGCAGAATTTCGCCGTTGTTGATGATATAGGCCCGGTCGGTTATTTTCAATGTTTCCCGCACGTTATGGTCGGTGATCAGGATTCCGATCCCCATCGACTTCAGGTGCCTGATGATGCCCTGGATGTCGAGAACCGCGATCGGGTCGATCCCGGCGAACGGTTCGTCAAGGAGGATATACCACGGGTTGATGACCAGCGCCCGCGCGATCTCGACCCGGCGCCGCTCGCCGCCCGACAGCAGCGCCCCGCGGGTGCGCCGGACCTTGGACAGTCCGAGGTCGGCGATGAGCTGGTCAATGCGCCGTTCCTGCTCCGCGTGCGAGAGGTCGACCGTCTCGAAAATCGCCCGCAGGTTGTTCTCGACCGACATCCGGCGGAAGACCGACGGCTCCTGTGGCAGGTAGCTGATCCCGCGCTGCGCCCGCAGGTACATCGGCAGCTCGGTGATGTCCTCGTCGCCGAGCAGGACGGTCCCCGAATCGGGCGGCGTCAGCCCGACCACCATGTAGAAGGTCGTCGTCTTGCCCGCGCCGTTGGGACCCAGCAGCCCCACGATCTCCCCCGGGCCGACCTCGATCGACACGTCCTGCACCACGGCCCGCCCGCGGTACACCTTGCGCAGATTGGCCGTCGCGAGCTTCCGCGCCTCCCCGGTCCTTTCGCTCAACGGCTCGGTCATCGTCCCTTTCCTGGCGGCTTCGCCGGCGCCGGCTTCGGCGGTTTCGGCGGCTTCGCGGACGGCTGGGTCTGGATGGCAGGGGCCGGATTCGCCTCCCCCTCCTTGCCCTGCACCACCGCCCGACCGTCGTCGACGTAGTAGAGCACCCGCTTGCCGCGCACCTGGTTGCCGTCCTTGTCGGTCATCGTCACCGGCTCGCCGGTGATGTCGATCTGCCGCTGGCTCACCTGGTAGACCGCCTTCTGCCCGTCGATCTTCCGCCCCACCTTGGGGTCGTTCAGCTTGGTGTCGCCGGAGCAGGTCATCGTCTTCGCCTGCCGGTCGGTCCCGAGATCGACCTCCAGCCGCTGGCAGGTGAGGGTCTTCCCCTCCTGGTCCACCCGCACGTTGCCGGTATAGAGCAGGACGCTGGTCTTCGGCTGATCGCTCGTACCCTTCTGCTCGCTTTTTTCTGAATACTGGAGATCGCCCGCCGAGACCTGGATCGGCGTCGGCTTCTTCCCCGCCGTGGCCACCCCCGTTTTACCCGCCTGCTCCTGGGTGGGATAGAACAGCGTCTTCACCCCACCCGTGGCGGTGAGCTGGTCCGCCGCCTTGTCCCCGCGCAGCTCCGGCGCCAGCAGCAGGTTGTCCCCGCGCCAGGCGCGCACGTCGCCACGGAAAATGAAGGATGACGGCTGCTGCCGCCAGAACGCCTCCTGGGATTCTACATGCACTGGACCCTGCCCGTTAGCAAGTGGCGTGCCAGAGAGCGCCGTCTCCTCCACCTTCTGCAGCAGCGCGCGCACGCCGCCGCGGGCGTTCACGATCTGCTGGTCGGTGTTGTAGACCATCCTCGGCGCCTCGATCCGGCCGCGGTCGCTGGTCACCACCACCGGGTCGCCGACGAACTCGCCGCGCCCCTGCTCCATGTCGAGCGCCCCGTGCTTGCCGGTGGCGGTGACCTGGCCGTCGTGGTAGACGACGTTGACGTCGAAGCTCATGGTGGCGAGCTGGCCGTCCGGCTTGAAGGTGGCCGCGCCGCGCTGGCCGGTGGCCTGGCGCAGGACCGGCTTGCCATCCACCCGCGAGACCTCGCGGATCTCGACGCCGCCGAAGGCGTCCGCCGCGTTCAGCACGCCGTTCTCCATCGTCCCTTCGAGGCGGCGCGCGGTGAGGGTGCGCGAGACGCCGCCGCCCGTCGAATCCATCTGCACGCGGCCGTTCTCCGGCGCCGTATATTCCACCCGCCGTGCCTGGTTCCCTTCCGGCTGGAAGACCACCGCGAGGTCCTTCCCCCCCTTGAAGCGGACCGTCGTCGGCTGCGCGGCGGCTTTTCCAGGAGAAGACAGCCCTGGCGCGAGCGCCGTCGTCGAGTGGGTCTCCCCCTCGATGTTCCAGAAGGCATGGACGAACTTGAGCCCGGACTCGTCGTCCGACAGGTTGCCGTAGATGCGGACGGCCGCCAGCCGGTCCTGCCCGCGGCGGATCCGGGTGCCCCCCTCGGCACGCATCCAGAGCTTCTGGCGGTCGTAGATCAACCGCTGCGCGGTGACCTGGACCGGTGGCTGCACCCCCGGGATGCTGTCGATGCGGGCCCCCCCTTGCAGAGTGTAGACCTCGCCGGGGATGTCGATGTTCAGCCGGCCGGCGTGCGCGACGTACTTGCCGCCATAGAGGATCTCGACCGGCACCTCGCTCATCACCACGTCCCCCTTCTGCTGGAGGTTGAGGCGGGCGGTGCGCAGCTCGAGCTCGTTGGGGCCGCGGACGACGACGTTGCCCTGCAATTGCCCCTCGTTGGATTCGCGGTTGAAGCTCGCCTTCCGGCTCTCGAGGTGGAAGATGCGCCCCTGGCGGTCCCAGAGAGTGACGCCGACGCGGTCCAGGTAGATCGTCCCCTCGCGGTCCGCCTTGATGCTCTCCCCCTTGATGTGGAAGACCGGCCGGGAACCGTCGGTGAAGGTGTAGTCGAAGTCCTCGCCGATCAGCGTCATCCCCTTGGAGCCGCCGGTCTCCTCGGCCGTCGCCGGCTTCTCCCGCCGCTGGCCGGCCTTGCCGAACATGAAGAGCCCGACCACCCCCACGACGAGCAGCACCAGCGCCGCGAGCAGCAGCTTGCGGAAGAGGGAGACGTAAGAGCGGGCTTTGCGCGCCATCGGCGATGAATTCTAGTGCCTTGTCACGGCACAACGGTCATGTAGGGGCGGCCCTGTGTGGCCGCCCTGTTTTTTCCACCCCCAGGGCGGCCACACAGGGCCGCCCCTACAAAACACGGATCCTTCAATTCGTAACGGAGCATTGGGAATCGGTTTTATTCAAGAGGGTCGGCTGTCCACCAGCCGCAGCACCGGACCGCCCCGATAGGAGTCGTCCTCGACACAGGCGAGAACCTCGAAGCTGCCGCGCAGATCCCGCACGCGCTCGCCCCACCGCCACCCTACCAGCTCGACGGTAGCGCCGTCTCCCCCGCGGGCCCGCGCCGAGAGGTGGCCGTTGCCGAAATTGCGCGGCTCCCCCTCGATCCGCAGCGGGCCGGTGCGCAGGAGCGGCCGCGGATTCCCCTGGCCGAACGGCTCGAGCCTCGCGAGCTGCGCCAGCAGGCGAGGCGACACCTCGCCCGGCGCCATGTGCAGCTCATATTCGACCCGCCGCACCAGCATCTCTTCCGGCCACTCCGCCCCCGCCGCCTCCCATGCGCCCCGCAGCTCCTCCAGGCGGTCGGTCGCCACCGTCAGCCCGATCGCCTGCGAGTGGCCGCCGAATTTCTCCATCCGATCTTTCCAGGCCGAGAGGAAGCCGTGCAGCTCGAGGCCCGGCAGGCTGCGCCCCGAGCCGGTCGCCGTTGCCCCCTCGACCGCCAGCAGGACCACCGGACGGTGGAGATCCTTGGCCACCCGGCCGGCCGCGATCCCCACCACGCCTTTATGCCAGCTCTCGCTCCAGGCCACCAGGATCGGCGGCAGCGGCGAGCGCTGGGCGAACTGGCGCATGGCCTCCTCCACCACTCGCGTCTCCGTGGTCTGCCGCTCGCGGTTCCAGCCGTCGAGCTCGGCCGCCAGCGCCGCGGCGCGGCCGGCGTCGCGGCTCAGCAGCAGCTCCAGCGCCCGCTCGGGATCGTGCAGCCGCCCCGCCGCGTTGATCCGCGGCCCCATGCGGAAGCCGACGTCCGCCGCCGTGAACGGCGGCTTCATCCCGGACTGCAGGATGAGCGCCTTCAAACCCTGCGATTTCGCTTCGGCGAGCGCCTTGAGGCCGAGCGCCGCGATCACCCGGTTCTCGCCGTGGAGCGGCACCAGATCCGCGATCGTGCCCAGGCAGGCCACCCGCAGCAGCGGCGCCGGATCGAGCGTCTTGCCGCACTGCACCGACAGGGCCAGCGCCAGCTTGAAGGCGAGCCCGACCGCCGCGAGATCCCGGAAGGGGTAGGTGCAATGAGACTGGTGGGGGTTGATGTGCAGCGTGCCCGCCGGCAGCTCGCACCCCGGCAGGTGATGATCGGTGACGACGACGCCGATCCCGGCCGTCATCGCCGCCTCCACCGCCGCGACCGACGAGCTGCCACAGTCGGCGGTGACGATCAGGCCGCACCCCAGCTCCCGCGCCCGCTCGACGTGGACCGGCTGAAAGCCGTACCCCTCCCGCAACCGGTGGGGCATCACCGCTTTCGCCTCGATACCGCAGGCCGCGAACACGGCGAGCAGCAGCGCGGTCGCCGAAATGCCGTCGACGTCGTAGTCGCCGACCACCGCGACCTTCTCCTTGCGCTCGCGGGCCCCCAGCAGCCGGGCCACCACCTCTTCCATGCCGGCGAGCAGGAACGGATCGTGGAGCTGGTCGAGAGAAGGATGCAGGAAGAGCTCGGCCCCGCGCGCGTCCTCGACGCCTCGCCGCGCGAGCAGCGCCGCGAGCCAGGGGGCTACCCCGTCCCGTTCGAGACCGGCAGCGCACTCCGGCACCGGCGCAGCCACCCACTCCACCGGCGAGCTCAGCGCGTTATCCCTCGTCGAAGGCTCCAAGAGCGCGGAACTTGTCGTAGCGGCGCGCGAGCAGCTCTTTGGTGGAGAGCCGCTGCAGATCATTGAGCGCCCGCTCGACGACATCGCCCACCCGCCGGCAGGCGGCGTCCGGATCGGTGTGGGCGCCGCCTGCGGGCTCGGGGATGATCTCGTCGACGACGCCGAGGGCCAGGAGATCCGGCGCCGTGATCTTCATCGCCTCGGCGGCCTCGTTCTTCCGGTCCTGGTCCTTCCAGAGGATGGCGGCGCACCCCTCGGGCGAGATCACCGAGTAGGTGGCGTACTCCAGCATGTACACCCGGTCGGCCACCCCGAGCGCCAGCGCGCCGCCGCTCCCCCCCTCGCCGGTGACGGTGGCGATGATCGGCACCTCCAGAACGGCCATCTCCAGGAGGTTGCGGGCGATCGCCTCGGCCTGCCCGCGCTCCTCGGCGTCGAGGCCGGGATAAGCGCCGGCGGTGTCGATGAAGGTGAGGACCGGGCGGCCGAACCGCTCCGCGATCTTCATCACCCGCAGCGCCTTGCGGTACCCCTCGGGGCGCGGCTGGCCGAAGTTGCGGAGGATCCGCTCCCTGGTGTCGCGCCCCTTCTGATGGCCAATTACCGCGACGCTCCGGCCGCGGAACGTCGCGAACCCGGAGACAATGGCGGGATCGTCCCCGAAGGCGCGGTCGCCGTGGATCTCGACCCAGTCGGTCATCAGAGCCTGGACATACTCGAGGGTATAGGGGCGGTCCTGATGGCGGGCCACCAGGGTCTTCTGCCAGCGGTTGAGGCCGCCGTAGACGTCGGAGGTGGACTTGCGCAGCGTGTTGCGCAGGCGATCCAGCTCCTTCTCCTGCCCGCTCCCGGGCGGAAAACCTTCCAGCTCCTGGATCTGGCGGCGGAGCTCGTTCAGGGGCTCGTCGAATGTGGAGTCGGAGATTGCCATGCCGCCCGGCAAACTAGCATAAAGCAGGGGGCAGAGGTCAACGCGGCGAGCTTGAGGATCTACCTTAGAGGTATCGCTTGAGGCTTTGTCGGCGCGCCGACATGATCCTCGCGCTTTCCATTATAGTTGGGCCCAGTGACGCATGCTCCGCTTTCAGATGCCGTCAGGCGCTTCCTGATCGATGATATAGGCTCGGTCGAGCGCCTCAACCTGCTGCTCTTCCTGCACCGGCACTCCACGCGCTGGTGGGCGGCGAAGACACTGGCCGTCGAGCTCGAGATGCCCGCCGACATCACCCAGTCGCACCTCGAGCATCTCAGCGCCCGCAACCTCCTCGACGTGCGGATCGCCGAGTCGGTTATTTACTGCTACAAGCCCGGCAGGGAGGATCTGGCGGAACTCGTGGAGGAGGTGGCCCGGGCGCATTACATCCACCGCGATGCCGTCGTGGCGGTGCTGGCTCACCGGCTCGCCGACAGCGCCCGGCTGTTCGCGGACGCGTTCCAACTGCGGAAAGGGAAACGGGATGGCTAGCGTGGTCTATGCGCTCTGCGCGCTCACCAGCGGCTTGTGCGCCGTGCTCCTCGGGCGCGCCTACCGGAACAGCGAGGCGCGCCTGCTGCTCTGGAGCAGCCTGGCGTTCGCCGGCCTGACGCTCAACAATCTGGTGCTGTTCGTCGATCTGATCGTCGTCCCCACGGTGGACCTCTCACTGTACCGGAGCCTGCTGGCGGCCCTGTCGGTCATGGTCCTGCTGCTGGGACTGATCTGGGATTCCAAGTAGAGGAGGGGCGGCATGATCAATTTTCTCAATGGCGTCGCCGCCGCGGGCTCAATCGCGGTGGGGCTCTTCTTCCTCCGGCTCTGGAGTGAGACGCGCGACCGCTTCTTCGCCCTCTTCGGCGCCGCTTTCTGGATGCTGGCGCTCAACGGCGTCGCGCTCCTCCTGGCCGCTCCGGCGGAGGAGCACCGGCACTATTTCTACCTCATCCGCCTGCTCGCCTTCCTGCTGATCATCGCCGCCATCGTGGACAAGAACCGCTCTTCGGGCCACCCGCGGCCCTGACCGCAGGCTGTTGTATCGGTACGACGGACCGTCGTAGCTGGAGGCAGACCGCCGTATTCGATATGACGGACCGTCGCAGCCGGAGGCAGACCGCCATAACGGTACGACGGACCGTCGCAGCCGGAGGCAGACCGCCGTATCGGTACGACGGATCGTCGTAGCCGGAGGCAGACCGTCGTATCGATACGACGGACCGTCGCAGCCGGAGGCAGACCGCCGTAACGGTACGACGAACCGTCGTAGCCGGAGGCAGACCATCGTATCGGTACGACGGACCGTCGTAGCCGGAGGCAGACCGTCGTATCGGTACGACGGACCGTCGTAGCCGGAGGCAGACCGTCGTATCGGTACGACGGACCGTCGTAGCTGGAGGCAGACCGCCGTATCGGTACGACGGACCGTCGTAGCCGGAGGCAGACCGCCGTATCGGTACGACGGACCGTCGTAGCCGGAGGCAGACCGCCGTAACGGTACGACGGACCGTCGTAGCCGGAGGCAGACCGCCGTAACGGTACGACGGACCGTCGTAGCTGGAGGCAGACCGCCGTAACGGTACGACGGACCGTCGTAGCTGGAGGCAGACCACCGTATCGGTACGACGGACCGTCGTAGCCGGAGGCAGACCGTCATATCGGTACGACGAACCGTCCGGCGGGAGAGCGAGAGGATGAGCGGAGAGTCGGGGAGCGGAACGGAAGAGCCAGTCCACGCGGGAGCGGAGCGGGGGCAGGTCACCGCGAGGCTTCATGGGGAGCGCGGTACCGCGCTGCCGCACTCCGGTGAGCCCGGGGCCGGGGCGGTCCCTGGGGGGCGCCCCAACCACCCAGACAACCCTGAAGACAATTCCGGCAACCTCGCCGAACACCCGAGACATCGATATCCTCGCCGTTTCCACAGGGCTTTCCCAAGCCTGTGAGCACGTTTCCATGGCGCTCCGGCGACTCTCCACGGCCCGGCAACCCTATTGTCTCCAGGAATCACGCCCTGTCTCTCCGTTGCTCTGTCTCCACTAGCAAGACAAAATCAGACAAGCCCGGATGCTAATCTTCGCCCCGATGAGTGAAGCCGAATCGAAGAAGAAGGTCCGCAGCCCGTCCTTCCCGTTCATCGGGCTGCGGGAGGCCCTGGACCGGGCGCGGGCGTTCTATGAGGCGGAGCAGCGGAACGCGGCGCGGCCGGAGACGGCGGCGGCGCATTGGGGGTATTCGCCGAAGAGCAGCGGCGGCAAGCAGACGATCGCGGCCCTGCGGGCTTTCGGCCTGCTGGATGGGGACTCGCTGGTAAAGCTGTCGGGGCGGGCTTTGCGGATCGTGCTGGACGAGCGGGGCGGTTCCGAGGAGCGGGAGCGGCTGCTCCAGCAGGCGGCGCTGATGCCGCCGATCCATGCCCGGTTGTGGGAACGCTACGGGGCGGAGCTCCCCTCCGCGCAGACGCTGCGGCTCTGGCTGATCCTGGACGAGGGGTTCAACGAGAACTCGGTGGACGACTTCCTGACTGAGTACCGGGAGACGCTGGAGTATGCCCGGCTGCTGCAGACCGGCCCGGCCCGCGAGGAGCCGCGGGAGGAGCGGCCGGCCGCCACTCCGGCTTCCCCACCGGCGCGACCGGCAGAGACCACGGGGATCGATCCGCTCGTCTTTCCTCTGCTCGACGGCAACGCGGTCGAGCTGCGGATCCGGCGGAAGATCTCAGCCGAGGAGGCCGAGGATCTCCGCGTGGTCTTCGAGCTCTGGCTGCGCAAGATCGTGGAACGCTGAGACACCCGCCGGAAACAGCCGCTGGCGCACCCGCACCACCTCCCCCACCACGATGGTGGCCGGGGCCCGCAGGCCGGCGCGGGCCACGTCGCCGGCAATCGTGTCCAGGGTCCCGACGACCGTCCGTTCCTCCGGCAGGCTTCCTTGCGCGATCACCGCCACCGGCGTCTCCGATCCCCGGCCGTGGAACAGCAGAGAGGCGGCGATCTCGGGCAGCCGCGAGAGGCCCATCAGGATCACCAGCGTCTCCACCCGCGCCAGGGCCGACCAGTCCTGCCGGTCCCCTTGGGCGCAGTGGCCGGTGACCACGGCGAAGCCGCCCGCCAGCTCCCGGTGGGTCACCGGAATGCCCGCGAGGGCCGGCACGGAGAGGGCGCTGCTGATGCCGGGGACGACCTCCCAGGGGATTCCGGCCTGGGCGCAGGCCAGGGCCTCCTCGGAGCCGCGGCCGAAGACGAACGGGTCGCCGCCTTTCAGCCGCACCACGATCCGCCCCGCCGACGCGTGCCGCACCAGCAGCTCGTTGATCTCCTCCTGCCGGGCGGAGTGCTCCCCCGGCGCCTTGCCGACGAAGATCCGCTCGGCTTCCGGCGGCGCCTCATCGAGGAGCTGGGTGGAGACCAGGCGGTCGTAGACCACCACCTCCGCCTGGCGCAGGCGGTCGAGCCCGAGAACGGTGATCAGCCGCGGATCGCCGGGGCCGGCGCCGACCAGATAGACGATGCCGCGTCCGCTCATCCGTTCTCCGCCTCCAGAGCCCCTTCCAGGGATTCGGGCAGGATCCCCAGGATCTCCTTGATCCGGGCCAGAGCCGCCGACTCGTTGCCGCGCCGCAGCAGATGGAGGATGTCGGAGTCGATCAGCCGGTACCAGAGCGCCCGCCGGGTCTCGAAATCCGGCCAGAGGCGGGCGAGGGGCGCGCGCAGCATCCCCGCCAGCTCGAGGAAGCGGGCGTGCTCAGGTCCCAGCTCTTTCTCCAGCTTCTGGCGCAGACGCACCGCCATCACCGGCGCCTTGCCGCCGGTCGAGATGGCCACCGTGAGGTCGCCGCGGCGGACGATGGCCGGGGCGATGAAGTCGCAGTGGGGGACGTTGTCGAGCGTGTTGACCAGGATGTTGCGCCCGCGGGTCTCCTCCCAGACCGCCTGCACGATGGGCGCTGCCTGGCTCACGACCACCACCAGGAAAGCGGTGCGGAGATCCCCCCGCCGGTAGCGGCGGGCGATGAAGTCTACTTTTTCCTCGATGCCCAGCTCGGCGAGCCCCGGGGTCATGTCGGGAGAGATCACCGTTACCCGCGCGCCGGCGGCGACCAGCCCCTTCACCTTCTCCTCCGCCATCGCGCAGCCGCCGATCACGAAGCAGGGCCGACCTGTCAGATCGAGAAAGACAGGATAGTGCTGCATCAGACCTCCAGGCTCTCGACCGTCACGCCGTGGCGGTCGATCTCCAGCGTGAGCTTGACGCGGTCGGTCTCCAATCCCAGGCGATAGACGCCGGGACCCTGGCTGGTGAACAGCATGGTCTCGATGGTCTGCCCGGCGAGCGACGCGAGGGTCCGGTTCACCGCCTCGGTGGCGCGGCGGGAGGCTCCGCCCCGGGGCGTCTGGTGGAAGAGCCGCAGCAGCGCCTGCTCGCTCTCTGCGCCATGGACCCGCCGCACGCGGCCGGTCTGCAGCGTCATCTCCAGGATCTGTTCCAGGCGGCCGAGCAGAGCCTCCCCCACCGCCCCCTCGTCCACGGCCTCGGCCAACTCCTCCCAGGGAGCCCGGGTCTCGGCATCGCGGAGTGAGACCACGAGCATCGCCAGCTCCTCGAGCAGGACCTCCCGCTGGCTCGGATCGATCGCCAGCGCGGCGGTGGCGATGTCATTGGCCACCCGCGCGCTCAAGCGTCGGCCCTCCGCGGCCCCGGGTGCAGCATGGCCTCCAGCTCGTGCTCGAAGGCGCCGGTCTCGATCGGGCAGTGAATGCCGCACTCCTTGGGGGCGTTCTTCTCCCACCACCAGCGGCCGGCCCGCGGGTCCTCGCCCGGAGCCGTGGCCCGCGTGCAGGGGGTGCAGCCGATGCTGGTGAAACCCTTGGCGTAGAGCGGGTGGACGGGGACGTCGTGAGCCTCGTTGTACTCCTTGACCTCATCGAGCATCCAGTCCGCCAGCGGGTTGATCTTGGCGAGCCCGCCGTGATCGTGATCGATCTCGATCTTGCGGATGTTGGCCCGGCTCGCCCACTGGTCGCGGCGCAGGCCGGTGACCCAGGCGTCGAGCCCCTGGAGCACGCCGCGGATGGGATCGACCTTGCGCACGTTGCAGCAGACCAGCCGCGCCTGGACGCTCTTCTGGAAGAGGTTGGGCCCGAAGCGCCGCACCATGCTCTCCACCTGGACGGCATCGGGGAAGTAGACCTCGACCTCGATCCCGTAGCGCTGCCGCACGGTCTCCATCACATCGTAGGTCTCCTGCGGCAGCCGGCCGGTGTCGACCGTGAACAGCCGCACCTTGGGATCGATCCGCCAAGCCATGTCGAGGATCGCCATGCCTTCGGCCTGGAAGCTGGTGCAGATGGCGAGTTGCGAGCCCCAGCGCTCGAGCGCCCAGGAGAGGAGCTCCTGCGGGGTCGAATCGTCGAGTTCGACGGCCAGTTGCCCGGCTTCGTGCTCGTCCAGCAGGTCCCGATGATCGACGATCCGGGAGGCGGCGGTCGCTATTTCCAACATGATCCGGTCTTCCTTTCTAAGGCTCGCTGGAGACGGCCATCGCCGCCTCCTGTGCCATTCCGAGAGCCGACAGCTCCTCGTCGGAATGACGGATAAAGAAATGCTGGATGCGCTCCCCTTCGCCGCGCCCGTCGAGATAGGCGCGGAACAGACGCTCGATGACGAGGTGCACCTCGGTGCCCGGCACCCGCTTGAGGACCGGACGGCCGATCGCGGCATGCGCTCCGAGACCGCCGCGCAGGAAGAGGTCGTAGCCCTGGATTCGCTCGCCGGCCGGTCCACGCTCGCGCAGGGTGGTGCCCTGCAGGCCGATGTCGCCGATCCAGTGATGGGCGCAAGAGTGCGGGCAGCCATCGAGGTTGAGCCGCAGCCCTGAGACCGCCGCGCCGAAGGTCGCCTCCAGGTGCTCGACGATCCCCTGCAGCCGCCCCTTGGTCTCGGCCACCGTGTAATTGCAGAAGGGGTCGCCGGTGCAGGCGATGCTGGCGCCCCGCAGCCCCATTCCTTCCAGCGGGAAGCCGAGGGCCCCGACCTCCCGCACGGCCTCGGCGAGCCGCGCCTCGGGGATGTCCGCCAGGATGAAGTTCTGCCGCCGGGTGATACGGATGCCGCCCCCCCAGCTCTCCACCAGATCGGCCAGCCGGAGCATGGCCTCGCCGTTCATCAGGCCCAGGTGGACGGGGATCCCTGCATAGAAGAGCCCCGGCTGCTTCTGGGGGTGGATGCCGGTGTGGTCCTTCTCCTCTTCCGGCGCCGGCGGCACCGCGCCGTCCTCCAGCCGCCGCCCCAGCCGTTCCTCCACCCGGGCGCGGAAGGCCTCGGGGCCGAGATCGGCGACCATGAACTTGAGGCGGGCCTTGGCGCGCGACATCCGGTACTTGAGATCGAGCCGCCAGACGTCGACGATCGCCCGCAGGGCCGGCAGGGTCTCCTCGGCGGGAATCCAGACCCCGAGATCGTCGGACAGGCGCGGCCAGGTCGAGAGCCCGCCCCCCACCCGCACGGCGAAGCCGGCGCGCCCTTCGCGCGGCGCGCCGATCAGGGCGATGCAGTGGATCTCCGGCGCGTTGCACTGGTGCGGGCACGCCGAGATGGTGATCTTGTGCTTGCGCGGCAGGTCCGAGTAGTCGCGGTTCTCGATGAAGAAGGCGGTCGCCTCGTCGATCAGACTCTGCACCTCGAAAAGCTCGTCACTGTCGATGCCGGCGACCGGGCAGCCGGTGATGGCGCGGACGTTGTCGCCGCAGGCGCCGACGGTGGTCATGCCGCCGGCCTCGAGGATCGCCAGCACCTCGGGGAGCTGGGCGAGCTCGATCCAGTGGAGCTGGATGTTCTGCCGCGTGGTCAGCTCGCCGTAACCGCGGCCGAACCGTTGCGAGACCTCGCCGATCGTCCGCAGCTTTGCGGGAGTCAGGACGCCGCCCGGGAGCTTCACCCGCAGCATGAAATACCCGAGCTTCGGCTTGTCGTGGTACAGGCCGTACCACTGCATGCGCACGAAATCCTCTTCGGGCACCTCCTCGTAGCCGGTCTCGATCATCGCCGGCAGGTCGTCGATCACGGCGAGACCGCCCTTCTCGGCCTTGAGGCGCTCGACGAAGTTACGCTTGCGAATCAGGTCCCAGGTGATCTGATCCCCTTTCGGGGCCTGGACCTGGGGCTCTCCTGCGGCCATGTAAGACTCCTCTAGGTCTCCTCGCAAGCGAGGAAATACACCGATCGCGTTCGCGGCTGAAAAGCCAGCCGTCAGGACGTCAAGTTTCTGGGAGTTGCGAGGAGAGGCGGATGCGAACGGCTAGGAGCCGCTCACACCCGCTTGCTACAGGTGCATGACACCCGGACGCAATCAGGCCAATCCGCCGGCTGGGACGGCAAGGCGATCGCGGTGGTGACAGGGCGGTGATTCATTTGTAACCAGATTAGTATTGTTCTCTCACCATGTCTAGTGTCGCCGGGTTATCCGGGCGTGACAACGCCGTCCAACTTTCTCCGCCGCGGGCTCCCCCAGTCGATCCGCCGGGTCAGGAACATGACCAGAGCGAGGATCGCGAACAGGCCGAGCGAGCCCATCAGCAGGGCGTAATCCTCGAGCTGGAGCAGCACGAAGAGATAGCCGTAGAGCACGCCGAGCACGAGCGTCATCAGCAGCGCCCGCAGCCGGCCGCGCAGGACCGCCACCGAATAGCCGCCGATCAGCAGCACGGTCGCCGAGGCGGCTACCAGGTAGGAGAGTCCGAACGGGACGTGCTCGGAGATCGAGAGCAGGAGCAGGTAGAAGAGGCAGAGCGCCGAGCCGACCAGGAAGTATTGCAGCGGATGGAGCGACACCGCGCTGAACACCTCGTAGAGGAAGAAGGTGAGGAAGGTCAGCACCAGGAAGAGCACCCCGTACTTCACCGACCGCTCCGTCTTCTGGTAGGCGTCCACCGGCAGGAAGAGCTCGACGCCGAACGCGGACTCTTTAAGGGCGGCCTCGGGCGCCAGCTTCTCGGCCTCATCCCGCAGCCACTGCTGAGGGTAGCTGCGGCCGAACCAGGAGATGTTCCAGCGCGCGTCGAACCCCGTTCCCCGCACCTTGCGGCTCTCCGGCAGGAAAGCGCCGCTGAAGCTGGGCGACGGCCAGGCAGAGTGCAGATCCACCGTCGTCTGCTGGCCCAGGGGGAGGAACTTGAGCTCTTTGCTGCCGTTGATGCCGAGGTCGAAGGCGAACTCGAAGCGATCCTCCTCCTTCCCCGCTTCGAGACCGGGGACCGGCACGCGCAGCCCCGAGCTCCACAACCCGTCCTCCCCGCCTCCGGGCTGGAACTGCAGGGTACGCCCTTCCCAGTCGATCCCCACACTGGAGCGGATGCCGCGCAGGTCCGGCACGCCGACGCTCAGATAGGCGGCGTTCCAGAGGATGTCCTGCGGCGCGATCGCCCACCCGGCGAAGCTCGGGCGGCGAAACGCGCCCGTCCAGCGCAGGTCGGCCCGGTAGACGACCGCCTCGAAGATCCCCCGGTTCCGCCGCTCCGGGATCACCCGCCCGTCGACCTTGAGCCTGGCGGGGAGGAAGCGGGCATAGGTGATCCAGACATGCTCCTTGCCCTTGTCGTCCGTCGCATGTTGCCGGTAGGGGACGGTCAGGACCGGACCGCCGAGGAGTTGGGATTTGCCCCAGGTGGCGGCGACCTCCCCCGCCGCCTGCGCCCGCCGCCCCTCGCGCTCGCTGATCAGCGAGCCCACCATCCCCAGGGGGATCAGAAGCAGGAGCACCAGGACACCGAGGATCACCATCTTGAAACCGGTTGAGTCGCGCAACCGCCGCTTTTCGGGTTCTATCTCGAACATGGATCGTTTCCCTCCTTTGAAGTTCGGAGGGGATCAGACCGCGCCGGCGAGGAGCGGCGCGGGCGGGATCGGGGCGGCGGCCCGCAAGATTGTGGCGGAATTGTGGAAACCGGGCCGCGGATGAGGATCTGCGCTAGATTTCCGCCATGACGACCCCGGCGCCCGGCGGCCTGATCGCCTTGGTGGACGACGAGGAGAGCCTGCGCGAGACCGTCGGCTTCGCCTTGCGCCGCGAGGGGTACCGGGTAGAGAGCTTCGCCGACGGCCTCGCCGCCTGGCAGACCTTCGAGAAGGCGCTGCCGGACCTCGCGATCCTCGACATCCTGATGCCGCGCATGGACGGCCTGGAGCTCTGCCGCCGGCTGCGCGCCCTCTCCGAACGGCTGCCGATCCTCTTTCTCACCTCGCGCGACGAGGAGTTCGACCGCGTGCTCGGCCTCGAGCTGGGAGCGGACGACTATCTCTGCAAGCCGTTCTCGATGCGCGAGCTGGCCGCCCGCGTCAAGGTGCTGCTGCGCCGGGCCGCCCACCGCCAGGAGCCTCCCGGCGCCGGCGAGCGCGGGCTCGAGGCCGGCCGGCTCCGGCTCGATCTCGCGCGCTATCAGGCCTTCTGGAACGGCGCTCCCGTGCCGCTGACGGTCACCGAGTTCACCCTCCTGCACGCCCTCGCCCGCCGCCCCGGGCACGTCAAGACCCGCGCCCAGCTCCTGGAGGAGGGGTACCCCCACGACGCCTACGCCAGCGACCGCACCATCGACAGCCACGTCAAGCGGCTGCGCAAGAAGCTCACCGAGGCGGATCCGTCTTTCGAGGCCATCGAGACCGTCTACGGGCTCGGCTACCGCTTCCGGCCCGATTGAATAGGAGCAAAGCCGTGCGCCTCCGCCTCCCCTCCCGGATCTCCGTCCGGCTCCTCCTCTTCAACATCCTGCTGGTCTTCCTGCCGGTCGCGGGCTTCCTCTATCTGGGCGTCTACGAGACCCAGCTCCTCCAGGACCAGGAGAGGTCGATGGTCCAGCAGGGGCGGCTGCTCGCCGCGGCGCTCGGCGGGCAGGGGGAGCTGAACCCTGCCGGCGCCGAGGCGCCGTTGCGCGGGCTTGGAGGGAGGACGGAAGCCCGGCTGCGGATTTTCGGCAAGGACGGGGGGCTGCTCGCCGATTCGAGCCGGTTGGGGCCGCGGAAAGCCGAAGAGACCGCCACCGGGAGCGCGGCGCAACCGCGGGACAATCCTTTATACAGGGCCGCCGCGGGAACCTACCGGCTCTGGAGGCGGCTCCGCGAGGGATCGCTATCGCGGTATCAGAGCGGCGCTCCGGCCGAGCCCTACCCGAGCGCCGTGGTCCGGGCCGCCCTCGCCGGCCGCTACGGCGCGACGATCCGCAAGACCGGCGGCGAGCTCTGGCGTCCCTCTCTCACCCTCCACAGCGCCATCCCGGTGCGCAGCGGCAATCATGTGATAGGGGCCGTCCTCGTCTCCCAGTCCACCGTGCGGATTCTGCGCGAGCTCGATCAGGTCCGCCTGGACGTCTCCAAGGTCTTCCTGATCTCGGTCGGGGCCGCCGCCGTCCTCTCCCTCCTGCTCGCCGGCACCATCACCCACCCCGTCCGGCGCCTGCGCGACGAGGCCGCCGAGCTCCTCGACCGCCGCGGCCGGCTGCGCGGCCGGTTCGGCGGCTCGCGCCGGGCGGACGAGATCGGCGACCTCGCCCGCGCCCTGGAGCAGATCACCCACCGGCTGGCCGCGCACCAGCACGCCGTGGAGTCGTTCGCCTCGGACGTCTCCCATGAGCTCAAGAACCCGCTGGCCTCCATCCGCTCGGCGACCGAGCTGCTGGCCGACGTCGAGGACCCGGCCGACCGCGAGCGCTTCCTCGCTCTCGTCCAGCGGGAGGTGGCTCGCATGGAGCGTCTGCTGACCGCCGTGCGGGAGATCGGCGAGATCGACGCCCGGATGGAGACCGAAGCCCCGGAGCGGGTGGATCTCGACGCCCTGCTTCAAGAAGTGGTTGAAGGGTTTCATCGGCGCGCCGACACTCTGGAAATCCTCCTCGTCTCCCCCGGCGGACCCATCCTCGTCCGCGCTGGAACCGAACGCCTCCAGCAGGTCTTCGAGAACCTCCTCGACAACGCCCTCGGTTTCTCCCCCGCCGGCGGCACGGTGACCATCACCCTGGCGGCCTGGAACGGCACCGCCGCCGTCCGCATCGACGATCAGGGCCCAGGCATCCCCGACTCCCACCGCGACCGCATCTTCGACCGCTTCTTCACCTACCGCCCGGACGAGCCGAACGCCCGCGACGGCCACACCGGCCTGGGGCTCGCCATCGTCAAGACGATCGTGGAGGGGTACGGCGGAACCGTGACGGCGGCGAACTGGCCGGAAGGGGGGACGAGGTTCGAGGTGCGGCTGCCGGCGGGGAGCTAGGCTCAATGCTGTTCAGTTAAGGCATTTTTCGTGGGGGAGGGGCTTGCCCCCTCCCTGGGCGGGGGGTAAGGTCCCGCTCCCACGATTGACCAAAGTGAACGGTATTGGAGCTAGGCTCCGGCGTTTCTCTCGCGCCGGAGGCGGGCCAGCTCCTCGTCGCGCTCTTCCTCCCACAGGATACGCTCGCCCGTGGCGGCATCCACCAACCGAAGCCGGGGTCCTTCGATTCGCAGCAGCAGGCCCGTCGCGAGGCTGCGCAAGGAGCCGTCCATCTCCGGCTCGATCCGCTGATAGCGATCGTTCGTCAAGCGGAATCCCTGAAGCGCGGAATCGAGATAGTCCTGATAGGGGTCGTGCAGGAAGTACTCCTCGACGCCCAGGCGCTCGTAGCAGATCTTCTTCTTGGAGAGATCCTCATCGCGGGTGCTGTCAGAGGTGAGCTCGATGACCAGCGAGGGCACGCGGCCCTCCTCCCAGAGCTTGTAGGTCCGGCGCGGCCTCTTCTCGACTCCCTTGACGAGGAAGACATCGGGAGCCACCACGGCCCGGGGATCGCCCTTGATGTAGTAGAAGAAGAGATTGCCACTGACGTACACGTCCGGCACGCCCCTGTACCGGCGCTTCAACGCCTGGATCAGGTCGAACATCTCGTCCCGGTGGAGATCGGTCTCCGCCATCGGTTGGCCGTCGGACTCCGGATAGTAGATGTCACGCTGGAGAGGAATCGCGCTCATGTGCCACCCTTTCTCCAACAGGTCGCCGGATCAGATCACGTCGGCCCGTCGAGAGGCAACTTTCATATCCGGGAGATTTTAGCACGCGGGCCTCACCCCGCCGCCGGCTCGATCATCACGTACTCGAAGCTGCCGGAGATCGAGGACCCGCCGGGCGGGATCTTCCCCGGCCCGGCCACCTCGCAGAGGACGAAGTAGCGGTTGCCGAGACGCACGTAGGCTTCCCCGGCCCGCGGCTTGCCTTCCACCCCTACCAGGGCATGCCCGGGGACCAGGATCAGGATCGCCCGCTCAGGGCGATGACGCCAGAGCGCGCAGAAGGCGGCGGATTTCGAGTCGCAGTCGCCGGCCCCCCGCACCAGCACCGCGCTCGGTGGCCGGAACCCCAGAATGTGGCGGCCGCGCTCGACCGTAGGCGGCAGCTCGTAGCGCAGCTCCTGGAAAAAGGAGAGGAACGTGCCGAGCAGGCGACGGTCGCTCTTCCCCTCCCCCGCCTGCCGCAAAGCTTCGAAACAATCCTGGAGCGGACCGGTGTCGCGCTCGACCGCCTGCTGGTAATCGATCTCGATCGTCTCCCTCTTCATGCGCAGCCCCCGCTGGTGGAGATACCGCCCGATGAGCTCCTCTTTCTTCCGGGGGAAATCCTGCTCCATCCACTCGTCGAAGGACCGTAGCCGCGCCTCGAGCCGGTCCGCCGCCGCCGGCTCCAAGCCGCCCGGCGCCCACCATCGCCAGCGGTAGCCCGTGCCGTCCTGGATCTCGAAACGGACATACGGCCTGACCTCCCGCAGCTCGGCCTCGCGTTCGAAAACCTCGCGCAGCCCCTCTCCCACGACCCCGTTGAGCTCGTCCTCGGAGTAGCCGAAAGAGGTGACGTCGCTGTCGTAGACCCGCTTGTCGATCTCGCACGAGACGTGGCGCGCCCGGCCGCTGTAGTCGATGAACCCGTAGGTGAGGCGGAGGCGCTCCCCTGCGTCATCCCGCTGGAACTGGTTGAGAGCTCCAACCGGACGATAAGCGTCAGGATCGGCATCCGGGGCAGGCGGGAGGGTCGCGACCCCGGCCACCAGGGCCAGGACGGCCACGAGCCCCCCGGCGCATCCGAGGGCGGCACAGCCGGACCGCTTCACGGCAGGCGCACGACTCCGGTGCGGCCATAGGGAATGAGCGACCGCGCCAGGTCCTCGATCCCCTCGTTGAGGATGATCGTGATGGCGAGCAGGACGAAACCATAGAAGATCGCCACGGCCACGTTGTCGCGCAGGATCTCCTCATGCTCGGGCAGATCCCCCGTCATGTGGGTGAACAGCCAGCCGGCGAGCCAGACCGAGCCGATGGAAACGGCGCCGATCACGGCAAAGAAGATCCCGCACTGGCCGGCGACCGCGAAGACCGTAAACAACGAGGCCCGCTGCAGGAAGAGATCCCGCATCACCGCCATCACCGGGAAGACGACGTGGCGCAGCAGCAGAGCCTGGCTCAGGATCGTGGCGCCCAGGGCGATGGCGATCGCGCGGTTTCCCGAGAGCAGCAGGTGCACCTGCTCCTCCCGCCGCCGCAGCATCGTGTTCAGCCGGAAGGTGAGGAAGACCAGGGCCGTGCTGACGAAGACCGCCACGCCACAGGCGAGCAGGCCGGCCAGGATACTGGGGAGATCGAAGTTCTTCATGGGATCTGGAAGGCAAGTATATGCCGCCAGTGCACCAGACAGGGACTTCCTCGATAGAATGGAGGGGCCATGAATGCTCTGCCCCCGAAGATCCGCGACGTAGTTGTGCGTAGAGAGGCTGTGCGGGCCGCGGCATGACCGATCTGCCGGCAGCCCCAAAGGGGCGCAGGCATAAAGCCTGGGGCTTCAGCCCCAGGTACCGAGATCCCAGACGATTCCTAAGCCCCGTAGGGGCACAGGCAGATTTCTCTCGAACGCTGCCTGCGCCCTTTCAGGGCTCAAAATTATTTCTATCCTCTCCACTTGGGGCTGAAGCCCCAGGCTTTATGCCTACGCCCCTTCGGGGCTGGTTACAGTTTCTTGCCCCCATCTGACACCCGCTCCACCTGGAGCCCGCTGCGGCACACTATCTTCCGCTGGCTGTGGATCGCCAGCGTGGCCTCCAACATCGGCACCTGGTTCCAGAACGTCGGCGCGTCGTGGATGATGACGACGCTCAGCCCCTCGCCGGTCCTGGTGGCGCTCGTGCAAGCCGCCACCAGCCTGCCAATGTTCCTGCTCTCGCTGCCGGCCGGCGCGGTCGCCGACGTGCTCGACCGCCGGCGCCTGCTGCTGGTCACCCAGATCTGGATGACCCTCGCCGCCTTCGGCCTCTGGGCGTTCACGGCGGCCCATGCCACGACTCCCTCGATCCTCCTCTCCTTCACCTTTCTCCTCGGCCTCGGCGCCGCCCTGAACGGCCCCGCCTGGCAGGCGAGCATCCCGGAAATGGTGCCGCGGGAAGATCTCCCCGCCGCCGTCACCCTCGGAAGCATCGGCTTCAACATCGCCCGGGCCGCGGGCCCCGCCCTCGCCGGCCTGGTGGTGGCCACCGCCGGCCCTGCCTTCACTTTTCTGGTGAATGCCCTCTCCTTCGTGGGCGTGCTGATGGTCCTCTACTTCTGGCGCCGCCCGGTCGAGGAGGCGATGCTGCCGGCCGAGCGGATCTGGGGCGCCATGACCACCGGCCTGCGCTACGTCCGCCATGCGCCCGAGGTGATCGCCCCCATCGTGCGCGGCTGCACGTTCGTCTCCTGCGGCGCCTCCCTCTGGGCTCTCCTGCCGCTGATCGCCAGCCACAAGCTCAAGGCGGGTCCGGAAGGCTATGGCCTGCTGCTCGCGGCTCTCGGCGCCGGTGCTGTGGCCGGCGCCATGGCCCTCCCCCACCTCAAGCGGAACAACTCTATGGACGCCGTGGTGGCGGTGGCGACCCTGGTCTTCGCCGGAGCGACGATCGCGCTCGGCTACGTGTCGTCATTCTGGCTGCTGATGCTCGCCATGCTGCTCGCCGGCGGCGCCTGGCTCTCGCTCCTCTCCAGCCTCAACGTGGCGGTGCAGACGGTGGTCCCCTCCTGGGTGACCGGACGGGCGCTCTCGGTCTACATGCTCGTCTTCTATGCCGGGCTCGCCGGCGGCAGCGCCCTCTGGGGGGTCGTCGGCGAGCACATCGGCATCTCCCGAGCCCTCCTGGTCTCGGGCATCGGAATGATCCTGGGGCTCGCCGCCACCTTCCGCATCCACATCCGATCGGGCGAGGGATTGAACCTCGCCCCCTCCCGTCAGTGGGCCGCGCCCGTGGTGACCCACAATCTCGAGCCCGACCGCGGGCCGGTGCTGGTGACCGTGCGCTACCGGGTCGATCCCGCCCGCTCGGCGGAGTTCACCGACGCCATGCACGCCGTCAGCCGGATCCGGCGGCGCGACGGCGCCATGCAATGGGGGCTCTTCGTCGACTCCGCGGACCCGAACCTCCACACCGAGGTCTTCCTGGTCAAATCCTGGATCGAGCACCTGCGCCAGCACGAGCGCGTCACCCACGCCGACAAGGACGTCCAGGAGCGCGCCCGCGCCTTTCATGTCGGCCCCGAGCCGCCGATTGTCGAGCACCTCATCGCCTCGCCCCCCCGGCGGGCGCGCTGAGATTCCGCTAGGGTCTTGACCCTGGACTCGACTCCACCCTCTACGCTCCGCGCCATCATGGACGAACGCCCTTCCGAGCGGTTTCTGCAAGCAGGCGAGCTCGCTGAGCGGACCGGCGTGAGCAAGGACACCCTCCGCTTCTACGAGCGCGAGGGATTGCTCGCCCGGCCCGACCGCCTGCCGAACAATTACCGTGTCTATCCGCCTGAGGCGGTCGAGCGGGTGCTGTGGATCCGGCGGGTTCTCGCCGCCGGGTTCACGGTCGAGGAGCTGAGCCGCATTCTGGCCGAGCGCGAGCACGGCGGCGTGCCGTGCCGGAAGGTACGGGACCTCGGCGCCGCCAAGCTGGCCGGGATGGAAGAACGGCTCCGCGATCTCCAGGCCGCCCGCGACACTCTCCAGTCGCTTCTGGAGGATTGGGATCGCCGCCTCGCCGGGACCGCTCCCGGCGAGCGGGCGGGACTGCTCGACAGTCTGCGGGAGCCGCCCCGGAAGGGCACCTCGAAACGAAAGGTGGCGATGCGATGAAAACGGTTCTGTTATCAACCCTTCTGGCCTGTGTAGCCACAGGCCCCCTCGTGGCCCAGACCGATGCCAATCCCTGTCCCCTCCACGCCCAGCACATGGCAGCCGCCCACGATCAGGAGACGGCCCTCGATCACCGGGGCGATCAGATGATGGGCTTCGAGCACGCCAGGACCGCCCACCACTTCCTGCTGACCCAGGACGGCGGCGCCATCCAGGTGGAGGTGACCGATCCCAAGGACGGCGAGAGCCTGGCCCAGATCCGCGGCCATCTTACCCAGGTCGCCTCGGCCTTCGCCGGCGGCGACTTCGCGATGACGCGGCAGATCCATGACCGGGTGCTTCCCGGCACCGCCGAGATGGCCCGCCTCAAGGATGCCATCTCCTACCGCTACGAGCAGACCGGGCGCGGCGCCCAGGTGCGGATCGCCACCAGCGATCCGACGGCCCTGCAAGCGATTCACGCTTTTCTCCGGGCGCAGATCGAGGATCACCGGACGGGTGATCCTCTGACGGCCTCTCGTTAACAAGGGACTGCAGGGACAACAGGGACATCAGGGACCCGAGAAAAGCCTCGGGCTTGTCTTTTTCCCTGCTGTCCCTGCAGTCCTCAGGTTCCTTCTTCCCCCTTCTCGGTACCCAAGGCCCGATCCAGGTTGAAAGCCGCGCTGATCACCGCTAGGTGGGTGAAAGCCTGCGGGAAGTTCCCCAGGGCCTCGCCGCGCAGGCCGGTCTGCTCGGAGTAGAGCCCGAGGTGGTTGGCGTAGCCCAGCATGCGCTCGAAGGTGAGGCGCGCCTCTTCGAGCAGATCGGGCTTGACCTTGCCGGCGCGGGTCATCGCCTCGACCAGCCAGAAGGTGCACATGTTGAACGTCCCCTCGTCGCCGGGGAGCCCGTCCACTCCGCGCGCGGCGTTGTAGCGGTAGACCAGCCCGTCGGCGACCAGTCCCCCCTCCTCCGGCGGCCGGCGGATCGCGTCGAGCGTCTTCAGCATCCGCGGATCGTTGGGGGCCACGAAGAAGACCAGTGGCATGATCAGGTTCGAGGCGTCGAGCCACTCGCCGCCGAAGGTCTGCACGAAGGTCTGGCGCTTCTGGTTCCACCCCTGGGTCATCACCGCCTCGTAGATCTCGTCCCGAGTGGCGAGCAGCAGCTCCCGGTTGACCGGGAACGACCGCTGCTCGGCCAAGCGATAACCGCGATCCATGGCCACCCAGCACATCAGCTTCGAGTAGACGAAGTGCTGCCGGCCGCCGCGCACCTCCCAGATCCCCTCGTCCTCCCGCTTCCAGTTCTCCCCGACGTAGTGCAGCAGCTCCCGCAGGTTGAGCCAGGTGTCGTAGGAGATCGGCGAGCCGTGCTTGTTGTAGAGATAGACCGAGTCCATCAGCTCGCCGTAGATGTCGAGCTGGAGCTGGTTGACGGCGCCGTTACCGATCCGCACCGGGCGGGAGCCCCGGTACCCCTCGAGATGATCGAGCGACATCTCGGTCAGGTCCTTCCGGCCGTCGATGCCATAGACCATCTGCAACCCCTCGTTGCGCGTGGCCTCCGTGCAGCGGGCATCGAGCCAGCTCATGAACTGCGAGGCCTCGCCCGTGAGGCCGATGCGCAGCAGGGCGTAGATGGTGAAGGCGGCGTCCCGCAGCCAGGTGTAGCGGTAGTCCCAGTTGCGCACGCCGCCGAGATGCTCGGGCAGGCTGCAGGTTGGCGCCGCCACGATCGCCCCGGTCGGCTCGAAGGTCATCAGCTTGAGCACCAGCGCCGCGCGGTGAACCATCTCCCGCCAGCGGCCATGGTAGGTGGAGGCCGAGATCCAGTGGCGCCAGAAGGCGACCGTCGCCTTGAACAGCTCCTCCGTCTGGCCCGGCGAGGGGGGCGCGCCGTGCCGGCTCCCCTTCTCGATCGGACGGATCACGAAGATCGCCTTCTCCCCCTCGCGCAGCGTGAACTCGGCGGAGACCCCGCGGCCGTCCGGCCGCAGCGGAGTCTCGGTGGCGAGGCGGAGGCTCAACCCCGGCGAATGGAAATCGGCGCCGTTCCCCGGGTCGATCACCGTCTCGTGCTTCGCCCGCGCGTAGTCGAAGGCCGGATGGCAGCGCAGCCGGAACTTGAGGCAGCCGCGCACCACCCGCACCCGGCGGATCAGGTGATCGCGCCAGTCGTTGGTGCCGCCGCCGCCGACCGGCATGAAGTCCTCGATCTCCCCGACGCCGTCAGGCGACAGGAAACGGGTGACGAGCACGTTGGTCTCCGGCCAGTAGAGCTGCTTGGTGGCGGCGCCGTCGCCCACCGGCGCGATCTCGAACCGGCCGCCCCGCTCGTCGTCCAGGATGGCGGCGAAGACGCTCGGCGAATCGAAATGAGGGACGCAGTACCAGTCGATCGACCCGTGCTTGCCCACGAGCGCCGCGGTCCGCATGTTGCCGATGACGCCGTAATTCTCGATCGGTTCGTATCCCACGCGTCCCCCTATCCCGGGCGGATGCCCGCTCTCGGCGAGGGGATTGCAACTTGCGCGCCGGGGCGAGTTTGCCCTCCTCAACCGTCGTTTTGCAAAGACTCCAGCCAATAGCGTTCGGGCACCTGCCAGGACTCGCTACCGTAGGCGAAGCTACAGGTGATGCCGGCGGCGGGAGACTGTCTTTCTTCTCCTTCGGCCGCCTGGCTCGCGCCATGGGAGGTGAACGAGGCGCCAGGGTGGCAGGTCTGGCCGGGATTGGGGGCAAACGCGGTGTAGACGAAGCTCTTGCCCCAAGCGTCCCTGGCCCTCTGGGCTGCCGCGGGAGGAATTTCAGGCAGGCACCACGAGTCGCCGGGGTGGTACCGGGGATCGTTCTTCAAGCTCTGGCAGAGCCCGCTCAGGGTTTTTATCGTCGCCGCGACCTTGGCGCGCTCGCCGTCCAGGACCTTCTTGACCTCTCCGATTTCAGCCGGGACAGCTTGGACAGCCTGCTGTGCCAGGGCTTTCGCGTCGCCGTACCGCGCCTGTCCGAGCGCCCTGCCGATGGCGGGGACATACCCCTTCTTGATCAGGTCGGCCCCCATCCCCAGGTCGGTCAGCTGGGAGGCCAAATGTACGGATGTCCAACCACTGCCGGCTTTCTGGCAGGCTTCGGCGACTCCGCCAAAGCCGGCGGTCACGCTTTTCGGGAAGGAGTCGCCGAGGCTCTGAGCCGAGCTCAGGAGCTGAAGGAAGGCGTCAGGGTTACAGCCGACCGCTTGAGCTTTCTGGCTCAGGAACTGTCGGTAGTCGTCACCGAGTTGCTTACCGAGCTCTGGAGATATCTCGGTCAGCGTCTCAATGAACTGCTTGGCTTCCGTCATCTGATTGAGGCGGATCGTCGCTTGGCCGCCCAGCAGGAGGCCCTGCTCGTGCCGGGGGTGGCTCTGAAGAAACGGGCCGAGCAGCGTCCAGGCTTCCTGGGCCTTCCCAGCCGCCAAGAGCGGCCGGGCGTCCCGGACCGCTTTGGCCTCGCGCAGAAAGGCGACGCCCAGGGTCACGATCAGCCAGAGGGATAGCACCCCCAACAGAACCCGTTGGAGTGGCAAAAGCCAGTCAGGAGGCGTCCTGGGAGTACGTAGGCTCTCTACGATCCGCGGTCGGCCACAGCCACCGCAATAAGCGAAGTCGTCATTCGTGAACGCGAGGCAGCGTGGGCAATTCGGCATGGGGTTCTCCTTTTGAGCGATCGCAGGCAGAATTACGAAGCTCTCTGTCCCATTCGTTCCGCGCGGGTGTTGAACTCGATAGCGAGGCTAAGGTCGATCGCGTTCGCCACCGTGTAGAGAAATAGGAAGAAGGCGGCGGCCAACGAAACCCAGAACAGGGCGAACGGAGCCGACACCAGAAGCAGACTGGAGGTGCCCTCGCTGACCGCCGAGGCCGCCGATGGCAGAACTTTGCCAAGGAAGGAGTTCAAGACGGCACCGACCGGCTGCAGCAGGGAGCGCAACTCGGCCCCCACCACGTAGATCAGTGCGACCTCGCCCAGCCAGCGGGAGAGCACCGACGCCGCACGGAGGCTCACGAAGTCGTCCGCCGGCAAGGTTGCGAGGTGCTGGGCTCGGAGGATCGTGATCCGGGCGGCCAGAAAGGCGGAGGCGAGCGCGATCAACTGCGCGAAGAACGCCTTCACCAGGCCCGAGCGCTCGAACTCCTGGTAGATGCCGGGCCAGGTGAAGATCCAGAGGAAGGTGTAGACGCTAAACCAGATGACGATGCCGATCCGCAGGAGCTGGGGGAGCGTCTGGCGAAGCACGTCGCCGCCGTGGAGGGACGCTAGGAGGTCGCGGGACGTGGAGGTGGGCCATTTCAAAGCGTCAAAAGCGGAACTTTGCGAAAGCAGAGTCATGGTCGGTCATCCTCCGGGAGACAAAGGTCCAGTGTGAACTTCCGAGAACGTGGGCGACGCTGGCGCTCGTTCTTGCTCGGTGAATGAAGACACGCTATCCGCAGAAACGGGTGACCGGGCCAGTTTGCGCTAGCGTTTGTCTCGCAGGAGCGCACGGATCGCGGAGAGCGTCTTCTCGAGCTCGGTCGGGCCGAGCGCGCCTCCTCCACCGCCCGACGGTTGCCAGGCAGCCGCAACAGGGACGGCGACCGTTCGGCCGTTCGTAAGCTCGAGAGAGAGCCTCTGAGTCGAGGCGGTACGGCGTGCGGAATCAGTACCGGGTGCGAGATCCTCTTCCATCCGCACCGATACGGTGTCCCGGTAGTGGTGCTCTTCGACAGAGACGTTGGAGGTCTGGCCAGTAACGGCGTTCTGATCGCAGGAGTAGAGGCCCAGCTGGTCTTCCATGGGCAGCAAAATGACGGCGCGGTTCACCGGCGAACGAAGGCGACCGTCACGCCCGCTCCGCGGACGGGCCGAACGAAGGCCGGCAGCCCGGGCCACGAGCGGCGACGGGCTCAAGAGCGCCAGTGGAGGTACCTGGACCTCATCTCCAGGACGATCAAGGGCGCGTGTCGCAGTTTCAATCAGCGAGCTGAGATCGCGTGACAGGAGCCGGTCGAGCTCTTCTTCGGACGGGCGCACCGCCGCCAGCGCCAGGACGGCTCCCAGCCAGGTCAGGCCAGCCAGGAGGAGTATCCTGCCGAGCGTCAGCTCCACCAAGACCAGCCCGGCGACGAGGAGGATCAGACCGTAGCGTAGCCGTGAGTCGAGGAAGTAGAGCCGAATGCGATTTCGTTCGTCGCCGGTGAGAGACTGTGGAGTCATGTGGGTTCCCTTTCCGCTGGCTCGCTGAGCCGAGCGGTGATCGAGGCCGTCCACGGAACAAGCTCCGCCAACTCGGCCAGCCGCTCTGGAACGCGCGGCGCGACCGTTGCCTCGTCCAAAAGACTTTCAATCGGCGGTGGAGGGGGGGACAGATAGTTCGCCAGGTAGAAGTCCTGCACTAGAAAAGCGAGAAAACAGAAGTGATGAGCGGCGCGGTCGGGGCAACACGTGGCGCAGCGGGCCGCCGCTTCGATCGGCCGCAGGACCGAGACCTTGAGCTGACGGGCCCTCCTCCCACCCAGAAGAGCCAGCGCCAAGTAGTAATGGAGGTCGGCCGTTTCGGGCATGCGCTCGAGGGCCGCTGAAGTGGCCTGCTCCGCCCGGGCATAGTCCCGATTCCGGAGAAAAACGCCGACCTGCGTGAGGGCTTCGTCGCGGAGGACCTCTCGATGCTCTGCCCGCGAGCACCAGGGCTTGAACACATCGGATTCAGAGAGCGCCGCGAAGAGGCTGGGAGTGATCCACTCGCAGGAATCCGGATCGGCCTGGACTAGGGCCAAGCGTCCAACGGCGACCGCTTCATCGAGCGCCCCACCTTGTGCCAGCGAACGGTAGACCGTCTCGCTGAAAATCCTGGCGCCACGATCCGAGATAGGGAACTGCATCGCTAGGACGGCGGGAACACCCGCGCGGACGAGGGCCGTGGCGGTTCCTAGCAGCGGGTCTTGGCCGGATCGGAAACCTGTCTGGCTCGTCCGGCAGGCGTTGAGGAAGACCGCGCGCAATTCGCGGCGCGCTCCCAAGGTCTCCCCAAGGATAGGACCAGAAACCAGATGCGGCCCGCCGCTCGGAGTCTCCAAAAGCAGGGAGCCCGCTCCAGACTGAGGGTCAAAGGAGCCGTGTGTAATGAAGTGCACTGCCTGATAGGAGTCCGCTCTCAGCGCCTCTGTGAGGTCACGCAGAGTGCATTTCGGCAAAATCTTCACCTCGACCTTTCGCTGCGCCTCCCAAGCCGCGAGGATACGTTCACGCTCGTCGTTCGCATCGAGGAATGCCATGCCTTTGGGATGAGCGACGACGATCAGGATGCGGACTGCCGATGAATCGGCCTCGGGAAAGGGGACCGAGGCCCAGGGAAGCGGGAGGGTCCGGACCACCGGCGTCCTCGCGCTACGGGCGAGGAACTCGCGCGTCTCCTCACAGTGGAGTAGCTCCCAGGGAACCGCTTGGAGGAGCCCAGCTTCCGGCGAGTCAACAGGTAGCACGACACGGATTCGCAGACCCCTGTCCGGATGGGAGTCGACCCGGCCGCGGCTTAAAAGATAGATCTCGCGGACCGGGCCCCCAAGGAGCGTGCGGAAGAGGCGTGCGCCGGTCCGGCGCAGGATCTCGGAAGGATGCCGCTCATTTCGCGACAAGGTCAGATCGCGGGCGGGCGCGAGATCCCTCACGTTTACGGGTTCCAGCACGCTGGCGCTGACCTCGCGGATCAGCTCTTCGAGCTCCTCCCGCCGGAAGGGAAGATCGAACGGTGCCGTGCCCGGTCCGAACGGCGAAGCCAAGGCACGCGCTTGGTATCCCCCTTCCGGTTTCGTCTCAACGGCCACAGAGAGGTCTTCATAGTGCATGGAATTGGAAGAGCATCACACTCCCTGCGGTAAGACACGCAGCGCCACTATTTGTTGAGAAGGGGAATATAGGGTCTGTACGGTTGAGGGAAATGGGAGAGCGACCTCCGGTCGTCCTCTCCCTGCGGAGCGTACCGGCTACGTCGAAGGCACCAGAGCCGCGCTCTGCGGCCGCCAGCGGGTGGCGCTTTCGCGCAGATCCTCCATCTCCTTCCAGTAGCTCTCGACTGCACCGCGGCCCTGGTCGCTCAGGCGTACCAGGGTCTGGGTCTTCTTCTCCACGAAGCGCTTCTCGATCTCGACCATCCCCGCCTCTTCCAGCTTCGAGAGGTGCGAGGAGAGGTTCCCCTTGCTGAGGCCGGTGATCCGCTGCAGGAACAGGAAGTCCGCCCGCTCGCAGGCCGAGAGCGCGGTCAGGATGGCGAGCCGGGCCGGATCGTGCACCAGCCGGTCCAGATTCGCGAGCTGCTCGAACGGGGTGGCGCTCATGATTACTCCTCCACCGCGGGCTTGAACACCCGGACAAGCTGCCAGTGATCGATCAGGCCGGCCAGGATCATCGCGGAGCCGCAGAGCAGCAGAGCGAGCCAGAATTGGGCTATTGGCAGGAAAAAGGCATCGACGACCCGCGGACTCCACGGCAGGATGAACCCTACAGAGGAGCTGAGAGCTGAACATCCAAGCAGCAGGACTCCGAAAACCAGATAGTAGCTCTGGGATGGACGACGTTCCCTCCAGAACCAGATGCCCAGGAAAAAGGATCCATAAAGCGCGTACAACAGCTGCGCTTTGAGCATGGGAAACGACTCTCGGTTCACGCCCTGTCCCATGTAAACGACGCTGGAGCTGAGCCACGGCGCCTGAACCAGGGACTCGTCAGTCTGGACTATGACGGCTGGATTGATCGCCTTCACCATCAGGAGGAGCGTCAAGGCCAGTCCCATGGTGATCAACACCCGCCGCCCGGCGGACGTCATCCGTTGAGAAGGCCCAAGCCGCGGCGCAGGCCCCGCCGGGCTGTAAACAGAGGGTGAATGGAGCTGCGCGAGTTGAACCGGCTGCCGCTCCGCCCTCCCGAACGTCCGCCGGTAAAACCGCCCCGACCCAAGCAACAGGAGCAGCCCTCCGAGAAGGAACGCCGCGCGGAGAAGCAGAAAAGGCCGGTTGGAAAAATAGGTCGTGCCTCCCACGCTGAGCGTGATCAGTCCGACCGGCACTCCATACCGCAGACCTTGCAACTCATTGAAATGACGCGTGACGAATTGAATACGATTGAGACTCTGAACTGTCATGATTGCTCCTCCACCACGGGCTTGAAAACCCGGACAAGTTGCCAGTGATCGATCAGACCGGCCAGGATCATTGCGGCGCCACAGAGGAGCAGGGCCACCCAGGGATGCACCAGAGCCGGAAGAATGAAGTTGATGATCCGCACCGCCAGCTCCCGGTCCTCCCAGACGAAGTACCCCAGGCAGGTGCCGAAAACTGAAAGCCCCAGCAGCAGGATCCCTAGCTCGAGATAGTGACGTTGCGACCGGCGGCGCTCCCGCCAGAGCCACATGCCGAGAAAGAAAGAACCGTAGAGGGTGAGTGCCATCTGCCCGCCCACCGCCCTGACCGTGGAGTCCGAGGCGATGTCGATCTGGATGATCGATAGGATCCCTCGGGTCCAGGACGGCTCCGCTTCGACGACGGAATCGAGCGTGATCCGATAATGCTGGCCCAGGAAGTCACCCTCCTCGACTCTGATGTTCGGGGTGATCGCCTGGAAGATGAAGAAAAGGGTGAAAGCCATCCCCATAATTTTCAAGGCATGCCGCACGGCGGGTGTCAACGGCTCAAGGCCCGCCATTAGTGGCGCCGGACCCACCGGGCTGAACGAGAGAGACCGCAACTCTTCGGCATAAGCCGGCGCCGGCTCCACCTCCCCGAACGTCCGCCGGTAGTACGACCCCGCGCGGAACATCAGGACGAGGGCCGCCAGGATGAACGCGCCCCGGAGGAGCACCGGCAAGCTCGAGAAGTAGGTCGTGCCCCCGACGCTCAGCGTCAAGAGGCCGATGGGCACCAGGTACCGCAGCCCCTGGAGGTCGTTGAAGTGACGCGTGACGAATCGGACGCGATCGAGGTTCTGGGGTTCCATCTCGGCCTCCTTGGCGAACCGGTCTGTGCTGCAAACCAATTATCACCCGGGCAGTTCTGGATGTCAACTGGTTTCCGGCGCAAACTTCTCCCCAGATCCCCAGATCTCGATATATGCTGTACTCCCATGCGTCACAACGTCTTTCTCCTCTCCGCTCTTCTGGCGACTGCCCTCGCCTGCCGCAAGGAACCCGCGCCCGCTCCGAAGCCCGGCGCTCCTCCCCCGCCCGCTCCCGAGATCGCGCGGGCCACGCGGGAGACGACGCACCCGGTGATCTTCGTCGGGCTCGACGGGGCGGACTGGGAGCTGCTCGACGACTACATGGCCGCCGGCACCATGCCCAACCTCGCGGCCCTGGCGCGCGAGGGGCGGACCGCGACGCTGAAGACGATCCAGCCGCCTCTCTCGCCGCTGGTCTGGACGACGATGATGACCGGCGCCTCCCCGCTGGAGCACGGCATCCTCGACTTCACCCGGCGCAACCCCGCGACCGGCGCGCTCGAGCCGATCCCCAGCAGCGAGCGGAAGGTGCCGGCGATCTGGAACATGGCCGCCGACGGCGACAAGAGCGTCGCCGTCTTCGGCCTCTGGGCCACCTGGCCGGCCGAACCGGTCAAGGGGCTGCTGGTGGCGGACCGCTTCTCCTCCTTTACCTCGCGCGACCACGAGCCGCCCCCTGGCACCGTCTATCCGCCGGAGCAGGAGGCCTGGGCGCGCGAGACGCTCGCCAAGACGGAGGCCGCGGTCGGCTACGACGCCCTCCACGCCTACCTCCCCTGGCTGACCGCCGAGGATTACGAGAAGGCCGCCGCCAATCCCGACCCCTACGCCAAGCCGGTGAGCGCGCTGCGCCGCATCCTGGTCGAGACCCGCGCCTATCAGGCGCTCGCGACCTCCTGGCTGACCCGCGAGAAGCCGGACCTCGCCGTCATCTACTTCCAGGGAACGGACACCCTCGGCCACGTCTTCGCGCCCTGGGCGCCCCCCCGCCAGGATGCGGTCAAGCCCGAGGACTTTGAGCGCTACTCCCGCGTGCCGGAGCTCTATTTCGCCGAGATCGACCGCATGCTGGGCGAGATCCGCAAGCTCGCCGAGGCCCGCGGCGCCGTGCTGATGATCGCCTCCGATCACGGCTTCCGCTGGAAGGCGGGGCGCCCTGGACGGCTGGCGAGCGCCGCCGCCGCGACCGCCGGCCGCTGGCATCGCGAGGAGGGGATCTACCTGCTCTGGGGGCCGGAGATCAAGGCGGATTCCAATCGCGGGCACGGCGAGGTCGGTCAGGTCGCCTCCACGCTCCTGGCGCTCCTCGGCCTGCCACCGGGCGACGGCGTCGCCGGCCCTCCCCTGCCGGGGGTCGAGGCCGTCCACGCGGAGCTCGCCGACTACCGGGCGCACTATCACCCCGCCCCCGAGGTCCAGGGGAACGAGGAAGCGAACGCGGAGGAGGTCGAAAAGCTTCGCGCCCTGGGGTATCTGGGATCCAAGGAAACCGGTGCCCAGGAGACCGCCGCCGCCACCGGGACAGCCGCACCGTCGCCGACCCGCACCGCCGGCTCCTACAACAACGAAGGGCTCATCCGGCGCGAGCGCGGGGAGATGGAGGCCGCCGTGGCCTCGTACGAGAAGGCCCTCACGGTCGATCCCCAGAACGCCTCGGCGATGTGGAACCTGAGCGATCTGCTCCACTCCCAGCACCGCGATCTCGACCGCTCGGACGCGCTCCTGCTGGGCTCGCTCGCCGCCGGCCTCCCCGAGGGGATCGACTTCACCGTCGGCCGCACCGTGGCCTACGCGCGCGGCGGCGAGTCGGAGCGCGCCCTGAAGCTGCTCGAGCAGGCCCTCGCCGCCAAACCCCAGGACCCCCGCCTCCACCTGCTCCGCGGACGCTACCGCCTGGAACGCCACCAGTGCGAAAAGGCCCTGGGGGACTTCGAGGCCGCGGCCCGCGCGGATTCGAAAAGCGCCCTCGCCTTCGCCTCCGTGGGGCTCGCCCGCCTCTGCATCGGCGACGGCGAGGGAGCGGCCGCCAGCTTCCACCGCTCGCTCGCGATCAATCCCAATCAGCCCGAGATCCGGCGGGCGCTGGGGCAGATCGGGGGGTAGGCTTAGGAGGATGTTTAGAGGGATGTCTGAAAGGCTAACCGGCTCGCCGCCCGGGATTGAAATCCCGGGCTACCGACATTCGCCCCTTGCCGGGGCTCTACAAAGAAATGGTTTTTTGGAAGTCCCGGATGGGACGGCCGTCGGTAGCCCGGGATTTCAATCCCGGGCGCGAGCCATTCTTTCCATCCCCGCCCTCCCCTCCCTCCTCGCCATCTTCGCCCTCGCGGCCTGCACCGCAGTCCCCTCTCCCCGCACGTCCCCAGAGGCCGAAGAGGAGCTCACCGAAAAAGCCGACGCCAGCCGCAAACAGGAAGAGTGGTTCCTGCAACGCCTCCGGGAAGCCGACGGCACCGTCCGGGAAAACGCGACCGCCTCCGCTTCGCAAAAATGGCAAGCATGGTCCATCCGAGCCGGCAAGGCCGCCTCGCCGCTGGGCGCGCGGGTCTGGCAGGAGGCCGGTCCCCGCAACATCGCGGGGCGCGTGCTCGCGGTCGCCTTTGATCCCACCGATTCCGATGTGATCTGGGCCGGCAGCGCGGGCGGCGGCCTCTGGCGGACGGGCGATTTCGGCCAGACCTGGAAACAGATGGGGGGCGATCACCTGCCGAGCCTCTGGATCGGCGCCATCGCGGTCGACCCCAACCACCCCAAAGTCGTCTACATGGGGACCGGCGAGGCCAACGTGACCGTGTACGGCTACGGCGGCTACGGCGGTCTGCTGAAGACGGCCGATGGCGGCCAGACCTTCACCAGGATCCCGCTGCCCGAGCCCGCCTTCTACCGCATCCTCGTCTCCCCCGCCGATTCGAATCTAGTGCTGACGGCGGCAAGGGGCGGCCTCTACCGGTCGGCGGATGCCGGCGGTCATTTCGCCAAGGTGCTGCCGGGGAGGATCACTGATCTCGCCCAGGACCCGAAACGGCCTTCCCGGTTCCTCGCCGTCTGCGAGGCGCCGACTTTCTCCGATACGAACGCCGGCCTCTACGAGTCTCTGGACTCCGGCCTGACCTGGCACCGCCTGGGGACGGGGCTACCGTCTCCATTTCAATGGGGGCGCGCCGCCGTCGCCTTCGCGCCGGCCCCTTCCCACACACTGTATCTCGCCCTCGCCGCGCGGACTCCCGAGGGGCCGACCCTCTTCCGTTCGCTGGACGACGGCGCGACCTGGACCGCCCATCAGTACAACAGCCGGCAGGGCTATCGGGGAGTGAACTTCTACGGTGCCCATCTCGACGTGACGTCCGAGTCCGTCATCTCCCAGGCGAACGGCTTCTCCATCCTGAGCTCCCGCGACGGCGGCCTCAGTTGGCAGCCGGCCGGCGGGAACTGGCACCTCGATACCCACGGCATCGTCACCCACCCGCGGGACCCCAACCGCAGGGTCCTCGCGACCGACGGTGGAGTCGCGGTCTCGTCGGATGGCGGCGCCACCTTCCAGCGGGTGGACCGCGGCTTCCCCACCGTCCAGGTCTACACCTGCGCGATCGGGCTCCGCGATTCCTCTTCCCTCTTCGGCGGCACCCAGGACAACGCCATCAACATCTACCGGGGAGCCGCCGATGGCGCCTGGGAAATCAGCCAGCCGCCCCGGCGCGGGGACATCACGGGGCTCAGCGTCCATCCCGGCCGGCCGGAGGAGGTCGTGACCGTGACGGCGGAGGCCCTGGGCCTCGGCATCAGCGTCAACGAGGGGCGGACCTGGCAGCCGGGCCGCGACGAGGTTCCGGCCGGACTCGGCGCCCTGCTCTGGTTCACCCGGCTGGCGCGCAGCCCCCTCCACCCGGAGCAGCTCTACTTCGGGCAGGGCACTCACCTGGAGACCTCTCTCAACGGCGGCCGGAGCTGGGAAGCGACCCCAGTCCGGCAGGCCGGCGACGACCCCACGCTCTCCATCGTCGAGGTCGCCGCCTCCCCCGCCGTCGACGGCGAGCTCTGGACGATTTGGACCGACGGCAAGGTCCTCCTCTCCGCGGACGGCGGCGGCGGTTGGGAGGAGCGCTCGCCCCCTGGCGGCGCGCGAGCCGGCATGCGGATCAGCGCCGGTCCGGTTCCGGGCACCGCCTACGCGGCATTGAGCGGCACCACCGGCGCCCGCCTGTTCCGCACCCGCGACCACGGCCTCACCTGGGTCGACATCAGCCGCGATCTGCCGGAGCTCCCGCTCAACGCCGTCCTCGCCGACCCGCGCGCCGCCGGCCGCCTGTTCGTGGCCACCGACGCCGGCGTGGCAATTTCCCAGGACGACGGCGCGACCTGGCAGGACGCCAGCGGCGCGCTGCCGAACGCGGTCGTGCTCGACCTCTGTCTCGATCCGGCCTCCGGCCGCCTCGCCGCCGCCACCTACGGGCGCGGTATCTGGGAGCTCAAGTCCCCGCCCCCCTGCCAGCCGGACGCGACCACCCTCTGCCTCAACGGCAACCGTTTCGAGGTGAAGGCGAGCTGGGCCACGGTCGCCAACTCCGGCGCCGGGCAGGCCCGCCCGCTGACCGCCGACACCGGCTACTTCTGGTTCTTCGATCCCGCCAACGTCGAGATGGTGATCAAGGTGCTGCGTGGCTGCGAGGTCAACGGCAACTATTGGGTCTTCGCCGGCGGCCTGACCGACGTCCGGACCGTCCTCACCGTCCGCGACACCCGGACCGGCGACGTCAAGACCTACACGAATCCCCAGGGCCGGGCGTTCCAGCCGATCCAGGACATCGACGCGTTCCCGTCCTGTCCGTAAGTTGTCACACCGATCACGCTACTTCTTGGTCTCACTTTCTCTTTTCCAAGCACTCTAGAGCTTAGGAGACGGACTCGAGCCTTCCCCACATCCTTCCCTCCCGCCGCCGGTAGACCCCATGTCCGCCGCGCTGGCGACGGGTTTGTCGCAGTGGGCTGTCACTGACCCCATGCCGGGGGCCGTAGCGGTGGACCGGCACGGAGGAGAGGAGACGGAAATGAAGCGATCGCGAGGGCTGATCTTCTGTACCCTGCTGCTGGTCATCGTGGCGGTTCCGGCCATGGCGGAGCGTCCCATCGACCGCGTGCCCGCCGGGGTGGACTACTGGCAGACCCTGAGCAGCGGCGCCACGGCGTACGACTTCTCCACCAACCCCATCCCAGCCGGCTTCTTCTGCGCCGGTTCGGCACCCTTCAAGGGGCGCGTCAACTTCGAGGGCGTGCCGCTCCACACCGAGCCGGCCGGCATCCTGGGGACGACCGACACCATCATCGAGCGCCTCAGCGACGCGGTGTTCGACGACAACGGCACCGCCCGGACGCTGATCCGTGGGCGCGCCCTCAACCTGCGGGCCACCGACACCCTGAAGACCTCCTGCGGCCGGTTCAAGGTGACTGCGAACCTCACCGACAACCAGCCCACGAGCCCGATGGTGTTTCACAGCGAGCACAAGTACGGCGGCACGTTCGACGCCCAGCTCCGGCTGCGGGTACGGGTCAACTTCACCAATGTCAACACCAAAAAGACCTTCGCCATCGTCCGCGACGTCTACCTGCCCACGATCAACAACACGCCGTTCGCCATCGGCAAGACGGCCCAGCAGGCCTGCGCCAGCACGGCGGAGCCGATTCAACCCGCCTCCATCCGGCTCGACGACGGCCGGCCCGTGTTCTCCCATGCTCGCCCGGAGGGCGCTGGCGCGAAGCTCACCGGCAGCACGACGGCAACGGGAACGACCACCGAGCCGGCCGAGCCGCTCGAACCCACTCCCGTGGCCACGGGCTGCCAGTGCAACCGGCTGGGCCAGTGCGCGCCGATCTATTCGTGGCACAATCCCTGTGCCGGCGAAACCTATGAACAGTGCGAGCAGCACTTCACACACACCCCCTGCGAGCTCGGCTACACCAGCCAGTGCATCAGCACAGCCGTGCAGCAGGGGTACCTGGACCAGTTGAAGGTTCTCTATGACCGCGGCTACATCACCGAGAAGCCGGAGACCGTCCTGCGCAAGCAGATCCGCTCGGTCGACGCGATCCAGAGGGATCAGGCAGCCCGCGATCGCAAGAGCCCGCGGCAGCAGTAGGCCCTCACCATTTGCGCCATCAAGGAAGCCTCGGGCTCGACGGCCCGGGCTTTTTTGTGCCTCAGGAACGTATTGCGGATCAGGTTTCCAATCCGGAATGACTATGTCCGTAGGGGCGGCCCTATGTGGCCGCCCTGTTCCGCGTTTCAGGGCGGCCATATAGGGCCACACTGCGGGCATCTGCCCAATCACCGTGATGGCGTACCAGCCATCATCGAGCAGCCTTATAACGATCTGAGATTCGCCCTGAAAGGGCGGAATTTGAATAGCCCGGCGCTTTAGCGCCGGGTTGACAGCCCACCCACCCTCCACCCGCCCTGAAGGGGCGGAACCCAACTCTTCCTGGATTGACAGATCCTCGCCGAAAGGCACCGCCCCCTCGGGGCGGATGGGGAGGGTGGGGACTGCCTACCCGGCGCTGAAGCGCCGGGCTATTCAAATTCCGCCCTTTCAGGGCGGGTTCAATGTCCTTCCGGGCGTGCTCCGCCAGCCGCTGATAAACTGGGCCGACCCTTTCCAGGAGACCCTTTGCCCGACGACACCTTTGACGTCTTCCTGAGCCACAACAGCAAGGACAAGCCCGCCGTGCGCCAGATCGCGGAGGCGCTGCGGGATCGTGGGCTGCGGGTGTGGCTGGACGAATGGGAGTTGATCCCCGGCCGGCGTTGGATTCCCGCTTTAGAGAAGGCCATCCAGGCTGCGAACACGGCTGCCGTCATGGTCGGGGAAAATGGGTTCGGACCCTGGGAGCAGCCCGAATACGAAGGCGCCTTGTCCGAGTTCGTGAACCGGGGACTTCCCGTCATACCGGTTCTCCTGCCCGGTGCGCCGGAAAAGCCGAAGCTCCCCCTCTTTCTGACCGGCTTCACCTGGGTGAATCTCCGGGACGGTATAACGAAGGCTGGGTTAGACCGGTTGGTGTGGGGCATCACTGGCGAGAAGTCAGCCGAAGATGGCGCTCTACCCCGTCCGACCGCTCCCCGTCTCCATAACCTCCCCTTCTCCCCGCTCGGAGACCTCCTCAAAGGTCGAGACGAGGAGCTTCAACATCTTCAGGAGGGGCAGACCACGGCCATCACGCAGGCGCAGACCATCCACGGTCTCGGAGGCATCGGGAAGACCCGGCTCGCCGTCGAGTACGCATGGCGCTATGGGAGTCAATACGACACCGCGTTCTTCGTCGTCGCGGAAAGCCCAGAGGCTCTGCACTCCAATCTGGCGAATCTGGCCCGGCCCGATTTGCTCAACCTCCCCGAATCCAAAGCCCCGGCCCAGGAGGAGACCGTTGCCGCCGTCCTCCGCTGGCTCCGGGAGCACGACCGCTGGCTGCTGATCCTTGACAACGTCGACACCCAGGAGGCGAAAGAGGCGGTGTTGAAGGTATTGCCTTCCCTCTCGGCGGGCCGTGTCCTCATTACTTCCCGGCTTCGGGAGTGGCCGCCGAGTGTCCATAGGCAACCCCTCGAAACTCTCAGTTTGGATGAGGCGCAACGATTTCTTCTCGAACGCACGGCGAGCGACCGTACCCGGTCAGAGGACGACTCGGCGCAGGCTCGCCGGCTGGCCGAGGAGCTCGGAGGTCTCCCCCTCGCACTGGAGCAGGCGGCGGCATATATCGTCCATCATCAGATGAGTCTGTCCCAGTATCTAGACGACTGGCAGCACGAGCGCGAGCAGGTTCTCAACTGGTATGACGGGTTGGTGATGCAGTATCCCGCCCCCGTAGCGGTGACTTGGCAGAAGACCTTCCAGCAGCTCAGCCCGACGGCGGCCTCGATCCTGCGCCTGACGACTTATCTTGCCTCCGATCCCATTCCTTCAGAGATGTTCGAGGAAGAGAAGGCGATCGTCGAGGAGGCGATTGGACTTTGGTGCGAGGAGACCGGGGCACAGCCTGGAGATCAATCCATCAAAGCAGCCATCGCCGAACTCGCGGCCTACTCCATGGTAACTCGCGAAGGGCCGAACTTCACGGTGCACCGGATGGTGCAGGATGTATTGCGGTCTAATACTCCAGAAGACCGGCAACGGGATTGGATCGAGCGATCTCTAAGGTTGATAAATCAATTTTCTCCTCTCGATCCAGAGGATGTTCGTACTTGGCCGATTTGGGATCTTCTCCGACCTCATGCAACTCGGGTCGTTGAATACGCGGATGAGGTTAGAATGGCTGATCCCACGGCTCGGCTCATGAACCAGTTGTCGGTACTGCTTATAGGTAAAACTCTGTACCGAGACGCCGAGCCTCTGATGTGGCGAGCCCTCCAAATCTACGAGGGCTCCTTCAGACCGGATCACCCCGAAGTAGCTATCAACCTCAACAATCTGGCTCAGTTGCTGAATCGCACTTATCGATCGGCCGAGGCCGAGCCTCTGATGCGGCGCGCTCTCCAAATCGGCGAGGACTCCTTCGGACCTCATCATTCCAACGTCGCCATTCGAATCAACAACCTAGCTCAGTTGCTTCAGGACACGAACCGGTTAGAGGAGGCCGAGCCTCTGATGCGGCGCGCCCTCCAAATCGACGAAAACTCCTTCGGACCTCATCACCCCAACGTCGCCAGAGATCTCAACAACCTGGCTCAGTTGCTTAAGGCCACGAACCGGTTAGAGGAGGCCGAGCCTCTAATGCAGCGCGCCCTTCAGATCGACGAAAATTCCTTGGGACCTCATCATCCCCATGTCGCCAGAGACCTCAACAACCTAGCTCTGTTGCTTCAGGCCACGAACCGGTTAGAGGAGGCCGAGCCTCTGATGAGGCGTGCCCTTCAGATCGACGAAAACTCCTTTGGACCTCACCACCCCGACGTCGCCAGAGACCTCAACAATCTGGCTTACTTGCTTCAAGCTACGAAACGATTGGCGGAAGCCGAACCCCTGGTGCGGCGCGCGGTGGAAATTCTTGAACCAAGTCTGGGGGCCGACCACCCGAACACACAAGGCGTGCGAAAGAACCTCGCCGCGCTACTCCAGAAGATCGTGTCGAAAGCCGAACCGGAATCTTCCACCTAACACTCCGCACCCTTCTGGGATCGGCTAAGATCCGGCTCACTATCCCTTCCCCGCGTATGGCGCGAGAGGAGCTTCAGATGCGGCAGGACTCCAGACTTTCGCGGTTCGTCCCGAAGTTGCTTCCGGCGTTGCTGTGCGCGGCCCTGGCGACCGCCGCCTTCGCACATGACACTTGGCTGGTGGCGCAGCGCTCTACCGTGCCGACGGGGGGTTCGGTGACGCTTGATCTGACGAGCGGCATGGCCTTCCCCGCTCTCGACTATGCCATCAAGCCCGACCGCGTGGCCCGGGCTTCCGTCCGGCTGGCCGGCAAGACCTCCCAGATCAAGGGCCGGAAATCCGCCGCCCATTCGCTTCGCTTCTCCGCTCCCTTGGCCGAGACCGGGATCGCGACGGTCTGGGTGGAGCTCGCGCCCAAATCGCTCGATCTCACGTCTCCCCAGGTGAAGGAGTATCTGGACGAGATCGGCGCCTCCCCGGAGATCCGCCGCGCCTATGAGACGGCGCCAGAGCCCCGGCGGTGGCGTGAGGTCTATGCCAAGCATGCGAAGACCTTCGTGCGTGTTGGTCAGCCCCAGGAGGACCGTTCGTGGGCGGAGCCCGTCGGCATGGATCTGGAGATCGTCCCCGAGAAGGACCCCTCCACTCTTCATGCCGGCGACGAGCTGCCGGTCCTGGTGATCCGGCAGGGAAAGCCGGCCGCTTCGTTCCCCGTCGGGCTTGTGCGGGAAGGCGACGCGCACGGCACTCTCAAGGCCACCGACGCGGCCGGACGCGTGACTTTCCGGCTCGATCGCGCCAGCCGCTGGATGCTCCGGGGGACCGATCTGCGCCGCTCGACGAAACCCGCGACGGATTGGGAGAGCGATTTCACGACTCTGACGCTCGTCGTGCAGACGATCCGGTAGCGGCCGGCGTTGAGGGCGACCGAGGTCGCCCTCAACGCCGCTACGTTCGAGGTGCGGTATGCTCAAATCCCTCAGAACCATTGAAACAGCAATGCGGCACAGGAGATCTTCCATGAAATGCCATCGCGCGTCTTTGGTCGCGGCCCTGTTCGGGCTCTTTCTGTCATTGGCCTCCGCTTCGGCACGGGCCGACAAGGTCGACGACTACGTCCGCGCCGAGATGCAGGCGCAGAAGATCCCCGGCCTCTCGATCGCCGTCGTCCAGGACGGCAAGGTCGTCAAGGCGCAGGGCTATGGGCTGGCGAACGTCGAGCTCAACGTCGCCGCCACGCCCGAGACCATCTATCAGTCGGGCTCGATCGGCAAGCAGTTCACGGCGACACTGGCGATGATGCTGATCGAGGAAGGCAAGATGAGCCTGGAAGACCCGATCAGCAAGTACATCCCGGAGGCGACGGCCAGTTGGAAGGACATCACCCTGCGCCGGCTGCTGACGCACACCTCGGGGATCTCCAATGGCCTCTACGCCAAGATGAACATGCGCCAGGACTACACGGAGGACGAGTTGCTCCAGCTGATCGCGGCGCAGCCGCTCGACTTCCAGCCCGGCGAAAAATGGAACTACAGCAATCCCGGGTACGTGACGCTCGGCATCCTGATCCACAAAGTGACGGGCAAGTTCTACGGCGACCTGCTGCGGGAGAAGATCTTCGCGCCGCTCGGCATGACGACCGCGCGCATCATCGACGAAGCCGACATCATCCCGAACCGCGCCGCCGGCTACCGGCTGGAGGACGGCAAGCTGAAAAACCAGTTGTGGGTCTCCCCCGTGCTCAACACCACCGCCGACGGCGCCATCTATCTCACGGTCCTCGACATGGCGAAGTGGGACGCGGCGCTATACACGGAAAAGCTGCTCAAGCGGTCTTCGCTCGACTTGATGTGGACGCCGGTGAAGCTCAACGGCGGGGAGACCAAGTCCTACGGCTTCGGCTGGGAGATCAACGAGTACCACGGCCACCGGCTCATCCAGCATGGCGGGGCCTGGCAGGGCTTCACCGCCCAGATCTCCCGCTACGTCGACGACAAGCTGACAGTGATCGTGATGACCAACCTGGCGGGAGCCCGGCCGGGCAAGATCGAGCGCGGCATCGCGGCTCTCTATGACGACGATCTCAAGCCCGTGGAGCACAAGGCTGTGCCGATCGAGGCGAAAGTCTTCGACGCCTACACCGGCGGGTACGAGATCCAGCCTGGATACGTGGCTACCGTCTCCCGCGAGGGGAACAGGTTCTGGATGGATTTCCCGAGCGGCCGGCGCATGGAGCTCCTCGCCGAATCGAACACGGCGTTCTTCGTCAAGGGCGAGGAGATCCAGATCACCTTCGTCAGGGATGCCAGCGGAGCGGTGACGCACCTGCTCCTGGATCAGATCGGCTCGCAGCTCAAAGGCCCAAAGGTCAAATAAGGCGCCGCCGCGAGGCAGCGGCGCCTGAGGCCGGCCTACCAGCCGGAGCGTTTGCAGTTCGGGGCGAAGAGGAAGTCGTCGGAAGCCGAGTTGAACTCGTCCTGACACGAGGCGCAGCACGGGTGGGTCTGCTCGCAACGGTCGTGCTCGCCGCAGTCGATCGTCCAGGCGCTGGTGCCGAGGATGGCATTGCAGCCGGCGCCGCAGCGGGACCGGCAGTTGGAGGCATTCGGTCCGGTGGCGAGCGTCTCCCCGATCAGCCCATGATCGGTCGCATCGTGGTAGAGCGTCGCCGAGGTGATGCCGCAGAGGTTGGTCCAGCTCTTCGTCTGCGGGGCCACGATGCGCCCGATCCGCACCTGGGAGAGCGGATGCGCGCCCCAGAGGTTCGCTCCGCGCCGCAGCATCACGCCTTCCGGAGTCTCGTCATTCCCCTCACGTGCCAGGGCAAAACCCAGGGAGCGGAACAGGAAACGGTCCGCCGGGGTAATTTTCAGGCCCTTCGGGTACGAGGGCTCGGCGGTGCGCTGGTTGTTGTCCACGAGCAGCTCGAACCTGCCGCGGCCAGTGAGATCGTACTCGACCCGCAACAGGCCTCCACCGATCGTGTAGCTGTGGAAAGCCAGATCTCCGAGCGCGGTCCGAAGCGTTCCCTCGATCTCGCCTGGCTCCCGGCGGAGGCTCAGGCTCATTTCCCGGAGATCGGGAGCCGGCTCCACGGCAAGCTCTTCCGACAGCCCTGAGCTGGCGAGCTCCGCGGGCGAGAGGAGAACTCGGGACTCCCGCGCGAGAGGCCGCGGCACGTCGCTCGCCGACATGGCTCCCCAGACCGGGAACGCTGAAACCAGAACCGCCACGGCCAGGACGACGCTTTTTCCTAAATGACGCATGCAGCCACCTTCCTTGAGTAGAGGCGCCTGAGGCAGACGCCGGGCCATGCCTCTTCGCAGGCGTGTCGAGGAAGAGGCTGATTTCACGGCAACTACTCGAGAAGGTGCTCCAGGCCCGGAAGGACGAGCATCGCTGCCGGATGCGGCTGGCCAGGGTGACAGGCGCGATTTCCCGGCTTGCTTTTTGGCACAAAGCTCTTTATCCTAACTTCAGATACCACTCCGACCAGCGAAAGGAGTCCACCAACCGTGCTGAAGCACCCGAGCGCATTCCTTCCCGTGGCCATGTCCCTCGGTGCCCTCGCTACCGTGCTGATGTTCGTCGCCTTGCACGGAACCGCCCCCCAGGCGGATGAGGGTGCAGCCGCCCACATCTGGCAGCTCCTTATGGCTGCCCAGGTACCTATCGTATTTTTCTTTGCGGTAAAATGGCTACCGCGGTCACCAAGACAGGCTGTGCCCATCCTAGGAGCCTGCGCGCCAGGAATCCTGAGGCGAGATGTCCCCCTGCTGGGCGAGCGATCGCTGATTTCTCTAGGATGCTCTCCGTTCGAAAGAGCAGGGGGCCGAGCGGTTGGAGGAGAGCAAGTCCCGGGCGAGCTT
>DATHEF010000005.1:0-29984 GCA_035490435.1 Thermoanaerobaculia bacterium
GGTCTGCTCAATCACATGCTCTGGATGATGAGCGAATACCCGGTGAGCGAAGAGGACCATGTGCTGTCTCGGACATCGGTCAGCTTCGATGCCGCGGGTTGGGAGATCTGGCTGCCGCTGCTTTCAGGTTCTGCGCTGAACGTTGCACCGGATCACGTCACCCGCGATCCGCAGCAGTTGATCGACTATATCAAGCGCGAGGGCATCACCGTTGCCCAATTCGTGCCATCGCTGCTCGCCGCGACATCCGAACTCATCACTCCGGCCGACACGCATTGCCTCAAGCATGTGTTTGCGGGTGGCGAGGCGCTGGCTTCGGGTCTGGCGAGAGAAGTGACATCGGCCTGGAACGTCCAGCTGGTCAATCTCTACGGTCCGACCGAGACAACGATCCAGGTGACGTCGTGGCTTTGGCAGCATGACGGTGATGGTCAATTCGCGCCGATTGGCCGTCCGATCTGGAACACGCGGGTCTATGTACTGGACGATGGCTTGCAGCCGGTGCCGGTCGGAGTGGCGGGCGAGCTCTATATCGCCGGCAGCGGTCTGGCGCGCGGCTACCTCAATCGCCCAGGCCTGACCGCCGAACGTTTCGTCGCCGATCCGTTCGGACCGCCGGGCAGCCGGATGTACCGCACCGGCGACCGTGCGCGCTGGCGCCCCGAGGGCACGCTGCATTTTCTCGGCCGTGCCGACCACCAGGTCAAGATCCGCGGCTTCCGCATCGAGCCCGGCGAGATCGAGGCCGCGCTGGCCACTCTGCCCGGAGTCCGCGAAGCGGTGGTGGTGGCGCGGGACGGACGGCTGGTCGCCTACGTGGTGGGAGAAGCCGCGGCCGACGAGCCACGTCCATCTTTACAGGAACAACTGCGCGAGCGGCTGCCGGACTACATGGTGCCGGCCGTCTTCGTGACCCTCGAAACCCTGCCCCTCACTCCCAACGGCAAGGTGGACCGGAAGGCCCTGCCGACGCCGGAAGGGCAGAGCGCTCCAGAGACCTGGCGGGCGCCGCGCACGCCGGTCGAAGAGGTGGTGGGCGGCATCTGGGCCGAGCTCCTCGGCCTCGATCAGGTGGGACTGGACGGCCATTTCTTCGCGCTCGGCGGCCACTCGCTGCTGGCGGCGCGGGTGATCTCGCGCCTGCGCGGCGCCTTCGGCGTCGAGCTGCCGGTGCGCGATCTCTTCGAGGCCCCGACGGTGGAGGCTCTCGCCGTCCGGGTCGAAGCGGCGCGCCGGACTGGCGCGAACCCGGCCGTTCCCCCTCTCCTGCCGGTGCCGCGGCAGGGGGATCTGCCCCTGTCGTTCGCCCAGCAGCGGCTCTGGTTTATCGACCAGCTCGAGCCGGGAAGCCCGCTCTATAACCTGCCGTTGGCGCTACGTGTCGAAGGACCGTTGCAACCCGCGGTGCTGCAACGCTGCCTGGGAGAGATCGTGCGCCGCCACGAGGCCCTGCGCACCGTCTTCGTCCTGCGAGGGGACTCGCCAGTGCAGGTGATCCAACCGCCAGCCCCCTTTACCCTGCCGCTGGTGGACCTGTCGGGGCTTCCGGAGCTCGCTCGCAAGGCGGAGGCTCGCGCCCTGGCCGTGGAGGAGGCCGGCCGGCCGTTTGATCTCGCCCGCGACCCGAAGCTGCGCGGCCTGCTGCTGCGCTCGGCGGCGGAGGACCATGCCGTCGCGCTCACCCTGCACCACGTCGCGAGCGACGGCTGGTCCTTGGGGCTCCTGGTGCGCGAGGTGACCACCCTCTATGCCGCGTTCGCCCAGGGCGAGCCCTCGCCTCTGCCGGAGCTGCCGGTGCAGTACGCGGACTTCGCGGTCTGGCAGCGTTCCTGGCTGCACGGCGAGGTCCTGGACAACGAGATCGCCTGGTGGCGCCGCCAGCTCGCCGATCTGCCGCCCCTCCTGGAGCTGCCCACCGACCGCCCGCGCCCTGCGGCGCAGAGCTACCGTGGCGCCACCCGGCCGGTGCGGCTGCCGGCCGGGCTCACCCGGCAAGTCGAGGCCCTGGGCCGGCGTGAGGGAGCGACCCTCTTCATGGTGCTCCTGGCCGGTTTTCAGGCCCTTCTCGCTCGCTACAGTGGACAGGACGATCTGGCGGTGGGATCACCCGGCGCCGGACGCGATCGGGTCGAGACCGAAGGATTGATCGGATTCTTCGTCAACACGATGGTCCTGCGGGGAGACCTGGCAGGCGCGCCCACGTTTGGGGAGCTGCTCGGCCGGGTGCGCGAGACCGCATTGGCCGCCTATCTGCACCAGGACGTACCGTTCGAAAAGCTGGTCGAGGAACTCGCCCCGGAGAGGAGCCTCGCCCACGCTCCCTTGTTCCAGGTGATGCTGGTCCTGCAGAACGCTCCCGTCGGAAGCCTGGAGATCGAGGATCTGCGCCTGCGGCCAGCAGCAGGCGACGCGGGGACGATGGCGAAGTTCGATCTCACCCTTGCTTTAGAGGAAAGGGATGGCGGGCTCAGCGGCACGATGGAGCACGCCACCGATCTGTTCGACGCCGCCACGGTCGACCGGCTGGTCCGCCATTACGAAGGGCTGCTGACCGCGGCCCTGGCGGCGCCGGAGCGGCCGGCCGCAGAGCTGCCACTGCTCTCCCCGGCGGAACGCCACCAAGCGGTCGCGGAATGGAACGATACGGTGGCGCTGCCGGGGGGTGAGGTCCTCCTCCACGACCTCTTAGCAGCCAGGGCGGAGCAGGCTCCGGAGCTGCCGGCCCTCGTCCATGGGCAGGAGCGTGTGACTCACGGCGAGCTGGCCGCCCGTTCCGACCGTTTGGCCGCCCACCTGAGGGCGCTTGGCGTGGGACCCGACGTCCTCGTCGCGCTTTTCCTGGAGCGCTCGGTCGATCTGGTAGTGGCCTTGCTCGCGGTGCTGAAGGCGGGCGGCGCCTACCTGCCGCTCGAAGCCTCCCTCCCGCGTCCGCGGCTGTCGTTCCTGCTGGAGGACTCCCGCGCGGCCCTCGTATTGACCCGGACGGGGCTGCTGCCAGCCCTGCCTGAGCACTCCCGTGTCACCTGTCTAGATGAGCTTCCGGAGAGCGCCGGAGAGAGTCCGGCTTTGCGGCCGGCGGCCGACAACCTCGCCTATGTCCTCTACACCTCGGGCTCAACCGGCCATCCCAAGGGCGTGGCGGTCACCCATCGTGGTCTAGCCAACTACCTGCTCTGGGCAGCGGACGCCTATCCGGCGGATGAGGGGCGAGGCGCTCCGGTCCACTCGCCGGTCAGCTTCGATCTGACGGTGACCAGCCTCTTCCTGCCGCTGCTCGCCGGCCGCAGTGTCGACCTGGTGCCCGAGGAGGAGGGGATCGAGGGGTTGGCCGCGGCGCTCGCCGAGGGAGGCTTCGGGCTGGTCAAGCTCACGCCGGCGCATCTGGACGTCCTGCAGCGGCTGCTGCCGCCCGAGCGGGTCCCGGGTTGCGCGAGTGCGTTCGTCATCGGTGGCGAGGCGCTCTCGGGCGAGCAGCTCGCCTTTTGGCGTCTCCATGCTCCGGGCCTGCGCCTGATCAACGAATATGGACCGACGGAGACGGTGGTGGGGTGCTGCGCCTACGAGCTTCCGGCGTCGATTCCGCCGTCCGGGCCGATGCCCATTGGCCGTCCGATCGCCAATACCCGGATCCTGATCCTGGACGAGGAGATGGGCCCGGTCCCGATCGGGGTGCCGGGTGAGCTCTATCTTGGTGGCGCGGGTCTCTGTCGCGGGTATCTCCACCGGCCCGACCTGACGGCCGAGAGGCTTATCCCGGACCCCTTGGGAATCGGGGGAGAGCGGCTCTACCGGACGGGCGATCTCGCCCGCCGCCTGCCGGACGGGACGATCGAGTTCCTGGGCCGTTCGGACCATCAGGTCAAGATTCGCGGTTTCCGCATCGAGCTGGGAGAGATCGAGATGGTGCTGCTCTCCCTGGCCGGAGTCCGCGAGGCGGCCGTGCTGGCTCGGGAGGATCGACTGGTCGCTTATGTGGCCGGTGACGTCGCCGTCGAGGAGCTCCGCCGGTCGTTGCGCGAGCGGCTGCCGGACTACATGGTGCCGGCTGCCTTCGTGACGCTCCCGGCGCTCCCTCTTACCGCCAACGGCAAGGTGGATCGCGAGGCCCTGCCGGCGCCGGAACGGCAGAGCGCTCCGGAGACCTACCAGGCGCCGCGCACGCCAGTCGAAGAAGTGGTGGCCGGAATCTGGGCCGAGCTCCTCGGACTCGATCGGGTCGGGGCGAACGATCATTTCTTCGAGCTGGGGGGCCATTCGCTGCTGGCGACGCAGGTGATGTCGCGCCTGCGCGCCGCCTTCGGCGTCGAGATGCCGTTGCGCGACCTCTTCGAGGACCCTAGGGTGGAGGGTCTCGCCGCCCGGGTCGAAGCGGCGCGCCGGACCGGCGCGCCGCTGACCGTTCCCCCTCTCCTGCCGGTGTCACGGGGGATGGAGCTGCCCCTGTCCTTCGCCCAGCAGCGGCTCTGGCTCATCGACCAGATCGAACCGGGAAGCCCGCTTTACAACTTGGCGGTGGTGCTGCGCGCCGAAGGTCCGCTCGAAACCGCGGTGCTGGAGCGCTGCCTGGGCGAGATCGTGCGCCGCCATGAGGCCCTGCGCACCCTCTTCGCTTTGCGAAAGGACTTGCCGGTCCAGGTGATCCAATCGCCGGCACCTTTCATCCTGCCGCTGGTGGACCTGTCCGGGCTGCCGGCGCCCACGCGCGAGGCGGCGGCTCTCGCCTTGGCCGTGGGAGAGGCCGGCCGGCCGTTCGATCTCGCCCGCGGTCCGATTCTGCGCGGTGTGTTGTTGCGCCTGGGGGTGGACGACCATACCGTCTCCCTCACCCTGCATCACGTCGCGAGCGACGGCTGGTCCATGGGCCTCCTGGTGCGTGAGGTTACTGAGCTCTACGCGGCGTTTGCCGCCGGCCGCCCATCCGCTCTGGCCGAGCTGCCGATCCAGTACGCGGACTTCGCCGTCTGGCAGCGCTCCTGGCTGCACGGCGAGGCGCTGGAGAGAGAGATCTCTTTCTGGCGCCGGCAGCTCGAGGGCCTGCCGCCGCTCCTGGAGCTGCCCACCGACCGGCCGCGGCCGGCGGTGCGGAGCTTCCGGGGCTCCTCGCGGCCCGTGCGGCTGCCGGCCGGTCTCTCCCGGCAGGTCGAGGCCCTCAGCCGGCGCGAGGGGGCGACACTCTTCATGGTGCTGCTGGCCGGATTCCAGGCCCTCCTCTCGCGCTATAGCGGTCAGCGGGATCTGGCGGTGGGGTCACCCGTCGCCGGGCGCAACTGGATCGAGGTGGAGGAACTGATCGGCTTCTTCGTCAACACCCTGGTACTGCGCGGCGATCTCTCGGGCGAGCCGACGTTCCGCGATCTGTTGGGCCGGGTTCGTGAAACCACGCTGGCCGCCTACGCGCACCAGGACGTCCCCTTCGAAAAGCTTGTCCAGGAACTGACCCCGGAGCGGAGCCTGGCACACACCCCGCTGTTCCAGGTGCTGTTCGCGTTGCAGAGCTTCCCGGACCGGGCGATCGAGCTGCCGGGCCTGTCGCTCTCCCCGGTGGCGCTCCCGTCGACGACGGCGAAGTTCGACCTCGAGCTGACCTTCGCGGAGGAAGGGGACGGGCTGAGCGCCCGGATCGATTTCGCCACCGATCTCTTCGACCCCTCGACCATCGTTCGTATGGCCGGCCATCTGCCGGCGCTGCTGGAAGCCGTGACGGCCAACCCCGGCCGGCGTCTCGGAGATCTGCCGCTGCTGACCGGAGCCGAGCGGCACCAGCTCGAGGCCGAGTGGAACGATGCGCCGGTTCCGGCGGCACCGGGGGTCGTCGAGCTGTTCGCGGCGCAGGCACGCCGCACGCCGGACGCCATGGCCGTGGTCCGCGCCGGAGACGAAGATGCGGGGCTCACCTATGGCGACCTCGATGCTCAGGCGGGCCGCCTGGCCGAGCGCCTGCGCGCGCTGGGGGTCGGGCCGGAGGTCCCGGTGGGGCTCTGCGTCGAGCACGGCCCGGAGCTGGCCGTGGCGGTGCTGGGGATTTTCCGGTCCGGCGGCGCCTACGTGCCGCTCGATCCCGCCCATCCGCCGGCGCGGCTGGCCTTCCTCCTGGAGGACTCCGCGGTTCCGGTGCTGGTGACGCAGCCGCACCTGGTGGAGACCCTGCCCCCCCATGGCGCCAGGACCGTTCTCCTCGGTGGAGAGCCGGAGGGTCTGGATGGGGGAGAGGTCCGGCTGGAGAGCCCCTCCCCCGGCGATCTCGCCTACCGGATCTACACCTCGGGCACGACCGGCCGGCCCAAGGCCGTCGAGGTCGAGCACGGCATGCTCGCGGCTACCCTGGCCGCGACCCACGAGCGGTTCGGGCTCACCGCCGGCGATCGCATGCCCTGCCTGGCCCTCTCCACGTTCGACATCTTCCTCTTCGAGCTGCTGTCACCGCTCCTGGCCGGCGGCACGGCCGTGCTGTTCCCCCTGCGCCCGGCGCCGGACGTGGAGCGCCTGGTCGACCACCTGGGGGAGATGACCTGCCTGCACGCCGTCCCGGCTCTGATGCGGAGCCTCGTCGACGCGCTCCGGCGCCGCGGGACGGAGGCACCGGATGTGGGGAGGATGCGCCAAGTCTTCGTCGGCGGCGATGCGGTGCCGGCCGATCTCCTGGAAGACCTGCGGCAGACCTTCCCGGCTGCCCGGGTGTGGGTCCTCTACGGGCCGACCGAGGCGACCATCCTCTGTTCCGCCCACACGGTTCCGCCCTCTCCCGAGCCGGCGAGGCCGCTCCTCGGCCGGCCGCTCCCCGGCGCCGTGCTCCACGTCCGCGATGCGGAGGGAGAGCCGCTGCCGGTCGGCGTCCCGGGCGAGTTGTGGATCGGCGGCCCGGGGGTGACCCGCGGCTATCTCGGCCAGGAAGAGCTGACGGCGGAGAAGTTCGTGCGGCGTGGCGGCGAGCGGTTCTACCGTAGTGGCGACCGCGCGCGGCACTTGGCCGATGGGACTCTGGAGTTTCTTGGCCGCCTCGACCACCAGGTCAAGGTGCGCGGCTTCCGCATCGAGCTGGGGGAGATCGAGGCGGCACTGGGCGAGATCCCCGGAGTCCGCGAGGCGCTGGTGGTGGCGCGGGAGGACCAGCCCGGTGACCGGAGGCTGGTCGCCTATGTGGTCGGCGACGCTGTGGCCCAGGAGCTGCGCCGGTCGCTACGCGAGCGGCTGCCGGACTATATGGTGCCGGCCGCCTTCGTGGCCCTCGCGGCGCTGCCTCTCACCGCCAACGGCAAGGTGGACCGCAAGGCCCTGCCGGCCCCCGAGTGGCAGGGCGCCGCCTCTGGGTATGTGGTGCCCCGCACCCACGAGGAGGAGCTCCTGGCGGCGATCTGGGCGCAGGTCTTGCGGCTGCCGCGGGTAGGGGTGAACGACAACTTCTTCGAGCTCGGCGGCGATTCGATCCTCTCCGTCAAGATCGTGGCCCGGGCGCGTCAGGCCGGGCTGCTCATCACCACGCGGCAGGTCTTCGAGCACCAGACCGTGGCCGGGCTCGCCCGCCACGCCACGGCTGCAGGGACCGCCGGCGCCTCGCTTGCCGAACAGGGGTCGGTGGCGGGGGATGTGCCGTTCACCCCGATCCAGCGTAGTTTCTTCGCGCAAGGCTTCGCGGAGCCCCACCACTTCAACCAGGCCCTCGTGCTGGAGTCGCGAGAGCCCCTTGCCCCCGCGGCCCTGGAACGCGCCATGGCCTCCCTCGTGGAGCACCACGACGCCCTCCGCATGCGGTTCGATTTCCATGTGGACGGCTGGCGGCAGGAGAACGCGCCGGCCGAGCCGGTGACGCCCTTCCATCAGATCGACCTCTCGGGCTTGCCGGCGCCTCGCCGAGACGAGGCCTTCGAACGCGCGGCCGCGGCTCTCCAGCCGGGTTTCGACCTGTCCGCCGGGCCTCTGACCCGCCTCTGCCTGTTCAATCCATCACGGCTGCTCTGGGTCACCCACCATCTGGTGGTGGACGGGGTCTCCTGGCGCGTGCTGCTGGAAGACCTGGAGGGGGCCTACCGCCAGGTCGCGCGCGGGCTGCGCGCTTCTTTCCCACCCAAAACCACCTCGTTCCAGGAGTGGGCTCGCCGCCTGGCCGCGCATGCCGGCTCGGAGGCGCTGGCCCGCGAGCTGGATCATTGGTGCGAGATGGCCCGGGTTCCCGTGCCCCGCCTGCCGGTGGACTTTCCCTCGGGCGAGACCGACGATCTCGCCGGCGACGAAGCCACGGTCTCCTTCGAGCTCAGCGCCGAAGAGACCACAGACCTGCTCCAAACCCTGCCGTCGGTCTACCAGAGCCGGATCGACGATGCTCTGCTCAGCTCCCTGGTCCGGGCTCTGGCGGGGTGGACGGGATCCCCTCGCCTACGGGTGGACCTGGAAGGGCATGGCCGCGAACCGCTCTTTGACGACCTCGACGTCTCGCGCACCGTGGGCTGGTTCACCTCCCTGTACCCGGTGGTCCTGGAGGCGGGCGACGCCGGCCCCGGCGACGCCCTGGTGAGCGCCAGGAAGCGATTGCGCGCCGTGCCCGGGCGAGGTCTCGGCTACGGTCTGTTGCGCCACCTCGGAAACGCGAGAGACATCCTGGAAGCGGCTCCGGCAGCCGAGATCAGCTTCAACTATCTGGGCCAGGTCGACGGCACCTTCGACGAGCGTTCTCTCTTCCGGGCTTCCACAGCCTCCGCCGGCCTCAGTCGGAGCCCGCGCGCCCACCGCACCCATCTATTGGAGATCGGCGGCATCGTGGCCGATGGCCGGCTCCGGATTACCCTGACCTACGGCTCGCGGACCCATCGCCGGGAGACCGCGGAGCGACTGGCCGCGGCTTACGCCGGCGCGCTGCGGCAACTGATCCGGCACGGCCGGGAAAGCAAGGAGGTTCTCACCGCACCGCGGCTCCCGGAGGAGAGTGGCGCCCTCTGGTCGCCGCTGGTACCCATCCAGCCCCTCGGGGCGCGGACGCCGCTCTTCTGCGTCCATGCGCTGGGGGGAGAGGTCCTCTGTTATTACCGCTTGGCCCGCCAGCTCGACACAGACCAACCGGTCTACGGCCTCCAGGCGCGCCCCATGGAAGGGCAGGCCGAAGCGCCGCGGGTCACGGTCGAAGAGACGGCGGCCGAGTACGTCGATGCCGTGCGAAGCTTTCAGCCCGCCGGTCCCTACCTTCTGGCTGGGTACTCTTTCGGCGGGGTCGTCGCGTTCGAGATGGCGCGGCAGCTCACTGGCGCCGGAGAGGAGGTGGCGCTGCTCGCCCTCCTGGATACGGCGGTTCCTCCGGGCAACGAAGCCGCGGAAGTCGACACCGCGGCCATCGTCGTCGACTTTCTGCGGTATCTCGCCCGCGAACAGGGGCGTACGCTGGATCTCGAAGCGGAAGCGCTACGCGGTCTTCCCATCGACGGCCAGCTCGCGCGAGGCCTGGAGCTCCTCGGAAGCCTGGAGGCGCTCGGACCGGGTGTCGACATCCCGCTGCTGCGCGATCTGGCCCTGGGGTGGAGCTCCAGAGCGACGGCCGCCGAACGCTACAGGGTCTCCACCTATCCGGGAAGGATCACCCTGTTGCGGGCGAGCAGCGTCGATTCGGCCGCCCTTCGGGAATTGGCCCCCCAACGGCGGCGGATTTTCGAGGATCCCACCCTCGGTTGGGATACCGTCACAGCGGGCGGCGTGGAGGTCCACCCCGTCCCCGGCAGCCACCAGACGATCATCGAAGCGCCCCACGTGGAGACCCTCGCCAAGATCCTGGGAGCGTGCATCGCGCGGGCCGAGCGGGATCTGGGGCAGACAGCTTGTCCCATGGGGGCCGGCAGCTTCCTGGACCGCACGCCGTAGGCGCGAGGGAAGAACGTTGAGGAACGGAATGGACGAGAACGCGAGCCCCCGGGTCCTTGAGCCTGATGCAGGCAAGATCCGCACGATCAACAAGGCATCCTACGTCGATCAGCAGCTGATGCAGGCCCCGGGCAGGGTGCAGCGGTCCTGGCTGCTCTTTCGCAGGATGTTCCTGCGCTATTACTTCGTCCGTCCGCCCTTGATGCGGATCTTTCTTCGCTCCGCCCTGTCCAGCGACCGGATGCTCCCGGCTTTCGCGAGCCTGGGGGCCGTCCGGTCGGGCACTTCGCTCTTCTCCGACTACCTAATGCAGCACCCCTGCGTGGTGTTGCCCCTGGCCAAGGAGATCGGGGTCGGCTACGTCCCGATCAAGCGACTGATCAATGCTCAATTCCCGACGCGGCGCGAACAGCGGAAGACCGAAGAGAAATACGGCGCGGGACGTGCCATCACGGGCTACTGCGCGCCGAGCATTCCGTACCTCGCCTTCGCGAACCTGGCGGCGGAGATGGCGCCGGATACCCACCTTATCTTCATCCTGAGGAACCCGCTCGAACGCGCGTTCGCGCATTGGCGATGGGATCAAAAACTGTCCGCTGGATTACGCCAGGACCCGCTGTGGCGGCGCTTCCCGGACTTCGACGAGGCCGTGCGCCTGGAACTCGAGTCGATGCGTTCTCATGGAGGAGGTCTGACACCCTTCTCCGGCGTCGGCGCGGGAGGGTACCTCCAGCACAGCATCTATCTGCCGTTCATCAAAAATATTTTCCGGTTTTACGACCGGGAGAAGGCGCTGTTCATCAACTCGCAAGATTTTTTCGCTGATCCCGCGGGCATCGCCAGGACGGCCTACCGATTCCTCGGACTGCCCGATTACGAGCCCATTCCGATGCCGGTGAAAAACGCCGGCCCTCCGGGAACCATGAGCGAAGCGACGCGAGAGATCTTGGGGGATTTCTTCCGCCCGATCAACTTGGAACTCTATGAATACCTGGATCGCGATTTCGGCTGGCAATGATGGGGATGAGTCCCGGTGGGCGACGAGGCGATCGCTTAGAATTAGAGCGCCTTTCCCGCTTGAGCGGTGAAGCCGCGTAGTACATAGCACTGGCTTGCCTCCGCCTTTCCTCGGACCGCCGACACCCTCTCTTCGGATTACCCCGATTTCCCATCTAACCCAAGATATGAATCGAGGATGCGAGTACGGCTCTTGTTAGTTGCCTGAAATCCCGGCCAGCCGCTGGAAGGGCTCGCGGATCGCCTCCGGGGTGCGGCATGGGCGACCGGTCGCGGCCTCGACCCAGACGTGATCCGTGAGACCGGTGACCAGCCGTTCCTTCCCCTTGTGGACCTCATAAGCGAAGCGCAGGCCGCGGCTCCCCAGCCGCTCGCACCAGCAGGCGACCCGCACCGTGTCCCCGTAGCGGGCGGGGCGATGGTAGCGGGCCTCGACGCCGGTGACCATCAGGAGATAGCCGAGCCGTTCGATGTCGGCGTAGTGAAAGCCGGAGGTCGAACACAACCGGGTGCGGGCGAGCTCGAACCAGACGATATAGTTGGCGTGATGGACGACGCCCATCTGGTCGGTCTCGGCATAGCGGACCTCGACGTCGATCTCGGCGCGAACGGGCTCGGGCATCTGTCTTTCCCTCAATCGATCTATCCTCGAATGTGGCGGGCCACGGTCCACAGGATCTTATAGCCGGCGCGGACCGTGCCGGTGATCGTGCCGGTGATCTTCGACACCCCGAGGCGGCGGCGGTAGGAGACCGGCACCTCGGCGCAGCGCAGCCCCAGGCGCACCGCCTTGACCTGCATCTCGGCGGTCCAGCCGAAATCGGGGTCGGCCATGCCGATGCGTTCGAGCGCGTCCCAGCGGATGGCTCGGAAGGGGCCGAGGTCGGTGAAGCGGTGTCCGTAGAAGATCCGGATCAGCAGGCAGGCCACGAGATTGCCGGCCCGCGCCTGGGGGAGGAGAGCGCCGCGCTCCCGCCGCCCCAGCACGCGCGAGCCGATCACCAGGTCGGCCGTGCCGGCGAGGATGGGGGCGACGACCGCAGGCAGCTCTTCGGGGTGGTCCGAGTAGTCGGCGTCGATGAACACCACGATATCGGGCGGGCCGGTGTGGCGGAGATGGGCGAGACCGGCGAGGCAGGCGCTGCCATAGCCCCGGCGGGCGGCCGCGACCACCTCGGCGCCCCCCTCGCGGGCCACCCGGGCGGTGGCGTCGGTCGAGCCGTTGTCGGCCACCACGATCCGGCGCACCGGCAGGCGGGGGAGGGCGGCCAGCACCAGCGGCAGCGAGGCCTCTTCGTTAAGGGCCGGGATCACGGCGTCGATCGTCAGGTCTTTGGACACCGGCGGATTTTATGCCATGCTCTTGCGCCCGGCCCGCGGGCCGCTTCCGAGGCTTATTTCCAGGTAGGTGCGTATGAAAATCTTTGCGCTTCCGTTCCTTCTCGCCGCCGTGCTGCCGGCGTCCGCATTCGCCGCACCGCCGGCCGGGTCCTATCACCGGATCGAGCTCAAGCCCGCCCAGGGCAAGGCCCTGCCATACACCCTCGAGGTGCCGCAGGACTGGCAGGTGCGGCAGGTCGAGGGCTTCCCCGGCCTCTGGATCGGCCCGGCCGACGCCAAGCCCCCCGAGGACCCGCGGCTGATCTGGGTGCGCGGCAGCCAGGTCGCGCTCGCCGAGCCGGAGAAGATTGTCGCCAACATCAAGGAGAACGACGCCGCCCACGCCGAGTGGTCGGCGTCCCGCGTCGAGGCGCGGACGGTCGGCGGCGTGCGCTGCGTGCTGGTGCAGATGGATTCCGGCGAGGGGGACAAGGCGCGCGCCAGCCTCACCCTCAAGGTGCCGTTCCAGACCGTCTCCGTCGACCTCGTGGCCTCCGCCGCCAAGCCTGATTTCCCGAAGATGCTGCCGATGTACGAGAAGATCCTGTTCTCGGTACAGCCGGCGGCCGGAAGCAAGTAGGCTCCGGCGATGCCCGTCCATCCCTACCAGGGGCGGTGGCCCACCCTGGGCGCTCGGGTGTACCTGGCCCCCGGCGCCCACGTCGTCGGCGATGTCGTGCTCGGCGACGACGTCTCCTTCTGGTTCCACACCGTGGCCCGCGGGGACGTCAACTCCATCCGCGTCGGCGCGCGGACCAACATCCAGGACGGCACGGTGCTGCACGTCACCCACGTGCGGCATCCACTGGTGATCGGCGCGGGGGTCGTGGTGGGGCACCAGGCCGTGCTCCACGGCTGCACGATCGAGGATGGCGCGCTGATCGGCATCGGCGCCCGGGTGCTCGACGGCGCGGTGGTCGAACATGGGGCGCAGGTCGGCGCCGGCGCGGTGGTGGCGCCGGGGCACCGCGTCCCGGCCGGTCACCTGGCGCTGGGCATCCCGGCGCGGGTGGCCCGGCCGCTCACCGAAGAAGAGACGCGGCGGATCGCGGAGACCTGCGACCGCTACGCGGCATTGAAAGAGCAGTACCGGGAGATCGAAAGAGAAAAGGAGAAAGCATGAAGCGTCGCGGCGCGGGAACGATCACGATCGAGGATGTGGGGAGCCGGGTGCGGCTCCAGGCCTGGGTGCAGCGCCGCCGGGATCTCGGAGGGCTGCTCTTCCTCGACCTGCGGGACCGCAGCGGCGTCGTCCAGGTGGTGGTGCACCCCGACGAGCGCCCCGAGGTCGGCCAAGCCCTGGACCTCGTCCGCTCCGAGTGGGTGGTGGAGATCGAGGGGACCGTCGCGCGCCGCGAGCCGGGGCAGATCAATCGCGACCTGCCCACCGGCGAGATCGAGGTGATCGCCGAGAGCGCTCTCGTCCTCTCCCGCTCCGAGACGCCGCCGTTCCCTCTCGACGGCAAGATCGAGGCCGCCGAGGAGACCCGGCTGCGCTACCGCTTTCTCGACCTGCGCCGCCCCGAGCTGCAGAAGAATTTCGTGCTGCGCGCCGGGGTGACGAACGAGATCCGCAACTACTTCCACGAGCACGGCTTCCTGGATGTCGAGACGCCGATCCTCACCAAGTCCACCCCCGAGGGGGCGCGCGATTATCTGGTTCCCTCGCGCGTCCACCATGGCAGCTTCTATGCCTTGCCACAATCACCGCAGCTCTTCAAGCAGCTCCTGATGGTGGCCGGCTTCGAGCGCTATTTTCAGATCGCCCGCTGCTTCCGCGACGAGGATCTGCGGGCCGACCGCCAGCCCGAGTTCACCCAGGTCGACGTCGAGATGTCTTTCCCCACAGAGGAGGACATCTACGAGCTGGTCGAGGGGCTCTTCGCGCGCGTCTTCCCGCTCGCCGGCATTTCGCCGCCAGCCGCGTTCCCGCGGCTGACCTACGCCGAGGCGATGGCGCGCTACGGCAGCGACAAGCCCGACCTGCGCTTCGGTCTGCCGATCGTCGACCTCTCCAGCCTGCTGGCGACGAGCGGTTTCCGCGGTTTCAAGGAGACCGTCGCGGCGGGTGGCGTGGTGCGCGGCTTCGCCCTGTCTGGATCAGCCGGTGCCGCCGAGGCGAGCCGCAGGGAGGTCGACGGCTGGGTCGAGATTGCCCGCCGCAACGGCGCGGCCGGCGTGCTCACGCTCCGCCGCAAGGGGGGGGAGACGGTCTTCCAGGTGAAAAACGCGCTGACCGACGCCGAGCTCCAGGGCGCCGTCGAGGCGCTCGGGCTGGAGGAAGGCGGGCTCGCCCTGATCGTGGCCGCGCCGGCCGCGGTCGCCGCCAATGCCCTGGGTGCCCTGCGGCTCGAGCTGGCGAAGCACTTCAAGCTGATTCCGGAGGGAGCGCACGCCTTCCTCTGGGTGACCGACTTCCCGCTCCTCGAATGGGACGAGGGGGCGGGCCGCTGGTTCGCCATGCACCATCCGTTCACCAGCCCCGACCCGCGCGATCTGGACCTGCTGGCGACCGATCCCGGCGCGGTCCGCGCCCGCGCCTACGACGTGGTGATGGACGGCATGGAGCTGGGCGGCGGTTCGATCCGCATCCACGACACGGCGCTGCAGAGCCGGATGTTCGAGCTGCTGGGGATCGCCGCCGAGGAGGCCGAGGCGCGCTTCGGCTTCTTCCTCGAGGCCCTGCGCTACGGCGCGCCCCCGCACGGCGGCATCGCCCTCGGCCTCGACCGTATGGTGATGCTCCTCGCCGGAGCCCCCTCCCTGCGCGACGTCATCGCCTTCCCCAAGACCGCCTCGGCCACCGACCTGATGACCGACGCGCCTTCCAGAGTCGACGCGAGGCAGCTCCGCGAGCTGGGGATCGCGGTATCCGGGGAGAGCGCGCGGGAAGAGGAAAAAGCCTAGACGTTTCGATGCGGTCTGCGAAAGGCGTCCCGCTGAGCGCTCGGCGGGACACCTTTTAGAGAAGACTGAATCGAGGCTGGATGTGAATCTCTTGTCTACCGCCATTACCCCACTGCGGCTCCACCACCCGGACGGCACCACGCCGGTCGTCGTGGGCAATGGCGCGATCTCGTCCGTCCTGCCGGAGTTGGAGGACTGGCTCGCCCGGCGCACCGCGTTCCTCATCACCACCCCCCGCGTGCAGGCGCTCCATGGCGACCGGCTCGACGTGCTCCGCCGGGCTGCCTCCCGGTGGGTGATCCTGGAGGTGGAGGAGGGGGAGGGGGCGAAGACGATCGAGTCGGCCGGCCGGCTGTGGAACGAGATGCTCGCCGCCGGCGGCAAGCGCGACAGCCGCGTTCTCGCCTTCGGCGGCGGCAGCGTGGGGGACCTCGCCGGATTCGCGGCGGGTTGCTTCCTGCGCGGCATCGAGTTCGTGCAGATCCCCACCACCCTGCTCGCCCAGGTGGACGCCGCGATCGGCGGCAAGACCGGCGTCGACCTGCCCGGCGGCAAGAACACCGTCGGGCTGTTCCATCACCCCTGGATGGTGGTCGGCGACACCTCGGTGCTGTCTACCCTGCCACGGGAGGAGCTGCGCTCCGGGCTGGTCGAGGTGGTCAAGATGGCGGCGCTGCTCGATCCGGACCTCTTCGGCCTGCTCGAGGACGAGGTGGACCTCCTGCTCGAAGGCGATGCCGCGGCGCTCGGGCCGGTGGTGGCGGCGGCCGCCGCCGCGAAGATCGCTGTCGTGGAGCGGGACCCGACGGAACAGGGGGAGCGCCGGCTGCTCAACTTCGGCCATACGCTCGGCCACGCTATCGAATCGGCCTGCGGCTATGCCGGCCTGCGCCACGGCGAGGCGGTGGGGTACGGGATCCTCTTCGCGCTCCGCCTGGCCCGCAGCCGCGGGCTCAAAGTCGAGGTGGCCGCGCGCATCCACCGCCTGATCCTGCGCCTCGGGCTGCCGCCGCTGCCCGAGCTCGACCCGGCGGAGCTGATGACGGGGATGGCGCGGGACAAGAAGGCCCGCGAGTCCGGGCTGGTCTGGGTGCTCCCCCGCTCCCTGGGCGAGGGGTGGATGGCGGACGGGATCGCCGCGGGGGAGGTCCGGACCGAGCTGCGCGACTTCCTGCGCGATCCGCTCCGCCGGCCGGTGTAGCGTCCCGATCGCGGGCCGTGGTTCCAGCTATGGTTTCCAGGTATAATCGATGCAACAGTTGCCGAACTGAACGGTCGAAATGGAAACCCGAAGCCTTCTGCGCCGTCTCAAGCTGCGGACGATCCTCGTCATAGCGCTGCTGCTATCGGGCATCATCCCGCTCGGAGTCAGCAGCATCCTGCTGATCAGCCAGAGCAACAAGGCCCTGGTCAACACCGAGCGCGACAACCTCACGGCCGAGGCCAGCTCGCTGTCGCAGGAGGTGAACTCCTACCTGGGCGGCGTCCGCCGGCAGCTCGCGCAGCTCGGCAACGGCATCCTGATGGCGCCGGGGCCGGACGACGTGGTGGCGCGGCTCTCCCAGCCCTGGGTGAGCTCGCAGCTCCAGAGCCTCCAGCATGGCAATCCGGACGTGATCGCCCTTCGCGTGTTCAACCTGGAGGGCGCCGGCCTCGAGCCCGGCAATCTCCCTCCGGACGTCAAGGCGGCGATGAACGTGGCTTTCGGGCAGGCGCGGAGCAGCAAGCGTCCGGCCTATGGCTTCATCCCGTCCGGAGCGGTGCGCAAGCCGCAGGCGATCCTCGCGGTGCCGATCCCCGAGGCCAATCCACAGCTCATCGTCGAGGCCCAGCTCCGGTTCCAGCCCCTGGAAAAGGTGACCAAGGACGAGGCCAGGAAGGGCGTCGGAGTCTTCCTGATCGATCGCCAGGGGAAGATCCTCTGGTCGAACGACGGCGGCGGCAAGACCGCGGGCCTCGGCGGCGGGATCCTCAACGCCCTCGCCAACGGGCCGGTGACGCTGACCTCGCGCTACAAGATCCGGACTCCCCAGGGGATTCGCGAGGTCTTTGCCCAGGTGAGCGCCATTCCCGAGAGCGGCGGCAGCCTGGTGGTGCAGAAGCCGCTGTCCGAGGCGTTCTCCGACGTCAACAAGCTGATCGCCAATGCCGCCCTGTCGACGGCCGTGCTGGTCGGCCTGTCGCTCTTCTTCGCCTATCTGGCGGCGCGGTGGGTGAGCCAGCCCATCCAGCGGCTGACCGAGACCACGCACGAGATCGCCGAGGGGAGCTTCGGCGGCCGGGTCGAGATGCAGGGTCTGACCTTCGAGATGGCCGACCTCGCGGAAGACTTCAACCGCATGAGCGATCACGTCGCTGGCTACGTGCAGCAGCTCCGGCAGGCGGCGCAGGCGAACCGCGAGCTGTTCATCGGCTCCCTGCGCGCCTTCGTGGCGGCGGTCGACGCCAAGGACCCCTACACCCGCGGCCACTCCGAGCGGGTGGCGGCCTACAGCCGTACCATCGGCCGCTACCTGCAGCTTCCTGAGGAGACGCAGCACAAGATCTGGATCGGCGCCCTGCTCCACGACGTCGGCAAGATCGGCGTCGAGGACCGCATCCTCCGCAAGGAGGGGGTGCTGCTCCCCGACGAGTACGAGCAGATGAAGCTGCACACCGTCATGGGCGCCGAGATCATGACCCCCATCGAGCAGCTCCGGGAGATGATCCCCGCCATCCGCTCGCACCACGAGGCCTGGAACGGCCGGGGCTATCCGGATGGCCTGAAGGGGGAGCAGATCCCTCTCTTCGCCCGCATCGTCGGAGTGGCCGACACCTTCGACGCGATCACCACCAACCGCCCGTACCAGCAGGCCTACAGCCTGCAGTTCGCGGTCGAGACCATCACCCGCCTGACCGGCAGCCGCTTCGACGCCAAGATCGTCACCGCGTTCCTGCGCGCCTTCGAGGCGGGGGACATCCGCGCCGGCGCCGTGCGCCCCGCGCGTACCGAGACCATCGTCGAGACGCCGCGCGCCGCCGCTGGCCAGCGCTGAGGAGCCGCACCCCCCCGCATGGTGTTCCAGTACGTCTTAGCGAACCTCCTGGCCAACAACGATCACGCGCTGGGCGCCCTGTTTCTCGACGGAACCGGCGAGACGGTGGACCTCGCCTGCGCCGATTTCAGCCCCTATGAGATGCGCGTCATCGGCGCCTATCTCGGGATCTACCTGCGCCAGCTCGAGAGGGTCCTCGCCAGCAACGATCTCGGCGAGGCGCGGATGATCCACATCGAGAAGCGCTCGATGCACATCTACGTCGTCCCCTTACCCGACGGCTACCACTTGGCGCTCGTCCAGCGCCACCCCGCCCTGGTCGGCCGCGCCCGCGAGAGCCTCAACGAGGCGGTCGAGCAGCTCAAGCGCGAGCTGTTCGGGGATTAGGGCCCCCTCCTGGCCTCCCCCTGAAGGGGGAGGAAACACCCTCCGAACGCCGTTTCCCGTCACGGGTTATCATGGTCGCCGCCATGGCTGAAGAAATCAAGAAGAACGACATCCTGGAGCTCGCGCCCGAGACCCGTCTTCCCGAAGAGGAGAAGACCAGCTTCCTGGGGAAGCTGAAGCGCGGGCTTTTCATGACCCATACGGAGATCATCGAGAAGGTCTCCGACGCGATGAAGGACAAGGTCACCCTCGACGATCTCACGATCGAGTATCTCGAGGAGACCCTGATCGCCGCCGACATGGGCGTCGAGACCTCGCTCGAGCTGGTCGAGCGGGTCAAGAAGAACGCCCTCCGGGAGCAGACCACCAGCGCCACGAAGCTGCGCAAGCTGCTCTCCGACGAGGTGGCGGACCTGCTCGCCGAGATGCCCCGCCCGCGGCCGCTCGGCCGGGGACCGGTGCTGACCCTGGTGGTCGGCGTCAACGGCGTCGGCAAGACGACCTCGATCGCCAAGCTCGCCAAGCGCCATCTGCAACAGCGCGAGCGGGTGATGCTGGCGGCCGGCGACACCTTCCGTGCCGCCGCCATCGAGCAGCTCGCGCTCTGGGGCGAGCGGCTGGGAGTGGAGGTGATTCGCCAGGGGCAGGGGGCCGATCCGGGCGCCGTGATCTACGACGCCATTCACGCCGCCAAGGCGCGCAAGATCGACCAACTCATCATCGACACCGCCGGCCGCCTCCACACCAAGGACCACCTGATGGCCGAGCTGAGCAAGGTCCGCCGGGTGATCGACCGCGAAGCCCCCGAGTGGCAGAAGCGGACCATCCTCGTGCTCGACGCCACCACCGGCCAGAACGCCCTCGCCCAGGCCCGCACCTTCAAGTCCGTGGTGCCGATCGACGGCGTCCTGCTGGCCAAGATCGACGGCACGGCCAAGGGGGGCATGGTGGTGGCGATCGCCCGCGAGCTCAAGCTCCCCGTGCTCTACCTGGGAGTCGGCGAGAAGCCCGAGGACCTGGTGGATTTCCGCCCCCGGGAGTTCGCCGCTGCCCTCGTCGGCTGATCCGTCGGCGGCGGCCGATTCGGTCAAATACCTGCGGCGGGCTCTCCGGCTCGCCGCCCGTGGCCGCTACCGCACCTCTCCCAACCCGATGGTCGGCGCCGTCCTGGTGCGCGACGGCGTGGTCGTGGGCAGCGGCTGGCACCGGCAGGTGGGCGGCCCGCACGCCGAGATCGAGGCGCTGCGCGAGGCCGGGGACCGCGCCCACGGCGCCACCCTCTACGTCACCCTGGAGCCCTGCTCCCATCACGGCCGCACCCCGCCGTGCGCCGACGCGGTGATCGCCGCCGGGGTCGCCCGCGTGGTGGCCTGCCACCGCGATCCCAACCCTCAGGTCTCCGGCCGCGGCTTCGCGAAGCTACGGGAGGCGGGGGTCATGGTCGAATCCGGATTCCTGGTGGAGGAGGCGGTCCGCCTGAACCTCCGCTTCCTGATCGCCGCCACCCTCCGCCGCCCCGAGGTGACGCTCAAGTGGGCGATGAGCCTCGACGGCCGGATCGCCACCTCCACGGGGCAGAGCCAGTGGATCTCCTCGCCAAGTGGCCGGCGCTGGGGGCTCGCCCTGCGCGAGGAGCACGACGCCATCCTGGCGGGGAGCGGCACCGTGCTGGTCGACGATCCCCGGCTCGACCGCCGGCTGGGGCTCGCCGCCGGACCTAACGTGCGAGTAGTGCTCGATCGCCGTCTGCGCACCCCGCCGGAGGCCCGGCTGTTCACGGTCGAGGGGCCGGTGCTGATCTACACGGAATCGACCGGGACATTGCTGGCCCGCGGAGCGGAGGTTATTCGGCTCCCCACCGTGGAGCCCGCCGCGGTGCTCGCCGATCTCTATCGTCGCGGCATCCAGAGCGTTCTGGTGGAGGGTGGGAGCGAGGTGCTCGCGAGCTTCGTGGCGAGCGGCTGCTACGACCGGGTGATGGTTGACTGCGCGCCGCTGCTGATCGGCGGGAAAGGCGCGCCGGGGCCACTGGCGGGCGAGGGGTTCGCGGAACTGGACCTGGCGGCGCGGCTCGAAGAGTTCGAGGCCGGGAAGCAGGGTGGCGATCTGATCCTGACCGCTTATCGGAATGGCTGTTTAGAGGCTTTACTAGCCGTCTGCTAGAATCCGGGCACCATGAATGCTGTGACCTTGAAGGATGCCAAGCTCAACCTGGAGCGGTTGGTCGAGCAGGTGATCGCGGACGCGGAGCCGACGATCGTCTTGGCGGATAGTGGCGGACAGGTTGTGCTTCTGCCGTTGGACGAATACAACTCCTGGACGGAGCGGCTGCGAGGGCGGGCGACCTCAGGGCTGAGCACCGACGAGATCATGGCTTTGATGCGCCAGGAAAGCTGAGCAGCGTTCTCATCGACAGCAACGTGATTCTGGACGTAGTGACCGACGCGGAGTCCAGGTGACCGGCGGACTGTTCCGCACGTCCGGGTGACCTCGATTTGTTTACCGGTCTCATCGTCGAGCGTGGCAGGCTGATCGCCGATCCGGTCTCTTCGGGGCAGGGCGGGGTGCGTCTCGCCGTGGGGATGAGCCCCGAGCTGGCGGACCGGCTGGCGATCGGCGACAGCCTTGCCGTCTCCGGCGTCTGCCTGACGGTGACGGAGAAGTGGACCGGGCAGGTGCTCGTCGAGTTGTCTCCCGAGACGCTGGCGCGTACGAATCTGGGAGAGCTGCGAGAGGGCGATGACGTGAACCTCGAGCCCGCCCTCCGCTTGGGCGACGCCCTCGGCGGCCACATGGTGCAGGGGCACGTGGACGGCTCCGCCGAGGTGGTCGACCGCCGCGATCTCGAGGAGCACCGGGTGCTCGCGTTCTCCATCGCCTCCGAGCTCGCGCCCTTCCTGGTGGAGAAGGGATCGGTCACCGTCGACGGCGTCAGTCTGACCGTCTCCGCTCTTCTCCCTGACCGCTTCGAGGTGGCCCTGATCCCTCACACCCTGGAGATGACGAACCTCGCCCGGCGGGTTCCTGGCGACCGCGTCAACCTCGAGATGGACGTCATCGGCAAGTACGTGCACCGCATCCTCGCCGCCCGCGGCCTCGTCCCCCCTCTGCCCGGGGAATCCGCGTGAGCGAGGCGAAGCCGGCGAGCCAGCTTCCGGAGCCGGGGCGGTTCTGGATCCGCTACGTCCCGAAGGCGTGGGAGCCGCCCGAGCGCCCGTGGATCCATCTGGGCGCCGCGGCGCTCGGCGACTGGGGGCGGGGGAAGCCGCGCTCTCCCGACCTCGCGGCACTGGCGGCGACCCCGCTCGACGACGTCCTCTACTTTCCGCCGGTGCCGCCGCGCCGCTCCGCCGCCCGCGACGAAGCGGCGCGCGAGCGGCTGATGGGCGGCACTCCGGTGCTGGTGCAGCTCCTTCCGGGCGAGGAGTCGACGGTGCCCTCCGTGGCCGGCGCGGCGTTCGTCGTCGACCTGCTACAGGTTCTGCTCGAGCGCGACCTCGGCACCCTGCGGCGGCTGCCCTCCGGGTCGACGGCTGTCTGGCCGTTGATCCCCGGGCTGACCGACGATCCGGCGCTCTGGGAGCTGGGCTGCCGCGACCTCGCCGCCGCCGGCGTGCGCTGCGTCCAGGCGCTGGCGCCGACCCTGACGCCGGCCGACCGCCGCCGGCTCGCCGAGCGCTGGGGAGGCGAGGAGGAGACGTTCGAGGCCCTGTTCCACCGCGAGCCGCGCGCGGAGCGGGATTTCGCCCGCGCCGCCCACCGGCACGGCCTCGCCGCTTTCCTTCCCCGACCGCTGCCGCGGCCGCCGGTGCTGGGAGCCGCCAACCGCCGGATCGGCGGCGCCCTGGCGCTGACGGCGGAGATCTGGCTGCGGCTCGGCCGGCCGGTCGAGACCGGGCAGGCGCTCTACCGCGACGCCCGCTGGGCCGACCGCACGACCTACGACCTGGAGGCGCTGGCGCGCGAGGGGAACCTCGGCGTGCTGCCGCTCGACCCGCTGAGCCGCGAGATCGTGGCCGAGTGCGAGGAAGCGGGGGAGTCCGAGCATCTCGCCCGCCTGCTGCAAGAGTATCTGGCGCCGGAGGAAGACCCCGGCGCGGCCGAACCCCGGAGGATTTCCGATGTCCAGACGTTTCCGACCTGAGCTCCTGTTGCTCCTCTCCTTCCTCGCGGCCCTTCCAGCCGCCGCCTCGTGGGAGGTGAACGGCAACGCCAGCCCCGAGGACTTCCGCGCCTTCCATCGCCGCTTCAGCTCCGACGCCTATTTCTACCCGCGCCACGGCGCGGCGCCTCTCGGACTGGTCGGCTTCGAGGCCTACGCCGACGCGACCTACGACAAGGACTTCGACGATGAATCCTTCAACACGACGGCGGTCACGGGGGACTACACGGGCGGCTTCCTCTCGATCGCGCGGGTCGGGGTGCGCAAGGGGCTGCCGGGGGGGATCGACCTCGGCGTCTCCTACGGCAAGGCGCTCGGCGGCGACGTCAAGCTCATCTCGGCGGAGATCCAGTACGCGATCTTCAAGGGGGGGCTCGTCTCGCCGGCCCTCTCGGTGCGAGTGACCGGCACGCGTACGCTCGACGCCCAGGCCTACGACCTCGACCAGTACGGCGCCGAGGTGCTGCTCTCCAAGGGGTTCACGGTGGTGACGCCCTATATCGGCGCCGGCGTCGTCCACAGCCGGGGGAAGCTCGATTCGCCTCTCGGCTTTTCGCTCGAGGAGAGCAACGCTCGTCCCGTGGTCTTCGCCGGGGTGACGCTCAGCCTGCTCGTCCCCAAGATCCACATCGAGGTCGAAAAGGGCGAGGCCCTGCAGGCGGCGGTGCGGGTGGGGATCGGCTTTTGAAGGGAGACGGATTGGAGCCGATCGATCTGCGGTCCGACACCGTGACCAAACCCGACGCCGAGATGCGCCGGGCCATGGCCGAGGCCGAGGTGGGGGACGACGTCTTTGGCGAGGATCCGACCGTCAACCGTCTGGAGGAGGAGGGGGCGGCCGCGGCCGGTATGGAGGCGGCGCTGTTCGTCCCTTCCGGCACGATGGGCAACCAGATCGCCCTGCACCTCCACGGCCGGCCCGGGGGCGAGGTGATCTGCGAGGCCGGCTGCCACATCGTCAACTATGAGGTGGGCGGCATGGCCGCGATCTCGGGGCTGCTGCCGCGAGTGCTCTCCGCGCCCCAGGGGCTGCTCGACCCCGCGGCCGTCGAGGCGGCCATCGCGCCGGACGAGGGCTACGCATACACGGTGCTGATCGAGATCGAGAACACGGCCAACATGGCCGGCGGCACGATCTACGACCGGCCGCGGCTGGAGGCGATCCTCGACGTCGGCCGCCGCCACCGCCTGCCGGTCCATTTCGACGGCGCCCGGGTGTTCAACGCCGCCGCGGCGCTCGGCGTCTCCGTCACCTCGCTGGCCGCCGGCTTCGACTCGCTGATGATCTCGCTCTCCAAGGGGTTGGGGGCGCCGGTCGGCTCGCTGCTCTGCGGCCGCCGCGACTTCATTCAGAAGGCTCGGCGGGTGAGGAAGATGCTCGGCGGCGGCATGCGCCAGGCGGGGATCCTCGCCGCCGCCGGCCTGATCGCGCTACGCAAAGGGCCGGACCGCCTTCCGGAGGACCACGAGAACGCCTCCCGGCTCGCCCACGGGCTCGCCGGCCTGCGCGGGATCGAGCTCGATCCCGCCACCGTGCGCACCAACATCGTGATCTTCCGCCTGACGCCGGAGCTCTGCGGCGGCTCCGCCGCGGCCTTTCTCGGCCGGACCGAAGAGGCGGGGGTCCTCGGCGGGGCGGTGAATTCGGAGAAAGTGCGCTTCGTCACCCACCGCGACGTCAGCCGGGCTCAGATCGACGCGGCGATCGAGCGGATCGCGAGGATCTGACCCCTGGGAGCTACCGCACCCGCGCGGTGACGTCGATCTCCACCCGCCCCCCCTTGGGGAGAGCGGCCACCTGCACCGTGGTGCGGGCCGGACAGTGATCCCCCATGGCCTCGCCGTAGAGCCGGTTCATGACGGGGAAATCGGCGAAGTCGACCAGGTAGACGGTCGTCTTCACGATGTCGGCGAACGTGCAGCCGGCGGCGGCCAGCACCTCGCGGATGTTTTGCAGCACCTGCCGGGTCTGGGCCTCGAACCCCCCCTCGACCAGCTCGGTCGTCGCGGGGTCCATCCCGAGCTGGCCGGAGAGATAGAGCCAGCCGTCGACCTGGACGGCCTGGCAGTAGGGGCCGATGGCCTTGGGAGCGTTGTCCGTGTGGTGAAATTGCATCGTTCCCGGTCCTTTCAAGAGGGGGACGGCACCGCGGCGGCCGATTCCTCGGCGTCCAGCACGGCGATGTAGGGGAGGTTGCGGTAGCGCTCGTCGAAGTCGAGGCCGTAGCCGATCACGAAGAGCGGCTCGATCTCGAACCCCTTGTAGTCGATCTGCACCTCGACCTCGCGTGCCGGCGCCTTGTCGAGCAGCGCGCAGAGCTTGACGCTGCGGGCGCCGCGGAAGCGCAGGAGATCGAGGATGGTGCGCAGGGTGTAGCCGGTGTCGACGATGTCCTCGATCAGCAGCACGTCCTTGCCGCGGATCGCGAGGTCGATGTCCTTGCGGATGCGTACCTCGCCCGGGCTGATGTTGGCGCCGTAGCTCGCGGTCTGGAAGAAGTCGATCGAGAGGGGCACGGTCAGCTTCTTGAGCAGGTCGACCATGAAGAAGACCGACCCCTTGAGAACCCCGACGCAGACCAGCCGGTCGCTGCCAGCGTAGTCGCGATCGATCTCCGCCGCCAGCTCCGCCACCCGCCGTTCCAAGTCCTCCTGGGAGATCAGGATCCGCACGCTGGTTTCTCCTTTGCCATCGCTTGGCGAGTAATTGAGGTAATATTCCTTAAAATCGATTCGAGTCCATCGGGACAGGGCGACTATGACCACCGTTCAGGAACTGAGCGTTCTCCACCGCCGTTACGCCGACATCTCGCACCGCTTCCGGGCGGGCTGGACCTTCCATCAGTTCCTTCAGAGCCTGGGCAAAACTCTCCTCCAGCGCGTGGAGGACCAGCACTCCACGGAATTCCAGGACCTCTACACCGGGCTGAAGGAGATCTCTCAGAGTCTGAACGCCTCCGAGAGCGAACGGATCCGTCACCGGCTGGAGGCGATCGACCGCCGGCTCACGGAGCTCATCGAATCGCTCGAGGAGGAGGATACCAAAGTCACGCCCGACTTGTTGCGGCAGTTCTTCCGGAGAGTGAAGAATTACGACGAGAAGATCCTCAGCCAGCTCGTCCGGTTCTATCTCTACGCGCATGCCGGCGGACCCTGGCCCACGGACCGGCTGGACAAGATCGACTTCCTGCTCGCGCGCTTGAGCGAGGAGCTCGACGACCGCACCGGTGAGCTGGTGCTGCGCGACCACCACCGGCTGACCGAGATCTTCCAGGGGATCTGGGCGCAGCTCGGCGACGCCCCCCCCGGCGATCAGCTCATCGAGGAGCGCCGGGCGATGATCGACGCGGTGCGCCACCAGATGGGCGGCCTGGAGAGCCTCGACGCGCTCAACGAGAGCGCGCTGATCCGCCGCTACCGCGAGCTCAAGCACGGCCTCGGGAACCTCTACTTCCACCCCGATCTGCTGCTCGCCATCCAGGAGACCAACCTGGTGTTCAAGAGCCGCATCCACAAGCTCTACCGCCAGGAGGAGCAGCGGATCGTCGCCGAGTACCAGCGCGTCTTCGAGCTCGAGCGCGAGGTGCCGTTCGACACCGACCTCGACCGCGAGCTGGTGGCCTTCCGCGAGGAGATCGAGCGCTTCGAGAAGCAGCTCCAGAAGGAAGAGTTCCGCCTCGGCGACATCGCCCAGATCCGCCAGAAGGTGCGCGATCTGCTGCCGCGCCTGACCGCCGGGCGGACCACCGCCACGGGCGAGCGGCCGAGCGTCTCCAGGATGGGGCAGGACACCGGCGAGTTCGCGCTCTCGCGTGCCGCCGCCGCGTCCGCCGCGCCGATGCCGAGCCACCACGAGGAGCTGCTGGGGGACTACTACCGCCGGCTGGTGGATGCCCTGCGGGAGATCAACCCCCCCGACATGGCCCCCGAGCGCGTCGTGCTCAAGCCCGAGGTCTTCGCCCTGCGCATCGAGGCGCGCGAGGTCGAGTCCTACCGGCGGATCTTCGGCAAGGGCGATTGCGACCGCGAGCTCGAACAGTTCCTGCTCGAGGCGGCCGCCCTGCGGATCCGCATCAACGAGGAGGCGCACGACATCGCCAGCCTGCTCGACGAGACCTCGGTCACCGGCGAGGCGGTCGTCTTCGCCCGCGCGCGGCAGACCTGCCGCTCGGCCGACGCCCAACTCTGGCGCTTCACCCATGTGCTGAACGATCTGATGATGGCCGGGAACATGGCCGAGTGCCGGCAGGTGCAGCTCCTGCGGATGCGCCTGATGCGCGACTACTCGGGCCTCTGGCTGCTGGCCTTCAAGCCGATCTTCAAGCGGCACCCGGTCGGAACCCTGGCTTGACCGTGATCCGCGACGCCCTCGCCGACGTCGCGGCGAGGGAAGACTTTCTCCGGCTCCCCGCGCTCGTCTACCAGGGGAACCCCAACCACAACGCCACGCCTCGTTCGGACGCCCGGGCGGCCCTCGAACGCCCCGGGACTGTCCATCCCCTGAGGGGCCTGGTGGCCCTGGCGGACGGCGGGCCGGTGGCCCGCCTGGTCGCGAGGTTGTCGCCCGCTCTGCGCGACGGCGAGGGCCGGCCCTACGGCATGCTGGGCTCCTTCGAGGCCCTGGAGGGGCGGGACGAAGCCGTCCGGGAGCTCTTCCGGCAGGCGACCGGCTGGCTGCGGGAGGCCGGAGCTGGACCTATCATCGGCCCGATGGATGGCGACACCTGGCACCGCTACAGGCTGAACGTGGGGCCGTTCGGCGATCCGCCGTTCCTCCTGGAACCCTACAATCCCCCCTGGTACGAGCGACTGTGGACCACCAACGGCTTTGCCGTGCTGGAGCGCTACTACTCGAAGCGGGTCGATCCCGCCGCAGTGGTCGCCCACCTCGAAAGCAGAGCTCGCGACGCGCTTGCCTCCGGGTACCGGCTGCGCCGGCTGGACCGTTCTCGATTCCGCGCCGAGCTTGGGGTGATCTACGAACTGTCGCGCCGGATCTTCGCCGGCAACTTCCTCTATACCGAGATCTCCGAGGAAGAGTTCGCGCGCCTCTACGCCGGTTCCCGGGCGTTGATCGACGCCGATCTCGTCCTCTTCGCGCGCTCGCCGGCCGGGGAGGACGTCGGCTTTCTCTTCGCCTATCCGGATCTCTTCCGGGCGGTCGCCGCGATGCGGGGAGAGCGAGGCTTCCTCGCCAGGCTCCGGTTCCTCCGGCACCGCCGCGAGGCGGACGCGGTGGACTTCAAGACCCTGGGCGTGCTCCCCGAGCATCGCCGCTCCGGGATCGCCGCCGCGCTGTTCCACGAGGGGCACCGGCGGGCGGTGGAGAAGGGGTACGCTCACGCCAACCACTGCCTCTACAAGGAAGGGAACCCCTCCGGGGATCTCGACGGCGGGCAGGGGCGAGTGATGCGGGAGTACCGTTTGTATGAATGGCAGGGCTGAACTGACCTCATCTCCAGCCAATAACGTCCTCGACGTCCTGCGCCAGGTCGCCCTGCGCGTCCCGGACCGTCCGGCGCTGATCATGGAGTCCGGCGCGATCACCTTCGGCGACCTCTGGGACCGCGTCGGCCGCGCGGCGGCGGGACTGCGGCGCCTGGGGCTCGAGCCCGGCGAGCGGGCGATCGTGATGATCCGGATGTCGATCGACCTCTATGTCGGGATGCTGGCCCTGCTCGAGATGGGCGCCGTCGCCGTCTTCGTCGATCCCTGGATCGGCCGGCGGCAGATCGCCACTTTCGCCGCCTTCGCCGAGCCCCGGGCGTGGCTGGGGACGGCCAAGAGCCACCTGCTCCGGATTTTCGACCCGCGCCTGCGCACGATCCCGATCACCGTCACCACCGGCTGGCATCTCGGTCCCTGGCCGGCGCGGTGCTCGCTGGCCGATCTGGAAGTAGGGGAGGGGCTTGTCCCCTCCCGGTTGGAGGCGAAGGTCTCAGAGGAGGGAATCCATCCGGTCTCTCCCGACGACCCCGCCCTCATCACCTTCACCACCGGCTCCTCCGGCGAGCCCAAGGGCGCCAACCGCACCCACCGGTTCCTGCTCGCCCAGCGCGCGGCCCTCGCCGCCGAGTTCCCGGCCGAGGAAGGGGACGTCGAGATGACGATGTTCCCAGTCTTCGCGCTCAACAACCTGGCGGCCGGCGTCCCGTCCGTCGTGCCGGCGATGGACTTCCGCCGCGTCGACCGGGTGGACGCCGCCCGCGTCCTCGCCCAGATGCGGCAGCACGACGTGACCACCTGCACCGCCTCGCCGCCGTTCTTCGACCGCCTCGCCGCCGAGGTGGAGAGCCGGCCGGTCGAGCGGCCGACCCTGCGCCGGCTGCTGACCGGAGGCGCGCCAGTCTCGGACGCCCAACTCCGCACCTGGCGCCTGGCGTTCCCGGAGACCGAGATCCTGGTCGCCTACGGCTCGACCGAGGCCGAGCCCGTGGCCCACCTGACCGCCGAGGAGCGCCTCGCGGCGGTGAATCCGGCCCGCCCCCAGGCTCCTGGATACTGCGCCGGCCGCCCCATCGACCGCATCCGGGCGAAGGTCGCGCGCATCGAGGCCGGACCGATCACACTGGGAGCGGAGGGGTGGGCGGCCTGGGAGCTTCCGGCCGGGGAGATCGGCGAGCTGATCGTTTCGGGGGATCACGTCTGCCGCGACTACTACCGGAACCCGCGGGCGGTCGGCGAGAACAAGATCGCCGACGGCGAGGCCGTATGGCACCGCATGGGCGATACCGGCTCCTTCGACGCCGAGGGGCGCTTCTGGCTCGCCGGCCGCGTCCACTCGACAATCCGCCGGGGCGGCGCGCTCATCCATCCGCAGCTCGTCGAGCAGGCCGCCTGCGGCGAGGACCCCCGCATCCGCCGGATCGCCGCCATCGGGATGCCCGATCCGGAATTGGGAGAGCGGGTCGTCCTGGTCGTCGAGACGGAGGAGGAGGGGATCGAAGGCGAGATCGCGGCCCGAGTCGCCGCCGCCGGCCTTGCCGCCGACGAGATCGTCCTCGCTTCGGAGCCGCTTCCCGTCGATCCGCGCCACAACAGCAAGATCGACTATGGAAAGCTCCGCGAGCGACTGCGGACTCCCGGAGGGCCTCTTGCCGGGCAAAATTCAATATGGTTCATTTAAGGCGTCTTATGTAGGGGAGGGGCTTGTCCCCTCCCTCGCCCGTAGGGCGAACTTTGAACAGCCCGGGGCTTCAGCCCCGGGTTGGCAGGCCGACAATTCTCCAAGCCCCGAAGGGCCGGCCGAAGTTTCA
>DATHEF010000006.1:0-14298 GCA_035490435.1 Thermoanaerobaculia bacterium
CAAGCTCGCCCGGGACTTGCTCTCCTCCAACCGCTCGGCCCCCTGCTCTTTCGAACGGAGAGCATCCTAGAGAAATCAGCGATCGCTCGCCCAGCAGGGGGACATCTCGCCTCAGGATTCCTGGCGCGCAGGCTCCTAGGCCCTTGAGCACCTCCGCGTTGCCGAAATAGGTTCCACCCGAATAATCCCAAGTAGCCAAGCTTGAGGCGTCGGCCAAGATCCAGAGCGACCTGTTTAGCGGGCGGACCAAGCCGAATTGAGCTCGGCCTGGCAATAGGGGACGCGCCGGGGCTTCCCTTTAGGCCGGAGAGCCTGCATCAGGATTCGACGTCGAATGCGGTCACACCCGGGCGATGTAATGCCCGAGCCGGACCGCGGGATGGCTGTATCTTTCGCCTCAAATCGGCGGGTTACCCTGGCGCGAGGAACGCTGCAGGGAAAGCCCTGACGAACGGGAGATGAGGCGGAAAGCTATCGATCGGAAATCGCGCGTGGCGGTCTCCCGATTTCAACCGCTCGGCCGCTTCCCGGAAGGCGGCGACGAATTCGAAGTAGAGCCTGTGGAGCTCCTGGCGTGCCGCTTTGCGGAAAGCGTGGAAGCGCGGGGCTGGAGACTTCTTCGTCCGGCTTGGTTCTGTCCTCGGATCCTGCCGCCGGATCGCCTCCGGTCCGAGGGGTTGTTTACCACTCTGCTGCCGCTGAGCGCTGGCCGTGTCTTCGATCTCCTGGACCATGGACTCGATTCGATGGCGGTACTGCTCGGAGGAGAGGTCCTCCCAGCAGGGCAGCCGCTCCAGGATGAGCGTTTCAGGCTCCTCGAAGCTCTGCGGCCCTGCCGTCTCGCCTCGCTGCTTCGCCAGGTATTCTGCCGTCCGGTTGACCCATACTCCCTCCAGCGCCGTGCCCGCGAGGAGGGCTGGCGCGGCATGGACGCCCGGCCACTGGCTCACACGGGCCACAAGGTTTTCCTTGACTCCATTCGAGAGCACATAGAAGAGTCGGGCGGCTTGGGCACCGTCTTCGTTGCTGACGACGATGGCCTGATAGCGCCGTGACCAGACCCTGTCCTTCCAGCCGGTGAGGCGGACGACCTCACGGGCGAGCTTGGAATTGAAAAAGCCCATGAAGCTCGCGAGCCGCTCGGCGTCCTTGACGCGGACCAGTAAGTGATAGTGATTGGCGAGAAATGAAAACGCCACGACACCGATTTCGTAGCGGCGGGCGGCGCGCGCCAGGGCGCCGATGATGATGCGGTTGAGTTGGGGAGTAGGCGTCAGGAGGAGCCGGCTCTGGATGGTGCGGGTGGTGACCTCGACCAGAGAGGCGTTATCGGGAATGAATCGGAGGAGTCGGGCCATGGCGCGGCCCGGAGAGGGCAAGAGTCAGGCCAAGGCAGCTCGCTCAGGTAAAGCAGGGCAGTTGTGGGGTTAACGCTGATCGACGTTTGCGCCGCATTGCGGCGCCTGTCAAAGGATCTGGCGGGATTGAGGCGAAAAAAGATCCAAAATCCCCGTGAAATCTCACTTTGCGCACATGTCAAAGGATCTGGACACGCGCGTGATCTTTTGCGGTGCCCCGGAGCCCTGAGCCTCCGGGGGCCTTCAGGAGGGAAATCTTGGGCTAGAATATTCGGCTGGCACTTCTTTAGGGCACTTCTTTAGGAGGCAGGGAACATGGGACAATCGCGATCAGGGTCAGAGAATTCTATGCGGAGACATCTCGCGACAGGAATCATCTTCGCTGTGATAACCACTTTGGCCCTTGGCTGCGGAGGAGGAGGATCGCCCTCGCCGACGGAGCCAGCTCGGCGGGATACAATCGTTCTGCTCAGCGTGGACCCTCCAGAAGGCACACGGGTGCGGCTTGGCGGCGAGGTCCAGGTGCTTGCCCGGTTCCGTTATGCGTTCGCACAGCCTGCTGGCGGCAAGATTGCCGTGCTCGTGTACCCACTGCCTTTCGGTTTACCCCTCCTTACAGATCCACTCCTTACCCAAGCTAACGTCGAGGGTCAGCAAGGTGAGGCGACACTCCGCTTCTCCGTCCTGCTGAATGATCCTGACCAGCAGTTGCGCCCTGGCCCCATCACGGCAGACTTTGCGTTATTCCCTCAAGGCCAGAGAGAGTCAACGACCCATGTTCAAGTTCGCTACGAAGTCGTGCCCTAGGCAGACCGTATAGAGGGTCCCAATTGTTGACCAACTGTCTTTTAAAACCGCTTCTTGGGAGCTTGCTGGTCGGCGTTGCCGAAGACGTTCAATTGCCGATCAGCTCGGAGAATCGCAATGGCAACAGCCTACAAAGGGAAAAAGCGTTGGGGCGACGACCCGATCCTCACGATCGAGGATGGGAAAGCGTATGCGGGGAAAAAGAACTGGGGAGAAGATCCCATTCTCAGCTTCGAAGACGACAAGATCTATAGCGGACGCAAGCACTGGGGCGCTGATCCCGTGGCCACCGTAGAGGGGGATCACGTCTACAAGGGGAAGAAGCGCTGGGGGGACGATCCCATCGCGACAATCGACGGAGACCACGTCTACGCGGGCAAGAAGAGGTGGGGAGAGGATTCGATCGCGACCCTCGAGGAGGGCGGACGAATGTCCGCGGCTTGTGCCGCGGTGTACCTCCTGTTGTTGTGAGAGAGTGGCTCCGAAATAGATTCCCGAAATAGGTTCTCGCCAAATAGGTTCCAGCCGAATGTTGCCAGAGCCCTGACCCTTCCCTCGAGCAGGGGCTTACCTGCCACCAAGGCGTGGGCGCTGTAAACGCCCACACATCCACCGCAGGGTGCCGTGTCGTAGAGAGACCATGAACATGATGAGAGGATTCTTCGTGGCTCTCCTGTTGGCAGCGATGGGCTGCAGCGCTGGGCAGCGGGAAGCTCGCCTCCCTTTGCGAGTTCCTTCGGCGTCGCGAATGTTCGGCGCCGGAGGGGAGACGCTGCATTACCTGGTCCTCGGCGACAGCACGGCCGTCGCCGAGGGGGGCAACTATGAACAGGGGATCGCCGTCGAGACCGCCGGGCATCTCGCGCGGGGCGGCCGTGGGGTCGAGCTGACGAACGTGGCGGTTTCCGGCGCCAGAGTCCATGACGTCCGACCGAGCAGCTTCCCCGTGCCGATCTCGCTCATGCCGATCTCGTGCTCGTGGATGCCGGAGCCAACGATGTCATCCATCTCACCCGCTCCGGCGCGGTCGCGCGGGACCTCGAGCGGATCGTGAAGACGCTCCTGCAGGCGAACTGCAAGATGAAGATCGTGGTCACCGGTTCGCCCGACATGAGCACGCCTCCCCGAATCCCTCGCCTGCTCCGGGGCTTGGCAGGCCTGCGCTCTCGCACCGTGAACCGGATCGCGAAGGAGGTCGTGAAACGGCATGAGCTGACGTTCGCGCCGATCGCGGAGAGGACAGGGCCCATTTTCGCGCGCGACCGCACGCTCTTCAGCGCCGACCGCTTCCATCCCAACAATCGTGGTTACGCGGTCTGGATTCCGGTCCTGAACGAGGCCCTCGATCAGGCTCTGGCAAACCAGCCCGGCCATTGCTCTCCTTGACCTTCAAGCCGGTGAACCCTGAGCTTCCGGGGCCTTCAGGAGGACAATCTTGGGCTAGAATATTCGGCTGGCACTTCTTTTAGGCACGGAACCCATCTATGTTCGCGATTAACAATCATGCTGGGATACAAGCTCATGGCGGTGGTGTCTACGGTGATGACGACTTTGAAATCGTCGCCTGCCAGAATTGTGGGTGCCAATATCTATACAACTCCGAAGTCCTAGACCTCTATTACGATCCGCAAGATTTGAGTAAGCGGTATCTGAATGCCGAGGGCTATGCCGTTCCACCTTGTCGCCAGTGTGGCAGCGAGGATTGGAACTTCGAAGAGTTGAGTGCTAATGATAGAGCAGCAGTGGAGTCCGGCCCCTGGTCTTGGGTGCTGATGTCCTAAAGAGGCTGCGCTCCGGGCCAGAAGACTCCAGAGTCTACCACCCGGAAATAGGTTCCACCCGAATAATCCCAAATAGCCGCACTTGAGGCGTCAGCCGGACGACGCGTACCGGAAGGGGTACAAAGAGGGCGCGGAAGACCGGAAGCGGCACTGGTAGCTTGGTAGCCGGCAAACCACCCCCGGGTTACCCTCGGGGGTGGTGATGGCCTGTACGGTTATCCTTCGGGGGGTACGGGTCTTTCCCTTAGCAGTTGCACCACGTGAAGGTCGGTCTAGTTGCAGCCATACTGAACGAAGTAACTAGGACAATCAATCCAATTTGTGGCGCCACAACCGTCTGGGATATTCATACCGCTGAGGCCGCCCCTGACATACAGCAGCGTTCCATCCGTCAGGCCGCGGAGGGTCTCTTTGGATAGCTTCAGCTTCTGGGGTTGCCTTTTCATAATCTCTCCTTTGGCATGGTTGGGCCCTTCTTCCATCAAGGGCCTTGATTAAGCTCCTCAACAGCGCTTATGTCAAGTGCTCGCCGAGTTCCCGCTCCGACTCATCCCCAATCCGCGCCAGCTCAGCCGCCTCCCTCCCCGCAAGAAGGGAGAGCGCCTCGTCGGCGTCGGAGAGGGACGAGATCTCGTGCTCCCGAAAATAGGTTTCACCCGAATAATCCCAAGTAACCATACTTGAGGCGTCAGCCGAGATCCAGAGTCGCCTGTTTAGCGAACGGACCAGGCCAATTGAGCTCGGCTTGGCAACAGAGACGCGTTGAGGGCTTCTCTCTGTGCCGGAGAGCCTGCATCAGGGTGCAACGGCGAATGCGGTCGCACCCGGGCGATGTAATGCCCGAGCCGGACCGCGGGATGGTTGTACCTTTCGCTTCAGATCTACGGGTTACCCCGGTGCGCGGAACGTAGACGGGAAAGCCCGGACGAACGTGGAATCTAACTTTGTGTACATGTCAAAGGATCTAGACGCTGTAACGCGAGCTCCCCGTTCGAGCGCATAGGAGGCATAGAACCAGTTCCGCATCCTACGTCAACAATGTCCTTTGATTCAAATTAACGAACGTTTTGATAAGACTTGGCCTCTCATATAGATTATTCCAAGATCGCTCACTCTCCACATCTGAGATGTAAATCTCCGCTATTTTATCGTAGTTTGCCAATTCAACAAGATGAGCCTCGACCCGCCAGTTGCATAGAGAAAACCGTATTAATACAACAAAAGCCATGACCTAGGGTGTTTGGGGCTTTCGAAGCGCCTGCCTCTGGACTTCACCCTGGGTGAAGTCCTCCCCCCAGCGGAGCCTCCTCGGTCAGAGGCCGTTGCAAAAACGCTCCAGCCGAGGCGGCAGGCAGTCTTTTGCAACGATAGGGTCGATAAGCCCGTCCACTCGATCACCACATCAGGCGCCGGCCCCTCACCCGGTTTTCCCCAGGCGATGAAAACTTGAAAGATTGGCTGCCCCGTGTTAGAATCTAAAATCAAAGAAACCGAGGTGAGATCCCATGCGAGTCGACGGCTCCCGCTTTGCATTGCGCGATAGCTCTGTGAACGGCCGAGGTTCCAAACCTCCAGTGGTGCGCTATGCCGAGACGGTAATCCAGACGCGTTCCGGCCTCCTACGATTAATCGTCTACCGGACTCCTCTTCACCCAGACAATTTACGAGAAGACGTAGCGCCGGAAGAACACATGGCAATCGTGGCCGGCGATCCTGAGGGAGACGACGTGTTGGTGCGTATCCACTCCGAGTGCTGGACCGGGGAGACGCTGGGCTCGCTCAAATGTGACTGCCGCGAACAGCTCGAACATGCTATCGAGGCGATCGTCAAGAACGAGCGGGGATTGATCGTCTACCTGCGCCAGGAGGGCCGCGGGATCGGACTGGGCAACAAGGTGCGGGCTTACGCACTGCAGAACCAGGGCGCCGACACCGTGGAGGCGAACGCCATTCTCGGCTTTGCGCCGGACCTGCGCGACTACGGCCTGGCGGCGGCGATCCTCGACGACCTCGGGGTGACCTCTCTGCGCCTGATGACCAATAATCCGGAAAAGATGGCCGACCTCGAGGCCTGGGGAGTACGTATCCTAGGACGTGTGCCGCATTGGGTCAGCCGGCATGAGCACAACCGCCAATATCTGGACGTCAAGAAGTGCAAGTTAGGGCACTACGACTAATCCCGTCCTGCGGCGGCCCGCGCCCGGGACGGTCAACTCCTCCCCACGTGCAGGTTGGCCTCGAGCGTCTCGGCTGGCTGCTCCGCCATCCACAACGTCAGAAGATAGGCGGCCCCTGCCAGATAGAGACGCCAGGAGCCGGGATCGGAAACCGCGGCGTCGCAGCAGGCCAGCGTGTACTTGACCAGGTGCGCATCGTTGCGAATCGCGGCTTGCGTCGCCATTTCGGCCACGATCGCAGGCCTGTCCTCCTCCGCGGAATGCAAGACGACGGACGCCGATTCCTGCGGAGAACGATGTAGCGACTCCGTGAAGCTGAGGCGAGAAGGCGGCAGGTCTGGGGAAACTTGCAGACGGGTCGCTCCGATAGAGGACCGGAAGCCGACCACGATGATGCTCGCCACCCGGACGGCGTTGGACTTGTCGCTGAAGAAAGGTCCCAGGGCCCAGAGCGCTTGGGGAATGGTCAGGCAGTGGGTCCAGCCGAACTTGGCGTGGTCGGGCCCCTCCTCGATCATGGCTGTGGCGGCGACCTGGCAGATCGAGGCGAACCCTTCGTTCCAGGTCGCGGGCTCGGCGAAAGAGTGCCTCCAGGCATTCGAGAGATATCGCATGGGCAGGCCTCTCTCCTCCGCCTGATGGACTAGGCCGTAGATACCATCCGGAGCGCGGCCGATCTGCGGCACTTCGAGCAGCCCTTCGACCAGTTCCTCGTAAACGCGGGAGGAGAGTGACGGCTCCAGCTCCTCTCCGCTTTCGACCGCGGCCAAATCGGTGATCATCTTGCGCTCATTTTCGAGAGCGAGCTCGCGCGAGAAGGAGCGCAACAGGGGCAGCGCCGCCCGGCCGGCCCAGGAATCGGCCCGGTGAAGGAAATTGAGGAAGATCGGAGAGTGGATCGCCGCGCCGAAGCTGCCGAGGAAAACGTCCGCCAGTTGCAGCGCCACGAGCTGAGGCGTGCTGTTGCGGGCGAGCCAGAGGGCTGCGGCTTCCGCCTCGCTCGCCTTCCCCTCAACGATTGCCCCGTGCAAGCACTCGACGGCCTCCCGGTCCGAGGCGATCGTCAGATCATGGGCGGGAGGGGGCGCGTCCTCGCCGAGGGTCTGGTAGATGGCGGGGACCGCGGCGATCTGCTTGCGGGCCAGGGTGCGCGAGGGGGGTTGAACGTGCCGGAGGAGCAGGAAGCGGGCGAGGATCTCCAGGGGAGCGTGGAGGGAGAAGCTGTCTGCCTTGCTTTTCGGAGTCTGGATCGCCTCCGCGGCCTGCTGGAACAACTCGAGATCGGTGAGCCTGTCGAGGCCACGGTCTTCGTAGGTCTGCGCAATGCATTCAGGCTCGATGTCACGGACCAGGTTCATGGTTTCCCTCCGATAGAGCCCCGGCGGCCCGCCGCGTCAGCGGCCGGTCCCGGGAGCGGTCAGCACGATCTCCTGAACATGGACGGTCGGAGCGGCGGTCAAGGCGAAGAGGACGGCCTCGGCAACGTCGTCGTACCGCATGGCCTTCCCTTGCGCGATCGAAGGGGAATCGGGGCCCGACATGCTGTCGGGGTAGATCGTCGTGAGCTTGACGCCGCTCCCCCGCAGCTCGCGCAGCAAGCCTTCGTGCAGTCCGTCGTTGGAACGTTTGGCCAGCGTATTGAGCGCGGTGTCGGTGAATCCGGCCTTGGCGGACGCGGCGGCGATGAGGACCATGGGGCCTCCGTGCTCGAGCAGCCGCCGGGCCGCGCCGCGCAGGCAGAGCGCCGCCGCCGTGACCACCGCCGCGATGTGGGAGACGACCACGTCGGGCGGGACTTCGGTCAGCGGGCCTGGAGTCCAGATCCCGGCGGAGTGGACGAACCCGCTGAGGCGTCTGTGCTTCCGGTCAAAGGACTGAAAAGCTTCGTTCACCTGGTCCGCTTGCGCCAGGTCGACGGTCTGCAGGTCGGCCGCGCACCCGCAGGCCACAGCCGCCTCGAGCTTGGCGGCGGAGCGTCCCCAAACCTCGACTCGGGCGCCACGCTCGGCCAGGCTTCGCGCGATCGCAAGCCCGCTGCCCGATCCGCCTCCGGTGACGATAAAAGTGTCGTTCTGCACGCTCTAGATCCTCCCCTATTCTAGTCGTTCCATCTCCATCTGCCAGGCAGCCGCCGGACGGGCGGCGAGCGCGCCGGCGATACGGCACTGCTCGGCGCCGGCGGCGACCGCCCGCTCCGCCAGGTCGTCGAGAGGCGTGTCCTCGTCCGTGAGCAGGGCGCCGAGGAGAGCGGCGGAGACCGCGGCCCCCGCGCCGCTGCTGTCTTTCTCCTCCGTTCCACAGCTTCTTGAAGGCCGGCTCACGCTGGCCTGGGGGCCGGCCAGGGCCAGCCCCGTCTCGCCTCCGGTGACCACAGCCAGGCTTGCGCCGGCTTGCGCACACTCCCGGGCGCACGCCTCCAGGGCCGCCAGGGTCCGGCCGGAGCCTGTGGAGATCTGCACAGCCAACAAGGCCCCGCCGGTCCTGGCGCGCCACCGGCGGATCCCGGCGAGGGCTTCGTCCCAGCCCAGGGAGCCGAAGTTGAGGAACAGCCCGGCGGGAATCCACGCCGGCAGCAGAGGCTCGATCCAGGGCTCGATCCAGGGATAGACGTCGGCATAGACCCACTCGTCCTGCCGGGGTTTCAGCGGGGGAAGAGCAGCGAGGGACCGCAAGCCCGGGGTGGGGTCACTATACCAACGGATCCGGCCCGCCGGATCCAAGATCTGCAGCTCCAGGGGGGCGCCGCTCGGCGGACCTAACGTGACCTCCTCGAGAGCCCCCTCAATCAGGCGGACGGCGGCAGGGCCGGCACCCTCCAGGTCCGGATGGCTGAGCCGGCCGGTCACCGCCTGGCCCTGGTCCGCCAGCGCCAGGGCCACCAGAGGCGCGTCACAAGTGAGCGTCGGCCGCCCCAGGACGCCCACGGCTCCCTCCTGAGTGCCGCCGGGAAAACCGGGTATGTGGAGGCGCTGGAGCACCGCGAGATAACCCACGACCGCCGCTCTCATCGCTCGCTCGGCTTGCGTGCCAGGACTAGGTGGTCGCGCCACTCGTAGCAGCGCTCGAAGCCCCAGTCCTCCAGATAAGGGATGCCCCCGACCGTGCGCTCCAGCGTGAGGCCGCAGCGCTCCAGGATGGCCACCATCTCCTCGACCCCGCGGATACGCCGGGCCGCCGGAGTCTCGACGCGCCAGCATACTAGATCGATCCAGATCATCACGCCGCCGGGGGACAGCCGCGGCACGAGCTTGGCTATGGCGCCGGCCGGATCCGGCGCCAGGCTCAGCGAGTTGATCGCCACGATGGCATCGAAGGTCTCTCTCCGCGGCGGTAACACCGTAGAGAGGACGACTTCCGCGCCCGGTTTCAGAGCCGGGGGAGCGAGCGTGAACCAGCCGATCCCCGAGGGTGAGGTTGCGAACGAGACGCGGCGCGGCAGCACCAAATGCTGGCCGGCGAGGAGCGCACAGGCCAGACAGAGCGATTCCAGCGCCGGCTCGAAGAGGGTGATCCGGAATTGAGGGCGGGCTTGGCGCAAAGCCCAACTGAGGCCACCCGTGCCGCCGCCCACCTCCAGCACCCGCCAGGGCGAGTCGCGATCGGTCTCCGCGAGCAGCTCGTAGAGGGCCCAGAGCTGAGGGCAGAACGCCTGAGAGTTGCTCGGCGCGCAGAACGGGCCCCATTGGGAGGAGATCGAGCGGCAGAGCTTGAAGAAGTCGCCGTAGCCGTGATCGCCCCCTGATTCCGGTGAAGCCGCCGCCTGCGGCGCAAGGCCTGCGATCTCGTCGAGAGCCGTCAGGAGCGCCAGGAACTCGGCCGCCTCGGGGGGGTCTCCCAGGCCGACGAGCGTCTTCCGGGCGCTCGCCACATTGCCGCGCAGCCGCGCCAGATGGCGAGTGCGGACCGGCTGAAGCAGCCGCTCCAGGCGCTCGTAGACGGCTGGGGCGAGCCTCACGCCGCGCACGATCTCTGGATGTCGCGGAGGAGATACTGGGCCACGAGCTGGCCGCTGAGATTCCAACGGCCCACCGTGCCGTCCCATCCGGCGGTCAGGGCTGCGGACGCGTCGAAGGCGACGGCCGGCACCCCGGGCTTGCCGTGGAGGAGCAGGCGGCGCCAATGCCACTTCGAGCCGCTTCGCGTCCATAGGATCGCGCTGGCGTCATAGGAGCCTGTGAGCAGCATGCGCCCGTTCGGGCTGTAGGCAATGGCCTTGATCGACTTCTGGTGCGCTTGCGGAAGCTCTTCCAAGAGATCGCCGGTTTCGGCGTGCCAGATCCGCACGACCAGGTCGCGCGAAGCGGTTGCCACGTGCGGCTCGACCGGCGAACAGGCGACCGAGTTGACGAGGACCAGGCCTTCCCACTCCATGGCCCGATGCTTCTGAGTGCCCCGCCAGATCGAGAATGTGTTGTCCGAAGAGCCGGCCACCAGGCTTCCCGTCACGGCGCTCCACGCCAGCGACTTGACCGGCCCGTGGTGGGCCTCGGCCTCCGCGACCAGCTCGAGATCCGGCGTCCACCAACGGATGTGCCCGTCGTAGCCGGCGGTCGCCAACTGCTCTCCGTCAGGCCGCCAGGCGATGGTATTGATCGGGCCGCCCGGGACGCGGATGGCGCGCTTCTCTTCCTGCGCTTCCAGATCGAACACCTTCAGCTCGCCGCGGTAGTCCGAGCTGGCTATCCACCGGCCGGGCGGGGCGATGGCCACGGAGTTGACGATGGACTCATGGGTGTAAAGGATCCGACCGTTGCGCACGTCGACCACGCTGCCGTCATCGCGCCCCGCGACGATCACTCCGTCTAGGCGGGGAGAGACACAGAGCGTGTTGATGCCGAGGGTATAGCGCGGCACATGGGGGATGGGAGCGGCCGCCTTGTGGATCACCGGCTGGCTACCGAAGGAGCCGACGATCACGTCGCCTTGGTGGAACGCAGCCGCTCGCTCCCATTGAAACGGCGCCGACAGCTCGGAGCGGAGGTCCAGCCCCGGGAAAGCGTGCACCCGTAGCGTGGCGTCATAGGAGCCGGCCAGCAAGCTAGCGCCGTCCGCGGAAAAACGTACGAAGCGTACGGCCGCGCTCGTGGCTCGGGACTCTTCCAGGACCTTGCCGGTCGCGGCATCCCAGACCCGCAGGACGCCGTCGTCGCACCCAGTGGCAACATAGCGCCCGCAGGGCGACCAGGCGATCTGCTCCGGGTCGGCCGGATGCTGGAGCGTGTGCAGGACGCGACGGTCCGCGAGACTCCAGATTCGGGCGGTACCGTCCTCCGCCGCGGTGGCAAGCCGTTCTCCGGCCGGATCGAAAGCGATCGAAAAAATCCCGTGCTTGTGCCCCTCCAGAATCCCCGCGTTGCTGCCGGTGTCGGTGTCCCATAGAAAAATTCGCAGATCTCTTGCGTCCATCACACAGGCGAGAAGCGTACCTCCGGGATGCCAGGCCACTGCGTTCACGTCGTCCTGATGCGGCCCGAGCTCCCAACGCACCAGGCCGTTCTCAACATCTACCACGTACACCATTTGATCTGCGGCTGCGATGGCCAGTTGAGAGCCCGACGGGTCGAACGCGACATGGTTGACCAGGTCCGAGGCGAGCAGGCTCCATACCGGCGTGAGGTCGTCGGTCCACAGAATCACCCGCCCATCGTAACCTCCGGTGGCGATGCGGTTGTTCGCTGGAGCCGTATCAAGAGTCGTGATCGGAGAAGTGTGCAGGCGAGCCGTGTCGAGCGACAGCATGGAATCCCTCCTTCTAGCCAGGGAAGGCATGCCTTCCGGAGGAAGTGACCCCCTCCGCTGAACTGGCGAAATGGTATGTTTCCAAGATTCTCTACTCTCCTCCCGGAGATGTCAAGCAGCCCAGAAATAGGCCCAGATGGAGACTTCTTCGTCCGCTTCGGCTCTGTCCTCCGATCCTGCCGCAGGATCGCCTCCGGTCCGAGGGTTGTTTACCACTCTGCTGCCGCTGAGCGCTGGCCGTGTCCTCGATCTCCTGGACCATGGACTCGATTCGATGGCGATACTGCTCGGAGGAGAGGTCCTCCCAGCAGGGCAGCCGTTTCAGCATTTCAGGCTCCTCGAAGTTCTGCGGCCCTGCCGTCTCGCCTCGCTGCTTCGCCAGGTATTCTGCCGTCCGGTTGATCCATACTCCCTCCAGCGCTGTGCCGGCGAGGAGGGCTGGCGCGGCATGGACGCCGGGCCACTGGCTCACGCGAGCCACCGGGAATGAATCGGAGGACTCGGGCCCTGGCGCGGCATGGAGAGGCAAGGGTCAGGCCAAGGCAGTCCGCTTAAGCAAAGCATGGCAGTTGCGGGGGTTAACGCTGATCGACGTTTGTGCCGCATTGCGGCTCCTGTCAAAGGATCTGGCGGGGTTGAGGCGAAAAAGATCCAAAATGCCCGTGGAATCTCACTTTGCGTGCATGTCAAAGGATCTGGACACGCGCGTGATCTTTTGCGGTGCCCCGGAGCCCTGAGCTTCCGGGGCCTCCCAGGAGGGCGCTCTTGGGCTAGAATATTCGGCTGGCACTTCTTTGGAACGACGGCGGCCGACTCATGGAGATTCTATGAACAGAGAGATGAAACGATTCTGGCTACTTGCAGTGATAGGCCTCGCGAGTGCGTCGGGCCTGCTGGCTCAATCCGCTGAAAAGCCTTTGTTCATCCTGGGCACAGTTGAAGGCAGGAACACCACCGATCCGCGGCCCGCGGAGAGCACCAACTTTCGCACCCTGCGAGGCGGCTTCCAGGTCCTAGAAGGGTCCGCTGGATATGTGGTTTATCTGGATATCATCAAGAAACCCGGCAGCAGGATGTATACCAGGGCGATCCTGCAAAATCCTCTGGATCCCCGAAAACCGTTCGTGTACGAACATTTCATCGATAAGGATACACCTAGCACTACCGTGGCGCACGGCCCAGTGAAGGGCCTCGAGATCCACAAAGACTATGAGCTCCAGTTCGTCTTATACGAGGACGAAGCCCGCACCAAGGAGGTCGATCGGCTCACCCAACTCGTTCGCTCGTACGTTGACACGACCGGGCCGAAATTGAAGATCTCGGACGTGATCGTAGCGAAGCCGCCCCAGGAAACCTCTGCCGCTCAGGAAGTGCCAGAACGGTGGAAATTCAACTTCGACTCACGGCAGTGGCAGTTAGGCTCCCAAAGTACCGATGGCCAACAGGCAATCAGGGAGTATATTCCTCAACGCGAAACCATGGAAGCATGGAGCGAGCTGGTTACCAGTTATTATCACCAGGGAACTCTGCCGCCGAAAGCTATTTTTGAGAATATGAAGAGCCAGCTCTCCAAAAATTGCCCCTCCTTACGTATATCGATCATTGAAGAATCGGCGACCAGCATCCTGTTTGAGTGGCGGCACAAGGGCTGCGGAGGTTTTCCGCCCCAACACGAAATCAAGAGAATCGCTCAAAATAGCAGTGGCGTTCTGTTCCTGGCCTATGTGGCGAAGACAGAGCAGCTTTCGGAGGAGAGGCGAAAATCCTGGGTCTCAATCCTCCGAGAGGCGACTCTGGTCACGGTTGACAACGGCACAGTGAGGAAGGAATAGCGCTCCAGGGCATCTCAGGCTAGAATCATTGACTGGTACCTCTTTGCACTTCTTTTAGGGGCTCGCTTACCTCAGCGTTCGGCGGACGGAGTATGGAACCTCATGGAGAATGTCTTCTGAGTCATTGCCGGAAAGCTCGCGGGTAGACCAGGTCCCGACCGCATTCCGTGGAACTTGGCGGCGATGCGCGACGCAGGCATCGGCGCGATCTTGTCCGCTGGTGGCCGAACACCTGCGACAACGCCTGCGGAGCTTCGGCCTGATCCGCACCCATGAAATGAAGGGTGGGAGATGAAAATATGATTTTTGCGATCAAAGCCGAGGTTAGCGATCAGCGGGCGGAGACGTTCGCGTTCAGCGCGCAGAAGACGATGTATGGTGGCAAGCACATCGCCAAAGGCGATACGATCTTCGTCTTCGCGAGCGAGAATGAAGGCGGGCCTGGTCTGATCGCGAGAGGCGTCGTCACCTCGGCCAAGGCGATCGCCAGGAAACCCGGGATTGAACGGCAAACCCCGCGCGTAAGCATCACCATCAGACGCACCGCGCTGGCCAAGCGGCGCCTGGGACGGAGCGAGCTCAGACTTTTTTCTGACTGGCGCGA
>DATHEF010000007.1:0-40875 GCA_035490435.1 Thermoanaerobaculia bacterium
CCTTGGACGGCGCCAACAGCGGCGCCGCCCACAGGCCCCACAGGCCCGGCGACGAGGTCTGTCAGGAGAACAACATCAACCGAGGAGGGGGGGATTTTTAGGCGATCGAGGTGGGGGAATTTTGGGTGATCGTTGACACCCTTGAACAGCAGCGGCTCACCCGAGGAGCGGGAGAGGGCATAGCTGCAACAGTCCCCCAGGTTCAGGGCGGCGGGATGATGTCCCTTCCCATACTGCTCGTAGGCCGAGCGCGCTAGCAGGACCTGTTCAGCATCCAAGCTGACGACCGTAGCGCCCGCCGAGTGGACGAGCAGATCGAGCTCGCGGAGGCCGGCGGGTCCTTTCCGCGAGCGGATCACGATGGCTGCTTCCAGCGCTGAGAGGGCGCTCACCAGGCGTTTCGAGTCGCTCGCGATCGCCCGGGAGAATTCCTCCGCTTCCGGTTCTCCCAGAAGGATGGCGAGAAGAGCGGAGGCATCGATGACCATCAGCGAAATGCGCCCGTCTCGTCATAGCCCAGGATCTCTTCGGCATCCCGGGTATCAAGATCGGGCAGGGCACTGGAGCGCCGGCTGATCGCCATCAGGGTCTCCGCCAAATCGGGAGCGGACCGCCGGCCCTTCAGACGCTCCAGGCGCTCCTCCAGGGAGTGGATGATGGCCTCGGTGAGGCTTTCCCCGGTCTCGGCCGACACCTGCCGAGCCAGCTTCTCCGCTCTGTCGTTCTTGATGCTGATGCCCATGGAACGCCTCCTTCTAGAACTTCAAGAGAATTCTAGAATTATCTGGCCGAGGGTGGCAAGCGGCTGCGTTTATGGAAGTTGACTGGCCCTTCCCCTCCGCCCCGGGCTCGGGCTGAGACAGCCAGGACGCGGTAAAAAGCGAAGAAAGGCTCAACCCGTGGAAACCGCGAGCGGTAGCTCACTCGCGAGCTGCTCCGGGATTTGCGGGACGGGGTAGGATGCCCTCATGGGTCGCGATCTCAGCCGTCGGACTTTTCTGCGGCGGACTACGTGCCACGTCCTTGGATAAATCCGCGGGAACTCCACCCGTGAAGACGGCCAGCCGTCACAGTCCGCACCTATACAGGGTGGTCGTGGGGCGCCCCCCCAGACCAGGGGAATTCACAGTCGCTCCTTCGGCTACTAGAAGGTCACTCGCAGATAGTAGAGTAGAGGGCGGTTCCTCTTTGTGGGGTGCCCTCCATCTTCCTTAATTGACATGGGAAAGCGATATCTCTACCTTGACACCTTCGCCTCTGTTCGAGTGGCTTCTGATACTGCGCTTGCGTCATCTGCTAGAGCTTATATCGTGGATGAAAAATTCACACTTGTTCACAGTACAATGAATCTAATTGAGATTTCCTCATGGCAAAAACGGTGGCCTGAGGTTGTCTCCTTTGTGTCGTTTGTCCCATTCTGCATTGCACAGAATACCGACAAGATCACAGCCCGAGAGGTAGCCAGTTATCCAGACGAACTCACCTCTCTTCCGGTTGAATTTTGCTCTTCAGATTACTCCTTCTCAGCAGATGAACTCAAAGAGGCAATCCTCTTCCATCTGAAAGGGAAAATAGCTGGTTTTGCCCGAGACTATCGAAACAGTAATGGCGAGACGCTTCAAGCAATACTGAATAAGAAAGAGTCTTTTCTGCCGGAAAAGTCAGGAAGATATTCTTATGTCCAGAGGCAGATGTTTATGCAATCCAGCGTGTTGAGCATGCTTTTCCCGGACTACCAGGATTTCCTGAACCGTGCTCTTGCCGCTGCCATAGAAGAAGGCCGAAAAGACGGAATCAACATTGAGAGATTCAAGTCTGTTTATATACAAGCGCTAGCAATATTTGTTGAATATTACGTGCAGAAGAAGGCCGGGAAGTTATCCGACATGGGAGACATTCTCCAACTGAGCTTAGTTCCCTATGTTGATTTAGCGGTTCTCGATAATGAGAGGAGCAACCTAATTCAGAGGTTCAATCGAGAGGGCTTGTTCCCTAGTCATCTGCGGGCATGCAGCTTGTCTGATTTCATGGCCATGATAACAAGGTAGCCCTGCTCGGTTCTAATGCATATAGATGCAAACTAATTGCCCTGCGCCGCGCCCATAACTCAATAGGTCCACCATCTTTCCCCGTCAACTCAAATGCTTGTGACGGATGAAAAGTCGCAACGGTCTAGAACAATCTGGCTCGCCCGTACAATCGCAGGTAGATCCTTCGATTTCAGAGCCTTGTGCAGTCCCTCAATTGCGAGTTCTACCAATTCGGCCAGCCGCGCGGAGGAGACTACGTGCCACGTCCTTGGATAAATCCTCATTCTCTTCCTCCCCAAAGTGCCACGTCCCTGGAGAAAGCACTTCTATGGAGGAGACCTCCCCACCCAAACCCGATAGCTGATTAACTCGCCTGGACTAATATGTACGGCACCATAAAAACTCTCACTGATCGCGAATTCGGTTTCATAAGTGTGAATGACTCACCAGATCTCTTCTTTCACAGCAAGGAGTTGATCGGAGTAACATTCGATGAGCTGAAGGTGGGCGATGTCCTATCCTTTGACGTACAGGAATACCCAGAGAGAGCCACCACTGTCAACACCGGTAGTGATGGAGCCCAGCCGCCGCAAGAAATGCGTGAGCAGCTTGCTGATCAAGCCATGATGGCACTCAAGCTTGTTGACGAACAGGTCAGGGTGCAGGTGGTCACCCGTGATGGCGCATACCAATTCGTTGACCCGAACCTGAACGTCCACAGCCTCCTCTATATTGATTCGGAGACCAGAGCGCTCAAGCATGCCGTCGAGGAGCTTGAAAGCTTACTGAATCAAACCAACGTAGCCGAGGCCGTCTTCCAGGACTTCTTCGAGCGATACCCAGAATTCATTATGGCCGAAGAACATCGCACGGCCCATTCTCATATGGTGCTTGAAGATGACACAACCACGACTCGCCTAATTCCTGACTTTGTCCTCGAACCATTGAAACCAAACGCACTCTCCGACATTCTTGAGGTCAAGTTACCCTATGTGCCTCTATACGTTAAAAAGCCTAATCGGATCCGGTTTTCGGCAGCCGTGATCGAGGCTTGCGCCCAATTGCGCGAATATAGCGCCTTCTTTGACAGTAGCGAGAGCCGTGAAAAAATTGCGCGTCGCTACGGCCTTCAACTGTATCGTCCGAATCTGTTCCTGGTAATTGGAAGGACCACTAAAATATCCCCCATCCTCGAGCGACGAATTCAAAGTGATGTCGGTCTGCCACTGCAGCTACGAACTTTTGACGACGTAGTGGCCAGGATATAGGAACGAGTGCGTAGGCAGGAATGGCGGTCTTTTAGTTTGCGTCAACTGAATTTTGCGAGTCGACCACGACTAGTGGCCCATAACGTCAGCAGGGCATAGGCGCTCAGAAACAGGGTAGGGGACTAGGGTAGAGTCGGCGGCGGGCGCGGTGGCTTTAGGCTGAGGGATTAGCTGTTGCCGGCGGCTTTCGCCTTGTGCCGGTGCCTCAGACTCGGCCGTATCTCCGTTTCCCACCGCCGCTCATCGAACCGAACTTGCGGGTCTACCGCATCCGGCTCTCGGACGGGCTTCACGAGAGAGCATACACGGGCCTTCGGGGTAGACGCGTCTGGCGGATGTCGACCACTCCCATCTTTCCGTGGATCTCGGCGTACCCAAAGCGGCCGGTTCCGCTGACGCGAAGCTTGTGCCGCCGACAGAGGAAACGTCGAGCCCTTTCCCGCAGATGCCAGCCGATGGCATCATCGGCGGTGGTGGCGGGTGGTGCCAGGCGCTCGAGCGCTGGCCACGTAGATCTCGCCGGGCTCGATCACGGCACCTCTTGAATCCGGCCTGCGGCATTTCGCAAGGTCACTGTCCGAATGGCCTTCTGCCGACGCTCCTCGATGAGGACCTCGCGGACGACCTCGTACTCGTCCGCCGGGATCAAGACGTACGCCGCACTCGTTCGCGGGTCCACGACTTCTGGGGGCGTAGACCCTGCTGGATCAATCGCTTGCTGCTGCTCTTTCGTTAATGGGATCGCCACCTTGACACTCCGGGAATCCTCTCCCTGGCTCCAAGGTATAGCGTCTTGATCACCGGCTCTGAAGACGGCGGGCTCGCAAGGGAGCGAAACCCGCCGGATAGAGTCAGAGGATCAGGCGGCTAAAGCCAGGACTGGAGGCCCGCAGCCTCATTGCAAAGGTCCGAAGGCACCTCTACGCAACTTGGACAGACCAGAACCTCACGCACGATCTCGTAGCCGACTCCGCCGGAATCGTCGGTTTTCTTCAGACGACCGTCTTTTATGAACTGGTTGGCCTTCTCTCGGAAGGGGTACTTCCGGCGCCGCGTTTCAACGACTTTTCGATGTGCGGAGATGTTGGCGGGAACGACTACGTTACAGATTTGGCATCGGTACAATCGCGACAGCCTGCCGTTGGGTTCCAGGGTCGGCTGAATTCCCTGGAGGATTGGGTTGAAGCTTTATGGTAGGAAGGCTGGAACCCGTTGTCAACTTTCAGCGAAAGGCACACTTCTCATCGTAGCCCAGGACCTCGTCGGCACTTCGCGTATCCAGATCGGGGAGGCGCTGGAACGCCGGCTGATCGTCATCAGGGTCTTGGCCAGAATCTCCAGGCAGATCCAGAATTTCCTGCTCGGGAGGCAAGCGCCTTCCGGCCAGTTCTGAAGACGGCGGGCTCGCCAGGGAGCGAAACCCGCCGCCACCTGGTACAGGCTAGTTGCCACCGTCTTCCGGCGGGCAGTAGAGGTCGGTGCAGCCGCAGTTCGGCCATTTACCCCAGCAAGGAACACAGCACTGTGAGCCGTCGGAGTAATAGGTACAGATGGGTTGGCAGACGCCGCCGACCGCCGACGATGGCGGAGTGGCGAGAGCGCCGATCAAGGCCACCGCGGCGACCAACAGAAGCAGCATCTTTTTACGCATTCCGGGCTCCTTTCAGGTAGATGGAAAAGCCACCTTCCTATGACCTTCATTCATTCTAGTGTGGGCTGGAGGGTGCAGCGAGACAGAGCGCTCCCCAGAGTCGTAGCCCGGCCCGCAGGCTTCGGCGAGAGGCTCATTAGCCGGCTGGACATCCGAATCCGAACGAGTTAGCTTGGAGCCGTGGCGGCTTCCGACGACGATCTCCTCACCGACCGGCAGTTCGCGCGCATCTCCCGCGCCCTGGCCGAGCCGCGCCGCGTGGAGATCCTCCGGCAGATCGGGGCCTGTGACGGCGTGACGCCGTGCAGCGCCCTGCATCAGGCCCGCCAGGTGAGCGCCGCGACCCTCTCGCATCACATCAAGGAGCTGGAGACGGCCGGCCTGGTCCAGACCGCCCGAGAGGGCAAGTTCATGAACCTCACCCTCCAGCGAGACGTCCTGCGCGCCTACCTCGACCGCCTCGCCAAGATCTCCTCCAGCCAGGAGGGCGCGGACCGCGTCGTCGCGGAGATCACCGGCAACGGCGGCACGGCGATCGCGGTCCAGGGCGACGTGTCGAAGGGGGAGGACGTGGAGCGGCTGCTCGAGGAGACGCAAAAGGCCTTCGGTCCGCTGGACGTGCTGGTGAACAATGCGGGAGTCTTCCAGTTCGATTCCCTCGAGGCGGTGACGGAGACCGAGTTCCACCGGGAGTTCAACACCAACGTCCTGGGGCCGATCCTGATGACTCAGGGGGCGGTGAAGCGCTTCGGGCCCGAGGGGGGAAGCGTGATCAACACCGGTTCGGTGGTGGTCCGGAATCCACCCCCGATGGGGGTGATCTACGTGGCGACCAAGAGCGCCCTGGACAGCGTCACGCGCGTCCTGGCGAGCGAGCTGGGCTCGCGGAAGATCCGAGTCAACTCGATCAATCCGGGGGGCGTGGAGACCGAGGGCACCCATACGGCTGGAATCATCGGCAGCGACTTCGAAAAGCAGATGGTGGCGCGGACCCCGCTGGGACGGATCGGCCAGCCGGAGGACATCGGGCGGGTCGCGGTGTTCCTGGCCTCTCCGGAGTCCCAATGGATGACGGGCGAGATCCTCGTGGTGGCCGGTGGCTTGCAATAAGCAATAAGGAGGAGGAAATCGTATGACTTCAGAAGACCTCATGGTCCGCACGGCCCTGGGCTCGTGGAAACAGAGCATTGCCCAGGTGGATAAGACGCTGGCTTCGCTCAGCGACGAAGACTTTCAACGCGAGATTGCGCCCGGCAGAAATCGTATCTACTATCTGCTCGGGCATCTCACCGCCGTGAACGATCGACTGCTCCCCTTATTGCGTCTCGGCGATCGGCTGCACCCCGAGCTCGACGATGCCTTTATCGCCAACCCCGACCGGACCTTTCCGAAGGATCCGCTGGAGCCTGCCGCTCTGAGAAGCGCCTGGTCGGATGTCAGCGAGAAGCTCCTCGCGGCCTTTGAAAGGCTCAGGCCCGAAGAGTGGTTGGAAAGGCACGACGCTGTATCGGCGGAAGACTTTGCCAGGGAGCCCCTGCGAAATCGCCTCGCCGTGCTTTTGAGCCGGACCCAGCACACCGCGCTCCACGAGGGACAGATGCGGCTTGCGAAACGGCGATGAGCTGCATCAGGCCCGCGGCAAGGTCATGAAATATAAAGCGCCCTCCGCCAGGGAGCCCGGGGGCGAAACTCTCGCGCGATCTCTTCGTAAAGAGAGGGCATGTCCACCATCCGGGTCGGCCTGGTCGAGGATCAGCCCCAGACGCGCCAGGGTCTCGCCGCGCTGATCGGCGGCACGCCGGGATATTGCTGCGCCGGCGCCTGGCGGAGCTGCGAGGAGATGCTCGCCCGGCTCCCCGAGACCCACCCGGACGTCCTGCTGCTGGACATCGGCCTGCCGGGGATGTCCGGCGTCGACGGGGCGCGCCGGGCGCGGGAGATCTGCTCCGAGCTCCCCGTCCTCATGCTCACGGTCCACGAAGACAACGAGCTCGTCCTCGAGGCCCTCTGCGCCGGGGCCTGCGGCTATCTGGTGAAGAAGACCCCACCGGCCCGGCTGCTGGAGGCAATCCGCGAGGCCCACGAGGGGGATTCGCCGATGAGCTCGCGGATCGCCCGGCGGGTGGTGGAGGTGCTCCGCGGGCTGCGCGCCGAGACCTCGCCGGGAGGCGCGCGGGAGGAAGGGCACCTGCTCACCCCACGCGAGCGGGAGATCCTGCGCAGCCTCGCCGCCGGCAATACCTACCAGACCGCCGCCCGCGGCCTCGGCATCAGCACCGACACGGTGCGCTTCCACATCCGCAAGATCTACCGGAAGCTGCACGCCCACTCCCAGTCCGAGGCGGTGGCCAAGGCTCTGCGCCAGGGGCTCCTCTGAGACCCGCCACCGCATGATCGTGCGGGGGATCTCCTCCCGAGTGCTCACGACCGTCTCATCATGCGGCTGCCGCCGCCGCCGCCGGGCCCGCAGAATGGCTCCATCGAAAGAGTTTCCACGGTGCTGTGGAAACGATAACGAAAGGAGCCCGTAGAGATGAAGAAGACGACCCTGTTCCGCCTGTTCTGTCTCGCCGTCCTCGCCGTGCCGGCGTCCTTCGGTGCCTTCACCGTCACCGCCCAGCCGGCCCAGGCCCTGCAGTGCTCTCCCACGTTCCTCGGCTGCGAGTACATCGGCGACGTGGTGGTGGGCAGCGCGGTCTGCTGCAACTATCTTTGCTCCACCGGTCGCACCCGGACTGGTATCTGCGAGCAGATCTAGAGAGGCCGTGACGCTCCGCCCCCAGTCTCTCGGCAGGAGGCTCGCGGCGCTCGCCTTGTGGCTCGGCGCCGCCTGCCTCCCGCCCGCCGCGATGGGCCAGAACCGCGTCCTGCGCGGCTTCTCGATGGCCGACGGACTGGTCCACCCACAGGTGTACGCGATCGCCGAGGACCGCGACGGCTTTCTCTGGATCGGCACCTGGGAAGGGGTCAGCCGCTTCGACGGCATCACCTTCACCAGCTACCACGAACGCGACGGGGTGCCGCTGGGACGGGTCTTCGCCTTTCACCAGGCGCCGGATGGCCACCTCTACCTCGCCGGAGACGGTGGCGCGGCGGTCTTCGACGGCCGGCGTTTTCTTCCTCTCACGATGGAGAGCGGACTCGCCGGGAGCCCTTTCCGTTGCATCGCCGGACGGCCGGACGGCTCGGTCGTCCTCGGCGGCGAAAAAGGGCTGGTGACCCGCCGGCCGGATGGACGGTGGGAAACCCTTTCAGATGTCGGGGTCACCGCTCTCCTCTCGGCGCGGGACGGCACGCTCCTCGCCGGCACCCGCGGCCACGGTCTCCTCGCGATGGGCGGCGGCCGCCTCACGCCGGTCGCCGGGACGGCGTCCTGGCCGGAGATCTCCGCCTTGAACGCGGGGGACGACGGGACGCTCTACGTCGGGACGAGCGAGGGGCTGACGGTGTTGCGCGGCGGGTCTTTCCAATGGCCCGCGACGGCGCGGCGGCAATGGATCCAGTCGATCGCCCGCGACGGCGACGGGGTGCTCTACCTGGCGACCAAGAAGGCGGGGGTGCTGCGGCTGCGCGCCGGCACCCTCGAGCCCCTGCCGCCGCTCGGCCGCGGGAACGGGCTCTCGAACGAGTGGGTGCACGCCGTCCACGCGGTGCGGGACGGCCCGGTGTTCCTCGGCACCGACGAGGGGCTCGACGTGTTCGGCGGCGAGGCCCTGACCTGGTGGACCCGCGACCAGGGCCTGCTGGACGGTACGGCCTGGTCGCTCGCCGAGGACGCGCGGGGCGATCTCTACGCCGCCCTGCTGACCGGTGGCGTGGCGGTGCTGCGCGGAAGCCGGTGGCGGCCGCTCGGCGGCGGAGCGGGGCCACCGGCGGGCCGGATGGTCTCCGTCCACGCCGGCCGATCGGACCTCCTCTATGCCGGCGACGACCAGGGCCGCGTCTGGATCTCCCGGCGCGGTCACCCGCTCCGGCGCGTGGAGTTGCCCGGGGTGCGCGTCGTCTCGGCGATCCTCGAGGGTCCCGGGAACGAGATCTACGCGGCCACGCTGGAAGGGTTCGCGGTGATCCGGGGCGATGACGTCCGCATCCTGAAGACGGCCGACGGCCTGCCCGGCCTCCAGGTCTACGCCCTCGCGCCCGCCGCCGACGGCACGCTCTACCTGGCGACCGACGGCGGCCTCGCGGCCTTCCGCGACGGCGCCGTCTCCCGGGTCTGGACGCGCAGGGACGGCCTCGCGGACGACTGGGTCCTCTCCGTGCGGGTGGGCCGGGACGGCAGCGTCTATGCCGGCACCCGGCGCGGTCTGGCGGTGATCCTGCCGGACGGGCGCGTGCGGACGTACCGGGACCTGACGAACGGCTTCGTCAACTGCATCCTGGAGGGCGGCGACGGGCGCCTCTACCTCAGCACCAACCAGGGGGTCAACGTCCTCGACCTCCATGCCTCGGGGCGGCCCGGGCTCCTGCCGATCTCCGGCATCGGCCACCGCACCGGCAACACCGGCGCCTGCCTGCGCGACCGGGGCGGCCGGCTCTGGTTCGGCATGGATTCCGCCCTCACGCGCTACGATCCGGCAAGGAGCCGGCCCCCCCGCCGGCCCCGCGCCCTGCTGACCGGGCTCCATGTCTTCAAGGACTGGCACGCCCTGCCGGCGCGAGGGGCGGCGGCGCCTTTTCCCTACGACCGCAACGATCTGACCTTCTCGTTCACCGGCATCGACCTCGGCGCCTACTTCATGCGGTTCCGCTACCGGCTCGCCGGGCTGGACCGCGAATGGACCGAGACCGGCCAGCGGTCGGTGCGCTACCCCAGCCTGCCGCCCGGTGACTATCGCTTCGAGGTGGTGGCGGTGAACGACGCCGGCCTCTGGAGCGCGCCGGCGCGTCTCGCGTTCACCGTCCTCGCGCCCCCCTGGTGGCGGCGGCCGGAGCGGGTGCTCGGCCTCGCCGCGCTGGGGATCGCCCTCGCCGCCGGCCTGTACGCCGCCGGCCGGATGCGGCGGTTGCTGGAGATGGAGCGCCTGCGGGCCGCCATCGCCGCCGACCTCCACGACCAGGTCGGCGCCGGCCTCACCGACATCGCCATCCTCACCGAGGTGGCCACCCGCCGGGCCGGCGACCTGCCGGAGCTCGCCCGGATCGCCGCCACCGCCCGCGAGCTGGTGGACGGCCTGGGGGACATCGTCTGGCTGGTCAACCCGCGGCGCGACTCCCTCTACGAGCTCTTCCTGCGGCTCAAGGACTCCTACGCCGAGCTGTTCGCCCACGCCGGCGCGCAGCTCGAGGTGGGGGACCTCTCAGCTTTCGAGGGCATCCGCCTCTCCATGCCCTACCGCCAGGACCTCCATCTCCTGTTCAAGGAGGCCCTGCGCAATGCCCTGCGCCACAGCGGCTGCCGCCGGGCCGAGCTGTCGGTGAGCCTCCGCGGCCGCCGTCTCGAGGTGACGTTGCGGGACGACGGCCGGGGCTTCGACCCGGAACGCCGGCACGGCGACGGCGAAGGGTTGGAGTCGATGCGCCGCCGAGCCGGGCGCCTCCGCGGCCGCCTCACCATCGACTCCTCGCCGGGTGGGACGCTGGTGCGCTTCGCCGGCAGCGTCCCCTGAGGGGCGGCCGGGTTACGAACCGCTCGTCGGGCAGATCGTCTCCTCCGGCCGGCTCGCCTTCTTGCCGGGCCGGTTCTGGGCGTCGACGAAGCAGGCGACGTCCCAGGCTTCCTCGACGGTCAGCGCGCCGGCGTTGCCGTAGGGCATGTTGGCGTGGACGAAGGCGGCGAGGTCTTGCAGCTTCGAGCCCATGCCGGCCTGGATGTTGTAGGACTCCGGACCCCAGAGCGCGGGGCGGTAGTAGGTATGGCTCAGATATCGCCCCTGCCCCTCGGCACCGTGGCAGAAGGAGCACTTCTGCTGGAAGATCGAGCCGCCGCGGGCGGCGCTGGCCTTGCCGGACGGCGTCGCCGACAAGGGCGGGAAGCCGTTCGGCGTCGGGCCCGAGAAGTGCGTGCGCTCCTTCCAATCCTTCCACTGCTCGTCCAGCCACTGGAGATAGGTGATCAAGGCCCGCATCGTGGGCTGCTGATCGCACGGCACCGCCTTGCTCGTGGAGCTTCCCACGCTGCAGATGTCGCTGCCGTTCTCGCTCCGTGAGAAGCACTGATTGATCCGGTTGTAGAGGCTCTCGGGCGTCTTGTACTTGGCGAACATGCCCACCCACCACGCCGACTCGGGGTCGCGGCCGGCGCCGAGGTGGCAGCTCGAGCAGTGGAGCTTCGATCCCACGTGGGCGGGCACCAGCTCGTAGGTCTCGGTGGCCACCCGGTAGCCGACCGTGACGTCGTTCCAATGCGCCAGGTCCCAGGACGAGACGGGGCGGTCCGGTGGCGGGATGACGCGCTGGGTGCGCGGCACGCGATCCGGCTGCGGGCTCGTGGGATCCTGATCCGGCACCGGGTAGGCATCGTTCAGAGTGAAGGTGAAATTGGCGGACACCCAGTTTTTTGAGCGGTCCGTTCCGGCCACGGCATGGCAGCCCATGCAGCTCGAGGTCTCCTGGATGTAGGTCTCCAGCGTCGTATTGCCGAGGAGGCGCGGGCGCACGTCGAAGACGGTGGGCGGCTGCGCTCCCGGCCCGGCGGTCCGGTACGGCCACTGCGTGGAGATCAGCTCGTAGCGGCTCAGCACCGATCCCATTTTCGCCAGCGCCCTCTGCAGGTCGCGGTTCAGTTGGACGATGTCGTCCACCGCCTCTCCGGTCTTCCGGCAGTCGGGGCTCTGGGAGGGGATCGGGATCAACCGCGTGGCCTGGTTGGGGAAGCCAGGAGGAGCCTGCCGGTCCGGGATGCAGTCCGGGCAACTCGCCTTGTGAAAGGAGGCCGGCGCGCCGTGCGTACCGTTCACGTTATCCATCTGCTCGAACGTGGACCAGATCCATTGCGGCGCGCTGGAGGTTTTGGTCATGACGTGAAAACCGACCAGTCCCATCCGCTGCCGCCGGCAGCCGGTGATCTCCTGCCCCTTGGGGGTTTCGCAGACACAGGCGTCGGTGGTGAGGAAGCGGTCCGCCGCGCCGCCGTCCACCTCGCGCCAAGCGGCCTTCACGATCTGGGAGCCGTCGGGGAAGAGGATCTCCTTCGCCTGGCTCTGGACGCTGCCGTCCCACAGTTTGTCGCGCACGATGTAGTCGAAGGCCGTACGGTTCAACCGGATCTCGTAGCGCACGCGGCGGCCGGCCTGATCGGTGAGCGTGCCGGGCAGGGTGCCGTCGGCGTACGTCGGCTGGACCGTGGAATCGAGGAGATCGTCCACCTTCTCATCGCGCACCAGGAGCTTGTCCGCGCCGCGGCAGACGGACGGCAGGGTTTCCGGTGCGTCCCACGGCTCCGGCGCTACGGGCTGCCCGTTCTTCGCGCGGAAAACCTCGCCGGTCTCCTTCCAGGTCTCCCAGACCCGCGGCCCCGGCGCCGTGATCGGCTTCGCCGGATCGGGTTCGCCCCGCCGCCCGCGGAGAGCCGGCCAGTCGAGAGCGATGAGCACCTGCCACGAGAACAGGTCCGACGCCCGCTGGCGGAGATAGAGCTCCGGCTGCTGGAGAGCGCCCTGTACGTCGGTGGGCAGAAAGCAACTGATCCGGGGGCTTCTCAGGTCGGCGCCGCAAACTTGTGGCAGCGGGACCTCGGGCCCCCGGCAGAGACTGCTGGCAGGAGCTTGCGTGGCAGGGACTTGCGCGGCAGCCAGGGCTGCCGCGGTAAACACGACGGCGGAAAGGAGCCGCGGGATTCGGATCATGGTGGGAGCCATCCCACCACGTCCTCCCATGGAAGGCAAGATGCCCTCAGAGCTCCAGGGTTTCCCCATCCGCGGGAATGAGCAGCCGCGCGTCCGAAATCCCCGCCGCCCGCGCCTGGGCTCGGAGGTCCGCGCGCGTGACCTCGCCGTGATCTAGAGAATCCAGGTGGATGGCCACGACCCGGCTTTCGGGCGCGGCCTGGCAGACGGCCAGGGTCTGGGCGGCGTCCATCACGATCGGCCCGTTCCCCTTCCACATCGCTCCCGAGGAGTGGGTGACGATGACGTCCGGCCGGAATCTCTCGATCATCCGGAGCACCGGTTCGTACAGGATGGTGTCACCGGCCCAGTAGAGGGTGGGCTCCCCCGGGGCCTGGAAGACGAAGCCCGAGACCTGTCCCATGTCCGCGAGCTCCGCCGGGCCGGAGCCGTGCTGGCCCGGCGTGCGGGTCAGGGTGACGCCGTTCCACGTCACTGAATCAGCGACCGGCGTTACCCGCTCGAAGCCGTGCTCCCGGATGGCGCCTTCATCTCCCGGCTGGCAGAAGACCGGGAGATCCTTGGGCAGGAGGCGCTGGGCCTCGGGATCGAAGTGATCGGAGTGCAGGTGGGAGACGATCAGCAGCTCGGCTCCCGCCATGATCTCCGCGGGCGGGCAGGGGAGGTCCACGAGTGGATTTGGCGAACGCCCCGCGAAGGGCGGCCGCGAGTGTTTCGGCGCGAAGTAGGGGTCGAGGAGCAGCTCGTGGCCGGCGTAGTGGAGGCGCTGTGTGGCGTTGCGGAAGAGCCGGAGGCGCATCAGGGCATCCGCCCCTCCAGGATGGCGCAGAGCTTGGCGGCGTCGAGGTTGCCGCCGGAGATGACGCAGACCGTCTTGCGGGCTCCCGGGACGCCCGCCAGGGCCGCGGCCACGGACGCGGCTCCGGCTCCCTCGGCGATCACGCGGTGGCGCTCGGCGAGGAGCCGGATGGCGGCGGCCACCGCTTCGAGGGGGACGACGCGGGCGCCGGCGAGCAGCGCGCTCGCCAGGGGCCAGATCTCGGGGAGGAGGCTCTTGCCGCCGATGCCGTCGACGAAGCTCGGCTGGTAATCGACGGTCTGCGGCGAGCCGGCGGCGAGGGACGTGGCGAGCGGCGTCGCGGTCTCCACCTCGCAGCCGAAGACGCGGGCCTCGGGGCGCAGGGCGGCGAGCGCGGCCGCGATGCCGCAGGAGAGCCCGCCGCCGCCGAAGGGGACGAGGACGGTGTCGACGTCCGGGAGGTCTTCGAGGATCTCCAAGGCCACGGTGCCGTTGCCCGCGATCACCGCCCGGTCGGCCACCGGATGGATGAAGAGGCCGTCGAGCCCCGGAAAGGAATGATCTATGAGCACCTGCCACCAGCGGTCGAAGGGCACCTTCACGATCCGTCCACCCAGGCGCTCGATGGCCGCCAGCTTGGTGGCCGGAGCATGGTCGGGCACTACGACCATCGCCGGGATGCCCAACTCGCGGGCGCTCCAGGCCACCCCCTGGGCCATGTTGCCGGCGCTCGCCGTGTAGACCCCATCGCGCAGCCCCTCGGGCCCGGCGAGCCGCATGGCGTTGGCGGCGCCCCGCAGCTTGAAAGAGCCGATGGGTTGCAGGTTCTCCAGCTTGAGCCAGATCTCCCCCGGCGCGCCCTCGGCGTTCAGGCGGACCAGGGGCGTGCGCAGGGTGACCCCGGCCAGCCGTTCGCGGGCGGCGCGGATCTCTTCGAGAGTGGGAGCAGTCAGCGGTTGCATTAGTCAGAGCGTATCCCACTCATGGGTGCAGGGGGCGTGGCCCTTGGGGCCGTAGCGAGAGGGCGCATGGTATCCTGCTGATCTGATGATAGGTTTCGTCTACCGCGTCCATGCCGATTGGGACCCCGAAGCCGGGGTGTGGGTCGCGACGAGCGACGACGTGCCAGGACTTGCCACGGAAGCGCCGACCGTCGAGGCCCTCGCGGAGAAGCTCCGGATTATGATCCCCGAGCTGCTGGAGGCAAATCAGCTCCTCTCCGACGAGAAACGCGGCGCGATCGCCTTTGAGCTGACGAGTCTCCGCCAAGAAAAGATCCGCTTGGCATCCTGAATGGGCTCATCCTTTACCCCGCAGGTCAAGAAGCTCCTGCTCTCGTGCGGTTGTCATTTCGAGCGGCAAGGCAAAGGCGATCACGAGATCTGGTTCAGCCCCATCATGCAACGACGCTTTGTCGTCGACGGCGATATCAAGTCTCGGCACACCGCGAATGCTGTCCTGAAACAGGCCGGGATCGATAGACGTCTGTGACGATCAACCGCCTCCATGTAGTGCGTGCAGCGAGCTCATAGTTTCTATTCAATGGAAGAAGGGCACGGGGGGTTGAGCCCCCGCGCCGGTTTCCCCTACTTCTGCAGGTTGGCCACGTAGACGTTGCGGCCGTCCGGGGAGACGGCGATCCCCTGCGCCGTGATGCCGCCCGTGGACTCGGTGCCCACCCAGGTCAGGATCCTCGCGGGATCGGACGGGTTCTGATCGATCCGGAAGACCTCCAGCTTGTCGGAGTGCATCTGGGAGACGAACAGCAGATTCCCCTGGATGAAGATCTGCTCGGCGCCGCTGCCGCGGATGATCTTCTGCCCCGGCGCGTGATCTCCGAGGTCCGCGACCTGCCCGGGGACGATGAGCAGCGAGCGGTCGCGCTCGAAGTCCACGTAGCGGTAGACGAACCGGTTGGTGGCGGTGTCGAAGACGTTGAGCTCGGTGCCGATGTCGTCGAAGGTGGTAGCCCGGGTGGCGTCGGTCATCACCGGCGTGTAGCCGAGGGGGGAGCCGTTGTTGCGGACGGGGACGCCGTTCACCGTCTTGGGCAGGCCGTGCCCGGTCTCCGGCTCGTTGAGCACGGAGTTGGTCTCGTGCCCGGAGACGATCCCCCAGCGTCCGGCGACCTTGACGTCGGTGGCGAGGCCGCCCACCGGGAGGGTCTGGACGAGGCGGTCAGCATCGCCGGCGATGTCGATCACCGCGATCGTGTGGCCGAGGGTGTTGGCGACATAGAGGGTGCGGCCGTCCTCCGAGAGAGCGAGGTCGCGGGGGTTGGCGCGGTCGAGATCTGTGGTGCCGGTGGGGATCTCGGCGATCTGGGTGAAGAAGGGCCCGGGATCGACCCGGAAGGCGCGCACCTGGTCCTTGAAGCGGTCGATGATGTAGAGCCGGGTGCCGTCGGCATTGAAGGCGAGGTCCTCGCCGTAGAAGCCGGTCGAGAGCTCGCCGATCACCCGGTCGGTCGCGGTGTCGACGACGCTGGCGAAGTTGGCGTACTCGTTGAGGACCACGAGGTAGGGAACGGGGTAGATCCGCGAGTTCGCCGGCGACACCGCGAGGCCCGTGGGGCGCGTGCCCCGCGTCTCCCTGGCCGGACGCAGGTCCACCCAGGTGAGCACGGAATGGCTGGCGGTATCCACCGCGGCCACCCGCCAGTCGGGATAGCCCTCGCGGCCGGGGAGGCTGACATAGAGCTTGCGGCCGTCCGGCGTCAGCGCCAGCGACGTCGGCCAGCTCCGGAAGGGCTGCGGCACGAACGGCCAGTGCTGGCTGCCGCTCTTGACCACCGGGTTGTTGGGGTCGATCCGCGTTCCCGGATCGGGGCGGCCGTCGATGTAGCCGGCGCCGAAAAGGATCTTGGTGAACCGCTGCAGGCCGGCGCGCAACCCCGCGGGCTCGGCACCGACGAGGTTCTTGGCCGGGTCGCTGGTGGTGCCGGTGAGGATCCTTCCCCGCGAGTCGGTCTTGACCGCCGTCGAGAAGAACCGGAGATGGAACGGCGCCTCGGGCCCCGCGGGCGCGAGCACCAGCCGGTCGAAGGGGGCCGAGAGGGTGCCTCCCGCCTGCGCCCCGACCTGGCTGACGGCCGTGCCCAAGAGGAGCAGGACGCCGGCCTGGAGGACCAGGAAGCCGGGAGAGAGGAATCTTCGGAAGCGGGAGGGACGAGGTGAAGGTAAGGGGGTTATGGGTGTCGGTTCCATCAGCTCCTCCTGGTTGCCCCGGTGCGCGAAGCTCTCCCTGAAGAGGCGCGACGCCGGGATAGCTATAGAGGAGTTGGACAGCGAAAGGTTGCAGAGGGAACAACAAATCGCGGAGCGATTTTTCGCATGCCGTGCGGCGAGCCCTGAACCCGGGGCTCGCCGCCGCGGCTCACGCCTCAGCGGTAGATGGTCACGAAGTCGGAGAGGGTGTTCCCTCCCGGCCAGAGGTCCTGGCAGGCCCCGCCGTTGACCCGGGCCGAGCGGTTGGTGACGGTGCGGCGGATCGTGCCGCACTGCCCGGTGCCGTTCCAGGTGCGGCAGGAGTATGCGTAGCCGTCGTACGGGAGGTAGTACGACTCGGTGCCGGTGCAGCCGGTGCCCGAGAAGTGGCTCACATACATGCCCTGGGACGGCACGCAGCTCGCCTCCCCGCAGGTCGTGGGCGCCGCCGTGACGCCGCAGAGGCCGACGGCCTCGCTGCGGTCGGCGATGCGGACGCGCGACACCTTGCCGTCCAGGCCGTTGCTCGGGTAGTAGCAGACCCGCACGTCCGCGGTCTCGTAGGAGCGCTCGAAGGAGCCCACCGTAGTCTGCGAGATCGTCCGCTTCGGCACGATCAGGGCCCAGTCGTCGCCCCGGCTGCCCCCCGACTCGTCGTAGACGAAGAGGACCTTGTCGGTGGGGAAGTCGTAGAGGGTCAGCGAGCGCGCCTCGTCGTTGTTGCAGTAGGCGTCCGAGGTGAGGACGATGGTCCGCGGACCGCTCACCCGGTTGGAGCAGACGAGGTTCTGCGAGCCGTCGTTCCCCTCGTAGAGGTCGACCACGGGACCCGCGGGCGCCGACGCCACCTCCGCGGAGGAGATCTTGCCGTCGAGCCCGTTGTCGCGGTGGAAGATCACCTTCACGTCCGCGTCCTCGAACGACCGCTCGAAGGTATCGACATACTTCCGCGAAACCGGCTGCTTGACGAGGATCTCCGTCCAGTCGTCGTCCTGGTAGCCGCGGCCGCCGTCGTCATAGAACCGGAGGACCTTCCCGGCCGGCACGTCGTGGAGCAGGATCGACCGCGCCTCGTCGTTGTTGCACGGGAAGTCGGCCCCTCCCCAGAGGTCCGAAAAGGCCACGTTCTTGTTCTGCTTGAGGAAGATCGGACAGAGGATGTCCTGCGTGGCGCTGTTCCCCTCGTAGAGCTCGGCGTAGCTCCCCGCGGCCTTGTTCCAATCGGGCAGGAAGAGCGAATTCTCGAGCTGCGAGGTGAGCGCCGCGTCGTCGATCAGAAAGTTGAACTCGTGCGAGAAGTTCCAGGACGGGGTGTCGTGATTACCCGAGCCCACGACGGCGACGCGGTTGTCGACGGCCATGTATTTGGTGTGGCTCGCGTAGTTGCCGTTGCCGGTGACCGGCTCGAGCGCGTCGCGGCTGTACCAGCGCAACTGGAAGCGGTCCTGGTACCAGGGGGTCGAGGCGCGGATCGCCTGGCGCATGCGGCCGACGACCTCCATGTTGTCGCCGCCGACTGTGGGGAGGTCCTCGGTGGTGTCGTTGAACCCGAGAGAGGTGATCAGGCGGACGGTGACGCCACGGGCCACGGCGCGCTGGACGGCGGCCTGGAAAGCGTCGTCGTTGATGTTGGGCGTCTCGACGTCGATCACCGACGTGGCGTGGTCCATTGCCCTGAGCCAGGCGATGTCCTGCGGGCTGTCCGTGTAGTTGTCGAGGTTGCCCCCCTTGATGCGCCCCACCGCCAGCACGGGGACGTTGCCGGGCCGCTGCGATCCGAAGGCCGGCAGCCAGCTCCGCGACGGCTGCGGGAAGTGGCTGGAGCGCTTGTCGCAGTCATAGCTGAGGGATTGGGGGCTGCAATCCCAGTGGATCGCGTCGCCGGTCCACGTGTGCTCGAACGCGGCCAGGGCCGACTGCGCGGCGTCGCCTTCGAGCACGTACCCCGAATCATGCCAGCCGGAAGTGTAGGAGGACGTCGCCGGATCGGAGTTCTTCTGCGGCTGGGATCCGGTCACCAGGACGTACCGAGAATCAACGACGATGATCTTGTCGTGGAGGACCGGCTGGATCCAATCGCCGCGCGGCGAGGTGGCGAGCTGCAGGCGGACGCGCGACAGATCGAGCCCCATGCCCACCCACATTTTCTGCGAGTCGTAGAGGCCGTTGATCTTCCGGCCCGGATCGGCGTAGTTGTCGACGTCGTCGACGACGATGCGCACCAGCAGCGGGTCGGCGGCCGTCCGCCGCGTCTGCGCGGCGATGAGCCCCTCGCCGATCCGCCGGGCGCCCTGGCTGTCGGCCTCCCAGATGTAGAACGAGATGTTCACCTCGTGGTCGGCAAGAGAGATGATGTCGCGGGCGTTCTGGAAGACCGCCGGGCCGTCGATCGCCAGGGAGACGAAACGGTTGCACGTCGAGAGGAGGAGCGGCACCGGCACCGGAGAGTCGATCTGCGACGCCCCGCTGGTCTCGATGCTGCTCAGGACGTCCGTCGCGATGTCCGAGAGGCTCGACCGGTCGGTCCGGGAGCACTGGCTCCAGACGGCCGACGGCAGCGCCATGGCGAGGAGCAGAAAACAACGAAGATGAAATTTCACGTGGGAGGGCCTCCTGTTGTCGTGCGAACGGTCCGCTTCCATGTCGAGCACGAGCTCGCCTGATGAAGTCCTTTGAAGTCAGCGGAGCGATCCTTCTGTTCATTCAAATAACATGAATTACGGATCAGGAATTCCTTTACCATCACTGGACGTATCCCAAAGGACGTATCCCAAAGGGTCCGGGCTGCGTAGAGGCTGATATGGATCTGGAGAATCGACACGAGATGACCGCCCCCGGCCCCTTCGAGGCACGCTACCTGGCGTTCCTCGGGACGATCGCCAATCTCCGCCCGAGCCTGCACCGGTACTGCTCCCGGATGACGGGGTCGGTCCTGGACGGCGAGGACGTCGTCCAGGAGGCGCTGTTCCAGGCCTACCGGATGCTCGACAGCTTCGACGACAGCCGTCCCCTGGCGCCCTGGCTGTTCCGCATCGCGCACAATCGATGTATCGATTTTCTGCGCCGCCGTGGGGTCCGCCAGGAAGCGGAGACCGCGGTCGTGGAACCGGACCGGGTCCTGCCGGTCGATCCTCCCGGACCGGCCCTCGGACGGGCGGTCGAGCACCTGGTGCTGGCGCTGCCGCCGAAGGAGCGCGCCTGCGTGCTGCTGAAAGACGTCTTCGATTATTCGCTCGAAGAAATCGCCGAGCTCGTCGACTCCACGGTGGGCGGCGTCAAGGCCGCGCTCCATCGCGGCCGCTCGCGATTGCCGGCTTCGCCGGAGCCGGGAGCGCCGCGGCGCGCGAAGAGCGCGGACAAGGCGCGGCTCCTGCATCTCTATGTCGAGCGATTCAACCGGCGCGACTGGGACGGCCTGCGGGAGCTCATCGCCGCCGACGCCCGCCTGCGCGTGGCGGACCGGTTCACCGGCTCCGTGGCCGAGTCCCCCTACTTCGGGCGCTATGAGGGCTGGCCGGTGCCGTGGCGGCTGGCGGTGGGCGAGGTGGACGGCGAGCCCGTGGTCATCATCTTGATGAACCGGGACGCTGACGAGTGGAAGCCGGAAGCGGTCGTCCGCCTCGAAGTGATCGATCGCCGCGTGGCGCGCATCGCGGACTACCTGCACTGCCCCTGGATCCTGCCGGCGGCGGCCTCGGTCGCCGTCGATCGTTCCTTGTCGAACTGATCGCGTATCCCGGCTCGCCCGGGAGCCGTAGTACAGATCAGAACCGCAGTTCGACAAGGAAAGGATCGATCATGAATACGCAGATCGCCGGAATCGAAGCAGGACGTATCGTGTCACCGGAAGAATGGGTTCTGGCCCGCAAGAAGCTGCTGGCGAAGGAGAAGGAGCTCACCCGGATGCGGGACGAGCTGAGCCGGCAGCGCCGTGAGCTGCCCTGGGAGAAGGTCGAGAAGAGCTATGTCTTCGATGGTCCGAACGGCAGGGAAACGCTCGCGGACCTCTTCGGCGGGCGCAGCCAGTTAATCGTCTATCACTTCATGTTCGGCCCGGACTGGCAGGAGGGTTGCCCCAGTTGCTCCATGGTGGCCGATCATCTCGACGGCAGCCGCGTCCACCTCGCCCAGCGCAACGTGACCATGGTCGTGGTCTCCCGGGCGCGCCCGGCTCAGATCGAAGCGTTTCAGAAGCGCATGGGCTGGAGCTTCAAGTGGGTCTCGTCCTACGAGAACGAATTCAACCGCGACTATCACGTCTCCTTCACGAAGGAGGAGATGACCCAGGGCAAGGTGCCCTACAACTATGGCCTCAACGCGTTTCCGAGCGAGGAAGCCCCCGGTGTCAGCGTCTTTATCAAGGAGGGTGACGGCGAGATCTTCCACACCTATTCCGCGTACGCGCGAGGCGTCGAGGAGCTGCTCGGGGTCTACCGCTTCCTCGACTTCGCGCCGAAGGGGCGCGACGAGGAGAGCCTGCCCTTCCCGATGGCCTGGGTCCGCCATCATGATCGGTACGAGCCTGAGGCCCCAGTGAAAGCGGCCTCTGCGTGCTGTGCGGAGGAGGGGCGCTTGTGAGCGAGCCGCGGTGCTGCGAAGCGGAGACCCCGCCGCGTCGGCGGGGTCTCGACATCGCCGGAACTGTCATTCCGACCGCGATCCTGATGCTGTTGCCGAAATGCCCCGCCTGCATCGTGGCCTATCTGGCGATAGGAACCGGCATCGGTGTGGCGGCTTCCACCGCAGCGTACCTACGAACCACGCTCCTGTTTTTGTGCCTGGCTTGCCTGGCCTACGTCGTGACGAAACAGGTCTTCCGCTGGATCGCGACCCGACCGGCAACTTGAAGTCGGCCGCCGGGTGTACCATACCGGTCACTATGTCCGAGCCAGCCGCGGAGCGACCCTCCGCCTCCAGTCCACCGGGCCGCGTCCAGGCAATGCGGCGGGTCCGCGGCGAGCTGTATGAGTTGCGGGAGCCAGCGTCCGATCCTCGCCTGTGGAACGCGGACCTGGCTCCCACCCGTGTCGAGCAGCGGACGTGGACGACCTACAACATGGCCTCGCTGTGGATCGGGCTGTCGGTCTGCATCCCCACCTACATGATGGCGGCCGGGCTGGTGCAGGGGGGGATGAGCTGGTGGCAGGCGATGCTCACGATCCTTCTCGGCAACCTGATCGTGCTGGTGCCGATGGTCCTGATCGCCCATCCGGGGACCCGCTTTGGCATTCCCTTTCCGGTGCTCGCCCGCGCCTCGTTCGGCACCCGTGGCGCCAACGTGCCGGCGGTCCTGCGCGGGCTGGTCGCCTGCGGCTGGTTCGGCATTCAGACCTGGATCGGCGGGCAGGCGATCCACACCATGCTGCGGACGGCGTTCCCAGCCTGGGAGCGGGTGCCGGGCGGCGCCTGGATCGCCTTCTTCGCCTTCTGGCTGATGAACATCTACATCGTCGTGCGGGGGAGCAACACCATCAAGCGGCTGGAGGCCTGGGCGGCGCCGTTCCTGATCGTGGCCGGCCTCGCCCTCCTCGCCTGGGCCGCCGTGAAGGCGAAGGGCCTGGGACCGATCCTGGAGCGGCCGAGCGGATTCAAGACGAGGGGCGAATTCCTGGCCTTCTTCGTCCCGTCGCTCACCGCCATGGTCGGCTTCTGGGCGACGCTCGCGCTCAACATCCCCGACCTGTCGCGCTACGCCCGCGACCAGAAGGCCCAGATCCGGGGCCAGCTCTACGGCCTGCCGACGACGATGACCCTGTTCTCCTTCATCGGCGTGGCGGTGACCTCGGCCTCGGTGCTCATCTTCGGCGAGGCGATCTGGGACCCGGTGGTCCTCCTCGCGCGGCTGGGCACCCCCCTGGTCATCCTGATCTCGCTGTTCGCGCTGCTGATCGCGACGCTCACCACCAACGTCGCCGCCAATGTGGTGGGGCCGGCCAACGACTTCGCCAACCTCTGGCCGTCGCGGATCAACTTCGCCACCGGCGGCGTGCTCACGGGCATCCTGGGAATCGTGATCATGCCCTGGCGGCTGCTCTCCGACTACGGCACCTACATCTTCGGCTGGCTGGTCGGCTACTCGAGCTTCCTGGGACCGATCGCCGGGATCTTCATTGCCGACTACTGGCTGATCCGCCGGGCGCGGCTCTCGCTGCCCGACCTCTACGCGTCGGACGGCATCTATGGGCGCTGGAACGGGAAGGCGATCGTCTCCCTGATCGCTGGCGTCGGCGCGGCGCTGATCGGACTGGTCGTGCCCGGCCTGCGCGCGCTCTATGACTACGCCTGGTTCGTGGGCTTCGGCGTCGCGTTCTTCCTCTACTGGGCGCTGATGCGGGGGACGCCGGTGGTGGATCTGGACGGCGTCCCGGAAGCCTGACGAATCGATCAGCCCCCGCAGGACCGGGCGAGGAGAAAGGCGAGGATCGCCAGGAGAGCGAGCCCGACGCCGATCACCCACGGCCTTTTCTCGGCCGGCACCAGATCGCGGGCGACGTCCCCGGCGACGCGGGCGGCGACCTCGGCCTGAGTGGGCCGTGCCGGGGGTGGGGTGGGCGGGACGGGAGCGGCGGCGGTCTCCTCCTTCACCGTCTCCTCCCTCACCGAGTCCGTCATCAGCGCGAGCTCGCGCGCCAGCCCTTCGAGCCCCTGCCGGGTGATCGACTTCGCCGAGCTCTCCACCAGCCGCTGGCCCAGCCCGGCGATGCGGCCGCCGATCTGGGTGTCGAGGTCGTAGCGCAGGGTGGTCCCGGCCGGGGCGTCGGCGAGGCGCAGCTCCCCCTGGCCGTTCATGAAGCCGGAGGGGCCGCTGCCGTCCAGCTTCATGTGGTACCCCTCCAGCGGCAGGATGTCGGCGAGCTGGAGCGTCCCCTGGAACTGCCCCTTCACCGGTCCCACCTGGACGTTGAGGACGCCGCGGTACTCGTTCTCGCCGGTCCGCTCCAGCCGCTCGCAGCCGGGGAGCGTGCGCGCCAGCACCTCCGGGTCCAGCAGGGCTCGCCAGACCCGCTCGCGCGGCGCGTCGAAAGTGTGCTCGCCCTGGATCTTCATGATCTCGCCTCCTGCGCCAGCTCCCAGAGCCGGCTCGGCTTGAGCGGGATCTCCAGGATCTCCAGGCCGGGGATCGCCAGCGCGTTCTCCACCGTCTGGGCGAACAGGGCGCCGACCGGGATCGCCCCGGCCTCGCCGGCCCCCTTGGTGCCCAGCGGGTTGAGCGGCGACGTCGTCTCCTCGTGGCCGACCTCCACCCGCGGCACGTCGAGGGCGGTGGGGAGGAGGAAATCCATGAAGCTGGCGTTGAGGAGCTGCCCGGTGTCGTCGAAGACGAGCTGCTCGTAGAAGGCGTTGCCGATCCCCTGTGCCACGCCGCCGTGCACCTGGCCGTCGACCAGCAGCGGATTGATCACCACGCCGCAGTCGTGGACCACCACGTACTTCAGGATCTCGATCTGCATGGTTTCCGCGTCGACCTCCAGAATGCAGGCGTGGCAGCCGCTCGCCGTGGCCCCCCGGTAGGGGCCGAAGTAGCGGGTGGCTTCGAGCCCCGGCTCGGTGCCCGGCTTGACCGCGCCGCGCATCGGGTTGGCGATCCTCGCCAGCTCCCCCAGGGGGATCGATTTCTCAGGATCGTCCAGGACCCGCGCCGTGCCGCCGGCCAGCTCGATCCGCTCCGCGGCAACTCCGAGGCGCTCGGCGGCGAGCAGGATCGCCTTCTCGCGCACGCTCTTCGCCGCCTCGTGGGTGGCATTGCCGGCCACCACCGCGCCGCGGCTGGCGAAGGTGCCGGTCCCCCAATGGAACTGGTCGCTGTCGCCGGTGACCACGTGGACGTCGTGGATCTCCACCCCGAGCTGCTGCGCGGCGACCTGGGCGAGCACGGTGAAGTGCCCCTGCCCCTGGGTGCCGATGCCGGTGACGACGGTCACCTTGCCGTTGGTCTGCACCTGCACCCGCGCCCCCTCAAACGGCCCGATGCCGGTCCCCTCGACGTAGGAGACGACGCCGATCCCGACGTGCCGCCCTTCGGCCCGCAGCCGCGGCTGCTCTTCCTTCAGAAAGCTTTCCCAGCCGATCATCCGCAGCGTCTTGTCGAGCACCGGCTCGTAGTCGCCGCTGTCGTAATAGAGAGGGGCGAAGTCCTGATAGATGATCACGTGGTCGTGCGGGAACTCGTCGGGCTTCAGGAAGTTGCGCCGGCGGAGCTCGATACCGTCGATCCCCAACTCGCGGGCGGCGAGGTCCATCAGCCGCTCGATCACGAACACGCCGTGCTGGCGGCCGGCGCCACGGTAGGGGGTGACGATCGTCTTGTTGGTGAACACCGCCCGGAACTCGCTCTGGTAGGCGGGCACCCGGTAGGGGCCCACCACGGTGCACTGGCTGTTGAGCGGCACGGTGAGCCCATAGGGGTCGTAGGCGCCGGTGTCGTGCAGGAAGGAGTCCGCAATGCCGAGGATGATGCCGTCACGGGTCAGGGCGATTTCCGCGTCGTGGATCTGCCCGCGCTCCTGGGTGGTGGCAACGAAGTTCTCGGCGCGGTCCTCGATCCACTTGACCGGCAGATCGAGCTGCAGGGCGATCCAGGGGATCAGGACCTCCTCCGGATAGAACATCATGATCTTGGGGCCGAAGCCGCCGCCGATGAACGGCGTCACCAGCCGCACCTGGTGCTCGGAGAGGCCGAGCATCGCGGCCAGGCCGTTGCGCACCGGGATCGGCGCCTGGGTGGTGTCCCAGATGGTCAGCTTCTGCGCCCGCGCGTCCCACTGCGCCACCACCCCGCGGTTCTCGATCGCCGCCGCGGCGCCGCGGTCGTAGTGGAAGCGCCGGCGGATCACCACGTCGGCCTTCGCCTTCGCAGCCGCGTAGTCCCCCTTCTTCTGCGGCACGTACGCGGCGAGGTTCGAGCCCACGTCTTCGTGCACCAGGGGGGCGCCGGGCGCCAGGGCCTTCTCCAGATCGACCGCCGCCGGCAGCGGCTCGTAGTCGACCGCGATGTCCGCCAGGGCATCCTCGGCGACATAGCGGGAGACGGCCACGACGATGGCGATCGGCTCGCCGAGATGGCGCACCTTGTCCTTTACCAGCGGCACCTGGGTGCGCTGATTGAACACCATCCCCTCGACCGGCGGCGGCGGCACCAGCAGCGGCCCGTGCTGCCAGTAATCCCCGAGATCCTCGGCGGTGTAGACGGCGATCACCCCCTCGCGCCCCCGTGCCTTGGAGACGTCGACGCCGCGCAGGCGGGCGTGGGCGTGCGGGCTGCGCAGGAAGGCGACGTGGACCATCCCCGGCAATTCGAGGTCGTCGATGAACAGCGCCCGCCCGGTCAGCAGGCGGGGGTCCTCGTTGCGCTTGATACGGGCGCCGATGGGTTGTGTTGTCATGATGGCTGCCTCATTCCGATTTTGGCTCTGGATAGACTCTGCCCGCCAAGCCTCCTGCCAGGAAATTCAACGCGCGTTCGAGCGTTCCAAAGCAGGGCAGGTCGGCGTCCCGCAGGGTGTTGAAATCGATGAGTCGCGTCAAGGATAGCTGATCGAGCGTCGGCTTATAGATCCGGTTCGGTGGAAAATGGTCGGACAGCCACTCCTTGATCCCGCGTCTCGATTCCCAGGAGCCTTTCCAGCGTGTTCCGGAACGCAGGCCAGGCCGGGCGGACGCGCCCGTGCCGAGCTGCTTTCCTGCCATCCGGTCGAGGCAGGGCAGAAAAAGCACCTCATATTCGGGACGGAGAAGGACCACGGCGGAAGGAAAGGGCAGCCGCAGCCCTCTCACCCATTCTGCGATAGCGGGAGCGAGCTCCTTCGGACACTTGTCGTCTTCGTCTCGAAGGATGAGCAAGGCTTCCGTGTCCGGCTTCGTTCGAATGAAATTAGCGCCATCTTCGACTCCCCGGGCCAGGTGGAGGTTCTTCCAGCGAATAGCCGGGGACCAGACTCGCCGCAGTCCCAGATCCTCCGAGAGCCGCGAGATCAGGTTATCGACAGCCCGGAGCTCTCCGTGGCCTTCGACCAGAATGTAGCCCTTCCCCAACCTACCCCATCCCCGCCAACGGCTCTGGCTGAAGTCCCTCGGTGCGCAAGACCTCTCCCAGTGTCAACAGGCCCTCTCTCACCGCCGCCCGTTGAGGGCCTGCCATTGGCGATACGGTCGTCCCTTGCGGACCGCGCACCACGACCCGGACGTCTTCCGCCTCCATCTGATCGAGAAGCTCCGGGCTGTGGGTGGTCACCAGGACCTGGCTCCTGCGGCTCGCCTGCTTGAGGAAGTCATAGAGCAGAGGGATCGCGCCCGGATGAACCGTCAACTCGGGCTCTTCGATCGCGAGGACCGGAACCGGAGGCTCCTGTAGCAACGCTGTAACGATCCCGGCAACGCGCAAGGTGCCGTCAGACTCCTGAGCCGCGTCAAACCACTTCGGCTTTTTCTCACTCTTGGAAGTGTGACGAAATTGAACCACCAGATAACTGGCCGCCTGGGAAACCTTGATATCTTCTATATCGCCCGTAAGCTTCTGGAGAGCACTGATCAGCTCCGGTTTCCACGAACGCACTGGCTGATCTTTCAAGATGGAGGCCCAGTTCGACCCATGGCCGTCCATAGGCTTCATCGGACTGTACTTCTGGGGGCCTCTGAGGGTATCAGGGAAAATCGAGTAGACAGAGATCCTCTGCAGGGCCTGGACCAGAGGCTGAAACCGCGCATCCCCGCCGATGAGCGGCAGCGCAAGGTTCGTCTCGTCGAGAGACGGGGCCAACCCTTGTGGTCCGGCCACCAATTTTCCACGCTTGACCCGGAATTGGAAGTGCTCAGTCCCACTCCAGACAGAGGCTTCCTCCTCCTCCACTCTGTATTCAGATCTGTCACCTCCGAGCACGAAGGAGTAGTGGGCTCGCTGGCCATTCACTAGAAGCTGCAATCCAATGGTTGTGTCGTAAAGGAGCGGGCTGTCTTGCCAGCGTCGGACGGCACCGATCCCGGAACGATGAGTAATGGCGCCGGAAAGCCCCATATGCATGCAGTCCGACACGAACCGGAGAACGTCGACGACGTTGCTCTTCCCTGAGCCGTTGGGACCGACCAGCGCTGTAAAAGGGCCGAGCTTCAGGCTGACATCCCTTCCCAGGCTCCTGTAATTCGAGACGCTCAGCCGCTCGATCATGACGATCCTTCTATCACGCTACCGCTCCTCCACGAACGCCACGATGCGCGCGAAGGCGGCCTCGCCCCCCTTGAAGCGGAAGGGGAAGCAGCCCAGCCAGACCCGCTGGTCGAGCACCTCGTCGATCTGGCCGCCGACGTTCTCGGCGTGGAAGATGCCGCGCGGGAAGAGCTTGACGTGCATGCACTGGTAGTCCGCGGGCCAGGGGAAGGCCTCGTCGAGCGACATGCCAATCACCTTCTCGACCTCTGGAATCAGATCCGGGCGCGCCTTGCGCACGTTGGTGTTGAAGGGGTGGTCGGCGGCGATGCAGTCCACCGCCAGCCAGCGGATGCCGCGGTCGAGCACCCAGTCGACGAAGCGGGTCTGGGGCCCGGGGTGCTTCAAGAAGCAGCGCGGCAGGTCGGCCTTCTCCTGGTTGTGGACCTTGTACCAATCCTCGTTGTAGAAGTGGTGATAGCCGGTATGGATCACCAGAATGTCGCCGCGCTGGATGGTGATGCCGGTCTTGCGCTCCCACTCCTCGAAGTGCTCGGGACCGTAGATCTGGTAGTCGCCGATGCCGAACTGCGAGAGGTCGACGATGCACGCCGGTCCCACCAGCGTCTCGATCGGGATGCCCGAGATGTCCGGCCCTGGATCGTAGAAGTGGATCGGCGAGTCGAGATGGGTGGCGATGTGGTTGGTCGTCGAGAGGAACTGCGCGTTCACCCCCTCGAAGGCGAGCCGCTTGACCCACTTGACGGTCGGCCCCTCGTAGAACGCGAATGACGGGGAATCGGCGCTGAAGTTCTGCGACAGGTCGAGGATCCTCACCTTGCTCATGTCATAGGGAACGTACACGGCTCCTCCTTTCAAATCAGATGTCGTAGCGTTCCGCGAAGGCGACCAGCGCCTCCTCGAAGACCGCCATCGGCGGCCGGACCAGGCCGGCGCCCACCTGGCCGACGCCGGCCTGGCGGTGGGCGATGCCGGTGTTGACGCGCGGCGTGATCCCGAGCTCCACCACCCGGCGCAGATCGATCCCCACCGGGGTGCCGCGGAAGCCGAGGGCGGGGATCGTGAACTGCTCATGCTCGGCGGCGGCGATCTCGTACATCTCGAGCGTCGCGTTGAGAGCGTCTTTCGGCGTGCCGCCGATAAAGGTGACGATCGCCGGGGCGGCCGCCATGGCGAAGGCGCCGATGCCGGCGGTCTCGGTGATCGTGCTGTCGCCGATGTCGGGGTTGGCGTCGGCGCTGGAGAAGCCGGGGAAGTAGAGGCCGTCCGGCACCTGCGCCGGGGCGGTGAACCAGCGGTCGCCGAGGCCGCTCACCCGGATGCCGAAGTCGGTGCCGTTGCGCGCCATCCCTGAGACGATCGTGCTCCCCTCGACGCCGTGGGCCGCGTCGGCCATCGCCTTGCAGCCGGCCATCACCGGGTTGAGCACCGAGAGCGGGTTGTCCCCCAGGAAGTTCAGGACCTCCTCCTGGAGGTACCGCTTGGGCGCGAGCCGGGAGATCGCCGGCGCCAGCAGCTTCAGGAAGAGGAGGGAGCCGGCCTTGTTGCGGTTGTGCCCCTCGTCGCCCATGTGCAGCGCCTCGGCGATCAGCGCCCGCAGGTCGATGCCGCCCAGCAGCTCGAGCGACCCGCCGATCATGGGGCCCAGGATGTCGTTCATCCAGCGCAGCTTGGTGAGGACCACATCGCTGAAGGCGCCGTAGCGCAGCACCTTGCCGTACCCCTCGTTGAGGTTGGAGAAGGTGCGGTGGCCGTGGACGGCATCTTCCACCACGTAGACCCGCATCGAGGGGGAGATGACGCCCGCCATCGGGCCGACGGCGGAGTGGTGGTGGCAGGGCTCGAGCCGGACCTCGCCGCGCTCGACCAGGGCGGCGGCCTCGGCCTCGTCGCCGGCGCGCCCCTCGAAGAGAAGGGCGCCGATCACCGCGCCGCGCAGGGGACCCGAGGCCCGTTCCCATTCGATCGGCGGGCCGGCGTGGAGCAGGAGCCCGTCCTCCATCCCGGGGATGACCTCCCGCGCCGGGGCGACCTCCTTAAGGATCGGCCGGGCGGCCATCATGCGCTCGACGGCGGTGCGGTTGGCCTGGTCGATGTCGATCATGAGCGGCCTTTCATCCTTGCCAGAATCCCCGCGAGCTTGTCGTCGCCTCCCGCCGGGGGTTTCCATTCGACCTGGACGGCGGCGGCGCCCTGGGCCACGAGGCTATCGTAGAAGGACTCCAATCCGGCGTTGACGGCGGCGACCGGCCCCCGGATCGCCTCCAGCGGCACGGGTGCGCCTGGGGCCTCTTCGGCCGCCGCCAGCCGTCGCACCGCATGATCCACCAGCTCGCCGACGGTACGGAAGACCCGCGCCCCGGCCCGCTCCAGGGTCTCGATCTGCTGCGCGAGATCCTGCGGGTCCTCATCGGTGCCGATCACCACGGCGGCGACGTCGAGATCCGGCCGCCGGGCCCGGACCTCCGCGATCGCGGGGCCAAGCTCGCCGGCGGGATCGGCGTGGGCGCCTTCGCCCAGCACGACGTCGAGCAGGATCAGCCCGACTTGCCGGTCGGCCGCCTCGTGCCGCAGCCGGCGGAGCCGCAGATCCTGATCGATCATCGGGTGCAGGCGTCCGACGGTGAACTCGTCGGCGCCCAAGTCGACGATCTTGAATCGGCCGGGCGCGAGGAAGGCCGAGAGCCCGAGATGCGTCTCGTAGGCCAGAGTGCCTCCGGAGAACAGGCCGCGCAGGGAGCCGGATATGCCGGACATGAATGTAGGGGCGGGGCTTGCCCCCGCCCGGGAGGGGACAAGCCCCTCCCCTACATTGTTCCACTCCACCGCCATCTCCGCCGCCTCGCTCAGGCTGGCCGCGAAGTGGAGGTCGCCGAGCCGGCGCGCGGGGAGCGGCGCCCCCAGGAAGTAAACGACCACCGGCTTGCCAGCCGACCGGGCGAGCCCGAGCAGGCGGGCCGCCACCTCCGGCGCCGGCGGCTTGGAGACCAGCACGATCGTCCGCGTCTCGGGGTCCCGGCGGAGAAGGTCGAGCGCCTGGATCGCGGTGATCCCGCCGATCTCCGCGGACAAGTCGCGCCCGCCGGTGCCGATCGCCTGCGAGATCCCGCCGCCGAGGGCGTGGATCTGGCTCGCGATCGCCTGCAGACCGGTGCCGGAGGCCCCGACCAGCCCGATCGCCCCTTGCCGCACCCGGTTCGCGAAGCCCAGTCCGATGCCGCCGACGATCGCCGTCCCGCAGTCCGGCCCGAGGACGAGCAGCCCGCGTTCCCGAGCCTTCCGCTTGAGCGCCGCCTCCCGCTCGACCGGCACGTTGTCGCTGTAGAGGAAGACGTTGCGGTCGTGATCGAGCGCCTCCTCCGCGATACCGGCGGCGTGGCGGCCCGGCACCGAGATCAGCACCCAGCGCGCCGTCGGCAGGAGCTTGAACGCGGAGGCGAGGCTGCGCGGCCGGAAATCCTGCTCGCCACCCCCCGCGGCACCACGCCGGAGCTGGAGGAGGGCGTCGACGCGCGCCAAGGCCTCGCCCGCCGCCGCCGCGCTTTCGGCCTTGACCGCGATCAGCAGGTCGTGAGGACCGGCGGCCATCTCTTCCTCTGGAAGCAGCCCGCTCGCCGCCAGCAGCTCGCGGTTGGCCGGCGTCGCCATCATTACCCCGGCGTCGAGCACGCCCGGCAGCGCGGAGAGGGCCCTCTGGAGCTGCATCAGCACCACCGAGTCGTGGTAGGACCCGGGACGGACAGCGCAACGGACGGTGGCCTCGTCACTCATTCGCGCAGCAGGGGCTCCATCTCGGCCGCCCAGTGGAGCAGGTCTTCGTCGTCCCCCATCACGGCGGCCACCTGGAGCCCCATCGGCAGGCCCTCCGGGTTCCGCCCGGCCGGCACGCTGACCGCCGGCATGAAGCCTTGAGTCCAGGGGAGGTTCATCACCGGATCGCCGGTGGCGTCGAGCCCCCGCGGCGCGGCGCCCACCGCCGACGGCGAGATCCAGAGATCGATCCTGTATCGATCCATGAACCCGGTGATCTCGTCCCCCAGCCGCTCGCAGCCGGCGAGATCCCGGGCCAGCTCCGCGTCCGTGATCTCCCGCCCCTTGCGGATCAGCTCGGCCGTCCGCGGATCGTAGCGGTCCTCGAAGCGCGCGAACCAGCGGGCGTGGACCCGCGCCGCCTCGGCCGCGACGACCCGGTAGTGCCGCGCCACGACCTCGTCGAAGTCGGCCATGGCGTGGACTGGCAGGATCTCGTATCCGGCGTCTCCCAGGCGATCGCAGACGGAACGGAAGTGGATCATCCCTTCCTTGGAGACGCGGGAGAGGTAGGGGCCCACCGGCACGGCCAGACGGGGCCGGCGCTCGGGAGGGTAGGGGCGCCAGCGGTCGCAGAGCAGGCTGCCCACCAGGCTTGCCATCTCGAGGTCGCGCGTGAAGAAGCCCACCTCGTCGAGGGAGGGGGAGAGCGGGACCATGCCGCTGGTGGGGATCTGCGTCTTGGACGGTTTGAACCCGACCACGCCGCAGAACGCCGCGGGGCGGAGGACCGAGCCGATCGTCTGGGTGCCGAGGGCCAGCGGGCAGAGGCCGGCGGCGACGGCGGCGGCCGAGCCGCTGCTCGATCCTCCCGGCGTGTGCTCCGGGTTCCAGGGGTTGCGCGTCGGTCCCGGGGCGAAGTAGGCGAACTCGGTGGCGACAGTCTTGCCGAGGATCAGCGCGCCGGCGTTCTTCAGCGCCGTCACGCTCGGGGCTTCCGGGCCGCGGAGGACCGCCGGCGGCAGGCGGCTGCCCGCCCGGGTCTTGAAGCCGTCGACGTGGAGGACGTCCTTGACGCCGACCGGGACACCGAACAGGGGGGGGCGGTTTCGCGGATCGGGCCAGCGGGCCTGGAGATCATCCATCTCCCGGCGCAGGCGCTCGAACCTCCCCTTCTCGGGGAGGAAGGCCCGCAGCCCGGGCTCGCGCTCGGCGAACAGCGCCTCCAGCCCCTCCAAGGTGCCGGGATCGATCACTCCACCGCCGCCTGCCGCCGCCTCTCCGCCGCGAGCTTCACCGCGTCGACGATGTGCTGATAGCCGGTGCAGCGGCAGAGGTTGCCGGAGATCGCCTGGCGGATCTCCGCCTCGCTGGGATCTGGGTTCTCCTCCAGGAACGGGACCAGGGTCATCAGGAAGCCCGGGGTGCAGAAGCCGCACTGCAGGCCGTGGCACTCCCAGAAGGCCTGCTGCAGGGGGTGGAGCTCCCCGGCCGAGGGGGCCAGCGCTTCGACGGTGGTGAGAGCGTGCCCGTCCGCCTGCACCGCGAGCAGGATGCAGGAGCGGACCGGCTCGCCGTCGAACAGGATGGTGCAGGCGCCGCACACCCCGTGCTCGCAGCCGACGTGGGTGCCGGTCAGGGCCAGATCGTGGCGCAGGAAGTCCGAGAGCAGCAGGCGCGGCTCGACCTCCCGCTCATAGGCGCGGCCGTTGACGGTGAGGGAGATCTTGTAGTTCATGACAGGTTCGCTCCGCTCCGCGCCCGCTCGCCGGCCTTTTGCAAGACTCTCCGGGTGAGCACGCGCGCCAGGTGACGCTTGAATTCCGGGGTGGCGTGGATGTCCCCCAGCGGGTCCATCTCGTCGCCCGCCGCCTTCTCCGCCGCCGCCGCGATCGCTTCGGGCGAGAGCTCCTGCCCGGCCAGCAGCCGCGCCGCCTCGCGAGCGATGACCGGCGCGTCGCCGACGCTCAGGTAGACCAGCCGCGCCTCGCGGCAGCGGCCGGAGTCGTCGAGGGTCACCCGCGCCGCGACACCGACCTGGGCGTAGTCGCCGTGGCGGCGGGCGACCTCCAGGAAGGCCCAGCCGGTGCGGGCGGGGGATGGCGGGATGGCGGCCTCGACCAGCATCTCGTCCGGCTCCAGGGCGGTGGCGAACAGGCCGGCGAAGAACTCCTCGGCCGCCACCCAGCGGTCGCCGCCGGCGCGGCGGAGGCGGAAGCGGGCGCCGAGGGCCACCGCCAGGGCCGGCAGCTCGGCGGCCGGATCGGCGTGCGCCAGGCTCCCTCCGAAGGTGCCCCGGTTGCGGATCTGCGGATGGGCGATGAAGGGCACGGCCTCGTGGAGCAGCGGCGCCATTCCGGCCACCAGGGGGTCGCGCTCCAGCCGCCGCTGCCGCACCATGGCGCCGATCCGCAGGTGCCCCTCTTCATCACGGCGGATGAAGTCGAGCTCGGCCAGCTTGTTGATGTCGATCAGCAGCGCCGGCTCGGCGAGCCGGAAGTTCATCACCGGGATCAGGCTCTGACCGCCGGCCAGGAGCTTGGCGTCGCCGCCATGCCGGGCGAGCGCGTCCAGAGCGGCCTCCAGCGAGGCCGGCGCCTGATACTCGAACGGGGCGGGCTTCATGCGTGCGTATCTCCTGGCAAAGGCCCTGCGAAGAAGATCGCGATTGTAGCGCGCTCTGCCGGGGAAGGGGGTTGTGCTAAGGTTTTCCGCAGTATCCGACCGCTTCCAACGACCGCTCCAAGCGATGTCTGAACGCGCCCTGAAGTGCCCGCAGTGCAACGCGCCGCTCGCGGCCAGCCGCTTCGCGCGTTCGGCGGTCTGCCCGTTCTGCGGCTCGACGGTGGTGTTCGGCGAGCAGACGGTGCCGGCGAGCCGGTTCCGCGCCGCCTTCCAGTCCTGGAACTCCCCCGAGAGCCACGGCTTCACCGACTGGGTTTCCCTGGGCGACAGCCACTGGGCCCGGGGGCCGCTGGTGGCGCAAGGGGAGGTTTCGGACGTCCACGCCGCCGCCCGTGCGCGCTGGCCCACCGAGCGGGCGCTCCTCAAGATCCTCCGCGATCCGCGCGATGCTCCCGGCTTCGACCATGAATGGGAGGTGCTGGCGCGGCTTCAGAAGAGCGACAGCATCGCGAGCTTCGCCGGCCGCATCCCCCAGCCGATCGCCCGCGGCCGGATCACCGCCGGCGCGTCGGAAGGTACCCAGGCCATGGTCTTCCGCTGGGCGAGCGGCTTCACCCACACCTTCGAGGACGTGCGGCGCGCCTTTCCGCACGGCATCGAGCCGCGGGCGTCGATCTGGATCTGGCGGCGGATCCTCGAGGCGCTCTGGTTCCTGCACACGTCCGGCTTCGTCCACGGCGCCGTGCTGCCGCCCCACCTGCTGGTCGAGGAGGGGGAGCACGGGGTGCGGCTGGTCGGATTCCGCGCCGCGGACCGCGCGGGCTCAAAGCTGCGCGACGTCTCCCCCGGGTACGAGCCGGTCTACCCGCGGGACCTGCTGGCCGACCGCGAGCTGACGCCCGCCGCGGACCTCGCGATGAGCGCCCGCTGTGTCGCCGCCCTCCTCGGCGGCGATCCGGCGAGCGGCGAGGTGCCGGCCCCGGTGCCCGCTCCGCTGGCGCGCGAGATCGGCCGCGTCGCCGGCCTCCGCGCCGCCGGCGACGGCGACGCCTGGAGGCTCCGCGAGCGGCTCGGCGAGCTGGCGAAAGAGGTCTTCGGCGCCCCCACCTTCTGTCCGTTGCGGTTGCCCAGGGAGGCTTGACGATGGGATACGGAAACTACAGCCGCGTTGCGCACGAGGCCCTGCTCCAGGATCGGCGGGCGCTGCCCGTCCAGCAGGTCTTTCAGCAGCAGAAGTGCCATCCGTTGATGGATCCCAAGGGGGTCCGCCTGCGGGAGAGCCGCGACAGCCCCGACCACCCGGAGTCGCTGGCAGTGGCCTTCGCCCTCGACGTCACCGGCTCCATGGGGGACATCCCCAAGCTCCTGGCGACCGAGCAGCTCCCGAAGTTCATGAAGGTCCTCACCGACTGCAAGGTGACCGACCCGCAACTGCTCTTCATGGCGGTGGGCGACGCGATCAGCGACCAGTCACCGCTCCAGGTGGGGCAGTTCGAGTCCACGGCCGAGCTCATGGACCGCTGGCTCACCTGGTCCCATCTCGAGGGGGGCGGGGGCGGCAGCGGCGAGGAGTCCTACGAGCTGGCCCTCTACTTCCTCGCCCTGCACACGGAGATGGACTGCTGGGTCAAGCGGCGCAAGCGCGGCTACCTGTTCATGACCGGCGACGAGAAGCCCTACCCGATCCTGTCGCGGCACATCGTCGAGGCGGTGACCGGCGACCACCTCGACGACGACCTCAAGGTCGAGGAGGTGGTCGCCGAGCTGCAGCGGACGTTCACCCCCTTCTTCATCATCCCGGACCGCGAGCGCCGCCGCCGCTGCGAGCGGGCCTGGCGCGACCTGCTCGGCGAGCACGTGCTCTGCATGGAGGCCGCCGCCGACGTCTGCTATGTGACCGCCGGCGCGCTCCTGCTCAGCGAGGGCCTGGTCTCCGACCTCCGGGAGCTGGAGGCCGTGCTGCTGGGATCGGGGATGCCCAAGGACCGGCGCGGCGCGGTCGCGCGGACGCTCAAGCCGCTCGCCGACACCCAGGGCATCCGGGGCGGCGGCGGCTTCTGGCGCTTCTGGAGCTGAGTCCCATCCCTTGCGCGCGTTCCTCCTGGTCGACCTCGGCTTCGGCGACGCGGGCAAGGGGCTCCTGACCGACTTCCTGGTCCGTCGCACCGGGGCCACGGTGGTCGTGCGCTACAACGGCGGCGCGCAGGCCGGCCACAACGTGGTGACCCCGGACGGCCGCCATCACACCTTCGCGCAATTCGGGTCCGGCACCTTCGTTGAAGGGGTGCGGACGTTCCTCTCGCGGCACGTGGTGATCCATCCGGCGGGCCTCCTCGCCGAGGCGGCGGCGCTCCAGGCCAAGGGGGTTGGCGACGCGCTCTCCCGCCTGCGCGTCAGCGAGGGCGCGCTGGTGATCACGCCGTTCCACCAAGCGGCGGGGCGACTGCGGGAGCTGGCGCGCGGTGCCGGTCGCCACGGGAGCTGCGGGGTTGGCGTTGGCGAAGCCGTGGGGGACGCGCTGGAGCGGCCGGACGAAGCGGTCCTGGCCGGCGATCTGCGCGATCCGGCGCGGCTGCGCCCCCGGGTGCGGCGTCTGCGGGAGCGCAAGCGCGAGGAGATGGCGGCCCTCGCGGGAGCGATCCCCGCCGGCCCCGCTGGCGATGCCGCCGCGCGCGAGCTCGCCGTCTTCGCGGGTGACGATCTCCTCGACCGCTGGCTGGCCGAGGCCGCTCGCCTGGCGGCGCTGGGGCTGGTGGTGCCCGATTCGACCCTGGCGGACTGGCTCGGCGGGGCCGCGGCGGTGGTCTTCGAGGGCGCCCAGGGGGTGCTCCTCGACGAGCGGGCCGGCTTTCACCCCTACACCACCTGGTCCCGCTGCACCCTCGACAACGCCCTGGAGCTCCTCGCCGAGGCGGCGCCCGGCGCCGAGGTCCGGCGGATCGGGGTGCTGCGCGCCCATGCCGTGCGGCACGGGCCGGGGCCGCTGCCCACGGAGACCGGGGAGCTGCGACCCGCCGTCCGCGACCACAACGGCTTCGGCGAGTGGCAGGGGGCCGTCCGCTACGGCTGGTTTGACGCCGTGCTGGCGCGCTACGCGCTCGACGTCGCGGGACCCCTGGAGGGGCTCGCGCTGACACACCTCGACGCGCCGGCCCGGCTGGGAAGATGGCGGGTCTGCGCCGGCTACGAGGCGTCCGTCGGGTCCGAGATCTCGCCCCTCCTCGCCGAGCGCGCCGCCGGCGGTGCGGCGGCCCGGCTGACCGATCTGCTCCTCCAGGCCCGGCCGGTGCTCGAAGACTGCGAGCCGGCCGAAGCGGCGGTGGTCCAGCGGACCGAGCGGCTCCTCGGGCGCGGCGTCGACCTCCTCAGCCGCGGTCCCCGCTCCACGGACGTGACGCTGGGAACGGATCGTGCTTCCCTGGATCAGAGTGCGGGGTGAGCGGTAGTTGTAAGGCATGTAAAACATTGAGAGGAAACGCGCGATCCGGGAAACTTCGACCGGGGGCTCGCGTTAGGAAAGCCATGGACCCATTAGACAACAACCACAAGCAGCGGCGTTACCTCATCATCGCGATCGTCGTGGTGCTGGGAGTGCTGGTCGGGCTGTTCTTCCTGCGGCGCGGCAAGGACAAGGGCGGGGATCAGTACCGCACCGAGGCGGTCAGCCAGGGGAACATCTCCGCGACCGTCAACGCTACCGGGACTCTGTCGGCGGTCACCACGGTCCAGGTCGGCAGCCAGGTCTCCGGCATCATTTCCAAGCTTTACGTCGATTTTAACAGCCAAGTGAAGCAGGGGCAGCTCCTGGCCGAGCTCGATCCCACTCCCTTCCTCCAGCAGGTGGAGCAGCGCCAGGCCGACGTCACCAAGTCGCGGATCGACGTCGCCAACACCCAGCTCAACTACAACCGCCAGAAGCGGCTGGGCGCCGCCGGCCTGGTGGCGCAGTCCGAGGTGGACTCCGCCAAGGCGGCCTACGACGCGTCGCGCGCGCAGCTCGCGCAGACCCAGGCCACGATGAAGCAGGCGCAGACCAACCTGAACTACACCAAGATCTTCTCGCCGATCGACGGCCAGGTGGTGGCCCGCCAGTATGACGCCGGCCAGACCGTCGCCGCGTCGTTCTCGGCGCCCACCCTGTTCACCATCGCCAAGGACCTGACCAAGATGCAGGTGCAGGCCGACGTCGACCAGTCCGACATCGGGCAGATCAAGTCCGGCGAGCCCGTGCAGTTCACGGTCGACGCCTACCCGGAGCAGCAGTTCCGGGGGCAGATCTCGCAGGTGCGCCTGAACGCCACGGTGACCCAGAACGTCATCACCTATCCGGTGATCATCGAGGTGCCGAACCCCGAGGGCAAGCTGCGTCCCAGCATGACGGCGAACGTCACCATCCAGGTCGACACGGTGCGTGACGTGCTGCGGGTGCCCAACTCCGCCCTGCGCTTCCGGCCGGAGACGGAGCCCGGGCAGCAGGCGGCCGGCAGCGGCCGGAGCGGCGGATCTGGGGCGGGCGGGTCCTTCCAGCAGCGCTCCGGCGGCGGCGGTCAGGCCGGCCAGGCGGGCGGCGGCCAAGCGGGGGGCTCCGGTCGCGGCGGTCGACGCCAGCCCGGGCAGACCGTCTACGTCCTCAATCAGAGCGAGGACAAGAAGAGCGCACTGCGGCAGGTCCGCATCGCGACCGGGATCACCGACGGCCGCTACACCCAGGTGACCAAGGTGCTGTCCGGCGCGCTGAACCCCGGCGACCCGGTGGTCACCGGCGTCGCCACGGTCAAGGTCGAGGGCACCGCCGGCGCGTCCAATCCTCTGGGAGCTTCGGGCGGGGGTCGCGGCCGCCGGCCCTTCTGAGGACGATGACGATCGCCATGGATACGCCAATGGACGCTCCGGTCATCGAGATCCACGACCTGACGAAGGTCTACCGCATGGGCGAGGTCGAGGTCAGCGCTCTGAAAGGGGTCAGCCTGACGGTCGCGCGCGGCGAGTTCCTGGCCATCATGGGCCCGTCGGGCTCCGGCAAGTCGACGCTGATGAACATCATCGGATGCCTGGACACGCCGACGTCGGGGACCTATCTGCTCGACGGCGTCCCCGTCGAGACGCTCAACGACGACGAGCTCGCCGCGATCCGCAACAAGAAGATCGGCTTCGTGTTCCAGACGTTCAACCTCCTGGCACGCACGACCGCTCTGCAGAACGTCGAGCTGCCGCTCGTGTACGCGAAAGTCTCGCGCGCGGAGCGCCGCACGCTCGCCGAAGAGGCGCTCGCGGCGGTGGGGCTCCAGGACCGCATGTCGCATCAGCCGAACGAGCTCTCCGGAGGCCAGCGCCAGCGCGTCGCCATCGCCCGGGCCCTCGTGAACCGCCCGTCGCTTCTGCTCGCCGACGAGCCGACGGGAAACCTCGACTCCCAGACCGGCCGGGAAATCCTCGATCTCTTCCAGGACCTCCACTCCCGCGGCAACTCGATCATCATGGTCACCCACGAAGACGACGTCGCCCGGGAAGCGCGCCGGATCATCCACATCAGGGATGGGAAGGTGAAGGATTGAGGGCCTCCGGCTAACCGGCGTTCTCAGTTCTCAGTTCTCAGTTCTGGGTTCTTCTCCACTGAGCGTAGATTTTTTCTGGTCCTGAACAAACCGAGGGAGACTGCTCGTGTGAGCGGAGTCACTCGGTTCGAGGATCTGATCGCGTGGCAGAAGGCGCGGCAGCTGGCCGCCCGCATTCATCGTGTCGTCAACGAGGGTTCTTTTGCGCGGGACTTCTCGTTCCGAAACCAGGCCTGGAGCGCGGCTTATCCGTCCCGTCCAACATCGCGGAAGGCTTTGAACGATTCAACCCAGCCGAGTTTGCCCACTTTCTGTCCATCGCCAAGGCCTCTTGCGGCGAAGTGCGCTCCGATCTCTACATCGCCCTCGACGTCGGTCACATCGACGAAAGGACGCTGAAAGAAGTCCTCGCACAGGCAAATGACTGTGCGAGGGTGATCACCCGTTTACGCCGCTACGTTCAATCCCGCATTCGGAAGACAGGGACACAAGGTCGAACTCAGAACCGAGAACTGAGAACCGAGAACCCGCCCTCGACGAAATGACCGGAAGCGGAGGTCGGTTACGGGGTTCGTGCTCACCCGAAAACTCGGCTTCCTCGTCGCGCTCGCTTTGACCGCATCGACCCTTCAGGCCGCGGAGAGGATGCCGCTGTCGGATGTCCAGAAAGGCATGAAGGGCTACGGCCTGACCGTGTTCGAAGGGACGACCGCTGAGAAGTTCGACGTCGAGATTCTCGGCGTCCTGCACAACATCGGGCCGGGACAGAACCTCATCCTGGCGAAGGTCGACCATCCCGTCGTCGCCCGGGCGGGCATCATCGCGGGCATGAGCGGCTCTCCCGTGTTCATCGACGGGAAGGTGATCGGGGCGCTCGCGTACGCCTGGCAGTTCGCCAAGGAGCCGGTGGCGGGCATCACCCCGATCGAGGAGATGCTCAAGATCGCGCGCATCAGCGCTCCGGCTGGAGCATCGCCGGCGGGTGCGACTCCGCGCATGACCGGGCTGGAGATGCTCAGCTCGATCGTGAAGCAGCAGCCTGA
>DATHEF010000008.1:0-48331 GCA_035490435.1 Thermoanaerobaculia bacterium
CTCCGTGGCGCCTTCAGGCACCACGGCTAGCATCTCGCTTCCCACGCTGCTGTCCATCCCATACCTCGCTCTCACGGTTGGGAGGAGGGGGGGATTTTTAGGTGATCCACGGGGGGGAATTTAGGACGATCGGTGACAGGGGGAGTCGCCCAGAGCCTCGGGGGAAAGGAGTGCCCGAATTGGGGAGGCGTCTCCGTGCCGCGGGGAGCCGTCGCGCGACTCCGGGGAGACCGCGAAACGAAAAGGGCGACCGTCTCCGAGCTGGGGGGAACCGTTCCAGAAAAACAGGAGAACAGCTCCCAGAGCTCCCTGACCTGCCCTTGAGACCGCCCCGGTGACAAGGTTCCGCAGCCCTGAGCGGACAAGCTACACGAGAACGACGAAAATAGCACCTCCCTCTTCTGCCATCCGGGAGATCCTGACCTATTTCTAGTAGGGTGGCACTTGGTTCGGCTCTGGTTATACAGGCCAAGCCGATGAAGCTGTTGGCTGGCATGTGAGGAACGGGTCCGGCGGTTCCTCTGCCGGCGGCACAAACTGCGCATTAGCGGAAGCGGTCGCTTTGGCTACGCCGAGATCCACGAAACGATGGGGGTAGTCAACCTTCACCAGATGCGCCTGAACCGAAGGCCCGCGCATGCCCTCTCGTGAAGCCCGTCCGAGAGCCGGATGCGGGAGATCCGCAAGTCCGGTGCGATGAGCGACGGTGGGAAACGGAGCTATGGTCGAGACTGAGGCACCGGCACCAAGGCGAAAGCCGCCGGCAACAGCGACTCCCGCGACCTACAGCCACCGCGGTGCTTCTACCCATCATGACCCCCTGAGCCTACGCAGCGCCGCCAGCGTTTGGTTGAGGATTAGACACCTCTGTGGTCGAGTTAGTTGCACTACTGTGCTTGTGATCTTCGGCTTCTTTTTCCGCCTTTTCATTTAGCAGGCGGAGAAGCTTTGCAACTAACTGTGGCTGGTAGCCTACGGCAAATGCAGCCAGTGAAAAGGCGCCTGCCAACCTAGCATATTTATCGGGATCTGTGCCTACGAAAGGTGACGCAGTGGCGACATAGACTCCAGAGAGCCACAAAAGGTAAACCAAAAAACCCCTTAGCAGTCCTCCCATCGCAGAATAGCCAATTCTCATATTCCCGCCAACAATACCGCCATACCCAAAACGCCCAAGAGAAGCACCGAGCGCACCGGCAATACAGCATAGGATGGCGGCGTTTGTCACTATGTAAGATGTGAATGCTATCACTATGGCTAGGACGGCTTGAGAAAATGATAGTTTTTCAAGTCCCGAGCTAATTTGCGTCCGATATGGCTCCGAACTAATCATGAGGCCTTCGAAAAAGAACAACAACCACAACAATATTCCGGCAGCTACACCTAAATGTCTTATCTGCGCTGGGAGTTTTCGCATTCACGGTCCTTTCACTTGCCTATACCTGTTGTTCTAAGTTTCCTCGCCGACACCCCTGGTGAGCTAGTTTGAAAATTTAAACATTGCAATGAAGCAATTATTTATGACTTCCTTATCTTTCCATAAGGGTAGGTGAGGCTAGCGTCTTACGTCAAGAGAAAAGAGCTGCTATGTAAGCGTCCCGCTTGTCCGAAGAGAGAGGAAGCAGCAGTAAACCTCCAGGGGAGAGATGCTTCCGGAACTTTCTTCGCCGGGATCAGGCGTCTTACACGACCAGAGCTTGTGGTGTAAACTGCCGCACTCAGAGAGTGCTCATAGGGTTTTGAGTGCTCTCTGAGGAGTGGGATGCGGCGATCCGGCATCGAGGACCTCGATCCGCGCAGGCGCGCCATTCGGATCCGCAAAGCTGACCCTGGTATGGGCTGGGACGGCCCTCGCCGGGCGTACGATGCCGGAGTTTTGACACGGTTGGGCTCAGGTCTGGGCGACCCGGCCCATTTTGGGGCGCTCCGGCCCAAAGACGGGCGCGACCGGTCCATTAATGGGCCGGACCAACCCCTCGATAGGGGCACGGCGGGTCCCCGCCGCGACACTTTTCCGGATGTACAGGATTCGAAAGGCTTTACAGCCCGGCTACTCGGGAACCACCGCCGCCGCCTCGATCTCCACCTTCGCGCGGTCTTCAATCAGGGCGCTCACCACCACCACTGCCATCGCGGGATAAACCCGGCCGAGGATCTCGCGCCAGGCGCGGCCGATGTCGCGCCGGGCGGCGAGGTAGGCGGGTTTGTCGGTGATGTACCAGGTCATCCTCGCGATGTGCTCGGGGCCGGCGCCCGCCTCTCGCAGCACGGCGGCGACGTTGCGCAGGGTCTGCTCGGTCTGCGCCGCGAAGTCGTCGGTCTCGAACTGGCAGGTCGCCGGGTTCCAGCCGATCTGGCCGGCGACGAAGACCAGCCGGCCGCGGGCGGCGATGCCGTTGGCGTAGCCGATGGGCTTCGCCCACCCTTCCGGCAGGAGAATCTCGCTCACCGGTCGCGCTCCCGCAGGCGGAAGCGCTGGAGCTTGCCGGTCTCGGTGCGTGGCAGGGCGTCGAGGAACTCGATGGCTCGCGGATATTTGTACGGCGCGATCTCGGCCTTCACGAAGTCCTGCAGCTCCTTGATCAGCTCCTGGCCGGGTGTGAAGCCCGGGCGCGTCACGACGTAGGCCTTCACGATGTAGCCGCGACCCTCGTCCGGCGCGGCCACCACGCCGCACTCGGCGACCGCCGGATGGTCGAGCAGCACGCTCTCGACCTCGGGGCCGGAGATCTTGTGCCCCGCCGAGACGATCAGGTCATCCGTGCGCGCCTGGTACCAGAAGTAGCCGTCCGCGTCCTGGACGTAGGAGTCGCCGGGGAGATTCCAGCCGTTCCGGACGTAGACCCGCTGCCGCTCCGGGTTGTCCAGGTAGCGGCAGCCGGTCGGCCCCTTCACCGCGAGATGTCCGATGGTGCCGGGCGGCACCTCGTTGCCGTCCTCGTCCACCACCCGCGCCTCGTAGCCGGGGACGACCCTGCCGGTGGAGCCGGGGCGGATGTCGGCGCCGGAGGAGCTGATGAAGATGTGGAGCATCTCGGTCGAGCCGATGCCGTCGATGATCTCGAGGCCGGTCGCCTCTTTCCATTTTTCGAAGGTCGGCTTCGGCAGGGTCTCGCCGGCCGAGACGCACTTCCTGAGGCTCGAGATGTCGAAACCTTTCACCAGATCGGTCATCGCGCGATAGGCGGTCGGAGCTGTGAAGACGACGGTCGCGCGGTGGTCCTGAATCCCTTGCAGAAGGTTCGGCGGCGAGGCCTGCTCGAGGAGCAGCGTCGAGGCGCCGATCCGTATTGGGAAGAGAAGGATGCCGCCCAGCCCGAAGGTGAAGGCGAGGGGCGGGGAGCCGCAGAAGATGTCATCCCGCTCCGCTTTCAGAACGTAGGGCGGGAAACAGTCGCAGCAGGCGATCACGTCGCGGTGGAAGTGCATCGTCCCCTTTGCCTGTCCGGTGGTGCCGGAGGTGAAGGCGATCAGGGCGGTGTCGTCCGCGGCGGTGTCGCAGTTGTCGAAGGTCGCGGGTTTCCCCGCCATCAGGGATTCGAGCGAGCCGGGCTCGGCGCTGCTGAAAGAAACGACGAGTCCGCCCGCGCTGGAGAACGCCTGCTCGCAATCGGCGGCGATCCGGGAGTCGGTCAGCGCGAGGCGGATCTTCGCTTTCCCGGCGAGATAGGTCAGCTCGCGCACGCGCAGCAGCGGCATGGTGCAGACCACCACGCCGCCGGCCTTGAGCACGGCGAACCAGCAGGCCGCCATCATCGGATTGTTCGGTCCGCGCAGCAGCACACGGTTGCCGGGCACGATGCCTAGGTCTTCCACCAGAACGTGAGCGATCCGGTTGGCGGTCTCCAGGAGCTGGCGGTAGGTCCAGTGGCCGCCGGCGACGTGGAAGACCACGCGGTCGCCGTCGCCTTCCGCGATCCGCCGGTCGAGCAGCTCGGCGGCGCAGTTCAGCCGGTCCGGATAGGTGAGCTCCGGCAGCGCGTCATAGCGGAGGTCCGGCATCAGTTCCGGCGGCGGCAGGGAATCGTGGCAGAAGGTGTCCACGTGAGCGCTGGTGGTTGGACGTTCTTCCAAGGATCATCCCTCCTGACTCGCCACGCCGGCGAGGAGCTGGCCGGCGATGACGAGCCGCTGAATTTCGCTGGTTCCCTCGTAGATGCGCAGCGCCCGGACCTCGCGGTAGAGCCGCTCGACCGGCGCGCCGGCCACCACGCCGCGGCCGCCGAGGAGCTGCACGGCCTGATCGATCACCCGTTGCGCCGCCTCGGTGGAGAAGAGCTTGGCCATGGCGGCCTCGCGGGTGACCCGCTCGGCCCCGGCGTCCCGCGTCCAGGCGGCGCGGTAGACGAGCAGGGCGGAGGCGTCGACGTCGAGGGCCATGTCGGCCAGCCGGCCTTGCGTCAACTGGAATTCCGAAAGGTTTTTTCCGAAGGCGCGGCGCTGGACGCTCCAGGCCAGCGCCTCGTCCAGCGCGCGGCGGGCGAACCCGAGGGCGGCGGCGCCGACGGTGGAGCGGAAGACGTCCAGCGTCGCCAGCGCCACCTTGAGCCCCTTGCCCGGCGTGCCGATCAGGGCATCCACCGGCACGCGGCAATCCTGAAATGTGATCGTTCCCAGCGGATGAGGGGCGAGGACGTCGATGCGGGCGGAGACCCGCAGCCCGGGGTTGTCCGCCGCCACCAGGAAGGCTGCGAAACCTTTTTCTCCGGCTTCCGGCAAGCGGCAGAAGACGACGTAGAAGTCCGCCAGGCCGGCGTTCGAGATCCAGGTCTTCTCGCCGTCGATCACCCAGGAATCGCCGTCGCGCCGCACCGTGGTGGACATGGCGGCGACGTCCGAGCCGGCGTCGGCTTCGGAGAGCGCGAAAGCGGGGATCGCCTCTCCGGCGGCCACCCGCGGCAGCCACGCCCGGCGCTGCGCTTCAGAGCCGAAGAGCGAGAGCGGGCCGCTCCCCAGCCCTTGCAGGGCGAAGGCGAAATCCGCGATTCCAGAATGGCGGCCCAGGGTCTCGCGGATCAGGCAGAGAGAGCGGACATCCAGCCGCTCGCCGTCGCCCGATACCGCGTGGCGCAGCCACCCTCCGGCGCCGAGCCGGCGGACGATCTCGCGGCAGGTGCCATCTAAATCCTTATCTTCCTGCCCTTCCAGGGGAGCGATCTCGCGTTCGCACCAAGCGTCGAGATCGCGGGCGATCTCCCGATGAGTGTCGTCGAAGAAAGGCCAGGTGAGAAAGGATGTATCCGGCATCAGTTCCCTTCGAACGTCGGCTTTTCCTTGGCGGCGAAGGCGCGGTAGGCGCGCGCGAAGTCCTCCGTCTGCATGCAGATCGCCTGCGCCTGCGCTTCGGCCTCGATCGCCGCGTCGACTCCCAGGCCCCATTCGTGATGGAGCTGGCGCTTGGTCATCGCATGCGCGAAGGTGGGGCCGTGGGCGATCGCCCGCGCCAGCCCGGTCGCTTCCTCGTGCAGCGCCTCGGGTTGGATCAGGCGGTTGTAGAACCCCCAGCGCTCGGCCTCCTCGGCTTCCAGGAAGCGGCCGGTATAGAGCAGCTCGGAGGCGCGCCCCTGGCCGATGATCCGCGGCAGGATCGCGCAGGCTCCCATGTCCGCCCCCGAGAGGCCGACGCGCGTGAACAGAAAGGCCACCCGGCTGCGCGACGTGCCGAGGCGCAGGTCCGAGGCCATGGCGAGGATCGCCCCCGCGCCGGCGCAGATGCCGTCGACTGCGGCGACGATCGGCTGCGGGCAGCGGCGCATGTTGAGCACCAGCTCGCCGGTGAGACGGGTGAACTCCAGCAGGCGGTCCATCCGCCCCTCCTCGCGCATTTTCACCAGGGGACCGATGATCTCGTGGACGTCCCCGCCCGAGCAGAAGTTCTCGCCGGCGCCGGTGAGCACCACCGCCTTGATCTCCTCGACGTGCTGAAGGTCGCGAAAGGTATCGGCCAGCTCCCGGTACGACTCGAACGTGAGCGGATTCTTCCGCTCCGGCCGGTTGAGCGTCACCGTGGCGACCCGGCCGTCGATGCTCCAGCCGAAGTGGCGGGGCTGGATGGATTCGAGGGGGATGCGGTTGTTCAAGGTGTCCTCCGTGTCCTGGGGCGACCTGCCCTTCGAATCCTCACCCTCGGTCCCTCTCCACGGAGTGGAGAGGGAAGGCGTGCTCTCGAAGTTTTTCGTAGGGGCGGGGCTTGTCCCCGCCCGCGACGTTGCTGGGCGGGGACAAGCCCCGCCCCTACGCTCCTGCTGCCGATAAGAGCTTTCTCCCCTCTCCACCCCGTGGAGAGGGGCCGGGGGTGAGGACTCGAAGGGCAGGCCGCCCCAACCAGCAAGGATGTATGGATCCTAGTCGCCATAGATCCCCTCAAATCGTGCTCGTCCCCAGCAGCTCCGCCTGCCGCTGCCGCTCGAGGTTCCGTTCGAGCTGCTGCTTGCCCGAGAGGTACTGCACCGGCCAGGGTTGCGCGGTGTAGCCGAGCTGCGCGGCGGCGCGGAGGGTCCAGTTGGGATCGGCGAGGTGAGGGCGGGCCAGGGCGCAGAGGTCGGCGCGGCCGGCGGCGATGATCGAGTTGACCTGGTCCGGCTCGGTGATGTTGCCGACGGCGATCGTGGGGATGCCGGTCTCGTTGCGGATGCGGTCCGAGAACGGCGTCTGGAACATGCGGCCGTAGACCGGCCGGGCGTCCGCCGCCGTCTGGCCGGCCGAGACGTGGATGATGTCCGCGCCGGCCTGGTGGAACGCCTGCGCAACCTCCACGGCGTGGCTCCCTTCGATTCCCCCCTCGACCCAGTCGGTGGCCGAGATGCGCACCGACATCGGCCGGTCCTGGGGCCAGACCTCGCGCATCGCCTGGAAGACCTCCAGGGGGAAGCGGAGACGGTTGGCGAGGCTGCCGCCGTACTCGTCCGTTCGCCGGTTCGAGACCGGCGTGATGAACCCCGAGAGGAGATAGCCGTGCGCGCAGTGGAGCTCGATCATGTCGAACTCCGCTTCGATCGCCATCTGCGCGGCGCGGACGAAATCGTCGCGCACCGGGTCCATGTCGGCGCGCGTCATCTCGCGGGGGATTCGCATGCCGGGCTTGAAGGGGAGGGGGGAGGCGGCCACGATCGGCCAGCCGTCGGCGTCGAGCGGTTCGTTCTCCCCCTCCCACATCAGCCGGGTGGACCCCTTGCCGCCCGAGTGGCCGAGCTGCAGGCAGATCTTCGAGCGGCTCCGCTGGTGGACGAACCGGGTCACCCGTTGCCACGCCTCCCTGTGCTCTTGCCGGTACATGCCGGTGCAGCCGAGGGTGATCCGCGCCTCGGGGGAGACGCAGGTCATCTCGGTGACGATCAGTCCCGCCCCGCCCAGCGCCCGCGCGCCCAGGTGGACGAGATGGAAATCGCCGGGCGTGCCGTCCTCGGCGCTGTACATGTCCATGGGGGAGACCACGACGCGGTTCTCGACCGTCATCCCGCGTAGCGTGAACGGGGTGAACATCGGCGGCGGCGTTATTTTCGACAGCGCCTCCGGCGCTTGGGGCAATTCCTTCCGGCTGGCCCGGCTGGCGAACCAGCGCTCCACCCCTTCGAGATACTTGCTGTCGCGCAACCGGAGGTTCTCGTGGCTGACGCGCTGGCTGCGGGTGAGCAGGCTGTAGGCGAACTGCTCGGGATCGAGGCGGGCGTAGCGCCGCACGTTCTCGAACCACTCCATGGAGTTGCGGGCCGCGTTCTGGAGGCGCAGGGCCTCGGTGCGCCGCTCGTCCTCGTAGGATTGAAGGGCGGTGGGCAGGTCGGCGGCTCCGGGGCCGTTGAGGATGCGGGCGAGCGCGATCGCGTCCTCCATGGCGAGCTTGGTGCCGGAGCCGATGGAGAAGTGGGCGGTGTGGGCGGCGTCGCCGATCAGCACGAGATTCCCCCGCCACCAGCGCTCGCAATGGACGCGAGTGAAGTTGAGCCAGGGGGCCGCGCGCTGTTGGGGCGGGATGTTGGCGAGCAGCCGGTGCCCGTCGAGCCAGGGCGCGAACATCTCCTCGCAGGCGGCGATCGTGGCATCGATGTCCAGGCGGTCGAAGCCGGCGTTGCGCCAGGACGCCTCGTCGCACTCGACGATGAAGGCCGAGAGCGTCTCGCTGAACCGGTAGGCATGGGCCTGGAAGATGCCGTGCGCGTTCTCGACGAAGGCGAAGGTGAAGGCGTCGAACCGCCGCGTGGTGCCGAGCCAGACGAACTTGGCCTGCCCCGAAACGAGATCCGGCCGGAACTCCTCGGCGTGCGCCCGCCGCACGGCGCTGTTGACGCCGTCGGCCGCGATCACGAGATCGGCGTCGCCGAGCCCGAGAGCGGGGAGATCGGAGTCGTCGCGCACCTCGCAGCCGAAGCGGAGGTCGGCTCCGAGCTCGGCGGCGCGGTTTTGGAGGATCTCCAGCAGCTTCATGCGGGCAATGCCGGCGAAGCCATGGCCGCCGGAGGTGATCGTCCGGCCCTTGTAGTGGATGTCGATGTCGTCCCAGCGGGCGAAGTTGTCCGAGATCTCCTGGAAGGATTCCGGATCGGCGGCCTTGAAGTTGCCGAGGGTCTGGTCGGAGAAGACGACGCCCCACCCGAAGGTGGCGTCCGGGGCGTTGCGCTCGAGGAGGACGACCTCATGCGCCGGGTTCGCCTTCTTCATCAGCAGGGAGAAGTAGAGCCCCGCCGGCCCGCCGCCGAGGATTGCGACCTTCATGGGGTCCTCCGAGCGCTCACCGGGCGGATGCTAGCACGGGTGGAACCTGGGGGATTCGGGAGGGATTCGTCCCACTGCGAGGGAGCCCGGGATCCTACGTGACGTTGAAACTGATCGTCAGCACGTAGCAGACCGGCACCGGCTCGCTGTCGAGAGTCACCGGCTTGAAGGTCCAGGTCTTCACGGCGGCCACGGCGCATTGGGTGAGTCCGTAAGGCTGCCCCGCGAGTATCCTGGTGCTCCGGACCTGCCCCTGGGCATCGATGACGGCTTCCATGATCACCGTTCCGTGATGCCCAGGATGCCGGCGCGACTCGGCGGTCATCTCGGGATCGGTCCGATGGCGGATCTCCGGCCGGCCGACTTTGCCGCCGATCCGCATCGGCGCATCCGGATCGAGCTTCCGCACGCGGACGTTGCGGTCGTCGATCTGTCGCGGGTCCTGCCACGCGTCTTTCGAACCGTCGCCGACGTTCACAATGCAGAGCATCTGCTGGATATCCTCCGTGCTCTTGCCCTGCTTCCGCAGAGACCGCAGAAACTCCACCGCTTCCTGGTCGCGGTGGAGGGCGAGCAGCGCGGAGAGGAGCCAGCTGCCGCTCAGGGTTTCGCTGGAGCTTGCCGCCTGTTCCTTGAACAGGTCGGCGGCCTCGGTCCAGGCCTTCTCGTCGGCTTGCCCGAGCAGGGCGCTCCCCAGGGTGATGGTGGCCTGGGTCCGCTCCTCGGGAGTCGCCGCGACGGCGAGGGCCTGGCGCGCGGTCGCCACGGCCTTGGCCCCATCCTTGGCCTCCTTGTAGCAGTTCGCCACTCCGATCAGGCTCGGCGACGACTTGCCTTCGGCGAGCTCGTTGGCGCGCGAGTACGCCCGGCACGCGTTCTGTTGATCCCCATGGGAAGCGAGGGACCGAGCCCGCTCCAGCTCCTGCGCGACGGTGGCGGGCGGTGAGTCCGCGCGGGCCGGCCCTGAAGAGAGCGCCAGCGCGATGACCAGAGAGGGCAGAGACAAGAGCAGGACATTAATGTTCATAGGGGTCCTCCGTGGATTCACCGGGCGGATGCTAGCACGGGCGCAACCGGGGTGATCCCTGGGCAGATCCGCTCTGTGGGATAATGGCGGCATGGGCAAAGTTGCGCTGGACCTGAAACGGCTTAGCCGGGACGAGCAGTTCGATCTCCTCGATCAACTCTGGGAGAGCCTGGGCCGGGACCCGGAAGCCTTTCCTCTGACGGACTCCCAGAAGGAGGAGTTGGACAGCCGGCTCGACGAGCTGGAGGCTGAAGGTCCGACGGGCCTCACATGGGATGAGGTCGTTGCGCAGGCCCGGACTCATTCCCGGTGAATTTCATCTATAGGCCCGCGGCCGCCGCGGATTTGACCCAGGCATACGCCGGGTATGAACGCGAACGGAAGGGTCTTGGCGAGGAATTCCTGGCAGAGGTGCGAGCCACGGTTCAGTCCGTTCTGGAGATGCCCAGGGCCTATCCGGTGATACGCCGCGACACCCGCCGGGCTTTGGTCCATCGTTTTCCCTACGGTCTCTTTTATCGAGTGATCGACGAGATGGCTGTGATTGTGGCGTGTTTCCACACGAGCCGGGATCCGGCTTTGTGGGACAGCGGCATTAGTTCATGAATCCGGCGGGGGGGTGGGGACTTTGGCGATCCAGATTCGTTCTCCAGGAGTAGGCGTGTCGCCGTGTTCCCGCCGTTCACTCGGATCGCCGCGTTCACCGGTTCGGCCGTCGCGGCGGGTTAAGGAGAAAGCATGAGCTTCCGATTTCTTGGCATGATCGTGATCTCGCTGACAGGGGCCCTGCCACTCGCGGCGCAGCAGCCGGAGCCGCGGCAGCCGATGGTGCAGGTCTTCGAGGAGGCGGTCGACGTCCGGGTGGTCAACGTCGAGGCGGTGGTCACGGATGAGAAGGGGGCGCGCGTCCGCGGGCTCGCGGCGAAAGACCTCCGTCTGCTGGTGGACGGCCACGAGGTGCCGGTCGAGTATTTCGCCGAGGTGGAGGACGGGAAAGCGGCGGCCGCCGCTCCTGCCGCCGCCGCGCCGGCCGGCGGAGCCCAGGCGCCGGCTTCACCCGGCGAAGCGGTACAGCGGAGCTACCTGATCTATATCGACGATTCCTTCTCGATCGCCAGCATCCGCAACGAGGCGCTGGCGAAGCTCGAGCGCGACCTCAAGCTTCTGCGGCCCGGAGATCAGATGGCCGTGCTGGCGTTCGACGGCTCCCGGATCGACGTCCTCAGCCGCTGGACGGGGGATGCCGCCGCGCTGACCGCGGCCCTGGAGCGGGCCCGCCGGCGCCCCGCCACCGGCGGCCAGCAGCTCTCTCATCAGCGGGCGCTCCAGGCGGACGTCAAGGTCCTGTTCGAGAACGATATCGACGACGGCGATACCAATCCGCTCACCAACAACATCGACAGGGAGTTGGAGGCCCTCGGGCCGCGTGTCAGCCCGGAGGCGCGCACCCAGCTCGGCCGGACCGCCGCCGCCGTGGCCGGCGCGCTGCGCGGCTTCGAGGTGCCGGCGGGCCGCAAGGTCCTGCTCCTGCTGTCCGGCGCCTGGACGATGAGCGTGGCGCCGCAGCTCTATCGTCCCATGGTCGAGGCCGCGAACCGGCTCGGCTACACGATCTATCCCATGGACCTGGCCCAGTCGAATTCTTCCCAGATCACCGCCCTGGGCGCTCTGGCGGAGCGGACCGGCGGCCGGATGGTGGTCTCCGCGAAGATGGATGTCCTCAGCGAGGTCGCGGCGGACACGGGCTTCTATTACTGGCTCGGCTTCACCCCGGCCTGGAAGGCGGACGACCGCGGGCATCAGGTGACTGTCGAGGCACGGCGGCCGGGCCTGCGGATCCGCGCCCGGAGCGGCTTCTCGGACCTCTCGAAAAAGACGGAGAACGCCATGCGCGCCGAGAGCGTGCTGCTCTTCGGCGGCACCGAGCGGGACCGGCGCCTCATCGTCCAGCTCGGCATGCCGAAGCCGGCGGGGCGCGGCACGATCGAGATCCCGGTGACTCTGGGCGTGCCTGTCGAGTCGCTGGCCTGGACGCCCAAGGATGGCGGTTACGTCGCCGAGACGCCGGTCGCGATGGCGGCCCTGGACGAGAAGGGGGGGCGCGCGGACCTGCCGGACTCGCACTTGAAGGTGAGCCTCAAGATCTCGCCGCCCGCCAGAACCTATGCCCGCTTCCAGACCACGATCCGCGTGCGCGACGTTCGCCAGCGGCTGGTCTTCTCCGTCCGCGACGCGGTGGACGGCACGGCGATCTGGGGCGAGGCGGAGTCCAAGCCCCAGCCGGCGCGTTGAGAATTTCCTGTCAGTACCGCTTTCTCATGCCTGCGGCTCGCGGACGAAGCTGCGGGTCACGATCGGCGTTCCGGTCGGGTACGGATCGCCGATCACGTAGGCGGCGCCCGGGTGCTTCAGGGTGATCGTCTCGATCTCGGTGCTGCCGTCGAGGTTGGCGCCGATGTACTCGTCGTCCTCGGAGTAGAAGCCGATCCACTGGCCGTGCTCCAAGGCCGGCATGGCCCAGGTCGAGCCCACGTCGCCGGCGGCGGCCAGATCGCGGCTCTGAACCTCCGCCTCGCCGACCGGCAGGACGTCGACGCGGATCGGAATGTCGAGCTCGTTGGCGATGGTGAGCGGCGCGTTGACGTCCGCGCGGAGCAGGATGTCGTAGGGCTGCTCGAGGAGGAGCTGGGCGCTGGCCGTGCCGGCCGGCAGCTCGGCCTCGGCGAGGAGCTCGCCGCTCTCCAGGAGGAAGAAGGCGATCCAGATCTGGCGGTCCGTGGCGGCCGGCACGGTCCACACCGCGTTATAGGCAAGGTCCCGGGTCTCCAGGCCGTCCCCCCGGTCGAGCGCCACGGTCACCACGAACGGCTGCGGGTTGGAAATCGTCAGATCCGCCATCACACCCTCCTTTCCAGAAAGGCGCGAAGTATACCGCCGATCGCGGAACGCCGGCCCGGATCGATGAGATACTTGGCACAGACCCTGTGACTTCGATAGGAGGCGGCCTTGGACCTCGATAAATATGGCCCAGTCCCGACGGCGGGTGGTTCCGATTTCGTGGTCTGCCCCGAGTGCGGCTCCGAGTTCCAGCCGCATATCAAAGCCTGCATCGACTGCGGAGCCGCGACTGTGCCGCCCGAGGCCGCCCGGGCGCGGGTTCGCGACAGGCCCGCGGCCAGCCCCCCCGGCGAGGACGAGGACGATGAAGAGGAGATCGCCATCCGTGCGGAAGAGCTCGAGTGGATCGAGGATCTGCGAGAGCTTTTCGAGCGTCACGGCATCTCCTCCCGGATCGAAGCCCTGTCGTCGTCCTATCACCAGCACAGATGCAAGATCCTGGTGGCGAGGCAGGATGCGCTCCGTGCTTTCGAGCTGGATCGTGAGCTCCTGCGGGAGCGGCTCGGCGAGGAAGGGGCCGATCTGGCGGAGCTCCCTCCGGCCGGCGCCTGCCCCTTCTGCAGCTCCACTTTGCCGGCCGGTACTGTCGAGTGCCCCGGTTGCAGACTGCGGCTCGGAGAGAGCAATCTGGAGGTCGTCAAGGCGTTTTATGAGGCTCTGGGAGAGCAGAACCGGGACCTCGTCCTGCACCTCCTCGATTCGGAGGTCGAATGGATCCAGAACGAAGGCTTTCCCGGCGGCGGCAGATACACCGGGGCGGAAACGGTCCTGACCGAAGTGTTCGCCGCACTCGCGGCGGAATGGAAAGACTGGCAGGCCGAGGTCGGACGCTGGTTGGACGCGGGAGAATCGATCGTCGCGCTCGGCGCCTATCGCGGGACCCACAGAAGGACCGGAAGGTCGATGACGGCGGCGTTCGCCCACGTGTACTGGCTCCGCGACAGCCAGATCGTCCGCTTCGAGCAGTACGCGGACACCGCGAAGGTGGTCGTGGCCTGCCTGGACGATTAGATCAGGGCAGGTTGGGCCCCGTCTCCGGGGCCCCGGGAATCTATGGTTTTCGGTAAACCGGCAGCAGCGGACTCTTGAGGTCCTTGTAGCGGTCGCGCAGCTCGAGCTGGCGGCTGGTCATCGGGATTGCCTTGCCGCGGATGAAGACGGCGGTGGGGAAGCTGGTCACTTCCAGCGGATCGCCGTCCCAGATCACCACGTCCGCGTCCTTGCCCGGCTCGAGGGTGCCGTAGCGGGCGGCGATCCCCCAGATGCGGGCGGGGACGGAGGTCATGGCGGCGAGGGCGGCGTCCCAGGGGAGGCCGTAGGCGACGGCATTGCCGGCTTCCTGCTTGATGTTGCGGCTGTTGTGGGCGTCGCCGGACATGAAGGCGATGGTCACCCCGGCCTTGTAGAGCCGCGCCGGGTTCTCCAGCGTGGCGCCGAGGCTCTCGAAGCTCCCCGGCAGGTTGTTCAGCGTGTTGAGGAGAACCGGCACTTTGGCCTCGGCGATCTGGCGGGCGACCACCCACCCCTCGGCAGCGCCGGCGAGGATCAGCTTGAGGTGGAACTCCTTGGCCAGCCGCAGCGTGGACTCGATGTCGCTCGCCCGGTTGACCCCCACCACCAGCGGGAGCTCACCCTTGACCACCGGGATCAGGGCTTCGAGGTCGAGCCGCGAGAGGGTGTAGGGGCGCCGGTTCCCCTGCTCGAAGCTCTTGCGGTTGGCGATGTAGTCGAGGGTGTCCTGGAAAGCTTCGCGCAGGCGGAGGATCGAGTTCTCCCGCGCGCCTCCCGAGAGGCCGGCTCCGGCCTCGCCGAGCACCGCGAACATGGCGGCCGGAGAGCGCACCAGGTACTCCCCGGGATGGTCTCCGGGGCCGCCGAGATCGATGACGGCGCCCTGGCCGGCGATCAGGCTCTTGCCGGGGTAGGGCGCCGCGACGACGCGGGTCAGACCCTCGACACGGTTGACGGGGATCAGCGTCGAGCGCGGGTTGATCGCGTCGGCGACGTTGAAGGCGGCGGTGATGCGGTCGTCCTGGCTGTGCGCGTCCTCGGTGTCCTCGACGGCGTTCACCTCGACGAGGCCGATCTGGGAGTACGAATCGAACAGACCCGGTGTCACCACTTGGCCATGGGCGTCGATCCGCCGGACCGAGGCCGGCAGGGGCACGGAGGTCCCGACCGCCCGGATCTTGCCGTTCTCGATCACCACGGTGCCGTTCTGGATCGTCCCCTGCGGTCCCATCGTATGGATGGTGGCGCCGGTGATCGCCACGGTCTCGGGCCTGGCGGCCGTGGCGCCGGCCAGCGCGAGGCCGGCCAGAAGAGTCAAAGCCGTCCGCGCGTTCATGGCTGCACCTCTTCCCGGGTGTCCCGGATTCCGAGCTCGAAGTCGGTCTTCAGTTGCCGGGACGGATCGTTGCGGTCGTAGGCCAGGGCGCCGTCGATGTAGACCTTGTCGGGGCGGCTGTAGACGCTGAACGGGTTGCCGCTCCAGAGCACCACGTCGGCCATCTTGCCCGGCTCGAGCGAGCCGGTCTGCCGGTCGACCCCGATCGACTTCGCCGGATTGATCGTCAGCCAGCGGATGGCGTCCTCCTCGCGGAGATTCATCCCCATGCGGTTGCCCGCCGCCATCGACTTGGCGGCCTCCTGGTTGAGCCGCTGGATCCCCTCCGACGAATCGGAGTGGATGACGACGCAGGCGCCGGCCTTCTGGAGCAGGGCGGCGTTCTCGCGGATGCCGTCGAAGGCCTCCATCTTGAACCCCCACCAGTCGGCCCAGACGTCGGCACAGATGCCGTTGGCCGCCAGCACGTCGGCGATCTTGTAGGCCTCGACGGCGTGGTGGAAGGCGGTGACCTTGTAGCCGAACTCCTTGGCGATGTCGATCATGGTGAGCATCTCGTCGGCCCTGTAGCAGTGGTTCTGGACCAGGATGTCGCCGCTGAGCACGCCGGCCAGGGTCTCGAGCTGCAGATCGCGGTCGGGCGGGTCGGCGTCCTCGCCGGCCTGTCGCTTGCGCTCGTACTCGGCCCAGTCGGCGCGGTACTTGCCGGCCTTGATCCAGGCGTCGCGGTAGCCGGCGACGTTGCCCATGCGGGTGGAGGGGGCGCGCCCCTTGCCGCCGTAGACCCGCTTGGGGTTCTCGCCGCAGGCCATCTTGAGCCCGTAGGGGGCGCCGGGGAACTTCATCTCGTAGACGCCGCGGCCAGGGAGGTTCTTCACCGTCACGCCGCGGCCGCCGAACAGGTTGGCCGAGCCGGGGAGGATCTGCATCGTGGTCACGCCACCGGTGGCGAGGGCCAGGGGAAACTGCGGGTCCTGCGGCCAGACGGAGTGCTCGGCCCAGACCTGGGCGGTGTCGGGATCGGTCGCCTCGTTGCCGTCGGAGTTGGCCTCGACGCCGGGGGAGGCGTAGACGCCGAGATGGGAGTGGGCGTCGATGATCCCCGGCGTGACCCACTTGCCGGAGCCGTCGACGACCGCGGCGCCGGCCGGGGCCGCGACGGTCTGGCCGACGGCGGCGATCTTGCCGTCGCGCATCAGCACCGAGCCGCGCTCGATGCGCTCGCCGGCGGCGGTCAGCACGGTGGCGTTGGTGATCAGGACCGGCTGCGAGGGGAGGGGCTGGTAGATGGAGGTGTAGGCGGACTCGCCGGCTCGCCTCGATTCGACTCCGCTCGCCGGCCCGGTGGCGGGAGCATGCGACGGCTTCTCCCCCTTTTTCATCTCCCCGGACCTCGCCGCTTCGGGAGCGGCGGTCTGGGGAGAGACGGCAGAGCTGCTGGCGCAAGCGAGAGGAGTGAAGCCGAGGAGGAGCGCGAGGGCGCCGAAAGCGGTGCGTCGGAGCGTTTCGGTCATAGCCTCCCTCAAAGGGTTAAGTTTGACGTCGGATCGTAACACGAGGGTTCCAGGTGAGGGCTTCAACTCCGCGCCGGAGATTGTAAGGGCGACCTGCGGTCGCCCTCAGCAGCACGGGAGGAGACCCCACTCCCGCGTGCTAGCATTCCAAAGGGTGAGCCCGGCCGGCTCGACCCTTCATTGGAGACTTCAGCATGTCACTTCCCATTACGGATCGGGACACCTCGTCCCTGCCTGGAGCCGGGGGCTCGCAGTTCACGAGGGAGAGCATCCTTCGCGACTACCGGATCGCCTTTCAGAGCCGGCAGGCGAGCCTGATCGGCCGCAGGGAGGTCTTCACCGGCAAGGCCAAGTTCGGCATCTTCGGCGACGGCAAGGAGGTGGCCCAGGTCGCCCTCGCGCGCGCCTTCCGTCCGGGCGACTTCCGCTCCGGCTATTACCGCGACCAGACGCTGATGATGGCCCTGGGGCTGCTCACCCTCGAACAGTTCTTCGCCCAGCTCTACGCCGATCCCGACATCGAGCGCGAGCCCTGCTCGGCGGGCCGCTCGATGACCGCCCACTTCTCGACCTGCATGCTGGAGGCGGACGGCAGCTTCCGCAATCTGGCGGACCTGCTGAACTCCTCCTCGGACGTCTCGCCCACGGGGTCGCAGATGCCGCGCCTGGTCGGGCTCGCCTACGCCTCGCGCCTCTACCGCGAGCTGCCCGGGCTGCGGGAGCTCGGGGCGCCGTTCTCGAACCACGGCGACGAGGTCGCCTTCGGCACCATCGGCAACGCGAGCTGCGCCGAGGGTCTGTTCTGGGAGGCGGTCAACGCCATCGGCGTCCTCGGGTGCCCGGCGATGATCTCGATCTGGGACGACGGCTACGGCATCTCCGTCGCCAACGAGCACCAGATCACCAAGGACGACCTCTCGGCCGTCCTCTCCGGCTTCCGCCGCGCGCCGGGGAGCCGCCAGGGTTACGACCTCTACACCGTCAAGGGGTGGGATTACCCCGGCCTCTGCGAGACCTACCTCTCCGCGGTGCAGATCGTCCGCGCCGAGCACGTGCCGGCCCTCGTCCACGTCGCCGAGATGACCCAGCCGCAGGGGCACTCCACCTCCGGCAGCCACGAGCGCTACAAGTCAAAGGATCGGCTGGCCTGGGAGGTCGAGTTCGATCCCATCCACAAGATGCGGCAGTGGATGATCGAGCAGGGGATCGCCACCGTCCAGGAGCTCGAGGAGGCCGAGGCGGAGGATCTCCGGACCGTCCGCGAGGCGCAGCGCCGGGCCTGGGACGAGTTCCGCGCCCCGATCGACGCGGAGAAGCGGACCGCCCTGGAGATGCTCGACGAGATCGCGCGCCAGGCCGCGAACCCCGCGGCGATCCAGAACATCCGGCAGGAGCTCGAAAGGCAGCCGATGACCCCGCGCCGCGACATCATGGCCGCCCTCCACTCCGCCCTGATCGCGACGGCGGGGGAGGAGCCGCCCGCGGCGCGCCGGATCGTGGCATGGAAGCGGGAGCAGGACCGCGCCAACGAGGACCGCTACAGCTCGGACCTCTACAGCACGACGGAATTTTCCGCCTTGAAGATCGTGCCCGTGCCGGCGGTCTACGCGCCGGACGCTCCGGTGCTCAACGGCTTCGAGGTGCTCAACGCCGCTTTCGACGCGGCGCTCTCCCGGATGCCGAACCTGATCGCCTTCGGTGAGGACGTCGGCCAGATCGGCGACGTCAACCAGGGCTTCGCCGGCCTGCAGGCCAAGTACGGGCCGCTGCGGGTCGCGGACACCGGCATCCGCGAGGCCACGATCATGGGGCAGGCGATCGGTCTGGCGCTGCGGGGCTTGAGGCCGATCGCGGAGATCCAGTACCTCGACTACGTCCTCTATGGTCTGCAGATCCTGTCGGACGATCTCGCCTCCCTGCGCTGGCGCACCAAGGGGCGGCAGAAGGCGCCGGTGATCGTGCGCACGCGTGGCCACCGGCTGGAAGGGATCTGGCACTCGGGGTCGCCGATGGGGGGGCTCCTGAACCTGATCCGCGGCATCTGGCTCTGCGTGCCGCGCAACATGACCCAGGCGGCGGGGTTCTACAACACGCTGCTGGCGAGCGACGATCCGGCGCTGGTCATCGAGGTGCTCAACGGCTATCGCCTGAAGGAGAAGCTGCCCGCCAACATCGGCGAGCTGCGGGTGCCGCTCGGGGTGCCGGAGGTGCTGCGGGAGGGGAGCGACGTGACGGTCGTCACCTACGGCGCCTGCTGCCGGATCGCGCTCGAGGCGGCCGAGAAGCTCGCCGAGGTGGGGATCGAGGCGGAGGTGATCGACGTCCAGACCCTGCTGCCGTTCGATCTCCATGGCCGGATCGTCCAGTCGCTCAAGAAGACCAACCGCGTCCTCTTCCTGGACGAGGACGTGCCCGGCGGCGGCACCGCCTACATGATGCAGAAGGTGATCGAGGAGCAGGGGGGCTACAACTGGCTCGACTCCGAGCCGCGCACCCTCGCCGCCAAGGAGCACCGCCCCTCCTACGGCTCGGACGGCGACTACTACTCGAAGCCCAACCGGGAGTCCGTCTTCGAGACGGTCTACGAGCTGATGCACGAGGCCGACCCGAAGTCGTTCCCGATCTTTTACCGGTAGAGAGGCGGCGGGTGGGGGGGCCGCCCCGAAGGGCGGAATTTGAATAGCCTGGGGTTTCAACCCCAGGTGGTCAGCCGCCAACGAAATTCAAGCTCCGAAGGGGCGGCACACCACGCGACGGTGGGTGTCGCCCCAACCTGGGGTTGAAACCCCAGGCTATTCAAATTCCGCCCTTTCAGGGCGGGAATCGGGAAACTTCTCTACTTCCGCCGCCGCCTGCGCCGCCGGCGCTTCTTCGTTCCGGGCGCTCCAGGGGCGGCCACCGTTCCGTCGGCGTTGACGGCCTCCTGCCCCTCTTCGAGGTCGTCGTCCTCGTCGTCATCTTCCTCGTCGTCGAAGAGATCCGCGGGCTCGTCGACGAACGCGGGACCCTCCAGGACGGGCGCGAGGTAGATCTCGGCCGGCGCGCTCTCTCCCGGGGCCGCCTGGTCGTCATTGGCGCCGGTACCGTGGACGCCGCTGTCGCCGTTCTCGCCGGGGGCACCCTTCTTCTTCCGCTTGCGTCCGCCACGGCGCCGGCGGCGTTTTCTGGCGGCGGCGTCCCCCTCGGCGCTCGCGGCCTGGCCGTTCTCCTCGCCATGGTCCTCGCCCTCCGCGGCGAAGTCCTCGTCCTCATCGTCGTCCTCGTCTTCGAGCGAGGCGAGATCCCAGGGCTGGAAGGTGATCGCGGCCTGCTTGGGCTTCGGCGGCGGCACGGGCTTTTCCCGCTTCCGCCAATCGATCTTCTCGTCCGGCCGGTGAAGACCGGCGGTCGCGATGACCTCGATCTCGATGTCGAACTCGGTCTCGAGGTCGGCGAGCTCGCGCCGGTAGTTGTTCTGGAGCGCGTCGGCGAGCTCCGGATGGAGACCGATGCGGGCGCCCTGGATCGAGCCGGTGGCGGCGCGGGCCTCGACCCGGCGCAGCAGCGACAGGCAGACCATCTCCTCGCTCGCCAGACGTCCGACGCCGTTGCAGGTCGGGCAGGGGCGGTGGGTGCGGAGCTGCAGCGCCTGCTGGATGCGCTGACGGTTGATCTCGAGCAGGCCGTTGGGGGAGACGCGGCCGATCGTCGAGCGCGCCTTATCCGCCTTCATGGCGTCCTTGAGGACCTTCTCGACCTTGCGCTGTCCCTTCGAGGAGCGCATGTCGATGAAGTCGACCACCACGATGCCGCCGATGTCGCGCAGCCGGAGCTGGCGGGCCACCTCGGCGGCCGCCTCGACGTTGGTGTTGAGGGCCGTCTCCTCCTGGGTGGCGGCGCGGGTCGAGCGGCCGGAGTTGACGTCGATCGCGGTCAGCGCCTCGGTGGGGTCGATGACGATCGAGCCGCCGCTCGGCAGCTCCACCCGGCGTTCGTAGATGCGGTCGATCTGCGATTCGAGGTCGTAGCGGCTGAACAGCGGGATGCGCTCGGCATAGCGGATCAGGCGCGTCTTCGAGCGCGGCATGAAGGCCTCGATGTAGGCCTTGGCCTTGTGGAACGCCTCGTCGTCGTCGACCAGGACTTCCTCGATACTGGTGTCCAGGTAGTCCCGGAGCGCCTGGAGGATCAGGTCCTGGTCGGTGTAGAGGAGGCGGGTCCCCTTGCCCTGCATCGCCGCCGTCTGCACCCGTTTCCACAGGCGCAGCAGGGCCGAGAGGTCGCGGTTGAGCGTGATTTTGGTCTGGCCCAGGGCGTTGGTGCGCAGGATGACGCCGCACCCGTCGGGCAGATCGAGACCGTTGGCCAGCCCCTTGAGCTTCTTGCGCGTGTCCTCGTCCTCGACTTTGCGCGAGACGCCGCGCGTGTCCTCGAAGGGGGTCAGCACGAGATAGCGGCCGGCGAGGGAGAGGCTGGTGGTGAGCGCCGCGCCCTTCGTTCCGATCGGATCCTTCTCGACCTGGACGACGATGGGCTTGTTCTTCTCCAGCACCTCGTCAATGCGAGGGTGGCCGCCGGAGGGGCGCCGGTAGTAGGCGTCGGGGACGACGTCCTGGATCGCCAGGAACCCGTGCCGCTCGGCGCCGTAATCGATGAAGGCGGCGTTCAGGCTGGGCTGGATGCTGGCGATGACTCCGCGGTAGATGTTGCCGCGGGTCAGGCCCGCTTCGGCGACGTCCACCTTGTAGTTTTCAAGGACATTCCCCTGGACGATGGCGACGCGCAGCTCTTCCGGACGCTGCGCGTTGATCAGCATTCTACGAGTCAAGATGTCTCCGTTTTGGCTAGATCATGAGAAAAGGACGGGGGTGTAGAAGGCGGGGCGGCATCTTTCGCGGGAGCATATTCTGACCCACATCGCAGAAAGCCGCAACCCCGGCCCCTCCAGGGCTGCTAAACTTGCCCGGACAGCGCCCTGGCAGCGGGGGAAGGAGCGGCTTGAAAAAGTACGACGTGGTCATTCTGGGGGGCGCCTTCAGCGGCGCCGCGGCGGCGATCCTGCTCCGGCGGGACCGGCCGGATCTGTCGGTGCTGGTGATCGAGCGCCAGGAGGCGTTCGACGCCAAGGTGGGGGAGGCGACCACGGAGATGTCCGGGATGTTCCTCACCCGGCGGCTGGCGATGTGGCAGCACCTGGAGAACGAGCACCTGCCGAAAGAGGGGCTGCGCTACTGGTTCCAGAACGAGAAGGTGCGCGGCCACGCCGACGCCAGCGAGTCCGGCGCCTTCCAGCGCAGCACGGTCCCCTCGTTCCAGCTCCGGCGCGACACCCTCGACGAGCACCTGCTGGCGACCGCCGTGGCCGAGGGCGCGGAGCTCGTCCGCCCGGCCCGGGTGCGCGACGTCGAGGTCGGCGACTTCGACCACCGCGTCACCCTCGAGCACGAAGGGGAGACCGAGACGGTGGGCTGCCGCTGGGTGCTCGACGCCACCGGCAGGGCCAACTTCCTCGGCAAGAAGCTGGGGCTGATCGAGCGCAACCGCGAGCACCCCACCGCCGCGGTCTGGGGGCGCTGGGAGGGGGTCCGCCACATTGACGACTTCGCCGCCCGCGGGCCGCTCAAGCTCGCGCGCGGCAACGTCTCCTCCCGCCGCCTCGCCACCAACCACTATATGGGGTTCGGCTATTGGGTCTGGTTCATCCCCCTGGGCAACGGCGAGACCAGCATCGGCATTGTCTTCGACACCCGCCTGGTGAGCCTCGACCGCGGCAGCAACATGGCGAGCGATTACCAGGCGTTCCTGCGGGCGATCCCGGCCGCGGCGGAGCTGCTTGAGGGGGCGAGCCTGAAGGCCGGCGACCTGAAGACCTACTCGAACCTCGCCTACTACACCCGCCAGTACATGGGGGACGGCTGGGCGCTGATGGGAGACGCGGCGGCCTTCCTCGACCCCTATTACTCGCCGGGGCTCGACCATGCCTCGTTCTCCGTCGAGGCGACGGTCGAGATGGTCAAGGCGCAGACGGCGGGGGAGGACGTGACCGCCCGGATCGCCGAGCACAACGCGACGTTCGACCGCTCGTACCACCGCTTCTTCAAGGCGATCTACCAGGACAAGTACTTCTACATGGGGGAGCACGACCTGCTCTCCGCCTCGTTCCTCATCGATACGGCGCAGTACTACATCTTCGTGGTGATCCCCGCCTACCGGTTCTTCGGGAAGTTCCAGTGGATGCCGGTGCTGGGGCCGAAGCCGGCCTTCATCAGCTATCACATGATGCGGATCTACAACCGGCGCTTCAAGGCGATCGCCCTGGCGCGCCGCGCCGCCGGAGAGGCCGGGCGCCGCAACGACGGCCGGCGGGTCAAGGCACTCTTCGACCTCAAGCTCGCCCCGTTCCACATGGCCGCCAAGGGGATCAAGCTCTGGCTGTACGCGGAGTTAGACAACGCGCGGCTGTCGCTGAAGCGGCTGTTCGCGGGGAAGCCGGCGGCTACGGTCGGGGAAGAGATGCCGGTCGAGGATTCCTGACGGCCTACTTCCTCTTCTTTTCTTCTTCGATCCGCAGACGTAGGAAGCGAACGTCTACGGCATCGCTTTCCCGAATCGTTGCCTTCATGCGGATCAGTAGCTCTTTGCTCGCGACCGGGATCTCGACACCCTGGATGTTGAAATGATCGAGACCTGACGCCAGTGCTTCGGGGTAGGCGATCCCACAAGCCGTTCCTAATAGATCGACGACGATTTCGTCGGCGACCCGGACGACTTGGTATTTGAGGATTTCATCGTCAGCGATGAGGGCTGCCGCGTTATCGGGCAAACCTGCCATGGCTCTTTTGACGGCCTGTACGTTGGACTCCGATGCATCGACCAGGAGGTCCACGTCCTTGGTCGATCGGACAAACCCGTGCAGGATCACGGCGAAGCCGCCGATCAGGACATAGCGGACACCCTCCCGATTGAGGGCCTTGCAGAGCTCTAGGAGGTCTTCGAGGCGTGGCGCGCGTGATTCGCCGCGATCTGGCGCATCATCCATTCATCCGCCTCCTCGTGAGTCTGAAACCGGTAGACGCCTCTGGGAATCAGGCCACAGCCTCGCAACTGGTTCATGGTGTTCTGGAGGATGTCGATGTCCCGCAAGACGTCCTCCTGGTCTCGCCGTCCCGCTACACGTTTGACCCGCATCGCGTTCATAGTTTCTCCATCGAGATCAGAACATCCCCAGCTCCAGCCGCGCCGCCTCGCTCATCATGTTCTGATCCCAGGGCGGATCGAAGACGACCTCGACCTCGGCGTGCTCCACCTCGGGGAGGCTCTCGATTCTCTGCTGGACGTCCTGGGCCAGGATCGGACCCATGCCGCAACCGGGAGCGGTGAGGGTCATCTTGATCTCCACCCGCCGCCCCTCCTCCTTGATCTCGCAGTTGTAGATCAGGCCGAGATCGACGATGTTGATCGGGATCTCCGGGTCGAAGCAGGTGCGCAGGCCCGCCCAGATCCGCTCTTCGAGACTGGCCTCGGCCGGCACGGCGAGGGCTTCGCCGGGCTCTTTGCCAAGGGCGTCCGCGTCCCGGGCCTCGATCCGGAACAGGTAGCCGCGGTCGGTCGCGACGGTGTAGGAGCCGCCGAGCGACTGGGTGATGCGGACCCGGGTCCCGGAGGAGAGGACGGCGGGCGTGCCCTCCGGGATGCGGACGGCCCGGCACTCGCGGCGGACAAGGGAGTATTCAGCGACAGGGGCTAGCATCGGCTCCTAGCATAGCGGATCGAGGCCGGGCTGGTAGAATGCCCCGCATGCAGTTGTCGTTGAAGTCTGACCGCAGGGGCGGCGCGAGGTTTTTTCCGGCCGCCCTCCTCCTCGCTCTCTTCGCGGTGCCCGCCTTCGGCGCCGAGGTCGCCCCCGGCTGGCGGAAGGTGGAGATCCCGGCGACCGGCTCCTATCTCCTGCGCTACGTCCCGGCGACGCTCGACGCCACCCGGCCGGCCCCTCTCGTCCTCTTCTTCCACGGCTCCAACGGCACTCCGGAGGATTACAAGGCCTTCGTCGCCACCGCCGCCGAGAAGGCCGGCTGCGTGGTGGCGTTGCCGAAATCCTCCGCCAACGCCGGCTGGGGAGTGGGGAACGACGAGCAGACGACCGCCGAAACCCTCCGCCTCGTCCGCGCGGAGTTGCCGGTGGACGACCGGCGGGTCGCCCTGGCGGGGCACTCGGCCGGCGGCGCCTGGGCCTACCTCGTCGCCTACGCCAGCTCGGCGTACAGCGCCGTCTTCACCCTCTCGGCGCCGTTCTATCCGGTGGCCTCGCTGGCCGATCCCGGCTACAAGCCGCCGATCCACATGTATTACGGCACCACCGATCAGAACTACACCGGCGCCCGTCCGGGCCTGGAGGCGCAGTGGGCGCGGCTCGGCGTCCCCTGGGAAGAGGACGCGCAGGCGGGCTTCGGCCACAACACCTGGCCCGTCAGCTCGATGGCCGACGGCTTCCGTTTCGTGGTGGAGAAGAGCCGCCCCGATCCGGCGGCCCTCTGCACTCCCACGGCGACGAGCCTTTGCCTCAGCCGCGGGCGCTTCCGCGTCGAGGTCGCCTGGGACGCCAACGGCTCCTCGGGAGCGGGGCGGACCGTGCCGGCCGCCTCGGCCGACTCCGGGCTCTTCTGGTTCTTCGCCCCCGACAACTGGGAAGTGATGGTCAAGGTGCTCGACGGCTGCGGGGTCAACGGCCGCTACTGGGTCTTCGCCGCCGGCACCACTAACGTCCACTACGTCCTGACGGTGACCGATACCGCGACCGGTAGCGTCGCGCGCTACGAGAACCCGGCGGGGAAGCCGGCCGCCGCGGTCACCGACGTCGAAGCCTTCCAGACCTGCCCCTGACCCACCAATCCGGGTATACTTTTCCGGAGCCCGGACAGCCTGCCTGGCGCCCTCCCCGAGTGGAGACTCGGGGACCGGCGCCAAGGCGCACCTTGGAAAGGAGTATCCCGCGAGGGTTGTAGCTTGAGCTTCAGTCCCTCGGCGGCTCTGCATGGAACCGGTCGGCAATCAGGCTCCCAGTTGGGACGAATGCGTCGATATCCTCGAGCGGCTCCCCTCGATGCCGCTCGACACCCGCGTCGAGGCGCTCGAGCGGCTCGTGCGCAACCCCAGCCCGGGCATCCGCGAGCAGGCGCTGCGCATCGGCGCCTCCGTCCTTCCCGACTCCCGGCTGGCCGAGTATCTGCGCGATCCAGCCGATGCCGCGCTACGCAACGCCGGCTCCGAGATCCTGCGGCTGCGCGGCGGCCGCAGCCTGCCGCTGGTCGTGCGGCTGCTGCGCGATTCCGATCCGGACGTGGTGCTGCAGGCGGTCCTCATCCTCGACCGGCTGCGCGATCCACGGGCGCTCGAGCCGCTGCACGCCACCCTCGGCCACGCCGATCCCAACGTCCAGCAGGAGGCGATCCTCGCCATCGGCCATCTGGGGGACGCGCGGTCGATCCCTCACCTGGTGCCGTTCCTGAGCGCCGACCTGTGGGTACAAATGGCCGCCGTGCAGGCCCTCGGGGATCTGCGCGCGCCCGAGGCCGTGCCCTATCTGGCCGAGCGGCTGACCGATCCGATGGTCGGCTCGCTCGCGGCCGAGGCCCTGGCCCGGATCGGCGGCGAGCTCTCCTTCCGCGCCCTGGCCGCGCACTGGCCGGCCGGAGAGGTCGAGATCGACGAGGAGACGATGCTCGGCCTGCTCGCCCACGTGATCGAAGGGCTGCCCCGGCCGGAGGAGATCACCATCCTGCCGGGCGGGTTCCGCGAGGCCCTTTCCGCACGGCTCCACGACCGCCTGCCAGAGGTGCGCACGGCCGCCGCCCGCTGCCTGCTGGCGCTGGGGGCGGGCCCCTGGGACGCCGAGGCCGTCGAGGTGCTGGCCGGTTCGCGGCCGGCGGCGCCCCTCCGCCCTTCCGCTCTGGCGCGGCGGCAGGATCTGATCGCTCCGCTGCTCGCCGCCGCCGGGGAGCCGCGGGCCTGGGGTTTTCAGCTCGCCGCGAGCTTTCCGCAGGATGTCCCGGCCGCCGCGTTCCTCACCGCCACGAAGGAGATGGCGGAGCGCCCGGAGCTGCTCCCGCATCTTCTCCAAGCGCTGGAGAAGGTGAGCGTCCCCGGCCTCGGCGATGCCCTGCTCGACCTCTATCTCTGGCTCCCCGCCGGCTTGCGCGAGTCCCTGGGGCCGGCGCTCGACGCTCACCGCGCCGATGTGCAAGCCGCTCTCGACATCCTGCCGGACGTGGACCCGTCCGACCGGCTGGTCCTCGCCGCCCTGCTCGGGCAGCCGATCGACGAGGTGGTCGAGGCCATTCTGGATCTCGATCCGTCGTTCCGCCCCGGCGTGATCGCCCGGCTGATGCGGATCGACGGGATGGCGCCGCTGCTCCCCTGGGACGACTGGCTGGAGGAGGCTCCCGAACTCTACGCGATCCCGGCCGCCGAGGCGGCCATGCGCTGCGGCATGACGGAGCTGGTGCCGGCCCTGCGGGCTCGCGCGGCCGTGATGCCCTCGCCGCCGCTGCTCCGCGCCCTGGGAGAGCTGGGGGACCGCGGGGCCGTGCCGTTGCTCGCCCGCTGTCTCAAGGAGCGGGAAGAGCTGCGCGCGCCCGCCCTGGAGAGCCTGGGCCGGATCGGCGGGCCCGAGGCACGGGCCGTGTTGCAATCCTCCATCCTCTCCCTGGGTGCCGGCGCGGAGGCGCGCGCCGTCTACAAGGCGCTCGCGGTCTGCGCCGGAGCCGGGGACGACGCTTTTTTCCGCGCCGCCGCGTCGCATCCGGACTGGCAGGTACGGCTGGCCGCCGCCGAGGTGCTCAGCCGCTTCGGCCGTCCCGAGAACATGATCGCCCTGACCCGGCTCGCCGCCGACTCCGTGGCGGCGGTGGCCCACCGGGCGCTCGCCGCGCTGGGTAATTGATCGCGTCTTACTGGTCCGGTTCGAGCCGGACGATCGAGATCTCCGGTGGCACCAGGAAGCGGACGGGGAGGATGCTCGTCCCCACGCCGCCGGCGACGAAGAGGTGCTTTCCCTTCTCGACGATGGCGCCGAGGGCATATCGCTGGCCATACTCCGAGGGGACGATCAGGCGGCCGAGCAGAGGGAAGTAGACCTGCCCGCCGTGCGTGTGCCCTGCGAGCGTTAGGCTCACCCGGGGAGGGACCTCGGGGAAGACGTCGGGGTTGTGGGTGAAGAGGAGGATCGGACCCCCGTCCGTGACTTGGGCGAGCGCCCCGCGGACGTCATGCGGTGCCGTCCAGTGATCGCTCACTCCCACCAGCCAGAAGGGAGGGCCGCCGCTTGAGACCTCGGCCGCGCGGTCCTCCATTACCGGAATGCCAGCCCGCTCGAGAGCGCTGAGGACCCGTTGCGCGTCGAGCCACCGGTCGTGATTGCCCAGCACCGCGTGGACGCCGAGCGGCGCCCGCAACCGGGCGAGCACGGGAGCGATTTTCTCCGGCGGCACGAACCGGCCGCCGCCGACGTCCTGAATCACCAGGTCCCCCAGGATGAGCACGAGGTCCGGCCGGGCCGCATTCGTCCGCCGTACCACTTCCTCCAGCTTGTCGAGGCCGTTGAAGGGGGAGCCGACGTGAAGGTCCGAGAGCAGGGCGATCCGCATCCCCGACCGGCCCGCCGGCCACCCGGGGATCGCCACGCGGTGCTCCCGCACCCGCAGGGACGAGGGTTCGGCGAGAAACGCCCAGAAGCCCAGGATGAGCCCAAGGAGCAGGAGGCCCAGGAAGGTCCGGCGCAACGCGCGCTTCCGTTCGGTTCGCATGGCGCGGCGTAGGATACCTCGCGAGAGATCCTGCCTACTGACTCAGCGTCCGCTCCACCTCTTCCGCGGTTCCGGCCAGCCGGCCGAGGAGGCGCCGGTGCAGGTCGGTCAGCTCCCGGAGCGCCCATCCTGTGGAATTGAAGATGCCGTTGTAGTCGGTGGAGCGGGGGAGTTTGGGGACGGCGACCCGGGCGAGGTCGACAGGCCCTTCGGGTCCGACCAGCGGGCAAGGCTCGGTATGAAGACTTCTTTGCAGCTCCTGCAGATATTTCTGGGCCTGCGACATCCGCTCGGCGACTTGGCCCTGAAAACCGGGCAACTGGGACGAGGCTGGAGCATGAGCCGCCAGGCTCTCCAGAACCGCGTGCGCCTTGCGCAGCTCCCGCAATAGAGGAAATCGCCGCTGGACCGCCGCGACGCAGGCCAGAAGGGGAGGTGCTTCCCGGCACCGGCTGTCCGCCTCGGCGATGCGAGCCTCGCCGCTTTCCAGGAGCGTGAGGGCGGCGAGAAGGCGCCGGGTCTGGATCTCCTCGAAGCTCTGGAGCGCGGGTTCGAGGGTGCTCATCTCGGCGAGCGCTCGTTCGCGGGCCTGCTCCGCCACCCGAGCGTCGGCCCGAGGGAGCTCGAAATCGGCGGGCTGAATGGCGATTTCCGCGGCCAGCAGGACCTCCGCCCGGAGGGCCTTGAAGTATTTCCGTTCGAGGATCTGGTACCGGCGGACGTTCTCCGCGTTCTCTTTGACCCTCTCCAGGGCGGCGTCGCGGGCCGCCGCCAGCGCCGCCCGCGGATCGGCGGTGGCGACCTCGGGCAGCGTATCGGGCAGTGGCAGGGTGCGGACTTCGAGAGGATGGCAGAAGTAGAGGACGAACCTCTCCCGGCTGGTGACCGCCGAGGCCTTGCTCTCCGGAATGTGCGGCCCTGCGGAAGGCGACGTCGCGGGCGAGCTCTCCGGCGCTGGCGATGGAGCCAGGGCAGGCAGGTCGAGCGCCGTCTCGGCCTGTTCCGCCAGCCAGGTCAGCCGGCCCAGGAGCCGTTCGTAGAGATCGTGCAGCCGTTCCAGGGCCTGCTCCGCGGTGACGAGCAGCCTCTGGAAGTCGTTCGCCGGCGGCATCGCGGGAATGGTGAACTGGGCCAGGGTGATCTCCCGGCGGGCGTGATCGAAGGGGTAGCTCCGATCCCGCAGTCCACGGTGCAGCTCCTTGAGCTGCTCCTGGAGGGTGTCCATGTGCTCTTGAAGGGCCGCGTTGAGCCGTGGGTTCTCCTGGTCCGGTTTGACCTGGACACTCAGGATCTCGAGCCGCGAGAGGGTTTCCCGCAAAGCGAACATGCCGGGAAATCTGGCGGAGAGAAACGAGGCGCAGGCGAGGAGCCGCTTCGCTTCCTCGCGCCCGTGCTCCAGCTCCGGCAGACGGGCCGCGACCCGCGGCAGCTCCAGCAACGAGAGACTGAGGAGCAGGCGCCGGACCTCGACCGCCTCGAAGCTTGCGAGCTGCTCGCCGTTCCACTTCATCTGGCTCTGGGCTTCCGCCGCCGCGCGGTTCGCCGAGACCAGCTGGCCGTCCGTGAGATTGAAATCGCCGGCACGGATCGAGTAGCCGGCCTGAATCACGGCTTGGGCGCGCAGCGCGACGAGCCGCTCCTTCGTGGCCGTGCGATACCGTTCACCGGCGCCCGCATGACCCCCCTCGTCCCGGGCGGCGAGAGTGGTCCGGGTCCGCCCCAACTCGGCGATCGCCGCCGCCGGGTCGGCCGGCGGCGGCAGCTCGGGCGGCAGCGGCAGTCCCTTCAGCGGGTTCGGGTCACGGAAGTAGCGTTCGAGGGCGGCGCGCTCGCTCTGGACCCGCTCCTGGCGCTCCTTGACGTCGTCCATCGGGAGCAGATCCTGCGGCCTCACCTGATTGCCCACCAGCTCCTTGTAGAAGGCCAGCGAGGTCCTCCGCTCCAAGGCTTCGAGATTGGCGAACAGCGCTCCCGCGGGTAGATCCGAGGAGAAGACTCCGACACCCTTTTCCCGCAGGGCACGGGCGGTCCGCCGACGTGCGGTCGGGTGAGTGGAGAAGGGGAGCTCGGGCTCCTGCGCGATCTGGCGATCGATCTGAACGGCGATCCGCTGCACCTCCCGGATTCGGTTGGCCAGCACCAGGCGTGGAAAGTTGTCGACGAGCCGCCTCTCCTTCCACTGTTCCTGCAGATTCCCCATGGCCATCGTGTAGGCAGCGCCGAGAGAGAACAGCTCGCGCATGCAGAGGTCGAAGGAGGAGAACCCCGCCAGACGTACCTCGTACCGGTCGGCGTCGTACTCCATCTGGCGCATCATGTGCGAGCTGAGCGTGTGGCCGAGCATCATCAGCGTCCAGAGGATCTTCCGGGTGACGGTGACGCCAAAGAGGGCGATCCTGAGCGACATCCGCAGAAAGACGTTACGGATCTGCCGGGCCGAGGTTTCCAAGGCCAGATCGAACCGGTCCCGCTGGTAGACCAGACGGGCGAGCCAGACGTTGATCCTGCGGATCACCGTCGAGACGCGCAACCCGGACTTCTGACTGAAATGACCCAGCTCATGAGCCATCACTCCCGCGAGTTGCTGCAGCGAGAGATCCGCCACCAGCGGCAGGCCGAGGGTCAGGATCAGATCGTGGCGGAACCACGAAAGCAGGCCGGGACGGAACGAGGCCAAGGCATTGACTTGGCAATTGACGTGGATCTCGCGTGGAACCGGAGCGTGCAGCGCGGCGCAGAGCCGCGCGACGAACTCGAAGAGCAGAGGCTCCTCCTGCGGGCTCAGACGCACTGGAGGGCTGGGCCGGGCGGCGCGGGCGAAGAGGGGCTTGACCAGAGCGAGGAGCACCAGTGTACCGGTTAGCAGAGGCAGGAGCTCGAGAAGGATCGACAACCAATGCCGGGCTTCTGGCAGCGCCAGGACGAAGAAGAAGCGGCCATAGGCCCAGAGCCCCCATCCCACGATGGAGATCAGACCGGCATAGACGACGGGCAGGAGCACCATGGCGAACGCCACTCCCGCCAGCGCCAGCCGGTAGCCGATGGAAGGGCGCAGGGGAGGGACGTCGCCCCGGAAGCCGCCGAGGATCCGATCGCGGATCTCCGCGTCGCTGGGAGGGGCCGAAGGTTGGGCGATCAAAGCGGTTTCTCCTTTGGACGACGCATTCTAAGGGGAGTGACGGGGCGTCGCCTTTCCTTTCCAGGTCGGAGTGGCCGGGCACGCGGTGCGATAGAGTCCCCCTCCGTGCGCAAAATCACACTGATCACCACCGGCGGGACCATCGAGAAGACCTACGACGAGCACACGGGGGAGCTGGCCAACCGGCACTCCCTGGTGCGGCGGATGCTCTCCGAGCTGCGGCTGGAGGAGACCGAGGTCAGCGTCTTCGAGCTGATGAGCAAGGACAGCCAGCTGATGACCGACGCGGACCGTGTCCGCATCCTGGAGGCCGTGCGGGCGACCGGCGCGTGCGATGCGGGAGCCACGGCCGGCATCGTCGTGCTCCATGGGACGGATACCCTCGCCCTCACCGGCAAGTACCTCTACGACAACCTGCAAGAGCCGTGCGTTCCTATCGTGCTCACCGGCGCCATGCGCCCTTTCGAGATGAAACAATCCGACGCCCTCCAGAACCTGACGGAGGCGATTTTCGCGGCCGGCACCCTGCCCCCCGCGATCTATTGCGTCGCCCACGGCCGGGTGCTGCCGTTCCCCGGCGTCCGCAAGGACACCGAGCGCGGCACGTTCGTGAAGGACTGACAGAGGCGAGCCAAGGAGATCGAATGCCGAACGACATCAAGGGGTTCCGCGAGTACCGCCAGCGGATGAACGACCGCATCACCGAGGCCGATCATCTCGGCATCAAGCGCTTCTTCAACCTGGACACCGCCGCCTACCGCGACGGCGCCCTCGACGGCAGGACCAAGGAGCTGCTCGGCCTGGTCGCCTCGGCCGTGCTGCGCTGCAACGACTGCATCGACTATCACCTCGACCAGTGCGTCGAGGTGGGGTGGAGCGATGACGAGCTCTACGACGCCCTGAACGTGGCCCTGGTGGTGGGCGGCAGCATCGTCATCCCCCACCTGCGGCACGCCTTCGAGACCATCGACCAGCTCCGGGAGGAGAAGACGGAGGGCTAGGCTTTGCCGACGATTGTCTTGCCGACGTTTGCCTTGCCAAAATACTCGTCCGGCGTCACGTCGAGAAACAGGTCCGGATGGAGCGGATGCCCCGGCGCCACCGCGTACGGCTTGAAATCGGCGACGCCGGCCTGCCGCAGCACCTCGTCGTCGATGTAGAAGTTGCCGGTGTGGCCGCGGCTGTCGCGGGTGAGGATCACGTGGGCGGCGTCGGCCATGATCTCCGGCTTGCGGCAGTTCTCGGGCGGGGTGAGGCCGCCCAGCATGGCCAGGGCGGCGGTGAGGATCACCGTCCGCGGCCAGAGGGCGTTGACGGCGATGCCGTCGGCTTTGAATTCCTCCGCCATCCCCAGCACGCAGAGGCTCATCCCGTACTTCGCCATGGTGTAGGCGACGTGGTGCTCGAACCACTTGGGGTCCATATTGAGCGGCGGTGAGAGGTTGAGGATGTGCGGGTTCGCCGCCTTCCTGAGATGGGGGATGCACGCCTGCGAGCAGGCGAAGGTGCCGCGGGTGTTGACCCCCATCATCAGGTCGAAGCGCTTCAGCGGCGTCTCCAGGGTGCCGGTCAGGCTGATGGCGCTGGCGTTGTTGATCAGGATGTCGATGCCGCCGAACGTCGCGACCGTCCGCTCGACCGCCGCCTGGATCTGCCCCTCGTCCCGGATGTCCACCTGCAGCGGGAGGGCGCGGCCGCCCGCCGCCTCGATCTCCGCGGCCGCCGAGTGGATGGTCCCCGGCAGCTTCGGATGGGGCTCGGCCGTCTTGGCCGCGATGGCGACGTTGGCGCCGTCGGCGGCGGCCCGCAACGCGATCGCCTTGCCGATGCCGCGGCTGCCGCCCGTTATAAAGAGGGTCTTGCCGAAAAGGGTCTTTCCCCTGAGGTCGGCCATCTAGGCTTTCCCCGCGAGCACCTTGGCCGAATACTCCGCGATGTGATCGTAGGCCTCCTCCAGCAGCTCTTCCTGCGGTAGAAAGACGATCCGTACGTGGTTGAAATCGTCCTGGCCGAAGCCGGAGCCGTGGACCAGGACGACGCCGTGCTGGAGGATCAGGTCGCGCACCAGCTCCACGTCGGTGAGGCTCCCCAGCTCGAATTTTGGGAAGGCGTAGAAGGCGCCCAGCGGCGGCACGCAGCTCCAGCCGGGGATGGCGTTGAGCCGCCGCACGGTGAGGTCCCGGCGGCGGCGCAGCTTGGCGCTCACCTCCGCGAGATGGGTGTTGGGCCCTTCGAGCGCCGGCTTGATCGCCCACTGCGCGGGGTGGCTGGGGCTGACCCGTGCCCGCACCAGCCGGCCCATGGCGTCGGCGAGCGGCGCCAGCACCTCGCGGGGGCCGGAGAGGATGGCCCAGCCAATCCGCAGGCCGGGCGCCAGCCAGACCTTCGAAAGGCCGCTGAAGGTGACCATCGGTATGTCGTCCCGCAGCGCGGCGGTGGCCACGAAGTCCGTCCCCGGATCGATCAGCATGCGGTCGTAGATCTCGTCGGAGAGCACCAGGAGCTGGTGCCGCGCCGCGATCTCCAGCACCCTCTCGAGGGTGGCGCGGTCGGTCACCGACCCCGTCGGATTGTTGGGGTTGATCAGCACCAGGGCGCGGGTGCCGGCGTCCACCAGCCGCTCGATGTGGTCCGGATCCGGCTGCCAGCCGTTCGACTCGTCGAGGTTGTAGTAGAGGGCCCGGCCGCCGATCTTGGCGAGGACGGCAGAGTAGAGCGGATAGCCCGGGCTGGGCAGGAGCACGGCCTCGCCGGCCTCGAGAATCGCGGTGAGGACCATCTCGATCGGCTCGGAGGCGCCGTGGCCGACGAAGATCTCCTGGACCGAGCGGATCCCCTTCTGTTCCTCGGCGTCACGGCGGATGGCCGCCAGAGCTTCCGGGATCCCCTCAGAGGCGGAGTAGGACGTCTTGTTGTCGCGCAGGGCCTTGACCACGGCCTCGATGACGATCTCCGGCGTGCGGAAGTCGCACTGGCAGGGGTCGCCGATGTTCAGGCCGATGATCTTCCTGCCCATGGCTTCGGCCTGGCGGGCGAGGATAACGACGTCGCGGACGGCGTAGTGGATATCCGCGATGCGCCGCGCGGTGCGGATGGGAGCGTAAGAGGTCTCAGTGGCGTTCATAAGTTGCTTTATGGGGTCAACTAGAGAGCCGAGGTCCCGGGCGGCACCAGCTCGTCGATGATCCGGGTATCCTCGTCGGTGATCTGTACGTCCAAAGACTGCAGGCTGTCCTCCAGTTGCTCCATGGTGCGCGGGCCGATGATCGCCGAGGTCACCGCCGGATGGCGGAGCGCCCAGGCGTTGGCGAGGCGGGCGAGGGGGACCCCCTTGGCCTCCGCCAGCGGCAGCAGCTTCTCGACGATGTCGAGCCGGCGCTGGAACTTGGGATTATTGATGTCGCCGATCCACTTCTCGGCGCGCTGGCTGTCCTTGGGATTGGCGGCGTCGCGGCGGTACTTGCCCGAGAGCCAGCCGCCTTCGAGCGGGCTCCAGACGATGTTGGCGAGGCCGAGCTTGAGCGACATCGGGAAGTGCTCGGCCTCCATCGTCCGCCGCAGGATGCTGTACGGCGGCTGCAGGGAGACGAAGCGCTCCCAGCCGTGCCGCTCGCTGACCCAGAAGGTCTCGACGATCTCCCAGGCCGCGAAGCGCTTCTCCCACAGGGCCGACCCCTCGTAGTGGTTGGTCGACAGGCCGAGGTAGCGCACCTTCCCCTGGCGCACGAGGTCGCTGAGGGTCGACAGCGTCTCCTCGATCGGCGTCGTCGGGTCCGGACGGTGGATCTGGTAGAGGTCGATGACGTCGGTGCCGAGGCGGCGCAGGCTGTTCTCGAGCTGCTCCTGGATCGCCTTGCGCGACAGCCCGCGCTGGTTGGGACCCGGTCCCACCGGCGCCCAGACCTTGGTGGCGAGCACGGTCCCCTCGCGCCGGTCCTTCAGCGCCTTGCCGACGATCACCTCCGACTCCCCCTCGGAGTAGCCGTTGGCGGTGTCGACGAAGTTGACCCCTGCGTCCAGCGCCCGATGGATGATGCGGATGGAGTCCTCGTGATCCGGGTTGCCCCAGCTCCCGAACATCATCGCGCCCAGGCAGAGAGGGGAGACCTTCAGGCCGCTCTTGCCGAGATTCCGGTATTCCACGCGTTACCCCCGTTAGAAACGACATCCCCGTAGCGTCGAAACGCTATCACGGGGGCCGGCGCCTCCCTACGCCGAACTCCACAACTGCTCGACCTGATTGACCCGCGCGCCGAGATCCTCGTGCAGCACGAAGTCGCGGCACTCGGCGGCGGGCAGAGGGCGGCTGAAGAGGTAGCCCTGGAACTTGTCGCAGCCGAGCCCCTGGAGCCAGCGCCACTGCTCCAGGTTCTCGACCCCCTCGGCGATCACGCTGATCTCCAGGCTGACGGCCAGCGCGATCACCACCGCGGCGACCTCCTCGCTGCCGCGCGCATGGCCGATGGCGTGGACGAACGAGCGGTCGACCTTGAGGGTATCGATCGGGAAGGTGGTGAGATAGGAGAGCGAGGAGTAGCCGGTGCCGAAGTCGTCGATGGCGATCTTGACGCCGATCGCCTTCAGGCCGCGCAGCACGGCGAGGGTCGCCTCGGCGTTCTGCATGGCCAGGGTCTCGGTGATCTCCAGGACCAGCGCGGAGGGCGGGAAGCGGGTCTCGGCCAGCACGTCCTCGATGCGCCGCAGGAGGTCCGGCTGCTGGAAGGAGCGTGGCGACAGGTTCACCGCCAGTTGCAGGTCCGGAGCCCCCTCGCGGCGCCAGACCTCGACCTCGCGGCAGGCGGTGCGCAGCACCCAGAGGTCGAGCACGTTGGCGAGACCGCAGGCTTCGGCGATCCAGAGGAAATCCGCCGGCGTCATCAGGCCGCGCGTGGGGTGATACCAGCGCAGCAGGGCCTCGACCCCCTCGACGGCACGCCGGCTCGAGTCGAGCACCGGTTGATAGAAGAGAGTGAGGCCGCCCCCCTGGCTATGGCTCAGCTCCCGCCGCAGGTCGGCCTCCAGCGAGAGCTGCTCCAGGCTGTGGGAGTCCATGCCCGGGACATAGATCTGATAGCCGTCCCGGCTCGTCTCCTTGGTACGGTACATCGCGATCTCGGCGCGCTTGAGCAGGGTCTCGGCGTCGGTGCCGTCCTCCGGGTAGCGGCTGATGCCGAGGCTGGCGGTCAGATAGACCTCGCGCTCCTGGAGGGCGAAGGGGAGCCGGGTGACGCTCAGCAGCTTTTCGGCCACCCGCACGACGGCCACCTCGCTTTCGATAGAGGGGAGGAGGATGACGAACTCGTCCGCGGCTACCCTCGCGACCAGGTCGGTGCCGCGGAGACTGCTCCGCAGCCGCTCCGCAAAGCCCTTCAACAGCTCGTCGCCGTGGCGGTTGCCCATCGACTCGTTGACCACCTTGAAGCGGTCGAGGTCGAGGAAGAAGACGGCGAGCCGCTCCCGCCGTGCCTCGGCGGCCGCGAGCGCCGCTCCCAGATGCTGGAGCAGCAGGTTACGGTTGGGCAGGTCGGTCAGCGAGTCGTGGTAGGCCAGGTGCTCGATCCGGTCCGAGGCGGCGAGGACCCGCTGGCGCTCGTCCTCGAGCAGCCAGGTCACCATGCCGATCCCGATCAGCGACTGGAACAGGAAGTCGAACGGTCCGAGATAGGCCGCGTAATCCATCGAGCCCACTTGTGTGATCTGCGTCACCACGACGATCAGGTAGTGGAGCTGATGCAGCCCGTAGAGCAGGAAGGCGCCCGCCACCAGAATGCGCCCGATCCCGGAGCGGCGGGCTTGACTGTGCCAGATCCGCCAGGCCGCGATGAGGAAGGCGATCGCGAGGAGGAGCGCGCGCAGGCCGACCCGCACCAGGAACCGGACCTCGGAGGGGGTGTACAGGGTCAGCGTCACGGAGCCGACGGCCAGCACCAGCAGGAGCGCCAGGGTGGCGCGCTGGAAGGGGCGGGAGAGCAGCCTTTCCGTGGTCGCCTCGTAGGTGCCGATGAGCAGCCAGCCGACCTGCCAGTAGCCGGCGGTGATCGAGAGCAGCGAGGCCGCCAGGCGGGCCGGCGCGTCCGCCGGCATATGCGGCGCCAGATACTGCGAAACTGCCCCGGTGATCAGCCAGACACAGAACGCCCACCAGCTCCACGCCCACGTCAGCAGATAGTGACGCTGATACAGGCGATGGAAACCCACCAGGACCATCGCCAGGATGACGGCACCAATGGCCTGTGCGACGTTGCTTGTGAAAACCACAAGCGCCGAATTGATCATGCTGGCCGTATCTTATGACAGCCATCCTCTAAAAGGACCAGCTTCGGCTTAGTTTGAGAAAGGACTGCGAGGGAGGAATGGGGCTTTACCGCCCGGGATTGAAATCCCGGGCTACCCACGGCCGTCCCATCCGGGACTCCCACCAACCCATTTCCTGCAGAGCCCCGGGAGGGGCGATTGTCGGTAGCCCGGGATTCAATCCCGGATGGCGAGGCTACGGACCCCCTCCAGCCGGTTACCGCGCCAGAAACCACCCGACGCCGGCCAGCGCGGCCAGCACCAGCAGCGCGAGGCCGACGTAGAGGAGGATGGGGCGCTTGCCGGTCCCGGACTCGCCGCCGCCCAGGAGGCGCGAGCCGGCCTGGGAGATGCCGCGGATCTCGGTCAGCGTCCGCAGCCGCAGCGTCTCCTCCAAGCGCTCGAGCGCGGCGAGGAGGTCGCCGGCGCTGGCGTAGCGCTCGTCCGGCCGGCGGGCAAGGCAGCGCAGCACCACGACGTCGATCTCCGGCGACAGTGTCGGGTCGAGCTGGCTCGGCAGGGCGAACTTGGGCCCCGGCGCGCGGCCGGTCAGCATCTCGTGGAAGATCACCCCGGCGGAGTAGAGGTCGGCGCGGGCGTCCACCGAGCCTGAGCCATCCACCGTCTCGGGCGCGAGATAGTAGAGCGCTCCCAGCCGGATCTCCCCCGTGCCCAGGGTGGCGGTGAGGCTCTGCGCCATCGTCTCGAAACCGGTCGCTCCCAGGTCCGACACCTTGACGGTCGCGAAATCCGGGGAGACCAGGACGTTGCGCGGCGTCAGGCTGCGGTGGAGGAGACCGTGCTGGTGCCCCTGAGCCAGTCCCCGGCAGATCCCCCGCATCACCGTGAACGCCTCGGAGAGCGACGGCCGCCCCTGCTTGAGGCGGCGGTCGAGCGAGGTCCCCGCGACCAGATCCATCACCAGGTAGAGCCGGTCCCCCTCCTGGCCGGTGTCCAGGATGTGCACGAGGTTGGGATGGCGGGAGACCGGGGCGACCGTCCGCAGCTCGCGATGGAAGAGCTCCACCGCGGCCGGGTTCCCGCTCAGGCGGGCCGGGAAGAGCTTGATCGCCACCTGCCGCCCCTCCGGAGCCACGGCTGAATAGACCACCGACTGCCCGGCCTTGCCGAGCAGCTCGCGGACGCGGTAGGGGCCGATGCTTTCTTTCATACCCAATAAGTCTTCATGTCTCAAAAATGGTCATGTCTCGAAAATAATAACCGTGTCGCCCACCGCGATGCGATCGAACGGCCGCAGGACCGCGCGCTCGGCCGGCTTGCCGTTGACCCGGGTGCCGCTGCTGCTGGCGTCGGTCATCACCCAGGCGCCATTTTCCCAGGCGAGGCGCAGGTGCTCCTTGCTGGTGTTGGGATCGCTCAACGGCAGCGCGCAGGAGCGCGAGCGTCCCACGGTCGCCGGCGCGCTCCGGTCGAGCGTCAGCGAGCGGCCGCGCTCCGGCCCCTCGGCCACGTACAGCCGCGCCGGCCAGACCCCGTCGTCCACCCCGTCCGCCTCGGGCCGCGGGCGCGCCGGACGGGCGAGCTCCAGCCGCTGAATGGGGTAGGGGATGACGATCCCCTCCTTGTGGAACTCCTCCCAGATACGCCCCCGCAGGTCGCTCGCGATCTGGTGCGCCTGGGCGATGTCGTCCGTCCAGACCCGCAATTCATAGAGGATCGAGCTCGGCTCGAAGGCGACGATCAGGACGTCGGGAGCCGGCGTGTCGAGCACCCCCCGCACGCCGGCCGCGCAGTCGAGCAGGACGCGGTGCACCCGGTAGGGGGGCTCGTCGTAGTGCGCTCCCACCCTCACCTTCTCGCGGTGCACGGGGTGCGGGTAGTAATAGTTGAGCACCCGCTCCTCGGCCATCTTGCCGTTGGGGATCACCAGGTTGTCGTTGTCGCGCGTCCGCAGGTGGGTGGTGCGCCAGGTGATCGCGACCACCCGTCCCTCCTGCTCGCCGACCTTGATCCAGTCGTTGAGGCGGAACGGCTTCTCGATGCTGATCACCAGGCCGGCGAAGAAGTTGCCGAGGATCGGCTGGAGAGCGAGGCCGAGCACCAGGGAGGTGACCGCGCTGGTGGCGATCAGCGCCGTGACGTCCAGCTTCGGGAAGCTCAGCCGCAGGCTGACAAAGGCGGTGACCAGGTAGATCACGGTCATCGTCACCGCCGGTAGCAGGGGCGGCAGGCGGATCTCCCGCCGGGCGGTCAGGTGGACGTCGAAGAGGTAGAGGCCGAGCAGCCGGAAGATGGTGATCAGGCCGAGGAAGAGCCAGGCCCAGTCGAGCACGTGGCGCACCGCCACCGTCTGGTAGCCCGGCTGGAGGAGGGCGAGGATCTCCAGGGTGGCCACCCCGGCGGCCACGTAGAGCGGGAAGGCGAGCTGCCGCACCCAGAAGAACCGCCGCTGGAGAGCGGCGATGATCACGATCAGCAACGACAGCACGCCGACGCTGCCCAGCACGGTGAGGGTCATCAGCAAGCGGGGTTCACCTCCAGAGAGGACCATTCTAGTGCGCGCGGCCGTCCGGGGTAGAATCCCCCCCGATTCGCTTGATTTCTCAAAGGAGACCCACGATGAAGAGATTCGGTTCGACTGCCGCCATGGCCCTGGCCCTCGCCAGCACCCTGGCGTTGCCGGTGCGCGCCCAGGCCCCGCAAGCGGAAATGGCGAAAGAGGGCGCGAAGGCTGAGATGAAAGACGCGATGGCGAAATCCGAGGGGGGTGTGCGGGATTCGATCCTGTTCCAGATCAAGCAGGCCGAGGACAAGCTCCTCGCCCTGGCCAATGCCATGCCGGCCGAGAAGTACACCTGGAAGCCGGCGGCCGGCGTGCGCTCCGCGGGAGAGGTCTTCAACCACGTGGCCGCCGCCAACTACTTCCTGCCCACTTTCTGGGGCGCCAAGGTGCCCGCCGGCGTCGATCCCCGGACCCTCGAGAAGGAGATGAGCGGGGACAAGGCGAAGACAGTCGCCGCGCTGAAGGCGTCGTTCGAGTCTGTTCGCAAGGAGATCCAGACCGTCCCGGAAGGGGACCTGGGCCGCAAGATCAAGCTCTTCGGTCAGGACGCCACGGTGCGCGACGACATGATGGTCCTCGTCACCCATGCCCATGAGCACCTGGGCCAGGCGATCGCCTACGCCCGCTCGAACGGGGTGACGCCGCCCTGGAGCCAGTAGGGCGGGAGGGGCTCTGCGCAAAGGTAACTGGTCCCTCCCCCTTCAGGGGGAGGTTAGGAGGGGGCGCCCCAGACAAGGAGACTCTCCGGTCTCCGGAACGCCCTCCTCCTGGCCTCCCCCCGTTCCGGGTGGAGGAAAACTCCTTCCGCTCCCCTCGGCCCGAAGGAGGGCATCTGGAGGTAGCCTGGAGGCTTCAACCCCAGAGAAGCTCAGTCGAGAGCCCAACTGGCCACGCAGGTAACGTCGAAAACCGCGTTCGGTGAAGAAGCTCGCGTGAGCTGGATCTGGAGGCTCGACCCGAAGCGTACGTTCATCGGGATGAAGCCTGTGGAGGTTCTGCCGCTGCCGTCGCTCTCCTGGGGAAAGCTGGTAGATTCGATGTTCAGCGCCTGGGCGCTCCCACCGTCCACGTAGATGTTGACCGGCTGAATGCGGTTCGCCGCCGTCGCCGCGAAGATGCAGTGGATTCCCTTGAGGTTTCCCGATCCCGAGGTGAAGGGAATCAGGTTCACGGTGGTGTTCGGCGACGTAATCGAGGCGCTGCTCAGTCGCGGACGAGTCTGCCCCTCGTCAATGGCGTTGGCTCGAGGTGTCGCGAGAAAGACGGCAAGGATGGCGAGGACAAGCAGTCTGGCAATTCTCATAGATCCTCCTTAGAGCTCTCGAGAGCGTCTGCTCCCTATTGTTATTCTCCTATTGTAACATAACTATTTAAAATAAGCTGGCGCAGGAATGGCGAAGCCGCTCTCTCCTGAGGAGAGAGCCAGAGGGGGAGAGCAAGAGAAGGGGGAGTGTCCTACCCCAGCCGCTCGCGAAAGACCCTGTCCATCGCCACGCGCAGGGCCTCGAGGCGGCCGAGCTTGCTGATCTCGGCGCCGGTGACCTCGACCGGCCAGTCGAAATCGACATTGTCGAGCACCGTGGCCTTCCAGATTTTCTTCTTGGGATCCCAGCTTCCGCCCTGATTGACGGCCAGAGCCCAGCCGGTGGGCAGGTAGCTGCGGACCTCTGTCTCGGTGTATTGCAGGGAATCAGGCTGAAGGGGCTCGTTCGTCTTCATGCCGCGGATTGTGCACCAAGTCGGGGAGGGATGAGAAGCGGCACCCTTTCCTTGACCCCCCTTCGACCCGTTGCTACGATCCCGGGGGCCGGGTCCTCGCGACCCGCTCATTGCAAAAGGAAACCCATGAAAATCGAGCTCACCGAAGAGCAGAAGCTTCTGCAGGAGAACGTCCGGCGGTTCGCCGAGGAGGTCGTGCGCCCGCGCGCCAAGGAGATCGACGAGTCGGGCGAGTTCCCGCGCTCCTTCTTCGATCAGGCCGGCGAGCTGGGCCTCGCCGGGGTCAGCGTGCCCGAGGAGTACGGCGGCGCCGGCATGGACGCCATCTCCTACTGCCTCGTCATCGAGGAGGTCAGCCGCGTCTGCGCCACCTCGGGCGTCATCCTCTCGGTCAACAACTCCCTGGTCTGCGATCCGCTGCTGAAGTTCGGCACCGAGGAGCAGAAGCAGGACTTCCTCACCCCCCTCGCCGCCGGCCGGAAGCTCGGCTGCTTCGCCCTCACCGAGCCCGGCGCCGGCAGCGATCCGGCGGGCATCCGCACCACGGCGCGCCGCGACGGCGACGACTACGTCCTCGACGGCAACAAGATCTTCATCACCAACGGCACCGACGCCGACATCGCCCTGGTCTTCGCCAGCATCGACCTGGAGAAGAAGCACAAGGGGATCACCTGCTTCATCGTCCCCGCCGACACCCCGGGCTACAGCCACGGCACCCACGAGTTCAAGCTCGGCGTCAACGCCTCGGGGACCACCGAGCTGGCGTTCCAGGGCATGCGGATCCCGGCCCGCTACCGTCTCGGCGAGGAGGGGGAGGGCTTCAAGGTCGCCATGTTCACCCTCGACGGCGGCCGCATCGGCATCGCCGCCCAGGCGGTCGGCATCGCCCAGGCGGCCTTCGAGGAGGCGCTCGCCTACTCCCAGGAGCGCGAGCAGTTCGGCTCCCACCTCTCCGATTTCCAGGCCATCCAGTTCTACCTCGCGGACATGTCGACCGAGCTCGACGCCGCCCGCCTGCTCACCTGGAAGGCTGCATGGGCCAAGGAGAACCAGAAGCGCTTCACTGTCGAAGCCTCCCAGGCCAAGCTGTTCGCCTCCGAGATGGCCCAGCGCGTCACCAACAAGGCGCTGCAGATCCACGGCGGCTACGGCTACACCAAGGAGTACAACGTCGAGCGCTACTTCCGCGACGCCCGCATCACCGAGATCTACGAGGGCACCAGCGAGATCCAGAAGATGGTGATCGCCGACTGGGTGCTCAACAAGGCCTGAGGAGGCCACCGGAAGGAGACCGCCATGGCCGTGCTCACCGAGTCCACCGCCGAAGTCGCCGCCGCCAGCGGCGCCACCGGCGTCGACTTTTCCTTCTCCGAGGACCAGCAGCTCCTCCGCGACGAGGTGCGCCGCTTCGCCGTCGAGCGCATCCAGCCCGGGGCCGCGGAGCGCGACCGCAAGCACATTTTCCCGACCGACATCTTCCAGGAGATGGGGGAGATGGGGCTGTTCGGCATGCTGGTGCCCGAGGAGTACGGCGGCGCCGGCACCGACACCCTCGCCTACCTGCTGGCGATCGAGGAGATCTCCCGGGTGGACGCGGCCGCGGCGGTGACGATGAGCGTCACCAATTCGGTCTGCTGCTGGCCGATCGTCCACTTCGGCAGCGAGGAGCTGAAGCGGAAGGTCCTGCCGGCGCTCGCCACCGGCGAGGCGGTCGGCGGCTTCGGCCTTACCGAGCCCGGCGCCGGCAGCGATGCGGGGAGCCTGAAGACCACCGCCCGGCGCGACGGCGACTTCTGGGTGCTCAACGGCGAGAAGGCCTGGATCACCAACGCCGGCTACGCCAAATACTTCGTGGTGCTGGCGCGCACCAACCCGGAAGCGGGGAAGCGGGGGCTCTCGGCCTTCGTAGTGCCCGCCGACTCGCCCGGCTTCTCCGTCGGGAATCCCGAGGAGAAGATGGGGCTCAAATCCTCGCTCACGGCGCAGATCTACTTTACGGACTGCCGGGTGCCGGCCGGCAACCTCATCGGCGAGGAGGGGCAGGGGCTGAAGATCGCCCTCGCCACCCTCGACCACTCGCGCCTCGGCATCGGCGCCCAGGCCGCGGGTATCCATCAGCGCGCCCTCGAGCTGGCGGTTTCCTATGCTCAAGAGCGCGTGCAGTTCGGCCAGCCCATCGCCAACAACCAGGCGATCCAGTTCAAGATCGCCCAGATCGCCACCGAGCTCGCCGCCTCCCGCGCGCTCACCTACGCCGCGGCCGTCCAGGAGCACACGAAGCAGGCCGGCCGCCTCGCCGCCCAGGCCAAGGTCTACGCCTCCGAAGCCGCCAACCGCGCCTGCCAGGAGAGCCTCCAGATCCACGGCGGCAACGGCTTCCACGACGACTACGAGATCTCCCGCCTCTACCGCGATGTCCGCGTCACCACGATCTACGAGGGGACCAGCGAGATGCAGCGGCTGGTGATCGCCCGAAGTCTGCTGGGGCGGTAGGCGTACAGAGTGCGCCTCGCACTCCTCCTGGCCCTCCTCGCCCTCGCCGGCTGCCGGGCGCCGCGGGACCGGCCCCACGATGCCGCGCTCGATCCACGCGGCCGCCTCCACATCCCCATCGGTCTGCCGGACACCCTCGACACCCTGAAGACCTTCGTCGAGGCGGAGGGGGGCTTCTCCCCCGGTGTCGGCAGTTACGGCATCTCCTTCTGGGTGTTCGACCGGGAGACTGGCAAGCTCACCGCGCCGACCATGCCGGACATCGCCGTGGAGCACGGGCTCGCCCCGGGCGGTCTGCTCGTGCCGTGGAGCCGCTGGAGCGCGGGTGCGGTCGAGGTGAGGACGGAGGTCTGCGAGGTCCGGCGCGCCACCGATCAATTTGTCGCCGCCGCGCGCGTGACTCTCAGCAACCGCTCCACGCGCCCGGTCCGCCTCTCCCTCTATGCCGCCCTGCGCGCCCTCGGACCCGCGGGCTGGCCGGTGCGGCGGCTCGAGGTTGCCGATCCAGGCGATGCGCTCCTGGCCGACGGACATCCGGCGCTCATCTCGAACGTCCGGCCGAGCGCCGCCGGGGTCGCTCCCGGGGATACCCTGGGCGGGCTCGCCCGGAGGGGAGCGGTCCCCGAGGCGAGGTCCGCGTCGAGCCCGGACGGCGATGCCTCGGGCGCCCTGCGCTTCGACCTCGACCTCCCGCCGGGCGCCACCCGCGCGCTCGGCTTGATCGCCCCGGTCCTCCCCGGCCGCCGCACCGTGGGACACGCCTGGGACGGCCGCGGCCCCGAGGTGCAGCGTGACCTCAACACCCCCAACCCCGCCACCGGCGGAGCGCTCCAGCGCGACGCGGGGCTCGATGCCTATCGGGCCATGGATGCGGATGCCCTCTTCGCGGAGGCCCTCGGCTTCTGGCGACGGCGGCTCGGCGGCGCCGCCATCCGGACGCCGGACCCGCGCTGGAACGAAGCCTTCGCCGCCATCCCGGCCCATCTCGCCCTGATGCTCGACGAAGGAGCCCCGGACGTCGCGGTGGTGAATTACAACACCTTCACCCGCGACGGCGCCTACCTGGCGCTCGTCCTCGACCAGGCGGGAATGCACGACCTGGCGGCGCGCGCGATCGATCACTTTTTCGCCCACCCGTTCAGCGGCCGGGTCCAGCCCGAGGCGGACAATCCGGGACAGGTGCTCTGGATCGCGGGAGAGCATTGGAAGCTGACCGGGGACCGCGATTTCCTCGCGCGGTCCCTGCCCGTCGCGAGACAGCTCGCCGCCCTGATCGAATACGCCCGCACCACCCCCGAGCCGCACTGGGTGGCCCGCGACGGCCTCGGCTTCGGCCCCGGCCTGCCGCCGGACCGGCGCCTGCGCCTCCTCCCCGGCGCCTGCGACGGTACTCACCCCGAGTACACCGAGGCCTTCGATGTGGCCGGCCTGCGCAACGCGGCCCTCCTCGCGGCAGCGGGCGGCGACGCCGCCACCGCGCGACGCTGGTGCGCTCTGGCCGAAACCCTGCTCCAGCGTTACGACACCCGCTTTGGAAACGATCTGGCGGCGGGCTACGGGAGCTACAGCGTCCTCTGGCCCTGCCGTCTCTATCCCCTGAGAAGCGGCAAAGCCCACGACCGGTTCGCGGCGATCCCGCCGCGGCCCCCCTCCGAGTGGCGCTACTTCGCGCTCGCGACCGCGCACCAGGCGCTCCTCGCCGGCAACCGGAACACCGCCGCCCGCACTCTCCAGCGCCATTTCGATCAGGATCAAATGCGAGGCTGGTACGCCTTCGACGAAGGCGGCGAAAGCGCCCCCGGAAACTGGCCGAAGCTCCGCACGGCCTGGACCCCCACCGTTGCCATGCCCCATGCCTGGTCGCTCGCCGAGCTCTGGCTCCTGATGCGGGACAGCCTCGTCCATGAGGATGGAGACCGGCTCGTCCTCTTCGCGGGCGTCCCCCGCAAATGGCTCGCCAAGCCCCTGAGATTCGAGAACCTCCCCACCGCCTTCGGCCCCCTCACCCTCACCTGGGATGGAACGAATCTCCACATCGAAGGCGACGCCCGGCCGCCCGGAGGGTTCGTTTTCGATACGCCGTAAGCCCGTTTCTCCTCCAGTCACCCACATCATCTTGTGTTAATCTTCTGCAGTGCCCCTAGATATCCATACTTCAGCTCGAAAGGGGTGAGTGGATGGCAGTCCTGACCCACGCTCTGGCGCTCCTTCTGGGGGCGGCCGTCCTCTGGCTCGTCGCGCGGCAGCAGCGGAGCGTGCTCGCCGAGCGGCTGCGGGGGCGGGACGCGGACATCGCGCGCCTGGAGGCGCGCCTCTCCGAGAACACCAGCGAGACGGCCCTGCTCCGGGAGGAGCGGGTCGGATTGCAGACGCAGGCGGCCCGTCTCCAGACCACGATCGAGAAAGAGCGCCAGGCCGCCGCCGAGAAGCTGCGGCTTCTCGACGAGGCGCAGGCCCGTCTCTCCGACGTCTTCAAGGCCCTTTCCGCTGAGGCGTTGCAGAACAACAACGCCAGTTTCGTCCACCTCGCCAAGGCGACGCTGGAGAAGTTCCAGGAGTCGGCCCAGGGGGATCTCGAACGCCGCCAGCAGGCGATCGGCGAGCTTGTCCTGCCGCTCAAGGAGTCCCTCCACAAGGTGGACGAGAAGATCCGCGAGATGGAGACCACCCGCGCCGTGGCCTACTCCAACCTCAGCGAGCACCTGAAGAGCCTCACCTCCGCCCAGGGAAACCTTGAGCGCGAGACCGCCAAGCTCGTCGGCGCGCTGCGCTCCTCGTCGACGCGCGGCCGCTGGGGGGAGATCCAGCTCCAGCGGGTGGTCGAGATGGCCGGGATGGTCGCCTACTGCGACTTCTCTGTGCAGGCCAGCGTCACGACCGAGGACGGGCGTCTGCGCCCCGACCTCGTCATCCGCCTGCCGAGCCGGAAGAACATCGTCATCGACGCCAAGGCGCCGCTCGACGCCTACCTGGACTCCATGGAGGCGGTGGACGAGGACGGCCGGCGGTCGAAGCTGCGCGAACACGCCCGCCAGATCCGCAGCCATCTGACCAGATTGTCGATGAAGAGCTATTGGGCCCAGTTCGAGCCCGCGCCGGAGTTCGTCGTCCTCTTCCTGCCGGGGGAGACCTTCTTCAGCGCCGCCCTGGAGCAAGACCCCTCGCTGATCGAATTCGGCGTCGAGCAGCGGGTGATCCTCGCTACCCCGACGACGCTGATCGCCCTGCTGCGCGCGGTCGCCTACGGCTGGCGGCAGGAGCAGGTGGAAGAGAACGCGAAGCAGATCAGCGAGCTCGGCAAGTCCCTCCACGAGCGGCTCCGCATCTTCACCGGCCACCTCGCCGCGATGGGCAAGAACCTCGGCCAGAGCGTCGACGCCTACAACCGGGCCGTCGGCTCGCTTGAGCTGCGAGTCCTCCCCGCCGCCCGCCGCTTCAAGGAGATGGGAGCCGCCGGCGGCGACGAGATCGAGACCCTCGATCCGGTCGACAAGGTCACCCGCGCCGTGGACGGTGATGGCGCACTGCCCTTGCTGGAGATCGTGGAGCCGGAGGTCGTGGTGGGGATGATGGAGGAGGGCGGGGTGTCGTAGGGCCCCGGGCCACCGCCTGGGATTGAAATCCCAGGCTACCGACGGTCGTCCCTTGCCGGGACTTCCAATACAAATTCAACGTTTCTGGGAGTCCCGGAGGGACGGCCGTCGGTAGCCCGGGATTTCAATCCCGGGCTACTCCCGGGCACACCGCCCTAGGAGCCTGCGCGCCAGGAATCCTGAGGCGAGATGTCCCCCTGCTGGGCGAGCGATCGCTGATTTCTCTAGGATGCTCTCCGTTCGAAAGAGCAGGGGGCCGAGCGGTTGGAGGAGAGCAAGTCCCGGGCGAGCTTG
>DATHEF010000009.1:0-115383 GCA_035490435.1 Thermoanaerobaculia bacterium
ACAAGCTCGCCCGGGACTTGCTCTCCTCCAACCGCTCGGCCCCCTGCTCTTTCGAACGGAGAGCATCCTAGAGAAATCAGCGATCGCTCGCCCAGCAGGGGGACATCTCGCCTCAGGATTCCTGGCGCGCAGGCTCCTAGGAAAGTGGATCCCCTCACCCTGCCCAGGGCGAGGGGGGAGGCTCAAAGGGGATACGATCCGCGATCGATCGCAAGCTCTACAGCGTCGATCTCCTCGTTCTCTTCCGCCAGGAGCACCTTGAACATGGGGTCTTCCTCCAAGCTCCGGATGTGCTCCCAGTTCACGAGAACGCGCCAGGCGAAGCCGTAGTTCCACCGCGCGAGAGCGAGCCAGCCCAACTGTTCGGCGGTCGTCGCGCTTTCTCCCCTGACGAGGGCCAGGGCCGAGACCATGAGCAACTCGGGCCAGGAACCGAGAACCATGGAACTGTGGGTATCCAGATCGAAGTGCAGAAGATTGACCGGAACTCTGTCACCCAACGAGATCCAGAGGTTCGCGGGTTCCTTCATCAGCTCCGGCAGCGGTTCGATGGGACGCGCTTTCGCGATCAGCCGGCAGAGCTCGTGCCGCTCCTTAGCGCTCAACTCCTCTTCGCGGGAGCGTCCGGCCAGCAGCGCGAACATCTGCGACCAGACTGCCGGCGACTGGATTCTGAACGGGAAGATGCGTCGCGCGATCGCCTCGTTCCGCGCCAGCTCGTGGAGCTTTTCGATGAGCTTTCGCCGCAGAGAGGCCTCCCGGAGAGGTTCATGGCCCAAGAACTGGATGCAGGAGACCAGGAGATCAAGGCTCTCGCACAGCTCGGGCCAACTGCAGTTCAGCCAGGTATCGATCGGCTTGGTAAGGATGGGCTGGGAGCGCTCGATCAGCTTGTCGACGTCTTCCTGCGCCGGCAGTTCACCCAGGACCATGAAACGGAAGAAGTCCAAGCGGATCTTGAGGCTCTTCCTGGCAGCTTCGTTCGCGTTCAAGCGCTGCGCCCGCTCGAAAGGAGCTTCGCTCCGCAAACGATACGCCGCAACGGCTGCTGCCAGCGAAACCGGACCGACCTCGTCTGGCCGGAGCTCCCGCCAGCGCTCCATGGGCGGGTGCAGAGGCAGACAGGAGAGCGTTAGCGCGGAGGGGAAGAGAGACAGCACACCGCGCAGCTTCGCGCGCGCCGCTCGCGGCAGACGCCTCTCCATCAATCGTTCGGCGATCGTGGCTCTGCCGGCCTGCCTCTCGCCGAAATGAGCGTTCCGATAGAACTTCTGTTCGTCGCCTTCCGCGGATGCCTGCCCGACGATCGCCGGCGCCAGCAGCTCGTAGGCCGACGAGATCGGGTCCTCGGGCTCGGAGACAACAAAAACCATCTCCGAGAGGGCCGCCAGGGCGTGATAAGGGATCTGAAAGATCTCCCGCACCTGGAATGCGTGCTTCAGCACCTCGATCCGGTTCCTGACCTCCTGTCCCTGCCAGGGCGGAATCGGCCCAGCGACGACCACGAACGGCTTCGGGTCCGGCGTACCCAACAGGCCCGCGGCCTCCATCAGGTATTTCGTCCCCTCGAGGTTCTGACGGTTAAGGCCGCAACAGATGACCAGGGCGTCGCAGAGGGGCCCGATCGAGAGGCCCGAGACCTCGTTGAGGCCCGTGCGGGAATCGATCATGACGATGTCGTAGGCACCCTGCACACGCTCCCGCAGGGTGAAGAGGGCATCTCCGGGGGCGTCAAAACGTGCCGAGGTAAAATATTCGCGGACCTGCCGCCCGAGGTTCTGGCCCGGCCCGCCATGGGAGAAGACCTCCGGCAGATTGAGGGAGTCCATCCTCTGCAGGTAACTGCCCGGCGCGTCGAATCCGACCTCCGTCGAGATTGGATCCAGGGTCGCGGGCAGCAGATCGAGCCTACCGTCGAAATAGGGGATCTCCGAATCGCTCTTGCTGCGCCAAGCAGCAGGAAGAGGGACCTCGATCGTATATTCGCCGAGATCGTGGAAGGCAACCTTCTTTTGCCCGCCGCGCAGAGCCGCTTTTGCGTGCGACAACAGGTCGAGAGCATCCTTCTGCACGATGCGGGGCCGGCTGCGGACGAGATCGCCAAAAAAGTGCGTCATGCCGGGTGCTTCGAGATCGAAGTCGACCATCAGCACGCGCCAGCCGTTGCGCGCCAGCACAAAGGAGGTATTGACTAGCGCCATGGTGCGGCCGACTCCGCCCTTGAACGAATAGAACGTGACAACCCTCGTCACTTCCAGAGGTCCTCCGGCGGATCCATCTCGCTCCGGCGACCCGCGTTCATGATCGATCTTATATATGAGCCGTGTACGATGAATACCCTGGCTGCTCCATAGCGCTCGAGGGCATCGTTGATGGCCACTTCCAACTCATAGGGAAAGCGGTACTGCTGGCTCTGCAGGAGCGGGCAGATCTCTTGGAACGAATGCACCTTCAATGCCGTGAAGATCATGTTGTCGACCTGCTTCTCGCGATCGCCTCGGGCGCAGATCTGCCACCATTGAGGGAGGTAGGACAGCCTCTGAGAGAAGGACGCTCCCAGGCCGCGGAGGGCGATGGTCGTGTAACGGGGGTCCTCGAAGAGATGCAGCCAGGCCTGTCGCGCGGGCGAGGTGGGAATGCCCGGGATCTGCAGGACGGCGGCATAGGTGATCTCTTTCACCAGCCTCTCTCCCCAGGCCCTCTCCAACGGATCGGAGTTCTCGGCGAGCCGTCGGAGCGTTTCGACGAACCACCCCTCCACCTCGGTGAACCGGCACCGCTGACAGATCCGCAGGGCCGGGCCAAAGAACGGAGGGACTTCGGGGATGACGTCGCTCGCCTCGTAAAGGAGATAACGCACGGCGCGGGCGATCGTCCTCCAGAGTCCGCTCCGTTCGCCGGCCTCCCGCAATAGGCCTACGACGAGGGCCTCGGGGTCCTCGCCAACCCGCGGATCGATCGGGAAGTGGGGATCGTCGCCGCTCAGGCGGGACTTGAGCCAGTTCCAGATCCACTCGTCGCCCATACCCTCGAGACAGGACAGGTCGACCTCGCCGTTGTCGCGCAGCCTCGGGATGAAAGCCGCACGCCTCATCGCACGACGACTCCGATGAGCTCGGGAGCTTTCTTCACCACTTGCATAGAAACGTTGTGATGCACCAGCTCGGGTTGCGGCTGCTGCCGGCCGAAGGGCTTGGTCCAACCAAAGCAGGTGGCGGAAACCGCGGGATCGGGCTCGACATCCTGAGACGGCTCGAAAAAATGGAACCAACCCGCATCGGCGACCGTGGGAATCCGGGGCTCGTGGACATCGCGCGAGGAGTAGGAAAAACGGAAAAGGAAGTTTTCCTCGCTGAGGGAGCTGACCAGAACGGGGTGGGCCAACGCCTCGAGGATCTCGGTCGCGTCGTCTGGAAGCGGTGCCGTGAGAGAGTTGAAGGTGGCGAACACCCCTTTCCCTCTGCCGACTCCATCTTCGGAACGGAAGACGGAAGTATCCCAGAACAGCTCGAGGCGGAAAAAAGCGCCTCCCACGCTCAGATCGCCGGCGTCGAAGTCGATGACGGCGTCCTCTCCCAGTACCTTCTCGATCATGATCCTCAAGAAGCTCCGATTGCTCGCCACATAGCGAACCAGGTTCCCCGGCAAGACCTCGGCGGGGATGCGGCTCCCTTGCAACTGATAGTCATTGCAAACACCGCAGTAGGAATCCCGACGATCGCGATCGCTGGCAGTGGGGGAATGGCCGGAAATCCAAGCCCCCAGGAAGCGACGGAAGGTCTCCGGATCGCCGAAGGAACGATCCCCGATCAGATGGGCCTCATTCTCCACATTGAGCAGGAGCTTGACACCGGTGGGGGTGCCGGACAATCCATCTCGACACCGGTCTAGAATATCCAGAGCTTCCGAAGGAAGAGAAGCTCTTGTCTCCCTGTATAGACGAGAAGCCATTAAGAAATGATCTCCAGAAAACCCTGTTATTGGGTTGCTGGTGAAGATATCACGATCCTTGAAACGTCAATAGCGCAGAGCCGTCTGCGTCGCAGACGCACGGGGTGCGAGGTGGGAGACGAGCCGCGATCCGGCCACGCCGGCCACCTGATGATGGCCGGCGCGGATGCTACCGTGGTTTAGGCGCAGGTGTCCGTGGGCTTGCAGCTCACACAGGTGTGCTGGATGCTGCAGACGAGCCTGCTCTCCTGACAGAGGTCGGCGCCGCCGACCGCAGTGAGGTTCTTGGCCTCCAGGGTCGTCAGCGTCTCCTTGGACAGATTCAGCTTCCGGGTATTCTTCTTCTTCATGAGTCAACCTCCTTGCAGGAGTAAGTGAGTTAGCTATATTAGCATGACGCAGATAGGAGCTCGCTGACCTCTTCGCTTCCGCTCCCGGGAATCTCAGGCTAGAGTGAGGTGCCCTCCGTGGGCGCCCAAACCTTACAGGAGATCGCCCATGGCGGCCGACGCGGCACTGCTCGCCGGTGTACCGTTCTTCCAGTACCTCGACGCGGACGAGCGCGCGGTTCTCGCGCGGCACCTCGACGAGGTGTGCGTCCCCGCCGGTCAGCTCGTCTTCCAGATGAACGATCCCGGCGGCACCCTGTTCGTGATCCGCACGGGTTCCGTCGAAGTCTTCCTCACGGACGCCACCGGCGAGCGCGTGGTGCTCGAAACGCCCGGGGCGGGCGAGGTCTTCGGCGAGATCTCCTTCCTCGACGGTGGCTCGCGCACCGCCTCGGTCCGCGTCATCGAGGACCTCGACGCGCTAGCGGTGGACCGCGAGGACCTCAGCCACCTCTTCCGGGCCCACCCCGAGGCCGGGCTCGACATCATCTCGGCGATGGGCAAGCGGCTGCGGCGCAGCGTCGAGCTGCTGCGGAACACCGCCTCCCGCAACGTCAACGAGGAGATAACAGACCGCCGGACCACCGTCGAGCGGGCGGCCGACTGGATCGCCGCCTTCTCCGGCAGCATCACGTTCCTCATGCTGCACGTCGTCTTCTTCGCGGCCTGGGTGCTGCTCAACACCCGCTGGCTGCCGGGCTGGAAGCCGCCGATGTTCGATCCCTTCCCCTTCGGGCTGCTGACCATGGTGGTGTCGCTGGAGGCGATCATCCTCTCGGTCTTCGTGCTGCTGAGCCAGAACCGGCAGGTGGCGAAGGACCGCATCCGGGGGGACATCGAGTACGAGGTCAACCTCAAGGCCGAGCTCGAGATCGCGCAGTTGCACGAGAAGATGGACCGCCTGCACGTCGAGGCCCTGAGACGCCTGGAAGAGGTGCACCGGTGCGTCAGGCCCCCCGCCTGAGTCGATAGCACCGCGACGTCACAGGTTTGACAGCGATATGTCACATCCCTGAGAGAGGCCAGCGGGTAAGATGCAATCCTGAAAGGGAGTGCGACATGGAACGACGACTGGATCAGGATCTCGACCGGGTGCGCCAGGCGCTGCTGAGGATGGGCGGCATGGTGGAGGGCATGGTCGCCAAGGCGACACAGTCCCTCCTCGACCGCGACAACCAGCTCTGCGCCGAGGTGATCGAGGGGGACAACCAGGTCGATCACCTGGAGATCGAGATCGACGAAGCCTGCCACCTGATCCTCGGCACCAAGCAGCCGACGGCGGTCGACCTCCGTTTCCTGGTCGCGGTGATGAAGATCAACAGCGACCTCGAGCGCATCGGCGACTCGGCGGTGAACATCGCGCAGTCCGTCCAGCAGCTCAACGAGCAGCCGACACTCAAGCCCTACATCGACCTGCCGCACCTCTCCGAGCTCGTGCAGGCGATGGTGCGCAAGAGCCTGGATGCCTTCGTGCGCCGCGACACCGAGATGGCGACCGAGGTCTGCCAGTCCGACGACGCGGTGGACGGCCTCTACAAGCAGATCTTCCGCGAGCTGCTGACCTACATGATCGAGGACCCGAAGACGGTCAGCCGCGCCCTCCACCTGCTCCTGATCTCGCGCAACATGGAGCGCATCGCCGACCACGCCACCAACATCGCCGAGGACGTCATCTACTACGTCGAGGGGCGCGACATCCGCCACTCCTACGGCAGCGACGTGCTCAAGGTGGGCTGATCTCCGCAGCGCGGCTCGCTTTTTCGCATGTGCGGCACCACACTCCTAGAAGCCCCTCTTTCAGGAGCCAAACATGCGAGCCAAGCTTTCGCGGTTGCAAATCCTTGCCCGAGTCGCCGTCGCCCTGTCGGCCGGCGCCCTGGCATTGCTGGTAGTCCTCTCCCTGCCTCTCCTTGAAGACCCCCGTCTCGAGCCGCTCGTCGAAGGGGCCATAGGCCTCCTGCTGATCCTCGGCGCGGCCCTGCTCTCCCGAGCCTGCGGCAGCTTCCTCGCCGCGCGAGGGGCCGGGCGCGCGGCAAGAACCTGAAAGGACGAAAAGGACCTCCAGGACATAAAGGGCTCTCTCCGGTGTCCTTGTCGTCCTTGCAGTCCTTTACGTCCTTTGTCTTGGCTCCCCTCTACCGCCAATGCCAGGCGACCTGCACCGTATACGCCCGGTCGATCCCGGGGTGGCTGAGCTTTTCGAAGATCGGGTAGAACAGCGTGCTCCCGAGATCCACCTCCAACCCCGAGCGGAGGTGGATCAGCCCGGCGCTCACGCCCAGGAAGGCGTCACCGATTTTCCCCGGCTTGCCGTCCCCGCGAGTGGTCGAGAGGTCGAACCCCGGACCGGTCAGCCGCACGTCGAAATCGGCCGGCGGGATCGGCGCTCCGGCCACGAAGCGGGGGGTCAGCGCGAAGCGCGAGCCGAGCGGCAGGCTGTACTGGACGCCGACGATCGGGGTGATGAAGGTCGCCGAGCTGCTGTGGTCGAGCACGCCTTGGGCGCCGGCGTTCGCGCCGGAGAGCAGCCGGTAGTCGAGCTGGTAGTTCTTGATCTCCAGCCGGTCGGCGAGCAGGCCGAATTCGAACGTGAAGCGCCGGTCGTCCCCGTGGGGCACCTCGCGCAGCAGCAGGGCGCCGACTCCCCAGTGCGTGTAGTCCCCGCGGGGATTCGAGAACTCGGCGTTCTCCGGCACGTCGAGGGGCACGTTCCGGAAGAAGAACGGCCGCAGCACCGCCGTCCCGCGGCCGCCTGAGACCTTCGCCTGGTCGTAGAAGGCGAGGATCTCGATCCCCCACTGGTCCGAGAAGCCATACACCGAGTTGCCGGCGAACATCGGCCCCCTGAGCTTGAGGAAGCCGGCGCCGGTGTCGACATAGCCCGGCTGCAGCGTGCCCTGCCACTTCCCCGCCTCCAGCCGGAACGCCGGCCAGGGCAGGAACAGATACCGGGCGTCCTGCGCGCTCTCCGGCAGGTGCTCGGCGATGAAGTGGATGTCCTCGTGAGGCGCGTTCGAGAGCGCCGCCTGGGCGGCGGGGGCGGTCAGGAGGAGAGGGAGGAGCAGGAGGAAGGGTGCTGCGGTACGTCTCATGGCAGGGCTATGGTATCGCTTCCGGGATCGACGTTTCAGATCGCCCATCCCGGCATCGCCGTCCAGCACCGCCGTTCCAGGAACCCAGGGCGTTGCCCTGGGCTGAGGGAGATCGGCCCGATGAGCCTCAAGCCATGGCTCTTCAGAGCTGAAGGCCCGGGCTCCCTCAGCCCAGTCCATCGGGCTGGGCTAGAATTCAGTCATCGTGCAAGAAAATCTGCGAGAGGCGGAGCGGCGGATCGAGAAGGCTAGGAGAACTCAGGCCGAGAGCCTGGACCTCGGCGATCTAGCTCTGCGCGAGCTGCCGGCCAGCCTGGGAGACCTTCTAGATCTCAAGGTGCTCTATCTGGGCGCCTACAGACTCAATGAGGAAGGGGAGCTTGAATGGGATAAGGATCGCGTAAACCCTAAGCTCCAGGATCTGGCCGCGCTGGCGGGACTCCAAAGGCTTCAGAGCCTCGATCTCTCATACACGGGCGTGGCCGACCTCGCACCCCTGGCGAAACTCCAAGCGCTTCAGAGACTCGACCTCAGAGATTGCACGGACGTGGCCAACCTCACACCCTTAGCCGGACTCCAAGCGCTTCAGAGACTCGACCTCAGAGATTGCACGGGCGTGGCCAACCTCACACCCTTAGCCGGCCTCCAAGCGCTTCAGACCCTCAACCTCTCACGCACGGGCGTGGCCGACCTCGCACTCCTGGCGAAACTCCAAGCACTTCAGAGCCTCGACCTCAGCTACTGCACGGGCGTGGCGGACCTCGCACCCCTGGCGAAACTCCAAGCGCTTCAGAGCCTCTACCTCAGCTACTGCACGGGCGTGGCCGACCTCGCACCCTTAGCCGGACTCCAAGCGCTTCAGACCTTCAACCTCTCACGCACGGGCGTGGCCGACCTCGCACCCCTGGCGAAACTCCAAGCGCTTCAGAGACTCGACCTCAGAGATTGCACGGGCGTGGCCGACCTCGCACCCTTGGCCGGACTCCAAGCGCTTCAGATCCTCAACCTCTCAGGCACGGGCGTGGCCGACCTCACACCCCTGGCCGGGCTCCAAGGACTTCAGAGCCTCGACTTCCACTCCTGCCCAGGGGCGGCTGACCTCTCACCCCTGGCTGGGCTCCAAAGGCTTCAGAGCCTACGCCTGTGGAGCACAGGCGTAATTGACCTGACACCACTGGCTGAGCTCCAATGCCTTCGGAGCCTCGATCTTGACTTTTGCACAAGCGTGGCCGACCTCTCGCCACTGGGAGGACTCCAAGAGCTTCGGACGCTTAACCTCTACGGCTGCCGGCCCGCAGTACCGACCATGCTCCTTCAACTCTTCGCGAACCATCCTTGCCTGAGTGATTTAAAGGCCGACGAAGCCGTCGGCGTTCCGCAGGAGGTGCTCTCTCATCGTCTCGACGACAACTGCCTCCCACGGCTGCGTACCTATCTTTCCGAGTTGGACCTTGGGGCCGAGGCCGAGAACGAAGTGAAGGTGATCCTCCTCGGCAACGGCCGCGCCGGGAAAACTCAACTCTGCCGGCGCTTCCGGGATCAGCCCTTCGACGATTCCGTCGAATCCACCCATGGTGTCCAGATCTGGCGGAAAGAGCTGCGAATCCAAACCGGAGGTCAGGAACAGGTCTTCCAGGTCAACTGGTGGGACTTCGGTGGACAGGACATCTACCACGGCACCCATGCGCTCTTTCTACGCAGCCGCGCCGTCTTCTTGATCCTCTGGACTCCGGATCTCGAAAACCGGAACGAATTCTCCGAAAACGGCATCACGCTACGCAACCAGCCGCTCGCCTACTGGCTCGACTACGTGCGGACTCTCGCCGGCGCGGATAGTCCGGTGATCGTCGTACAGAGCCAGTGCGACCGCTTCGCGGATCAACGCGACCCTCCACCAAGGCCGGAAGGTTTCAGATTTTTCAGAGGCTGTTCCTACAGCGCTAAGGAAGATCTGGGGCGAGAAACCCTCGAAGGGCAACTCCGCGACGCCATGCGCTACCTGCTCGAACGGAACGGTGCGCTGGAGATTGGCAAAGGACGCGCCGAGGTACGCCGCCGGCTCTATGACTGGCGAAGCGAGGACCAAGAAAGCGCGCCTGAGGAGCGGCAGCATAGGACTCTCAACCTCGAAGAATTTCGATCGCTCTGCGACGAAGCTGGAGGCATCCTCTCCTGGGAGCATGCCCTCGACTACTTCCACCACACCGGCGTGGTGTTCTACCGGCCGGACCTCTTCGCAAGTCGCATCGTCCTCGACCAGAACTGGGCGCTCGACGCCGTCTATACCGTCTTTCACCGCGGCCGGACAGCACCCTGGCTGAGAGACTCGGGCCGCTTTACGCGCGAAGACCTTGCACTGCTGGCTTGGCAAACGCACTCACTGGAGGAGCAAAGTCTTTTCCTCGGCCTGATGGAAAGCTGCGGCGTATGTTTCCCCTGCGGCAAGACCGATCAGGGAGAGACTCGCTATGTCGCTCCAGACCTGCTGCCGAGGTTCGAGGCCATCGCAGGCCGGCTTTATGCCTGGAAGGAAACGCCTGACACACCTACGCTGCGGTTGGAGTACCAGTTTTTCCATCAGGCTGTCATCCGGGGCCTGATGAGCAGAATCGGCCGGCAGGCCGGGGATGTTGCCGAGTACTGGAAGTATGGCTTCTGGTTCAAAGACGGCCCCCGGGACACCCAACTCCTGCTCCAGTTTGTGGATACCAGCACGGACGACGGCCCGGGCGCCGGAGCGCTGGAGATGAAAGCTCAAGGCCGTGAACCCCTGGGTCTCTTGCGCGAGATTCGTAAGGCGATCTTCCAGCAGCGGATCGGTGAGAAACCCGAAGAATTCTTGACTCTCGATGGCATTACTGTAGCCCGGAGCGCGCTCGATCAGGGATTTGATGGACGCGCGCTCGACGCTCAAGGTAATCCGGTCTCCTCCGCCGCCTTCACCGCTTTCTTCGAGGGCCGGGAGTACGATCCCGATGGGGCCCGCGCTACCGGAGAGGCCTCAGCAATCGACATCACTCCTGTAGCGGACATGCCGGGCAAGAAGCTGCCAGAAGTCTTCATTTCCTATGCCTGGGGGGATGACACGCCCGAGGGAAAGATCCGCACGGAAGCTGTGGAGGGCCTCCAATTGGCTCTCAACGGGGACGGCTTCGAAACGATTCGAGACCGCGACCAGATCCGGCCCGGTGAGCGGATCTCGGTCTTCATCGACCGTCTCACCCACGCCGATCTCGTCGTGGCCGTGATCAGCGACAAATACCTGCGCTCCCCCTACTGCATGTACGAGATCTACAAGCTCTGGCAGAAGCACCAGGGCGATGGCGACCGATTCGTCGAGCACGTTGTTCCGATCGTGCTGCCGGAGGTGAGGATCGGGAACTTCCGGGAGAGGGCGTCCTACCTGAAGCATTGGGCTGCCGAAGCCAAGAGCCTGGAGGCGCTGATCCGCGACCCGGACCTCAGCCCCAGCCGTGAATCTTGGGAGGAGATTCGCCTGGTCCGGGAGTTCGCCCATCACGTGGACGGCATCCTCGTCTTCGTTCAGGACGTTCTCATGCCGCGCAGGCTCGAGGCTCACCTCGACGATAATTTTCAAGCGGTGCGGGAGGCGTTGCAGCGTCGAATGGGAATCGGTGAATAACCCATCTCTGAGCCCCGCAGGGGCGGCAGGAACCGGCGTGGCGATTGACCTGCCGCCCTGTGGGGCTTCTTCAACCATCGCCGGCTGTGGATCCCGGGGCTCACGCCACCGGGCTAATTCATGCCGCCCCTGCGGGGCTCAGACGGATGGCGGAGCCGCTTACCCGAACCGCCCAGTAATGTAATCCTCGGTCTGCTTCTTCATCGGGTTCATGAAGATCTTCTTCGTCGGCCCGTACTCGATCAGCTCGCCCAGGTAGAGGAAGGCCGTGTAGTCCGACACCCGCGAGGCCTGCTGCATGTTGTGGGTGACGATCACCTGCGTGTACTGGCTCTTCAGATCCTGCATCAGCTCCTCGATGCGGGCGGTGGCGATGGGGTCGAGGGCCGAGCAGGGCTCGTCGAGCAGGATCACCTCGGGCTCGACGGCGATCGCCCGCGCGATGCAGAGGCGCTGCTGCTGGCCTCCCGACATCCCCAGCGCGCTCTCATCGAGCCGGTCCTTGACCTCGTCCCAGAGCGCCGCGCCGCGCAGGCTGCGCTCGACGATCTCGTCGAGGTCCCGCTTCTTGTTGATCCCCTGGATGCGGCAGCCGTAGGCGACGTTCTCGTAGATCGACTTCGGGAACGGGTTCGACTTCTGGAACACCATCCCAATCCGCTTGCGCAGCGCGTTGATGTCGATCCGCGGGTCGTAGATGCTGCCGTCCTCGAAACGGATGTCGCCTTCAATCCTCACGTTGTCGACCAGATCGTTCAGCCGGTTGATGCAGCGCAGCAGCGTCGACTTGCCACACCCCGAGGGGCCGATGAAGGCGGTGATCTGCTTGTCCGGGATCTTCATCGAGATCTCGTTGAGCGCCTTCTTCTCGCCGTACCAGAGCGAGAGGTCCTCGATGCGCAGGATCGGGTTGTCGATCCGCGGCTCGAGCGCCGGATCGCGGTCGGGCTTCGCCTGGGGCGGCGCCGGCTTGGCAAGAATTTCGGTCATCAGACAGCGCTCCCGGCGTACTTGCGGCGCAGGTGGTTGCGCAGCATGATCGCCACCAGGTTCATCAACGTCACCACCAGGATCAGCAGCAGGGCGGTGGCGAAGACCAGCGGCGTGGTGGCTTCCACGTTGGGGCTCTGGAAGCCGACGTCGAAGATGTGAAAGCCGAGGTGCATGAATTTCCGTTCCAGGTGCAGGAACGGCGGCCGGCCGTCGAGCGGCAGGGTGGGCGCGAGCTTCACCATGCCGACGATCATCAGCGGCGCCACCTCGCCGGCGGCGCGCGCCATGGCGAGGATCATGCCGGTGAGGATGCCCGGCGCCGCGGCCGGGAGGACCACCCGCCGGATGGTCTCGAATTTGGTGGCGCCGAGGGCGAGCGACCCCTCGCGCACGATTCGCGGCACCGCCGCCAGCCCCTCCTCCGCCGCCACGATGACGACCGGGACGGTGAGCAGCGCCAGCGTCAGCGCCGCCCAGAGGATGCCGCCGGTGCCGAAGGTCGGCGCCGGCAGCGACTCGGGGAAGAAAACGCGATCGATGGTGCCGCCGACCAGGTAGACGAAGAAGGCGAGGCCGAACATGCCGAAGACGATCGACGGCACGCCCGCCAGGTTGTTGACCGCGATCCGCACCATCCGTACCAGCGGCCCTTGCCTGGCGTACTCGCGCAGGTAGAGCGCGGCGAGCACGCCCATCGGAGCCACCGCGAAGGACATCAGGAAGACCATCAGCACGGTGCCGAAGATGGCCGGGAAGATCCCCCCCTCGGTGTTCGACTCGCGCGGATCGCCGGCGACGAACTCGACGCCCCGCTCGCCGTAGAGCCGCAGCTTCGACAGGCTCCCCATCTCGTTCGGCCGGATCGCCCGCACCACTGTGCCGACGGGCATCTCCTTGGTCTCGCCGTCGATGGTCTTCATCACCAGCGTCTCGGCCTGGTAGCGGTCGCGCATCTGGGAGAGGCGGGCGGCGAGCTGGTCGTAGCGCGCTTGCGCCACGGCGACCTCTCGCTCGAGCGCCGCCTTGCGGCGGGCGCGCTCGGCTTCAGAAATCTTTTCGATGTCGAGCTTCTTCTCGTCGAGGCGCAGGCGCTCGATCGTGTAATTGACGTCGCCGATCTCCCCCTTCTCCAGCTTCCCGATCTTGTGGAGATCATGGAGCTTGCGCTCGTGCAGCGGCCCGAACGCCTTCCAGACCGCCTCGGGGCCGGCGGCCAGCACCTGCCCGCCCTGCCGCAGCTCGGCCATGGTGCCGTAGAAGTTCCCCCATTCGAGCCGCTCGAGCATCACCACGTCGGCGGGACGGCTCCGGCGGGCGATGTCCTTGGCGTCGATCCAGACGAAGTCAAGGCCCGAGACGTCGCGGTTGCCGGTCTTCAAGCGGATGCGATCGATGGCGGCGGCCGCCCGCGTGCCGGTCTCGGCGGCCGATTTCTCCTCGCTCCAGAGCTCGCCGAGGATCTTGCGGCCGCCCTTCAGCGTGAGCTCCATCAGATCCTTCTGCCAGAAGTAGCTGAGGCCGTTGTAGGCGAGCAGCCCCATGATGAGGATCACCAGCAGGAGGTTGAGCGCGAGGGCGCCGCCACAGAGCCAGGTCAGCGCCTGTCCGACGGCGCCGGAGCGCCGGCGGTAGTCGGCGAAGAACGTCATGGGGGTGGCGCGGGTTTTTCGCCGCACCCTTCGATCGATCACTTTGATCAAAGCTGGGTATACCTCTCGCGCAGCCGCTGCCGCACGATCTCCGCCACGGTGTTGACGAGGAACGTCATGACGAACAGCAGCAGGCCGGCCAGGAAAAGGATGCGGTAAAGAGTGCCGCCGTGCGGGGCCTCGGGAATCTCCACCGCGATGTTCGCCGACAACGTGCGAAAGCCGTTGAACGGATTCCAGTCCATGATCGGTGTGTTACCGGTGGCCATCAGCACGATCATCGTCTCGCCCACCGCGCGGCCGAAGCCGATCATGACGCCTGAGAAGATGCCCGGCGACGCTGAGGGGAGCACCACGCGGGTCACCGTCTGCCAGCGGTCGGCGCCGAGGGCGAGCGAGCCGGCCACCAGGTTCGGCGGCACGTTCGAGAAGGCGTCCTCGGCGATCGAGAAGATGATAGGGATCACCGCGAACCCCATCGCCAGCCCCACCACCACGGCGTTGCGCTGATCGAAGCCGAGCCCCGTGACCTGGAACAGCCAGGTCTTGAAGTCGCCGGCGAAGGCGAAGCGCTCGAAGCCCGCCGACAGGCGGAGGCAGAGGGCGGCGCCGGCGGCCAGCACGAAGACGAAGAGCAGCGCCTCGGTGCCGGCCGGGAAACGGCCGCGGAACCCGCGCGGCAGGCGGCTCCAGAGGAACCCCGCGAGCAGGATGCAGAGCGGCAGGCCGATCGCCATCAGCACCAGGGCCGGCACCACCCGCTCGATCCGCGGCGCCAGCCAGAGGCCGGCGAGGAAGCCGAGCACCACGCTGGGCAGCGAGGCCATGATCTCGACCATCGGCTTGACGTACCGCTTGTACGCCGGGTGCATGAACTGCGAGATGTACATGGCGCCGAAGACGCCGAGCGGGATCGCCAGCAGCAGCGAGTAGAACGTCCCCTTGAGCGTGCCCACCAGCAGCGGCGTGAGCGACAGCTTGGGCTCGAAGTCGTCCGATCCGCCGCTCGACTGCCAGACCCAGGCGGGCCGGGCATAGCCTTCGTACCAGATCTTTCCGAACAGCGACCGCGCGGTGATTTCCGGATGCGGGTTGTGAATGTCGATCTCCGCCACCTCCCCGCCACTGGCGGCGTAGGCGCCGTCCGCCTTCGGAGTGTAGAAGAGGGCCGCGACGTCGCGCACCGGCGCGGCGCCGGTCCACAGGGTGCGGTCGGCGGTCGAGAAGTAGAGGCCGAGCTTCCCCGCGCTCGCGGCGAGGAAGCTGCGATCGCGCTGCGAGGGGGCGATCCGGCGGATCGCTCCCGGGTGGCGCGGAAACTCGTGCGTGCGCGCCAGCCGCACGGTGTCGCCGGTCTCGTTCACCGGGAACCAGACGGAGAGCGCGCCGTTCTCCTGCCCCACGGCCAGCGAGCGGCCGCCGAGCAGGAGGTTCAAGGCGGTGATCGGCGCGCCCGCGTTGGCCGAGTGCAGATCGCCCGGCTGGCCGTCCTGGAGGGTCCACCAGAGCAGGTCGCCCCCAGCCGTGCCGGCGTAGAGGTTCTTCTGCGCGGGATCGATCACCAGGGCGGTGATCCGTCCCGGCGCGTCCAGCTCGGCGCGGCCGAGCGCCTCGGTGACCTTATCCGTAATCTCGTTCTTCTCGATGCTACGGCGCGCCACCGCCAGCCGTCCATCCGCCAGCGCCGCCGCGGCCAGGGCGTTGCCGTCCGCGTCGAGCTGCGCGGCGAAGGCGCCGAGCGGACGCTTTTGCGGATCGAGATCGAGGAAGACGGGCGGCGTCTCATCCGGCGTCACCACCCGGTCCTGGCCATTGAAAGAGATCCCGAAACCCATGCTCTTCAGCAGCACCCGGCCGTCGGACGTCGAGGCGGCAAAAGCGTGCGTCTGTGGCGGCACGGTGGCAGCGAGCAGAGCGGGGGCCATGGCCTCCGAGGTATAGACAACCTTGCCGTCCTGCATCCGAACCACCCGCACCACGCCACGCTCATCGAGCGTGGCCACGTGGCTGCGGTAGTCGTCCGAGAGCACGGCTTCGATCTTGCCAACGCCGGGGACGGCCACCTTCCGCCCCGCCTCGACCCGGGCCGAGAACAAGAGCGGCGCCACCTCGGCCAGGATGAAAATCAGAATGCCCAGGATGCTCGCGATGACGCCGATACCGCCCGCTGAGACGACCCAGCGGGCAGCATGATCGGCCATCAGACGCTTGCGTGAGGTTACGGCTCTCACCGGAGCTTCGCCAGTTCCTCATTGACGATCTTGCCCGGCAGCGGAATGAAGCCGTCCTTGACCACAGTCGTCTGCCCCTGCTGCGACAGCACATACTTCAGATACTCGCGGACCAGCGGATCGAGCGGCTTGTTGGGCGCCTTGTTGACGTAGACGTAGAGGAAGCGCGACAGCGGGTACTTGCCCGAGATCACGTTTTCCGGGCTGTCGTCGATGCACTGGCCCCCCTGGGTCGCGACCGGGACGGTGCGCACGCCGGAGGTCTTGTAGCCGATGCCGCTGTAGCCGATGGCGAACTTGTCCTCGGTCACGCCCTGGACCACCGATGCCGAGCCCGGCTGCTCCTTGACGGTGTCGCGATAATCGCCCTTGCAGAGCGCGTGCTCCTTGAAGTAGCCATAGGTACCGGAGGCCGAGTTACGGCCGTAGAGACTGATCGGCTGATTGCCCCAGCCGCCGTCGGCGACGCCGGCCGCGCCCCAGGCATTGATCGACTTGCCGCCGCAGGCGTGACCCTTGGAAAAGATGCCGTCGATCTGCTGCAGGGTCAGACATTTGACTGGGTTGTCCTTGTTGACGAAAATTCCGATGCCGTCCACCGCCACCCGGAACGCTGTCGGCTTGTAGCCGTACTTCTTCTCGAACGCGTCGATCTCCTCCGCCTTCATCGTGCGGCTCATCGGACCGAGCTGCGAGGTGCCCTGGATCAGCGACGGCGGCGCCGTCGAGGAGCCCTTGCCTTCGATCTGGATGCGGATGTTCGGATACTCCCGCTTGTAACCCTCGGCCCACAGCGTCATCAGGTTGTTCAGGGTGTCTGAACCGACCGACGTGAGGTTGCCGGAGACGCCGCTGGTCTTGCTGTAGCCGGGAATCCCGGCGTCCACCTTCGTCGCCTGCGCGGACAGAACGGCGCTCCCGCAAAGGGTCACGGCCAGTGCGAGCGGAGCTGCCATGAGATTACGCTTCATTCGATCTCTCCTTATGGGTCATGAGTGGACCGGTTTCCCGGCCGGCAGCAAGACTTTCGCAGAAGGGTTTGGCAGCCAACCAACCGCGCTGTGACAGCGGCGTGACAGAAATCCCTGTCGCAGGCCTGTCACCGGGACGTCGCAGCGTCGCTTGGAGAGGTTTCTATCCTCCCTTCATTGATCGAATCCAAAGGAGAGCAGGATGCACAGAAAAGCTTTATTCAAGGCAGGCCTCCTGGCGCTCGCCCTGGCGCTGTCGACGGCCGCCGTCACCCGCGCCCAAGTGACGGGCTTGTATTATCAGGAGATCGAGAAGGACGAACGCGTCTACGTCTTCAACACCCCGGAGAAGTACCAGTCCTGGCAGCAGACCAACGACATGGGAATCGCCATCACCCTGGTCGGCCGCGGCCCCAACGGTGAGACGATCGTGGCCGAGAACGAGACGGCGCTCGACCTCTATCTCTTCAAGCACAACCTGCCGGCCTACGACCGCCCGACGCCAAAGCCGGCCGCCGCCTCCAAATACCCGTCCAACAAGTTCGGCATCCGCGTCTACGCGGACGCCAGCACGAAAAGCAACAAGGATGAGGCCACCGGCATCAAGAGCGCCGACAGCGGCGTGGGCGTCGACGTGAAGCGCACCTACTTCACCTTCACTCATGAGTTCGACAGCCGCTTCTCGGCCGTCTTCCAGTCCGACATCGGCGACCAGGGCGCCCGGCGCTACGACGTCTTCGTGAAGAAGGCCTACGTGCAGGCGCAGATCACCCCGCTGGCCACCTTCCGCCTTGGCTCCGCCGACACTCCCTGGATCCCCTACGTCGAGGGTCTCTACGGCCTGCGCTATATCGAGCAGACGATCACCGACCATCTGAGCTTCGGCGCCTCGGCCGACTGGGGCTTCCACATCACCGGCTCGAGCCCCCTGTGGGGGTACCAGATCTCCGCCGAGAACGGCCGCGGCTTTAGCAACCCGACCCGCAGCAAGTCGGTCGATTTCGAAGGCCGGGTCTCCTTCACCCCGGTCAAGGGCCTGAACCTCGCCGTCGGCGGCTACAGCGGCAAGCGCGGCCTGGAGACCGACGCCGCTCCGGCCAGGCACACCGCTACCCGTCAGGACGCCTTGATCGCCTACAACACCGACTTCTTCCGGGTCGGCGGCGAGTATTTCCAGGCCAAGAACTGGAACACCGTCACCTCCGCCACCACCGACAAGTCGGACGGCTTTTCCGTCTGGGGGCAGGTCAACGTCAACCCGAAGTGGGCGGTCTTCGCCCGCTACGACAACGCCAGCCCCAGCAAGGATCTCAAGCCGAACCTCGACTTCACCTACTACAACGCGGGGCTCCAGTGGACGCTCAACAAGGCTTTCTCCGCCTCGCTGGTCTATAAGTTCGCCGAGGTCGAGGGAGGCACGCAGGGCACCGGCAACGGCACCATCGGCTCGACCAACGCGAATTCCAAGGGCAAGTACAACGAGATCGGCATCTTCACGGTCTACAACTTCTAGGCCCGCGAGTCTCCCGTTGGATCAAAGGCCGCCGCGAGGCGGCCCTTCTTTTTTCCACTCTTGTTTCCATGCGGCGCACAGATCGCGGGCAGCCTCCGGCCAGTCGGGGAACTTGAACGAAAAACCTTCCTGCAGCAGCCGGCCCGGGATCACCCGGCGGCTCTTCAGGACCAGCTCGGTTTCCGTCCGCATGGCCAGCGCGCCGATCTCGAGCATCCACTTCGCCGCCGGGAGACCGACGGGAGTACCCCACGCCTTGCGAAGCGCCCGCATGAAATCCTTGTTGGGCAATGGATTGGGCGCGGCGATGTTCACCGGCCCCGCGATGGAATCGTGACCGATCAGCCAGCGGACCGCCCGCGCGAAGTCCTCATGATGGACCCACGAGACGTACTGCCGGCCGTCTCCCGAGGTGCCTCCCAGGCCGCGGCGCACCAGCCCCAACAGAGTGTCGAAAATGCCTCCCCGGTCCGGGCTCATGATCACTGCGGCGCGCAGCTTCACTTTTCGCGTATGCGGAGCCGGAGCCTCGTCGAGAGCGCGCTCCCAGGAGGTTGCGACGTCGATGCTGAACCGCCACGTTTCCGGAACGTCCGGTTCCGCTCCGCCGATGATTCCGGTCGCCTCGTCGTTCGCCGCGTCATAGCGATGGGCATAGATCGTGGCCGTGCTCGCCTGCAGCCAGACCCGCGGCGGGCGCGCCGCGGCGGCCACGGCCTCGCCGACCGCGCGCGTGGAGTTGACTCGCGACTCCAAGATCTCGCGCCGGTTCTCCGCGTTGTAACGGCAGTTGACGCTGCGGCCGGCGAGATTGATCACCACGTCGGCGCCGTCAATCTCGCGCGCCCAGCCACCGAGGGTCTTTGCGTCCCAATCCACGAACCGCCAGGGCGCGGTACCCTTGGAGCGGCTGAGGATCACCACGTCGTGGCCTTCCGCGTGCAGAGAGCGAGCGAGGATCGTCCCCACCTGCCCCGAGCCCCCTGGTATCACGACTTTCATCGCGCCCTGCCGCGGCCCATTGAAGGCGCGGGGCTCTCGCGATTGAGGCGCGCCGCGTCCGCCACGAGCTCGCGCAGACCTTCCCGCCGGAGATCCTCCACCTCGCGCAATTTCACGTGGCGCATGTTCTTGCCCGTTCCCTCGAGCAACCCTTGAGAATCGGTCAGCGAGGTCCCGCGTGGAAAACCAAACGTGATGTGTTTCGTGGCGACCATGAAGTAGCACATCGGACCGTTGAGCTCGAAGATCGGAATGCCCCACGGATTCACGGTTTCCGTGACCTCCGGGACCACGTTCTGGATCAGCTCGCGCAACCCGCGGATGATCTCCTGGAGCTTCGGATCGCTCGGACGAGTGGCCTTGTCGATGCGCGCTTTCGCGAGATGCCATCCGCCCTCGAGCAAAGGAACCGTCGCGCACGCCGGACCGCCGTCCCCGGAGGCACCCGCGATGCGCGCCTCCAGCAACGCGTCCGGAGCCGCCGTCACTTCCTCGATCAGTGCCCAGGAGATGCCGGACAGTTGGATTTTAGCCCGCCGCGTCCAGCGGGAGCCCGCCTGCCCGGCGGAGGTTCCCGAATTGACATAAACGAACCGCCCGGTTGGGGGACCCTGAGTGAAGGGACCAAGGAAGTTCGGCAGACCATCCGGCCGGCCATCGCGGACACGGACGGTGAGATCGAACGAGAGATCGTCGCCCGTGGCGCGGACCGGAGAGACGATCTCCGCCTTCCCACGCTGCAGGCAGAACACCACGTCGCGTGGCGGGTGGACGAGGGTGATTCGAAGCGGGATTTCGCGTTCCATTCGGCCCAGGTTCATGATGATTATCGTAGCAGTAGACGAACCGCGTCTTTTCAGGACGGCTCAGCCACGGCCGCGCGTCAGGGCCCTTGCTTCCGCAGGCTGAAATCCAGGAACGGCGAGTTCCCCCCGGCCGGACCGATCGGCGGGTCGACCCGATAGGAAACGGTCGAGGGCGCGTAGCCGGGTAGCGATGCCCTCACCTGGAAGGGCTCTTCCGTCAGGATTCCATTGATCTGGTAATGGCCGAACTCGTTAGAAACGCTCCTGGAGCCGCGGGCGTACCCGTCGAGGATCTCGACCGTCACGCCCGCGAGCACCGCGCCGCTGGACTCATCCTTGACGATGCCGGAGAGAAAGTAGATGCGTCGCGCCGGCTGCGCGGGGTCCACGAGGAACCGTGATTCCAGACGGTCCACGAATCCCTGATAGCGGACCGAGAGCACGACTTCCCCCCGTTGCCGCGGAGTGAAGATTCCGGAAGTGAAGCTGCCCAGGGCGGGGTCGGAGACCACCCATATGGCCTGCGACGTGACGTCGCGGAGCCCGGTGGGATCGGAGAAGAACGTGGCGGTGCAGGCGACCCGTGGCCCCTCCGGTACGCAGGTGGCACGGAGGGAAGGAGAATTGCTGTGAATATCGGTCGGCGAGTCCTTGCAACCGGCGAGGGCCGCCAGGAGAACGACCCCGGCCACAGCACGACAAAAAGTTGGAAATCTCGACATGAGTACTTCCTTCCTGCTTCAAACCTGAGAAAGGAAGCCTACGCCGCCTTGTGGAATCAGGTCAACGGGGCTGGCGGGCGCCGGCCAGCCCCTGGTTCCCGGTCTTCCTACATCCGCACGCGCAGAAAGGCCATCCCGGAAACGGGATTGTCGCCGTACTCGTGCTTCAGGTCCTCCGGCACGAACGCGACGCTGCCCAGCAGCCCTACCCCCGTCCGCCAGTTGCCGCGATGCAGGAAGTCGTAGATGTAGCCGAGCGAGACCTTGCCCACCTCGAAGATCTGACCGGCGTGCGGATCGCCGGACCCGGCTTCCTCTTCCCCGCCGTGGCCGAAGAGCTCGTCGTTCTCCTGCCGCTCCGCCCGCCCGAAGAGAGTGTGGCGATCGAACGTCGCGGTGGATTCGAGGAGGAAGGAGTCGGTGACCGTGCCGGAGCTGCGGTCGTTGCGGCCCCAGGCGAAGGTGGTCTGCCAGTTGCCGGTGGGGAGCGGCCGGTTGTACATCGCGGAGGCCGTGGTGCGGTCGGCGTCGATCTCCGGCTCCAGTTGCTCGGGGCTGTTGAGATGGCCGCGGCTCACCTGAAGCGACCAGTCGGGCGTCGGCTGCCAGGAGGCCCGCAGGGACCAGGAGTCCATCTTCGGGCTCTCGATGTTGGTGCGCTTCTCGTCCGGCTCACGGCCGGTGAAGACCGAGCCCTCCAGCTTGACGTTGTCGTGAATCCAGCCGAGGGTGGCGACGCCGAAGGTGACGTGGGTCGAGTCGAGCCAGTGGTGGCCGAGCGGCGCCTCGGGGTTGTCCATCCCCGAGAAGCGGTGCATGAAGGTGGCCGGGCCCAGCGCCGGCTCGCCCGGCAGCCCCGCGTAGACGAAGACCGAATCCTTTGCTCCCACCGGCACGCTGTAGGTGGCGGCGAGCTCCATCGGTAGGTCGTGCGGGTGCTGGCGGTCGACCAGCGGCGTGACGCCGTCGGCGGTCTCGCCGGTCTGCAGGAGCAGCGGATAGCCCTCCCTGCCGATGGTCCACGGCTCGGCCGAGAGCATGGCGCGCAGGCCCAGGCGGCCGGGGCCGAGATCGCGGGACGCCATCCCCATCAGCATGTTCTCGCTGAAGGTCTTCGAGTCCCCCCGGGGACCGCGCTGGCGGTCGTAGACGAGGTTAGCGAAGCCGTGGGTCATCAGCTCCCAGCCGTTCCACGTCGTATGCACTCCCATGTGCGGAGTGGATTCCGGCTGCCAGGCCGTGCCCGAGGCCTCGCGCGACATGCTGTAGGAGCCGAGCATTCCGCGCATGGCGTGCATGCTGTGGTCCATCCCCTTCATGTCCATGCCTTCCATGCCCTGCATGTCATGACCTTCGTGGCCCTCGTGGCCTTCCTGCTGCTGGGCCGACGCGGGCATGGCGGTCCGGAGAACGAGCGCGAGGGCGCCCAGAAAAATCAACGTCTTTCGTTTCATGGCAAGAATCCCCTGAAGTCCCGGATGGGACGTCCGTCGTTGTCCCGGGATGACAAACCCGGGGCGGCTACAGAGCGGCGACGTTGAGGATTCAGGCCAACGGGACGTGATCGATCGAGAGGACGAACAGGGGCAGAGAGCGGTCCACCGGCGAGAAGCTCTGCTCCTGGAAGGCCAGGACGGCCGGCGCGGGGAGATCCACCTGGAGCACGGCGGCCGTCTGGCACCCCTTCTCGCACAGGGCGTGCCCCCCCTTGCAGCAGTCGTCCTCCCCTGGCGCGGGGGCCTTGGGCGCGTGCTGCCCGCCGTGGCAGGAGGCCGGCTGCTCCGCGGCCTTCATCGCCTTCATCGCGTGGCACGGATGCGGCCCCACGCCCAGGCGAAGGCCGAGGGCGAGGAGGAGCAGCAGGGCGATGGACCGAAGCTTCATGACATTTCCGTTCAACAGGGAGAGGTATACCGCGATTCCCGGATCAATGCTATTCCCTGGATAAAAAAGGCGGCCCGCCGGAAGGGCCGCCCAAGGGAGCTATTGAAGAAGACCCTCAGCTTCAGTGAACGAAGGAGACCACCGGTTCGGCGTCGATCTGCGTGCAGGTCTTGTCGAGGAGCTGGCAGAGGTCGACGCGGCGGCGGTCGATGTCGTTGAAGTTGTGGGTGATCCCGCAGATGTCGGTCCGCGAGGTGCCGGTCAGGAAGCCCGACAGCATCGACGGGGTATTCGCGGCGCGCGGCTCGACCTGTTTGAAGCGCACCCCGGTCTCCGACGTGCCGTGACAGCCGTTGCAGGTGTTGACCGAGAAGATGGCGCGCGCGTTCGGGTCGGTGATCGAGCCGCAGACCGGCGGCGCCGGACCGTCCCAGCCCAGGTTGAGCAGATTCGGCGAGGCGCCCGCCCGGAACGGGGCGCCGCTCCAGATCAGCGGCACGACGTAGTTGTTGGCCAGGATGGCCGCCGTGTTGGAGTTGATGAAGGTCGAGATCGCGGCCGTGTTCTGAAGGTTGTGGACCGGGATGCTGGCCGGCGTCTGCGCCACCGTCACCTCGACGAGCGGCGCCGGGGCCGTGGAGGCGGGGACCAGCTTGAACTCGCGCAGCTCCCAGGGGTTGGCGAGCTCGATCTCGTTGGTGCGCACCTGGTTGATGGCGCTACCGTTCGGCTTCCCCGGCGAAGAGCCGATGTTGGCGAAGAGGTCGGTGACCGACTGGAGAGCCGCGTTGTAATCCGGCCCGAAGGGGTGGCCGCCCAGCCCGTGCCAAGTGTTCGCCCACTTGAGGACGGTGGCGCAGTCGGCGGCGTCGAGCCCGTACTCGAAGATCACCAGGAACTGGGTGGGGTTGCCGTCGGGGGTGATCAGATTGTAAATGAAGCGCCCCTCGCCGGCCGAGGAGCCGCCCGAGTAGCCCACGTTCTCCCGCAGGTCGAGCCGGGCGACGATCGCCAGCAGCCGGAACGGCGCCTTGGTCATGTCGAGGATCTTGGAGCCGCCGCTCGCGGCCCGCCACTGATCGATGATCGACTGCGCGTTGGGGCGCGCCGGCACCGGATCGCCGTTGATGGTCTGGTTGACCAGCCATTGGTTGAGCCAGTTGATGGTGAAGACCGACAGCGTGCCCGCGTTGGTCGTGCCGGCGAGCGAGGCCATCCGGGTGCCGAACGTCCAGGCGCCCTGGGTGGCGGGAGGAGGCGGGAGCCCGGGCGAGATGCAGGGGCCCCAGGTCGTCCGCAGGCAGTCGTCCACCACCGAGACGTCGGTGATGAACAGCTCCTTCTCAGGGATCACGGTGCAGCTCGAGCGCAGCGGCAGCGTCGTGACCTCGCGGCTGGTCCGCACCGACGTCTGCTGCGCGTCGGTGCCGATCTCGGTGCGCTGCGTGGAAGCCGGGGTGATCGACGAGGCCAGGGAGATCAGAGAAACGCCCAGGACGACCACGAAGAGGGCCAGGACGATTCTCGGGTTCAGATGGGAGCGCAGACGGCTCATGTTTCCTCCTGACAGGCGGCTCCTCCCCTGGATGGGGATTTACGTCTTTCTAAAGGAAGGGGTGTCCGCGCTCCGGATTGCTAGACAATAAGAAACAACTGTAACAAGACTGCCGCCGGGTCGAGCCCGGGCGTTCCCCTACTGGTAGCCTCTGTTGAGGAGCATCCGCGCTCCGGTCTGGTACCCCTTGACGTCGGCCTCGTCGAAGCCGAGGGAGTCCGCGACCCGGTTGATCACGTTGAAGAGGGCGCAGACGTGGATGGCGTCCTCGATCTTCTCGTCGGTGAGGCCGGCGGCGCGCAGCGGCGCCACGTCGTCCGGACCGATCCCGGCGGGGTTCAGGGTCAGCTTCTCCAGGAAGCCGAGCATCGCCCGGAGCTTCTCGGGGATCGGGGCCGTGCGGTAATCGGCGAGCACCGCCCGCACCACCGAATCGTCACCATGGGCCATCGACGCGACCGCGCCGTGCTGGTCCTGTCAGAAGACGCAGGCGTTGCACCGGGAGGTGAAGGAGGCGAAGAGCTCCCGCTCCCAGACGCTCCACCCCGATGGACCGCGCATCACGGCCTGGATCCAGTTGTTGAACCCCTTGCCGAAGATCTTCGGACGGTAGATCAGGGTGCGCACGATGTCCGGCACGCGGGAGCCGATCTTCCAGCTCATCACCGGCAGCAGCAGGCGCTTGATCCCCTGCCCTCGTTTCACTCTTTCCAGCCTCATCGCTTGCCTCCTTCGAGAGCGGCGAGCCCGCGCTCCAGCCGGGCGAGGCCGCCGCCGACCGCGACGCTGATCGCGGTTTCAAAGATCGCGTCCTCGGAGTAGCCGGCCCGGCGCAGGGCCGCGACCTCTTCGTCGGTGATCCGGTAAGCGTGGAGGGCGGCCTTGTCGACGAACTCCCGCAGGTTGGCGGGGATTTCGGTGCCCGCCGGAGCGCCGGGCGGGACCGCGGGGAGCCCCGCGAGCTCGGCGGACCGGGCGGCGATCGCCTGGCGCAGACCGGGATCGGTCTCCCCCTGTCCATGGAGGACGGCTTTGCGCAGGCGCTCGACCAGATCAGCGTAGCGTCGCATCCGGATCTCCTTGCTCGACCGGCTTCGTCGTACCGCTATTCTACTCTGCGTTGAATCAAGCCGGGTCCAGCGTGCGGGTTCCGGGCGAATACTTCACGATCCTCACCTTCTCCATGGTGACGAGCCCCTCGGGGATCATCTCGTCGAGGATAGCGAGGAGCGCCTCCACGCGCTCGTTCGCCTCGACCATCTCGATCAGCACCGGCAGGTCCTCGGAGAGGCGGAGGATCTGGGTGGTATGGAGAACGCTCCGCGCGCCGAAGCCGGCGACGCCACGCAGGACCGTGGCCCCCGAGTACCCCTCCTTGCGCAGGCGCTCGACGACGGCCAGGGAGAGCGAGCGGTGATGCCACTGGTCGCTCTCGCCGATGAAGACCCGCACTAACGTCGCCTCGCCGTCGAGAACCCGCATGGCCCGTCTCCTCAGCTCCCCGCGAGGAGCCGGCCGCCGAGGACGCCCAGTGCCCCCGCCACGAGGCAGACGAGCAGGGTGGCCGCCACGTTGGCGAAGGCGGCCAGCCAGTCGTTCTGCTGGAGGTACTGGAGCGTCTCGTAGTTGAAGGTGGAGTAGGTGGTGAACCCGCCCATCACGCCGGTGGTCAGCGCCAGCCGCAGCGTCGGCGAGAAGAGGGCGGTCGCCAGAGCGATCTGCATCAGCAGCCCGAGCAGGAAGGACCCGATCACATTGACGGCCAGCGTTCCCCACGGGAAGCCGGGCCCGGCCGCGCGCAGCAGCCAGCCCGAGAGCAGGTAGCGCGCGCCGGTGCCGACCGCGCCGCCGAGGCAGATCCAGAGGAATCGCGCCATGACTTGCCATTCTAGTCTGCGGGACCGCGTGGTAGGCTCGCCCGCCGCCGTGTTCTTCCTCACCAAGCCCGATCGCCGCCAGATCGACCGTTTCCTCGCCGCGCAGCGGAGCCGCACGTTCTCGTACCGTGAGACCGGCGCCTCACGGCGGGCGGTACCCGACGGCTATACGCAGGACCACAACCGCATCCAGCTCGGCGAGGGGCGGGCCGCCTTCGCGCGCGCCGTGGAGGCTTTCCACCACTGGAAGCAGTTCGATCTCGGATGGGTCTCCGCGCACCCCTCCACCGCGCCGCTCGAGCCCGGCATCACGGTCGCGGTGCGGGTCCGGCATCTCGGGTTCTGGTCGCTGAACGCCTGCCGGATCGTCTACACGATCGACGACGAGGGCCCCGTCGTCCGTTTCGGATTCGCCTACGGCACGCTCCCCGACCATGCCGAGCAGGGGGAGGAGCGCTTCACCGTCGAGTGGCACCACGAGGACAACTCGGTCTGGTACGACATCCTCGCCTTCTCACGGCCGAATCATCCGCTGGCCCGCCTCGGCCTGCCGATCACCCGCCGGCTGCAGAAGCGTTTCGCCAGCAACTCCAAGCTGGTGATGGCCCGCGCCGCCGCGGCGCAGTGGAAGGGAAAAGGGACCTAAGGGACGGCAGGGACACCAGGGACTGCAGGGCTTTTCGTCCCTGAAGTCCCTGCCGTCCCTTGGGTCCCTTTTTCTTTTTTCCCTTACCGCGTCTCCGCCCGCCGCGCTCCGGCGACGCCGATCGTCCCCGCGATCAGGCCGAGGACGATCAGGGTGAGGCCGATCAGCGAGCGCAGGTGATCCTCCGCGCCTGCCGACATCGCCTCACGGATCAGCGTCGGCAGCCCGGCGTCGTGCGGAATGGTGAACAGGCCCACGGCGGCGAGGAGGAAGCCGAGGCCGGCCAGGTTCTGCCCCGGGGGCTTCGCCGGCCGGCCGCTCTCGCGCCCCACCACGCTATGGGTGTAGCCGTAGGAGAAGTAGATCGACATCCCGAGGATCAGCCAGCCGATGAACCGCCACCACGAGGTCGGCGGCAGGTAGAACATCAGGAAGACGCAGAAGCCGGCGCCCAGCATGGGGATCAGCCAGGGGCCCAGAGGCACCCGGAACGGGCGCTCCCGGCTCGGGTCCTTGTAGCGCAGGATGGTGATGCCGACGCAGACCAGGACGAACGCGAAAAGCGTTCCGATGTTGGTCAGCTCCACGACCTCGTTGATGTTGGCGATGCCGGCGAAGACGGCGACCAGGATGCCGGTGAGCCAGGTGGTCACCCACGGCGTCCGGTACTTCGGGTGGACCTTCGCCGCCCACTGCGGGAGCAGCCCGTCGCGCGCCATCGAGAAGAAGATGCGCGGCTGGCCCATCTGGAAGACCAGCAGCACCGAGGTGGTGGCGAACACGGCGCCCAGGGAGATGATGATCGTCGGCCACTTCAGCCCCAGCGCCGAGAAGGCGGTCGCCAGCGGCTCGGCGGTGCCGAGCTGCTTCCAGGGCAGCATGCCGGTGAGGACCAGCGCCACCAGGATGTAGATGAACGTGCAGGCGACGAGGCTGGAGATGATGGCGATCGGCATGTCGCGCTTCGGGTTCTTGGTCTCCTCCGCGGCCGTGGAGACGGCGTCGAACCCGATGTAGGCGAAGAAGATGATGGCGGCGGCCGTGAACACCCCGTGGTAGCCGTTGGGCGTGAACGGATGCCAGTTCTCGGTCTTGACGTAGAAGAACCCGAGGATGATGAAGAAGGCGATGATGGCGAGCTTCAGCAGCACCATCGCCGAGTTGAACCAGGCGCTCTCGCGGATGCCGACGACCAGGACGACGGTGATCAGCATGACGATCAGGAAGGCCGGCAGGTTGAAGACCAGCGGGATCCCGAGCAGGTGCGGCGCGGTGGCGAGCGCGTTGGCGGCCTGCAGGATGGCGCCGCCGAGGGCTTCGACGCTCCCCCCCTTCGCCTGCGTCTCGGCGATCTGCTGGGCCGCCTGGGCCGCCGAGCGGTAGTCGACGGCGAGCCAGTCGGGGAAGCTGATCCCGACGTTGCGGAGCAGCTCCTGGAAGTAGCCGGACCAGGAGATGGCCACCGCCACGTTGCCGACCGCGTATTCGATGATGAGGTCCCAGCCGATGATCCAGCCGATCAGCTCGCCGAGGGTGGCGTAGGCGTAAGTGTAGGCCGAGCCGGAGACCGGCACCATGGAGGCGAACTCGGCGTAGCAGAGGGCCGCGAAGCCGCAGGTGATGGCGGTGAGGATGAAGGAGAGGACGATGCCCGGCCCGGCCCCCGCGTGCTCGGCGCCCCCCGCCGCGGCGGTGCCGACGGTCGAGAAGATGCCGGCGCCGATGATCGCGCCGATGCCCAGCAGGGTGAGCTGGAAGGCGCCGAGGGATCGCCGCAACTGGTTTTCCGGGTTTTCGGTGGAGGCCAGAATCGCGTTCAGCGACTTGGTGCGGAAGATGCCCTGGAGCAAAGGTTTCCTCCCCCGCGGAGCCCTGCCGGCCGGCCCGCGTGCAATGGTTCATGAATGCGCGGCCGGGAGTCTGACATGGCCGGGGGGAAGGGCGCAACGAGGGACCGCCCCGCTTCCGCCGGACTTTCCCCCCACGTGCGCCCCATCTGGCGCCCGCCGCCGTTTTCCTCTAGGATTCCGGCCCTCTCATGGCAAAGAAAGAAACGCCCCTTCTGTTCCTGCTGGTGCCGCTGAAGTTTCCCGGAAGGCTCTCGTCAGCCCGCTTTCCGAGGAATAGGTGAAGTCGGTACAACTGTTGCATCTGGTCCTCGGCGAGGGGGGGATTCACAGGAATCGCCCCTCCGAGGGGGGGATTCACAGGAATCGCCCCTCTGAGACCCCTCCTTCGATCGGGCCTAAGTCTTCCGGGAACTCTTTTTGAGCTCCCCCCTTCTAAGAGGTGGAGAGGTGACTATGCAGAGAACTTTGATCCTTCCCGTGGCGGCCCTTCTGATCTTGCCAATGGCGGGCTGCGGCAAGGTCCAGGCCCGGGCGGAGTTGAAGAAGGGCAACTCCTACTATCAACAAGAGCAGTATTCGAAGGCCCTGGGCTACTACAAGAAAGGGCTGGCGCTCGACCCCGACGCCACCTTCGCCTGGCGCTCCGTGGGCCTTTCCGCGCTCGCCCTCTACCGTCCGGGCGACGCCGATCCGAAGAACCAGGAGTACGCCAGTACGGCGATCGACGCCTTCGAGAAGTTCCTGGCTGACAACCCGGACGACACGAAGATCGAAGATTACCTGATGGCGACCTACGTCAATGCCGAGAAGTACAACGAGGCGCTCGCCTTCATCGACCGGCGGGTGGCGGAGCGGCCGGACGAGGCCGTCAAACTCGGCCAGGCCAAGGTCAACATCCTGACCAAGGCCGACCGCCTCGCCGAGGCGTTCCAGCAGGCCGACAAGCTCCAGGGCGAGGACAAGGCCAAGACGCTCTACGCGATCGGCTCGACGGCCTGGGACAAGGTCTACCACGACGCCGGCAGGCTCGACTACGAGGCTAAGGGCAAGATGGTCGACCTCGGCCTCGGCGCCCTGAAGCAGGCGCTCGCCCTCGATCCCGAGTACGTCGACGCGATGGTCTACACCGGCCTGCTCTACCGCGAGAAGTCGAAGCTCGACACCGACGGCGCCCAGCGGCTGGCGGACGAGACGACCGCTTCGGACTGGACCAAGAAGGCCCTGGCGACTCGTGAAGAAAAGAAGAAGAAGGCGGCGGCGCAGCCGGTGCCGGCCCCTGCCAACACCTAACCACAGGTGGGTGAGATCATGTTTGAGAATTCACTGATCGATCTGGACAAAAAGACCAAGCGCGGCCTGCGCTGGTGGCTCTTTCCGGTCGCGCTCGCGATCCATCTGATCGCCGGCGGCGCGCTGCTGTTCGCGCAGTACTGGAACGTGCCGCCGGTGGACGAGCCGCCGATCAACGTGGTGTTCGTCAACGCCGCGCCTCCTCCTCCCCCACCGCCGCCCCCGCCGCCGCCGCCGGCGGCGCCGAAGCCCGTGGAAACCCCGAAGATCGTGCCGCAGGTCCAGCCGACCGAGCCGGTGCAGCCGGTGCAGGTGCCGGACAAGGTGCCGGAGCCGCAGAACAATCCGGCGCCGGACGCCGGGGTTGACGGCGGCGTCGAGGGTGGCGTCGTCGGCGGTGTGGCCGGCGGCGTCGTCGGCGGCGTCGTCGGCGGAGTCGTCGGCGGCACGCCGGGCGGAGTCGTCGGCGGCGTGCCGGACGATGCGCCGCTGCGCGTCGGCGGCGATGTGACCCGGCCGGAGATCATCAACCAGGTCAAGCCGGTCTACACGGAGCTCGCCCGCCGCGCCCGCGTCACCGGCACGGTGATCGTCGAGGCGATCATCGACCAGCAGGGCAACGTCACCAACGTGCGGGTCCTCAAGGGGCAGCCGATGGGCCTCGACAAGGCCGCCGTCGACGCGGTGCAGAGATGGAAGTTCAAGCCTGCCATGCTCGCCGGCAGGCCGGTCAAGGTCTACTACGTGCTGACGGTCAATTTCCAGGTGCAGTGAGCGCCTAGGTTTCGAAAAGGAGAAGCGCAATGGATCTGAATCCTCTTGTTCTCTGGGAACAGATGACCATCCTCAACAAGGGGGTGATCCTCATTCTCATCATCCTCTCCGTCTGGTCGCTGTACGTCTGCGTCGAGCGGGCGATCGTCTTCCGCAAGGCCCGCAAGCAGTCTCTCCTGTTCGCCCGCCAGGCGACCGAGCACCTGAAGAACGACCGTCCCCAGGCGGCGATCGACATCGCGATGAAGTACCCCCAGAGCCACCTGGCCCGCGTCGTCTCGGCCGGCCTGCAGGCGTTCCAGTTCGAGAGCCAGACCAGCCCGCTGTCCGAGGTCGAGGTCGTCGAGGCCGCCACCCGCGCCGTCGAGCGCGCCACGCTGCTGACCACCTCCGACATGAAGCGCGGCGTCGGCTCGCTGGCGACGATCGCCACCATCACCCCCTTCATCGGCCTGTTCGGCACCGTGATCGGCATCATCAACGCCTTCCACGGCATGGCCCTCACCGCTTCCGCCGGTATCGGCGCCGTGTCGGCCGGTATCGCCGAGGCGCTCGTGGCCACCGCCTTCGGCCTCGCGGTCGCCATCCCGGCGGCCTGGATGTTCAACTACTTCACCAACGTCCTCGAGCGGCTGCAGATCGAGATGTCGAACTCGGCGTCCGAGTTGATCGACTTCTTCATGAAGCGGCAGAGGAGCAAGCATGCTGCCTAAACACAACAAGCCCACGCTCATCCGCGGGGTCCGGAGCGACATCAACGTCACTCCCCTCGTCGATGTCTGCCTGGTGCTGTTGATCATCTTCATGGTGGTGACCCCGATGTTGCAGAAGGGGGTCGACGTCTCCCTGCCGGCGACGGCCAACCCCACGAAGATGCCCGAGAACGCGAAGCAGCTCACCATGGCGGTCAAGTCGGACGGCTCGATCTTCGTCAACCAGAACTGGGTGCCGAAGGAGAACCTGAAGGCCACCCTGGCCGAGGTGCACAACCAGACGCCGGACAAGGACGTGATCATCAAGGCCGACCGGCGGCTGAAGTACAAGGACGTGCGCTCGGTGATGCAGTTCGTCAACGAGGCCGGCTTCAGCCACGTGGGTTTGGTGACCGAGAAGAGGAAGACGGGCGGTGCCGCCTAGCGGCGGCGCGGCCAGAGGAGCTCAAGTATGGCAATGAACATGGGTAATGCCGGAAGTATCCGGAGCGAGATCAACATCACGCCACTGGTCGACGTGGTGCTGGTGCTGCTGATCATCTTCATGGTCGCGGTGCCGCTGCTCCAGATGGGCTACTCCGCGCAGGTGCCACCGAAGATCGAGACCGCGACGCCGCCGCCGTCGGAAGACCAGATCATCGTGCGGATGGACGCCGCGGGCTCCACCTACATCAACAAGCAGCTCATCCCCTATGGCGAGTTCGGCGGCGCGCTCAAAACCGCGCTCACCGGCCGCGCGCAGAAGGTGGTGTTCTTCGCCGCCGACGGCGAGCTCCCCTTCGACAAGGTCGTGGACTTCATGGACGTGGTCCGCAACAGCGGCGCCGAGAACCTCGGCATCGTGTTCGACGACCTCAAGAGTGGTGCCGCCCCGGCGGCAGCGCCCGCGGCCGCCGCTCCGTAGTCAGACATCCAGCAGCGCGCTCCTCCTTATCCCCCTCGTCCGGTTCCCCGGGCGAGGGGGAAACTGTTTTCAGGGTGCTGTTTTCAGGGAGTTACCCTTCGCCGCGCAGCGCGTGGCGGATGCGGCCCAGAAGCTGGTTGAGCGGGTGCTTGCGGTCGAGGAAGGAGAGCACCGGCGAGACGCGGATGCCCAGCTCCTTGTAGAGCGCCACCAGATGCGGATTGTGGCGGTCGATCTTCAGGCCGGCGCGGATCGCCTTGACGGCCCCCTTGCGGTCGCGGGCCAGGATGGACGTGCGGGCCAGGTTGAGATAGTTCTCGGCCTGGTAGAACTCCACCTCGATCGAGTGGCGGCAGAGCTTGAGCCCCTCGCGGACGCGCCGGTCGCGCAGGGCGATGCCGTAGCCGAGGTAAGAGTAGAACAGTCCCGGGAGGCCGTTGACCTCCCCTCCAGCCGTCACCTTCCCCAGGTGGCGGAGACCCTCGTTCCAGTCCCCCCTGCGGCAGGCTTCGATTCCGAGCTTTATGGTGTCGGCGAGTTCAGGGCTCAGGGACATCGGAACACCCTCCGGCAAACGGACGAGGCTCTGTCGCGGCCAATGACTAAATGATAGTGGAATTTATATAAAAGCACCTGTGGGATCAAGCATGGGCGGCGGACCCCACCCCGTGCTAAACTTCCCGGCCTCTGCTCCAAAGTAGGAAAAGATGCAAAGAGAAAAGGCGCGGCGATGAGTGATCCGCAGAGCCCCTCGAACCCGGAAGTCCAAGAGCTGACCGATCTGGCCCGGCGCTTCGCCGAGACCGGTCGCTACGAAGAGTCGGCGGACCTCCTCCTCCTGGCCTTGCGCCTGGAGCCCAAGAACCTCAGCGTCAAGCTGGGGCTGGCGGAGATCCGCAAGCTCCAGCAGCAGCACAAGGGGTCGAGCTCGCGCAGCCTGCGTGACATCCTGCGCGAGGGATTCCGGCGCAACGCGATCGACGCCGCCCATTTTCTCGGCCTCGCCCACCTCTATGCCGAGAAGGGGGAGAACGCGCGGGCGATCGAGTGCATCGAGGTCGCCAAAGCCAAGGATCTCGCCAATCCCGCCAACCACAAGCTGCACGGCCGGCTGCTCTTCCGCCGCCGCGACTTCGACGGCGCCGTCGAGGAGTTCGGCCGGGCGTTGCGCTACAACCCCTTCGACCGCGAGACGGCGGAGAGCCTGGGGCGGGCCGAGTACGAGCGTAAGCAGTTCGAGCCGGCCCTCGCCGCCACCGTCCACGCCTTCCTGCTGCTCAACGACGGCGACGAGGAGGGGGTGCGGCGGCTGCGGCGGCGTATCCAGACCCTGAAGCAGATCCTCGGCTGGGGGAACCGCGAGCTCGGGCAGGTCTTCCGCGAGCGCCAGGAGCAGGTGCACACCGCCTTCGACCGCCTGGAGTGGCACCGCGAGCGCTTCCTGGAGCAGGGGGGACTGCCGGGCGCCAACATCTCGCTCACCCCGCCGCCACCGCCGAAGCGCGGGGACGCCGGCGGCCAGCTCGATCTGGCCTCCCGGCTGCGGCGCATCAAGCCGCTCGCCCACTTCTCCGACGAGCAGATCTTCCGCTTCACCCAGGCCGCCCGCGAGGAGGTCCACGACGTCGGCAGCCTGATCTTCGGCCATCGCACGCAGAGCCGCGACCTCTACATGCTGGAGCGCGGGGAGATCACCGTCCAGCGCACCACCTCCTATGGCACCTTCGCGCTGGGCGCCGTCGAGGCCGGGGACTTCTTCGGCGAGGCGAGCTTCATCACCGGCCAGGAGCGCAACTCCGACGCCCTCGCCGCCGCGCCGAGCCAGATGTTCCGCATCGACGCGGCCGCCCTCGACAACCTGATGGAGAGCTCGCCCGAGCTCGGCGTCCAGATCTACTGGACCCTCTGGCACAGCCTCGCCCGCAAGCTGCGCGCGACCAACGACCAGCTCAAGTCCTTCTTCTCCTCGGAGTCGATGCCGGAAAACTTCCTGCGCCTGCGCAAGCAGACCGCGGGCGTGCCCGCCGACGTACGGGTGGAGCCGTCGGACAAGATCCGCCTGTTCCGCGAGCAGGGGCTGTCGCGCCGCGAGCTGATGACCCTCGCCACCTTCTCCCATGAGAAGCGCTTCGCCGCCGGCGCCTCCCTCTTCCAGGAGGGGGACGAGGGGGCGGAGATGTACATCATCCTCGAGGGGCGGGTGATGATCTCGAAGTTCATCCCCGGCGCCGGCGAGGAGGCGCTCGCCATCCTCGAGCGCGGCCACTTCTTCGGCGAGATGTCGCTGATCGACGGCGAGCCGCGCTCGGCCGACGCCAAGGCCCACGCCGGTCCGCTCACCGTGCTCGCCCTCGATCAGGGGACCGTGCGCCAGGTCCTCGCCATGGACCCCCACGCCGCCCTCGAGTTCCTCCAGCTCCTCTGCCGCCTGGTCGCCAACCGCCTGCGCGAGATCGACGAGAAGGTCATCGGCTGGCGGATCATGTCCGGCGAGCGCAACGAGAGCGTGTCGGCGTAGGGTTATTCGTATCTGAGCGCCGACGACGGGTCGACCCGCGCCGCCCGCCAGGCCGGGAGGAGGCAGGCGAGCAGGGTGACCAGCAGGGCGAAACCCACCACCGCCAGGACGTCCCATGGCTCGACGTGGAAGGGGACGGAGTCGATGAAGTAGATCGCCGCCACCTCGGGGTCGAAGCGCACCAGCTTGAAGGTGGTCATCACCCAGCAGATCCCCCAGCCGAAGAGCACCCCCAGCAGCGTCCCGAGCATGCCGAGGAAGCCGCCGTAGACCAGGAAGACCAGCCGGAGCTTGCCCGGCCGCAGCCCGAGCGCCCCCAGCAGGCCGATGTCGCGCATCCGCTCGCGCACCAGCACCACCAGGGTCGAGGCGATGTTGAAGGTGGAGACGATCACGATCAGCCCGAGGACGACGAAGAGGACTCTCTGCTGCCACTGGAGCGCGGTGAACAGCTCGCGGTTGAGCTGCCGCCAGTCGGTGACCGCGAAGTCCGGCTGCAGGATCTTGGACGCGGCTTCGGCGATGCGCGGCGCCTCGCTGGGATCGTCGACCGTGAACTCCAGCAGGTCCACCGCGGTCTCCCCGCCCATCAGGCGCTCGACGAGGGCACGGTCGAGCAGCAGCCAACTGCGATCGAACTCCGCGAAGCCGGTCGCGAAGGTCCCCGAGACGCGGACGCTCTGGTAGCGGAAGCGCGGCCGCCCCTCGCCGAAACCGAGGGCGACCAGGCGGAGGACATCCCCAGGCCTGGCGCCGAGCCGGTCGGCGAGATCCTTGCCCAGCACGCCGGACGGGATCCCCTCAGGGGTGGGGCGGAGTTGGTCGGCCGTCGCCGTGAGCTGGCCGCTCCCCGCATCGATGCCGCGCAGGACCACCTCCAGACCCTGCGCCACCTTGCCGCTGGAGAGCGACCCCTGCCCATAGGCGACGCGGCCGATCCGCCGCACCCCGGGGATGGCCAGCAGCGCCCGCTGCTTGGCCGGGGCCAACGCGCCCGACGTGGTGCCGCCCGCCGGATAGGCGATCACGGCTGCGTTGCCGCGCACGAGCTTGTTCTGCAGATCCTCGCGATAGCCGGTCATCAGGGCCATGGCGATGATCATCGCCATCACCCCCAGGGCCGTCGAGAGCAGCGCCGCCCGCGCCGTGCCGTCGAGCAGCCGGCTGTGCCGCCCGCGCAGGAACCGCCAGGCGATCACCCACGGCAGCGGGCCGGCGAGGGAGGGATCTTTCACGGCACCTGGCCTCGCACCCGGGATTGAAATCCCGGGCTACCGACAGTCGCCCCTACCCGGGGCTTTGCAAGGAAAAGGGTTTGGAGGAGTCCCGGACGGGACGGCCGTAGGTAGCCCGGGATTTCAATCCCGGGCGGCGAGGCGTGGGCGCTCCTCACTTCCGCGTCGTCGCGTCGAGGAAGCGGTCGAAGAGGAACGAGGCGTCGTGCGGGCCGGGGGCGGCTTCCGGGTGGTACTGCACGGACCAGACCGGTTTATCGGTGACCGCGAACCCCTCGACCGTGCCGTCGTTCAGGTTGACCTGGGTGACGGCGCAGGAGGCCGGCAGCGAGCCGGGATCGACGGCGAAGCCGTGGTTCTGGCTGGTGATCGCCACCTTGCCCGTCACCAGGTCGCGCACCGGCTGGTTGCCGCCATGATGGCCGAACTTGAGCTTGAAGGTGCGGCCGCCGAGGGCGAGACCGAGGAGCTGGTGCCCCAGGCAGATGCCGAAGACCGATACCTCGGCCGCGATCAGCTCGCGGACGTTGCCGACGATCCCAGTGAGCGGCTCCGGATCGCCCGGACCATTCGACAGCACCACGCCGTCGGCGCGCAGCGCCAGCACCTCGCTCGCCGGCGTGCGGGCCGGCAGCACGGTCAGCCGCGCGCCGCGCTCGGCGAGGGAACGCAGGATATTGGTCTTCACCCCGAAGTCGTAGACGGCGAGGTGGCGGCGCTCCTCCCCCACCGCCGGGATCTCGTAGCGGCCGGCGCAGGTCACCTCGTCCACCAGCGCCCGGCCAGCCATGGTCGGGAAATCGGCCAGCTCGGCGGCCAGGGCATCGACGTCGGAGCGCTCGGTGGTGAGCACGCCGCGCAGGGCCCCGTGGTCGCGCAGCCGCCGCACCACGGCGCGGGTGTCGAGCCCGTGGAGAGCCGGCACGGCGTAGCGGCGCAGGTAGGAGACCAGGCCCTCATCCCCCATTGAGCCCGAGGGGTGGACCGTGAACTGCCGGGCGATGAACCCCTCGACCCACGGGTGCTCCGACTCCGCGACCTCGGGGGTCGTGCCGTAGTTGCCGATGTGCGGCTGGGTCATCACCACGATCTGGCCGCGGTAGGAGGCGTCGGTGAGCACCTCCTGATAGCCGGTCATGGAAGTGTTGAACACCACCTCGCCGAAGCGGGTGCCGGGCGAGACCGCCTCGCCTTCGAACACGGAGCCGTCCTCGAGCACGAGGAGGCCGGAGGATGGGAACGATTTCAAAGTCTGGAGCCCTTTACGGTCTTCTTCCAGGGACCGTTCCCCCGGAGGCCGCGACAGGGTATCATGGGCCGATTTTCGCGCAGGAGGAAAAACTGTATGCGGCACCCGCGCTTTCCGCGTCCGGCCACTCTGGCCCTGTTCGCCCTGTTCGTGCTCCTCACGGCCACCGCCCTGCTGGCGGGCGCCGGCTATACGATCATTCTCAAGGACGGCTCCAGCCTGGTCGCCAAGCAGAAGTACACGGTCCAGGACGGCAAGGCGATCATCACCCTGCTCAACGGCACCCAGACATTCGTGCGCGCCGACCAGATCGACGTTACCCGCACCGAGGCGGCGAACAAGCTCGGGCTGGGCACCGGCGTGCTGATTCCCGGCTCACCCCAGGACATCGGGACCGTGCCTGCCCAGCCGCGACGGGACGAGACCCTGGCGGACCTGATCCACCAGAAGGCGGCCGGCCCGCGCGACGTGCCGGGAACCCGGCGCGAGAAGGACCAGCCCGCCAGCGGACGGCTGCTGAAGACCAAGGCCGGCTACAACGATCTCTCCACGCTCACCCGCAAGCCCTACCCCCATGCCGAGGTCACCGCCGAGCTGCAGCAGTTCTTCCACGCCCAGGGCCTCGAAGGGATCGAGATCTACGAGGGGACACAGGGGGACCGCCCGCTGATTGAGATCAGCACCAACTCCGAGGGCTCCGTCTTCAAGGCGCTCGGCATCGCGGCCAACGCCCTGCTCCAGGTCCGCGAATCCGTCCCGAGCCGGGTGGCCGCCTTCGAGCTGCTGCTGAACACCCCGGGCCGCGAGCGGGCCGGCCAGTTCGTGCTCACGCCGGAGATGGCGACCGAGCTCGTCTCCAAGAAGGTGGACGTGACGATGTTCTTCGTGAAAAACGTGCAGTTCTAGATCCGCGGAGGGTGAGGAGCTACGACGGCACTTCCGAGGACTCCTCCCCCTCCTCCTCCGCGTGCAGCCCCAGATAGCGCTCTACGTTCATCCCGACCCGCTGCTGGAATCTCTGGCGGTAGCTCTCGACCTCGCCGACGGCCTCGTCGAGGAAGAGCCGCTCGACCCGGAACAGGGGGACGAACATGGTCGACAGGCCGAGCGTCTGATCCCCCCGGCGCGAGGCCTGCGCCATCCAGTCGTCGAAGCTGGAGACGTTGATGCCGCGCAGCATCACCCCAGCGACCCCGAGATCCTGAAGAATCCCCCAGAATTTCTCGGTCGGATTGATCAGATGGACGATCACCAGAGAGCCGGGGCGGATCATGGCCTAATCCCTTTTCATGGGGTGGTGAGGGTCCCCTTCCGAAAGCTCCAGCAGCACCCCCCCGGCGCTCTTCGGGTGGACGAACTGCACCCAGCAGCCGCCCGCCCCGCGAGTGGGCTCGGGGCGGAGCACTTGGTAGCCCGCCTCGCGCAGCCGGCCGTCGTCCGCCCGTACGTCGTCGCTCCCCAGACAGAGATGGTGGATGCCGGGGCCGCGCTTCTCCAGGAATTTGGCGATCGGCGAGTCCTCCGTCGTCGGCTCCAGGAGCTCGATGCGCGACTCGCCGCAGACGATCATCGCCACCCGCACCCCCTCGTGCGGCACCTCCTCGATCGCCTCGACGTGGAGCCCCATCGCCTCGTAGAGCCCGCGCGCCTCGGCGATCGAGCGGACCGCGATCCCGACGTGGTCGATCTTCCCGATCATGCCGTTTCCCTTCGTGCCCTGCGCCTCATGCCATGCGCTCCTCGGTGGGACCGGCCGGGCCGGCATCCTCGGCGATCTCGGTCTCCTCGCGGGCGTCCTCGAGCACGCCGGCGAACAGCCGGTCGGCCACCCGGTAAGGATCGACCTTCTCCTGATGCCCGCGCTCGACCTCGCGGTCGACGCCGAGCACCCGGTCCGCGGCGGCCACCACGCGCTCCTTGAGGATCGTCTCCACCCGCAGCCGCAGGTGCGAGCGGCGCCGGCGCTCGATCTCGCCGCTCGCCGCCAAGTGCTCGCGGTGGCGCTCGATCTCGGCGAGCACGCGGTCGATCCCCTCCTCGCGCGAGGCGACGGTCTTTACGATCGGCGGCAGCCACTCGCCGTGCTCGCCGATCGACAGCATCATCTGCAGGTCCTTCGCCGTCCGCTCCACCCCCTCGCGGTCGGCCTTGTTGATCACGAAGACGTCGGCGATCTCCAGAATCCCCGCCTTGATCGCCTGGATGTCGTCCCCCAGGCCGGGGATGGTCACCAGGACGACCGTATCGGCGGTGCGCACGATGTCCACCTCGTCCTGGCCCACGCCGACGGTCTCGATCAGCACCCAGTCGAAGCCGGCGGCGTCGAGCAGGTCGACGGCGTCGCGCGAGGCGCGGGCAAGGCCGCCCATGGCGCCGCGGGTGGCCATCGAGCGGATGAAGACGCCGGGATCGGTGTACAGGGTCTGCATGCGGATGCGGTCGCCGAGCAGGGCGCCGCCGGTGAACGGGCTGGTGGGATCGACGGCCAGGATGCCGACCGTCTGCCCGCGCTGGCGGATCAGCCGCGCCAGGCGGTCGACCAGCGTGCTCTTGCCGGCGCCGGGAGGGCCGGTGATCCCCACCACGCGCGCCTTGCCGGTCTCGGCGTAGACGCGGCGGATCAGCTCGCGCTGGCTGCCGCCGCCATCCTCGAGGATCGAGATCGCCCGACCGAGAGCGCGCGGATTGCGCTGGAACAGACGCGGGACGAGATCGTCGAGGGAGCTGCCAGCCCTAGGCAACATCCGTGGCCTCCCTAGCCCGGGCATCAACGCCCCTTCAGCAACTGCCGCGCGATCACCAGCCGCTGGATCTCGCTGGTGCCCTCGCCGATGGTGCAGATCTTGGCGTCGCGGTAGAACTTCTCGGCCCGGTAGTCCTTGATGAAGCCGTAGCCGCCGAGGATCTGCACGCCGCGCTCGGAACAGAACACGGCCGCCTCGCCGGTGTAGAGCTTGGCCTCGGAGGCGAGGCGCGAGACCTTGGCCCCGCGGTCCATGGCCTCGGCCGCGGCGAAGGTCAGGATCTCTGCCGCCGCGATGCGGGTAGCCATCTCGGCGAGGGCGAACTGGATCGCCTGGAACTGCGAGATCGGCTTGCCGAACTGCTCGCGCTCCTTGGAATAGGCGAGCGCCGTGTCGTAGGCGCCGATCGCCGTGCCGAGCCCCAGCGCCGCGATCGAGATGCGGCCGCCGTCGAGAATCTGCAGGGCTTGGACGAAGCCGTCCCCCTCCTTGCCGAGCAGCCGGTCCTCGGAGACGAAGCAGTTCTCCATCACCACCTCAGCGGTGTCGGAGGCGCGGATGCCGAGCTTGTTCTCCTTCTTGCCGGGGCGGAACCCCTCCATCCCCTTGTCGAGGACGAAGGCCGAAATGTTGTGGCCGCGCGTCCCCTTGGGGTCGGTCACCGCGAAGACGACGCAGGTGTCGCCGACGCTGCCGTGGGTGGTGAAGGTCTTGGCGCCGTTCAGGATCCAACCCCCGTCCACCCGCTCGGCGCGGGTGCGGGTGCCGGCCGCGTCCGAGCCGGCGCCCGGCTCGGTGAGGCTCCAGGCGCCGATCTTCTCGCCTTTGGCGAGCGGCACCAGCCAGCGCTGCTTCTGCTCCTCGCTGCCGAACTTGTAGATGTGGTTCGAGCAGAGCGAGTTGTGAGCCGCGATGCTGATGCCGACCGACGGGTCGATCCGCGACAGCTCGGTGACGACGAGCACGTATTCGACATAGCCGAGCCCGGCGCCGCCATACTCCTCGGGGAAGATGATGCCGAGGAACCCGAGCTCCCCCGCCTTGCGGATCACCTCGCGGGGGAACTTCTGGCTCTCGTCGATCTCGTCGACGATCGGATCGACCTCGCGGCGGGCGAACTCCCGCGCGGTCTCCTGGATGGCGCGCTGCTCTTCGGTCAGGGAAAAGTCCACGGTCGTTTCTCCTCTCGGGCCCCCTCCATGAGGGCCGGGCGATGCTATCGCGCCCCCGTTGGGATGGCAACGAAGTAGAATCCAGATCCTTTCAAAAAGGACTGAAACGATGACGCTCGAAATCCTGATCCGCAAGATGATGGCCCGGCAGGATCTCACCCGCGCCGAGAGCGCCGATCTGCTCGAGAGCCTGCTGCGCACCGATACCGAGGGGTGGAAGCTGCTCGCCTTCTCCGTGGCCGCGCAGACCAAGGGGGAGACGGCCCAGGAGCTCCTCGGGATGTTCGACGCCCTGCACCGGCTGACCGGCGACTACCCCCTGGACCTCGCCGGCCGGCGGCCGATGGAGGTGGCGAGCTCGGGCGGCAGCGGCGTGCGCAAGATCAACGTCTCGACCCTGACGGCGCTGATCGCGGGCGAGCCCGAGGTCCCGATCTTCAAGCAGTCCTTCTGGAAGCTCACCGGGATCGCCGGCAGCGCCGACGTCCTCCAATCGGTCGGCCTCTTCGTCCCCGGAGTGACATTCGCCCAGATCCAGCGCGCCATCGACGCCGTGGGGGTCGCCTTCTACTCCCCCATCTTCATCAGCCCGGAGCTCGGGAACCTGGTCAACTTCGGCCGCGTGCTGGGTGAGAAGCAGATCGGCGTCAACACGCCGTTCAACCTGATGGCGCCGATCTACACGCCGATCCCCATCGTCTACCGCCTGTTCGGGGTCAACAACGCGGCGCAGTTCGCGACCTTGACCCGGCTATTCCGCGGCCTCGGCTACCGCAATGCCCTGCTGGTCCAGGGTTCGGACCGCCTCGACGAGGCCACGCTCTCGGGCCTGAGCCATCTGCACGGCTTCCGCGGCGGCGAGGAGCTCGACTTTCAGCTCACGCCGGAAGCGGCGGGCCTGCGGACCGCGCCGGCCGAGGCGCTCGATCCGGTGGACGTGCGCGCCAACACCCGCGACTTCCTGCGCATCGCCCATGGCCTCGAAACCGGCCCCAAGCGCGACCTGGTGGCGCTCAACGGCGGCCTGGCGCTCTGGATCTCCGAGCGCGCGTCCTCGATCGAAGAAGGGGTCCGGATGGCGATCCAGCGCCTCGAAAGCGGCGAGGTCCGCGACAAGCTCCGTAAGCTGATCGAGGTGATGGGCGATCCGGAGGTTTTGCGGCGGGCGGAGGGGGAGCATTTGGGGGGGTGAGCGCCCCTTCGGGGCGGACCCTCACTCCCCCAACCCCCTCTCTCCCAGCCTCCCCCCCGACCGCCGGGAGAGAGGGGGCTTAAAACAATTCTTCGACTAACTGCTCCCTCTTCTCCCGGCGGATGGGGGGGAGGCTGGGAGAAGAGGGCCGGGGTGATGAGGGCCAACGCCGGGCCGAAGGCTATCTGCCGGCGCAGGCTTAGATCGCCCGCCCATACCGCACCATCAAAAAATCCCCCACCCGCTCCACCCCCTCCAGCCGGAACCGCGCGAGGTCGCCGCCCCCCTCGAACAGGTTCACCGATCCCGCGTCGAGCACGGCGGGGAACACGATCAGGTGGAGGCGGTCCACCAGCCCCGCGGCCAGCAGGGCCCGGTTGAGCGTGCCTCCGCCTTCCGCCAGCACGTCGGAGATCCCCTTCTCCGCGAGGCCGGCGAGGAAGCGGCGCAGATCGATTTCAGCTTTCCCCGCGACCACCGCCTCGACGCCACGCCCGGCGAGGAAATCCAGATACTCCCGGGGCGTCTCCGCGGTGACGCCGACCAGCGTGCGGGCAGTGCCGTCGAAAAAGCGGGCGTGCCGCGGGATCTTCCCCGCCGCGTCGAGCGTGGCGCGGACGGCGGGGTGCCCGGGCGTGGCGTGCGAGGCCAGGGTGGGATCGTCCACCAGCACCGTATGGGTGCCCACCAGGACGGCGCCGTGCCGCCGCCGGGCCTCCCGCTTCCACTCGATAACTCCCGGCGGGACGTCGAGAAACGGGATCACGCTCTCGCCGGTCGCCCCCCGCGCCGGGGTGATCATGCCGTTGAGCGAGACCGAGGTGGAGATCGTGAGGGTCACGATTCTCCGGTCCTTTCACCGAAGAAGCGGCGGGCCTCGGCGACGTCCTCGGGCGTGTCGATCTCGAAGACCGCGGCCGGGTACTCCCGGAACAGGAACGGCTGGCCGGCGGCGATCACCCCGCGCATGTAGTTGGCGTTGGGATCGGGAGCCATGTGGGCGAGCACCTCCGGCGAGAGCACCCAGAAATTCGGGATGCTGAGAGAATATCCGGGCTCCCAGGTGACCAACACCTCCAGCGGTGGCCCAAGGACCAGCTTGGCTTTGAAACGGGTGCTGTGGCGGAAGAAGAAGGAGACGGTGAAGTTGCCGGCCAGGTGGTCCGCCACCAGGGCCGCGAGCGGCGCGGGATCGGTGAACAGCATGTCCCCGCCGATCCAGCAGAAAGGCCGGTCGAGCGCCGCCCGCGCGTGGTAGAGCGTGGCGAGGATCCCCATCGGCGCCTCCTCCACCAGCACCTCCACCCCCGTCCGCCGGAACTCCTCCGCGAGCTCCGGCCGGGTGACGACCAGCGGCTCGAGGCCGATGAAGGCGGCGATGTCGAGCTGATGCTCGAGCAGCGTGCGCCCGCCGATATCGAGAAACATCTTCGGACGTCTGCCCGCCTCGCTCCACAGCCGGCTTCCCAGCCCAGCCGCGAGGATGACCATCCTCATGGTCCAGAGTGTCCTCCATATCACCCCCTTCCGTCACCTGTGGCGCGCTTATTGCTATTCCCAGGGGTTGAAGGCAATTGGCAATCAAGCTTCCGGACGCGGGGAATCCCTCGCGCCCCGCCAACGAATTCAGAGGTGAACCATGAAAATCACACGCACCGCGCTTCTGGCCCTGCTCCTCCTGGGCAGCCTCGCCGGAGCGGGCTTCGCCCAGACCTCGATCTCCGCGGGGATCCACATCGGCCCATCCGGGCAGTCCTCGGTGGATCTCGGCTTCTTCTACGACGATCTCGCCCAGTACGGCAACTGGATCGAGCGCCCGAATTACGGCTGGGCCTGGACCCCGCGCGACGTCTCCGCGGACTGGCGCCCCTATGAGGACGGGCACTGGGTCAACTCCGACCAGGGGTGGACCTGGATCACCGACGAGCCCTACGGCTGGGCGACCTACCACTACGGCCGGTGGTACGAGGACCCCGAGATCGGCTGGTCCTGGGTCCCCGGCGAGCAGTGGGCGCCGTCCTGGGTCTCCTGGCAGGAGGGGGGCGATTACATCGGCTGGGCTCCCCTGCCCCCCTCGGTCAGCCTCAGCGTCGGCTTCAACGGAATCCTCTCCGTCTCGCTCGCGCAGGACGCCTACATCTTCGTGCCCGAGCGCTACTTCCTGGCGCCGCGCCTCACCACTTACATCGTGCCGCGGGCGCGGGTGGGGACGTTCTTCCGCAACACCCGCAACTATTCGAACTACCGCTACTCCGGCGACCGGATCTACAACCAGGGTGTGCCGATCGATCGCATCCAGCGGGCGGTCGGCCGCCCGGTGACCCGCTATCAGCTAGCCGACCTCGCGGGGGACCAGCGGCGGAGCGGAGCCAGGGTCCAAGGGAACCGGGTGGAGATCTTCCGGCCGCAGGTGCAGAGGGCCAAGGTGACGCCCCCCTCCTCTCGTCCGGCCGCACGGGCCGCGGTGGTGAGCGCGGCCCAGTTCCGGGCGAAAAACCCCAACCGGGCCGCCCGCCGGGCCGCGGCCCAGGGAACGGACCGGCCGGCGGTCCAGCAGCAGCCGGCCCGCCCGGCGGCGCAGCCGAAACCGGCTCAGGCTCCGCGCGCCGAACGGCAGCAGAAGCCCCAGGTACGCCCGCAGGTTCAGCGGCAGCAGCCGGCCGTCCAGCAGCAGCGTCCGCAGGTCGCCCCGCAACGGCAGCAGCAGCCGCCGAAGCAGCGGCAGCAGGCGGCCCCGCAAAAACAGCAGCGGCAGAAGGCCCAGGCCCCTCCGCAGCGGCAGAAACAGCCTCCGAAGGCCGCCCCGCAACCGCAGAAGGGACAGCAACGCGGGAAGCAGCAGAAGGAGAAGGAGAAGGAGCACGGAAAACCGCCGCTGTAGACGGCGCCTCGAAAGCCCGGGCATCCATGCCCGGGCTCCCACCCTCCGAATCGTCCGCTCAAGGCCGCACGACCGTCCTCCCCAGGAGGACAGACTCCTTTCCCCTCCTATGAAAACAGGATGGCATGGCTCTTGCCCTATATCCGGGTGACCGCGCTGGTCATGATTCAAGCAACTCAACAGGCGCGGAATCCAACGGCGAGGTGACCTATGAAAACAACACGGAACGTACTCTTCGCCCTGCTCCTCCTGGGCGGCACCGCCGGAGCGGCCAGGGCCGCGACCTCGGTTTCAGCGGGGATCCACGTCGGTCCCTCGGGCCATACTTCGGTGGATCTCGGCTTCTTCTATGACGATCTCGCTCCCTACGGGAACTGGATCGAGCGCCCGAGCCACGGCTGGGTCTGGACGCCGCGCCAGGTGTCCACGAGCTGGCGCCCCTACCGGGACGGCCACTGGATCTGGACCGACCAGGGGTGGACCTGGATCTCGGACGAGCCCTACGGCTGGGCGACCTACCACTACGGCCGCTGGTACGACGACCCCGAGATCGGCTGGTCCTGGGTGCCCGACGACGAATGGGCGCCGTCCTGGGTCTCTTTCCAGCAGGGGGCTGACTACGTCGGCTGGGCTCCCCTGCCCCCCGGCGTGAACGTCAGCGTCAGCGTCGGCAGCAACTACGGCGGCTACGCCTACGGGATCGCTCCCGAGTACTACAACTTCGTGCCGGAACGCTACTTCCTGGCGCCGCGCATCGCGTCCTACTACGTGGCGCAGGACCGGATCGGGCCGCTCTACCGGCAGACCCGCAACTACACCAACTACCGGTTCAGCGGCGGGCGGGCATACAACTATGGCGTGCCGGTCGAGCGGTTCCAACGCTACGGCAAGGTGCGCCGGTATCAGGTGGCGGACCTTGGAGCGGCCTACCGGACGCGCGGAGCGCGCTTCCAGGGGGATCGCGTCGAGATCTTCCGTCCGCGGGTGCAGAAGGCGGCCCGCATCGCGCCGCCGATCCAGCGGGCGGCCGCCCGGCGGGCGGTGGTGAGCGCGGCCCAGTTCAAGGCCGCCCATCCGAACCGCGCGGCCCGGTTCCAGCGGCAGGCCCGCGTCGACCAGCGCCAGACCCGGGTGGACCAGCGTCAGGTCCAGGTCAGCAAGCGCCAAGTCCAGGTCGGCAAGCGGCAGGTCCGCGTCGACCGGTCCCAGCAGCGGCAGGCCCGGCAGGCTCCGGCCGTCCGCCAGCATCAGAAGGCGGCCCCGCAGCAGCGGCAGGCCCGGGTCGCTCAGCGCCAGGTCAAGGTGGACAAGCGGCAGGTCCGCGTCGACCGTCAGCAGGTCCGGGTTGACCGGTCCCAGCGGCGGCAGGCCCCGGCCGTCCGCCAGCACCAGAAGGCCGCTCCCCAGCAGCGGCAGCAGGCCCGGGTCAATCAGCGGCAGGTCCAGGTCGACCGGCGGCAGGTCCGGGTAGACCGCAAGCAAGTTCGCGTCGATCGGACCCAGCAGCGGCAGTCGGCCCGTCAGGCCCAGGCCCAGCGGCCGCAGCGGCAGGCCGCCCGTCAGGGCGGTCAGCGCCAGGGCGGCCAGCATCAAGGCCAGAATGGTCATCGCGGTCACGGGAAGCCCCCGGGCCAGTAGACCGCTTCCATCCCCGTTCAACGAAGAGCCCGGCGATTTCGCCGGGCTTTTTTGTGGATTGGGCTCGTGCCGGTTGGAGCGGCCTGCCCTTCGAATCCTCACCCTCGGTCCCTCTCCACGAAGTGGAGAGGGAGGGCGATCCGCGAAAGGTATCGCCGATCGGAGCGTTCCCCCTCTCCACATCGTGGAGAGGGGGCCAGGGGGTGAGGCTTCGAAGGGCAGGACGCCCCAACCAGCACCCCGCCCAACCGTCCGCTCCAGATCCCACGACCGTCCTCTCCAGGGGTCCCGCCGGCCCTGTTTTCGCCGGTTTTCCCTGGGAAGAAGGGCTGGCACAGCCTTTGCCTTATCATAGAAACGGTTGCTCCGCGCCGCGATCTCCAACTCAGGCGATTCCAACATGCGCGGGCGAGTCAAACGGCGAGGTAAATTCATGAAAACCACACGCAACGCACTGATCGCCTTGCTCCTCCTGGGTACGACCGCCGGGGCGGCCTCCGCCGCGACCTCGATCTCGGCGGGGCTCAGCGTCGGCTCCTACGGCCGGGGAGGCTCGGTGGACGTGGGCTTCTTCTACGACAACCTGGCGCCCTACGGGAACTGGATTCAGCGCCCGCGCCACGGCTGGGTCTGGACCCCGAGCTCGGTCTCCTCGAATTGGCGCCCCTATCAGAACGGCCACTGGGTCAACTCCGACCAGGGCTGGACCTGGCTCACCGACGAGCCCTATGGCTGGGCGACCTACCACTACGGCCGCTGGTACGAGGATCCCGAGATCGGCTGGGCCTGGGTGCCCGGCACCGAATGGGGTCCGGCCTGGGTCTCCTGGCAGGAAGGGAACGACTACGTCGGCTGGGCTCCGCTGCCCCCCGGCGCCAATATCAATGCCAGCAACGCCGGCTACAACGCCGGCTACGGCAACGACAACGGCTATGACAATGGCAACGGCTACGACAACGACTATGACGGTTACGACGACGGATACGGGTACGACAACGGCGATGACCAGTATGGCTATGACGGCGGCTACGGGGGTGGCTACGGCTACGGCGGCAGCTACTCCTACGGGCTGGCGCCCGCGGCCTACGTCTTCGTGCCGACCCGCTACTTCCTGTCGACGAGCCTCTTCTCCTACTTCGTGCCGCGCGTGCAGATCGGTCTGTTCTTCGGCCGCACCCGCAACTGCACCCGCTACGGGTATTCCGGCGGCCGGTACTACAACCATGGCATTTCGTACGGCCACGTCCAGCGGTACTACGGCCGGGTGCCCCGCTATCGCCTGTCCGAGCTCGACGGCTTCCGGGGCCACGGCTACCGCGTCGATGGGAACCGCGTCGCGTTCTACCGCCCGCGGGTGGAGAGAGGCCGCGGGGGCTCACCGCTCGACCGGCAGATCGCCCGGCGCTCGGTGGTGGACGCGAACCGCTTCCGGGCCGCTCATCCGGACCGCCAGCGGAGTTACGCCCAGAACTATGGACGGAACAGCGGTCGCGACTACGGCCGGAACAACCGGCTGAGCTATCCGTCCCGAGATACCCGTGGCAGCCAGCGGCAGGGCCAGATCCGGCCCGACCGGCAGCGCACCTATAACGCCCCGCGCGTTCAGGGTGACCGGCAGCGCTCGTATGACAGCCAGCGCGGGTCTCGTCAGCCCAGCTACCGCCAGCCTGAGTATCGGCAGCCGCAGCGGCAGTACCAAGCTCCGCGGGTGCAGCAGCGGCAGCGTACCTACGACGCCCCGCGTGTTCAGAACGATCGCCAGCGCTCGTACGACAGCCAGCGAGGGTCTCGTCAGCCCAGCTATCGCCAGCCTGAGTACCGCCAGCCGCAGCGTCAGTATCAGGCTCCGCGGGTGCAGCAGAGGCAGCCTGAGCGGCAGCGCTCCTACCAGGCTCCGCGGGTACAGCAGCGGCAGGCGGCTCCCCAGCGGGAGTACCGCCGAGGCCAGGACAGCCGGAGCCGTGACAACGGCCGGGGCAACGACAACGGCCGTCATCGCGGCCACGGCAAGTAAGCCCTTTATTCCCACAATCCACCCCTGAAACGAAGAGCCCGGCACCTCGCCGGGCTCTTTTTTCTTTTCCGGCAACCCGGAATCGTCCGCTTCAGGACCCACGACCGTCCTCCCCTGGGGTCCCCCGGCAGCCCGCCGGCGATCTCCCCCTCGGAAAATCCCCATGGCACGCCTCTTGCCTTATACCAGGGAGACCGCGCTGACGATCTCCGACTCAGGAACTCTAATCACGCGCGGATCACCCAAATGGCGAGGTAACCTATGAAAACCACACGCAACATAGTTCTGGCCCTGAGCCTCCTGAGCTGTACCGCCGGGGTGGCCTCCGCCCAGACCTCGATCTCGGCGGGCATCCACATCGGCTCCTCGGGTCGGGCTTCGGTCGACCTTGGCTTCTTCTACGACAATCTTGCTTCCTACGGAAACTGGATCGAGCGCCCGAGCTACGGCTGGGTCTGGACGCCGAGCCAGGTCTCCTCGAGCTGGCGCCCCTACCAGGACGGCCACTGGGTCTGGACCGACCAGGGGTGGACCTGGATCTCCGAAGAGCCCTACGGCTGGGCGACCTATCACTACGGCCGCTGGTACGAAGACCCTGAGATCGGCTGGTCCTGGGTCCCCGGCGACGAGTGGGCGCCGGCATGGGTCGACTGGCAGGCTGGCGACGATTATGTCGGCTGGGCTCCCCTTCCCCCCTCCTACGACATCAACACCGGCTACCAGGATGGCTATGACCGTGGCTACGGCGGCGGCTACAACGGTGGCTACAACAGCGGATACGGTGGCGGCTACAGCTACGACACCGGCTACCGGCCCGCTCCCGAGTCCTACATCTTCGTGCCCGAGCGGAACTTCCTCTCGGTGAGCATCAGCGCCTACATCGTGCCGCAGGTACGGGTGTCGTCCTTCTTCGGCCGGACCCGCAACTACACCAACTACCGGCACGACGGCGGCCGCATCTACAACCAGGGTCTGCCCATCGAGCAGATCCAGCGGGTCGTCGGCCGCACGGTGACGCGCTACCAGATCGCCGATCTTGGCGCTGATGGCTATCGCCAGCGCGGAGCCCGGATCCAGGGCAACCAGGTCCAGATCTTCCGGCCGCAGGTTCAGCGTAGCGTCCAGGTCGCTCCGCCGGTCTCCCGTCCGACCGCCCGGCGAGCCGTGGTGAGCGCCGAGCAGTTCCGGACCAACCATCCGAACCGCGCCGCCGCCCGGCGCCAGCGTCAGGAAGCGCAGGGACAGGGCGGGCAGCGTCAGGTCCAGCCGCAGGTTCAGCCGCAGGTTCAGCCGCAGCGGTCGCCCCAGACCGGTGGAATCGTCCAGCGGGATCAATCCCGCCGGCCGGTTCAGGTCCAGCCTGAGCCCGAGCGCCAGCGGTCTCCGCGGACCGACCGGCAGGTCCAGCCGCAGAACGATCGCCAGCGGCAGCCGCAGGTTCAGCCCCAGAACGATCGGCAACGGCAGGTCCAGCCGCAGAATGACCGGCAGCGGCAGCCGCAGGTCGAGCCCCGGAACGACCGTCAGCGGCAGCCGCAGAACGACCGGCAGTATCAGCGGCCTCCGCAGGATCAGCAGCGGCAGGTTCAGCCGCAGCAGAAGCCCCAGGTGAACCGCGACGACCAAGCCCGCGTCCAGTCCAAGGATAAGGATAAGAACGACAAGGACAAGAACAAGGGCAACCAGAAGGGCAAGGCCAAGCAGCAGGACCGCCGGGACCGGAACCAGAATCAGGACGACGACCGTCGTCCCCCGGTCCGGTAGACCCTCTCCGCGATCACCCCGTTTCCGAGAAGAGCCCGGCGCAAGCCGGGCTCTTCGCTTTCCGGCCGATCCTGGATTTCCAGAGGCGGGTCCGCAGCCCCGCAGGGGCGTCAGGAAGTAGCCCGGTGGCGTGAGCCCCGGGTATGCCATCACACAAACATCCTAAAGCCCGTCAGGGCGGCAGGCGATCTCGCGGCAGCCTCCTGCCGCCCCTGACGGGGCTTATTCACGAATCGTCGTCGAATCCCGGGGCTCACGCCACCGGGCTACTTCCTGACGCCCCTGCGGGGCTGACTGATAAAGCTCCATCCTGGCTGCCGCTCCAGGCTACATGCCTGGGCTTCTCTGGAGCCCCGCCGCCGTTTCCACCTCACGAAACATTCACCCCGTCCCCACCCGCCGCAGTCGCGTCCTGAGACGCTATGATCCTCGCTTTCGAGATCCTGGAGGGGAGATCCACGCCATGGAATTACAGGAAGCCGTCTCACAGTTCCTCTTCCACTGCCGCTACGAGAAGAACCTCAGCCCGAAGACGCTCAAGGCCTACTCGATCGACCTCCGCCAGTTCACCGAGTACCTGGCCACCCACCTGGAGCTCACCACCCTCCCCGCGGTGGACAAGATCGCACTCCGCGCCTACATCAAGAGCCTCTTCGGCCCTCTGAAGGAGAAGAGCATCAAGCGCAAAGTGGCGACCCTCAAGGCCCTCTTCCACTTCCTCGAGAGGGAAGACACGATCGCCGTCAACCCCTTCCGCAAGATGGAAGTCCGCATCAAAGAGACCCGTCGCCTCCCCCGCACTATCCCCCTCACCGACCTCAAGCGCCTTTTCAAGCACCTCTACCGCCTCAAGCACGACCACCCGGACCGCGAGTCCTACGCCTACAAGGCCCTGGTGCGGGACATTGCTGTGCTGGAAATCCTCTTCGCCACGGGGGCCCGGGTGGCGGAGGTTTGCAATATCCGGGACGAAGATGTGGACTTGCGGAGAGGGCGGGTGAAGATTCTGGGGAAGGGTGGGCGTGAGCGGATGCTACAACTCTGCGATGAGGAAGTGGTGGGGGCCGTGAAGGACTACCGGACGCTTTGGGAGGAGGAGGTAAATGGCAACGGGTACTTCTTCCATAACCGGCTGGGAGGGCGGTTGTCAGAGCAATCGGTGCGGGCAGGGCTGAGACGGCATGCAACGGCGGCGGGAATGGGGGGCCGGGTGACGCCACACATGCTTCGGCATTCAGTGGCAACGCTGTTGTTAGAGGAGGGAATAGATATCAGGTACATTCAATCCCTGCTGGGGCACAGCTCGGTAGTTACCACTCAAGTATACACAGAGGTGCGAGACTATTCCCAAAAGAGGCTCTTGGAGGCGAAGCATCCACGCCGGCTATTCCGGCTGAGTCACTGAGGGGCCCTCCCATCTCGTTTACTTCCGACGCATCAACGAGCCCGCCACGATCTCCTCTCTGAGAAGATCCACCTCCACCGGAATCTCCAGGAAGGGCTGTACGTCCGCGGCTGCCCTTTGCCAGTCGATGCCGCGAAGTCGTTCCAATACCGCTTCCTTCCAATTCGCTTCAGTCAGCGGCGGATACACCCAACTTGTCTGCTGTAAAGAGTTGTTGAGCAGCGTCAGGTTCGGCGAAGGCCAGGTTGGATCACTCGCGTACCAGATGAGGTCGTAGAGATCTCTCCCCTTGGGATAAGGGCGCTGGAGAATCGCGTGGAGCTTCCCGGCGAAAAGCGAGGATGGATCATGGTGCTGAAGGTTCAGAGTCAGCGAACGGCGGACGACAGTCGTCGCCAGAATTGCCCCACTCGGAGGGCTGGTGTCCACTTCGATCTTGATCGAAAAAACCTCGTTCATATGCGAAGACAAACCCAGATCGAACAAAAGACCCGGAAAACGGATGAACGCACTGTGGACCGTTTTCTTGTCATTGATCTTGGTCTCCACTCCGTATCCTTCCCGCTTCAGGTCGGATTGAATGGCACGTAGATACGACCGGAAGTCGTAGCCGCGATCCGGGCGCTCCAGAGCGAAGTCGAGATCCTCGGAATAACGCCGGATCGAGTAGAGGAAACGTAGCGCGGTCCCGCCTTGAAAGGCCAGGGGGATCATCGCGCCAGCGCGCTGCAAGGAGGCGAGGATCCTCGCCTGGAGGTACTCCCGGATCCGGTTTTTCCCTTCCACCGGTCCCGAGATCCCCTGAAGCCGACTCCGCAAATCCTCTTTCATAGCGGCTCGTACTCCTCCGCCTCGATCTCCGCCAGACGCGCGATCCGGTCGGCCGCGCGGCGGAGCTTGGGTTTGCCCGAAGCCTCGGCGAGACGATGCAGCTCTTTCACGTCGAGGCCGTCCATGTTCTGGAGACGGAGCTCGTCGAGGTAGGCCGGAGAGTCGGCGTCCGGCTCCAGATAGACAAGATCCAGCAGGGCCTTCTCGGGAGTCGCCAGGAATGCTTCCATCCCTCCTGTCAAAGCGACTCTCCGAAAGCCAGTCAGAAAACCAGGTTGGATATGCCTGAAATCGTAGGTCCCCAACGGTGTATCCCACCGGCCTGGACGGCCGCTCGTGACGCTCGTCGTCACCGGGACCGATTCCGGGATCAGAGCGAAGTGCGCCAAGGCCGACTGGAGGCTCACGTAGGAGCCTGAAACCAGACGATTCGCCACCAGGAACGGGTGCGGACGGACCCGCTGAAATGGCGGCGCCACCACGTAGAGGCCCCGCCGAAGCTGATAAAGACGGCCTGACCGCACCCAGCGGGAGAGCTGGCGGTGGACATTGGCCGAATCAACAGGTCCCGCCAGGAGAAATCCTGTCTCGAAGAGAGGCTCGTTACCAACCATCTCCAGCAACTCTTCGAACTTCATGGCACCAAGCTACCAAAGATGGCAAGTTACTGCAACGGATTAACTCAGCAGCACGTCCGTGAGTGTGTTCCATCCCGGCCCGACAAGTTTCTCCTGCCCGCGATTTTCGACCGAATCCCACCTTCCGGCCGCACTGTAGAGACAGAACGGCCCCCTCCATTCCACAACGGGACCGGAGCGGAGGCCCTTCGGGAAGGGGTTCTCATGAAACGCAACTCACGGTTCCGTGCATCCACGCTGCTCCTCGCCGTCGCCCTGTCCGCCGCGCCGGCCTTCGCCCGTGGTCATGAAGCGAAGCCGCCTGTGGAGGTCCACGGCCTTTTCAGCTCTTTGTGGCATTCCCTGGGCGGGCTTTTTCCGGCGCTCACCAAGGGCCGCAGCACGATCGATCCCCTTGGAAGGACGACCGATGGCCGCGGCACGATCGACCCCGACGGCGCGACCACGGCTCCCGCCGGGAGCCAGGACGGCCGAGCTGGGCTGGATCCCGACGGCTAGCGCCTGCTCGTAGATCTTCCTCTAAGTGTCCGCCGGCATGCCCCGGCGGTTTTTTTGTCCTTAACAGGGTCCTTTCTGAAGTAAGATCAGCCACACGAAACTAGGAAGAGGGAGGGATCTCATGGCAGAGCGGCACATTCGACAAGAGGCGTTGGAGCGGTTTCTCCGGCTGGAGGCGTCGCAGGAAGAGTCCAAGCGGTTGGTGCGGCACCTCTTAACCGGGTGTGCTCAGTGCTCAGACCTGGCCCTTCGGATCACCTCCGAGACCGGCCTCTTCGCCCCCCTGAAGCCGGATGGAAGGTCGGGCTGGGAACAGGCCTACGAGGAGGTCTTCGTCCGAACGCTCACCTTCGCGAGCGAGGAAGAACATCGGCTGGCGGTAGAGAAGCTCCGAGGATGGGCCCAGTGGGCAGAGCTCGAACCGATGACCCCTCAATCGCGTTTTACAATGGTGGAGTCCAACAGCGGCTTGCACACTTTTGGACTTCACGAACGACTCCTCGAAGCAGCACGCTGGTACAGCCGCACAGAGCCGGCAGAGGCCGTGGACATCATCCGACTTGCCATCGTGGTTGCCGAGCGACTAGACCCGGCGACTATCGGCGATCAACGCTTGGCCGACCTCAAGGCTGCCGCATGGGCGGCACTCGGCAACGCCCAGCGGATCGCCAATGATTTCGAGGGGGCTCGCCGAGCTTTCAACGAAGCGTGGCGAATGCTGGAGAGCGGAACGGGCGTTCCGGCCGAGGAGGCCAACCTGATCAGCCTCGAAGCCTCCTACATGCGAGATATCGGCGAATTCGAGATGGCGGAATCAACCTTGGAGGAAGCCCTTCAGCTATACCGAAAGACACAGGATACCCACCTCCAGGGGCGTATCCTCTTCAAGATGGGAGATGCGATCGGATACGTAAATCCGGAGCGTGGAATCTCCCACATCCAAAAAGCGGTGGCTCTTATCGATGCATCCAGAGAGCCGCGTCTTGAGCTCTGCGCCCGGCATGATCTCGCACTTTTCCTCACGGAAAGCGGCCGCCCCGAAGAAGCACTCGCCGTCCTCGAGCGCGCCCGACCACTCTACCGGCAGTTTCAGGACGACCTCACCCAGCTTCGCTTGCATTGGGTCGAGGGGAAGATCGCCTTCCGCCTCAAGGAGTACGATGAAGCCGAGAGCATCTTCGGGCAGATCTGGGACGAGTTCCGGGCGCGGAACCTGAACCAGGAGGTGGTGCTGGTCACGATCGATCTGGCGTGGGTGCTTGCGGCCAAGGGGGAGCCGGCGCGGGCGGCGCAGCTCGCAGCGGAGTGCTACTCGATCATGAAGAACTGGGGCCTGCACAAGGACGCGCTCGCGGCGTGGCTCGTTTTCCAGGATGCCCTCTCGCAGGAGAGAGGAATGGCCGCGATCTTCGAGCGCGTCGGGGAGTACTACCGCCGCCACTGGTTCCTGCCTGCTCGGTTTGAGCCTAGCGAGCTCTGAGAAGCTGCGGAGAAGACGTTATAAGGTTAAACGGCCCGTCATAAGGTTATGACGCGCCGCCGTAAGCTTACAACGGGCTGCATAACCTTATGACGGCCCGTCGTAACGTTAAAACGACCGTCATAAGCTTACAACGAGTCGCACAACCTTATGACGCTCCGTTGTAAGCTTACAAGGCTCTCCATAATCTTACGACGAGCCGTCATAAGCTTACAACGAGCCGCAGAACCTTACGACGCTCTGTCGTAAACTTACAACGCTCCCCATAACCTTACGACGCCCCGTCATAAGTTTACAACGCTCCCCATAACCTTACGGCGCTCCATCGTAAGCTTACAACGCTCCGCAGAACCTTACGGCGAGCCGTCATAACCTTATGGCGAGCCGTCATAAGCTTACAATGGGCCGTCGTAAGGTTATGACGGGCCATGTCCGGCAAGGTCATGTGCCCTGAAGAGCGAATTTTGAACCGCGCTTCAGCGCCAAGCGTTGCGCTTCGCCATGCCGGGCGAGAATCTCCAGGCGGAGATCCAGCGGAACGGCGCAGCTTTTGCAGTTTGGGAGGGCGAGTTTTGACTGAGGAGGTCTACTTGGAAGCAGAACGGCGCATCAAGCAGGTCATGGCCGAGGTCCTGGAGGTCGATCCGGGGACCATCCGGGAGGGATTCCAGCGCGAGGAGGCGTCTTCGTGGGATTCGATGGCCCATCTGCGGCTGGTCTCCGCGCTCGAGGAGACGTTCGGCATCCGCTTCACGATGCGGGAGGTCGGCGAGATGGAGCGCTTCGAGACGATCCGCCGGCTGGTCATGGAGCGCCTTCCGGCCTGATGCGCCTCGGCACTGTCGCGCGCCGCTTTCTCGTCCCCGGGTTCGTGGTGACGATCCAGGCCTGGCTCCGGTTCCGTTGCCAGGTGAGCCCCAGGGCCGAGGTGGAGATCACCCCGCGGCTCCGGATCGGCCGCAAGGCAATCGTCGGCTCGTTCACCAAGATCAAGGCCACGGACGGCCCTCTCACCATCGGCTCGCACGTCGAGATCGCCAACGGCTGCGTCATCACCTCGCACACCGCGGGGGTCGAGATCGGCGACGACTGCCTGATCGGGCCGAACGTCTCGATTATCGGCAACAACTACCGCTACGACCGGCTGGACGTGCCGATCCGCCTGCAGGAGAAGGTCTCGGCGAAGGGGATCCGCGTGGGGAGCGACGTCTGGATCGGCGCCGGCTGTGTGCTGCTCGACGGCGCCGACGTGGGGAGCGGGTCGATCCTCTCCCCCAACTCGGTGGTCTCCGGGCCGATCCCGGAGCGGTCGATCGCCGCCGGGAACCCGGCGAAGGTGATCTTTACGCGGCGGTAGGGGCTACACCTTCAGCCGCGCCATCAGTTTCTTGATCGCGGCCGCGCTCTGCATGACGTAGAAGTGGAGCGAGGGGACGCCGCGGTCGAGCAGCTCCTGCGACTGCTTCAGGGCCCACTCGACGCCGATGTCCGCGACGTGCTCGGGGTTGGCGAGCACCTCGTCGGCCAGCGTGGCGGGGACCTCCACGTAGAAGTTGCGCGGGATCGAGCTGAGCTGCTTTGCCGAGGTCAGGACCTTCAGGCCCGGGATGATCGGCACGTCGATCCCCTGCTCGCGGCAGAGGTCGACGAAGTTGAAGTAGTGCCGGTTGTCGAAGAACATCTGGGTGACCACGTAGTGGGCCCCGGCCTCGACCTTCTCCTTGACCCGGCGCACGTCGAGCCGCAGGTTGGCCGCCTCGAAGTGCTTCTCGGGGTAGCCGCCGACGCCGACGCAGAAGCTGGTGGGCTCGGCGTTGAGCAGGTCCTCCTCGATGTACCGCCCGCGGTTCATCGCGGCGATCTGCGCCACCAGGTCGCAGGCGTAGCGGTTGGCGCTGCGGCCATACTGGAGGGGCTTCTGGAAGCCGCTGTCGTCGCCGCGCACGGCGAGGACGTTGTCGATCCCCAGGTAGCGCAATTCGATCAGGAAGTCCTCGGTCTCCTCGCGGGTGAAACCCTGGCAGAGGATATGGGGGACGGCGTCGATCTGGTACTTGTTCTGGATCAGCGCGCAGACCCCGAGCGTCCCTGGCCGCTTGCGCTTGACCCGGCGCTGGATGCCGGACGGCGTCTCGTCGTAGATCACCTCGGCCGCGTTGCTGGTGATGTCGATGAACGGCGGGTGGTACTTGACGAGGTCGTCGATCAGCGCGAGCAGCCCCTTGACATCGCCGCCCCGCAGGGGAGGGATGATCTCGAAGCTGATCAGCGGATGGTCCGCGTTGGCGAGGTGTTCGGTGACTTTCATCGGACGAATGCAGCGTATCCGCAGGGACGCGGGGGGTCAAGGACCGAACCCTCACCCCCGGCCCGGGATTTCAATCCCGGGGTGATGAGGGCCCAATCATTATAAAGTCCGCCCCATGAAGTCCCGACGGCGCTGGCTGCGCCTGGCGGGGGATGGCTTCGCCGCTGTCGCCGCGCTCTGGTCCGCGTTCCTGGTGCGCCTCCATGTGCCGATCCCCGGCACCCGGGGGCTGCTGCCGGGGGACCGGCTGCGCTTCCTCTCCCGGGAGTGGCTGGTGGTGGTGGTGCTGCAGTTCGCAACGCTCTACTTCCTGGGGTTCTACGACGCTCCGCGGCCGCGCAGCCGGAGCGAGATCGCCCGCCGCCTCGCCGGCGCCGCCGCCTTCCAGGCGATGGCCCTGATGGCCTGGTGGTTCCTCGCCAGCCGCCAGTTCCCCCGCTCGGTGGTGCTGCTGTTCGTGGTCTTCGATTTCACCCTGCTGTTCGGCTGGCGGCTGCTGCTCGACCGCACCGAGCGCCACAAGGAGCGGCGGGTGGCGATCGCCGGCGCCGACGCCGCCGCGCGCGAGCTCGCCGTCACCCTCGAGCGCGAGCCCTGGCACGGCCTCAAGGTGGCGGGGTGGGTCGTAATTCCCGGCGAATCGGCGGCGGACCGGACGGAGCCCGCCCTCGGTCCCCTGCTGGGCACGACGGCGGATCTCCCCGCCCTGCTCGCCGAGGGGCGGATCGACGACATCCTCCTGGTGGGCAGCAGCGACTCCTGGCAGACGCGACTGATCGACGGCCTCGCCGGCACCCGGCCGGACCACACCAGCGTCCTCCTGCTGCCGGGGCCGTTCGAGAGCCTGATCGGCCGCATGCGCTACCGCTGGGTGCACGACCTGCCACTGATCGAGGTGGTGCGCGAGACGGAGTGGCGGATCAACTGGCCGCTCAAGCGGCTGCTCGACCTCGCCGCGGGCCTGGGGCTGCTGCTGCTCGCCTCGCCGGTGGCGGCGGCCTGCGCGCTGGCGGTGCGCGCCACCTCCGCCGGCAGCATCCTCTATCGCCAGACGCGCGTCGGCCGCGGGCAGAAGCCGTTCACGCTCTATAAGTTCCGCACCATGCGCCTGGACGCCGAGGCGGAGTCGGGCGAGGTGCTGTCACAGCCGGGGGACCCGCGGCTGACCTCCATCGGCGCCTTCCTCCGCCGCTTCCGGCTGGACGAGCTGCCGCAGCTCTTCAACGTCCTCCAGGGGACGATGAGCCTGGTCGGCCCGCGCCCCGAGCGCCCCGGCTTCGTTCAGCGCTACCTGAAGGAGGTGCCCGGCTACGCCGAGCGCTTCTCGCTCGCCCCCGGCCTGACCGGCCTCGCGCAGGTCAACGGCGACTATTACTCCAGCCCACAGAACAAGCTGCGCTATGACCTCGCCTACATGGCGAACTGGACGCTGTGGCTCGACCTGTCGATCCTGCTGCGCACGGTGAAAATCGTGCTCACCTCGCGCGGGGTTTGAAGGATGTTGAGAGGAACCGTCCCAGGGGACTATGAAACGCGTAAGTGATTGACGGAATAGCTCTTCTGGGCTATCGTCAGCTTGTCCCTTTGCGCGCAGTTTCATTTGCCGAGGTCCCGTTGTGAGGTCCCTGATGACTCATTCTTTCGCCGTCCGCTCCGTCTTCCGTCCGATCGCCGCGCTGCTCGCCGCGGCCCTGATCGCCGGTCCGCTCCCCTCGCACGCCGCCTCGACCGGTTCGACGGCACTCCAGACGCCGCAGGGGGGCGGCACGACCACCGCCAACGGCGAGAGTGTCTCGACGACGCTCAACACCTACTATCGATATTTCATCGAGGTGCCGCCAAGCCTCGGGCGGCTGGTGGTGGAGGTGTTCGACACCGATCTCGGCCGCAACGCCACCGAGGACGATGCCGGGCGCGACCGCCCGCGCACCGCCTACAACTCGGCGGTGGACTACACGCTCCTCCGGCCCAACGGGACCACGGCGGCGACCCTCGCCGGCTGCAACAACTCGAACGTCGCCTGCGCGGACAACGCCTGGACGGCGATCCTGGACGCGACGGGAGGGGATACTTTCCGCGACGAGTTCGAAACCGCCGCCTACAACAACAACGACGGCACGCTCAACTGGGCGACCAACTGGACCGAGACGAGCGACGGCAACAGTGCGACCGGCGGCGACATCCGGGTGACCGGGGGGGAGCTGCGGATCGAAGACAACGGCGGCGCCATTCAGCGCGATGCCAATCTCTCGGCGGCCGGTTTCACCAGCGCCACCCTGAGCTTCGACTTCCGGACCACGGGCGTGGATGGCGGCGACCAGATGTCTGTGCAGGTCTCCGGCGACGGCGGCGCCACCTGGACGATCCTCGAGACCTTCACCGGCCCCTTCGCCGCCTCGTCCCGCAGCTACGACATCAGCTCCTATATCTCATCCAACACCCGCGTCCGCTTCCTCGAGGTCTCCGGGTACGGCAACAACGATTTCTTCGTCGTCGACAACCTCCAGATCCAGAGCGGCACGGTCCAGCCGGGCCACTGGGAGCTGCGGGCGGACCTGAGCGCGTCCGCCGGCGACGACATCAACGCCATCGGCGTGCGGGCGCACGACGGCACTTCGGGCGCCGGCGGCACCGAGCTGCCGGTCTACATCGATTCGATCGTCCCGCTCGGCGTCAATCCGCCGAACAGCGGCTCGTCGTCGCGCAGCTACGCGCTCTATCCCTACGTCACGTCCGGCTGCACCGCCAACGTCAACGACTTCGATTACGACAGCGACAGCGGAACCGTCGGCTCGTACGCCTTCTCCAGCCGGACGGGCGCTTACACCCAGTCGATCGCCAGTGCCGCCCTTTCCGAGGACGACGTCTGGAAGCGCAACACGATCAACCGCTGGACCTCGGATCAACTGGCGACCGAGTACGGGATCTGGCTGGGAACCCTCGCGATCAACACCTACGTCAACAACGTGGGGATCAACGGCAACTACACCGACGTCTACCTCGGCAACTCCCAGGTGTCGGGGACCGTGGCGCCGACCGCCAACCCGCAGCCCAACTCCTTCCGCATCTATCTGCCGACGGACGCCGGCTCGGCCCCGGTCAAGCCCTACGTGGAGCAGCTCCTCACCTTCAAGAGCGGCACCAACCCGCCGCCGGTGGGCCAGACCGCGCGCTACCAGGTCACGGTAAGGGTGGTGAATCCCACCACGCGGCCGATCGTCTTCTCCGCCGCCAACCTGGTGACCGCCAACGTCCCCGGCGCCGGCGCGGTTTACGCCGGCAACGCGGCAGTGGGACAGGGGACGATCGTCAGCCAGCCGGCGGTCGGCGGCACGGGGAACATCACCTGGAACCCCGGCACGCTGGCGGCGGGGGCGACGTCGATCCTCACCTATCAGGTCAACGTGACCCCCACCTCGGCGGGGCAGCGCATCCGGGTCACCGGAACTCCCACCTCGAACGGCACGACGGCGAAATACGTGGACGAAACGGGGAACACCACGCAGGCGCGGGCCACCTTCACTTTCGGGCCGCTCTGCGAGCTGGCAATGACCCAGGGCCTGCTCACCGAGGCGGTGGTCTCCGGGTTCCGCGCCTCGCGGGCGGACGGCGGCGGCGTGCTGCTCGAGTGGAAGACGGCCTCGGAGGCCGGGACGGTGGGCTTCTACGTCCAGCGCTGGGACGGCGCCGCGCAACGCTGGCAGCGGGTCAACAGCGAGCTGCTCCTCGGGCTGCTCCACGCGCCGCAGGGGGGCGTCTACCGCTTCGTCGACCCGGGGGCCTCCCCCTATGAGCCGCAGGTCTACCGGCTGGTGGAGGTCGAGGCCGGCGGCAAGCGCCGCACCCATGGACCGTTCGCGGCCGCGGTCGACTGGAACCGACCGGACCCGCGCACGGCTTCCCGCAATGCCAAGGCGGACTATGAGCGCGGTGCCCACCCGGCGACCCGCCACGGCGCGGATCCGGCGGCCGCCGATTCGGCCCCTGCCGGGCTCAAGCGCGTCGCCGCGAGCGTCGACGGGGTCCACCTCTCGGTGCGCCAGACCGGCCTCTATACCCTGAGCGCCGCCACCGTCGGCGCCTGGCTCGGCATGCCGCAGGCCGAGGCCGGCCAGGCGATCGCCAAGGGGAAATTCTCGCTCACCCGCGGCGGCCAGCCGGTCGCCTGGTATCCCGCCACCGTCGTCACCGGCGGCAAGGCCAGGGACCTCGGCCCGAGCCTGTTCTTCTACGGCGAGGCGCCGGACAGCCTCTATACGGACGCCGGCGTCTACCGGCTGGAAAAGGGGCAGGGCCTGCTGATGACCGAGGTGCCCGCCGGCGCGGCGCCGGCCAAGGCGGGCGGCACGTCCGCCGGCACTTTCGCCGGCACTTTCGCCGAGACCCGCCACGTCGAGCGCGACGTCTTCGCGGCCACCGTCATCTCGCCCAGCCCGGAGTCGGACTACTGGTACTGGGAGTTCCTGCAGGGTGGCGATCCCACCTACGGCCACCGGACCTTCACGCTCGACGCGCCCGGCCTCGCGGGGCAGGGGGACGGCGTGCTCGCCATCTCCCTCCAGGGCGCGACGGCGAGCGGCGTCACCGGCGAGCACCGGGCTCAGGTGTCGCTCAACGGCACGCCGCTCGGCGAGGTGAGCTGGACCGGGATCACGGCCCAGCAGGGGCAGTTCGCCATCCCGCCGGGCACGCTGCTCGAGAGCGGCAACCAGGTGGAGGTGACCGCCCTCACCGGCGACGGCGCGCCCTACAGCATCGTCTACGTGGACTCCTTCGACCTCTCCTATCCGCGAGCCTTCCGCGCGGCCGGCGATGCCCTGGCCTTCACGGCGGGGGGCAATTCGCAGGCGACGGTCACCGGCTTCTCCTCCCCTTCCATCCGGCTGATCGACGTCCAGGACTCGCTCCATCCGCGCTGGATCACGGGCGCCGCGGTCGAGCCGGACGGCGCCTCGGGCTACAGTCTGAGCTTCGCCCCCTCGCTCCAGGGCAAGTATCTCGCGGCGGCGCCGCTGGCCCTCGCGACCCCGGGGGCCCGCGCCTGGACCGCGCCGTCGCTGCTCTCGGCGGGCAACCGCGCCGAGTACCTGGTGATCGCTCCTCCGGCGCTCCACGCCGCCGCCGAGCGCCTGGCCGACCTGCGGCGGGCGCAGGGGCTGACGGCGATGGTGGCCGACCTCGACCAGATCATGGACACGTTCAACGGCGGGGTGTCCGACCCGCACGCCCTGCGGAGCTTCCTCACCTACGCCCGCAAGGAGTGGAGCCAGGGCCCGCGCTATGTGGCGCTGGCGGGCGAGGGGACGCTCGACTACCGCAACCTTCTGGGTTACGGCGACAACCTGGTGCCGCCGCTGATGGTGCAGAGCGAGGGCGGGATCTTCCCCTCGGACAACCTGCTGGGCGACAGCGACGGAGACGGCCTCCCCGAGATCGCCGTCGGCCGCATCCCCGTGCTCTCGACCGCCGAGCTGGACGCCTACACGGCCAAGCTCGCCGCCTATGAGAGCGCCGCCGCCGCCGACTGGACCGGCACCGCCGTGCTGATGGCCGACGCCACCGACCGCGGCGCCGACTTCACGGCGGACAGCGACCGGGTCGCCGGCCAGCTCGCCGCGGCCTACACGCTGAACCGGATCGATCTCTCGCGGACGCCGCTCGCCGCCGCCCGCGGGCAGCTCACCGCCGCGCTCCACCAGGGCGCCGCCTTCGTCAACTACATGGGCCATGGCGGCCTCGACCGGCTGTCGTCGGGCGGGCTGCTCACCAGCGCCGACGTGCCGGGCCTGACCAACAGCGGGCGCCTGCCGGTGGTGACGGCGATGACCTGCACCATCAACCGCTTCGCCCTGCCGGGGATCCCGGCCCTCGGCGAGTTGCTGGTGAAGAGCGCTGGGGGCGGCGCCGCCGCGGTCTGGGGTCCCTCGGGGCTCTCCAGCAACGGCGAGGCGGTGCTGCTGGCCGAGCGCTTCTACCACTCGGGCGACGCCCGGCTGGGGGACCGTATCCTGCGCGCCATCGCCGAGTTCCGCACCCTCGGCGGCAACGTGGATCTGCCACGGATTTACGACCTGATGGGCGACCCCGCCCTGCGGCTCCAGGCTCCTCCGCCGGTAGAGGTGAGGCCTTCGGGGACGAGCGAATGAGAAAAGGGCGGGGTAGCGGCCTGCACGAAAGAATGCAGCCCAGCCCCCTACCGCCGCCCTCCCGCCCGCTTCTTCACCTTCGGCGCCGGCAGCACCTGCCGCAGATAGCGCCCGGTGTAGCTCTCGGCGACCGTGGCCACGTCTTCCGGAGTCCCCTCGGCGAGGAGCTCGCCGCCCCCCGCCCCGCCTTCGGGCCCGAGGTCGATCACCCAGTCCGCGGTCTTGATGACGTCCAGGTTGTGCTCGATCACCAGCACCGTGTTGCCCAGCTCGACCAGCCGGTGCAGCAGCTTGAGGAGCTTGCCGACGTCGTCGAAGTGGAGGCCGGTGGTGGGCTCGTCCAGCAGGTAGAGCGTGCGCCCGGTCGAGCGCTTGCACAGCTCGCGGGAGAGCTTCACCCGCTGCGCCTCGCCGCCCGAGAGGGTGGTCGCCGGCTGGCCGAGGCGGATGTAGCCGAGCCCCACCTCGCAGAGCGTCTCCAGGACCCGCTCGATCGTCGGGATGTTGCGGAACAGCTCGTGCGCCTGATCCACCGGCAGCTCGAGGATCTCGGCGATGTTCAGGCCCTTGTAGCGCACGGCGAGCGTCTCGCGGTCGTAGCGCTTGCCGCCGCAGACCTCGCAGGTGACGTAGATGTCGGGCAGGAAGTGCATCTCGATCTTGATCTGCCCGTCCCCCTTGCACGCCTCGCAGCGGCCGCCCGGGACGTTGAAGCTGAACCGCCCCGGCCCGTAGCCGCGCATCCGCGCCTCCGGCGTCATCGCCATCAGGTTGCGGATGGGATTGAAGACGTTCGTATAGGTGGCCGGGTTCGACCGCGGCGTGCGGCCGATCGGGCTCTGGTCGATGGCGATCACCTTGTCGAGATGCTCGAGCCCCAGGATGCGGTCGTGCTCCCCCGGCTTGTCCGACGCGCGGTAGAAATGGCGCGCCAGGGCCTTGTGCAGGATGTCGTTCACCAAGGTGCTCTTGCCTGACCCCGAGACCCCGGTGACGACGGTGAACGCCCCGATGGGGAACTCGACGTCGAGGTTCTTGAGATTGTTCTGCCGCGCGCCCTTGATGACCAGCGCCTCGCGCCCCTCCCGCCGCTTCTCGGGCACCGGCACCTCCAGGACGCCGGTCAGATACTTGGCGGTCAGCGAGTTCGGGGCGGACTCGATCTGCTTCAGCGTCCCTTCCGCCACCACCTCGCCGCCGTGCACGCCGGCGCCCGGCCCGAGATCGATCACCCAGTCCGCGGCGCGGATCGTCTCCTCGTCGTGCTCCACCACCAGCACCGAGTTACCGAGGTCGCGCATGCCTTGAAGGGTCGCGAGCAGGCGGGCGTTGTCCTTCTGGTGGAGGCCGATCGACGGCTCGTCGAGCACGTAGAGCACGCCCATCAGCTTGCTGCCGATCTGGGTGGCCAGCCGGATGCGCTGGCTCTCGCCGCCGGAGAGCGTCGCGGACGAGCGGTCGAGCGTCAGGTAGCCCACCCCGACGTCGTCGAGGAAGCTCAACCGGTCCTGAATCTCGGTGACCACCTTCTCGGCGATCGCCCGCTCGCGCTTGTCGAGCGGCAGCACTCCCATCCAGGCGCGGAGGTCCGACACCGGCAGGCGCGACAGCTCGTCGATCGCCTTGCCGTGCATCGTCACCGCCAGCGACTCCGGCCGCAGCCGCCGCCCCTCGCAGGTCGGGCAGAGGTGGACCGACATGAACTTCTCGATCTCGGCGCGAATTGTCGCCGAATCGGTCTCCTTGTAGCGCCGGTCGAGCATGGGGACGACCCCCTCGAACTTGCCGGTCCAGGAGTAGCTCGACTTCTTGCCCGTCAGATTGAAGGAGAGCTCCTCTTCGCCGCTCCCCTGGAGAATCACCCGTTTCGCCTCGGCCGGCAGCTTCTTCCAGGGGGTCGAGAGCGAGAACCCCATCGCCTTCGAGAGCGTGTCGACCATCTTCAGGCGCCACGACTTCGACCCCTCGGGCCAGGGGGCGACGGCGCCGGCGAGGATCGAGCGGTCGGGGTCCGGCACCACCTTCTCAGGGTCCACGCCCATCAGCGTGCCGAGCCCCGAGCAGGTCGGGCAGGCGCCATAGGGGCTGTTGAAGGAGAAGAGGCGGGGGGTGATCTCGGTGAGGCTGGTGCCGCACTCGGAGCAGGAGTAGTTCTGGGAGAGGGTCTCCTCGGCCGCACCCTCCGGCGCGAACACCACCAGCCCGCCGGCCACCTTGAGGGCGGTCTCGATCGAGTCGGAGAGGCGCTTCTCGATCCCCGGCTTGACCACGATGCGGTCGATCACGATGTCGATCGAATGCTTCTTCTGCTTGTCGAGGGTGGGCGGCTCGCCGGCGAGCTCGACCGCCTGGCCGTCGATGCGGGCGCGCAGGAACCCCTCGCGGGCCATCTGCTGGAGCTGTTTCTTGTACTCCCCCTTCTTGCCGCGCACGTAGGGGGCGTAGATGACCAGGCGGGTCCCCTCGGGGAGCTCGAGGACGCGGTCGACCATCTGCTGCACGGTCTGCGGGCGAATCGTCGCGCCGCAATTCGGGCAGTGGGGGACGCCGACCGAGGCGTAGAGCAGCCGCAGGTAGTCGTGGATCTCGGTGACCGTGCCCACCGTCGAGCGGGGGTTCTTGGAGACCGACTTCTGTTCGATGGAGATCGCCGGGGAGAGCCCCTCGATGGAGTCGACGTCCGGCTTCTCCATCTGCTGGAGGAACTGCCGGGCATAGGAGGAGAGCGACTCGACGTAGCGCCGCTGCCCCTCGGCGAAGAGGGTGTCGAAGGCCAGCGACGACTTGCCGGACCCCGAGACGCCGGTGATCACCACCAGCTTGTTCCTGGGGATCTCCAGGTTGATGTTCTTCAGGTTGTGCTCGCGCGCACCGCGGACGGAGATGCTATCCATGGGACCGGTCATCCTAGCAGAGGGGGAGGGACCGACGGTGGTCCCGGAGGACGAAACAGGGGCGCGCCACGAGAGAATTCCCCTCTACCGCGGGATCGCAGGATTCAGTTACCGCAACCCGTCGCGATCACCAGGGCATGGCATACGGCCGCCATCTTTTCGCGGCTGACGCTTCCGATGTAGAACCCCAGGCGCTGGCGCTCGACGGTCTGGACGTTGTCGAGGTTGATGGCCGAATAAGCCTTGAGCCCCTCCTCGACGCCGACGACCACCTCGCTCGGCGCGCCGCGAATCGTCGAAGTGATGGGGGCAACGATCACCGTGGAGAGCAGGCCGATGACCTCTTGACGGGTCAGGACCAGAACGGGACGTCGTTTGTCAGGGGGCTTGAAGGTGTACAACCAGATCTCACCGCGGTTCACTTGCTGGGCCACGCCCCCTGCTCCTCCCACCCCGCGAACTCCTCGCCCAGTCCGGCCTCGTGCTCGTAAGCCCTGCGGTACTGTTCGGCGATCGCCTGACCAGCCTTCGAGCCTTGACAGCACCGCCCCAGATATTCTGCCGCCGCCTTCTGGAGAACCTCGGATCGTCCAAGCTCCCGGACCTCCTCGCTCGCATCGAGCCGGGCCAGGAGATCGTCATCGAACTGGACATTGACGGATTTCATCGCCATAACTTTACCCGGCGTCTGTAGACGAGTCAACAGTTCTCTCCAGACGCGACGGGTAGCCTCAGCTCACTTAAGCAACTAAGGCCAGCGCGGCCACTCCTCAAAGATAGCTTACCCAAGAGTCCCGACGCTTTTACGAAGCGGCAGGGAAAAACGTCTCTGGTCCTGGGATGCGTCTTCGAGGGTGCCGGAACCGTCAGTGATTTCCCGGCGGCGACGCCGCGCGGATGAAGTCCGCGATCTCCTTCTTGAGCTTCCGGTGGTCGGCGCGGCGGACGTACATCATGTGGCCGGCGTCGTAGGTGGTCAGTTTCATGTGCCCGCGGAGCGCCTCGGGGAGCCCCAGGTGGTTCGCGGTGTGGACGGCGTCGAAGAACGGCGTCGCGAGGTCGTAGCGACCGGAGGCGACGAGCACCTGGAGGTTGGGGTTTCTCACCATCGCCTGCCGGAGAGCGTCGCCGAGATAGGGGTAGCGGAACTCGTAGCCGGCCGTGCTCCACGGCCAGACCTGGGCGATGCTCTCGTAGACGTGATCGTCCTTGTAACCGAGCTCGCGCCGGAGATAGTCGTTCAGCATCGCCACGTAGGGAGCGCCGTTCATGGCGTCGGCGGGATCGTATTCCGTGCGCTCGCCCGCGGAATCGATGTCCCAGCCGGTGTAGCGGCTGTCGAGGCGGCCGATCGTCTTCCCCTCGGCGCGCAGCAGCTCTTTGCAGAAACGCTCGATCTCGATCCGCAGATTGGAGCGCAGCACGTAGTCGACCGAGAGCCCGGTGTAGCGCGCCACCCTGGCGGCGATCTCCTGGCGCCGCGCGGCCGGCAGGGAATCCCCCTCCAGGAGAGCCAGCGCGTAGTCGTGCATGGCGAAGTCCTCGACCTCCTCGAGGGTCTTCCCGAGGTCTCCCGAGAGCTCGGCCGGCAGCTTCTTGTGGTACCAGGCGGTGGCCGCGTAGGTCGGCAGGTAGATGATATAGGGCATGTCGTTGCCCGGCCCGAAGAGGATCGACTGCCAGTTCAGGACCGAGGAGATCAGCACCACGCCGTTGAGGTCCATGCCGAAGCGCGACTGGAGGAACTGCGCGAGACCGGCCGAGCGGGTCGTGCCGTAGCTCTCGCCGGCCAGGAACTTGGGACTCGCCCAGCGCTGGTTGCGGGTGATCCAGAGGCGGATGAACTCACCCACCGACTCGATGTCCGGCTGGATGCCGTGGTACTGCTTGGCGTCGACCCCGGGCACCGCCCGGCTATAGCCCGTCGAGACCGGATCGATGAACACGAGATCGGTGACGTCGAGCAGTGACGACTCGTTGTCGACCAAGCGCCCCGGCGGCAGGGAGCCCATCCCCTCGTCCGTCCGCTCGACGATCTTCGGCCCGAAGGCGCCCATCTGCACCCACACCGCCGCCGCTCCCGGGCCGCCGTTGAAGCTGAAGGTGACCGGCCGGTCGGCGGGATTCTTCATCCCGTCGCGGGTGTAGGCGACAAAGAACACCGACGCCTTGGGAGTGCCGTCCTCGTCCTTCAGCAGGTAGTTCGCGGCGGTCGCCATGTAGTCGACCTTCTGCCCGTCGAGAGTGATCGAGTGCCGGGTCTGCGACGAGCGCTCCTCCGGCATCACCGGCGTCTTCTTCTCCTCCTTCTTCGGCTCGGCCATTCCGGCCGCAGGCGCCTGGGCCGGCAGCAACGCCGGCATCAGGAACGAGAGAAGAAAAGCTGCGCTTCGCAGATGGGTTTTGATCGACATTCAGGGGTCTCCTCATCGGTTGGCGAGGCGCAAGGGTCCCCACCGGAATGATTCCGCGGAAGAGATACGGAGAGGCGCCGGAAAAGTTGCGAGGAAAGCCCGATCACCCCACCGGCTCGCACCGATGGGGGAAACAGGTCTTCCGCGGCGGTCCGGATAGCGCGTCAGACGACGCGTCTGCCCCCGCGGATGAAGTGGAGCACGATCACGATGACCGCGATGATGAGGATGAGGTGGATCAGGCTGCCGGCGACGTGGAAGGCGAAGAAGCCGAGGGCCCAGAGGACGAAAAGGATCAGAGCGACCGTTAATAGCATTTGCTGTTTCTCCTTGAGAAATACGTCGTTGCTTCTTTGCACTTGACCCGCTTTACCGACTGACATGGATGGACTGCAAGGTCCGGGCCACGTAGGATTGGACTCCGTGTGCCACAGGAGTACAATGAATTCGCGGTTTCGGCTCGCCAGCCGGCACGTCGAGGGGTCTTCGCCCTCGGTCCGGGGCTACGGGGGCGGGGGGACGATGAAATCGACCGGCACGGCTGGCGCCAACGTCTTCGGGAAAAAAGGAGACTGTAGATGCCTGGCAAGACGGCCCTCGCAAGCACCTCCGCGGCTCTGATCCTCCCCACGTTCCTCCTCTTCTTCGGCTGCGACAGGGACTACCGGCAGATCGTCATCGTCGAAAACGGCAAGGCCGAGTACGTCACCGTCGGCAGGGCGCCGAAGAAGAACCCGAAAATCTGGAAGCCCGGCCGGGTCCTGGCCTTCCGGACGACGTCGACCATCCCGGATGCCCCGGGCAACGTGACCGGCAAGGCGGGGCACGTCTACCGCATCGGCGACGACATGAAGTTGGAAGAGGTCGCCGAGTTCCAGGGCACCGTGCCGAGCGATTCGCTGGCCTATACCTACGGCAAGTAAAGTCCCCCTGCCCGGGAGCGGCCCGATACGGCCGTTCCCTCTCCCCCCTCCTATGACAGCTAGCCGAATCTCCTCTCGAGGGAGAAGGACCGGGCTCCGCCTGTACGTAACTACCTGCCGCGCACCGCCGCCAGCCCCTCCCGGCAGATCCCGGTGTGCGGGTGCCCCGCTCCCAGAGCGGTCTCGAAGACGGCCAGGGCCCGGCCGTAGAGGGCCTCGGCTTCGGCGGAACGGCCCAGGGCGGCCAGCAGGGTCGCCATGTTATGGACGGTCAGCGCGGTGTCCGGATGGTCCGTCCCCAGAACCTTCTCCTTGATCGCCAGGGCGCGCCGGTAGAGCTCTTCGGCCTCTCCGGCCTCCCCCTTGGCCTGACGGATCGCCGCGAGGTTGTTGAAGTTCACCGCCAGCTCGTAGTGCTCCGGCCCGTAAACCCTCTCGAAGACGGCCAGCGCCTCCGCGTACAGCGCCTCCGCCTCGTCGAAGCGCCCCTGGGCGTCCAGGATCGCCGCCAGGGCGGCCTTGTCGGCGGCCACTGCGGGATGATCCGGGCCGAAGGCCCGCTCCCGGATCTCGACCGACCGCCGCGCCCAGGGCTCCCCCTCGGCGGCCCGGCCGCGGGCGTGCTCGAGCCCGCCGAGGTTGTGGTAGAGCGATGCGACGTCCGGATGCTCGGGGCCGAGCGCCGCCTCGACGATCGCCAGCGCCCGCCGGTAGACCGGCTCGGCGGCGCCGTACCGGCCCTGATATTTGTGGAGCACTCCGAGCCCATTGAGGAGGACCGCCGTCTCGAGGTCCTCCGGGAAGGCGGCCTCGGCGATCGTCAGGGCGCGCCGGTAGAGCCTCTCCGCCGCCGCGTAGCTCCCCTGAGCCTGGCGGACGTTGGCGAGCAGCCCCATCGCCTGCACCCGGAGCCGGACCGCGATCTCGTCCCTGCCGCCTTCCAGGAGCCGTAACGCGGACCGGTAGAAGCTCTCGGCCGACGCCAGATCCCCGAGGTCCTCCCGCAGACCGCCGAGAGTGAGAAGGATGCCCGCGATCTCGGGATCGTCCGGATCGAGCTGCCGGGACAGGAGATTGAACGCCTGCCCGGCGAGCTCCTCGGCCTCCGCCGGCCGCCCCTCGGCGCGGAGCCCGAGGGCCCGTTCGTGAAACCCTCGTGACTCCGCGACGCTCGTCATGACGTCCTCAGCGCGCCACGGTCTGGTTGTGATTGGCGATGCGGATGCTGAGCTCGGGACGTTTAACGGTCTGATTGTGGTTGGTGGCCAGCCCGCCGAGGAAACGGACGAGCGCCTGATCGACGATCGTCTGGTCGTGGTTGAGGATGCGAATGCCGGTCTCGGGGCGGATGACGGTCTGATTGTGGTTGGGGTTGATGCCCATCGCGAGTCTCCTTCGAAGTTCTGCTGGTTGTTCATCGGCCCCGCCCTTCGGGGCCCTGGGGCAAGAACGACAGGCCGGAGCGTTTCCCCTCAGACCCTCCAATCCACCATCGCGGGCCTGCGATCGGCCCGCGGCGGAAGCGCGGATTTGCGAGTGAATTCCTGTCCCGGCGTGCCCGGTGTCGTGGACCGCCACGATGAAATCACAAAATGACACAACTTCGTGACGGTCAGCTTTTCATAGGGCTCGTTTCTCCAGTTACAAGCGCCCTCGCGCGCACCGAGGCAACCCAGCCGGAGTTATCAGAAAAAATCCCCGATTTAGAGCATCCGCGGTGGCGGCCTTTCGCCATTGACCCCATGGAATCAGCCATTTACGCTTGGCGCCATGGATGCCGGATTCTTTCAGGACAGGGTCAAGGGTTGGCGGATCGCCGCGGAGCTGACTCAGGTCGAGCTCGATGAGGCGTGCGGGTTCAGCAAAGGGACCGTCGGGGATATCGAGCAAGGAAAAAAACCGCTCTCGGAAGAGCAGCTCGTGGCCATCGTAATCTGTACAAGCCGGGATCTCCTGCCGACACTGATGGAGAGCTTCGGCTCGCTGTACAAGCGATTGCAACCCTTCGAAGCGCCACTTCGCCGCCGCTTTGGCAAAGAACCCCCGCCCCTGCCTCCCGACGAGACCGAAGAGTACCGGCAAGGCCGTGACCGCCTGTTTTCCGGAGCGGATATCCTGCTCAGGAAGCTGTTGATCGTTTCCGATCGGAAGGCTTTCCTGGCCGAGGTTCTCCTCGATGCCGCCGCCCGGGACGCTCGGAGCGACAAGCCCAAACCACAGCGGGTAAAAAAGAAGGGCGGCACCCGAAAGAAGCGCCGGCAGAAGACTCCCGCTCACGCGGACACCACCTGATCCAGGGAGTGTGACAGGGGGCTTGCGCCCGGGGCATCTCCGGTATAGTGGTACCCGGAATGCGGAACGGGACCCTTCTTCTGGATACGGAGCTGGAGAGCGAGGAGGGCGCAGCTCGAGGTTGGGAAGGGCTCGCCGAGTGGACCGGCGGGTTGCCGCCCGAGCAGGTCGAGGCGCTCGCCGCGGTGCGCGAGCTCGACGCGGTCTACCCCCTCCTGCACGCCCTGGTCGGCCGCTCGCCGCGCGAGTTCTTCGTGCGCGCGGCGGTGATGGAGGCGCTGGTCGAGAGCGCGCGGCCGGCCTTCTCCCCGCGCGACCTCGACGAGATCCTCTACTGGCTGGTTGAGCCCGCGCGCACCGCGGCCCTGCGGGCGTTGCGGCAGAGTGGCTGGCTGGAGTTCGATCCGGCCGCCGGCCACGCGCTCACCGACGCCGGACGCTGGGTCGGCGACGTGCTGTCGTTCCTGCACCACCGGCTGGGAACCAGCGAGCTGCGGCCCACGGTTGAGGGAGTGCGCTACGCGCTCGACATCGGGCTCGATCCCCTGCGTCATCTGCAATCGATGCGCTCCCGGCTCGCGGCGCTACGCCAGGAGATCGATGAGGCCCTGTCCTCGCACTCCGAGGTCGTGCTCCGCCGCACGGCCGAGAAGCTGCGCGAGGTGCTGCGCCTGTCGGAACGCATCCGGGCCGTGCTGGATGCCGTGCGGCTCGACCAGGCCGCGGCGCGGCAGGTGGCCCGCGAGATTCACGATCTCCTCTCGCGCCTCCATGGCGCCAGCTCCACCCTGCACGCCGCCGTTACCGAGGTCGGCCGCCAGTACCTGCGGCTGACCGCCGGGCTCACCACCGAGCAGATCGTCCGCGCGCTGATGGCGAAGAGCCGCGACGAGCTGGCCGTGGTGGGACGGGAGGCGCTCCTCGCCGTGCTCCCTGCGCCACCTCTGCTGACCACCGACGGCGTCGCCTACGCCGCCGAGGTCCAGGCGTCGCGCGAGCGTGCCGAGGCCGAGCCGGTCGTCTGGACCGAGCCGGCCGAGGCGGTGCGCGCCGCCAACGCCGTCGAGGTGCCTGCCGAGGTCGAGCGGTTGCTCGCCGACCTCTCCGCCATCGCCGGGGGCCGGGAGCCGGTCCCCCTCTCCCGGGTAGTTCCCGGGACTGACGCCGGGGAGTCGTTCCTGCGCGCCAGCCTGCTGGCGCTCGCCGGTCAGCTCTGGGCGGGCGAGGGGATCGCCGGCCGGCTCGGGGCCCTGCCGCTGACCATCGAGCCGGAAGGGGACGGCTGGCCGGAGGAGATCGCGGAGCCGGCACTGGCCCGCCTCACTCCTGGGACTGTCCGTCCCCGCCAGGACGGCTGAGCCGCCATGGACTCCGCCGCTCTTCTCTGTGCCCGCCTGCTCCGCGCCGGGGCCGTGCCGCGCGCCGAGCTGCCCGACCTCGACTTCCCGGAGGTGCGCCGCGACGTTGAGCGCCGGCTACACGCGGTGGGGCTGCTGCTGGCGACCAGCGCCTACTCCGAGCACGTCGGAATCCGCCTCTCTCCTGAGGTGACCGCCGATTCCGCGTTCGACGCGGCGTCGAACCTCGGGCTGCGCTCCGACGCATGCGCGCTGCTGGTGATCCTCTGGGCCCGCCTCGTGCTCCAGAAGCGGACCGCCGCCGATACCCGCGAACTGCCCGGGCAGGGGGAGATTTTCACCGGCGAACGGGCCGCCGCCGCGCGCGGCTTCCGCCCCAGCGTGCGCCTGGAGGCGCTGGTGCGCGAGTTTCGCGCCGTCCTGGGCGGCCGCAGCCGTATCCAGAGCCTGGTCACCCAGCTCCGGCGCCTCCAGTTCCTCGCCGGTCATGGCGAGGTCATCGAGGCCGGCCCCCTCCTCGAGCTGGGGATCGACGGCGAGCGCATGATCGGCTTCATCCGCCGCGAGGTGCTGGCCAAGCTCCTGGCCGAGCGAGAGAACGCGGACGGGAAGAACGAGAGCCCGGAGGTCGACGGCCTTCCGGCCCGCATCCTCGAAACCATGGAACGGCTCGGTCGCCCCGCGGCCATGAGCGATCTCGTGCGGGAGACCGGCGCGCGGCCGGAGCGCCTGCGGGCGACCCTCCGGGAGTTGATCGAAGCGGGGCGCATCCTGCGGACCGGCGATCGCGGCGCGGCGCGCTATCACCTCCGGAACGGCGCCGGCGCGGAAGAGGGGACCGGAATCTGATGTTTCGCTTCGTCGAGCTCTCGTTCCACGGTTGGGACCTCTGGCCGGCGGTCCGCATCCCCCTCGACCGCGACGTGGTGCTGGTGACCGGCCCGAACGGCTCGGGCAAGACCACGCTGCTGGACGGCATCCGCCAGCTTCTCAACGCGCCTCGCCTCTCCTCGCGGCGCCGCCTCCAGAACTACCTGCGCCGGCCGGACGCGCCGGCACTGATCCGGGCCGTGGTCTCGAACACCTCCGGTGGCGGGCCGGGAGGAGGCCCGCCCTTCCGCCGTGAACGGATCACGACGCCGGAAGCGACGCTCGCCTGTGCCCTGGTGCCGGCGGGGGGCGGCGCGCCCGAAAAGCGGTTCGCGGTGCTGCCGGGGCGCCCCACGATCGAGGAGATCCGCCGGCTTCTGCTCGAATCGCGCGATTGGTACGGCCCCGAGCGTTACGCCAGGGTTTTGGAAGGGGCGGGGGTCACGCGCAGCCTGATGAGCGTGCTCGCCATCGAGCAGGGGCGGACGAACTCGCTGTTCGAGCTGAAATCCCGGGAGCTCTTTCGCCGCGTGCTCGAGATGATGGGTGATCAGGACGTCCTCGAACGCTATGGCGAGGCCCGCCGGCGCTACCGCGAGAGCGAGGAGGAGGTGGGCCGGCAGATCCATCAGGCGCAGGGGCTCCAGATGGAGCTGCAGCGGGTGCAGCGGCAGGTGCGAGACCTCGACGACTGGGAGCGCCACCGCGACCGCGTGGCCGGCCTCGAGGCCCGCCTCCCCGCCGCCGAGCTCCAGGGGGAGTTGCGGCGGCGCGACGAGGCCGGGGCCAAGCTGCCGGAGCTGCGAACCAAGGTCCGCCGGGGCGAGGCCGAGAGGACGGAGCTCGAGGCCAGAGCGGCGCGCGCCCGCGAGGCCGACCTCCGGGCCCTCGCTGTCCTGGAGGAGGCGCAGAATGCGGCGGTGCAAGCGCGGTCGGCGTGGGAGGAGGCGCACGCCGTCCAGGTCCGCGCCGCGGACCGGCTCGCCACCCTGGAGGAACGCCTGCGCCAAGCTGAGTCCCTGCCCGCGGGGGATCTCGACGCGCTCGCCGCCGAAGCGGAGGAGGCGAGCCGGGCCTTCTTCGCCGCGGACGCCGAGGTGGCCGCGGCCCGCGAGCGGGAGGAGGCGGCGCGAGACCGGGCCGGGCGCCTTCGCGCCGGCCTGCCTATCTATCCGGAGGAGGTCGACCGCACGCTCGCCGCCCTGGAGGAGCAAGGGGTCCGCTTCGCTCTCCTCGCCGCGACGGCCGAAGTGGTGGACCCCTCCCTGGGCGAGGCGGTCGAGGCCGCGCTCGGCGACGCCCGCTTCTCGCTGCTGACGGAACCCGGCGCGCGGGAGGCAGCCCTCGCGGTGGCCCGGCGCCACCGCTTTCCCGGTCCCGTCTATGCCGGCCCCCGGCTGGACCACGACGAACGCTCCGGCCCGGTGGAGATCGCGGCCGGCGCTCCCGCCTGGATGCGGGGCTGGACCGATTCCGTCGAGCTCGCCGCCGACGGCTCCTGGCGAGACTCGCGCGGCACCTGGGTGGCGGCGCCACGCGGCCGGGTGCTGGGCGCCGCCGGCCGCGAGGCCGCGCTCGCCGCCGCCGAGCGGGAGCTGGCGGAGAGCGGGCGGGCGGTCCGCGAGACCGCGGCGTCCCTGACGCTGGCGCAAAGCCGCCGTGCCGGGGCCGAAACCGCGCTGGCGCGGGAACGGCGCCGGCGAGAGCTCCTCGCCGAGGTGACCACCCTCCCCGCGGCCCGGGAAGCCGCTACGGCCGCTACCGCTCTGCTGGCGCATGGGACCGGCGAGCGCGACCGCGCCGCCGCGGCGCGGGAGGAGGCCTACCGTGCCCGCGAGGCCGCGCTCATGGAGAGGACGCAGGTGGAGGAGCGTGCCCGGCAGGTGGTGGTCCGCCTCGAGGGGGAAAAGGAGGCGCTGGAGCGTTCGGAGACCGAGCTCGCCGGCGCCGAGGCCGAGGTCCGCAAGCTGGCGGACCGGGTGACCTCCGAGCTCCGGACCCTCGCCGAACGGGGGGAGCTCGACGGGCCGGACACCGTCCGCGCCGACCTCGAGCGCGCGCGCCTCCAGCTCGCGGCGCTCGGCGATCCCCCGCCGCCCGAGGTCCGCGAGGAGGCCCTGCACCTGCGCGCCAACATTGAGGAGGCCGAACGCCATCTCGCCGCCCGCCGGCGCGAGGCGACCGAGGCGCAGAGCGAGCTCGTGGAGTGCCGGCGGCGCTATCTGGAGGTGGTCAGCGGCTCGCTCCACGATTACCGCCGCCGGGCTTCGGAGCTCGCCGGCGGCGCCGAGGTCATCGTAGAGATGGAGCTCCCCCGCCTCACCGACGACGACCGGGTCCTCGACGGAGCCACGATCGACGTGCGCTTCGGCTTTGACGGCAAAGAGCCGCTCCCGATGGGCGATCCGTCGTTCAGCGGCGGGCAGCAGGTGATCGCCGGCCTCATCCTCCTCATGGCCATGGCCGAGACGGACGGCCGCGGCTTCTTCCTGCTCGACGAGCCTTTCGCCCATCTTTCGCTCGACCGGGTGGATCAGGTGGGCCGGTTCCTGCGCGCCTCGCGCTCGCAGTTCCTGCTCACGGCGCCGACCACATTGGACCGCGCCCAGCTCGACCCCGCCGCGATGGTGATCGTGCTGCAGAAGAAGCGCCCGCACGAGCCGCACGCGCCAGTGCCGATCGTGGCGGAGGCATGACCGAGGAAAACCACGCCTGCCGCTGGATCGAGCGGCTGATCTGGTCCGGCTGGACTCGCCAGGGCGTCCTGGCGGAACGGCTGGCCCGGCGGGTCCCCGTCTGCGCCGTCTGCGGACGCGAACGGCCGGCCCGGCGCCTCCGGCCGGCGGTGCTGCGGGAGACGCGGGCGGAGATCCCCGCAGCCCCGCCGCTCGCCGACGCGGCCGGCCGCGGGATCGCGGGCGTCCTCGTCCGGCGGAGCGAAGGTCGCGAAGCCATCCCCGCTGCGGGCCTCCTGTCGGATCTCGCTCAAGACGGCATCCCAGCCAGCCTCGCCGAAGAGTGGATCGAGCGCTTCCTGCACGCGGGCTGGCTCACGGCCACCTGGAGGCTCGGCGGCTCCCCCCGGCTGACCCGCGTCTCCCTGCCGCAGCCTGCCGCCCTCCGGGAGCTTGCCTGGCCGGGAGAGGAGGACCGGCGCCGGGAAGCGCTCCGGAAGGCGCGGGAGCGAGTGGCGCCCCTCTCCCATCCCAAAGCGGCCGAGATCGCCTCCCTCCTCGCGAGCCCCGAGGCTGGGAGCTTCCCGCCGCCGCTGATCCAGGCCCTGGCCGCCCTGGCGGCCCACGCGGAGTCCGGCGAGGTGCTCGCCGAGCGGGTCTTCTCCGCCCGCCACCTCGGCGGCTCCAAGCTCCTCGCGGCCTTGCGGGGCCGCCTCGAGCGGCTCATCGGCCCGCTGGCCGGGATCGGTATCCGCGAAGGGGCGGGCGTCACTCTGCTGGGAGGAGATGGAGCCCTGCGGCGAATGGATGGAGAGATCGATCTGCGCTCTTTCGCGCCCTTCCTCGGCTTGGCGCGCGAGGCCCTGGAAAACCTGCAAGAGATCGCTTTCCCGGCCGGCGGGCTCTTCGCGGTGGAGAACCTGACCGTCTTCGAAGCCTGCTGCCGCGGCGAGGTGGAGGCCGCGCGCGGCGCGCTGATCGCCTGGTCGGCGGGCTATCCGGGCCATGCCTTCCGGAGGCTGGTAGAGCTCGCCGGGCGCGCGGGAACGACGCTGCGAATCTGGACCGACCTGGACCTCGACGGCGTGCGGATCGCCCGCCTCATCGCCTCCTGGTCCTCGGAAGCGGTGTTCCACCGGATGTCACCCCAGGATCTGGAGTCCGCTCCCCGGCATCACGATCTGGCGGCGCGGAGCCTCGCCGCGATCCGCCGCGACCTGGAAGAGCGGCCCGGCGCGCCGCTGGCGGACACTCTCAAGGCCATGCTGGATTCCGGCCGCTGGGTGGAGCAGGAGGTCTTCCTGTCCTCGGGGAGCTGACCGCGAGAACCTTTTTCCTCTCTTTCTCGTCTAGAGAGAAGAGAGCGCGATGAACGTCCCGAATCCATCCCCCGACCTGCTGCTCGCCCGCCTCGCCGCCAGCGGGCGGGCGGACGCCTGGGACACGCTGCTCACGCTCTATGGCGAGCGTGTCTACAACCTGGCGTTCCATTTCGCCGGCTCGGCCGCGGACGCGGAGGACCTGACGCAGGAGGTCTTCCTGCGCCTCTATCAGAACCTCCGCCTCTACCGCGGCGACGTGCCGCTCGCCGCCTGGGCGCTGCGCCTGTCGCGCAACCTGTGCATCGACCACTACCGCCGCGCTCGCCGGGAGCGCCGCGCCGATGCCGTCTCCGAAGAGGTGCTGGCCAACCTGCCCGCCGAAGGGCACGATCCGCAGGCCGAGGCGCAACGGCGCCAGCAACTCCGGACGGTCTACCGCGAACTGGAGTCCATGCCCGAGGACCTCGCCGAGGTGATTGTGCTGCGCGACCTTCAGGGCTGGAGCGAGGAGGAGACCGCGGCTTGGCTGGAAGTGCCTTTGGGGACGGTCAAGTCGCGGCTCCATCGCGGTCGCCTGCAGCTCGCAAGCCGCGTCGCCGCCAGCCTCGTCGCGCGCACCGCGCCCGCCGGGGCCGCGGCTCTGGAGGTGGGGTCATGCTGAGCTGGTCCTGCCGACGGTTCCGCGCGCGCTTTTCTCCATCGGGGCCTGGATCGGCTCACCCGCATCGCCGGGCCTGCCAGGAGTGCGACGCCTACGCCGCCGCCCTGGAGAGCGCGGCCGGAGTCCGCCTCCCGCTGCCGGCGAGCCTGCGGCGAAACCTGCGGGCGATCGCCGATCCCGAGATGGGAGCCGTGCTGCCTTTCGCCGTGCCCCGGCTACCGGTGCCGGATGCCCTCGCCGGCCGCCTGCGCGGTCTTTCGTCGGCGGCGGCTCCGCCGAGCCGCCCGGCGCTCCCCGAGTGGGCGCGCAGCCCGCGCTACGCCGTCGCCGCGAGCGCTCTGCTGGCTCTGCTGCTCGGGCCGTTCCTCTCCAGCGCCGCCCACCAGGGCGCGCAGGCCCTGGGCGCCGTCGAGGCCGAAGTGAGCCCGCTCTTGCACCAGACCGAAGAGAGCGGAAAGAAAAAGATCGGAGAGCTGCGCTCGAACGCCGCTACGGCCTGCGACGCCGCCCGCCGGTCGGTCGAGGGCTCGCTGGAACGCCTCGACCATCGGCTCGCCGGCCTCTCCGCAAAACTGTCCGAAGTCGTTCCCGAACGTTTCATCAACCTGGACTCAAGGGTCAAACCGGCCGAGTCCGTGAGGAGACCGCAATGAATCCCGCAGAGAACTGGCAGACCGCTGCCGCCGAGCCGGAGCCGCCCCCGGCCTTCGTCCCTCAACCCGTCGCCTCCGCGGTCCCGTCGCCGGTAGGCCGCAAGAACCCCGGCCTGGCCGCGCTGCTCTCCCTCTTCCCGGGGGTCGGCCACATCTACAACGGCCTCTACATGCGGGGGATTACCTTCTTCCTCGTGATCGCCTGCCTGATCGGCATTACGGCCGACGGGCGGCATCCGCTGTTCGGGCTGGCGATCGCCTTCTTCTGGCTCTTCAACGTGATCGACGCCTACCGTCAGGCGGCGCTGATCAACTATGGCTACGCTCAGGACCTCGGCCTGCTGGACATGCCGAAGGCTCCGCGAGCCGGCCAGGGCGGCCTGATCGCGGGGCTCCTGCTCAGCCTGGTCGGCCTCGTCGCCATCGCCGACGAGTACCTTGCCATCCGGCTCGACTGGATCTTCAATCTCTGGCCCTTCGCCCTCGTCGCCATCGGCGTCTGGCTGATCGTGGCCTCGTTCCGCGACCGGCGCCGGGCCTGAACAAGGGACGCAAGGGACAGCAGGGACAGCAGAGGGCTCCGGTCCTTTTCGTCCTTGCTGTCCTTTATGTCCTTGTTGCTCTTCTACCGCGCGACTCCCAGCGCCGCCGTGGCCACGTCGTGCACCGGCGTCTCGACTCCGGCGAGGCGCCCGAGCCGGGAGACAGCGCCGCTCAGGTCGTCGAGCTCGGTCGGTCCCCCGGATTCCAGGTCGAGCAGGAAGCTCGGCTTCATGACGCCAGGCAGGGAGTGAAAGAAGCCGAGAATCCCCGCTTCCACCTCCGTCGATAGCGCCACGCCACGGGCTTGGCCGACGGCGATCACCTCGCGCAGGGCGCGCTCGATCATCAGGATTCCCAGGGGCGCCTCGCGGACCGGACCGATCGACGCGCGGGCCAGCCCGCAGACGGCGGCCATCGTGGAGATGAAGGCGAACTTCCGCCAGAGATCGGCCGTGATGTCGGCGGAGACCCGGGCCTCGGCGCCGGTCTCCCGGAACGCCGCGGCGATCCGCTCCGCGCGCTCGGAAGCTCCGCCCGTCCGCTCGCCCAGAACGATCCGCTGAAACTGGCTGCGACGCTCGACGACGCCCGGCCCGACCCGCACGGCGCTGATCTCCGTCAGCCCGCCGAGCACGCGATCGCCCGGAACCCCGGCGGCGACCAACTTGTCGGCGGCCTCCACGCCGTTGAGCAGCGGCAGCACCATCCCCCCCCGTTCCGCCAGCCGCCGGGCCGCGGGAGCGATCTCCGCCAGCGAGTACCCCTTGACGGCGAGGACCGCGAGCTCGATCTCCCGCAGCTCTTCGGGATCGCCCACCGCCTCGACCGCCGCGGTGAAGCTCCCCTCCGGCGTGCGCACCTCGAGCCCCCGCTCCCGCACCGCCTCCAGATGGGCGCCGCGGGCCAGCAGGACGACCCGATGTCCGGCGCGGGCGAGAATGCCCCCGAAGTAGCCGCCGACGCCACCCGCTCCCAGGATCGCGATCTTCATTGCCTTCCCTCCCGGGGGCGATGATAGCGAAGGGGCGCTTCGAGCGAGGCCACGCGATACACTCCAAATTCGACAACAGAGCCTTTGGAGGGTTCCGATGAATCTTCGCCGCCTTGCCTCGCACCTCGCCGTTCTCCTCTGCCTCCTCTCCACCGCGGTGGCCGCCGCCGCTCCGGTGCCGCCGGACACCTACTCCGACCTCCGCTGGCGCCTGGTCGGCCCCTTGCGCGGCGGGTGGGGGACCGCCGCTTCCGGGGTTCCGGGGCAGCCGGAGACGTTCTACTTCGGCGCGGCCGACGGCGGCGTCTGGAAGACCACCGACGCCGGGCGCACCTGGAATCCGCTCTTCGATCACGAGAAAGCGGCGTCGGTCGGCGCGCTGGTCGTGGCGCCGAGCGATCCCGCCGTCCTCTACGTCGGCACCGGCCAGGTGACCACCCGGTGGGACATCGCCTCCGGCAACGGCGTCTACCGCTCCGGCGACGGCGGCAAGACCTGGGAGCACCGCGGCCTCGCCGGCAGCCGCCACATCGGCCGCCTGTGGGTCGACCCCCGCAACGCCGACGTGGTGCTCGCCGCCGCCCAGGGGCACTTCTTCGGCCCCAACGCCGAGCGCGGTGTCTTCCGCAGCACGGACGGCGGCAGGAACTGGGAGAAGGTCCTGTTCGTGGACGACAACACGGGCGCCGTGGACCTCGCCGCCGACCCGGCGGCGCCCGATACGATCTACGCCGCCCTCTGGCAAGTGCGCTTCTACCCCTGGCTCTCCTACTTCACCCCCAACATCGGACCGGGGAGCGGGATCTACAAGTCGACCGACGGCGGCAAGACCTGGAACCGGCTCTCCCAGGGCCTCCCCGCCGGCCCCATGGGGCGCGTCGGCCTCGCCGTCGCCCCCGGCAGCCGGGGGGCGCGCGTCTACGCCACGATCTCATCCGGCAAGGACTCCGGCGTCTACCGCTCGGACGACGGCGGCGGCTCCTGGCAGCGGGTGAACGCCACGGGGAGCCTCGCCAGCGACTACTTCGCGATGGCCGCGGTCGATCCCAAGAACCCGGACACGGTCTACGTCATGGGGCAGTCGATCCGCCGCTCGACCGACGGCGGCAAGACCTTCGAGTTCTTCCGCGGCGCGCCGGGCGGCGACGACTATCACTTCCTGTGGATCGATCCCGACCGTCCGGAGCGGATGATCGTGGCCTCCGACCAGGGGACGGTGGTCACCGTCAACGGGGGAAATAGCTGGAGCAGTTGGTACAACCAGCCGACCGGCCAGTTCTACCACGTGGCCACCGACGACCGCTTCCCCTACTGGATCTACAGCGGCCAACAGGACAGCGGCACGGTGGCGGTGGCCAGCCGCAGCGACTACGGCCAGCTCACCTTCCGCGACTGGCATCCGGTGGGCGGCGACGAGCGCGACTACGACATCCCCTTCCCGGGCGATCCCGACATCGTCTACGGCAGCGGCCTCGGCGGGCGCCTCTCGCGCTGGGACGCCCGCACGGGGCAGGTCGACAACGTCTCCCCCTGGCCGATCTCGAGCTACGGCCGGCGGCCGACGTCGGTGCGCTACCGCTCCACCTGGATCACGCCGCTGGCGATCTCCCCCCTGCCGCCGCACGCGATCTACCTCGGCGCCCAGGTGCTCTTCCGCTCGACCGACCGCGGCCAGACCTGGCAGACGGTGAGCCCGGACCTCTCGGGCGCCGTCCCGGGGACCCCCGACTGCGCCACCGGAGACGTGCCGGTCTCGCGCGCCAGAGCGTGCGGCTTCGGCGTGATCGCGACCATCGCGCCGTCGCCGATCGACAAGGACCTGGTCTGGGTGGGGACCGACGACGGGCTGATCCACGTCACCCGCGACGGCGGCAAGGAGTGGCAGAACGTCACCCCGCGCGGCCTCGCCGAATGGAGCCGGATGGCCCAGATCGACGCCTCGGCGACCTCGGCGGGCACCGCCTACGCCGCGGTCGATCGCCATCGCCTGGACGACGACCGCCCCTACCTCTACGTCACCCACGACTTCGGCAAGACCTGGCGCGCGGCGACCGCCGGCCTGCCGACGGACGGCTGGGTGGCGGTGGTGCGCCAGGACCGCGTCAAGCCGGGCCTCCTGTTCGCCGGCACCAGCCGGGGCGCCTTCGTCTCCTTCGATGACGGCGGGCTCTGGCAGCCGCTGCAGCTCAACCTGCCGACCACCGGCGTCAACGACCTCACGATCCATGGCGACGACCTGATCGCCGCCACCGAGGGGCGCTCGATCTGGGTGCTCGACAACTTCTCGCCGCTGCGCTACGTGAGCGCCGGAGCGCCCGCCGGCGCCACCCTGTTCCCGCCGGCCGCCGCCTACCGGGTGGGCGCCAACCAGAACCGCGACACGCCGCTGCCGGTCGACGAGCCGCGGGCCTTCAACCCGCCGGCCGGCGCGATCCTCGACTACTTCCTGCCGGCGACGCGGGGTCCGGTCACCCTGGAGATCGTCGACGGCAAGGGGCAGGTGGTGCGCGGCTTCCGCAGCGATGTGACGCCCGAGCGGCCGGAGGCCAACCAATATTTCCCCGAGGCCTGGCTGCAGCCGCCCACGGCGCTGCCGGCCCACCCCGGCCACAACCGGTTCATCTGGAACCTCCGCGGCCCCCGTCCGCGGGCGCTGGAGTACGAGTACTCGATCGCCGCCGTCCCCGGGGCGGACACCCCCGAGCTGCCCCAGGGTCTCTTCGCCCTCCCCGGGACCTATCAGGTCCGTCTCACCGCCGACGGCAAGACCCTGACCCAGCCGCTGAAGGTCGCGATGGATCCAAGGGTCAAGACGCCGGCGGCCGATCTCACGGCGCAGCACGAGATGTACGTCGCGGTATCAAACGCCCTGGCGCGGGTGACCGACGCCCAGGTGCAGGCCGAGGAGGTTGCCAACCGCCTCAAGACCCTCGACGGCGAGCTCGCCGGCCGCGCCGACGCCGGCCCGCTACGCCAGACTGCCCAACGTGTCGCCGCCGCCGTCGAGCCGCTCCGGAGCGGGGAGGACAGCCTCTCCGCCGTAGCCGACGTCCTCGGGCCGCTCGCCACCGATCTCGAAGGCGCCGACCATGCTCCTTCCGGACCGCAGCGCGAGGTCTTCGACATCTACAGGAAGCGGCTGGAAACGGCGCTCGCGAAATGGCAGACGTTGAGGAACCGCGAACTCCGCGACCTCGACCGCCAGGTGCGCGCGGCCGGGCTGGCTCCGGTGATGCGGTAGGCCGGAGAGCGTCTTGCCGGTTGAAGCCGCCTGCCCTTCGAATCCTCACCCTCGATCCCTCTCCACTTCGTAGAGAGGGAGGGCGCGCGAGCGGATTTTTTCCTCCCCCGGAACGGGGGAGGTTAGGAGCAATGCTGTTCATTTAACGATCTCGACGCCGATATGGGTCCGAGGCGGGCGGGTTCTCTTGGCCCGGCTGCGGGTAGGGAATTTGCTGACCTTCCGTTTCACCGCCCGGGGGTTGTGGCGTCCCCGACTGGAAACGACTCGGCTCTCGAGGATCTCGTTGAGCACGGACTCATGAAGCTTCTTCGTGGGCTGAGGGGGGAAATGCGACAACGGTCATGAGCTTACGCTTGATAACTCGCACGGAGTGGACAAAAGAGAGCTCATCTGGATCGAGATCGGCGCGCAACGCAGCCTCGTGCATCAGGCCTCGCACCGCAGAATGGGCGAGCAGCAAGCCGTAGAACTCTTGACGAACCAGTTCGGGAGTCTTGCTACGCAGCGTGATCTTACGTCCGCGCAGGTGCGTTTTCAGTTCATCCAGTGCCCCTTCGATCTCCCACCGCTCATGGTAGAGAGCCGCCAAATCCTCGGCCGGTGCCTGGTGTTCGTCGAGAATGCTGGTCACCAGACGGTACGAAGGCTCGACGTTTTCGATGCCTGTGAGGTGGTAGTCGATGACGCGGACGATGTGACCCGCCTGATCGCGTTCACGATCTTTGCTGGAGGGATAGATCTTGCTGAGGTAGGAACCGTCAGAGAGACGCTTTAGAGGCACCAAGATCCGGCTTGTTTTGACCCGCCAGAGCAGATCGGCTCCGCTCTTGGAGGCCCGCTGCCAGAGCTCGTACCCGAAGAACAACCGATCGGCCAAGCACAACCAGCCCGGCTGCAGCCGCTCTACGACCTTCCCGGCCAGTTCCAACTCTGCGGTCGTGTAGCTACCGATCTGGGCGCCGAAAAGTACATGAGTGCCATTCTCCACCAGCGAGACGAACCGCGCTTGGGGAAACCCGCTTTGCCCCCGAGCGGCGACCGGCCGGCCGAAGGCAGATTCATTCTCTGTCGTATCAGCCAGATCGAGGGTGCTGCCGTCCAAACTGACCAAAGTCCACTGCCGATAGCGCGAACCTCGGGTTTGAGGCTGCGCGATCGGACCCACCAGGTCTTGGTAAAGCCTGCGTAGGGGCTCGGCTCCCAATCGAGAGCGCGCCTGCGAAATGCCCGACCTGCCCGTGCACCGGATGCGTTGCACAGGCAAACCCAGCCACGCCAAGCCCTCCAAAAGGCAACGAAGGACCTCTCCGTACGAGACCTCCATGTACAGGGCCAGCGCGATGACGTAGTACACCACCACGTGAGCCGGAAGGTGTCGCTGGCGCTGGCTCTTACGCTCTGTCTGCTGAAGGATTTCGTGGACTTTGTCCAACGGGAAGCGATCGGCCAGAACGCCAAGGCTCACGAAATCGGTAAGCCTGGCGCCTGAGGGCAGCTTTGCTACGGTACGCGCCATAGGAGCCATCCTTTCTCTCTAGAGAGAAAGAATAGCGCCTTCCGAGAACTAAGTAAACAGTATTGAGGTTAGGAGGGGGCGCACCAACCAGCAAGAGCGCCCCTTGGCGGCGGACTCCGGCTCCGATACCCTTCCTTCGCTGAGCCACTGACGGCCGGCCCGAGGAGGCACCTTATGCCCGAGTCCGCCTTGCACACCTCCGCCGTCGAGCGGTTCCTGCGCTACGTGACCTTCGACACCCAGTCGAACGAGACCTCGCAGACCTATCCCAGCACGGCCAAGCAGCTCGACCTCCTGCGCCACCTCGTCGGCGAGCTGAAGGCGATCGGCCTCGCCGACGCCACCATCGACGAGCATGGCTACGTGATGGCGACCATCTCGGCGACGACGACGAAGACCGACGTGCCGGTGATCGGCTTCATCGCCCACGTCGACACCTCGCCCGAGATGAGCGGCGCCGGGGTCAAGCCGATCGTCCACCGCGACTACCAGGGGCAGGACCTGGTGCTGCCGGACGACCCGACCGCCGTGATCCGCCCCGCCGACGTCCCCTATCTCCGCGAGCGGATCGGCGACGACATCATCACCGCCTCCGGCACTACCCTGCTCGGCGCCGACAACAAGTCCGGTGTCGCCGAGATCATGGCCGCGGCCGAGTACCTGATCGCCCATCCCGAGATCCCCCACGGCACGATCCGTGTCGGCTTCACCCCCGACGAGGAGGTGGGTGCCGGCACCAAATACTTCGACGTCGCGAAGTTCGGCGCCCGCTACGCCTACACCATGGACGGCGGCGCCCGCGGTGAGATCGAGATGGAAACCTTTTCGGCCGACGCGATGACGGTCACCTTTGTGGGCTTCAACACCCACCCCGGCTTCGCCAAGGGGAAACTGATCAATTCGATCAAGATCGCCGCCGACTTCATCTCCCGGCTGCCCAAGGGAGAGCTCTCGCCGGAGACGACGGACGATTACGAAGGGTTCGTCCACCCCTACGTGGTCAACGCCGGCGTCGAGCGCACCTCGGTCAAGCTGCTGATCCGCGATTTCAAGACGGCGGCGCTGAAGGAGAAGGAGGACTTCCTCGAGCGGCTGGCTCACGAGACGGTCGCCGACTGGCCGGGCGCGACGGTCGAGACCAAGGTCGAGGAGAGCTACCGCAACATGCGCGAGGTGCTCGATCATCATCCGGACGTGGTGGAGAACGCCCGCGAGGCCATCCGCCGCGCCGGCATCGAGACCCGCGAGCGCCCCATCCGTGGCGGCACCGACGGCTCCAAGCTCAGCTTCATGGGCCTGCCGACCCCCAACATCTTCGCCGGCGAGCAGAACTTCCACTCGCGGCTCGAATGGGTCTCGGAGCAGGACATGGAGAAAGCTGTCGAGGTGATCGTCCACCTCGCCCGGATCTGGGAGGAGAAGGCGTAGCGGTAGCTCCAAGAAATTATGGAGATCTCTGTAGGGGCGGCCCTATGTGGCCGCCCTGGGCGGGGGGCTTATCGGGTCCGGGATCTTCCCCCACCCTAGGGCGGCCACATAGGGCCGCCCCTACGGGTCCGTTGTGACGGGGTCATCATCGATCATGGAAATTCAACACATCGAGCCTTTCCTCCAATATTTCGAGCGCGTTCACGAGCGGACGCGCCGGGTCATCCTCTGCGTACCGCCCGAGCAACTGGAGTGGACCTACAAGCCGGGAGCCTTCACCTTCGGCGACCTCATCCGTCATCTCGGAGCGATCGAACGCTACATGTTCGCCGAGAACGCCCAGTGCCGGCCCAGCCGCTACCCCGGCCATGGCACGGAGCTGGCCGCGGGGCACGAGACGACGCTGGCGTTCTACGATCGCATGCACGAGGAGTCGATGGCGATCTTCCGCGCTCTCACTCCCGAGGACCTCGCCCGCCGCTGCGAGACCCCCGGCGGCGCCCCGCTCCAGGTCTGGAAATGGTTGCGTTCGATGATCGAGCACGAGATCCACCACCGCGGGCAGATTTATCTCATGCTCGGCATGCTGGGGATTCCGACTCCCCCGCTCTACGGGCTGACTTCCGAGGAGGTCCGGGAGCGGAGTGCTCAGGCGAAGTAGCGGATTACTCTTTCTGACCCGCGGGTCGCACTCCGGGACCCGCGAATTGCGCTCTTTGACCCACGGGTCGCAGTTCCCGACCCACGGATCCAACTCTCCGACCCACGGGTCCGACTCTCCGACCCACGGGTCCAACTCTCCGATCCACGGGTCCAACTCTCCGACCCACGGGTCCGGCTCTCTGACCCATGGGTCCAACTTTCCGACCCACGGGTCCCGGTCCCTGGACCACGGGTCCAACGTTGCAAATCACGGGTCCAACTCCTTGGACCGCGGGTCGAAAAGTGTGGCCGCCGGGTCAAAGAACAGACATCAAGTTGGTGACAGGCCAAAACCCGGTCCAGGGCGGTCAATTGACCTGAGCAGGGCGGGATTCAGCCCTTCAGACCCGTCGAGATCGTACAGCCGCCTTCGCAGGACATGTCGAGGCAGCTCAAGACGCACGAGTCATTACCAACGTCGAGAACGATGCCGGGGCTCTTCTGGGCGTCCATCCGCCACAGGGTCTCCCGGCTGAGGCTCAGCGTTCTAAGGCTTCTCATGACCCTCAGTCCTTCTCCCCCGTCGAGATCGTGCAGCCGCCTCCGCAGGAGACGAGATAGCAGCTATCGACGCACGAGTCGTTGCCGCCGACGATGGTGGAGCCCTGCCGGGCCTCCATCTGCCACAGGGTCTCCTTGTTGAGGGCGAGCTTGCTGAGTCTCTTCATGATTCTTCCTCCAGGTCGGTTGAGGCTCAAGTATCCAGGACCAGGGGCATCGCGCGCAACCCTCCCCAGTCTCAGGCTCCACCTCGGCGCCGCTGACGTCCCAGCTCTTCAATCTCCCAATAATTGAGTATACTCATCAGTCTCCAGATAAGCTGGAGGCAATGAGATCCACGACCTCGAAAAGGAATACGCCTCATGAAAAAGAGCACCCTCAAGCTGAAGCTCAGCCGCGAGACGCTACGCACCCTGGAACAGCCTCAGCTCGAAGGCGTGGCGGGCGGCGCGACCCTTTCTCTTTGCGTCGAATCGTGCCGCTGCACCCTGGTTTCCTGTCTCTGCTAAGACCCCGCCGAACCTTCCCTCTTCTCCCGCGAGGAGAGGAGGGCCGGAGCGCCAAGCCTACCGCGCCCGCCGCCGCCCCAGCGACCCGAACCAGATATACGCGCAGAGCCCCAGGAAGAGCACGATCGAGACGATCTGCGAGACCGAATCGATGTCGAAGAAGGGGGTCTTGATCAGGGTCTCGCTGTACCAGGGGAAGAGGCGCAGGGCGGCGCCGAAGACGCCGCCGAGGGCACCGCCGGCCATCAGGCCCGAGGCGATGATCACCCCCCGCTCGCGAACGCTACGGCCCGACTCGTCGTCCATCCTCTCGGAGCGCCGGGTGAGCCAGTGGGAGAGGAAGCCGCCCACCAGCGCCGGCGTGTTCAGCTCGAGCGGGAGGTACATGCCGAGGGCGAAGATCAGCGCCGGCACCCCCAGCATCTCCATGATCAGGGCGATGATTCCACCGGCGCCGAAGAGGATGTAGGCCACCGGCTGCCGGCTCATGAACCCCTCAACAAGGGCCTTCATGATCGAGGCCTGCGGGGATGCCAGCACCACCCGGGTGTCCCCCGGCACCGCCTCGCCGAACTGGAAGGTCTTGGCCAGCAGCACGATGGTCAGCGCCGCCGCCACCGCCGAGGCGATGATGCCGAGGAATTTCACCCGCTCCTGCGCCGCCGGGGTCGAGCCCAGCCAGTAGCCGGTCTTGAGGTCGGTGATCGTCTGCCCCGAGACCGACAGCGCCGTGCAGACCATGCCGGCGATCGCCATCACGAAGAACATCCCGGTGGTTCCCGAGAGGCCAAAGCGCAGCATCACCAGCGAGGAGATGATGATGGTCAGCATCGTCATGCCCGAGACCGGGTTGCGCGCGGTGGTGGCGATGGCGTTCGCCGCCACCGAGGCGAAGAAGAAGGAGAAGACCAGGGTCAGCAGGAGGCCGATCAGGGCGGCGATCAGCGTGCCTTCCAGGGTGTTGAAGAAGACTCCGGCCACCACGGCGGTGAGGATGACGCCGATCAGGATGGTCATGATCGGCATGTCGCGGTCGGTGCGCTCCTGGCCCGCTTCCTCGCCGTGCTTGAAGGCGCGGGCGGCGATGCCGAAGGAGCCGGCGACGATGCGCAGCGACTTGATGATACCGAAGATGCCGGCGGTGGCGATCGCTCCCACGCCGACGAAGCGGACGTAGTTGCGGAAGATCGTCGCCGCGTCCATGGCGCCGAGGGGGGTGGTCCCCGGGTAGACGGCGAGGTCCGGGAGGTTGCGGCCGATCATCCAGATCAGCGGCACCAGGACGAAGTTCGAGAGGAAGCCGCCGGCGCACAGGATCATCGACGAGCGCAGGCCCATGACGTAGCCAAGACCGAGGATGAAGGAGATGGCGTCGAAGCGGACCACCATGCGGGCGCGGTCGGCGAGGTCCTTCATCACCGGCACGAACTGGAAGTCGACCGTCTCGCGCCAGACCTGGAAGGTGGTGACGAAGAAGTCGTAAAGGGCGGCGATGCCGGTCGCCTGGAGCAGGAGAGCGGCCTGCGAGCCCCCCTTCTCGCCGGTGACCAGGACCTCGGTGATCGCCGTCGCCTCGGGGAAGGGAAACTCGCCGTGGGTCTCGCGCACGAAGTAGCGCCGCAGGGGGATCAGGAAGAGCACCCCCAGGCAGCCGCCAGCGATCAGGATCAGCGAGGTCTGCAGCGGGTTCACCGAAAGGTGCAGGATGTAGAACGCCGGCAGGGTGAAGATCGCCCCCGCCACCATGCCCCCCGAGGTGCCGCCGATGTTGGTGAGAATGACGTTCTCGAGCAGCGTCGAGCGGCGCCGGAAGACGCGCGCGAGGCCGATCGCGAGGATGGAGATCGGGATCGACGCCTCCATGACCTGCCCCACCTTGAGCCCCGAGTAGGCCGAGGCGATGGTGAAGACGACGCACAGGAAGAGGCCCCAGCCGACGGAGCGGACGGTCGTTTCCTCGACGCGCGCGGCGGCGGGGACGATCGGGGCGTAGACCTCGCCGGGGGCGAGCGGCGTATAGGCGTTCTCGGGCAGGGACTTCGTGTCGGGAGCGTCCATCCGTCCTCCAGATCCTGGTTTGGGCCGAAAAGGCGCTGCAACTCTAACCCAGATCCGCCCGTTCTCAGACCCCCACGCCTCCCACCCGCCGCGCCTCGATCTCGGCGCCAGTCGCCCGGCCATAGGCGAGGTTGAAAGCGGGCATCGCCATCAGCGTGGTGGTGATCGCCATCAGTACCATGACGGCGAACAGGGTCGGGGTGATGATCCCGCGCTCGAGGCCGATGTTGAGGAGGATCAGCTCGGTCAGGCCGCGGCAGTTCATCAGCGCGCCGATGGCGAACGACTCGCGGGGCGGCTCGCCGTTGAGGCGGGCGGCGAGGCCGCACGCGATCCCCTTGCCCAGGCAGGCGACCAGAAGCACAAGGACCGCGACCGCCCAGAGGCCCGGGCTGTCGAGCAGGCCGATGCGGGTGTTGAGCCCGGAGCTGATGAAGAACATCGGCACCAGCAGCCCGGTGGTCAGCGGCGTCATCGCCTCCTCGATATGGCGCGCCACGGCGCCGCGGGGCATCGCGACGCCGAGGATGAAGGCGCCGAAGACGGCGTAGATGCCCATCGAGTCGGTCAGCCAGGCGCAGGCGGTCACCAGGATCAGGGTGAGCGGGATCACCGTCCCCCGCCGCTTGTCGTCAGCCTCGCGCGGCACGAACAGCCGCTCCAGCCAGCCGCGCCCGAGGGTCAGCGTGAGCAGAGCGTAGAGCAGGCCGCCACCGATGGCGAACACGGCGATCCAGAGGTTGCCGGTGAAGCTCGCCAGCACGATCGCCAGCACGCACCAGGCTACGGCGTCGCCCAGCGCGCCGGCGGCGAGCGCCAGGGTGCCGAGCGAGGTGCCGACGAGACCCCGCTCGTAGATGATGCGGGCGAGCATCGGGAAGGCGGTGATCGACATCGCGGCGCCCATGAACAGCATCGCCTCCCAGCTCTTCACGTCCGGCGCGAACAGTGGGAAGCGATCGCGCAGCAGCCAGGCGACGCCGCAGCCGAGGAAGAACGGGGTGAGGGTGCCGGCCCAGGAGACCGACAGCGCGCTCTTCATCCGGTTGCGGATCAGCCCGACGTCGAACTCCAGGCCGACCAGGAACATGTAGAGCGCGAGGCCGATCTGGGCGAGGCAGTAGATCACCGTCAGCGTCGGCTTGGGGAACAGGCGGGCCTGGAGGTCCGGCAGCAGCAGGCCGAACAGCGAGGGCCCCAGCAGCACGCCGGTGATCATCTCCCCCACCACCTGCGGCTGCCCCAGGGGCCGGACAAGCCGGCCGACCAGCCGACAGACGCCGAGAATGATGGCGATCTGCAGGAAGACGAGGACGGAAATCTCGAAGTTCGGCATGCGGCTCTCCCCTCTCTCGAATCGATCCTATAGGCGCCGGCGGCGCTCGAGAGGTTACCTACCCGGCAATGATCTGCCGCAACAGCGCGATGTTGTCCCGGTGGCCGGTGAGGCGGGCGGTGACCTTGCCGCGGATGGGATAGCCGAGCAGGTAGAGGTCGCCGATGATATCCAGGATCTTGTGGCGGACGAACTCGTCGGGGAAGCGCAGCTCGGTGTTGAGGACGTCGTCCTCTCCCACCAGGATGAAGTTGTCGAGGCGCCCGCCGGAGCCGAGTCCCAGCTCGTTGAGCATCTTGAGGTCTTTCATGAAGCCGAAGGTGCGGGCCGGGGCGATCTCGCGCTTGTAGCCGGCTGCCGAGGTGAGCGTGAACTCGTGGGACTGCTCGCCGACCGGCGGCGGGTAGCGCAGCAGGTAGGAGACCGAGAACTCGTCCGCCGGCTCGATCGACAGCACCTTCTCCCCCGGCCCGCCCACCTCGTAGCGGCGATCGATCACCAGCTCCCGCTGCGGCTCGTCCTGCTCGGCGACGCCGATATCCTCGAGGATCTTGCAAAACTCGAGGGCCGAGCCGTCGAGCACCGGGATCTCGCCGTGCACCTTGATCAGGAGGTTCCCCACCCCGTAGGCGTGGAGCGCCGAGAGGAGGTGCTCGACGGTGCGGATGATTTCTCCCTCGCCAGCGCCTTCTCCCGACAGCGTGGTGGCGTAATCGGTCTCCGCCACGGCGCCGACGTAGGCCGGGATCTCGACTCCGGTGGGCAGGGTCACGAAGTGGATGCCGCTGTTGGCGGGCAGCGGCTGGAGGACCATCGCGGTGCGCTGGCCGGAGTGGAGGCCGAGGCCGTAGACCACGGTCGAGTGGTCGAGGGTGCGCTGGCGGCGGCGGGTCTCGGCGAGCAGCGGCAGGTCGGGGGCGGCGGTGAACCGGCGCTCGGCCTCGCCGCGGTCCGCGCGGGTCCTCTCCGGCACGGTCGCGGCTCCCCCCTCCTGGAGGGTGCGCTTGTATTCGAGGGCGCCGGCCGCGGCGTCGACCGCCCGCTTGTAGGAGAGGGGCTTCTCCAGGTAGTCGTAGGCCCCCATCTTGATCGCCTTCACCGCGGTCGAGGCCGTGCCGTGCCCCGACATCATGACCACGGCCGCCGTCGGATCCGCCTCGCGCAACGCCTGCAGGGTCTCCAGGCCGTCGCGGTCGGCCAGCCAGATATCGAGGAAGACCACCGAGGGGCGTTTTTCCTCGTACAGGCTCAGCGCGCTCTCGCCGCTGGTGGTGGTGAGGGTCGAATACCCCTCATCGGAAAGGATGCCCCCCAAGGTGGAGAGGATCCCGGGCTCGTCGTCCACGATCAGTATCAGCTCGCTCATGCAGGTCAGGTTCTCCAAAGGAAGAATAGCAGGGCCGCCTGGATTAGGCAGATTTGCAGGCCGACCTCCGCCCGGGATTGAAATCCCCGGGCTACCGACGAACGTCCCTGACCGGGACTCGGCAAGTCCGGAGGACGACCGTAGGTAGCCCGGGATTTCAATCCCGGGCAGGCGAGTCGGGATAGCCGCGTCCTTCTACCCTTCAGGGATCTCCATCCACCCCTCGCTCACCAGCACCGAGGAGCCGCCGACGCGGACGGCGGTGACCCGGCCGCCCTGCTTGTCGGCTTCGAGATGCAGGATGCTGGGGCGCCCCATCTCGAAACCCTGCTCGATCACCCAGCGCAGGGTGCCGTCGCGCTCCGGGGAGCGGGAGGCGAGATAGCCGCCGAAGGAGGCAGTGGCGGCGCCGGTCGCAGGGTCCTCGACGATCCCCATGCGCGGCGCGAACATGCGCGAGCGGACGTGGGAGCCGGGGAGCTCGGGATCGCGGGCGAAGACGTAGACCTCGGTGGCCCAGAAGCCGGCCATGAGCGGCTCCCAGCGATCGTGTCGCAGGCGAGCACGCCGGACGGCGTCGCGGTCGCGTAACGGAACGTAGAGGAAGGGGACGCCGCAAGAGACCGCCTCCGGCGCGTCTTCCTCGTCGAGCAGATCCGCCGGGTCGAGCGAGAGCATCTCCGCCAGATCCGGGATCGAAGGGGGCGGCGGCCCGACCTCGGGGAGCTTCGCCGCCGTGAGCTCGGAGAACACCGGCTTGCCGCCTTCCGCCCGGATCAGCACCGGCACCGGCCCGACCCCCTCCTCGAAGACGATCCGGGTCTCAGGCCCGGCGAGCGGAATCTCCCCCACCGCCGCCAGCACGAACGCCGTCCCCACCGTCGGATGACCCGCGAAGGGGAGCTCGGTGCTCGGCGTGAAGATCCGCAACTTGCGGGTGTGCCTCGAATCCTCGGGAGGGAGCACGAACACCGTCTCGGAGAGGTTCAGCTCGCGGGCGACCTGCTGCATACGTTCACTTGAGATCCCCCGGGCCTCCGGGAACACCGCGAGCGGGTTGCCGCCGAACGGGCGGTCGGTGAAGACATCGGCGGTCAGGTAGCGGTGGCGCATGGAGGTTGCCTCTTCAGCGGAAAACAAGACAAGGGACCGCAGGGACATCAGGGACTCCAGGGAAAAAACCTGCTGTCCCTGCTGTCCCTTACGTCCCTTGTTCCTTCACTTCCGGCAGCCCCACCGTCACCCGCAGCTCCTCGGGGTGAATGTGCCGGCGGGCCGCCGCCTCTACGGTGCCCTTGTCGAGGGCGTTGAGCTCGGCTTTGCGGTGCTCGAAGTCATCCAGGGGGATGCCGTACTCCTCGGCCTCGATCAGCAGGTCGGCCCACTGGCGGGCGGTTTCGCGGCGGAAGGGCTCGCGGCCGAGGAGATAGGCGCGGGACTCCTCCAGCTCGGCCATCTCGACGCCGTCCTCGACCAGGCGGGTGATCTCCTCGATCACGCCGCGCTCGGCCTTCTCCACCGTCGCCGGGGAGGTTCCGACGTAGGCGAGGACGCGCCCGCGGTCGAGCCCCGAGCCGGCTACGGTCTGCGCGTAGGCGGTGTAGGCGAGCCCCTCGCGCTCGCGGATGCGGGCCGGGATGCGCCCGGTCAGCCCGGAACCCGAGCCCAGGATGACGGCGAGCAGCTCCAGCGCCGCGTAGTCCGGATGGCGGCGCGGCACGGTGAGGTGCCCCACATACAGATGGGCCTGGTCCTCGGCGTCGGTGGCGACGAAGGCGCGCGGCCCGGTCCCTACCGGCAAGGGAGGTCCGGGATAGGGATCGGCGACGGTCTCCGGCGTGCCGAGGAGACTCAGCAGCCGCTCGCGGACGGCGTCCTCGTCCATCACGCCGGCCACCGAGGCGAGGATGCCGTGGGCGGCCGCCCGGCGGTGGAACTCGGCGCAGTCGCCGGGGGTGAGGCCGGCGAGGCTCTCGGCACTGCCGTGCAGCGGCCGGCTGCGCGGATGGGGGGAGTAGAGCTGCTTGTGGAAGCCCCAGACCGTTTTGACGTCCGGCTGGTCGGCCAGGCTCTCGAGCTCGGCGGCGGCCTGCCGGGAGAGCCAGGTGCAGCGGTCCTCGGGGAAGGCGGATTCGAGCAGCAGCTCGACCGCCCACTCCAGGGCCAGCTCCCAGTCAGCCGCCAGGGCGTCGACCGAGACGCCGATGCTCTCGAACGAGCCGTTGCTCTCCACCGCCATCCCCTTACTCTCGGCCTGCTCGGCGATACGCCGCCAGTCGCGCCGACGGGTGCCTTCGGTGAGCATGCGCCCGGTGAGCAGGGCCTGACCCGGGATCGGCTCCTCCCGGCCGCCGACGCGGAACTGCAGACGGACGGCGACCACGGGAGCGCCTTCGACCCGGCGCACCCGGACCACCGGCGAGGGCGCGGTCATCGCCGTTCCTCCTGAATGAGAGCCTCGATCGCATCCACCAACGTATCGACCTCCTCGCGGGTGTTGTAGTAGTGGGGGGAGACCCGGACCACCGGCACCGGCGAGCCGTCCTCGTTGGTGGCGGCGCTGGTGTTGATGTTCAGTTCGCGCAGCCGGCGGACGATCTCCTTCGCGTCCAGGCCGGCCACCTCCGCGGTGGCGATCGCGCAGAGACGCCGTCCGCGATCCCGGATGCTCACTCCCGGCAGAGCGCTCAGCCGCTCGCGGGCATGGGCGGCGAGCTCGGCTGCCAGCCCGCCGGAGAGCTCGATCCCCACCGCGAGCGCGTACCGGGCCGCCTCGCCCAGGCCGAGCACCAGGGAGTAGGGGAACTCCCAGTTCTCGAAACGGCGGGCGCCGTCCGCGAGCTCGAAATCGTCCTCCCCACGCCGTTCCGCCCCCCGCATGTCGAGGCCGAGGGGGTAGTCGCCGCGCGCCAGGGCGCGGTCGGAGACGTAGAGGAAGCCGAGCCCCCGGGGGCCGCGGAGGAACTTGCGGGCGGTCCCGCCCAGGTAGTCACAGCGCAGCTTCGCGGGATCCACCGGGATCTGGCCGACCGCCTGGCAGGCGTCGACGAGATAGGGGACGCCGGCGGCCTCGCAGATCTCGCCCACGGCCTCGGCGTCCTGCACCAGGCCGGAGTTGGTGGGTACCCAGGTGAGCGCCACCAGCCGGCAGCGCGGGTGGGCGGCGAGCCGCCGCACCGAGGCGGGGTCCACGCCCCCTTCCGGGAGCTCCTCCGCGAACAGCACCTCGATCCTCCGGCGCCTGGCGAGAGCCTGGTACATGATCTGGTTCGAGGTGTAGTCGTTGCGGGTGGTCACCAGCCGGTCGCCCGGCTTGAAGTCGAAGGTTGAGAGGGCCAGGGAGAAGGCGACCGTGGCGTTCTCGACGACGGCGACATTGCGCGCGGCGCAGCCGAGCAGATGGCCGAGGTTCTCGTAAGCCTCGCACAGCCGGCCGGCCGCCTCGTCCGCGGCCTCGTAGCCGCCGATCTCCTGCTCCCGCCGGAAGTGCGCCAGCTCGGCCTCGACGACCGTCACGGGGGAGAAGGCCGCTCCCGCGTTGTTGAGATGGATCCGCCCCTGGCAACCGGGGGTGTCCCGGCGCCAGGCGGCGAGCCGTTCGTCGAGAACCGCGGCGAGAGCGCTCACGATTTCGGCAGCGACCAGCCGACGACAGAGCCGCGCTCGGGCCGGATGTAGCGATCGGCCGCCGCCAGCATGCGGTCGGTGTCGGTGGCGAGCAGGCGCTCGAGGTGGAGGTCGAGGTACTCGAGGTCGAACAGGGAGAGCGCCAGCACCACGGAGAGCGCCTGCTGATGGACCTTCTCGTGGCCGAACACCCAGTCGGCGACGGAGATCTGCCGGCAGCGCTCGATCTCCTCAGCGGCGGGCGGGTTGCTGCGCAGCTCGGCCAGCAGCTCGAAGACGCGCGCTTCCACCCGGGCCGGGTCGACGCCCGGCACCACCTCGGCGGTGACGGTCATCATGCTGGCGTCCATCCCCTCGGAGAGGTCGGCCGACACCCAGACGCAGACCTGCTCCTCCTCGACCAGGGTGTGCTGCAGGCGGCTGGTGCGGCCGCCGCCGAGCACGGTGGCCGCCAGGCGCAGGGCCGGATGATCGGGGTGCGCGCCATGCGGGGCGGGGAGCGCCAGGAGCAGGCGCGCGACCTCCCCCTTGCGGCGCTCCAGCCGCTCGGGACCGGTGGGGAGCACGGTGGGCGGGTTGAAACCGCGGCGCGGCTCCGCGCCGGCGGGGGTGCCGCCGAGCGCCCGCTGGACGGCGTCGAGAGCGCTGTCGCCGATGTCCCCCGCCACCACCAGGATGGCGTTGTCGGGCCGGTAGAAGCGGCGGTGGAAGGCGCGCAGATCCTCGGCGCCGGTCGCCAGCAGCTCCTCGCGGGTGCCGAGCACCGGGTGGCCGTAGGGGTGGCCGGCGAAGAGGCGGGCATGCACCGCCATCTCCAGGGCGTCCCAGGGCTCGCTGTCGTACATGGCGATCTCTTCGAGGATCACCTGGCGCTCGCTCGCCACCTGCTCGGGGTCGAGCGTGAGGGTGGTCATGCGGTCGGCCTCGATGGCCAGCGCCTCGGTCCAGCGGTCGGCGGCGAAGTTGAAGTAGTACGCCGTGCCGTCGTGGCTGGTGAAGGCGTTGTTGACGCCCCCCAGGGCCTGGGTGAGGCGGTCGATCTCCCCCGGGCCGAAGCGGGACGAACCCTTGAACATCATGTGCTCGAGGAAGTGGGCGATGCCGCCATGCCCCTCCGGCTCGTCGCGGCTGCCGGCGCGGTAGAAGAGCGCCGAGGTGACGACCGGCGCCTGGGGGTTGTCGAGCAGGCAGACGGTCAGCCCGTTGTCGAGCCGCTCGAGCTCGAGCCGCCCGGGGATCGACTTCAGGCTGGGCGGAGCCTCCAGGGTTTCGACATGGGGACGTATCCAGCGAGGCGATCGTGATGGGCGCCTGTTCATTCGTTTCCTCCCGGCGTGAGCACCGCGTCGATCCGCTCACGCTCCTTGTCGGCCGTCTCGGTGACCTCGACGAGAATGTCCTTGCGTTCGTAGCCCGGCATGACGAGGGAGATCCGGTGCTTGCCGGTGGAGAGCATCAGCATCTCCTTCGGCCGCAGGAAACCGCCGGAGAAGCGCCGGGCCGGACCCACCCGCTCGCCGTCCACCTCCACCTGGGCCATCGCGGGCCGCACGTTGAAAAAGACCCCCGTGCGCACGCGGATCGCCTGCAGGTCGGACGCGTCGACGTCGGCCGCGGGGAGCGCCTGGAGGTTGGCGGCGATGACGCTCGATCCCCCCGCTCCGGCCTCGACGGCGATCCGGCGCTCCTTCATCCCGGCCTTGCGGATCTTGACCAGATAGCTCCCCGCGCCGGGGAAGCTGTAGGTGCGCGCGCCCCGCTGGCCACTCCACTGCTGAGCCTGGCCGATCACCCGCCCCTCCACCAGCACGTAGGCGTCCGGCGGGTTGACGTGGAAGGCCACCTCCAGACCGGAGCGGAGGCTCTGGTCGGCCGCCGGCTGCTCGGGAGCCTGCTCTTCAGGCTCGGGCTCGGGCTCGCGCGACGGCTCGGGCTGCCGGGGCGCCGGGGCCGGCGCCGCGGGCGAGGAAGCCGCCGGGCCGGGAACGCGCTCCCGGGGCGCCGGGTCTGGCGTCAACGGCGGCGCGGCAGCCGGCTGCGGGGTCTTGAGGACCGTGGGCGGCGGAGCCTGGGACGTCGACGTGGACGTGACAGGCGGCGCGGCGGCCGGCGGCGTCTGCTGTTGTTGCGGCGTTGGCGCGACCGGAACCTGCGTGGAGGCCGGGCTCGCCAGGGGCGGCACCGCCGTCTCGGACGTCTGGGCGGTCTGGGACACCGGCTCGGCGGCGCGATGCTTCCACATCCCCCAGACGTAATAGCCGCCACCGGCGACGGCCACCAGCATCACCAGCAGGACGGCGGCGATCAGCAGCCCGATGGGCAGCTTCCGGGGAGCGGCGGCGGTCGCAGCGGGCGCCACGGGCATTGCGGGTACCGCGGGGACCGGCGCCGGCGCGGCCATGGCGGCCATCGTGGGCATCGGCGGCGGCACGCTGGGCGTCGTTTCGGGCGAGGCCGGCACGGTGCCGCGCGGGATTGCCGGCATGGCCGCCTCGGAGTTCGTGGTGCGCCTGGGGAGCACGCGGGTGGCGTCCACCGGGCTGGCCGGAGCCGAGAGGGTCTCGTCGGACAGCTCGGCCTCGGCGGCCGCGAGTTCGCGGCCGACCACGCCCGCGGTGGCCACGCGCTCATCGCGGCTCTTGGCCATCATGCCGCGCAGCAGCTCCTCGACCCGCGGCGGCACGGCGCGCAGCTCGGAGACCGGCGGCGGCTCCTTGTGCAGAATCTGGTAGACCAGGCTGGTGATCGTGTCGCCGTCGAACGGCCGCTTGCCGGAGAGGATCTCGTAGAGGACGACGCCGAGGGAGAAGATGTCGCTGCGGCCGTCGAGGTCCTCGCCGCGGATCTGCTCGGGGGAGAGATACTGCGGGCTCCCCATCACCGAGCCGGCCATGGTCAGCTCGGTGCTCTGGCCGGCCATCTTGGCGATGCCGAAGTCGGCCACCTTCACCCGGCCCGCGAGATCGATCAGGATGTTGCTCGGCTTGATGTCGCGGTGGACGATCCCCAGGCTGTGAGCGTAGTCGAGGGCCTCTGCGGCCTGGCGGACGGCGCGCAGCGCCTGGCGCAGGCTCAACCGGGGGCCGGCGTCCAGCCGCTGGGCGAGGTCGGTCCCCTCGACGAACTCGAAGGCGAGATAGAGCATTCCCTCGGCCTCGCCGGCGTCGAACAGCGTCACCACGTTGGGATGCAGCAGCCGGCCGGCGGCGCGGGCCTCGCGCAGCAGGCGTTTCTTGCGGTCCTCGATCTCCTGGGGGCGGCCGATCAGGCGGACGGTCTTGATCGCCAACTGGCGGTCGATCTGCGGGTCTTCGGCGAGGTAGACCTCGCCCATGGCGCCGGCGCCCAGGAATTTGAGGATGCGGTAGCGGCCGACGAGATGGCCGCCGTCCAGTGCGTTCACTGCTCGATCGGGCCTCCGCCCGGCGCGGGCTCGCCCGGGAGCGGCTCGCCGGCCATCACTCCCTCGTCACCGGTCGCCACGTCCTCTCGCTGGTTGAGCAGGGCTCGCGCCTCCTCGGCGCGCTCGGCCGGGACGCGGATGTTGATGGTCGCCAGATCTCCGATGTCGGCCGGGAACTCGCTGGCGCGCAGGGACTCCGCTTCCGATTCGATGCCGCTGCTCTGCAGGAAGCCGACGATGATGGTCGCCTCCTCCTCGGTGCCTACGATCTTGATGATTTCCCACTCTTCGGCCATCAAATCCCTCCCTTAAAAAAGAATCATATCGTAGCCGTAGGGGCGACGGGGGGCCGGGCGGGCACCGGCTCGGCGGCGGCCGGCCGCCCGGGCGCTTCCAGCCCTTCGAGCGTGTAGGGAACGAGCTCCTGGCGCGGGTACCAGTGGCGGCTGTGCTCGGCGAAGCGGCCCAGCTTGTGGTGCCAGCGGTAGTGGGAAACCACCAGCGATTTGCCGTCCGCCTCGATCCAGTTGCAGGTGTTGGCCTCCCGCTCGCCCCCCCGGCCGCGGTTCGAGGTGGTCGTCCCCGAGTGCAGGATGACGACCGGCGGCCGCCCCTTGGGGTAGAACTCCTCGGAGTTGCCGATGTACGCCTGGTGCAGATGCCCCGAGAGAATCAGGTCGACCCCCGCGCTCGAGAAGAGGTCGATCGCCTCGTAGGCGTTGGTGAGCACCTGCTGGGTGCCGAAATTGGGCGGCGGGATCATGTGGTGATGGGCCACCACCACCTTCAGAACGTTCTCCGGCGTGGCGCGCAGGATCTTCTCCACCTCCAGCAGCCGCCGCAGGGTGATCCGCCCGTCCTTGAGCGTCCAGCCGAACGCCGTGTTGATGCCGATCACCAGCATCTCGTCGTCGCGCCAGGTCGGCTCGAGCTCCGGGCTGAAATACTTTCTGTAGCAGCCGAACGGATGGAAGATCCGCTCCCAGACGCGGTAGAGCGGCACGTCGTGGTTGCCCGGCACCGTGAGCGTCGGCACCCCGAGGGCTTCGATACGGTCGACGAAGGCGCGGGCCTGCCGGAACTGCTCCGGCTTGGCCCGCTGCGTCAGGTCCCCCGAGACCACCACCAGATCCGGCCGCTTCAGCTCCACGAACGCCACCACCCCGTCGGACACCTGGGGCAGGTGCGGGGGGCCGAAGTGGACGTCAGAGACGTGGAAGATCGCGCGCAGGCTCGTCGCTCCGCCTAGTCCTGGTCGAAGAGCTGGCCGACGTTGCGCGAGACCTCGCCGGCCGCGAAGGTCGACAGGGCGCCGACGACCTCCGGCCCGTGGCGGCGGCCGAGAAAGAAGCCGCCTGCCGCCGCCACCAGCAGCGACGCGATCGGATACCGCACCACCAGCCGCTGCCAGTCCACCCCTTCGGGGACGATCTCGTCGATCAGCTCCTCGACGATCGACTCCCGCTCCTCGAGCTCACTCATTGTCAGTTCTCCTCCGCAACCGGGATGCGTTTTAATCCTAGGCTTCGTCGTCACGGCGGCCACGGCGGGCCACCAGGCCGAGCAGGAAGCCGAAGCCGGCGGCGATCATCACCGCCTTGGCCGGGTTGTCCCGCACGTAGAGGCTGACCTCGCGGGTCACGTTGCCCGCCTCCGAGCGCACGCGCTCGTAGGTCTTGGTGGCGTTCTCCGCCACCTCGCCATAGGTCTCGCGCGCCCGCTCGGTGCCGCGGCGGATCTCCTTGGAAGCCCGCTCGGCTCCCCGACGGACGTCGTCGGAGACCTTTTTGTAACGGTCCTGAACGTCGTCGGACACCTTCTTGTAACGATCCTGGGCCTGGTCGCCCAGCTTCTGGAACCGCTTGCGAGCCGACTCCACGCCGTCCTCGACCGCGTCTACTGCTGCGTGTGCCTTTTCGGCACCGTCTTCGATCTCTGATTTCATGTCAGCCATGGGCTTGGCCTCCGTAATGCTTGGAAGGAACTGCATCGTAGGATCTGCCGATGCGCCGGCAGGATTGTAGGACAATATAGATGTAGCAGAAATCGTGCCTCCCTGCCCGGATGCTAAGATCGCCGGCCAGCGAGGGGTCCCCGATAGGATCCCCAGGGGAACCCAGAATGGCCAACGTCACCTTTCACGGCGCCTGCGGAGTCGTGACCGGCAGCTCAACCCGGCTCGACTGGGGGGAGCGCAGGATCCTCGTCGATTGCGGCATGTACCAGGGGGATGAGGAGCTCGAGCTGCGCAACCGGGCGCCTTTCCCCTACCGGCCGTCCGAGCTGACGGCCGTGGTGGTGACCCACGCCCACCTCGACCACACCGGCCTGCTGCCGCGCTTGGTGGCCGAAGGGTATTCGGGGCCGATCTACTGCACCGGCCCGAGCCGCGGCTTGATCTCGCTGGTGCTCCAGGATGCCGGCGAGATCCAGGAGGAACAGGCCCGCTACGCGCGCCGGAAGGGGTACAGCCGCCACGCCGATCCGCGGCCGCTCTACACCGGCGACGACGCCCGCCGGACCATGAAGCTCCTGCGGCCGGTCCCCTTCCACGAGGAGCGGGAGCTCTTCCCCGGCGTGCGGATGCGCTACGTCCGCGCAGGCCACCTGCTCGGCGCGGCGAGCATCGAGATCACCGGCAAGGGAGCGGACGGCGAGCCGCGCACCTGGTGCTTCTCGGGGGACGTCGGGCGCTACGATGTGCCGATCCTCAAGGACCCCGAGCCGCCGGCCGCTCCCCCCGCCGCCCTGCTGCTCGAATCGACCTACGGCGACCGCCTGCACCCCCAGGAGGATGCGACCGAGGCCCTGGGAGCGATCATCGCGGCGACCTACGCCCGCGGCGGCGTGGTGATCATCCCCGCCTTCGCCCTCGGGCGGACGCAGGAGATCCTCTACCACCTCTCCGCCCTGGCGGAGGCCGGGCGGCTCGATCCCGAGACCGTCTTCCTCGACAGCCCGATGGCGATCGACGCCACCGAGATCTATCAGCGCGCCGAGTCCGAGCACGACGAGGAGCTCGCCGCCCTCGATCCCGATCCCCTGGGCGCCGGCCGCTTCCAGCGCTGCCGCTCCGTCGCGCAGTCGAAGGCCCTGAACGCCCGCGCCGAGCCGGCGGTGATCGTCGCCTCGAGCGGCATGGCGAACGCCGGGCGGGTGGTCCACCATCTGCTCCACCGGCTGGGGGACCCGCGGAGCGCCGTCGTCTTCGCCGGCTACCAGGCGGCGGGCACCCGCGGGCGCGCCCTGCTCGACGGCGCCGAGACGGTGGCCATCCAGGGCAAGACGGCCTGGGTGAAGGCGCGCATCCATCAGCTCCAGAACCTCTCCGCCCACGCCGACCGCGACGAGCTGCTGCGCTGGTGCCGGGCGCTGCCCGCGCCGCCGAAGCGGATCTTCCTGAACCATGGCGAGGACCCGGCGCGCAAGGCGCTCGCCGCCGCCCTCGTCGAGGAGCTGGGCTGGCCGCAGCCGCAACTGCCGCTCACCGGCGAGACCTTCCCTTGGTAGACCTCGACAACACCCACGTCATCCGCGGGCGCCTGCCGGTCCGCCAGGACGACGGCGGGCCGTCCTTCCCCGGCAAGCTCGCGCGCTACTTCCATCTCGCCTTCCGGGTGACCTACGAGGACGGGGTGCTGCTCACCGCCTCGGCGCTCGCCTTCGTCACCGTGCTGTCGCTGATCCCGCTGCTGACCGCCCTCTCCTTCGTCGGCGCGCGGGTGTTCAGCCAGTATCCGCAGCGCAGCCTGGAGATCTTCGTCCAGATCCTCCCCTACTCCGACAAGAGCTTGGTCGACGCCATCGCCGAGTTCCTCGATCAGGCGGAGACCATCCACGGGGTCGGGGTGATCGCCTTCTTCGTCACCACCCTCTACCTCTTCGCCACCGTCGAGGAGACCTTCAACCGGATCTGGAACGTCTCGCGCCGGCGCCCCATCCGGGCGCGGCTGATCTCCTTCATCCTGCTGATCTTCTGGGGACCGCTGCTGATCGGGGCGACCTTCTCGAGCCTGATCATGCTGCGGCAGAGCCCGGCCTTCCGGCGCCTGTTCCAGGAGTCGTTCCTGCTCAACGTGCTGCCGTTCGTGGCCACCGTGGTGGGCCTCACCATCCTCTACTGGCGGGTGCCCTACACCAGCGTCCGCCTGCGCAACGCCCTCGCCGGCGGGCTGCTCACCGGCATCCTGCTGGAGATCCTGCGCGAGGGGTTCGCCTCCTACGTGGAGCTGTTCCGCAACGTCAGCATCGTCTACGGCAGCTACGCCTTCGCCCTGCTGTTCATGATCTCGATCGACCTCACCTGGACGATCATCCTGTTCGGCGCCGTGGCCACCTACACCGCCCAGCACTTCTCGCTGCTCTCCCGCGGGCTGCGCCGCCATCCGCCGGTGCAGGCGGCCTGGGTAGGCCTCGCCACTCTGGCGCTGATCGCCCGCCGCTTCCACCGCGGCGAGCCGCCGCTCTCCCGCGAGGCCCTGGCGGACCGCATGTGCCTGCCCACCGACGAGCTCGAGCGCATCCTGCGGCCGCTGGCGACGCAGGGGCCGCTCCAGGTGGTCGGCGACCATGGCTACGCGCTCACCGCCGATCCGCGGCAGATCCGGGTCGAGGAGGTCCTTGCCGCCTACGACCACCGGGCGCGGCGCGGCGCCGAGTTGGTCGTGGGGGAGATCGCGGCGCACCTGCAGGAGCTGATCGGCGAGCTCGCCGCGGTCCGTGCCGGGACGCTCGGCGACCTCACCGTGGCCGGCCTGCTGGAGGCGCCGAGGCTGGAAACACCCCCGGCCTTGCCCCCGGAGGCCCCGGTGCGTACAATACCGCCCTCCAGCACCGTGGGGCAGTAGCTCAGCTGGGAGAGCACCACGTTCGCAACGTGGGGGTCGAGGGTTCGAGTCCCTTCTGCTCCACCATTTCCTTTTCTCCCCGGCCAACCGCACCGGGCGATCCCCACCGGCCTTCAGGATCTCAGGGTCGACATCCACTTCCCCGCGAACGCGGCGAGGATCACCAGCACCACGCCGCAGAAGAGCAGCATGCCGAGGAGCAGCACGCGGGCCTGGCGATCCCTGCCGGCGGCCAGGGCGATAACGCCGGCGAGGATCTCGCCCAGGTAGACCATCGGCAGCAGCACCGCCGCCGCGAACCCCCGCTTGGTCGAGGAGCAGGAGGTCCTGATCAACGGCGTCCCCCGCGACATCCTCGTCTACCACATCGGCAACCGCCGGATCTGGGGGTTGACGGCCCGGGTGCTCCAGAACCTGCTGGTGCGGCTTGGGCTGGAGCCGGAGGAGGATAAGAATGTTAGAATCCTTCTTCCCCGACAGGGGTGCTTCAAGAAGGAGGTAACATTTGAAGAAGCAGCAGACCGGATCGAAGAAGCTCACCCTCTCCAAAGAAACCCTCGCTCAAGTGGTCCATGTGACCGGCGGATCTCAGATCAACGATACGGTTTACCACCCTCCGAAACAGCGTTCTACCGATTACGGCTGCGGGATTGCTTGACCACCTGACGTTGCAGCTTAGCCCGCCTTGAAGGCACCGGACCGGCCGGGAGACTGGCCGATCCGGTGAGATGACTACCTCGCGGCAGCTATCCACCAAAGGCTCTCCCGATCCTCGAACGAACCCTCTCCCGGATCGTTGGATCGAGATCCACGGTCTCCAGGCGCGTGTTTTCGTTCTGGACGGCGACCAGGCGATCCTTCCAGCCCTGGGGCAGACGAGCGGTCTCCTCGGCGACCCCCCTGAGCGTAGTAACCGAACGTCTCATGAAAAGGGGACAGCTCGCCGATACACTGCCGATGACCACGATTTCCCGTGAATAGCTCGCCATTTAGCGAGCAGTTCCAGACTGTGAGGAGAAGACGATGAAGAGACTTGCCCTTTGTGCCTTGGCCGCCCTGCTCGCCTCGGGAGCCCTCATGAGCAAGCCGGTTTATGCCTGCACCACAAATCCGGTCTGTTCCGACGATAGCGACTGCCCTATCGGAAAAAAGTGCAGTTTTTGTACGGGCCGCTGTTTTACTCCCTAGGAGGGTGTCTCGAAAGTCGGTCGGGACGTCCCTCCGCCCGGGCATGAATGCCTGGGCTACAAACAGCGCCGGATAAATCCGGCTTCAAGTCCCCTTCAGGGGCGCTGTTCATAGCCCGGCGATTTATCGCCGGGCGGGGGAGGCGGACTTTCCAGGCACCCTCTAAGCCTTCAGGATTTCAGGGTCGACATCCACTTCCCCGCGAACGCGGCCAGGATCACCAGCACCACGCCGCAGAAGAGCAGCATGCCGAGGAGCAGCACGCGAGCCTGGCGGTCCCTACCGGCGGCCAGGGCGATGACGCCGGCGAGGATCTCGCCCAGGTAGACCATCGGCAGCAGCACCGCCGCCGCGCAGGAGACTCGTCCCGTTCCGAGCCGCTGGAACAGCGTCACAATCGCCCATGACAACCCCAGATTGAGCAGCGCGACGCCGAGCGCCAGCGGCCAAGCCGCTCCCTCGGGCGACCGGACCCGCCCCTCGAACACCGCGATCGCATGCTCCGCCTCGTCCGGAGAGTGGCCGGCCTTCACCATCTGGACACGCAAGGCCTCCAGAGAGTGGCCGGGCGCGTTCTCGGTGAGGTAGGCCAGGAGGGCCTTCAGATCTTTCTCGTGCATGGGCAGGAGGGACTTTACAACCTGGCGAGGCTTCTCGGGAAAAGCTTCCTCGGGGCGTGAGGCGTACAATGGTTATCGCTGAACGTCGATATGTCGCGATACGAGAAACTCTCAATCTCGCGAATCCCACCACTTCAGCATTTCGTCCCTCATTACCCAGGAGAAAAACCATGAGACCCCATTCCACGCATCATTCCGCCATCCGTTCCGCCCTGCGCGTCCTCGCGCCGGCGATCCTGCTACTGGCCCTCGTGCTGGCGCCTCTGCCCGCCGCGGCTACGACGCCCCTCGGGGCGACGATCGTGGGAAGCAGCGTGCAGTTCGCCCTGTTCTCCGCGAACGCGACCCGCATCGAGGTCTGGATCTTCGCCACCCCGACAGCGTCGGCCCCCTCGGCCACCTATGCGCTCACCCAGACTGACGTGCCCAACCACATCTGGACCGTCACCGTCGCCGGCCTCGGCGCCGGCACCCTCTACGGCTATCGCGTCTGGGGCCCGAACTGGACCTACAACGCGAGCTGGACGCCGGGGAGCAGCCTCGGCTTCGTCTCGCACGTCGATGTCAACGGCAACCGCTTCAACCCCAACAAGCTGCTTACCGACCCCTACGCCAAGGCGGTCACCGGCGAACCGGTACGGGTCAGCGGCCACTACTCGACCGCCATCCTCGGCGGCACCAACACCTACGCTTACGTCGACAGCGCCGGAGCGATGCCGAAGTCGATCGTGATCAGCGACACCTACTCCTGGGGGACCGAGGTCAAGCCCAACATCCCGATGAAGGATTCGATCTCCTATGAGGTCCATCTGCGGGGGTTCACCAAGAACGACTCCAGCGTGGCGGCCGCGCAGCAGGGGACCTATGACGGCTTCGGCTCCAAGGCTTCGTACCTGAAGACCCTGGGGGTGACCGCAGCCGAACTGCTGCCGATCCATGAGTACGCGCAGTTCGACGATCCCGTGGGCGGCGCCACCGCCGACCGGATCAACTACTGGGGGTACATGACCACCCAGTTCTTCGCTCCCAACCGCGAGTACCTGTGCACCGACACCAACTCCTGCACCTATGTCGCGGGCCAGCAGGTGACCAAATTCAAGGACATGGTCAAGGCCCTCCATGCCCAGGGGGTGGAGGTCTGGCTCGACGTCGTCTTCAACCACACCTGGGAGGGCGGTGCCTGCTCGGGGAACCCGGTACGGTACATCAACCTGCGCGGCATCGACAACGCGACCTATTACACCCTGGCCGACGACAAGTCCTGCTACTGGGACTCGACCGGCACCGGCAACAACCTGAACGCCAGCCGCGCCGCCGTGCGCAATCTCATCGTCGACAGCCTCACCTACTGGGCGAACACCCTGCACGTCGACGGCTTCCGCTTCGACCTCGCCTACGAGCTGGGCCGCGAGGGGAGCGACGGCCGGACGTTCAACAACAACGCCACGACCCTGGTCGCAATCGCCCAGGCGGCCTCGAACAACGGCTTCAAGGTGATCGCCGAGCCGTGGGACACCTCCGGCTTCGGCGTCGGCCAGTTCCCCGCCGGCTGGTCGGAATGGAACGGCAACTACCGCGACAACCTGCGGCAGTTCGAGAAGGGGGACAACAGCCAGGTGGGCAACCTCGGCGCTTCGATCACCGCCTCCTGGTCGGGGTTCTCGACGCCGGCCGAGAGCGTCAACCTCGTCACCACCCATGACGGCTTCACCCTCAATGACCTCGTCTCCTACAACACCAAGGTCAACGGCACCGGCCCCTGCAATCCGACCGGGGCGGACGCGAGCAGCGGCAACGACACCAACCTCAGTTGGGACAGCGGCGGCGACGAGGCGCTGCGCCGCCGGCAGATCCGCAACTTCGCCGCCCAGATGTTCCTCGACCAGGGCTCGCCGATGCTCCTCGCCGGCGACGAGTTCCGCCGCACCCAGAGCGGCAACAACAACGGCTACATGGCCGACAACGCCTGTGGCTGGATCGACTGGAGCCTGAAGACGACGAATCAGAAGACCTACGACTTCTTCCGCAAGCTGATGGCCTTCCGCAAGGCCCATCCCGGCCTGCGGCGGTCGGTGGCGATCGGCGGCGCCGATCACGACAGCGACGGCTACAAGGACCTCGCTTGGCACGGCACCACGCCGGACACCCCCGATTGGACCTCGACCTCGCACGCGCTGGCCTGGCTGATCGACGGCTCGAGCGCGGAGACCGGCGGCCCGGCCGACGCCCCGGACCTCTACGTGGCCTCGAACGCCTACTTCGGCAACCTGACCTTCACCATCCCCACCGCCCCCAACTCCAAGTGCTGGTGGCTGGTGGCCGACACCGCCGACTGGGCCGAGGGGACAGGCAACATCTACTATGACCCCGCGGTCGCCGTCTGGAACTCGCAGCCGCTGCCGAAGATGGCGGGCACGACCTACGGCGTCCAGGCCCGCTCGACGCTGGTCCTGGCGGCCCGGCCCTGCGCCTCCTCGGAGGCGATCCGGGTGGACTTCACCGTCAACGGCTTCTCGACCGTAGTAGGGCAGGATCTCTACGTAGTGGGGAGCGTGCCCGAGCTCGGCAGTTGGGACACAACCCAGGCGATCAAGCTCAACTACGTGAGCAGCAGCCAGTGGAGCGGCCCGACCTTCTTCTTCGCCAGCAAGGGCGCGGCCATCCAGTACAAGTACATCTGGAAGCAGGGCGCCACCACGACCTACGAGGGGGGCGCGAACCGCAACTACACCGTGCCCACCTCCGGCGCGGGGACCCGCAGCGACACCTGGCAGCCGTAGGGAAGGTTTGACGAGCCCAGCGGTTGCACGGCCGCCGGGTGTTTCCGCCTTGTACACATCTTTTCAAACGTCGGTGGCCTGCGACCTCATCCTCTATCTCCTTCTCCTCCTGAGGAACTTCACCTCAGGAGGGGGTCATGGGGACGAATTGGAAGCCAAGTTCTGAGGCTTTACGGATCAAGGACTTGAGGATTCGGTCCTTATATTGACGTTCATACCAATCCTGGCCGGGATCCACGTAGTCCCAGCCATACCGAAGGGCAAAGTAAACAGGCGAGCCAGCTTATGGGCGGTAGCCGTTACCGCTTTGGGAGCTCCGAGTCGGATTTTCATCCGTCGCAGATACGCCCCCAGGGCTGTCTTGGACCGATGGAGGGAGCTGGCCGCCATCCGCAAGGCTGCCGCCGCTCGATTGGCGCAGGGTTTGGTCCGCCCGCTCAGCCGCTTGCCCCCTAAGCATTTGTTGCCTGGGCACAGACCCAGCCAATTGGTGAAATGCTTGACCGTCGGCCAGCGCTCCATGTCGGTACCGATCTCACTGAGGACTTTCAGGGCCGTATGGTCGTCGATGCCGTCGATTCTCGTCACGTCCACGCCGGTGATTCGCAGGATCGAGGGCTGGGCCTAAAACTTCAGTTGGTTGCGGGAGGGTTTTCGTCCTCTCGGCGCGGGCGGTAGGGACTCCTCGCTTTTGGAGGCAAAGCTCTCCAAGTGCGCCTCGATCTGACGGTCACAGTCGGCGATCTGCTGGGCCAGCGCGCCCCCGTCTTGGGCCGGAGCGGCCCAGGCGTGGACGGGGAGAGCCCCCGCCTCCGGCTACTCCCCCTCGCGGTGGTGCGCTTCCTCGATCCTCTGGGCGATCTCAGCGGGAATCGGGATCGCCTTGATGCCCCCCGGGTCGTTGATCACGCAGCAGGCGCAGGTCGAACGCCCCTTCGCCAGCGTCTCGCCGCCGCGCGAGATCTCGAAGCCGTAGGTCAGCGACCGCGTCCCCTTGCGGATCACCCGGAGATGGATCTCCAGCTCGTCACCGAAGCGGGCGGGGGATTGATAATCGCAGGAGACCGACACCCGCGGCCAGGAGATCTCCCGCCCCTCCCCATCCCGGATATGGACGTCGGCGCCGATCGCCTTCAGGAAAGCGTGCTCCGTGTTCTCCATGTAGATGAGAAAGCGCGAGAAATGGACGATGCCGCTCATGTCGGTATCCACGTACTCAACCTTCCTGCGGACGCGGTGCTCGTGCATGGGACCTCCCTGACCCGTTCGAAGAGCGCCTATCGTACTGCTACTCTTCCGCCATGCCCTACGTCCTCGCCCTCGATCAGGGGACCACCAGCTCGCGCGCCATGGTCTTCGACGAGTCCGGAGCCGAGGTCGCGATCGCCCAGAGGGAGATTCAGCAGATCTTTCCGCGCCCCGGCTGGGTGGAGCACGACCCGCTGGAGATCTGGGACTCGCAACTCGCCGTCGCCCGCGAGGCCCTGGGGAGCGCAGGCCTCGCCGCCGGCGAACTCGCCGCCCTCGGCATCACCAACCAGCGGGAGACGGTGGTGGTCTGGGACCGGGCGACCGGCCTGCCCGTCACCAACGCCATCGTCTGGCAGGACCGCCGCACCGCCGAGGTCTGCGACCGGCTGAAGCGCGAGGGGCGCGAGCCCCTATTCCGCGAGCGTACCGGGCTGGTGCTCGACCCCTACTTCTCCGGCACCAAGCTCGCCTGGATCCTCGACCACGTCCCCGGCGCCCGCGAGGACTCCGGCCGGCTCGCCTTCGGCACCGTCGACTCCTGGCTGCTCTGGAAGCTGACCGGCGGCGCCTTCCACGCCACCGACGTCACCAACGCCTCGCGCACCCTGCTCTGGAATCTTCACACCGGTGAGTGGGATGACGAGCTGCTGAGGCTCCTGGACGTCCCGCGCGAAATCCTCCCCGAGGTGCGCTCCTCCAGCGAGGTCTATGGCGAGACGCTCGCGGAGCTGCTCGGCGCCCCGGTCCCCATCGCCGGAGTGGCCGGCGATCAGCAGGCGGCCCTCTTCGGACAGGCATGCCTGCGCCCCGGCATGGTCAAGAACACTTACGGCACCGGCTGTTTCCTGCTGATGAACGCCGGCGACCGCCCCGTCGTCTCGCGCCACGAGCTGCTCACCACGCCCGCCTGGAGGATCGGCGGACGGACGGACTATGCCCTGGAGGGGAGCGTCTTCGTGGCCGGCGCCGTGGTGCAGTGGCTGCGCGACGGCCTCGGGCTGATCCGTTCCGCCGGCGAGATCGAGGCCCTGGCGGCCAGCGTGCCGGATTCCGGCGGCGTCGTACTGGTGCCCGCCTTTACCGGCCTCGGCGCCCCACACTGGGACCCCTACGCCCGCGGCGCGCTGCTGGGGATCACCCGCGGCACCACCGCCGCTCACATCGCCCGCGCCGCGCTGGAGGCGATCGCCTTCCAGGTGGCGGACGTCCTCGACGCCATGGCGGCCGACTCCGGCGTCCCGGTGGCCGAGCTGAGGGTGGACGGCGGCGCCACGGTCAACGATCTGCTGATGCAGCTCCAGGCCGACGTCGCGGGCGTGCCGGTGGTCCGCCCCCGCATCCAGGAGACGACCGCCCTCGGCGCCGCCTACCTCGCCGGCCTCGCCACCGGGGTCTGGAAGGACACCGGCGACATCGCCGAGCGATGGCAGGTGGAGAGGCGCTTCGAGCCCGCCCTGGACCGCGATCAGGCCGCGGCCCAGCGGGCGCGCTGGAACCGGGCGGTCGATCGGGCGAAGGGGTGGGAGGCGGGGTGAACCGCCCCGACATGCTCGCCCGGCTCCTCGATCCCGGCGAGCAGCCCTGGGAGGTCCTCGTCGTGGGCGGCGGGGCGAGCGGCCTCGGCGCCGCCGTCGAGGCGGCGTCGCGGGGGTACCGGACGGCCCTGGTCGAGGGGCACGACTTCGCCAAGGGGACCTCCAGCCGCAGCACCAAGCTGGTCCATGGCGGCGTCCGCTATCTCCAGCGGGGGAACGTCTCGCTGGTGCTCGAGGCCCTGCGCGAGCGCGGGCGGCTGCTGCGCAACGCCCCGCATCTGGTGCGCGACCTCCCTTTCGTGGTGCCCAGCTACGACTGGTGGGAGGCCCCCTACTACGGCGCCGGCCTCAAGCTCTACGACCTGCTCGCCGGCCGCATGGGGCTCAAGCCCTCCCATCTGCTCTCCCGCGAGGAGACGCTCGACCACATCCCCACCCTGGAGCCGGCGGGGCTGCGCGGCGGCGTGGTCTATCAGGACGCACAGTTCGACGACGCCCGCCTCGCCACCACCCTCGCCCTCACTCTCGCCGACCTCGGCGGCGTGGCGGTCAACTACGCTCCGGTGGTCGGGCTGATCAAGGAGGGGGAGCTGGTGCGCGGCGCCCGGGTCCGCGACGCCGAGACCGGCGAGGAGGCCGAGGTCCGCGCCCGGGTGGTGATCAACGCCACCGGCATCTTCGCCGACGGCCTGCGGCGGATGGACGATCCGGCGAGCCCGCCGCTGCTGGCGCCGAGCCAGGGGGTGCACCTGGTGCTCGACCGCCGCTTCCAGCCCGGCGGCAGCGCCATCCTCGTCCCTCACACCGACGACGGGCGCGTGCTCTTCGCCGTCCCCTGGCACGACCGGGTGGTGGTGGGGACGACCGACACGCCGGTGGCCGAGGCCTCGCTGGAGCCGCGGGCGCTGCCGGAGGAGATCGAGTTCCTCCTCTATCACGCGGCGCGCTATCTGACCCAGGACCCGCGCCCGGAGGACGTCCTCTCGATTTTCGCCGGACTGCGGCCGCTGGTGCGCGGCAACCGGGCGGTGGCGAAGACGGCGGCCCTCTCGCGCGACCACACGCTGCTGGTCTCCCCCGCCGGCCTGGTCACCATCGCCGGCGGCAAGTGGACGACCTACCGCCGGATGGGCGAGGACACCGTCGATCACGCCGCCATGGTGGCCGGCCTCGACGAGCGACCCTCCCCCACCGCCGAGCTCCACCTCCACGGCTGGACGGAGGACGCGCAAGACCTCTACGGCGCCGACACCCCGGCCCTTGCCCGGCTCGCCGCCGAGCTCCCCGGCGGCGGCGAGCTCCTGCACGCCAACCTCCCCTACCGCGTCTGCGAGGTGGTCTGGGCCGCCCGGCACGAAATGGCCCGTTCGGTCGAGGACGTCCTCGCCCGCCGCACCCGCTCCCTGCTGCTCGACGCCCGGGCGAGCGCCGCCATCGCGCCCGCGGTGGCGGCGCTGCTCGCCGGAGAGCTGGGGAGGGACGAGACCTGGCAGCGCCGGCAGGTGGAGGAGTACCGGGCGCTGGCCAGGGGGTATTGGTTGTAGATACCGGTTGTAACGAATCCTCTACCTAGGAGCCTGCGCGCCAGGAATCCTGAGGCGAGATGTCCCCCTGCTGGGCGAGCGATCGCTGATTTCTCTAGGATGCTCTCCGTTCGAAAGAGCAGGGGGCCGAGCGGTTGGAGGAGAGCAAGTCCCGGGCGAGCTTG
>DATHEF010000010.1:0-235462 GCA_035490435.1 Thermoanaerobaculia bacterium
CCTCCGTGGCGCCTTCAGGCACCACGGCTAGCATCTCGCTTCCCACGCTGCTGTCCATCCCATACCTCGCTCTCACGGTTGGGAGGAGGGGGGGATTTTTAGGTGATCCACGGGGGGGAATTTAGGACGATCGGTGACACAGCCTGGTACCTCCCCGAGGATTCGCTGAGCCAGGTGAGCGTTCCGATTCTCATGCTGGTCGCCGAGCATGACCCGTTTACTCCACGGTGGCACGCGGATCTGGTGCTGGACCGTGTTCCCGACCGCGCTCAGGTCACGTGCAGAGTGATTGAGAACGCGGGACATTTTTCGTTCTTGAGCCCATTCCCGCCTCAGATGAGGAATGCGAGCTTTCTCCCCTCCACGGACCCAGAGGGATTTGATCGCGAGAAGTTCCATGAACGACTCCCCGCGGAACTGCTCGACTATCTCGACGAAAAGCTGAAGGGCGCCTAACCCGGGAGAGGCGGATCAGCCGGCGTCTCGCGGTCACCGCGGGGATTCCTCGCCCTCTTCGGGACGATCGTGTCCCCAGGGTGAGGGTTTTCGCGCATTTCTTCGTTAGAGACCCATAAAGGCGGTAGCATCCGGCCCTGGATACCACCGGCCTCATCAACCCCTGCGCACCGGCCCTCGACGATTCCGTCGCCGAACGAAACCAAACCGGCCGCGGACGCATCTCAGAGGACAAGAGGAGAGTTCATGTTCGCGCTGAAACACAAGAATCTGTCCGGCTTCACCAGGATCGCCGCGCTCGCGGCCCTGGCCACCATCCTGCCGGGCTTCGCGGGAATCGCGATGGCGACGACGGCGCCGCTGACTTTCGAGGACGTCAGCCGGAAAATCCCCTTCTTTCATCGCAGTCAGGACATCGGCGGCAACGGCCTGGGCGGCGCCGTCTGGTTCGACTATGACCGCGACGGCAAGATCGACCTCTTCCTGGGCAACGGCCCGGGGCTGAAGTGCGCGCTCTACCACAATAACGGGGACGGCACCTTCACCGACCGGGCTCAAGGAGCGGGGCTCGCGATCACCAGCGGAGTCATGGCCGTGGTGGCCGGGGACCTCGACAACGACGGTTACCAGGAACTGCTGGTCTCCGGAGACGGCGGCTTCCTGAACCCCACGCCGGCGGTGATGCGCCTCTTCCGCAACAACCGCAACGGCACCTTCACCGACGTCACCCCCGCCTCGGGGCTCACCCTCCCCGAGGTGCAGACGGGAGCGGCGCTGGGCGACATCGACAATGACGGCCTGCTCGACATCTTCGTCGGCTCTCCCGGCAGCATGCCGCTCCAGGTGCAATACCGCAACCGCCTCTATCACAACGACGGCCACCTGCACTTCAGCGACATCAGCGCGTCGGCGGGCGTCGACTCCGCGATCGGTGCGTGCGTGGGCACCTTCTCTGACTACGACCGGGACGGCTGGATCGATCTCTTCGTAGCCAACTGCGGCACCGTGCAGGGTCAGCTCACGCCGATGGAGCTGTTCCGCAACAATGGCGACGGCACTTTCACCGAGGTGGCGCAGCAGGCGGGGCTCCACGGCCTCGGGCTCTGGATGGGGCTCGCCCTGGGCGACTTCGACAACGACGGCAACATCGACGTCTTCGTCTCCAACGGTGGCATCGCACCGCCGCTCGGCGTGCTGCCCCACGCCCTGTTCCACAACAACGGCGACGGTACTTTCACCGACCTCGGGCCGCAGCTCGGCTTCGACAAGCTCCGCTGGGGCTGGGGCAACGCGCTCCGCGATTTCGACAACGACGGCTACCCGGACCTCTTCTTCACCGGCGCCTTCCCGAACCCCTTCGATCCCTCGGTCTTCCTGGGGCCCAACGGCGAGGGCAACTATGGCGTGCTCATGCGGAACAACCGGAACGGCACCTGGACCGATCTCTCGGCCACGCTTCCGCACGACTTCCGGCATGACTACTCCTCCGGCGTAGCGGCGGGCGACTTCGACGGCGACGGCTTCGAGGATCTGGTCGTGATGCTCACCTATCTGCCGCCCCTCGCGAACACCAGCCAGCCGATCCTGATGCGCAACAAGGGCAACGGCAACCACTGGCTCAAGGTGCATGCGATCGGCACGGTGAGCAACCGCGACGGCGTCGGCGCCCGCGTCTCGATGAAGTCCGTCGGTCTCACGCAGACCCAGGAGATCTACGCCGGCTCGAGCATGAACTCCATGCACAGCCAGATCCTGAATTTTGGCCTGAGCAAGCAGACGGAGGGCACTGTGGACGTGCTCTGGCCGAGCGGCTTCCGCAACCGGATCTATCACGTCCAGGCCGGCGAGGAGCTCACCTTCCCGGAGATCCCGTGCAGCTATGACGAGCCGCACCAGAGCTCCCGCGACTACCGCCGGTGCGTGACCGACGCCCTGGGCCCCCTGGTGCGCAGCGGCATCGTGCAGCCGGATCAGCGCGGCCGCATCCTGAGCAGCGCGATTCGCGCCTGGCACGAAGCCCACTAAGACATCCGATGAGAGCCTCCCGGCCCTCCTGGATCGTGGCCTCTACACCGAGGCCACATCCTGGAGGGCCGTGAGGCGTCAATCCGTCTCCTTGTCACATCGACCGGGTTCCATCCGTCATCGCTGTGACCGGACAAGGAGACGAGATCATGAAAGCGAAAACCATCGGCTATTGGACGACCACCGCCATCGTCGCGTTCGTGCTGCTGTCAGGTGGCGCGGCGGAGCTGGCGCACCGGCGGGAAACCATCGAGGGCATGGCGCACCTCGGCTACCCGCTGTACTTCACCATCATCCTCGGGTTCTGGAAGGTGCTTGGAGGCGTCGCCCTGCTCGCGCCGCGTTTTCCGCGGCTCAAGGAATGGGCGTATGCCGGCGCCTTCTTTGATTTGACGGGTGCGGCCGCATCGCACGCGGCGCGCGGCGATGACGCGGCGCACCTGATCTGGCCCCTCCTCTTCGCGGCTCTCACGGTCGCCTCGTGGGCGCTTCGGCCACAGAGCCGCACCCTCGGAGCCCCTCTTTCCCGCCAAGACACCGCCGGGATCACCGCCATGGCACAATCCGCCGGAGGACTGTAACCATGGATGGACACGACGGACTGGCGGAGCGATTCGAGGAGCACCGCACCCACTTGCGGGCCGTGGCCTACCGGATGCTCGGCTCCCTGGGCGAAGCGGACGACGCCGTCCAGGAAGCCTGGCTCCGGCTCAGCCGCTCCGACACCAGCGGCGTCGAGAACCTGGGCGGATGGCTGACGGCCGTCGTCGCCCGGGTCTGCCTGGACATGCTGCGCTCGCGCAAGTCACGGCGTGAGGAGGCCCTGGACGAGCACCTGCCCGACCCGATCGACGGGATCGATCCCGGGGCTGATCCCGAGCAAGCGGTGCTCCTTGCCGACTCGATCGGTCCCGCGTTGCTCGTCGTCCTCGAAACACTGGCACCCGCCGAGCGGCTCGCCTTCGTGCTGCACGACATGTTCGCCGTGCCCTTCGAAGAGATCGCACCCATCGTGGGGCGCTCCCCAGCCGCGGCCAGGCAGCTCGCCAGCCGCGCGCGCCGCCGGGTCCAGGGAATGGCGACGGCTCCCAGCGCCGATCTCACCCGCAAGCGGGAAGTCGTCGAAGCCTTCCTCGCCGCCTCTCGCAACGGCAACTTCGACGCGCTCCTCGCGCTGCTCGACCCCGACGTCGTGCTGCGAGCCGACAGCGCCGCCGTGCGGATGGGCGCTTCGAGCGAGGTCCGTGGCGTGCAGACCGTGGCCACCACGTTCTCCGGGCGTGCCCAGGCCGCCCAACTGGCGCTCGTGAACGGCGCCGTGGGAGCCGTCTGGGCGCAGGGTGGACAGCCGCGCGTGGTCTTCAACTTTACGATCACGGACGGCAAGATCGTCGGAATCGACCTGCTCGCCGACCCCGAGCTCCTCGGCCAGCTCGACTGGGAGGCGCTCGGCGGATGAGGGGCTGACCGCAGCTCTCGTCCGCCTACCGCGATGTACAGATCAATGGACAGACGCCTCTAGGCCTGAGAGAATGGAGGTATGCGTGAAACCACATTCACCGAGTTGAGAAACCACGCCAAGGTCTTTTTCGACGCCGTCGAGGAGGGCGAGACGGTCCGCGTGTACCGCAACGGTCGGCCGGTCGCGGACATCGTTCCGGTCAAAACGGCGATACCGGCCTGGAAGAAGCCACCCCAGACCCGGCTCTCGCTGGGTACTCTGAGCCTCGGTGACGAGGTTCTGGCGGATCGCGACGACGAGAAACGATGAGGATCTTTTTCGACACCTCCGCGCTGACCAAGCGCTATGTCGAGGAGAAGGGATCGGAACAGGTGAGGGCACTCTGCACCGAGGCGGATACCCTCGGGGTCAGTGTCCTCCTGGTACCCGAACTGATCTCGACTCTGTGCCGACTGGTGCGCGAGGGCCAGCTTTCCTCCGAGGACTATCGGAGCCTCAAATCCGCCCTGCAGGCCGACCTTTCTGACGCCGATCTCTGCGACCTCTCCCAGGATGCCTTCGAGCAGGCCATCCGCTGCCTCGAACATCATTCCCTGCGGGCGCTCGATGCTCTTCATGTGGGGAGCGCTCTCGTATACCAGCCCGACCTTTTCGTCTCCGCGGATCGTCGTCAAGTCGAGGCAGCCGGCCGTGAAGGGCTTGCAGTGGTGGACCTCTCCCAGTGAGAGGTGGCCGCTAACCTGAAATCCCAAATGGTCAAGTTCATGGTGGTTCTCTATCGGCGGCCGGACCTCAGCGAAAGCGAGTTCCAGGCGTACCTGCGCGACGTGCACGGCCCCATGGCCGAGGCGATTCCGAACCTCCTCTATTACACGCAGAACTTCGTCGCCCATGACCTCACCCGAGAGCACCCCGGCTGGGACGCGATCGTGGAGCTCTTCTGGGCCGACCGAACGATCATGGAAGCCGCCTGGGCATCCCCCGAAGGCAAGGCGGCAACGGCGGATCTTGCCGAATTCGCCGACCTCGCAAGAACCACCTGGTCGATGGTCGACTCCTTGCGGCGTCGCTAGTCCGACACTCTCCCGAGATATAATCGGGTAAGTACTTACTCGGCTGCAAAGGAGATCGCAATGAAAGCACCGCGTTTCCCTCGGCTGTGGGTCCTTGCGCTGGCCCTGCCCGGACTTGGTGTAGCCCACGCCGGCACGATCTCGGGCCAGTTCGTGATCGGCGGAAAGACTGTGCCGGTACATGAGGTCGCGGCCTTCCGGATGCGCGATCAGTTCAACCCGCGCACTTTCGAGACCTATGTGATGCTGACCGCCAAGCCCGTGGACCGCGCGGCGATCGGCGCGTCGCTCGATCCTTACGCCGTGGCGATCAACGATCCCGCCGTGCACGACGACGACTATCTCGCCTTCAGCGTGCATGCCAACGGCGAGACCAGCGTGAACGCCCACGTGGGCGGCACCCAGTACCTCGACACTTCGGGCACGATGATGGGGCAGCGCGGCTCGCTGGTCGCGAATTGCCGCGAGAACACGCCGACACGCATCGCCTGCAGTGTAAAGACGGCGAAACCCGTGAAGTCGATGGATGGACCGACCTGGTCGATGGATTTGAGCTTCGAGGCCGACGTGCTGACCCGCGCGCCGGGCAAGCCCCTGGCGAAAGACGGCGAGGCTCCGGGCAAGGCGTTGCTGGCCCTGCGGGCCGCGGTCGGCGGCACGGATCTGGCGAAGATCCTGGCGCTCCTGACGCCGGGGGAGGCCAAGAGCTACCAGGAGGACTGGCGCACGCCGGCGGAGAATCTCGCCTCAGCGAAGGATATTCTGGACGTCCGGCTGCCGAAGAAGCCCAAGATCACCGGCGGCGAAATGGTGGCAAACGACCACGCGGTGCTCGAGGTCGAAGGCGTGCCGTACGAGAACGGCCGCATGCTCTATCTCGTCGAGATGCGGCTGGTCGACGGACGCTGGCTCTACGAGACCTCGGGCGTCGCCGGCATGTTGCGGGACGCCAAGAGCCCGCCTCACTGAGGCATCTACAACATCTCCAGGTTCGCGAACTTCGCCACCAGCTTCCGCTTCCCCGACTTCTCGAAGAAGACGGTGAGGCGGGCTTCGTCCCCCTCGCCTTCGAACTCCAGCACCACTCCGGGGCCCAGGGTGGGGTGGCGGACACGGCTGCCGCGCTTGATCGCGCGCTGCGGGGGCGCGGTGGGCGCGGAGGGGCGGGGCGGCGCCACGGCGGGACGGCCGTAGCTCGCGGGCGGTGAGGACGGGGCCGGGGCGGGCCGGAAAGGCGTTGCCGGAGCGGCGGGTGCGGAGGCCGGGCGGCCACCACCGCCGCCGAAGAAGGAGTAGACGCCTTGCGCCCGCTGGTCGATCCGGTCCGACATGTAGAGGTCCGGGCTCTGCGAGACGTCGAGGAGCTGATCCGGCAGCTCGGCCAGGAACGGCGACTCCGCCTGGTCCTGGTAGCGGCCGGCGATGCGGCGGCGGCGGCAGCAGGTCAGGTAGAGGCGCTCGCGGGCGCGGGTCATGCCGACGTAGAGCAGGCGGCGCTCCTCCTCGATGTCGTCCCGCGCGCCCTGGGAGTTGAAGTGCGGCAGCAGGCCGTCCTCCAGGCCCGCCACCACCACGGCCCGGAACTCGAGCCCCTTGGCGCTGTGGAAGGTCATCAGCGAGATTCCCTTCTCGGTCTGCAGCCCGTCGAGGTCCGAGACCAGCGCCACGTGATCGAGGAAGGCGGTCAGCAGATCCTGGTCGCCGGAGTTGTAGCTGTTCCCCTCGGTGAACTCCTGGGCGGCGGAGAGGAACTCGCGGATGTTCTCCACCCGCGCCTGGTCGTCCGGATCGTCCTGCTTGTAGAGCTCGGTGTAGGCGGTCGCCTCGAGCAGGCGGTCGAGCAGGGCGGGCAGGGGGAGGTCCCCCGAGGCCTGCTGCAACCCCACGATCAGGTCGCGGAACTTGCGCAGGGCGGTGGCGCTGCGGGCCGGCAGGTTCCCAAGGTCGTCCAGGTAGAGGACGTCCCAGAGCGGCTGGCCGAGTTGGACGGCGCGGTCGCGCAGCAGCTCCAGGGTCGACTTGCCGATGCCGCGCGGCGGCTGGTTGATGATCCGCATCAGGGAGAAATTGTCGCGCGGATTGCGCAGCACGCGCAGGTAGGCGACGAGGTCCTTGATCTCGGCGCGGTCGTAGAACCGCACGCCGCCCACCAGGGAGTACGGGATCTCCCGCGACAGCAGCTCGTCCTCGATCGCCCGGGTCTGGGCGTTGGTGCGCACCAGGACCGCCATGTCGCTCAGCTTGAAGTGCCCCCGCAGGCGCTGCAGGGTGCGCACGATCCAGGTGGCCTCGTCCCCCTCGTCGCTCGCCCGGTAGAGCTCCGCCTTCGGACCGGCGCCCTCCTCGGTCCACAGGCGCTTGCCGCGGCGGTTGATGTTGTTGGCGATCAGCGCGCCGGAGACGTCGAGGATGGTCTGGGTGGAGCGGTAGTTCTGCTCCAGCTTGCGGATGGCCGCTTCGGGGAAGGTCTTCTCGAACTCCAGGATGTTGCCGAGGTCGGCGCCGCGCCAGCGGTAGATCCCCTGGTCCTCGTCGCCGACGGCGGTCAGGTTGCCGTTCGGGCCGATGAGCTCCTGGATCAGCCGAAGCTGGGCGTGGTTGGTGTCCTGGTACTCGTCGACCAGCAGGTAGCGCATCCAGCGGCAGACCCGCTGCTTGATCTCCGGATCGGTCGACAAGAGCTTGACCGGCAGCGCGATCAGGTCGTCGAAGTCGACTCCCGAGGCGGTATTGAGCAGCCCCTGGTAGCGCCGGTAGAGGGCGGAGACCTTCTTCTCGAAGAAGTTCTGCGCCTGCGCCTCGTAGGCCGCGGGATCGATCAGCCGGTTCTTGGCGCCGCTGATCTGGCTGAGCACCGAGCGAGGGGAGAAGGCGGTCTCGGAGAGCCCCTCGGCGGTGAGGGCCTCCTTGACCAGCGCGATCTGGTCGCTGCCGTCGAGCACGTGGAAGTCGCGGCGCAGCCCCACCCGCTCACCGTAGCGGCGCATCATCAGCAGGCCATAGCGGTGGAAGGTGCCGACGGAGGTGGGGAGCGGGTGGAGGCCCAGGAGGTCCTCGACCCGGTCGCGCATCTCCCCCGCGGCCTTGTTGGTGAAGGTCATGGCGGCGATGGTGCCGGGATCGACGCCCATCTCCTCGACCAGCCAGTAGATGCGGTAGGTGATGACCCGGGTCTTGCCCGAGCCGGCGCCGGCGAGGACGAGCTGCGGCCCCTCGCCGTGGGTGACGGCCGCGATCTGCTCGGGGTTCAGCTTGCTTTCGAGCTCATGGGATACGGACTTCTTCACGCCGGGAGTTTGTCCGAGAGGGCGGGGAATGGCAAGGCGGGCTATCTGAGGTCCCCGGACCTCGGCAGTTCCGGGAATGCCCGGCCCCCCGGGTCGCTTAGGATATAAGGCTGGGGCAAAGACCAACATTCGCCCCGGTTCGTTCGTAGAAGGAATCCCGGCCGCAGAGTTGCGGCGGCGTCCAGGATAGAGGAAGACCCAGAATGTCCATGAAGCCCGTCGAGATCCATGAGTTCCTGTCCAGCAGCGTCATCGGCCAGGAGGAGACCCTGCGCTATGTCTCCGTGGCCATCTTCAAGCATCTGCAGGGGGAGAAGTACGGCAACCTCCTCCTGATCGGCAACTCGGGGACCGGCAAGACCACCATCATGCGGGGGATCGAGTCGCTCTATAACGCCCATCAGGAGTTCGCCGAGTACCGGGTCGTGCTGATCATGAACGCGAACACCTTCGCGACCGAGGAGGGCGCGGTCGATACCAGCCGCTTGTTCTCGCGCCTCGAGGAGCGCACCCGGCAGGTGCTCGGCGAGGGGGCCACGGCCGAGCAGATCGGCCGCTCGATGGAGCGCGCCACCGTCTGCCTGGACGAGATCGACAAGGTCTCCGGGATGATCGGCGGCAAGCCCTACGTGACCGGCATCAACATCCAGCAGGCCGTGCTGACCCTGATCGAGGGGGAGCGCGTGCCCCACCGGATCACCGCTCCCAACAAGGACGGGATCCTGGAGTCGGTCACCGTCTGGATCAACACCGGCCAGATGCTCTTCCTCTGCGCCGGCGCCTTCGAGACCCTCTACGACCAGGTCTTCCACCGGGTCACCTCGCCGAAGAGCGGCATCAAGCTGCCCACCACCACGACCTACGTCAACGGCAAGATCACCATCCGCGAGTACTTCACCCTCCGGCATCACTTCCGGCCGGAGGACCTCTTCGAGTACGGCATGCAGCCGCAGTTCCTCTCGCGCTTCGACAACGCCGTGATCCTGGAGGACCTGACCGCCACCACTCTGGCGCGCATCTTCAAGGAGCCCGCCGAGGGAGTGCTCCAGACATCGCAGCACTTCTTCCAGAAGTACGGCATCAAGCTCGAGGTCACCGACGACGCCGTGCAGAAGATCGCCGACGAGGCCTCGAAGAGCAGCCGCATCGGCGCCCGGGCGCTCAAGTCGGTCTACGGGCGGATCATCAAGCCGTTCGAGTTCGACCCTTTCTCCCGCCAGGAGGTGAAGCCGCTCAACGGCGACGGCGGTCCGCACCGGCTGGTGATCGACGACAAGCTGGTCTCCGAGGGGCTGAAGCCGGCCGTCTGATCACGTCTTTCCGGATCAGCGGGAAAAAAAGACCAGCACCTCCAGATCCTCCTCGATCGAGTGGAAGCGGTGTTCGACGTGGGCGGCCACGTAGAGCACCGCGCCGGCTTTCACGGCCAGATCCTCGCCGTCCACCGTGAAGCGGGCGCGGCCGCGGATGACATGGTAGACCTCGTCCTCCTCGTGCGGGGTCTGGGGGTCGGCGGTGCCCGCGGGCAGAACGTAGAGGCCGGCGTAGAGGGAGGGCACCCGCAGGAACTCCAGCCAGGGGTCGTCCCCCGCCTGGCGGCGGCGCTCCCCGATGTCCGCGAGATCGAAAGCGGCCCACTTCGAATCCATTCGCTTTTCTCCTCGCCCGGCGGAAGTGGACCCGGGCAGCGCCATCTTATTGGCAAAATCGTCGATAGAATCGCGGCATGAAGTCGCAAGTGATCGCCCCCGAAACCGTCCAACAGACCATCGACCCACTCATCCAACGGCACGGCTCCGAGCATGCCGCCCATATCCGTCGCGGCGTCGAGCAGGTCGCCCAGCGCTGGCGGCCGGAGGAGGATGGCTCCGCCGAGGACTTCGCCGCCTTCTGCGCGGACAACTTTCTTGCCGATCCCGAGGAGCTCGCCGCCACCTTCCGCCGCCTGGAGGAGGTCCTGGAGCAGATCGACGGCCATCTCCACGAGGTGCGCCGGGAGCTGACCTGGCCCATCGACGTCGATACGGGGCGCCCGCTCGGCACGGCCGACCGCCTGCTGGCCAACCTCGACCTCGCCTCCCACGTGGACGAGGACCTCTTCCGCACTCGTGTGGCCTTCCTCGCCCTGCTCAACTTCCCCGTCCATACCCTGGCGGAGCGGCTCGCCGAGGGGCCGGGCTGGGACCGCGAGACCTGGGCCCGCTCCCGCCTGATGGACCGCTTCGTCCTACGCGTGCCGGCGACGGTGCAGCAGGAGATCACCCGCGCCTCCACCGCCGCCGAGGAGTACATCTCCAGCTACAACCTGCGGCTGGACCGGCTCGTGACGACTTCGGAAGGGCCCGCCGGGGAGCGCCCGTTCCGCGAGGGCCTGCGGCTGATCAGCCACTGGGGGCTGCGCGACGAGCTGGCCTCCTACTATTCGGATCCTGGCTATTCCGGTTCCAGTCATGGCGGGCTTCCCCGCCAGCGGCTGATCCTCAAGGTGATGGAGCGCATCGTCCGGCAGGAGATCCCGGCGGCGGTGATCGACAACCCCGACCTGCTCTGGGACCCCGAGACCAACGCCGTCACTCCCCTGGAGGGCGCGGCGGCCGAAGCGGGCAGGGATCTCGCCGCCCGCGAGCCGGACACCCGCTATGCCACCCTGCTCGGCATCTTCCACGCGATGCGGACGATCGATCCCTACAGTCCGTCCGAGCCGACCTTCCTCGCCCGCCGCTTCGAGCGGGAGCGCCAGATCCCCGAGCGGGAGGTGGAGGATCTCCTGATCTCGGTGCTGACCGCGCCGGCGGTGGCGGACCTCGGGCGGCTGATCCAGCGGCGGCTCGGCCGGCCGCTCGAGCCGTTCGACATCTGGTACTCCGGCTTCAAGTCGCGGGCCGACCATCCGGAGGAGGAGCTCGACCGCGCCGCGCGGGAGCGCTACCCCGACCTCGACGCCTTCGCCCGCGGCCTTCCCGACCTCCTCGAGCGGCTGGGCTTCTCGGCGGAGCGGGCGGAGTGGCTCGCGGAGCGCATCGCGGTCGATCCGGCAAGGGGCGCCGGCCATGCCACCCAGGCGCTACGGCGGGAGGACAAGACCCACCTGCGGACCCGGGTCCCGCAGGGGGGCATGGACTACAAGGGGTACAACGTGGCGATGCACGAGCTCGGCCACAACGTCGAGCAGGTCTTCTCGCTCAACGCCATCGACCGCTGGCCGCTGGCGGGCGTGCCCAACATCGCGGCCACCGAGGCGTTCGCCTTCGTCTTCCAGCACCGCGATCTCGAGATGCTCGGCCTGCGCCCCTTCGACGCCGAAGCCAAGCGGCGGGAGGCGCTGGCGGTCCTTTGGAACACCTACGAGATCGCCGGAGTGTCACTGGTCGACATGGGGGTCTGGAACTGGCTCTACCAGCACCCTGAGGCCAACCCGGCGGAGCTGCGGGAGGCGACGCTCGCGATCGCCCGCGACATCTGGAACCGCTACTTCGCCCCGGTCTTCGGCGTCCGCGACTCGGAGATCCTGGCGATCTACTCCCACATGATCGTCTACGGGCTCTACCTGCCGGACTATGCGATCGGCCACATCCTCGCCTTCCAGATCGCCCAGCGGCTCTGGCAGGGGGACTTCGGTGCCGAGGTCGAGCGCATCACCCGCCAGGGGCGGCTCACCCCCGACGCCTGGATCCGCGGCGCCGTCGGCGGGCCCATCTCCGCCCACGCGCTGCTCGACGAGGCGAGGGAAGCGATCGCCGCCGAGCGTTAGAGTCCCGTGGACTCGAACCTCAAGGGAGATTTTCGATGAAAAAGACGCTTCAACTCGCCCTGCTCGCCCTCGCCGCCGCCGCGCTTCCGGCGCAGGGCCAGATCGGCGACATGACGAAATACGACATGCACCCGCTGATCCAGCTCCACCTCAACGGCGCGGACTTCATCGGCCGGCCGTTCCAGGGGGACATCTTTATCTACCGCGGCGGCCCGACCTTCCTCTCCTACAAGGGAGCGAACGGCGCCGATGTCCGGTCGGAGAGCGGCATCGCCACGCGGGAGGAGCTGGTGGCGCTGAACCAGGCCCTGGCCCGGGCTCGCGTCGGCCAGCAGCGAGGGAACTGCGGCACCCCCGCTCCGGACTTCGTGAGTCAATACGCGCTGACCTGGTACGGCGTTCAGCGGGTGAGGACGATCCCGGCGGGGGGCAACTTCTCGACCTGCCCGGCGGAAGTGGTCCAGATCTACAACACCACTTGTGAATTCATCTGGTCAGTACTTGGGCCATCACCCGAGGTCTGTGTGACGCCGAACTCCTGAACGGGAAAAGCAAGGGCGGCCCTGCGTGTGGCGCCCTTCTTCATACCCCTCAGCGTTTCGACTTTTATCCAGCCGTTACTTCTGGGAAGGGGGGAGGCCTGCCAAGTAGGCGATCAAAGCGCTTGCTTGTTCCGGCGGTAAGCGGCTACTTAGGTCTGTGGCCAGTTGCTCAAGGTCGGTACGGGAACGGCGGTCTTCCTCCCGATACCAGGGGCCGTAGAGACGATTGGTCTCATATTGGAGAACCACCGCGAGAAAGGAGAGTTCTATTTTAATGTTCGCGAAATCGGGACCCGTTACCCAGGATGCGAAGCCGGTCCGCATTTGGGCGATCACGGCTGGCGGAATTTTCCCTCCCCCGATCAGACCGTGCGGCCGGAGCTTCTCTTCGAATGAAGTCAAAGTCTCCTGGGGCTCAAGGATGTCAAGGACACGAGATATCTCCCGGTAGCCGAGATATTGAACGGCTTGGCCATAGAAGACAATCCAGCAATGCTGGATAAGCTGTTCACCATAGAGATCAGGGAGCAAAAAAGCTCCACCTTTTAATGTAAGCTCCCGCATTCTTTTGATGAAATACAGGGCATAATAGAACCCGCGGCTGAGGGGCTCCGCCGGGTCGGCGCCCGCCCTCAGCTTCCTGACTTGCTCACGCAAGCCGTTGGCCCCTCCGATGATCGGCAAGAAGTACTGAATGGCGTTGTCGGTAGCCTTGGTCAGGAAAAGATTATAGGTATCCTGGGCGCGAGACCGCTCTTGCTGCAGCCGCTGAAAAGCATAAGCGAGAAGAGCCAGGACAATCGATAGCCCCAGATCCTTGAAAAAGGTATAGACCGCCTCGCTGCTGCTCAACCACCCCGATGGAGAAGGTTCCGATACCTGGATAGGACCGATGAAGACCGCACCCTGAGCTTGGCCTCCTCCGGCCTTCGTCCACTCGGTTAAACCTGTGACGACCCAGTCTCCAGCCCCGCCGGCCGGCCTGAGTTGCGCACCGAGGCTCGTGACCTGATTGTTTTCGAGCCGGTCCGGAAGTCCTTTGGCCGCCGCATCTCCCGGCCGGCAAACTGGCCTTCTATCTCGCCAGCAGGCACCGACCTCAACAAAACCCGGATGCCGGAACTCACGGAAACCGAGACTCGCGATGTTGGTACCTGAGCGATTCTCGATGACGATCCAGAGATCAAAAGAGTCACCGGGACGAACTTTGCTCCGGTCCGCCCATCCGCGGAGGCGTACGCCATCTACCTCGGTCGTAATCGGCGGAGTAGGGCCGGAGGCGAGAGCTTCCGCGTGGCGACTGCGGACCAGTTCGTTAACGACGTGAAGAGACAAGAGAATTGCAAACAAGGCGATGCCGAAGAAAATCCACCAAGGACGGACTTCTCCGGTTCGGCGACGCCTTTTCAAGGGGAGCACCCGGTAGGGTTGTCAACGGGGGACTGGCGGAGCGCCATCTACCAAGTGGGGGGGGTTGCCATCGTCAAAACCTCCTGAAGGATACTACCACCTTCAATTGCCTGGAACCAGGGACGGCGGCACGGTATTCCTGCTCAGGTATTCACGGCTGCCAAGTGGGAGGGGTCGCCATACTCATCTCCATGGGAAGCATGTGGCAGAATTCCAGGAAAGTCAACCAAGCGTACGCCCGAAAGAGCCCATGAGCATCGAAAATGAGGGGGCGATCCGCAGCGCGCGGCGCCCCTCTCTTTTCAGGATCTCGCTGTCTCAGCGGCTGAACGAGCCACCGGTCGAGGAGCCGGCCGGAGTGTTCCCGCCGAGCGTCGAGCCGACGCCGGCCTTCTCGCGCTGGGCGCTGTGGCGCCAGGTCTCCTCGAGGTTCTTGACCGCGAGGTCGGCGGCGCCGGTATCGATCGAGTACCCCTCGAAGGAGAGCTCCTTGAGCACGACGCGGGGGATGGAGAGCCCCAGCTCCATGATCAGCGAGTTGATCTCCTCCAGGTTGCTCTTGGCGAGCTCCGCCACCGTCCCCTGGGAGAGCCCCAGGGCCGTGGTGTGGAGCATGCCGTAGCTGACCGAGGCCAGGGAGAGGGCGGTGTAGTCGTCGCGCAGGGCACGGCTCGCGGTGTCCTTGCGGACCTTGTCGTAGACGCCGGCGATGGCGCCCAGCACGCCGGTCACCGCCTCCTTGACGGCTCCGGCGGCGCCGCCGCCCGAATACCCCTCGAGCTGCCGGTCCAGGGTCTGGAGGTGGCTCTTCAAGGTGCTTTCGATCCGCCCCACGAGTTGCAGAGCTTCCGGGAACTGCTTGATGTCGTCATCGTCGCGCTGCCGCTCGACCGCCTCGAGGATGTGCTTCTCGACCGCGGACATGTCGGCAAGGTAAGGACGCAACGCTTCGCGATTGTCTTTCATCGGTGTACCTCCTGGTGTAATCCCAAGCCCGGCCAGTTCGGCCGGGACGATGAGAAGACGTAGCAAAAGCCGCGCCCAACACTTTTCAGGGCTGGCGCGTTTACCAGTCGTGAGCGCACCGCTGACCACGAGGGCGATCTTGGACACCTCCCGACAACGGACCACCACCGAGCGGCTGGCCGGACTCTTCGACGCCCACCATCAGCGCCTCTTCCGCCTCGCGCTCCGGCTCTCGCCGGACCGGGAGGAGGCGCACGACCTCGTCCAGGAAGCGTTCCTGCGGGCGGCGCGGCAGCCCGCGTCCATGCCGGACGGCGCCGAGGAGGCCTGGCTGGTCCGCACCCTGGTCAATCTCTGCCGCGATCGCTACCGGCGGCTCGGGGTCCGTTCGCGGGTCCACGAGTCGCTGCGGCGGGAGGAAGAAACGGCCCACCCGGAGGCGGCGGCGGTGGCCCGGGCGACGGTGCGCGCCGCCCTCGCCCGGCTCGCTCCCCGGCGGCGGGCGGTGATCGTGCTCCATGAACTGGAAGGTATGCCGGCACGCGAGGTGGCGCGGCTGCTCGGGATCGCCGAGGTGACGGTGCGCTGGCACCTGCTGACGGCCCGGCGCGAGCTCGCCCGCGTGCTGCTGGAGGACCGGAGATGAACGACGAACGGCTTCGCCAACGCCTGCGCGAGGGGGACCCCGCCACGGGCGAGAACGGCTTGAACCCCGGCGAGATCCACGCCATGCGCCGCGCCGTGCTGGCGGCGGCCCCGGAGCCCCGGCGGCGGCTCCTGCCGGCGCTCGCGCTGGCCGGAGCGGCGGCCGCAATCCTGATTGCCCTATTCGCACTGCGGCCGGGCCCTGTTCAGCCGCCGGCGCCGCCGCGGATCGCCGCCGTTCCGGCCCAGCCGCAAGTGCCGGCACCACCGGCCCTGCAGCAAGCTTCGGCACCCCGGACGGAACCGCCGGCTCCAGGGGAGAAGAAGAAGAGACCCATTCAGCGCCGGCGCCACCTCCGGGCCGCCCGGGAAGAGACCGCCACGCTGGCTTCCCGCGAGCCCGCCGGAAATCCGCCGGCAGAGCCCGGGGCACGACAGATCCAGTTCTCCACTCCCGGGGGAACGCGGATCATCTGGACGCTCACTTCGGGAAAAGCTTCCCGCTAAGGAGATAGGACCATGAGAAAGACCGTCATCCGTTCGATCCTTTCCCTCGCCCTGCTGCTGCTGCCGGGCTCCCTGCGGGCGGAACCGCCGACGGGGCTGCTTCTCCGGGAGCAGCGGGAAACCCAGTACGCGATCCGGTTCCTGGATCTCCACGCCGTCGAGGTCCTCGCCTGGGACCAGTGCGAGCAGAAGGAACGCTGCCGCGTGATAACCGTTCTCCCCCCGTCCGATTCGAAGCTCAAGGGGTATCTCGGAGTGACGGCCGATCCGGCCGTGCAGGAGAAGATCGCCCGCGCCCTGGCCAAGGCGGACGGCAACCCGCGCGACCAGAGTTTCCAGCTCCTCCTCCTCGCCGCTGGCGGCAAGGCCCGCAGCGGCGGCCCGGAGATTCCCGCCAACGTCCAGAAGGCGCTGGCGGAGCTGAAGGGTTTCCTCCCCTTCAAGGGGTACGAGCTCCTCGACTCGACCTGGATGCGCGGCACGCAGGACCGGGTGACGGAAGCGCGGCTGGTCGGCCGGGACGGCGCCGTCTACGACGTCACCCTGCTGTTTCGCGCCCCGAGCTCCGGGGACCTGTTCATCGACGGTTTCCGGCTGAAGGCGGAGCCCTTCACGCCCACCTCCCCCGGAGGTGCCAGGGAGACCAGGAACACGCGCCCCGGCCGTGAGCTGATCCAGACCACCTTCGGGATCAAGACCGGGGAGACCGTCGTCGTCGGCACCTCGAGGGTCGAGGACTCGGACGAGGCGCTGGTCGTGCTGCTGACCGCGGTGCCGGCCTCGTAGAAGCCTCTCCTGGCGCTCCGGCCGCCATGGCCGGGGCGCCCCCGTCTTGACACCCTCCTCCCCCTCTCCGTAGTCTGCCCTCCGGCTCTCGCCTGAGCCGCCTCACCTCATCCCGACAGGAAGACACGGCATGAAATCGATCCGTCCCCTTTTCTTCACCCTGCTGCTCGCCGCTTCCGGCCTCCTGGCTTTCCAGCAGCCTCCGGCCCCGCCGCCACCTTCCGAGCAGAAGCCGCCGGACGAGCAGCTCAAGGACAAGCAGAAGCGCGAGCAGGAGCCCGAGGAGAACGCGACCGAGGTCCAGAAGGAACAGAAGGAGGGGGGCAAGGGCGCCCCGCAGGAGATCTCCGCCAAGAAAGAGGAGAAGTGGGACGTCAACAAGCCGCCCGGACCGTCGGCCGAGGTGGCGATCGACGTCACCGAGGGGACCTGGCTGAGCCTCGACGTCAGCCCGGACGGCAGGGAGATCGCCTTCGACCTGCTGGGCGATCTCTACACGATCCCGATCGCCGGCGGCGAGGCCCGGGCGCTCACCCACGACGTCGCCTGGCAGATGCAGCCCCGCTACAGCCCGGACGGCAAGACCATCGCCTTCACCAGCGACCAGGGGGGCGGCGACAACATCTGGCTCGTCGACCGCGACGGCACGCACCCGCGCGCGGTCAGCAAGGAATCGTTCCGCCTGCTCAACAGCCCATCCTGGTCGCCCGACGGCCAGTACGTCGTCGCCCGCAAGCACTTCACCGCCCAGCGCTCCCTCGGCGCCGGCGAGATGTGGCTCTACCACCGCAGCGGCGGCGACGGCCTGCAGCTCACCAAACGCCCCAACGACCAGAAGGACGCCGGCGAGCCCGTCTTCTCCCCCGACGGCCGCTACGTCTACTTCAGCCAGGACATCACGCCCGGCCGCGTCTTCGAGTACAACAAAGACCCCAACACCGAGATCTTCGTCATCCAGCGGCTCGACCGGCAAACCGGCAACATCCAGCGCTTCGTCACCGGCGCGGGCGGCTCGGTCCGCCCCACCCCATCGCCGGACGGCAAGACCCTTGCCTTCATCCGCCGGGTGCGCAACAAGAGCGTGATCCACCTGATGGACCTGCGCTCCGGCGAGACCTGGCCGATCTATGACGGCCTCGACCGCGACATGCAGGAGACCTGGTCGATCCACGGCCTCTACCCGTCGATGGCCTGGACCCCCGACAACAAGTCGATCGTCTTCTGGGCCGGCGGCAAGTTCCACCGCATCGACGTCGCCAGCCGCAAGGTCGCGGAGATCCCCTTCCACGTCCGCACTACGCGGCGGGTCACCCAGGCCCTGCGCTTCCCCGTCGAGGTCGCCCCGAAGAGCTTCGAGACCCGGATGCTCCGCTGGGTGAACGTCTCCCCCAAGGGGGACCGCGTCGTCTACCAGGCGCTCGGGCACCTCTGGGTCCGCGATCTCCCGAACGGCAAGCCGCGGCGGCTGACCCGCCAGACGGATCACTGGGAGATCTTCCCCGCCTTCTCACGCGACGGCCGCCAAGTGGTCTACACCACCTGGGACGACGACAAGCTGGGCACCGTGCGCGTGGTCGCCGCCGACGGCGGTGAGGGGCGGGTGGTGGTCAAGCAGCCGGGACAGTACGTCGAGCCCGCCTTCAGCCCGGACGGCAAGCAGATCGTCTACCGCAGGATTGAGGGGGGGTATGTCCGCTCCGCCGCTTGGTCGCTCACTCCCGGGATCTATCGGGTCGCGGCCGGCGGCGGCGACTCCACACTGGTCACCGAGCAGGGGGAGCAGCCCCGCTTCGGCGCCGAGAGCGACCGCGTCTACCTGTTGCGCGAAGCCGACGAGGGGAAGCGCCAGCTCGTCTCACTCAGCCTCGACGGCAAGGATGAGCGCACCCACCTGATCAGCGAGAACGCGACCGAGTTCCAGCTCTCGCCGGACGGGCGCTGGGTGGCGTTCGTCGAGCGTTTCCACGCCTATGTGATGCCGTTCGTCGCCACCGGCAAGGCGATCGACGTGGGCCCCAAGGCCTCGACGCTGCCGCTGCGCAGGGTCACCCGCGACGCCGGCGAGTACCTCCACTGGTCCGGCGACTCCCAGAGCCTCCACTGGTCGCTCGGCCCCGAGCTCTACACCCTGGATCTCAAGAACGCCTTCACCTTCCTGGCGGGCGCTCCCGAGACCCTCCCCGATCCGCCGGCCCGCGGCATGGACATCGGCTTCCAGGCCGAGAGCGACGTCCCCCGCGGGACGGTCGCCGTCGTCGGCGGACGCGTCGTCACCCTGCGCGGCGACGAGGTGATCGAGGACGGCACGGTGATCCTGCAGGGGAACCGCATCACGGCCGTGGGCCCTCGGGGGAGCGTCAGCGTTCCCGCCGGCGCCTACGTCGTCGACGCCAAGGGGAAGACCGTCATCCCCGGGCTGATCGACGTCCACTGGCACGGCCCCTTCGGCTCGGACGGCATCATCCCGCAGCGCAACTGGGTCCCCTACGCCAGCCTGACCTACGGGGTGACCACCCTGCACGACCCGTCGAACGACACCGACACGGTCTTCGCCGCCTCCGAGCTCCAGCGGGCCGGCCTGATCACCGCGCCGCGGATCTTCTCCACCGGCACCATCCTCTACGGCGCCAACGCCCCGTTCACCGCCACCATCGACAACATCGAGGACGCCCGCTCGCACCTGCGCCGCATGAAGGCCGCGGGCGCCTTCAGCGTCAAGAGCTACAACCAGCCGCGCCGCGACCAGCGTCAGCAGGTCATCGCCGCCGCCCGCGAGCTCAACATGATGGTGGTCCCCGAAGGGGGCTCGCTGTTCGAGAAGAACATGAGCGAGGTGGTGGACGGCCACACCGGCATCGAGCACTCGATCCCGGTCGCCCGCGCCTACGCCGACGTGCACCAGCTCTGGAAAGGGACCCGGGTGGGCTACACCCCGACGCTGATCGTGGGCTACGGCGGCATCTGGGGGGAGAACTACTGGTACGACAAGACCCGGGTCTGGGAGAACGACCGCCTGGGGCGCTTCGTGCCGCGGGAGGTCCTCGACGAGCGCTCGCGCCGTCGGGTCACCGCCCCGGACGAGGAGTACAACCACTTCAACAACGCCCGCATCGCCACCGAGCTGTCGCGCGAAGGCGTCAGCGTCCAGCTCGGCGCCCACGGCCAGCGCGAGGGGCTGGGCGCCCACTGGGAGATGTGGATGCTGGCGCAAGGGGGCATGACGCCGATGGAGGTGCTGCGCGCCGCCACCCTCAACGGCGCCCGCTATCTCGGCCTCGACCGCGACCTCGGCTCGATCGAGACCGGCAAGCTCGGCGATCTCGTGGTGCTCGACGACAACCCGCTCGCCGACATCCGCAACTCGGACCATATCCGCTTCGTGATCCAGAACGGCCGCGTCTACGACTCCCTGACCCTCGATCAGCTCGCGCCCAACCCGCACAAGCGCGAGCCCTTCTTCTGGCAGAAGGACCGGCCCTCCTTCTCCTTCGGCCCGAGCGGGACGGCGATCCACGTGGACGACTGAGCGCCGGCGGGGTATCATCTCTCCGTCTCGGGCTGTCTCTGCAAAAGGGGAGGGCGTGTTTGCCCCACGCCCCCCCGAACGGTTTACGACTCTTGCGGGGTGGTCTCAGACGGAGAAGCCGGAGCCGGCTCCCCCGGCTTCGGCTTTTTGTTTTTGGAATCCGCCTTCCGGCTCCGTTTCCGGATCGGCGTCATCCCGTACTGGATCAGCCTCTCGCTCCTGGGGCCGAAATGAGCCTTGATCGCGGAGCGGAGCTTGGCGGCGGCATCCTTCCCCTCGACCATGACGGACCGGCGTTCAAGGGTCTCCTGTTGCTTGAACCCCCGCCGGGAGTGCGCGAGGGCGATCCCGTCCCTCGCTCGCTCCGCCAACTGCTCCAGGGCGGTCTTGTAGACATTCATGTCGGGGAGCTCCGTGGCGGTGTCCGTCACGTTCTTCAGCAGGGTTTCCCAATCGCTCATGAAATCAGCGAGAGATGATTTAGGCATCTGAGGTCTCCTTTCTTCCGTTTGGCTTCAGTTGAGCTGCCGGGCGAATGCGAGGACGCCCATGTCGAGAGCGGTGGCGCGGCCGTTGCGCGGCGGAGCGAACAGCTTCACCGTCAACGTCTTCTCCTCCAGGGTCAGGTGCACCGGCTGCCCCGCGTCCGTGGCCTGCGCCGAGATGAACGCCGCGTAGTGGACCGCCGAGGTCTCCGACTTGAACCGCAGGACGCGCTGGATGGCCTTGCCGCTGGAGAGCAGGCTCCAGCCCAGCAGGGTCTTCAGCTCCTCCTGGATCCGCTCCGGCTTCAGCCTCTCGTACATGGGCCGGGGGGGCCGCCGCAACCGGCTGACAAACTTCATGATGGCGATCGTCGTCTGCATGATGGACCTCCTTGGGTCGTGAAGTCCGGCGCCTTCATGGCGCCGGAAGGCTCGTCATTCCAGTCTTCTGGCCCTTCCGCGGGAGAGCCGCCGCAGAAACCCGCCCGCCACCTCGGCGGCCTTCTCCAGGTCTTCGCGCTTCGCGGCGGCGATCGCCTCGAAGGCGGAGAGCGCCACCAGCGCCCCGTCCGCGCCGGGGTGGACGGAGAACGCGGCGCTCAGCTCATGGATCAGCGGATGGATCTCCGCCACCCGCTCGTCCCGCGCCAGCAGCAGCGCGAGGTCGAGCGTGGCAAGGGCCGCCTCGTAGAGGTCCCCCTCCTTCAGAAGCCTGCCGCGGACCTTTTCGAGCAGGTCCACCGCCTCCGGAAGATTGCCGAGATGGGCGGAGACACGCCCCTCCAGCCAGTAGAAGCGCACCAGGTCTCCAAAGCTCCGCACCCTCGGGTAGAGCTCGCGAGCCTCCCGCACCAGCTCCAGGGCTCCCCCGCGGGCGAGCACGACCAGGCAGAGCGCCAGAGCGAGCCGCACACGGCAGGCATTCGCCGGATCTTCCTCGGCGTCCAGGATCTTTCGCGCCGTCACGAGAGGCCCAAAGGCGCCGGCGGCATCCCCCTCTTCCAGATGGAGGAAGCCGAGCTCCGCCAGGCACAGGCCCCGCTCGTGATCCTCGACGTTGAGCCCGTACAGGCCGGCGGCGTGGTCCAGCAGCGCGGAAGCCTCGTCGATCCTCCCCTGCTCGGCCCGCAGCCGGGCGAGCAGCCTCGCGAACAGCGCCCGGTCCGGGGCGTCCATCGGAGACCGCAGGTAGACGGCCGCCTGCCGGAACGAGGCGTCAGACTCCTCCCGCCGCCGGGCCCGCCGCAGGGCGTCCGCGGCGCGGGAGCAGGCCCGCGCCCGCAAGCTGTCCGCCCGCGCGGGGGGAATCCGGGCCGCGAGTTGAACCGCCAGCGTGAACGTCAGCCGCGCCAGCTCCTCGGCCCTGCCCGGGTCGGTGGCCGCCAAGCGCTCGCTCTCGGAGAGCGTCAGCTCGGCCAGCCGCTCGCTCTGGAACCGCGAGTCCCTCGTCACCGTCCGCGCGCGCTCGCCGGGCGACAAGCCCAGCAGCTCGCGCAGGAGGGCCTGGTCCTCGGCCCTCTGCCGCGCGAAGGCCTCCACCAGCCCCGGCGCCTTCCATTCCAGGCGGAGGAGATCCTCGGCCCCGGCCTTCTCTTCACCAGGATCTCCGGCGAGATCGACCCGCTCGGCGAGCCAACGCAGGGCTTCGGCATAGCAGTCCTCGCAGGTGAGCAGGTGGAGGACGGCCGGAACCTCCGCCTCGGACAGGCCCGCCAGAAGCTCGCGGGTCCTCTCATGATCACGCTTTGGGGTCACGTCGCTCCTCCCGAGCGCCCGGGTTTCCCCTGGGATCGCTCCATCAAGGGTTTCAAGAGCCGGATGAACCCGGCGATGTACATCCCCAGCTCGGTCCGTTCCGCCGGCGGCAGCATCGGCGGCGGGGGTGCCTGGCTCAGGACCAGCTCCCCCAGCGTCACCTCCAGCACGGCCGCCAGCATCGCGAGGTCTTCCAGCGGCGGCGCGTTCAATCCCTGCTCCCACTTCCCCAGGCGGGTGCGCGGCACCCGCAGGCGCTTCGCCAGATCCCCCTGCTTCCACCTCCGCGCCTTCCGCAGATCCACGATCCGCCGACCGAGCTCCTTCTGAAGGATTCCCTGCGGAATCCGCTCGGGGCCTCTGTTGCTTTCGCTCATCGTGTGCCAATAGTTCACTAGCATTGAGAATGTGTCAACACAGGGTCCGCATTGATCCCTTGCATGTTCCTACGGGCAGCGTGTTGACAGTCATGTAGCGGTGTGGATAAGTTTCCTCCACCAGAAACCGCGGTTGCGTGGGACCGTGCCGGATTTACGTCTTCGTGGATCGACGGCGGCGGGCGGAAAGGGGAGAATTACGCTCCTGAAGGGGAGAAATCCGCCCCTTTTCCATTCACTTGGTGCACTGAGCTTTGTGGGGAAGGTATCGCTCGCGGGCGCCCTGGCCATGACGGCCTCGGTTCGCCCCGCTGATCCTAGGGAGGTCCAGATGTCTCAGCAGATTCGACGTGTCCTCGTCGCCCTCGGCCTGATGGCGGCTCTCTTCTTGACAACCCCGGCCCCCTCCCAGGCCGCGGGGCTGCGGAACGCCTTGCCCGTCAACGACTTAGCGGCACGTCTCTGGGCCTGGGTGGAGGGTCTGTTGCCGGGAGCGGCAGCGCTGAGCCCGGCCTCCCCCAAGCCGGTAGCGGGGTTGCAGAAACAGGGCTCGATGATCGATCCGAATGGCCAGCAGGTTTCGAGCCCCTCGCCGCCTCCCACTCCTTCAGCGACCTCGGATCAGGGAAGCGCGATCGATCCTAACGGCGCCAAGTGAGGCATCAGGGGCGGTCCGATTCGGTCCGCCCCGCCTGTGTGCCTGAAAGTGGTAACGTGGTCCCCCTTGTGAGAGAATGCTGCGCACAAGGAGACCCCGCTTGAACGACCACCCGACTCCAGAAGATCTGGCAGGTTTCATATGGAACCGTGTGCCCTCGGACAGAGCCCGCGCCATCGTTTCGCATCTGGTCCGTGGCTGTGATCCTTGCCGGGCCGCGGTGGTTCCTCATTTGGCCAGTCTCTTCGGCAGGGCGGAGCCTCCCGAGCCTGTTCTCCTCCCAGGAGAGGATGCCGAGTACGAGGCCGCGCTGGATCGGGCCTTCGCCACCGCATCCCGTTGGTCCAGGGATTGGAAGGGAGAGAGCACGCGTGCGGCGCTCTCCCTGATCTCCGAGGCTTCGATGGAGAAGCTTCCGGAGGTTCCTCCACACCTCCAAGGCATGCCGCTCTTCGAGGCCCTTCTCGAGCGAAGTTGGGCGCTCCGCCACGAAAGCCCCGAAGAGATGGTGAAGGCTGCCGAGTGGGCCCGTGTCCTCGCCGAACGGCTGGAGCCCGACGAGTTGGAAGGCGCAACCGTGCCGGCGGACCTCCAATGCAGGGCTTGGATAGAGTTGGGGAATGCCTACCGAGTGGCGGACGATTTGCCGGAAGCCCAGAATGCCCTGGGTCGAGCCACAGAGCTTTATCTCGAAGGAACGCAGGATGAGCTCCTCGCGGCGCATCTTTTTGATATCCAAGCTTCTCTGTTAGGAGATTGCCGCCGCTTCGATCTGGCAGAGACGGCTCTTGACCTCGTCTTTGCCATTTACCAGCGCGCGGGAGACGAGTATCTGGCCGGTCGCGCTCTTATAAGCAAAGGAATGTGCGTCGGTTATCAAGGAAGGGCCGAACATGCGGTTGAACTAATCGGGCAGGGCTTAGCTCTTATTAACGAAAGTCGTGATCCTCGGCTCATGTATATAGCGCTCCACAACCAAGCTCGGTTTTTGATGGATTGTGGCCGCCTTCGAGACGCTCGGATTGCGCTCTGGACGTTGAAGGCTCGCGGACTTGATGCCGGCGGGCGAATTAACGAGCTGAAGGTGCGATGGCTGGAAGGCCAGATCAACGCCGCCCTGGGTGAATTGGAGCGGGCGGAAGCGGCCCTGCTCGAAGTGATGCTGGGCTTTGAAGAGGTGGAGTTGCCTTACAAAGCGGCGCTCGCGGGCCTGGAGCTGGGCCTGGTCATGTTCCGCCGGGGGCGCACCGACGCGGCGATTGAGGAGGTGCTGGCGGCGGTGCAGGTGTTCCAGGCCCTCGGCATCGCCCGCGAGGTGAGCGTCTCCGTGCTGCTCCTCCGGAAAGCGATCGATCGCGAGCTCCTGGACGTCAAACTGCTCGAGTATGTGATCGACCAGCTCCACCGGGCGGAGGAAGCGCGCGGCGGGCCGTTCGAGCCGCCGGCGGGGGAGTAGGGCCGGCCGCGCAAGCGTCATCTGATGCACCTCCTTCTGAAGTCTTAGGCTTTACCTCTCGCCTACCCTCAAATGTAGTTGCCGCCCGTCGCCTTGCCGCCTTCTTGCATTAATGCGATCTTAGATGTAAGCTGTGTGGCAGCTTCCTATACCCTGCTGCAAAGGTACTTTGCAAGGAGATCGCTATGAAGAAGAACGAAGAGTCTCTCAAAGGACGTGTTCTCGCCCGTGTCCATGCCGATGATCTTCGGAAAATCGCAGGAAGAGATGCCAAGCAGGTATCTACGAGCAATGGGCGAGATACCGAGATCGTTAGTGATCCTACGTGGGCACTCTCCGATCACGCGATCTGATTTAAGGAGCGGCGAACTTCCGGTCGCCGCTCCTTTGCTCTGCTATAAGCTATCGCGATGACCAAAAGTGTTGTGGTGCTGACAACACCTGGAGATCTCCAGGCTTTCGCGGTCATCGAGTCCCTTCGCCGACAAGGGCTTGATCCTTTTGTCTGGTTTCCTGCCGATTTTCCCACGAACTCGCGAGAAGTTGTCTCAATCTCTGGAGAGCGACTTAGCTTCACGCTCAAGGTAGGCAAACGGGAAATTAGCACCTTCCGAGCCGATACTGTCTGGCTCCGAAGGATCGGGTCAAACTCGGATGTCAGTGCCCTACATCCTGCGGATCGTATGTTTGGCTGGTCACAGCGCCAAGCTTTTCGCGAAGGCTCGCTGCAGGCCTTGTTTCCGGAAGCCTTTTGGGTCAATCCGCCCGCTACTGCGCGGCTCGCGGACAACAAGCTGTTTCAGCAGTCAGCCGCCGCCAGCCTGGGCTTTATGACGCCTCCCTCCCTCTATACGAATGACCCGGATGAAATTCGAGCGTTCCTTCAGTTCCATGGAGGGAACATAGTCTACAAGACCTTCCCAGCGGCGGCTTGGCGGAACAGCGAGGAGCTCCTCGCCTGTCATACGGTCTGCATCTCGGAAGAAGATCTGGTAGCAGACGAGTTGCTCGCCGCCACCCCTGGAATCTATCAAGCCCTCGTGCCGAAGCTTTACGAAATTCGTTTGACCCTGATGGGAACTCAACCCTTCGCTGTCAAGATCTTCTCCCAGGATACCGAAAAGGGGAAGCTGGATTGGCGCCGCGCCTATGACGAGATCAGGATGGAACCCACCGCTCTACCGGCCTGGCTGGTGGATACCTGCATCCTCCTGATGAAGAGGCTCAATCTTGTCTTTGGCTGCTTTGATTTCATCGTTGACACTACCGGTAATTACATTTTCCTCGAAGTCAACCAACAAGGCCAGTTCCTTTTCGTCGAGCGCTACGCGAATGTGCCTTTGCTGGATGCTTTTAGCCAATTTCTTATCCAGGGCCGCAGCTTCTCGTGGAGAGGCAGGGGATCCGGGATCCGTTATGAGGATGTAGTGGAAAGTGCGGAGGAGTTGTCCAATGCGGCGGCGATGGAGCATGTCAGCAATCCCATACCATCGGTTTCCGAGTAGGAAAGGCCAGTGAGCATGAGGAGACCAGCAGGTTTGTTCTTGATCTTCTTCGGCCTTTTGGCTCTTGTTCCGTCCGAAGGACAAGGGAAGGTCGCACTCCAGCCGGCCGGCGGCAATGTCGCCAGCCGGCATCTCGCGGGTGAGTGGCGCCTCCTTCCCGAGCTCAGCCAACGCCTCACCGGGGCACCAACTGGCGGACCTGACCTTGTCGCGATCACTTCCGATCCCTCCGTTCTGGATTCTCTGCCGCCGCAGATCGAGGTGATCCTTAAGCCAAGCCCTGTATACATGGCGGGGACACTCACCTTCGCGAAAGCCAGGTTCGTATTTCTCTTGACGGAACAGGAGGGCTCTCAGCGACTGCTCTGCTTTCAGTCCGGCACCTCCGGTTCTGGTGCTCTTTCCATATTCTTCGACGTGATCCCAGCCAAAGAGCCTCAGAACGATCTTCTCTTTCTCGGCGGAGACAAGGACGGCCAGCCGTTCTTCGCCTACGAGCGCGTTTCGCTGCCGAAGACTTCCGGTCTATCCGAGGCCACACGCACCCTGCTGCTCGACGCTTTGGCCAATACGTATTCACCCTCTCTCGAAAAGCTCACGGAATGCCCCGATTGGCAGGGAGCCGTCGATCTGCTGATCGAGGAGGTTCGAAGCGATCCAAACGGACCGCACAACAATCACTGTATCGTGCTCCAACACATGGTCACCCGTCATCTAGCGGAGATCCGGCTTGACGTCGAGCCTCTGCTGGCAGTGCTGCAGAGCCGATCGTGGACGAATCAGCAGAAGACCGCGGATGTGTTGGCCGAGGCCGTACGCCGTCCCGACCTCTTCAAAGGCAACGAGAAGAAGACGATCCGGTCGCTGATCCCTCTGACCGGCAGTCAGAGAGGTCCGGTCGTGAAACCGGCACTTCAGGTTCTCCATGCCCTGGCGGGAATGAATACTCCGCAGCGGGATCCCCTTGGCTGGGCGCGATGGTTCTACTCCCGCTTCGGCGAAAAAATCGATCTCAGCGGCTCCGTTTATGAATTGGTAGCGGTCATCGCCAGCGAGAACTCGCCAGACGGAACCACCCACTTCAAGCTTGAGGAGCAGCGCCTCAAGGACAAGGTGGAGTTGCGGAGCCGAATCCAGGCCTTCATCTCACGGGCTCGTACGGCGGGACTCCGGCCCCGCTTTGTAGCCCTGGTTCCGACTCCCGTAACGTCTACCGAGACCCAGGACAAGGCAATCCGTGACGCCCAGCCGATCCGTGATGTCCTGGGCACTCTGGGAATTGAGGAGATTACCCTCGCTCCAGAGGGCACAACGTTTTACCCTCCATTCGAGGCCGGATTTCCCGCCAGGCCTGTCAGCTGAAGCGTGGCGTAAATCTAAGCCGAGCCCTGGTCAGGTTCTTCCTCCGCGGAACTCTGGGAGGGGGGACCGACATGCAGCCGAAGAGCCTCAGCAGATTGTTCTTCAGCGGTTTGCGCCACATCGGCATAGCGGATGCAGGGGGTCCCCATAGGCCAGTCAAAGTCAACTCTTCCTTGGAGCAGGAACTCAGTGAACGCGTCCAATAGAGGGAGGCCCGTCTTCTGCTCGAGGAATAGGAACTGGCCCATCTCGTTGACTTCGAGAAAGACGTGATCCCCCTTGGGTGTGACGATGAAGTCAATGCACCCGAAAACAAGGCCGAGGCGCTTCAGAAGCGTGACGCAGCCCTCTTTGATCGAAAGTTGCAAATCGGAAGGTTCGAAGCGTAAGGCACTGCCGGACTTTCGCCAGTCCAGCTCGCCCGATTCCGTCTCCTGGGAGAAGATCTTGACAGCAAAGACCTGGTTTCCCATGACGGTTATTCGGAGCTCATGATCTTTGGGCACGACTTCTTGATAGATTCCTGGAGTGGCTCGCAGGAGGGAGTCTTCCACCAAGTCGCTCTCAGTCAACAATGACGTGAAGGAGAACCATCTCTCTTCGTCATTCTCCCAGGAAGATGCTTGAAACGTTTTATAGATGATTTTCCCGCCCTGGAGAGCCATGAACCGTCGTATCCATCGAGGATCGTTGGTAAAGATCGTCGCCGGCGCCTTCAGACCCATCTCGGCCGCCAGCTTGTGCTGGACCATCTTCCTGCCAGCGCTGACCGCCGCATCTGGAGGGTTGACCCAAAATGCTTCCTGGAAGACTATCGGTAGAAGCGACCTTCGGAAAATGGCGCATTCAAGCTGAGCAAATTCCCGGTCCGCAGGGTGCAAGCCGCTTTCATCAACGACATGCGCGGGTCTTCGCCGCCATACACTCTTAACGTCCGATGTGGAGAGATCAGAATCCAATCCTTCTACGTGCAGCGAGCATGCATCCCCATCGAAGCAGAGAGTCTCGCCCGATCGGGAAGGGAAATCTGTCGTGTGCCATATGAGGGGATTACCCCCCTTTCTCCGCAGGGCTTCCGCGACGGCATAGCTGTGCAGGTCTCCGGCAGAGGTGAGAATCAAAATCTGCGTGGGCATGGTCTCCTCAAGTGCTTATTACTCCCCCTTCAAATATACTCTATCCGCGTGGTATAGTGCTATCTTTGGACATAGCCTCAACGCCTACTTTCATCCTGCCGAGTGCACACGCACAAGGATGGTTCCAGATGCGCCAATTTCTTGTTTCATGCCTCGTGTCTTTTTCCATAAGTACGGCCGCCACCGCCGCCTGGGTTCCTACGGACTGCAGCGATAAGCCAGGCGAGTTGGAGAGATTTCATCAAGCTCTCGGGAGGAACAACGTCGGCAAGATCTGGAACGATTATCGCGAGGCGGTACGGAAGGCTACACCCGGCTCGCCTCTGTATGCGCCGCATCCGTACCCGCGGAATGACCAGGAAGTCATCGACAACTTCAGGTACGCATACTTCAACCGTCTGTTCCGAGAAACCTCCCTGGAAAAGCTTCCTTCCAGAGAGATTCCCATTTACAAAGCCTTGAGCGCGAATGCCCTGCGAGCCGAGGTCTTGAAGGTCGAAAATTGGGACCTCAGCCGCTGTACCGCCAATCACCCACACCCCTACTACAACCTCCTCCGCTTCTTCGACCCGGCGACCGGCGTGGAAGTAGCCCGCAGCGAGCAATTCGACACCGGCTTGATGGCCAGCTATCGCCATGTGTCGAGCAAAGAGGAGCCCCTACCGGCACTGGGCGCTCTTTCCACCCTTCTCCGCACTCGATTCAACCGTACGATTCCTGTTGAACAGCCGCAGTACGTGATGGTGGCCGGCTTGCCCTCCTGTGGGGAGAATCATCCGTGTGTGGCGTTCAAATCACAAGGCCAGGTCTACCTGCTCGACGACGGCAGGATCCTGTACCAGATCGATCCCACGATGCCGCGGACATCCGTCCAGAGCCGCATGCAACAGCAGGCCCGGGCAGGAATTCAAACTCTGGGAGCAACGGAGTTTGACCGGCCGATGATCACTCTCGGCTTCGAATGGGGAATGGCGCAGAGAATCGCGGGAGAGGCACCGAAGACGAGGAACCCGTGATGACTCAGCAGCCAGCCCATCGACCCAGTTGGAGCTCTGAGAGCGCGCCCTACTCCTTCTCGCTCTCGCCTTCCTTGCCCATGAGCTTGCGCAGGGTGGAGAGCAGCAGCTTCTCCATCTTCTCGTCGCTGAGGGGCTCCTCGCGCCGCTCCTCGGGCGGCGGCTGGAGGTCGCGCAAGGCGTCTCGCAGTTGAGCGGACGCCTTGCTGCTCGGCACGATCCGCTTGGGATAGGCGAGATGGAAGAACTCGGCCGGCTCCAGGCCGAGCGCCTTGGGGATCTCGATCAGATGCTCGGCCTTCAGCTCGATCCCTCCCGAGAATACCCGCGTCAGGTAGCTCGGGCTCATGCCGATCCGCCGCTCGACCTCCCGGTTGGTGACCCCCAGGATCCGCATGGCCGTGCGCAGGATGTTGATCAGCCGCTGAACTTCGGCATCCATGTTGAGAAGATTGTACTCCGGATTTCTCTGCCGCACAACACGGCGCAATGAGAATACATGTTGACTGTACCGAACACTTGATGTAGAAACACTCCCGACGCAGAGTTACCGGTCTCCGCGAATTTGGATCGTGAAGCGGCGACGCCACCCGCGAGAGGAGAAAGTCTCATGGCCGAAGATCCCAAGAGCCCCAACGCGTTTTCCCCGGAGTACCTCGAAACCGTCCGCGAGCGGGACGACCCCTCGACGACTCTGGAGGCAGACACGGCAGAACCCTGGGAGGTGCGCGAGGCGGGAAGCCATTTCGGACTGTTCCACCCCTGGGAGAGCCCCGAACAGGGGGACACCCCTCGGGGCAGGTTCTACTTTCGGGAAACCGCCCTTCTGTTCCGGTTGATCTGGCCGGCGCTCGGGCGCGACCGCCTGTTCCGGTTGAGCGGCACTCCCACCGCGGAGGGCTATCCGGTCGAGACCGCGGACCAGGTGGTGGGCTATTTGAGAGCGTTCAATCCCGATGCCATCTTCGGGGTCCACATCGGAAGCCACTTCCTGCGCTCGCCCTACTCCCTTGCCGTTCTCCTCTGGCTCTCGGGCCCAACGGCTCAGAAGGAGGTCGGCCGGATCCTGGGCGAGATGGCGAGAGATGGCGGGCCGGCGGAAGCGGACGGCGTCCTGCGCCCAAGGTAAGCGCACCCTTGCCCTCTGGAAACCGGGCCGAGCCCTCTGGAGCGCGGACCGGGCCCAGTCCTCCGCTCTGCCGCCGCACGGATCGTGGGAAAGCGCCCATTGGTTGCGCGTCAGCGCCCTCTCGTGCCGCCAAGCGGCCCCACGCCGCTGAGAGCCGGCCCTCCCGGCGGCGGAAGCGCGCGGCGCGAGGGCCACAGCAGGGTTCGGGAGGGCCGGAACGCGGACCGGGAGGGCCCGCCGAGCGATTCCGAGGGCAGATCCGCGGGGCGGGATCGCCTGGTTCGGGCTCTGGAGGGCTGAAGCCGCGGACCAGAGGGCCGCCAGCGGAATGCGGAAGGCGCTCCCGGAGATCCAGCGGGCAAAGCCTCACGATTCGTTCGCGGCCCCAGCGGTTCGCCTCGAAGGAGCCGCCGCGCAACCGGGCAAACCTCCGTGTTGACAGGCTCGTTCAACTACCGGTAGGTTCCCTCTCGAAGACACCCAGCTTTTGCTTTATGGAATCGACCACGGTGCGTGGAAAGGGGAAAATTGTGCCCTGCGGGGGGAGAACTGCCCCCTGTCCCGGTGACCTCGCGCACTCTGCTTTCGAGGGGACTTGCAATCGCGGGCGCCTGGACCATGCCGGCCCCGGCTCGTCCCGCTGAAACCAGGAGGTTCGATGTCTCAATACACTCGACGTGTCCTCGCCGCGCTCGGCCTGACGGCGGCCCTGCTCCTCGCGGCACCGCCGCCGTCCCGGGCCGCCGGGTTTCGGGAGCTCCCGTCCGTAACCGGGTTCGCGGCGCGCGCCTGGGCCTGGCTGGAGAACCTGTTGCCGAGCCCGCCGGAGGCGAAAGAGGCCGCCGGCACCCTCACCTCGCCGACGACTCCGCCCCCCACGGGCACCTCTGACGAGGGGAGCGCGGTCGATCCCAACGGCCGCAAATAACTCCTTCCGGGGCGGCTGCCGCCTCGGCCGTCCCGGATTGGTAACGCTCTCTTTGCTATGAGAGAATGTAGGGGTCAAGGAGGCCCCGCGTGAACGATCATCCCACTTTGGCGGAGCTGGAAGAGTTCGTCTGGAACCGCCTCTCCGCGGAACGCGCCCGCGCCGTGGTCGCTCACCTCGTCCAGGGGTGCGACACGTGCACGATCACGCTGGCTTCTCACCTGGAGGGGCTACTCGGCCTCGAGGCCCCTCCCGAGCTCACCCTCTCGCCCCGGGAGGATGCTGAATACGATGCCGCCATCGACCGCGCCCTGGCCACGGCTCTCCAGCTCGCGGGAAAACACCGGGAGAGAACCTTCCCGCCTCTCGCCGGCTCCCCTCTGGAGGCGGGCGCTCAGCCGGTTCCCTACCCGCGGGACATCCCCGCCTTCGAAGCCCTGCTCGAACAGAGCTGGGCCTTACGCCACGAAAACCCAGGGGAGATGGTGCGGCTCGCCGAGCTCGCCCTGGTGATGGCCGTGGGGGCCGATTCCCAGGCGCTGGGCGAGCGGCGCGTGGCCGACCTGCGGTGCCGGGCCTGGATGGAGCTGGGGAACGCCCACCGGGTCGCGGACGATCTGTCCAGCGCCGAGCAGGCGCTCGGCCACGCCACGGAGCTCTACCTCCAGGGCACCCAGGACGAGGTCCTCGCCGCCCGCCTCTTCGACGTCCAGGCTTCCCTGCTGGGCGCCTGCCGCCGCTTCGATCTGGCGGAGACCGCGCTCGACCTGGTTTTCGCCATTCACCGGCGGCGGGGAGATCATCACCTCGCCGGCCGCGCGCTGATCAGCAAGGGGACGTATGTCGGCTATCAGGGGGACGCGGAAGAATCGGTCCGCCTGATCGAGCAGGGGCTCGGGCTGATCGACGAGAACCAGGATCCCCGGCTTCTGTTCGTGGCTCTCCACAACCAGGCCCGCTTCCTCGTCGACTGCGGCCGGCTGCGGGAGGCCCGGATCGCGCTCTGGAAGCTGAAGGCGCGCCGGCTGGATCCGGGCGGCCGGATCAGCGAGCTGAAGGTCCGCTGGCTCGAAGGGCAGATCAACGCCGGGCTGGGCGAGCTGGACCGCGCCGAGCTGGCGCTGCTCGACGTCCGGCGCGGCTTCGCCGAAGCCGGCCTCGGCTACAAGGCGGCCCTGGCGGGGCTGGAGCTGGGGGCCGTGATGCTCCGCCGGGGGCGGACGGACGCGGCGATTGCGGAGGTGCTGGCGGCGGTCGATGTCTTCCAGTCCCTGGGGATCGCGCGCGAGGCGGGCGTCTCGGTGCTCCTCCTCAAGAAGGGGTGCGAGCGGCGGATCGCGGACGTGGCGCTGCTCGAGTACGTGATCGGCCTGCTGCGCAAGGCGGAGGAGCCGTCGGTCGGGCGGATCGAACCGCCGGTCGACCAGTAAGTTTCCCGAAAGAAGACAGCCGCTATTTCGTCCGCCGCTCGCGCTGGAGGACGGTCGCGAGCTGGGTGGCGAGGTCGGCGCTCAGCCGTTCCTCTTCGCAGGCGCTCTGGAAGAGGATGAGGGTGGCCACGGCCTCGCGGTGCACGTCGCGGGATTCGAAGACCTGAAGGATCTGGGCAGCGAGCCGTTTCAGGTCCTCGGTCCGATGCTCCTGGGCGAAGAGGATGGCGAGGTCGAGAGAGACGAGAGCGGCATCGTAGCCCATCCCCCGGGCCAGAAACTCCTTCTGGACCTGCCGAAACGACTCCTCGGCTTCCTGGAACCGGCCCATGCCGAAGGCGACCTTGCCCTCTGTCCAGTGAAGACGCAGGAGGTCCAGCGGCCTACCGCCCTGCTCGAACGCTGCTCGGATCTCCGGGAGGAGTCCATTGGCCTCCTCATACTGGTTCGCCACAGCCAAACCACTGAGGAGGTTGTGGCGAGCGTAAAGGCCCAGCCGTGAATGGGGGTCAACGATCCAGACCGCCTCTCGCAGGGAAACAATAGCGCTCTCAATCTCCCCCAACTCTTCCAGGATTTTGGCCTTCTTCAGGAGCACTTCCCCTACACCTTGGAAGTCCTCCTGCTCACGGTAGATCGCCAAGGCTTTCTCCACAAGCTCCATCGACTCAGGGAGACGCCGCTGAGCCCGCCGAAGGGAGGACTTCAATTGAATCACCTCGGCTGTGACGAGGTCGTTCCCAGTCATGCTGCGGGCGAGCAGCGATTCCGCCTCCCGAAAAGCCGTCTCCGCGCTCCGCAACTCACCCAGAACCCGCTGGCCGTTACCGAGATAGGCATAAGCCCTCGCTCGAAGGTCGAGCACCCAGTTTGGGTCGTAGGCGTCTCCAAGAGTTTGCGCCACCTTGACGCCCAGCTCAGCGAAATTAACCGCTCGTCCCGCGTCTTCCGAGGCTGCCTCCAGGCTCTCCTTGAGCAGCAGTTGACAGACGCCCCAGACCTGAAACGCCTCGTCGTCAGCGACCAGATTGAGTTGCTCGTCAAAAGGGAGATCCCTGAGGCTGGCGAAGCACTCCGCAGCCTGGGGCCCCTCAATAACGGCCACCTTCTCGTCCCAGTGGCCCACCTCCTTCTGAAGCCTGAGGATCTCTTCATACCGCTGCCGGCACTCCGGGCACCTCTCCAGATAGTGGGGGACCACCTCGGCGAGAAATTCTTCATGGCTGAGATCGCCAGCCAGCATCCTTGCCAGCGTTTCAATGGACGGATGATCCAAGACTATCTCCCTCGATTGGACAGAAAAAGGAGGCTCCAAACGAGTCTCCCACTTACATAAGTACCATGAGGGCGGAAAATCGTGTCATCCAGCGAAGACTTGGAAGCTTCCAGCTCTACCCATGAGTCACTCCGGAAGGATCGCCACTGGTTCCAGTCGTCCCGGTGCTCGTATTCGGATTCCCATGGGGATCGATCGTATTCCCTTCCTTCTCGAAGATCTGGCCCACACCTCGCCAGAGAATCTGCAGGAATCCCGGCTGCGACGTATGAGCCCTGGCAACCCGCGCCGTGGCTCTCCCAGCGGAGCGCGTGCCGGCCTGGGCCGCGGGGGTGAGGCCGAGCGCTACGAGCGCCACGACGAGCAAACAAAGACGTACGTATTTCGAGAACATTCAGCCCTCCTTTGCTGGAATCGACGACCGAACGGTAGGATCACCGCCGGCGATACCGTCCTTCAACAATAGAAGTACCTCATACCAGGAAGACTGGGACACGGCTCCTCCGTAAAGTACGATGCTTACTTTGGAAGGAGTCCGAATGTCCTGGATCGACGGCAGGCTACTGGGCACGCTGGCGGTGTTGATGCTGTTGCTCCAGGCCGTCTGCTGGTTGCTGGCGAAGGGTCTGGGGCTGAAGCTGGAGAGGATCGTCGTGATCTGCGGGTGGCTGGCGCCGCTGGTGGTGCTCGCGCCCTGGCTGACGGGCGGCGAGATCCTCATGCCGAGCGACATCCTGTGGAACGTTCCCGGGGCGCCGGTGATCGAGCGCACCCGCTCGCACGACCTGCTCAACGACACCGTCTACCAGATCCTCCCCTGGGAGCTGGAGGTCCGGCACGCCCTCGCGGACCGCCGACTCCCCTTCTGGGCCGACACTCTCGAAGGGGGGAGCTCCCCCTGGGCGAACCCCCAGGCCGGCGCCCTCTCCCCGCTGCAGATGGCCGCGCGCGCCGTTCCCATCCAGCACCACCTGCTGGCCGGGCTCGTCCTCAAGCTGCTCGTCGCCTTTCAGGGGACCTGGCTGCTCGCCCGCTCCACCGGCCGCGGCCGCGCCTCGTCGCTGCTGGCGGCCGCCGGCTTCTCCCTCGGCGGCGGCCTCTTCTCCTGGGCGCTGTTCCCGGTCACGGCGACGATGGCCTGGGTGCCCTGGCTGGCGGCCGGGGTGATCCGGCTCTTCCGCCATCCCGGGCCGCGGGTGGTCGCCACGACCGCCGCGATCACCGGCATCCTCCTGATCTCCGGCCACCCGGAGACCGCCGGCTTCGGCGGGCTCTTCGCCGCGGTCTGCGGCCTCGGCCTGCGCCGGAAGGCGACCGGACTGGCCAGGGGGTTCGGCGCCGCCGCCCTCGCCGCTCTGCTCGGGTTCGGCCTCGCCGCCCCGCAGCTCCTCCCCTTCCTGGCGGTGGTGCCGGACTCGCAGCGCGCCGGGGAGACGCTGGCCGAAACCGTCCGCTCCGGCCCCGTGCATCTCGCTTACCCGCCCTCCTGGTTCCAGCGGGGCTATGCCAGCTTCGTGCTCGCGCCGGTCAGCCCGCACGCCTACGGCCTCCCTTATCAGGGTCCGTTCAACGGTCCGATCAACTGGGCGGACTCGGAGCCCGGCTACACCGGCCTGGTGGCGTTCGCGGCGGCCCTGATCGCCCTCTTCGCGGCCCGCGACCGCCGCGTCTGGCCCTTCCTGGGATGCGCGGCGGCAGCCCTGCTGCTCGCGTCGCGGTTCCTGCCGCTCACCCATCTTCTCTATATGGTTCCGCCGCTGCGGGTCCCCGCCTACGCGCGCTGCCTGCTACCGGGCTCCCTGGCGCTCTGCATCGCCGGCGCCTTCGGCGTCGATCTCCTGCTCTCCCGGGCGCGCCGCCTGGGCGCCCGGGCCTGGGCCGGGCTCGCCCTCGCCGCCGCGGTGAGCCTCGCGGTGGCGGCGGACCGCTGGACCTTCTGGCTCTGGGGGCTCCTCGCCGCCGCCGCCCTGATCTCGCGCTGGCGGCCGCGCTGGGGCGCCGTGGCGCTCGCCGGAGTTCTGCTGCTCGACCTCATCCCCTGGTCCCGCAGCCTCCTCCCGCGCGGCCACCCATCGCTCTTCTATCCGCGGACGGAGTTCATGGCCCTGCTGACCCGCGAGGCCGGCGATCCGGCGGTCTGGCGCGGCGCCGGGGGGCACTATCTCGTCTATCCCAACCTGCTCTCGGTCTACGGGGTCGCGGACTTCCGGCCGCACAACCCGCTCGTCCCCGCGCGGTACCTGCGGGTGCTGACCGCCGCCTTCGGCTTCCACCCCACGATGACCCAGTATTTCGCCCCGCTGAGTAACCTCGACCACCCCCTGCTCGACTTCCTCGGGGTGCGGGCCATCGCCGGCAGCCCGGGCGTGCCCCCCAGCCGTACGCTCGTGGAGATCGATCCCGGCCGGTTCGCGCCGTACACCCTGCTGCGCAACCCGGACGCCCTGCCGCGCTGGTTCTTCCCGCGGGCCGTGGACGTGATCGCGAAGCAGGAGATCGACCGCTGGATCGCCGGGCTCGCGGACGCGCGCCGGGTGGCGATCTTCCAGGATGAAACGGGCTCCTGGCGCCCCGCCGGCAGTCAGGAGCCGCCGCCGCGCCCCGTCCTCACCAAGCCTGGGCACATCGTCCTGGACGTGCCCGCCGCCGGCGAGCGTCTCCTCGCCACCTCGATCGTCTGGTCGAAGGGGTGGTCGGCCCGCTCCGGCGACCGCCGCCTGCCGGTCCTGAAGGTGAACGGCGCCTTTGTGGGGGTGCGGCTCCCGGCCGGCGCGGCGCGGGTCGAGCTGCGCTTCCGGCCGCCCGGCCTGATCGCCGGCTGCGTTGCTTTCGCGATTTCGCTGATGGCCCTGCTCGTGCTGCTGGCGCCTATCGGCCGAACAGCTATCGTCCGAGCAGCGGCGCCAGCGCCTCGACGCCGCGGTCGATGACGTCGGGCGGAGCGGCGGTGAAGCAGAGCCTTACGTGGGTCGGATAGGGGCCGAAGCTCGGGCCGGGGGCGAGAAAGAGGCCGCGCTCCACGCAGCGCTCCAGGAAGCCGCCGAGCCCGGTCTCGTCGAGGACGTGGGCGACGTCGAAGAAGAGGAAGGTGCTGCCCAGCGGCGCCGGCAGCCCCAGGCGGGCGGCCACCCTGGCGCCGGTCGCCTTGTACTGCTCCCGGGCGCCGGCGATCCAGGTGTCTCCGGAACGGCCGAGCACCCGCTGGGCCGCGACCTGTGAGGCGGTAGGAGTGCTGTAAAAGCTGTGCATGCCGATCTTGCGCAGCTCGCGGACGGCCGGTTCCGGCCCGACTACATAGCCGCAGCGGTTGCCCGCCATGCCGTAAGCCTTGGAGAAGGAGTGGGCCGCGAAGGTGCGCTCGGGCGCCAGCGGGCGGGTGTAGACGTGCCCCCCCTCGTAGACGTAATCCTCGTAGACCTCGTCGGCGATGATCCAGAGATCCTCGCGCGCGGCCCACGCGACCAGCGCCTCGATCCACGGACGCGGGATCAACCGGCCCGTGGGGTTGCTCGGGGTGTTGAGATAGAGGGCGACGGTGCGGTCGGTCTTCAGCGCGCGCACGGCCTCGACGGCGGTCTCGGGGGAGTCCGCGGCGCCGAAGAAGGGAACGTCGACCGGCACGCCGCTGAAGGAGCGGATGATGCCGGTGATCAGCGGCCAGTGCGGGGCGAGCTGCAGCACCTCGTCCCCCGGCGCCAGGATCGCCCCCGCCACCGCTCCCAGCGCCCCGGTCGCCCCGGTCGCCACCAGGACGTTCTCGCGCCCGGTGGGCACCCCCGTGCGCTCCCGCACCCGCTCGACGATGGCATCGAGCAGCGACGGCATTCCCTGGGGCGGGGCATAGCGATGGAGCCCCGGATAGTCCGCGACGCGCAGGTCCTCCATGCGGCACCCCTCCGCCGGCTCCATCCAGGTATCCCCCACGTGCAGGGGGTAGACCTCCCCGCGGTAGGTGGCGAGCCGGTGGGCCAGCCCGGAGTAGACCGAGTCGGCGATGTCTTGCACGGAGGGCGAAAAGTGGGGGTGGCGCGGCATCAGGGCTCCCGTCGAATTGGCAGATCGTACAGCCACCCCGCCCGGGCCTCAAGGCCCGGTCGGGACGACGGAACACCTCTTTGCGGTACTATTCACCGTCCAACACGACGAGATCACCGGTTTGCGACTTCATAGAGTCTCTCGCGCCGCCCTTGGCTGGGCGATCGTCCTGGGGGTTTCAGGCCTCCTTTTCCTCCAGGCACGGGAAGCCGTGCGCGGCTCCGGCCGCCGGCTCGGCTTCCAGCCGGAGGCGGGGAAGCTGGGCGTGCGCGTCGCGCAGGTCAGCCCGGGCGATCCGGCGGACCGCGGCGGGTTGCGGGCCGGCGATGAGATCCTCTCCGCGGACGGCCGGCGGGTGGCGAGCGTGGCGGAGTACGAGACGGCGGCCGGAGGGTTCGAGCGCGGCCGGCCGGTGGCGCTGCGGATCGCGCGCGGGGACCGGATCCTCGTTCTCACGCCCGTCCCCGGCACCCTGCCCCGCTGGCTGCCGCTCCTCCTCACCAGCCTGACGGCCCTGGGCTTCCTCGCCGTGGCGCTCCTCGCCCTGGCGCAGGGGGACGATCTGCGGGTGGGCCTGCTGTTCGCCTTCTCCGCCGCGGCGGCGGTCGAGATCGCGCTGCCGGTCAGCCTGATCGGCCGGCCCCTCCTGAGCGCCGCCGCGTTCTCCTCGTACTACCTGCTGACCGGCCTGCAGATCGGCCTCGAGATGCACCTCACCTCGTTGATCCCGGAGCGTCCCGGCTGGCTCCGCCGGCGCCCCTGGATCGTGCCGCTCTACTACGGCGCCGGCCTCGGGATCGGGGTGGCGAGCGCCGCCACCTCGCTGACCGAGCAGGTCCTCGGCCGCCGCGTCTTCCCCTGGACGATGGAACAGGTGGATGGGCTGCTGCGGTTCGGCGTTCTCCCGGCCTGGGCGCTGGCGGTCACCCTGCTCCTGGCGTCCCAGGCCCTGCGCTCCCCAGAGCCCCGGGGGCGCCAGCAGGCCGGGCTGGTGCTGGCGGCGACGATCCCCTGGATGCTGTTCACGATCGCGAGCACGGCGCTCGAGCTGGCCGGCTTTCCGCTGCCGGACTGGACCGGACCGCTCGAGACGCTGGTCCTGCTCTGCTATCCGGTGGCCCTGTTCGCCGCGATCTTCCGCTATGACCTGTTCGACGTCGAGCTCGCCGTGCGGCGGGGCCTGATCTATACCCTGCTGACCGGCTCGCTGGTGCTGGTCTTCTACGCCGCCCTGGGCGCCGGCGGGGTGATCTTCTCGCGCCTGGTCGAGGGGCGGGAGTCGGTCTGGGCAGCCTCCGGCGCGACGCTGCTGCTGGGACTGCTGTTCGCGCCCCTGCGCCGCTGGCTCCAGCGGCTGATCGACCGCCGGTTCTTCCCCGAGCGCTACGCGCTGCGGCAGCGGCTGATCGCCCTCGCCGGCGAGCTACCCGCCCTCGGCAAGCTGCCGCGGATGGGGCAGTATCTGGTCGAACGGCTGACCGCGATCTTCCTCGCGCGCTCGGCGGCGCTGCTGACCGCCAATCCGGAGACCGGCCTGCTGACCGTCCTCGCCTCGACGCGGGACGCGATGGAAACCGGCCAGATCTTCCCGCTGGACGATCCCGGCATCGAGCACCTGCGGCGCGCCGGCCGCCCGCTCCCCGTAGCGCAGCTCGCGGTCCGCAGCCCGGCTTTCGCCCGATACTTCTCCCAACAGGGCCCTATGCCGGACGGCCTGGCGGTGCCGCTGCTCAGCCAGGGGCGGCTGATCGGACTGCTGATCGTGGGGCGCAAGGAGGGGAGCCGCGCCTATCCGGCCGAGGAGCTGGACCTGCTGAATCTCCTCGCCCACCACGTCGCCATCGTGTTCGAGAACGCCCGGCTGTTCGCGTCGGCCACCTACGAGGGGCTCACCGGCCTGCTGCGCCGCGAGGCGATCCTCGAGCAGCTCGACCGCGAGCTCGAACGGGCCTTACGCTACGGCCGGCCGCTGACCGTCGCCATGGCCGACCTCGACCACTTCAAGGCGATCAACGACCGCCACGGCCACTTGGCGGGGGACTCGCTGCTGCGGCGCATGGCGCAGGTGATCGCCGGTGGCCTGCGCGGCACCGACTGGATCGGCCGCTACGGCGGCGAGGAGTTCCTGCTGGTGCTGCCCGAGACCGGGATGGAGGGCGCCGCCGCGGTCGCCGAGAAGATCCGCCACGCGGTGCAGGGGACGCCGGTGCCGCTGGACGACGGCACGCCGGCGCGCGCGACGGTCTCGATCGGCCTCGCCTCCCTGGACGGCACCGCCGGGCAGGGGAAGGTCCTCGGGCGCGACCTGATCGCCGCCGCCGACCGTTCCCTCTACGAGGCCAAGCACGCCGGCAGGAACCGCGTCTTCCCCCGGGTGGCGTAAGATCGGGTCATGGAACCCGTTCTCACCGAGGCCCGCCGGCTCCCCGAGGAAGGCCGGCTGCGGCTGACCTGGAGCGACGGCCACGTCGCCGAATATCCCTACGAGTACCTGCGTGGCTGGTGCCCCTGCGCCGGCTGCCAAGGGCACTCCGGCCAAAAGATCGTCTACCACCCGCCGGCCCATCCGGTTACCGCCGAGTCGGTCCGGCCGGTGGGCAACTACGCCATCTCGATCGCCTTCTCGGACGGTCACGGCACCGGCATCTACCGCTACGATTTTCTGCGCGAGATCTGCCCCTGCGGGTCCTGCGGCGGAGCGCCCGGTTCCGTCGAGATGTAGCGCTCCCAGTCCTCCGGGGTGTTGAGATTGAGGAAGATCTCCCCGGGCTGGCCGAAGCGGGCGAGCTCATCCCCTTCCAGAACGCGCGCGGCGAGCCCCTCCTCGAACAGAGCGTGGAGGGCGAGCCGGCCGCGCTCAACCCGGCGGCCGAGCGCGGCGAGCGCCGCCGGTCCGTAGAGCGCGCAGAGCGGCTCGACGCCGCCGCTCCAGCGCGGGATCACCCAGTCGGCCGCCGGCGGGCGGGCGAGCTCGGCGAGCAGAGCGGGCGGCACCCGCGGGAGATCGCAGGCGAGCACCAGCAGCAGCCGCCCCGGATACGCCGCCGCTCCCCCCAGGATGCCGGCGGCGGGACCGCGGCCGGGGCCATCCGGCAGGGAGGGGAGCGCCGGCAGCAGACCCCGTCCGGCGTCCGCCACCGCCACCTCGGCGCAGACCGCCGCGAGCCGCCGCGCCGCCAGCGCCGGCAGGATACCCCCCCGGGCTTCGAGCAGGGCCTTGTCGCGCCCCATGCGGCTCGACGCGCCCCCGGCGAGGACGATGCCGACCGGATCGTCGAAACAGGACCCCGTGCTACCATCCGTCGCGTTATTCATTGCCAAAGGAGAATTCTTCAAATGAACGTGAGCATAGCCCCTCTGGTCTGCTTGCTGGCACTCCTGGTTCCGGCGGCGCCCCCCAAGAAGAGCCCGCACCCGCATCCGGCCGCACCCAAGAAGAGCGTGAGCGCGGCACCGGCCGCCAACCCCCGGGTCGCGCTGCAGACGACCAAGGGCCGGATCGTCATCGAGCTCTACGCCGACAAGGCCCCCAAGACTGTCAAGAACTTCCTCGCCTACACCCGGGCCGGCTTCTACAACGGCACTATCTTCCACCGGGTGATCCCCGGTTTCATGGTCCAGGCGGGCGGCTTCACCCCCGACATGACCGAGAAGCCCGCCCGGCCGTCGATCCCGAACGAGGCGGACAACGGCCTGCAAAACGAGCGCGGCACCCTCGCGATGGCACGGACGAGCGACCCGGACAGCGCCGCCGCCCAGTTTTTCATCAATGTGGCCAACAACGGCTCCCTCAACTTCCGCGGCAAGACCCCTGACGGTTGGGGCTACGCGGTGTTCGGCAAGGTCCTCGAGGGGATGGACGTGGTGGACGCTATCGTGCAGGTGCCGACGACCACCAAGGAGCAGTATGGGGACGTGCCGGTGCAGCCGATCGTGATCCAGAAAGCTGCGGTTCTACCCAACGCCAAGCCCGCCGCCAAGCCGACCACCCCCAAATAACCCGCCAACGAGCGAGAGGAGACACAACCATGGCGAACCCGACCGTCGCTCTGGACACCAACCATGGAACGATCGTCCTGGAGCTGTTCTCCACGGAGGCGCCCAAGACCGTCGAGAACTTCCTGCAGTATGTCGAGGCCGGCTTCTTCGACGGCACGCTGTTCCATCGCGTGATCCCGAACTTCATGATTCAGGGGGGCGGATTCGACGCCCAGCAGCGGCAGAAGCCGACGCGGGCGCAGATCCAGAACGAGGCGGACAACGGCCTCACCAATCAGCGCGGGACGGTGGCCATGGCGCGCACCAACGATCCGCACAGCGCCACCGCCCAGTTCTTCATCAACCTGAAGGACAACGGCTTCCTCAACCACTCGGGCAAGAACCCCCAGGGGTGGGGCTACACCGTCTTCGGCAAGGTGGTCGAGGGGATGGATGTGGTCGACAAGATCGCCAGGGTGAAGACGGGACCGGGGCCCATGGGCAACGACGTCCCGCAGGAGCAGGTGACGATCGACAAGGCGACGTCGCGGCCGGCGGCAGGATAGATCCCGGAACCAGCCCGGACCGTCAGCCGCGCAGGACGTTCCGGGCCTGGAGCCCCTTCGGCCCTTCCACGAGCTCGAAGCTCACCTTCTCACCCTGGTTGAGCGTCCTGAACCCCTCGGCAACGATGGCCGAGTGGTGGACGAAGATGTCCGCTCCACCCTCCTCGGTCTGGATGAAGCCGAACCCCTTTGCGTTATTGAACCACTTGACCGTTCCCTGCTGAGCCATCTGCCGCCACTCCTTTCCGCTGAAACAAGCAGGCGCGACCGGACCTTCACCGCAGGTCGAACTTCATCTCAGAATTTCAGGAATCGTCTCACCAGCGCAGGGGAAAAGCAAGCTGGTGCTGCCAGGAAAGATCTACAGGAGGGATCTGGAAAAAAAAGATGGTGCCCAAGGCCGGACTCGAACCGGCACGGGTTGCCCCACACGCCCCTCAAACGTGCGCGTCTACCAATTCCGCCACTTGGGCTCAAAGAACCTGCTGCTAAAACCTGCTTACTGCGGTTTGGCCGGCGCCGCCGGAGCCGGAGCCGGGCCGGGCTTGGCCGGCGCCGTCTTGGCCGCCGCGCTCTTGCCATGCCCCGCCATCACCGTGCCGCCACTCGGCCCCCCCTTGAAGAGAGCGATCGAGATGGTGGTCAGGATGAAGACCACGAACGAGGCCACAGTCAGCTTGTGGAGCATCGTCGTGGCGCTGCGGGCGCCAAAGGCGGTCTGCGTGCTGCCACCGCCGAAGACTGAAAGATCCGCACCCTTGCCCTGCTGGAGCAGAACGACGAGGATCAGAAACACACAGACGAGTACATGTACAACGTACAACAGATAGATCACGGTGCGAAGCCTCCAAATGGGCGCGTAGAACGTTCCCGACCCTAGCCGGAACTCCGAATGATAGCGAGAAATTTCTGTGGGTCAAGGCTTGCCCCGCCGACGAGGAAGCCGTCGAGGTCCGGCTGGACGATCAGATGGGGCGCATTGTCGGGGGTCACCGACCCGCCGTAGAGGATCGGCACCGCCGCCGCGGCTGCTTCGCCGAGCTCCTCGGCCAGCCGTCCGCGCAGGTAGCGATGGGCCTCCTGCGCGATCTCCGGGGTGGCCGTCTCGCCGGTGCCGATCGCCCAGATCGGCTCGTAGGCGAGGGCGAACGGCTCGGGGCCGCCGGCGAGGGCGGCGCCGAGCTGGCGCGCGAGCACCGTGAAGGTCTGGCCCGCCTTGCGCTCGTCGCGCGTCTCGCCGACGCAGATCAGCGGCGTCAGTTGATGGTGGCGCGCGGCGGCGGCGACCTTGAGGCCGACCCACTCGTCGCTCTCGCCATGGTTCTGCCGCCGCTCGCTGTGGCCGCACAGCACCCAGGTGCAGCCGGCGTCGACGAGCTGCGGACCCGAGACATCGCCGGTGTTCGCCCCCCTGTCTTCCGGATGGAGGTCCTGGCCGCCGACCTCGACCTCGCTGTCCACCAGCTCGCGGGCGACGATCGGGATCAGCGGGAACGAGGGGAAGATCACCACCCGGGCGTCCATCGTTCCCGTCCCGGCCGCCGCGGCGAGCCCGCGCCGCAGGTCGCGGCAGTACTCCACCGCGTCGGCCTTCAACAGGTTCATCTTCCAGTTGGCGGCGATCAGCGGCCGGCGCCGCTCGGCGCTCATCGTCCCCGCTCCAGCACGGCCACCCCGGGCAGGGTCTTGCCGGCGAGGAACTCGAGCGAGGCGCCGCCGCCCGTGGAGACGTGGCCGATGCGATCGACGACGCCGGCCTGCCGGGCGGCGGCCACCGTCTCGCCGCCGCCGATCACCGAAAAGCCGGGGCAGCCCGCCAGCGCCTGCGCCACCTCGCGGGTGCCGGCGTCGAAGGGGGGCTTCTCGAAGACTCCCAGCGGGCCGTTCCAGAACAGGGTGCGGGCGCGGCCGACCGCCGCCGCGAACGCCTTGCGGGTCTCCGGGCCGACGTCGACCGCCTTCATGCCGGCCGGGATGCGGTCGGCGGGGACGGTCTCGATCCGCCCCGGGGTGTCGAGGTCGTCGGTCACCACCACGTCGGTCGGCAGCAGGACCTCCGCCCCCTTCTCCTTGGCGCGGGCGAGGATCGCGCGGGCGAGGTCGAGGCGGTCCGGCTCGAACAGCGACGAGCCGAGCTCGTACCCCTCGGCGGCGAGGAAGGTGTTGGCCATGCCGCCGCCGAGCAGCAGCAGGTCGAGGCGCGGCAGCAGGTTCTCCAGGGTGTCGATCTTGCCTTCGATCTTGGCGCCGCCGAGGAGAGCGGCGAACGGGCGCTCCGGCTCGCCGAGCAGCCGGCCGAGAGCCGTCACCTCGCGCTCCATCAGCCGGCCCGCCGCCCGGGAGCCGAGCCGCTCGGGCACCCCGACCACCGAGGCGTGGGCGCGGTGGGCGGCGCCGAAGGCGTCGTCGACGTAGATCTCGGCCAGGGCCGCGAGCTGATCGGCGAAGGCAGGGCCGTTCTTCTCCTCCTCGGGATGGAAGCGGAGGTTCTCGAGCAGGACGACCTCGCCGGGGTCCATGTCGCGGATCAGCGCCTCGACCTCCGGGCCGACGCAGTCGTCGGCGAAGCGGACCGCCTGGCCGAGCAGGGGGACCAGCTCTTCGGCCACCGGCAGCAGGGTGTAGCGCGGATCGCGCTGCCCCTTGGGACGGCCGAGATGGGAGGCGAGGATCACCACGGCGCCGGCGCCGGCGAGCTCGCGGATGGTCGGGATCGCCTCCCGCAGGCGGGTGGCGTCCACCACCTTCTGGTCCTTGGAAAGGGGGACGTTGAAATCCACCCGCACGAAGACGCGCTTGCCTTCCAGATGGTCGAAGTCGAGATCGTCCAGGGTCAACAGGTCTGCCATCGATTCCCTCCCTCTCGTCAGCCCGAACACGATGAGAAACGCCTCAGCCGGAGGCGCAGTTTATCAGCGGTGTCCCGCCCTGGGGATTTATGACACCTCTACAGTGGGGTACTCTTGTCCCTCCAGCTTGAAACTCTTCAAGCACAGATACGGAACTGAAGACCAGCAGGAGAATCGACCAATGGCTGAAATGGGCAAATACTGCAAGGCATACCTGGCGAAGCAGTTCCGGGCCTACCCGGGCTGGAGCGAGAACGCCGCCAACGTGCGCAAGGAGAAGAAGGAGGTCGACGGCAAGGAGGTCGAGGTCGACCGCACGCTCGACGACGACTCGATCCTCTACCTCCAGGAGAACTTCGTCGTCACCGACGGCATCTTCAAAGACCAGAACATCATTTTCGACAACGTCACCGACGAGTGGCAGCAGTTCTGCCATCAGGACCTCGCCTTCGAGATCCCGGTCTACGAGCCGATCGAGATCCAGCGCGCCGAGCCGGTCGAGACGCCGGCTGCCAACGGCTAGGAGGTCCCTGTCTTCCGGGTGCGCATGGACCACCCGCTCGTCCTCGGCATCGAGACCTCCTGCGACGACACCGCCTGCGCCCTGCTCGACGGCGCCGGGCGGGTGCTGTCGTCGGTGGTCTCCAGCCAGCTCGCCGCGCACCGCCCCTACGGCGGGGTGGTGCCGGAGATCGCCTCGCGCGAGCACCTGGCCAACTGGCCGGCGGTGAGCGGCGAGGCGCTCGAACGGGCGGGGGTCCTGCTGCGCGACGTGGAGGTGGTGGCGGCGACCCGCGGTCCGGGGCTGGTGGGGGCGTTGCTGGTGGGGCTGTCGATCGGCAAGGCGATCGCCTTCGCCGGCGGCCGCCCCTTCCACGCCGTCCATCACCTGGAAGGGCACCTCTATTCCCCCTTCCTGCGCCCTCCGGGCGATCCCGCTCCTCCCGAGTTGCCGCCGTCCCAGTTCGTCGGCCTCGTCCTCTCCGGCGGGCACAGCTCCCTCTTCGCGGTCGAGGACGGCGCCGTCTCGACCCTCGCCGAGACCCGCGACGACGCCATCGGCGAGGTCTTCGACAAGGTGGGCAAGCGTCTCGGCCTCCCTTATCCGCAGGGACCCAAGGTGGACGAGCTGGCCGAGCGGGGCACCCCGGGCGCCCAGCGCTTCCCCGTCTCCCGCTTCGGCGAGACGCTCGACTTCTCCTACTCGGGTTTGAAGAGCCAGGCCCTGCTGGAGATCCAGCGCCTGGAGCGGACGCTGGGACCCATCGACCTGGGCGCCGGAGAGGATGTGCCCCAGCCCGTGCTCGACCTCCTCGCCGCCTTCCGCGCGTCCGCCGCCGGCCAGGTGCTCGACCGCCTGGAGCGTCTCCACGAGCGGCGCCCCTTCGGGCTGCTCGCCGTCTCCGGCGGCGCCGCCGCCAACCGGCTGCTGCGGCGGGAGCTCCCGGTCTGGGCCGGGCGCCATGGCGTCGACCTCCGCCTCGTCCCCCTCGTCTACTCGGGCGACAACGCCGCCATGATCGCCCACGCCGCCCTGCTCCGCCACCGCCGCGGCATCGCGGACGACCCCTTCGCCGCCGAGGCCGAGAGCCGGATTCCGCTCTAAATCAGTCGGAACGACGCCCCTGCGCCGAACAAAGATCGGCGATTCCGTCATTCTTCCGTCGATCGTTCTTGCCTTCCCTGCTCGCTGAGCAGTATCCTGTGAATGGGGAGAGATTCCGAATGATCAACGAAATAGATCGCCAGATCCTGAACATCCTTCAGCAGAACGCCCGGACTTCCAACGCCGAGATCGCCCGGCAGGTGGATATGGCGCCCTCCGCCGTGCTCGAGCGCATCCGCCGGCTCGAGGCCCGGGGCGTGATCCAGGGGTACGAGGCGCGGATCAACCCCGAGGCCCTGGGGCTCACCACACTGGCCTTCGTCTTCGTCCGCTCGACCGACTTCGACGGCGAGGCGAAGACCGCCGAGCTGCTGGCCAACATTCCGGAGGTGCTGGAAGCGCACCACATCGCGGGCGAGGACTGCTTCCTGATGAAGGTGCGGACGCGGGACACCAAGTCGCTCGGGCGGCTGCTGCGCGAGCGCATCGGATCGACCGGCACTGTGCAGTCGACCCGCACCACGATCGTGCTGGAGACGGTCCGCGAGAGCGGACAGCTACCGCTGGGGATCGCCCAGGAGGCCGCGGAGATCGCGGAGGAGGTGTCGGTTGAGTGATTCCAAGGGCGCGGGCGTGTCGATGTTGCGGGTGGCGATCGCCCTCGGCGCCGTCTACCTGATCTGGGGCTCGACCTATCTGGCGATCCGTTTCGCCATCGAGACGATCCCCCCCTTCCTGATGGCCGCCGCCCGGTACCTCACCGCCGGCGTGCTGCTCTACGGCTGGAGCCGGCTGCGCGGGGCGCCGCGGCCGAGCCTGGTCCACTGGCGCTCGGCGGTGATCATCGGCGCCCTGCTGCTGCTGGCGGGCAACGGCGGCGTGGTCTGGGCCGAGCAGCGGGTGAGCTCGGGGCTGGTGGCGCTGCTGATCTCGACGGAGCCGCTCTGGATCGTGCTAATGACCTGGCTGCGCGACCGCCGCCAGCGGCCGGGCGGGCGGGTGATCGCCGGCCTGCTCCTCGGCTTCACCGGCCTGATGCTGCTGGTGCGGCCCAGCTCCTCGGGTGGCCTCGATCCGCTCGGCGTGGTGGCCGTGCTGATCGCCTCGCTGAGCTGGGCCTGGGGTTCGCTCTACAGCCAGCGGGCGCGGCTACCCGCCTCGCCGCTGCTATCGACGTCCATGCAGATGCTCAGCGGCGGCGGCCTGCTCCTGCTCGCCGGCGCGCTCACCGGCGAGCCGGCGCGTTTCGCCCTCGCCGAGGTCTCGACGCGCTCGCTGCTCTCCCTGGCCTACCTGGTGATCTTCGGCGCCATCATCGCCTTCACCGCCTACGTCTGGCTGCTGCGGTCGGCCTCGGCGGTGCTGGTCTCGACCTACGCCTACGTGAACCCGGTGGTCGCCGTCCTCCTCGGCTGGGCCTTCGCCGGCGAGCCGATCACCCGGGGGACTCTGATCGGCGCCGCGGTGATCCTGACCGGCGTCGCCCTGATCTCCAGCGCGCAGGGGAAGAAGAAGGAGGAGGAGAGGGAGCCGGAGCCGGTTGCCGAGGAAGCGGAGGTTTGCGTGGCGCGGTAAGCAGCAACAAGGGACGAAAGGGACAGCAGGGACTCCAGGGACACCAGCACAGACCGCGTTTTCCCTGGTGTCTCTGTTGTCCCTGAGGTCCCTTTCGTCCCTTGTTTTTTGCCTTTTTCCCCTACGGCCGCTTCACCTCCACCTTTCCCAGATCCGGCAGCAGCCGCGCCCCCGCCGCGTCCGCGGACTTGCGGAAGGCGGCGACGTCGGTCTCGAAGAAGCGGTTGACGTCGGCCAGGGTGGCGTTGACCAGTTGCTCCGCCTGCCGGAGGTACTCGAGGTGCGTCGGGCTCGGCGGCGACGAGGAGGAGAGCACGTAGCCGGCGGCGTAGTTGACCCTCGACAGGGCGTCCGTCTCCGGCTGGATCCCCACCGCGTCGTAGGGCACCCAGAGCCGGCGCTCCAGCTTGACCAGATCCCCCTTCAGCTTGCCGGCGGCCTCGACCAGCGGGTCGGGCTTGGCGTCTTTCGCGCCGTCCGTGCCGGCGGCCTGCTTCCGGCTCTCCACCTTGGCCACCACCGCGTCGACGTCCGCCCGGGCATTGCGGATGCGCTCGACCGCCTCGGCCAGAGCTTCCCCGAGCGCCAGGGCCCGCTTGCCGGCGGCGTCGCGGGCGCGCCAGTCGGCCTCGGTGTTGCGCGACCGCGGATCGGGCACGACCTGCACGGTCCCCTTGGTTTCGTGGTCCCCCATCTTGACCGTCACCGTGTAGGGGCCGGGCGGGACCTCGACTCCCGACGAGGCGTGCGGGGTCGGCGGCTTCTCGCTCGGGAACGGCTTGGGACCGTCGGTGGTCAGATCCCAGGCGGCGCGATTCACCCCCTGCCGGGCCGGGGCGGTGAAGGTGCGGATCGTCTTGCCGGCGGCGTCGGCGACGCGGATCTCGACCTCCGGGGGCTTCCCTTCGTCCTTCTTCTCAGCCTCCTTGCCCTTGGTGGCCTCCTCGGCCGCGGGCTTGCCAGGGCCCGGCCTTTCGCTGGCCGCGAGCTCCCGCGCGGTCTGCGGCATCCCCTCGACCGGCCGGGCCTGCTCGGTCTTGAGCCGCGCCTCCCGCTCCCCGGCCTTGCGCTCTCGCTCCTTCTTCTCGTCGGGATAGGGGAGCCCCGGCCCGTTCAGCGAGAAGGTGAGGATCGCCCCGTAGGGCTCGTTCTCGCCGCGGAACTCACCGGAGCCGAACGCGAACCCCCCGGGCTCGGGCGAGTTCCAGTGCTGCTGGGCGGGGCCGGTCTCGTAGAGATGGACCGGCTCGGCCAGCGTCTTCTCGGAGAGCGTCCGCAACGGCCGGATGTCATCGACCACGTAGAGCGCCCGCCCATGGGTGGCGACCACCAGGTCGAGCTCCCGCGGCTGGATCGCGAGCCCCATCACCGGCGCGGGCGGCACGCCGTGCGTCCACTTCATCCACCGCCCGCCGCCGTCGTTGGAAATCCAGAGGCCGGACTCGGTGCCGAGGAAGAGGAGATCCCGGTCCCCCGGGTCCTGCTCCATGACGTGGGCATAGCCGCGCAGGTCCGCGGTCGCCAGGCTCTTCCAGGTCTTGCCGTAGTCGGCGGTGCGGTAGACGTAGGTCTTGAAGTCCTCCCGCCGGTGGTTGTCGAAGACCACGAACGCCGCGCCGGCGTCGAACCGGGAGGCGAGGACGTTGGGGATCCAGGTGTTCGCCGGCACTCCGGGGACGTTCTTCTCGACGCTCGTCCAGGTCTTGCCGCCGTCCCGCGTCACCTGCAGGCGGCCGTCGTCCGTTCCCACCCAGATCACCCCCTGCTGCACCGGGCTCGGGGCGATGGTGAGGATGGTCGTGTGGTTCTCGGCGTTGCTGGCGTCGGAGGTGATGCCGCCGCTCTCGCCGGCGTGCTGCCAGTCGGGGTTATTGGTCGTCAGGTCCGGGCTGATCGTCGTCCAGGTCTCGCCGCGGTCGGTGGACTTGTGGAGGAACTGGCTGCCGATGTAGATCGCGCCGGGGTCCAGCGGGTCGGTGGCGAAGCCGGCGTTCCAGTTGAAGCGGAGCGTCACCCCATCGGGCGGGCTCGGCTTGATCGCCCGCCCCTCGCCGGTGCGCACGTCGTAGCGGGAGAGGTTCCCCCCCTGCCACTCCGAGTAGACGTAGTTCGGATCGCCGCGGTCCGGCCGGGTCTCGAAGCCGTCGCCGCCCACCACGTTCACCCATTCATAGTTGCGGATCCCCCCCTGCTGCCAGACCGTGTTGGGACCGCGCCAGGCACCGTTGTCCTGCAGGCCGCCGTAGACGTTGTAGGGGATCTGGTCGTCGACCGCCACATGGTAGAACTGGGCGAGCGGCAGGGTGGAGACGAACTGCATGGTCTTCCCGCGGTCGCGCGTGAACGCCACGCCGCCGTCGTTGCCGAGGTAGAACCGGCTCGGGTCGCGGGGGTCGATCCAGATCGCATGGTAGTCGCCGTGGATCAGGTAGCCGGGGACCAGGTCCTCGAAGCTCTTGCCGCCGTCGTTCGAGACCCGGACGTTGAAGTCCAGGCTGTAGAGGCGGTTGGGGAGCTCGGGGTCGACCTCGATGTGGGCGAAGTAGAACGGCCGCGGGTTGGCGTCGTAGCGGTCGTTGACCGTCTGCCAGGTCCGGCCGCCGTCGTCCGAGCGCACCAGCGCGCTCTTGGCGGCCTCGACCGTGGCATAGACCACGTCGGGGTTGGAGCGCGAGACGGCGATGCCGATACGCCCGAGATCCCCCTTCGGCATCCCATCCTCCTCGGCGTACCGCTTCCAGGCGCGCCCGCCGTCGTAGGTCACGTAGAGCCCGGAGCCCGGGCCGCCCGACTTGAAGAACCAGGGCCAGCGCCGGTACTGCCACATGGCGGCGAACAGCTTGTTCGGGTTGCGCGGGTCGATCACCAGCTCGGCGGCGCCGGTCCGCGGATCGACGTAGAGCACGCGGCTCCAGGTCTTGCCGCCGTCCTCGGTCTTGTAGACCCCGCGCTCCGGGTTCTCCCCCCAGGCCTGGCCGAGCGCCGCCACCCAGGCGATGTCCGGATTGGTGGGGTGGACCACGATGCGGTCGATGCGCTCGGTCTTGTCGAGCCCCAGGTGGGTCCAGGTGCGGCCGGCGTCGAGCGAGCGGTAGACGCCGCCGCCGACGGAGACGCTGTTGCGCGGATTGCCCTCACCGGTGCCGACCCAGACGACGTCCGGATTCGACGGCGCGACGGCGATCGCGCCGATCGAGGCCACCGGCTGGTCGTCGAAGACCGGCGTCCAGGTGAGCCCCCCGTTGGTGGATTTCCAGACGCCTCCCGCGGCGCCGCCGGTATAGACGATGTTCGAGTTGGATTCGACCGCGGCGATGGCGGGCACGCGGCCGCTCGTCCCCGCCGGTCCGATCGAGCGCGCGCTGAACCCGGCGAGCAGGCCGGGATCGAGAGCGGCGCGGGCGGAGGTGGCGAGAAGGGCGAGGGCAAGGGCAAGGAGGACCGGTTTTCTCATGAAGCTCTCCCGGGTATCGACCCATCAAGACTCAAAAAAATGCGGGGAACTGCCCGGCACGGGCACAAGGATATCCCCTGGCTCCAGGGGGGAGCCTTGGCGGATACGCGAACGGCCGGGAAAGGTTGCGGCGCGGGGGCGGCCATCGGGCGAAAGATTGACATCCCATCGATGGTTGTGTATTTATCGTCTAGCCCAAAGCCGTCAGCATGCAGGGCCCGGAGCAGCGTTGCCGCTCCATGAGTTTTTTTTAGCGACCCCACCCAGACGGGAGGCACGTTTGCAGAGGAAGCGCGCGTTTTCGACCCTCTTCGCCCCAGTTCTTTCCCAGGTCCGGCAGCTCGGGAGAGGGTCCAACACCTTCTGCGTGGGTACCTTCGCGCTCAGCCTCGTCAACCTCTCGACCCTCGGGATGCAGCCCGCCGCCCCGGCCCTGCCCGCCGTACGGCCGCCCGCCCTGCAGGCCCACGCCGCGGCTCCGGCTCCCGCGACTCCCGCGACTTCCATAGCCTCCCCAACTCCCGCAACGGCAGCGCCGGCTCCCACGGTGGCGTCCCCTCTGACGGCCGCGCCGGCTCCCGTGGAGGCGCCGAAGCCGGCCGTCGTTCCCCAGAAGCCCACCGTGCCCGCCGTGGCTCACGTCGCCGTCCCGAAGCCTGAGGTCCTGAAGCCCGTGGACGAGGTGGAGCGCCTCCGCAAGGCCGCCGACCTGCTGGTGCAGGTGAATACGGCGCTCGGCGAGCCGCAGTCCCCCTACGGGAAGATCATCTACGACGTCGCGATCCGCCACTCGATCAATCCGCACCTGGTGGCGGCGCTGATCCACGTCGAGTCCTCCTTCAACCCCAGGGCGGTCTCGCCCAAGGGCGCGTACGGCCTCATGCAGCTCCTGCCGGAGACCGCGCGGCGCTTCGGGCTGACGAAGAAGAAGGATCTCTACGATCCGAAGAAGAACCTGGAGGCGGGCGTCCGTTATCTCAAGTGGCTGGCCAACCGGTTCGGCGGGGATGCCCAGAAGATCCTCGCCGCGTACAACGCGGGGGAGGGGGCGGTGCAGCGGTTCGGCGGCATCCCGCCCTATCAGGAGACCCAGAGCTACGTGCAGAAGATCTTCGGCCTTCTGGGGTTCTCCTCCACGCCCGCTCCGGCGGCGCCCCAGACCGCCGAGCTCGCGAGCGCCCAGGACTCCACGGCGACCCGCTGAAGAAGGAACCTGCAGGGCGGGGAGCTCGTCCCCGCCCTTCTCCTGTCAATCACCGGACTCTCGAGCACCGGACCCTCGAGGCCTAGCGGCCGTCGCGGTCGGCGTCGCCGGGGACGGCTCTCTCGACGCGGTGCCAGGCGTCCTTGGTGGCGAGCTTGGCCTCATCCCAGGTCTGGCGGGCGGCGCCGCGGTTGTAATCGTTCCAGTTGCGGCCGAGCTCGGGCTCGACCTCGTCCCAGCTCCGGTTGCCGGCCTGGGCGCGCGACTCCCAGCCATACCGGTAGGCCGGCTGATAGTCGTCATAGGTGCGGTCCGCCTTCACGTACGGACGGTTGCGATAGTTGTCGCGCCAGTAGGCGTCCTCCACCGTGGGATTGACACCCTCGGCGATGCCGTGGCCGACCAGCCCGCCGGCGATCGCGCCGACCGCCGCGCCCACCAGGGTCCCGACCGGACCGCCGACGGCCGTGCCGACCGCCGCGCCCGTAGCGGCACCCGCCGCCGCGCCGACGCCGCTGCCGACCGGATGAACCTTGTCGTGCGCGTCGTGAGCCTGAGTCTCGGTGTCCATCTCCTTGACGCTCGTACCCGTACCGTATTTCTCATCATTCATGGTGTACCTCCTGGTTGTCGTTCTTCCGGATCTCCCGGAGCACTTTTGTTCACTGCAAGGCAGGGGCCAACCTGGGGTCCATAGCCGGTTGTGCTAGCATCCGGCCCTCAAATTTCAGAAAGCGCGGAGAGCTCATGGAGATTTACGAGAACATCCTGGAAACCCTGGGGAACACCCCCCTGATCAAGCTCGGCCGGTTCCATGCCGGACCGGCGACGCTGGCGGCCAAGGTCGAGTCCTTCAATCCCGGCGGCAGCGTGAAGGACCGCATCGGCATCGCCATGATCGAGGCGGCCGAGAAGGCGGGGCTGCTGAAGCCCGGCGGCACGATCGTCGAGCCCACCTCCGGCAACACCGGCGTCGGCCTCGCCCTGGTGGCCAACCTGCGCGGCTACCGGCTGATCTGCACCTGCGCCGACAAGATCCCCAAGGAAAAGATCGCGCTGCTCGAGGCGATGGGCGCCACCGTCCTCCCCTGCCCGACCAACGTCGAGGCGGACGATCCGCGCTCTTATTACAAAGTGGCCGAGCGCATCCGCGACGAGGAGGGGGCCTTCCTCCCCTACCAGTATTACAACCAGGCCAACCCGGAGGCCCACTACCGCTCCACCGGCCCGGAGATCTGGCGGCAGACCGACGGCAAGGTCACCCACTGGGTGGTCGGCGTCGGCACCGGCGGCACCATCAGCGGCACGGCCAAGTTCCTGAAGGAGAAAAACCCGGACGTCCACGTGGTCGGGGTGGACACGGTGGGGAGCGTCTACGCCTACTATCACAAGCACCGCCAGCTCCCTCCCGCCGAGCAGATCCACCAGTACCTGATCGACGGCATCGGCGAGGATTTCATGCCCTCGGCCGTCTGGTGGGACTACATCGACGAGATCGTCACCATCGACGACAAGACCGCCTACCGGGCGACCATGGAGCTCGCCCGCCGGGAGTCGATCTTCACCGGCTCCTCGGGCGGCGCCGCCATCGCCGGCGCCCGCCAGGTCGCCGAGCGGCTGGGCGAGGACGCGCTGGTGGTCAGCCTGCTCCCCGACTCCGGCGAGCGCTACCTCTCGAAGCTCAACAAGGAGTGGATGGCGGCCAAGGGGTTGCTGGAGGATTGAGCGGAAGGGGGCGGAGCCTTTAGGATGGCGCTCATGCGCGCTCTTTCCTTCACCGCCCTCCTTCTGTCGCTCTCGCTCGCGGGCTGTGCCGGCGCCCCGGTATCCACAGCCCCGAAACCGGACACCCCCCCAAATCAGGCCGCCCCGGCCGAGGCCATCCCGCCGCTCGATCACGCCCCTCTGGTGCGGGCGAAGGCGGCGACCCACATGATGCCGGACGAGTTGATCCTCGGCGTGGAGCTCGGGGGGGACGCCCGCGCCTATCCCCTCCGCTTCCTCGAGGGGCACGGGGTGGCCAACGACACCATCAACGGCATCCCGGTCGCCCTCGCCTACTGCCGGCCCTGCGGCTCCGCCGTCCTCTACCGGACGGACACCCCGAAGGGCACCCTCACCCTCGCGCTCTCCGGCCGCTCCCGCGATGGCGACCCGCTGCTCGTCGACCGCCAGACTGGCACGCTCTGGCGACCGCTCACCGGCACTCCGGTGGAAGGCCCCCTCGCCGGCTCCGGGATCGAGCTCCAGCCCCTGCCCGTCGTGCTGACGTCCTGGAAACGCTGGTTCGAATCCCGCCTGGAGACGCGGGTGCTCGCCGGCTCCGGCAGCGAAGACAAGCCGGCGGCAGGATCCGGCGGCGATCCGGCGGCTCCCGGGGTGTTCGGACTGGTGCTGGGCGGCGCCGCCAGGGCGTACCCGGTCGATCTCGTGGCCAAACAGGGGGTGATCAACGACGAGCTCGGCGGGCGCCCGGTGGTGATCGTGGCCGAGCCGGGCGCCGATCCCGCGAACCGCACCATCCGCGCCTTCGAGCGGGGGGACCGCACCTTCACTCGCGGGCACGCCCTGCTGGGCGCGGACTTCCTCAACGACCAGAACGGCCACCCCTGGAAGATCGGCGAGGAATCGCTCACCGCCCCGGACGGCCGGCAGCTCCTCCGCCTCCCCGGCCGGCTCGCCGCGCCGGCCGCGTGGTCGGCGGCGTATCCGCGGGGGCAGGTGTACGGGGTGCCGTAGGGAAAGACCACGGACGTACACGGACTTACAAGGACGAACACGGACAAGGAAGCCCCGGACGGCAGTCTTCCTTTTTGTCCTTGCAAGTCCGTGTACGTCCGTGTCTTTGTCCGTGCCTTTTCCTCCTTGCCCCCCCGGCAAGCCTTTTGCAGTAAGCCTCGGGTCCGCTGCCTCTCCACACGGGGCAGGGTCCCCTATGCATCGGCCGAAACCCCAAAACATCTGGTACGTCACCCGCGAAACGATCGCCAACTGGAGCAAGCACGCGGCGACCACGCATAGCGCGGCGATCGCCTACCTGTCGCTATTCTCCCTGGCGCCGCTGCTGATCCTGGTGGTCGCGCTCTCCGGCTGGGCCTTCGGGGCCGAGGCGGCCCAGGGGGAGATCCAGCGGGAGCTCGGCCGCTTCATCGGGTCGGACGCGGCGGCGGCGGTGCAGGCGCTGGTGGCGGCGGCGAGCGCCCGGCCGCGGACAGGACGGATCGCCGCCGCCTTCGGCGCGGTAACCCTCCTGGTGAGCGCCACCGGCGTGCTGATGCAGCTCCAGGACACCCTCAACACGGTCTGGGAGGTGACGCCCAAGCCGGGCTTCTTCCTCAAGACCCTGTTCAAGAAGCGGCTCTTCTGCTTCCTGCTGATCCTCGGCGCCGGCGCCCTGCTGCTCCTCTCGCTCGCCGCCAGCGCCGGCCTCGCCGCCCTCCAGCGCCTCCTCGAGGCGCGGCTCGAGATCGGCCTCTCGACGCTCCTCGGCGGCGCGGACATCGTGCTCTCCTGGCTGGTGATGGCGCTGCTGCTCGCGATGGTCTACCGGCTCCTGCCGGACGTCGAGATCGGCTGGCGCGACGTGGCCTGGGGATCGGCGGTCACCGCCGTTCTGTTCACGCTCGGCAAGTACGCCATCGGTTTCTATCTCCAGCGCACCGGCGTCACCACCGCCTACGGCGCCGCCGGGTCGCTGGTGCTGATCCTGGTCTGGATCTATCTCTCCTCGATGATCTTCCTGCTCGGCGCCGAGTTCACCCGTGTCCACTCGCGCCGCTATCGCGAGGGCAAGGCGCCGGCCACGCCGGGCGCCGTGCGGGTGGAGACGATCCAGGTGCCCGTGGAGACCACCCCTCCCTCTTCTTCCGCTCCTGTTGCCGCTTCGAAGGGATGATGAACTTCAAATCTTTCGCCGCCCGCGTCCTGGCCCTCGGGGCCTGCCTCGTCTTCGCCCCCCCTCTCCACGCCGACAAGGTCAAGGTGGACGTCGACGGCGTCCGTCGGGAGCTCCGGCTCAACATCCTCTCGGCCCTCAGCCTGTCGCGCGAGAACGACGGCAAGCTGACCGAGGACCGCATCCGCAGCCTCCACGCCCAGGCTCCCGATGAGATCGGCGAGGCGCTCCAGCCCTATGGCTATTACAAGCCGCAGGTGCGCTCGGAGCTGCGCCAGGACGGGAAGACCTGGATCGCCCACTACGACGTCGACGCCGGCCCGGCGATCAAGATCGCCAGCGTCGATCTGCGGATCACCGGCGCCGGCGCCACCGATCCCCGTTTCCAGGAGGTCGAGAGCCACTTCCCCGTCCAGAAGGGGGAGATCCTGCACCATCCGGAGTACGAGCAGGGGAAGAAGCTGCTGACCGATCTCGCGGCGGAGCAGGGCTATCTCGACGCCACCTTCGAGGAGAACCAGGTCCGCGTCGATCTCGAGCGCTACCAGGCCGACGTCGTCCTCCACTACAGCACCGGCCCGCGCTACCTGTTCGGCCCGGTGTTCTTCCATCAGTCGGTCCTCGACGGGGCGCTGCTGACCGGCTACATCAACTTCAAGCCCGGCGAGCCGCTGGACGTCAACAAGGTCCTGCAGCTCCAGAACTCGCTCTCGGACAGCCCCTACTGGAGCCGCGTCGAGGTGGTGACCCGGCAGGACCAGGCCGAGGGGCTGGAGGTGCCGATCGACGTCAACCTAGTGCCCGCCAAGACCATGCGCTTCAGCGGCGGCGGCGGCTACGGCACGGACACCGGGCCGCGGGTGAAGGGGACCTGGGACCTGCGCCGGCTCAACCGCCGGGGGCACCGCGCCCACATCGAGGCCAGCGTCTCGCAGATCGAGCAGAGCTTCCTCTCGAGCTACCTGATCCCAGGGGCCTACCCACGCACCGACACCCTCGCCTTCAACCTTGCCTACGACCGGCAGATCACCAACACCCTCGACAGCAAGTCGGGGCTGGTCGGCGCCCAGTACACCCGGCTCCTCGGCAGTTGGAACGAGACGTTCGCCCTCAACTTCCAGCGCGAGAATTACAAAGTCGGGCTCGACAAGGGGGATTCGAACCTGCTGGTGCCGAGCGCCGGCCTGGAGCGGGTGCGGGCGGACGACCGGATCGACACCACCAACGGCGACCGCCTGCGCTTCACACTCCAGGGGACCGCGGAGAACCCGCTCTCCGACGCCACCTTCGTCCAGGGGCTGGTGGACGCCAAGGTGATCCGCACAGTGGGGGCCCGCAACCGGCTGATCGGCCGCGCCCAGGTCGGCTACACCGCCACCGACGACTTCCGCATCCTCCCCCCGCGCTTTCGCTACTTCGCCGGCGGCGACCAGAGCGTGCGCGGGTACCGCTATCAATCGCTCGGGACCAAGGACGAGGACGGCAACATCATCGGCGGCGAGGCCCTGGTGGTGGCGAGCCTCGAATACGAATACCGGTTCCGCCCCAAGTGGGGCGTGGCGGCTTTCTACGACACCGGCAACGCCTTCCACGATTTCAGCGGCCTCTCGCTGGCGCAGGGCGCCGGCTTCGGCGTCCGCTGGCGCTCGCCCATCGGCCCGGTCCGCGCCGACATCGCCTGGGGGCTCTCCGACGCCAATCACCCCATCGTGTTTCACCTCAATATTGGACCTGACCTATGAAGCCGGACAACATGACGGACGACCCGACTCTGACCCCGGCGCCGGCGGCGCCTGTATCCTCCGAGCCCCCGCGCAAGCGCCGCCGGCCTCTGCGCTGGCTGCTCGGCCTGCTGCTCGCGCTCCTCCTCCTGCTGGTCCTCGCCGCGGGGCTCGGGTGGTACGCGGTCTCCACCGAGGGGGGCACCCGCTTCCTCCTCGGCCACCTCGGCACGTATATCCCGGGCGAGCTGACGATCGGCTCCCAGAAGGGGCCGATCACCGGCCCGCTCGACCTGCGCGACGTGCGCTTCCGCAACGCCACCATCGACGCGCGGATCCAGCACCTCCACCTGGCCTGGAAGGCGGGCCGGCTGCGCCAGCGCATGCTGGACGTCGATCAGCTCCACGCCGAGGGGATCCGCGTCGCCCTGAAGAAGAGCGGGGACACGACCTCGAACGGCAAGCTGGTCGACCTCCACCTGCCGGTCAACATCATCGTGCGCGACGCGCTGATCCGCGACGTCGAGATCCTCCGCGAGGGGGAGCCCCCCTTCCGTCTCGACCGCATCGCGCTCGACGCCGTCAGCGAGCGTGCCAAGGACCTCCTCCACGTCCGCAGCCTGGCGGTGGACGGCCCGATCTTCCAGCTCCGGGCCAACGGCGACCTCAACCCGGTCGGCGACTACGCCGTCAACCTCCAGGCGCAGGCCACCTACAAGGATCCGAAGATGCCGCCCTTCGTGGTCGGCGGCCGGTTCAACGGCACCCTGGAGAAGCTCGGGATCGACGCCACCCTGAGCCAGCCCTTCGCCGCCCACGTGCGGGGGAACGTCCTCACCCCGATGCGCGAGCTGGGCATGGACCTCGCCGCCCAGGTGAGCGGGTTCAACGCCAAGACGATCAACCCGGAATGGCCGGTGGCCCAGATCCGCCAGGGCAACCTGACGATCAAGGGGCAGCTCGACGACTTCACCTCCGAGGGGCGGATCCTCGGCGCCTACGAGAACTACGGCGCCGGGCAGGCCGACTACCGCCTGGCCCGCAAGGGGGACGACCTCATCTTCGAGTACCTCAACCTGAAGACCGAGAAGGGGGCCGCCATCGCCGCCCGCGGCAAGGTCACCCTCCCCACCCCGCAGAGCGAGCTGGCGCTGGACGTCACCGCCCAGGCCCAGGGGATCAACGTCCAGGCGCTCAACCCGGAGTGGCCCCTGGTCCGCATCCGCCAGGCGGACGTCGCGATCCAGGGCAAGCTCACCGATTTCACCTCCCGCGGCCAGGTTTCCGGTTCCTACGAGGACCTCGCCACGGGCGTGATCGACTACAGCGTGGCTCGCAAAGGGGACGACTTCACCTTGGATACCGTGAAGCTCAGGACGCCTCAAGGGACCACCCTGAACGCCAGCGGCCGCGCCAGCCTCGCCAAGGGGGGGCGCCTCGACGTGACGGCCGGCTGGAATCATCTCGTCTACCCGCTCCAGGGAGGCGCGCCGGTGGTGGTCAGCCAGACCGGCAAGGGGCACGTGACCGGCACGCTCGCCGACTACCAGCTCACGGTGGACGCCCAGCTCGCGGGGCCGAACGTTCCGCCGGGGCACTGGGTGCTCGCCGGCCGCGGCAACCAGGAGCGGATGGACATCCGCTCGCTGCGCGGCGACGTCCTGCGCGGCCAGCTCGCGGCGGCGGGGAGCGTCGCCTGGAAGCCGCAGGTCGCCTGGAACGTGCGGCTGAACGGCGACGGTATCGATCCCGGCGTCCAGGTCCCCGACTACCCCGGCCGGATCACCTTCGCCGCCACCAGCGCCGGCAACCTGCGCGGCGACGCCATCTACGGCCGGGTGGACGTCAATCAGCTCAGCGGCAGTCTGCGGGGCAACCCGCTCGCCGGCCAGGTTCACCTGGAGATGGCGGGGGACAACTACCGCCTTCCCGGACTCGACCTGCGCTCCGGCACGGCCCGGGTCACCGCCAACGGCACCTTCACCAAGACCGCCGGCAACCTCGACTTCCGGCTCGCCGCGCCCAACCTCGCCGAGGCCCTGGCGAACGCCGGCGGCGCGGTCACCGCCCAGGGGCACCTCGCCGGCCCGTGGAAGACCCCGCGGGTCACCGCCCAGGCCACCGCCGACTCGCTCGTCTACCAGACCTACTCCGCCAGCAACGTGGGCCTCCAGGCCGACGTCGACCTCGGCGCCAACGGCCCGCTCGTGCTCAACGTCAAGGCCGCCAACGTCGGGCTCAACGGCCAGAAGTACGACACCGTCAATCTCACCAGCCAGGGGACCCGCCAAGCCCATCAGATCACTCTCGCCGTGCGGCAAACCGGGGGAGTGGGTGGGCCTGGGGCGCTCGATCTGGCCCTGGCCGGCGGCCTGCGGGGGACGACGGCCTGGAGCGGCGAGATCCGCCGCCTCGACCTCACCAATCAGCAGACCGGCAACTGGCGGCTCGCCGGCCCGGCCGGGCTGACCGCCGGCACCACCCAGGCGGCGCTGAAGGGGTTCTGCTGGACCTCCGGCGACGCCCGCCTGTGCGCTGACGGCCAGTGGGCCAAGAACGGGCCCTGGAGCGGCAACGGCACCGTCGCCAGCGTGCCGTTCTCGCTGCTGAAGCCCTTCCTGCCGGCCGACCTCCAGATCACCGGCGCGGTCGGCGGCACCTTCGCCGGGACGGGGAGCCCCACCGGCGTCGTCACCGCCAACCTCGATCTGCGCCCCGGCCCGGGGGAGATCCGCTATCCCACCAAGGGGGGGCAGACCGCCCAGATCCGCTTCGACCAGGGGACCGTCCGCATGGTCGCCGGCGCCGACGGGTTGACCGGCCACGCCGATCTCACCTTCGTCAACACCGGGGCGCTGCGGGCCGACCTGCGGCTGCCGCAGTACAACAAGATCGGCGCGCCGCTCCAGACCCAGGCGGTCAGCGGGCGCATCGTCGCCAACTTCTCCAACCTCGGCCTGGTCGAGGCCTTCGTGCCCGACCTCGACAACACCCGCGGCGCCCTCAACGCCGACCTGACGATCGGCGGCACCGTCGCCAAGCCGGCGGCCAACGGCACCGTCCAGCTCCAGCAGGCGCAGGTGGACGTGCCGAAATACGGCCTGCAGGTGCGGCAGATCCAGTTCACCGCCAGGGCCGCGGGCACCGGGCCGATCCAGCTCCAGGGCTCCGCCCGCTCCGGCACCGGCAACGTGACGATCGGCGGCGGCATCGCCCTCGACGGCAGCCCGAGCAAGGTCACGATCGAGGGCAGGAACTTCCTGGCTTCCAACACCAAGGAGATCAAGGCGCTCGTCTCGCCCAGCCTGCAGGTCGCGCTCAACGGGCCGCGGATGGATGTCACCGGCGACATCACCATCCCCGAGCTGGCGGTCAACCAGGAGAAGCAGAAGCGGGGGACGGTGCAGGTCTCCAAGGACGTGATCATCCTCCCCCCCTCGGCGGAGGCGGCCCAGGCGGCGCCCGCCGCGGCGTCGAAGCAGCTCTTCGCCCGGGTCCGCGTGATCCTGGGCGACAAGGTCACCGTCAAGGCCTCCGGCTTCAGCGGCGGCCTCACCGGCAGCGTGCTGGCGATCGAGCAGCCCGGCAAGGCCACCACGGCGGTCGGCGAGCTCGAGGTCAAAAACGGCGTCTACAAGTCCTACGGGCAGGATCTGACCCTCGACCGCGGCCGGGTGATCTTCGCTGGCGGGCCGATCGACAACCCCGGGCTCGACCTCAAGGCCTACCGCAAGGCGGACGACGGCACGGTCGCCGGCATCAACATCACGGGGACGCTGCGCTCGCCGCAGGCGACGATCTACTCCGACCCGCCGATGGACGAGGCCAACGCGCTCGCCTACCTCCTCCTCGGCCACCCCCTCGGGCAGGCCTCGCCGCAGGAGGGGGACCTGGTGGCGAACGCCGTCAACTCGCTGGGCCTGAAGGGCGGCAACCTGGTGGCGAAGAAGATCGCCTCGCGCTTCGGCCTGGAGGAGGCGCGGTTCGAATCCAAGGGGGGCATCAAGGAGGCCTCGGTGGTGGTGGGGAAGTACCTCTCGCCGCGGCTCTACGTCAACTACGGGATCGGCCTCTTCTCGCCGATCAACACCTTCACCATCCGCTACCTCCTGGGCCGCAACTGGAGCGTCCAGGCCCAGCAGGGAGCGGCCCTCAACGGTCAGGGGCAGGCGACCGGCGTGGACGTGCTCTACACGGTCGAGCGCGGCAAGGGAGGAGCCACCCCGCCGCCGCCCAAGCGCGAGCGGGGTGAGGACGTGAAGGGGCCGGAGGGGACGGGGACGGAGGGTGGCGGGCGGTAAAGATTCTCTCCGGTCCGCATCTCTAAGGCAGGTTGCGTAATGCTGTGCAGACCCGGCTCAGCACTCGGTCGAGCTCCAGATGGGTGGGAACTTTGTGCGCTTGATACCCTCCCCCGGAGGAAAGGGGCTCATAGGCCACCAGCCCCACCCCGTCCATCAACTGATTGGCCGCGTTGGCAAAGAACAGGGTCCGATCAAAATCGTTCGGATCCACCACCCGGATGGCGAGGAACAGGAAAGCACTGGGCCGACTGCGGTGCAGCCAACTCAATAGGTCGCTGGTAGGGCCTCCTCCCTGACCGGCCTTGCGGGCCCACTCGGCCTTGAGATCAATCGTCTTGAGGCCCGCTTCCTTGACGCGCTTATCCAGGTCTGAGCTCCCTGGCCGCCCTCTGGAATTCTTTTGCTTCGGATTGCGAACAGACTTCGGAGCGCCGGCGACCTTGGTCTCGATTAGAACTTCGACGGTCCCCTCCTCAGGGTAGGAGGTATCGAGGTGATGATTAGGAAAAATCAATCCCGGCACCGCACCTCGACCGTGAAGCTCTTTTCCCGAGCAGTTCTCCAGCAGCAACGCAATCAGGTCCGTAAAGAAGTCTCCCTTACCATTCTGATTGTCCCCCTGATCTGCGAGGCCCACCGCGAAAGACTGATCGAAGCTCCACATCGCTGACAGGAATTGGTCTTCAACCTGGGTCCAGCGAGACGGATTCGCCGTACCCGCCCATTGGTACATCTCGAGAAGGGACCGACAGCCGGGGCTGTTCGCGACACGAGGACTGGTTTTACGGGCCATAAACAGGGATGGCCGCTAATTTCGATTGCGGGAAGACCGGGCACGGGATTGGCGCCGCTCGTGAAGAGACATCCTGGCCGAAGCCATCTCTCCTCGCGCGCTCTCTTCCTTTTCGAACAGGATGGAATCGACGGCAGCCACAACGTCGTCCAAATCGCCTTCACGACCGTTCCGTAGCGTCGCATCCACCTTATCCCCCAACTTCATGAGTTCCTTCTTATGAAGGGCGACCAGATCCGCCGAAGGCACTAGAATCCGGTCCGCCTCACGAGGCTCGAGTTTCAAGACCCCTCCTCCGTAGCTCCGCCCGACTCGTTCACACGTCAGGAGAGTGGCGGAGTTATAGAAGGCAATGATGAACGCCTTTCGCAAGGACGCGGGAATCTTCGGCAAACGAACGGTGTGCAGCGTGTTGGAGGCGACGACCTGAGCGCAATTCAGGCATAGCCGCGGCACAATGTCACTCATGTAGGTCAGGAATGCATCGGGCGTGATGACTCCGGGAACGCGAAACCATGGCGACCGGACACGACATTTATACCGTTCGGCATAGCCTAGTTTTTCTCCCAACCGGACATAATCCTGCTCAGCCGGGGTTAGCCGCTCCCCGGGAGTCCAAAGCAGGCACCGCTCTCCGCGAGACCGTACGAGATCCACTTCGGCGGATGTGATCTGCAAGCCCGGTATTTGACGAGCCCGGATCAGGGCTGGCTGGAGAGAGGACTCAGGTAAACGCCAGTGGGCCGCTTCCTCTGAGGTTAATACAAAATACTCATTGGCTCCACTGACGAAACCGATATTTGCTTTACCCACAGTCCCGAGAGGACACAAGAATCCTTGGTTCTGCATTTCGTCAAGAGCAACCGCCCCAGGGTGGTCTGCATATCCCGGGACCCATTTCTTGGGTTCCTTACCCGGAATGAACATCTCGGAGCTGGCCAGGACGGTGGCTAAATCAGAGAGATCCGAGCTTGTCTCGACCTCAGTCAATCCGAGCCGGCTGGGCCCCTTATTTTTTCCTGCCGCAAGGAGCAGCACCACCTCTGCCTGAACTTCGGGAAACACTGCCTGCCGAAAAGAAACGATATGGACATCTTCGAACGAGCGACGCAAATGCTCCCGGAGCGGAGCAGCGTAAGAAGCATGGATCAGCTCGGCCGGCAAGATGAGGGCGAGGCGACCTCCCGGCTTCAGGAAGGCTACAGAATGAACAACAAAATGCGCCCACGAGGAGGCAAGGCGGTTGAGTTGCACGCCGGCGAACGCAGCTCGTTCCAGAGCGTCGAGGCGGGCTTCACCAGCAAACTCCTGGTAACGAATATAAGGTGGGTTGCCAATGATTACATCAAACCCATGCGACGAGCCGAACAGGTTGTTGGGAGAGAGCACTGAAAAGAAGCTGGTGATCTGGAGATTGGAAAAGGGTAGGCCAAGATCGGAGATCAGCTGGTCCCGTGTGACCCGAGCGGCGTCGGGATTGAGGTCAATACCGTATAGGAGGGAAGCGGCTTGTTCAGGACGAGCTCCCAGGCGACGAAGTCTACGGGCCGCGGACTGAAGAAAAATTCCGTCCCCGCAAGATGGATCGAGCACCGATTCGCCTGCGCTGCCGATGGCCCACTTGACCATGGGATCGACGAGAGACTGCGGCGAGTAAAAAGCTCCCAGGCTTTTGCGTTGACGCCGCTCTACAGGAGTGCTCGTCACCATCGTAGAAAGCATGTCACCTCCAGGTCCCTTCGGCCAAGCACTCTAGTTCGGAGACATGCTAGCACATTAACGCCTAAATACCGCCTCCTTACCTCAACCACCCGCGATAAAGCTCCGGCCGCCGGTCCCGCCAGAACAGCCGCCTTGCCGTGGAGGTCTCGCAGGCCCGGAGATCGACGTCCGTGACCACCAGATCTTCCTTCAGGCTCTTGCCGCGGGCGACCACCCTCCCCTCGGGGTCGACGACGAAGGATTCGCCCGCGAAGTGGAGGCCGGCTTCGGGGCCGACCCGGTTGGCGAGGGCGACGAAATAGCCGTTCTGGAAGGCGGCGGTGCGGACCTCGGCCTCGTAGAGCCCCTCGGGCCACTCGCCCACCGTGCCCGCCTGGGGGATCACCACCAGCTCGGCGCCGGCCACCCCCAGGGCACGCATCACCTCCGGGTAGTGGCGGTCGTAGCAGATGGCGACCCCGATCTTCCCCACCCAGGTCTCGTAGACCGGCACCCCGCGGTCCCCCGGATGGTAATAGTCCTGCTCGTGGAACCCCTCGTAGTCGGTGATGTGAATCATCCGGGTCACGCCCAGCAGGCGGCCGTCGGCGTCGATCACCGGCGAGCTGTCGAAGCGGCGGCCGTGCTCGTCGAGCTCGTAGAGGTTGAAGATGGTGACCAGCCCCAACTCGGCCGCGCGCTCGGCGATCCGCTCGGTCGTGGGGCCGGGGATCGGCTCGGCGAGGCTCAGGGCTTTTTCGTCTCCAGGGTATTGGGGGAAGAAGGGATCGAGGATCACCTCGGGGAAGGCGATCAGCTCGGCCCCGGCATGGCGGGCGACGGTCATCGTGTCCAGCGCCCGGGCGAGGTTGGCGGCGCGGTCCGGAGAGGCGGCGAGCTGCGCGAGGGCGATCCGCACGACTACCTCTTCGACCGCCGCTTGAACGACCAGGTGAAGGCGAAGCGGGCGACGACCGTGCCGTCCGGCGAGCGGCCGACCGTCTCCATCCGCGCCGTGGCGGGCTCGCCGCTGCGGACCGTCTCGGCCACGGCGGCGAACGCCTTCGGCCCGTCCTCGCAGGTGAAGGCGGTGAGGGCCTGCGCCTTCTTCTCGAAGCTCGCCTCCAGATTGACGATGATCAGCGCGACCGGGGCCTCGGCCAGCTCGGTCGCCATCATGGCGAGGGCGCCGGTCGACAGCTCGGCGGCCATGCTCAGGGCCGCGAAGTAGGTGGAGCGGAACGGGTTCGTGGTCCGCCAGCCGTAGGGGACGGTGACCACGCAGCGCCCGGCGTCCAGCTCCCGCACGCGCAGGCCGGCGACCAGGGCCAGCGGCAGCTTGGCGAGCATGAAGCCGCGGAACAGGACCGGGTTTTTCAGGCGAGCCGCGAGCTTGGCGACCTGGGGGGCGGGAACGGATAGAGCGACCGGTTCGGCCATAGGGGAATCCTCTCCCCGTGGACTATATCGCCTCTCGATGGCGACGCCCCCTCAGTGCCGAGCTGGGGGAGCACTTGTGGATAAGCTAGAATGCCCAGGCCGGGGGCCGGTCCCTGGCGCTACCAGGGGAGACGTCCATGAAGAAGCAGATCAAGAAGCTGGCGCTGTCGAAGGAGACGCTGAGAAGCCTGGAGGACTCGGGAGACCTCAAGAAGGTCGCGGGCGCCACCAAGCGCGATACCGCGTGCGCTGGCTGCGAAAGCGGCTTCTACACCTGTCCGTCCGCCGCTGGAGGCTGCGCGTCTTATCTCTGCTGACCTCTACCCACGGTGGGGTGGAAATCAAGCCGCCCCACCTGTCCTCTCTACCACCCACACTGAGCCAGAACACGCCCCCTCGTGGCCGGAACCGCGAAAGCCTCTGGCTTTAGCGCGGAGGCGAGGGGAGACGCTCAGGTCTCGAAAATCGCCACGACGGGCGCGTGGTCGCTCGTTCCGACGTCCGCCAGGACCTTGCTCGAGACAGGCTTCAGCGACTCGCTCGCCAGGATGTAGTCGATCCGCCAGCCGATGTTGCGCTCGCGCATCTTACGCCAGGGGGCCCACCAGGTGAAGAGGCCGTCGTTGTCCGGCTCGAGGGCGCGGCCGACGTCCACCAGGCCGTGGGCGAGAAGGCCGGCAAAGACCTCGCGCTCCTCGGGGCGCTGGCCGATGACGAACGGCTTGCGCTCCTTGGGATGGAGGTCCTGGTCGCTGCGGGTGACGTTCATGTCGCCGCAGAGGATGAGCCGCCGGCCGAGCGCCTCCTGCTCGCCGGCCCAGCGCTCGAGAGCGCGGAGGAAGTCCATCTTGGCCGCGAAGTCTTTCCCCCCGTTGGGGACGTAGATCGAAGCGAAGACGAGGTCACCAGCCGTGGCGGTGGTCGTGGCGGTGACAATGCGCGTCTCGAGGTCGAAGGCGGGGTGCTCGAAGCGGGGCTCCGCCGGGAAGACCTCGCGCCGCAGGTGGAGGCTCACCCCCGAGTAGCCCCCCGTCCCGTGCCAGTAGCACCAGTAGCCGTTCAGCTCGCAGAGCTCCTCGGCGAGCTGCGCGGGGGAGGCCTTGATCTCCTGCAGGCAGACGACGTCCGGCCGGTCGCGCTCCAGCCATTCGAGGAACTGCGCCTGCCGGGCGCGGATGCCGTTGACGTTCCAGGTGGCGACGGTCAGGCTCATGGCGCGATCATACCGAAAGATGATTTTTTCCGTCCGGAGGCAAAGGACCTCAGGGACAGCAGGCTCGGCCTTGTCCTGTCGTCCCTGCTGTCCCTGCCGTCCCTTGCCGCGTCTCTAAGGGTGCTTCGACGGGGCGATGATGTGCGTCAAGTCGCGGCTCAGGCGATTGCTGGGCTGGAGCACTCGCGTTCCATCCGGAGGGTTGAGAGGTTCGAGCTGCCTCAGGCTCACCTTGAAGTCACACCCCAGGGCGAAGCTCCAGAAGGCGGCCACCTTGCACTCGGGAGGAGCCGGAGGCGGAGGATTATCGGCGTTGGTGGCCGACCCCCACCATTCGGCCGCCGGCGGCCCGAAGTGTAACGGAACGGGAGAGCCGGTCGGGTCTTCGGTGACCATCGCGTGATACCCCGTCACGACGACCACAGTCCTAGACTTTTTGCATTCGTCAAGGCTTCGAGGCGGGTGATTGAGGACCGGACCATCGTAATAGGCGGTGTGGATCTCGACCCAACTGCCCACCGTCAGTTTCGCCGGGCACGCGCTCCCGCGGACGGCCGGTGCCGCGCTCTGCCTCGGGCACGCCTGGACGTTCTCGATCCCGCAGTGGTAGTGCTGGCTGCAGACATTGAGGGTCAAACTGACATCTGCACGCGGCTTGTATCTGATGGAGTTGGCGGAAATTTGCGAGACCGTCGGAATTCTTGACGTTTGGTTCCAATCCGTGGCGGTCAGACTACGGGGCGACTGCGGGTGATAGCAACAGGCCGCGCAGACCGATTCGGTCTGTGGTGCCGGCTGGGCCGAACCTTGGCCCGGAAAACCCACTGCCACCCATGCGACGGCGATCCACGCGATGCTTCGAGCTGCGCTTCGCATCATCGTCCTCTCCTTTCGGCCGGCCACCGGTGGCCCGGTGGCGTGGGCTCGCGTTTTCCAGAATTTGAGAGGACTTTACTCCATCTGGGTGGAGTGCGCTACGGCTGCGGCTCGTGGAGCTTCACCGGCTTGCCCTTCTTACTAGACCGCAGGTTGAGCATCTCGACGAAGACCGAGAACGCCATCGCGAAGTAGATGTACCCCTTGGGGATGTGGCGGCCGAGCCCCTCGGCGATCAGCGACATGCCGATCAGCAGGAGGAAGGAGAGGGCCAGCATCTTGATCGTGGGGTGCCGGGACACGAAGTTGCTGATCGGCCCGGCGGCGAACATCATCACTCCGACGGCGATCACCACCGCGGCGATCATCACCGGCAGGTGATCGGCCATGCCGACGGCGGTGATCACCGAGTCGAGCGAGAAGACGATGTCGAGCAGCAGGATCTGGATGATCACCGCCGTGAACGAGGCCACGGCGCGGGCGTTCGCCCCCTCCTCCTCCCCTTCCAGCCGGTCGTGGATCTCGCGCGTGGCCTTGAACAGCAGGAAGACGCCGCCGGTCAGCAGGATCAGGTCGCGCCCGGAGATCCCCTGGCCGAGCACGGTGAAGAACGGCGCGGTGAGCTTCGCCATCCAGGCGATGGAGGCGAGCAGGCCGATGCGCAGGAACATGGCGAGGAAGAGGCCGAGGCGCCGCGCCTTCGGCTGCTGCCTATCCGGCAGCTTCCCCACCAGGATGGAGATGAAAATGATGTTGTCGATGCCGAGGACGATCTCGAGCACCGTCAAGGTAAACAGCGCGATCCAGGCTTGGGGGTCCGACATCCACTCCATCAGAATCTCCTTCCGCTCCTCCGCCCCTCCCAGGGCGGGCGGATTCTATCCTGCCTGTGGAATAATCCGCCGCCATGAGCGACACGACGACCCGCGGCATCCGGGTCCAGGTTCAGAGTTTCTATGACGAGGAGCGCAGCTCTCCTCAGGAGAACTACTACTTCTTCGCCTACCAGGTAACGATCTCGAACGTCGGGCAGGAGACGGCGCAGCTCGTCAGCCGCGAGTGGATCATCACCGACGGCAACGGCGACATCCAGCGGGTGCAGGGGCCGGGGGTGGTTGGCGAGCAGCCCACGCTGACTCCGGGCGACGAGTTCGAGTACACCAGCTTCTGCCCCCTACCCACCCCCGTGGGCTCGATGCACGGCTCCTATCTGATGGCGCTCGGCAACGGCGAGCGCTTCGAGGCGGAGATCGCGCCGTTCCCGCTGTCGGTGCCCCACGTCGTGAACTGACAGGGCTGAACTGAGGGGTAAGCCTGAGGGGGCCTGCCGTTTGCAGTCCTCTCCCGCATGGCCAGACCCAAACCCGACCGCGTCACCGCCGCCGCCGTTCCCGCCGAGGAGCTTACGGGTGAGTTCCCGGAGCTCGACCTCCCCGTCCGCCCGCCGTTCCCGCCGATGGAGGCGAAGCCCGCGGCGCGCCTGCCCTCCGGCGAGGGGTGGCTCTACGAGCCGAAGTGGGACGGCTTCCGCTGCCTGGCGTTCCGCAAGGGGGATACGGTCGCCCTGCAATCGAAGAGCGGGCAGCCGCTCGATCGCTATTTCCCCGAGATGGTCGAGGCCCTCGCCGCCCTGCCGGTAAAGACGTTCGCGCTCGACGGCGAGATCGTCATCGAGACCGGCGGCGGGCTCGACTTCGACGCCCTGCTCCAGCGCATTCACCCGGCCGCCAGCCGCATCCGCAAGCTCGCCCGCGAGACCCCGGCGAGCTATCACGCCTTCGACCTGCTGGTGGACGCGCGCGGCCGGTCGCTGGCCGGGCGGCCGTTGCGCGAACGGCGGGCCGGTCTGGAGGAGCTGTTCGCGAAGCTCCCCGCCGGGGAGCGGGTCCTCCTCTCCCCGGCCACGCCGGACCGCAAGACCGCCGAGCGCTGGATGAAGGAGCTCGGCGCCGCCGGCCTCGACGGCGTGATCGCCAAGCTGGCCGATTCCCCCTACCTCACCGGCGAGCGCGAGGGCATGGTGAAGGTCAAGCGGGTGCGCACGGCCGACTGCGTCGTCGGCGGCTTCCGCTGGGCGCAGGCCGGCGGCAAGAACGAGGGTCAGATCGGCTCGCTCCTGCTCGGCCTCTACGACGAGGAGGGGCGGCTCGACCACGTCGGCTTCTCCTCCAGCTTCACCGCCGGGGAGCGCGGCGAGCTGGCGCCGATCCTCCTGCCGCTGCGCGAGCCCCCCGGCTTCACCGGCAAGGCGCCGGGGGGGCCCAGCCGCTGGAGCCAGGGGCGCTCGACCGAATGGGAGCCGCTGCGCCCGGCCCTGGTCTGCGAGGTCCGCTACGACCACTTCTCGGGCGGCCGCTTCCGCCACGGCACCAAGTTCCTCCGCTGGCGTCCGGAAAAGAGGCCGGACCAGTGCACCTTCGAGCAGGTGCGCTCGCGCGCCGTGCCGCTGTCGAAGCTGGGGCTGTGAAACTCCCGCGGTCCTCCCTCCGTAGTGACTCCCGGAGGTGACACAACCATGACCCTGATCGCCGGTTTCTTCCTGCTGCTCGCCCTCGCGGGGGTGGCCTGCGTGGCCTTCGCGGTGCTGGCGGGACTCCTGAAGCTGGTCTTCAACGTCGTTCTCTTTCCCTTGGCGCTGCTCTTCGGCGCCCTGAAACTGGTGCTGCTGGGCGTCGTCGGGCTGGTCCTGATGGCGGTGCTCGGCCCGGTGCTGCTGGTGGTGGCGGTGCCCCTGATGATCCTCGTCCTGCCTCTCCTCCTGCTCGGCGGGGTGGCCTGGGCGGCGGTCCATACCCTGGCCTAGTGGCACCCTTCTTGCTCCTCTCTGGTCGCAGGAACAAAACGGACCGGCACCGCCGCCGGTCCCTCCGAACCGAACGACCAGAGAGGAACTCTTATGAGAATAGCCAGCAGAACCATCGCTTCAGCCGCCGTCGTGGCGTTGCTCAGCCCGTTGATAGCTCAGCCGGCCCACGCGCAGCGGTCGGTCTCCAGGAATGACGTCGCCGGCATCCAGATCCTGGTGCGCGCCATCGACGACAAGACGGACGGCACCCGGATCAATCCGGGCGGCACCGTCAGCGTCGCCGAGGGGGCGCGGGTGCGCGTCAACGTGGAGGCCGCGCTCAACGGCTCCCGCACGCCGATGTACCCGGTGACCGAGTTCACCGACCTCGACCGCGGCGGCGTCCGCATCACTCGCGGCAACGCGGCGAACGCGGCGGTCGACCTCGAGGTGATCTCGAAGCGCAACCCCAACCGCATCCAGAGGATCGGCTACCGCATCACGGACAACCGGGTGCCGGCCAACCTGCGGACGGGGACCTTCAACATCCAGGTCGTCGCTCCCAACACGATCGGCTCGAACGATCAGAACGGGTCGGGCTATGGCCGCCCGGGCCGGCCGGGGAACGGCGACTGGGGCAATGACCGGGCCCGCGACCTCACCCGGGTGCTCTACCAGGGCATCCTGATGCGGGAGCCGGATCCGTCCTCCAGCGGCACGCTCAACACGATCCGCAATGGCGGCTATAACGCCGTCATCGCCGAGGCGGTCAACATCGCCAACAGCCGGGAGAGCCGCTACGAGATCCCCGGCCGGAGAGTCTCCGCCGAGGATCGGCTCGCGGCGATGTACCAGAGCCTGCTCGGCCTCTCCCCCCAGCAGGCCGATCCAGGCACCTGGCGCTCCGACCTGCGGCTGCTCAGCGACGGGCAGATCGCCCGGGTGGTCGAGGGGCTCGTGCGCTCGGACCGCTTCCGCTCGCACTACGGCCTGACGGGCTACTGATCGCCCGGCCCGCCAACCGTTGAAAGGCCCTCCTCCGGGAGGGCCTTTTTCTTGGCTCGAAGATGACGAGCCGTCCTCTATGAGGGACAAAATCCGCTCCCTCGCTTTCCGTCCGGATCGCTCTCAACTCCATCTGCCGTAAAGGTTTCGGCTCTTCGCGCCCGCCCTGGCACTTTCCTTGCCTTTGAGGGATTGCTGTCCTGTTTGCGGTAAAATCAGATCTGAAACGTTTTCAGGTCCAAAGTCAAAACCAATTGGAGGCGCCGACAAGAGAATCCGGCGCGAGCCAACCTGGGAGAAACAACCCTCCATGAGACGAACGTTCCGCGCCCTTGTCCCTCTTCTCGCCGTCCTCGCCCCCGCCCTCGCGGTCCATCCCGCCGCCACGGCCCGGGCGGCGGACACGCCCCCATCCTTCGGCGAGGCGATCGACGTCCGCGTCGTCAACCTCGAGGCGGTGGTGACCGACCGCTCCGGCAAACTGGTGACCGGCCTCAAGCCGGGTGATTTCCGGTTGCGCGTGGACGGCAAGGAGGTGCCGATCGAGTACTTCAGCGAGGTGCATGACGGGCAGGCCCTCTCCGCGCCGGCCGGAGCGCCCGAGGCCAAGCCGGAAGCCGCCGTGCAGGAGCTGGCCGAGGGGAGCGTGGGCACCTATTACCTGGTCTTCATCGACGACTACTTCTCGATCGCTCTCCACCGCGACCTGGTGCTCAAGGGACTCAAGAACGACCTCGGCCGCCTCGGGCCGAACGACCGCATGGCGATCGTCGCCTACGACGGCGGCCGGCTGGCCATGCTCTCGAACTGGTCGGGAGCGCAGGCCGACCTCGCGGGCGCCTTCGATCGGGCGATGGCGCGCAAAACCCACGGCCTGGAGCGCGTCGTCGAGCGCCGCGCCCTGCAGAGCGACCGGGCGTTCGCCAGCCAGATCGTCGGCGACAACGCGCCCCTCGACCTCTCCGTGACCCAGGGGGGGCTGAGCAACCTGCAGCTCGCCTACGCCGAAAACCTGGTCCGCCAGGTCAAGGGGGACGTCCAGGCGGCGGTGAGCGCCATGCGCGGCTTCGCGGCGCCCCGCGGGCGCAAAGTGATGCTGCTGCTCTCCGGCGGCTGGCCCTACTCGGTCTCCAGCTACACCTCCGGCGGCGGCACCCCCACCCGGGAGCTGCCCGAGGGGGAGCAGCTCTTCCGCCACCTGGCCAGCACGGCCAATCTCCTGGGCTACACCCTGTACCCGGTCGACGTCCCCGGGACGCAGACCGGGGCGGCGGACGCCGAGGCCACGGGCCCTACCGAGGCCGCCATCGGCAGCGCCGAGCAGGAGGTGGAGGGATCGCTCCATTACCTCGCCAAGGAGACCGGCGGCAAGGCGATCCTCAACAGCAACCGCGCCCTGGCCCTGGCCAGCGCCAAGGAGGATACCCGCTCCTTCTACTGGCTCGGCTTCTCGCCGAGCTGGCAGCGCAACGACAAGACCCACGACGTCAAGCTGGACACTCGGCGCGGCGATCTCAGGATCCGCACCCGCTCGGGGTTCCTCGACCTCTCGCGCAAGGCCGAGGTGACGATGAAGGTGGAGAGCGCGCTGCTGTTCGGCAACCCTCCGGACGGCTTGCAGATGCCGATGAAGGTGGGCACGCTGACGCGCTCGAGGGTGGGGGAGGTGGAGATCCCCCTCACCCTCGCCCTGCCGGTGGACGTGATGACGGTGCTGCCGGAAGGCAACAAGTTCGCCGCCCAGCTCGAGCTGCGGTTCGCCGCCTCGGACTCGTCGGGGAACACCGCCGAGATCCCGACCCTGCCGGTCAGCCTCAGCTCCGACCATCCTCCCGTCCCAGGCAAGTTCGTCAAATACGAGACCAAGGTCAAGCTGCGCGGCAAGGCCGACCATCTGGTGGTGGCGATCTACGATCCGCTGAGCGGCAAGCTCGCGACGGCGGAGACGGATGTGAAGCTGCCGTAGAGGTTACGCGCCCGGGCTTCAACGCCCGGGCGCCGTTCAGCCCCGCCCCCGCTGACTCAGGTACGCCTCCCGCAGCAGGGCATAGAGGAAGTTGTCCACCCGCCGGCCGCGGAGCTTGAAGTAGCCCTGCAGCCGCCCCTCGCGCTCGAAGCCGCTCTTCTCCAGCACCCGTTGCGAGCCGACGTTCTCGACCGCGCAGCGGGCCTCGACCCGCTCGAGGAGGGTGTTGTGGAAGAGGTCGTCGAGGAGGATCGCCAGCGCGTCGCTCATCACCCCGCGGCTCTGGAAGACGGTCGACAGCGCGTAGCCGACCTCGGCCAGGCCGTGCTCCCAGTTGCTCACCACCAGGGTGATCCAGCCGGCGGGCTGGCCGTCCACCTGCACGATCCACTGAAATTTCTCACCCCGGCCCCGGTAGAGGTCGGCCATGCGCTGGCTGGCGACGTCGGCGCGGAGCTGCGCGGTGGGCAGCTCGTTGAGAGGCTGATAGCGGCGCACGCTCGCTTCGGCGCGCCACTGTCGGAGGAGGTCGGCGTCCCGGGGCGCCGCCGGCCGTAACGTCACCTGGGGGCTGGACTGACGCTCGGGTAAAGCCATGGCGGTTATTTTAGCTGCAAGCGCCCGCAGATCGGGAACATTGCACGCTCTCCAGGGACTTCGCCTTCCCTAGCTGCCCGCCGCCGCCTCCCGTGCCTTCCCGCGTTCCCACCAATCCCGCCAGGAAGGCAGGTAGCTGAGGACCGCCATGTAGCCATACCCCTGGACGAAGAGGAGGAGGAAGGGGAGCGACATCCACATCCCCACCACCGCCGCGTAGATCGTGACCCCCAGGAAGTAGAGGGCGAGGAGCCCCTCGATGACGCGGGTGGGATCGGTGCCGGCCCGGTAGCGCTTGGACGACCAGCTCTCGCCGTCCTTCTCGATCCGGTACTTGGGCGTGCGGATGAACGTCCCGCCCTGCTGGAAGAGCCCGGAGATCACCGCCCGGGCATTGTTCACCGAGAGCCCGATGCCCACCGACATCAGCGCCGGCAGATAGCGCAGCTCATGGCGCCAGTCGTCGTTGCCCGCCACCTGGCTCATCAGATAGAAGGTCAGCACCGCGACGGTGGCCGAGAGGAACAGCGGCAGGTCGACCAGGAACAGCAGCGCGACCGGGGAGCCGCGGCGCAGCATCATGGCCGGAAAAATCAGCAGCGAGAGCAGGACCATCAACGGATAGCTGGCGTTGTTGGTCAGGTGCACCAGGGCCTCGAACTTGACCTTGAGGGGGATCGGAGCCCGCCAGACCTGGCCCAGCAGCTTGCGGCCGGTCTGCACCGCCCCCTTGGCCCACCGGTACTGCTGGCTCTTGAAGCCGTTGACGTCCACCGGCAGCTCCGAGGGGACCTTGAGCCCGGGCAGATAGAGGAACCGCCACCCCGCGAGCTGGGCGCGGAAGGAGAGGTCGAGGTCCTCGGTCAGCGTGTCGTGCTGCCAGCCGCCGGCGGCCGCGATGGCCTCCCGCCGCCAGATGCCGGCCGTGCCGTTGAAGTTGAAGAAGCGGCCGCTGCGGTTGCGCGCCGAGTGCTCGATCATGAAGTGGCCGTCGAGCAGGATGGCCTCGACCCGGGTGAGCAGCGAGTAGGAGCGGTTGATGTGGTCCCACCGCCCCTGGACCAGGCCGAGCCTGGGATCGGCTTGGAGATGGGGGACGCTACGCCGCAGGAAGTCGGGCGTGGGGACGAAGTCGGCGTCGAAGATGGCGAGGAGCTCGCCGCGCGCCCGGGCGAGGCCGGCCTCCAGCGCGCCGGCCTTGTAGCCGGTGCGGTCGGAGCGGTGCAGGTGATGGATGTCCACCCCCTGCGCCCGGTACTCCGCCACGGTGCGGGCGACGATCTCGCGGGTCTCGTCCGTCGAGTCGTCGAGCACCTGGATCTCCAGCCGGCCGGCCGGATAATCGAGCCGGCAGACGGCGTCGATCAGCCGCTCGGCCACATACATCTCGTTGTAGAGTGGCAGTTGTACCGTGACCACGGGCCAGGCCTGCGGATCGGCCGGCAGCTCGGGGGGTGGCACCCGCGGCCCCCGGGTGCGCAGGTAGATCACGACCAGCATCAGCCGGTGGAGCCCGAAGAACGACAGCACCACCAGGACGGAGTAATAGAGTGCCAGCAGGGCCGGCGCCCACGGGAAACCCATCGTCAGTGCCCGGCCGCCGGCTGGGGCCGGTCGCCTTCGCGCTGTTCGCGCTGCCAATATTGGCGCCAATATTGGCCCCAATAATGGCGGTGAACCTGGGTCTGCTTTTCGTCTTCGACTTGGCTCATCATCTGGCGTTGACGCTGGCCCTTCTCGGGGCGGCGTTCCTCGGGCTCCTGTTCGCGACGCCGCGGCTGGAAACCGCGAGCGTTCCCACCGGGGCGATCCTCCTGGGAGCCTTGCTGCTGCGGCTCCCACTCCTGCCGCTCCCGCCAACTTTATCCGATGACGTGCTGCGTTATCTCTGGGATGGGAAGGTGGCCGCCGCCGGACTGAACCCCTACGCGCTGGCCCCGGCGGCCGAAAAGCTCACTCCCCTCCGCGATGAAATCTGGCGGCGCATGCCTCACAAGCAGGTCCCGACCGTCTACCCGCCGCTCGCCATCGCGGCCTTCAGTATAGCGAGTCGGCTGCCGTTTCCGATGCTCGCCTGGAAGCTGACGGCGACCGCGGCCGATCTCGCCGCCTGCTGGCTGCTCCTGCTCCTCGCCCGCGGCGCCAATCTGCCGGCGGGGCGGACGGTATGGTACGCCTGGAATCCTCTGGTGGCGCTGGAGGTGGCGGGCATGGGGCACGTCGACGCCCTGGGGGTGGCGGCGGTGGTGGGCGCCGCGCTCTTCCTGCTGCCCGCGCTCCGCCGCCCTGGCACTGCCGCTACGCTCGCGGCGGCGGGGGTCCTCGCCAAGCTCGTCCCCTTCGCGGCGCTGCCGATGTGGGCGCGGCAGAGCGGCCGGCCGGGATGGTTCCTCACCGCCGCCCTGGGCCTCATCGCCGTGGCGGCGCTGCCGGTGGCGCTGGCCACCGGCGGAGTGCCGCCGGGGCTGGTGACCTACGGCGTCTCCTGGGAGTTCAACGGCCCGCTGTTCGAGCCGCTCTGGCGGCTGCTCGCCGCGGCCGGCGCCGCCCCCGCCCTCGCCCGCGGGGTCGACCATCTCAAGAGCCTGACCGGCATCCACCAGGGACTCAACCCCGTCTACCCCTATCTCTACCCCCAGTTCCTGGCCAAGCTCCTCCTCGCCGCCGGGATGGCCGCCGCGGTCGCCCTGTCGCTGCGCGAGCGCGATCCGGTGGCCGGCACCGGCCGCCTCTTCGGCCGCCTGCTGCTCTGCTCGGCGACCGTCTACCCCTGGTACCTCCTCTGGGTGCTCCCCTGGGCCGCCCTGCGCCGCGACGCCGCCTGGCTGGCCCTCTCGGGCCTGATCCTGCTCTCCTACCTCCCCCAGTTCGCGGGGGTGGCGCTATGGCCGTGGGTCTATCTGGGGATCTGGGGACCGTTCGCGATTCTGTTGCTGGCCGGGCGGCTGAGGGGGCCGGGGGGTGAGGGTCCGTAATGCCCACCTACCGCCTCACCCTCGCCTATCGCGGCGCCGCCTACGCCGGCTGGCAGCGCCAGGAGAACGCCATCGCCGTGCAGCAGGTGGTCGAGGAGGCGCTGGAGCGCCTGCTCGGCCGGCCGGCGCGGATCGTGGGGGCGAGCCGCACGGACGCCGGGGTCCACGCCCGCGGCCAGGCGGCGCACCTGGAGCTCGCGGACCCGTTCCCGGAGCGCGGGCTGGTCCATGGCACCAACCGCCACCTGCCCGCGGACGTGCGGGTGCTCGCCGCCGCCGCCATGCCGCCGGGGTTCCACGCCCGCAAGCACGCGGCGGGGAAGGAGTACCTCTACCGGCTGGGCCGCGCCGCCGTCCTCTCGCCGCTCGATTCCCTCTTCATGGCGCCGGCGCCGGCCGGGATCGACCCCGAACGGATGGCCAGAGCGGCGGACCTGCTGCCAGGACGGCACGACTTCTCCGCCTTCGCCCTCGCCGGGGGCTCGCATGGGCAGCCGTTCCGGCGTATCTTCTCCGCCCGCTGGGAAGCGCGCCCGGAGGAAGGAAACGGCGAGCTGGCCTTCCGCGTGGTGGGCGAGGGGTTCCTGCGCGGCATGGTTCGTGCTTTGGTCGGAACGCTGATCGAAGTAGGCACCGGCAAGCGGTCCGTGGAAAGCTTCGCGGGTCTGCTCGCCGGCCAGCCGCGGTCGGCGGCGGGGCCGACGGCGCCCGCCCACGGTCTTACGCTCCAACATGTGTTCTATCCGCCGCGGTGGCGGGCGGAAGGCGATCCGGCGATCCCCGATCCTGCGACGGATAAACCGCCTGTGATATTTTAAGGGCCCTCAACCATGGCAGATCTGTCCAAACTCGCCGCCCCGGGTTCCCCCGAAGAGCTTCTCGTCCGGCGGCTCGACCTGCAACGCCTGCCGCGCCACATCGCCATCATCATGGACGGCAACGGCCGCTGGGCGAAGGCGCGGAGCCTGCCGCGGGTCGAAGGGCACCGGGCCGGGGTCGCCTCGGTCCGCGAGGCGGTGGAGACGTCGGCGCGCCTGGGGCTCCAGGTCCTCACCCTCTACGCCTTCTCGGTGGAGAACTGGAAGCGCCCCCGGTTCGAGGTCTGGACCCTGATGAACCTGCTCAAGGAGTACGTCCGCAAGGAGCGCGAGGCGCTGGTCGAGAACGACATCCGCTTCAACGTGCTCGGCCGCTGGCGGGAGCTCGACCCCTCGGTAGTGCGCGAGCTGGAAGCGACGATCGCGGCCACCGCCCACTGCCGCGGCATGCGGTTCAACATCGCCCTCAACTACTCGGGCCGCTGCGAGATCGTGGACGCCTGCCGCAGCATCGTCGCCGACTGGGCCGCCGGCAAGCGGGCCGACATCGACGAGGAGACGATCGGCCGCTACCTCTATACCTCCGGCCAGCCCGACCCCGACCTGATGATCCGCACCTCGGGCGAGCTGCGGGTCTCCAACTTCCTGCTCTGGCAGATCGCCTACGCCGAGATCTGGGTGACCCAGACCCTCTGGCCCGACTTCCGGAGCCGCGACCTCTACGAGGCGATCCTCGACTATCAGCGGCGGGAGCGCCGCTTCGGCGGCGTCGCGCAGCCCGAGGAGGCGGACGTCTTCGCCTCCGGCCGGCTCTAGGCTTGCGATCGTCCACGAACGGCCCGCCATGAAACGGCTCCTGACCGCGGCCATCGGAGTGCCGCTCGTTCTCGCGGCGGTCTTCCTGACCCACAACTGGTGGTGGTTCGCCATCATGGCCGTGGTGATCGAGCTGGCGGTGTTCGAGTACGTGGAGATCTGCCGCCCGCAGGCGCCCCGGGCGCCGCTGCGGCTGCTGCTCGTCCTCGCGCCGGCCGCGGCGTTCGCCCTCAGCTACGCGCTGTCGGCGGGCACCGGCCCCGGCACGCTGCGCCTGCACCTCCTGGGCGGCGCGCTGCTGCTCTCGGTCGGCCTCGGCACGCTGATCCTGCTCAGCCGCACGCCGCTCGAGGAGGCGCTCCCCGCCCTCGGGATCTTCGGCTTCGGCATCCCCTACTTCGCCGTCTCCCTCTCCAGCCTCCACCTGATCCAGGGGATCGACCCCTGGGTGATCATCCTGCTGCTCGCCATCGTCTGGCTGGGGGACACCGCCGCCTACTACGTCGGGTCGCGGATCGGCCGCCACAAGCTGGCGCCGGTGATCAGCCCGAAGAAGAGCTGGGAGGGGGCGATCGCCAGCTTCGTGGTGGCGGTCGCCGCCGCCGCGATCTGGGACTTCTATCGCCGCGGCGCCCTGGAGCCCGGCCTGCTGACCGCCGCCGCCTTGACGGCGGTGGCGGCGCAGATCGGCGACCTCGTCGAATCGATGATCAAGCGCAGCTCGGGAGTGAAAGACTCCGGCAGCCTCCTCCCCGGGCACGGCGGCATGTTCGACCGCATCGACGCCCTGGTCTTCGCGGCGCCCGTGCTGCTGTTCAGCCTGTGGGCGTTCGGGATCGAATAAGAAAAAAGGGACGATGTCCTTTTCGCCCTTGTTCCCCTCGGGAATCGCCGGAGCGTTCCGGCCGTTGGGTATAATCGTCAGCTCCACCTTTGACCGGATTTGACCGGATCGGACCTCAAGCGGCATGAACTATTTGACCGGCACCCTCCTGACCCTTCTCTCTTTCGCCTTCGCGCTGGGCGTGATCATCGTCGTGCACGAGGCCGGGCATCTGCTGATGGCCAAGGCTTTCGGCGTGCGCGTGCTGACCTTCTCCGTCGGCTTCGGCAAGAAGCTCTGGGGGATCAAGCGCGGCGAGACCGAGTACCGCCTCTCGGCCGTCCCCCTCGGCGGCTACGTGCGCCTGGGCGGCGAGAGCCCCGAGGACGTCGATCCTGCCGATCCGCGCGAGTTCCTCAACAAGCCGCGCTGGCAGCGCGTCCTGGTCTATCTGGCCGGTCCGGCCGCCAACATCATCCTCGCCATCGCCGTCTTCGCCATCGTCTTCATGGTCGGCATCGAGGTGATGAACCTCCCCGACATGCCGGCCCTGATCGGCAACGTCGAGGCGAGCTCCTCGGCCGCCCAGGCGGGCCTGCAGCGGGGGGACATGATCCTCACCGTCAAGGGGGAGGCGGTCGACAACTGGCAGGACGTGCTGCTGACGCTGATGGGCTCCCCCGATAAGCCGGTGCCGCTCACCGTCCAGCGCGGCGAGCGCACGATGGACGTGACGGTGACGCCGAAGCTGATCCCCCGCTACGCGGTGGGGGACCTCGCCGGCCTGATCCCCAGCGTCCGGCCGCAGGTCATCGAGATCATCGCCGGCCAGCCCGCCGAGGCCGCCGGTTTCCGTCCCGGCGACGAGATCCGCAGCGTCGACGGCCGGCCGGTCCTCGACAGCCAGGCGTTCATCGACGCCATCTCGCCGCGCCCCGGCCAGCCGGTCCAGGTCGAGGTGGCGCGCGACGGCCGCCCGATGGTGCTCACCGTCACCCCGCGCAACGACGCCGGCAACGGCCGCATCGGCGTCAAGATCGGCTTCTTCCAGCGCTTCGGTCCCGTGCGGGCGGTCTACGAGGGGGCGCGCTACAGCGTCCAGACGGTGAAGCAGATCTTCCAGATCCTCGGCAAGATCTTCGCCCAGAAGCTCTCGGCCAAGAGCGCGTTCGCCGGCCCGCTCGAAATCGCCAAGCAGAGCGGCCAGGCGGCGCGGATGGGCTTCAAGTACCTGCTCCAGCTCATGGGGTTCATCAGCGTCAGCATCGCGGTGATGAACCTGATGCCGATCCCCATCCTCGACGGCGGCCAGATCTTCATCCTGATGGTCGAAGGGGTGATCCGGCGCGACCTGTCGCTGCGCCTCAAGGAGGTCATCAGCCAGGTCGGCTTCGTGATGATCCTGCTGCTGATGTTCGTGGTGATCTACTTCGACATCATGAAGAGCGACTTCATCCTGCATCTCAAGCCGGGGGGCTGACCAGCCCGCGCAGCGTCTCCAGGTCCCGCCGGTGCCCCTCCAGGTCGTCGCCGGTCTCGGTCTCGATGATCATCGGGACCGCGGCCAGGCGCGGGTCCTGAAGCAGGCGGGCGAAGGCGGCGAGGCCGATCTCCCCCTCGCCGATGTGGGCGTGGCGGTCGCGCCGGGAGCCGAACGGGCGCAGCGAGTCGTTGAGGTGCATGCACCCCAGGGCCGCGAGGCCGATCCGCTCCTCGATCTCGGCGAACATCTCCTCATAGCCGGCCGGCTCGTGGAGGGCATAGCCGGCCGCGAAGGCGTGGCAGGTGTCCAGGCAGATCCCGACGCGCGCGGGCTCGGCGACGCGGTCCCGGATCGCCGCCAAGTGCTCCAGGCGGTGCCCCATGCAGGAGCCCTGCCCCGCGGTGTTCTCGAGCAGCACGCGCACCGGGCCAGGGATCTCGGCGAGCACCGCGTCGAGCGACGCCGCGACCCGCTCCACCCCGGCCTCCTCCCCCGCTCCCAGGTGCGCCCCCGGGTGCAGCACCAGACCCCTGACCCCCAGCCGGGCGCAGCGCGCCAACTCGTCGGCCAGCGCCTCCCGCGACCGCGCCAGGATCACCGGATCGGCGCTGCACAGGTTGATCAGATAACTCGCGTGGGCGACCAGCGGACCGACCGCGCTCCCCGCGTGGGCGGTGCGGAACGCCGCGACCTCCTCCTCCTCCAGCTCCCGCCACCGCCACTGGGCGGCGTTCTTCACGAACACCTGGGCGGCCGTGCAGCCGAGCGAGGTAGCGCGCGCGATCGAATTCGGCATGCCGCCGGCTACCGAACAGTGGGCTCCGAGGGGAGGGAGGCCCCCACCCCGAGGCCTCACCCCCTGACCCCCTCTCCCACCGCACTCCCGCCACCCGGGAGAGGGGGAACGATCCACAACGGATGCCTCTCGTAGGGTGCGCTGTGCGCACCATCAACGATTCTGGTGCGCACAGCGCACCCTACAAGCGAGGTCTCTCCCGTCAAGCTCCCCTCTCCCGGTCGGCGGGAGGGCGGTGGGAGAGGGGCCGGGGGTGAGGATTCGGGGCGGGGGGCTTCTTCCATACGGCGCATCCGGCGGATTCTACCCCCCCGGCTTTGGTAGACTCCCCCTCATGCCGTCGAAGCTCCTTCGCGGGCTGGGCTTTCTCGCCTACCTCGCTCTCCTCTTCGTGATCTTCGGCCTTGCGGCCTATACCTCGTTCAGCGTCTTCGTGCGCAGCGGCGCCACGACCGTGCCGACCGTGGTGGGTCTGTCGCGCACCGACGCCACCAACCTCCTCGCCGACCATGGGCTGGTGCCGCGCGGCAACGACGACACCGGCCGCTATGACGACGAGGTCCCGGCCGGCCGCGTCGCCCGCCAGACCCCGGACCCGCGGACCCTGGTCAAGCGGGGAAGCCCGGTCACCGTTTTCCTGTCGCTCGGACCGCGGCGGGTCAAGGTGCCGGACCTCAAGGGCAAGACCCTGCCGGGAGCCCAGGCCGCCATCTCCGGCACCGGGCTCGCGCTCGGGCGCATCCTGGGCGCCCTCGCCCCCAACCACGAGGCGCCCGGCTCGGTGCTCGAGCAGGACCCGGACCACGGCACCGCCGTGGCGCCGGCCACCGGCGTCGACCTGCTGCTCGCCATGGGCACGCCGAGCGCGCGCTATGTGATGCCCGACCTCGTCTACCGCAATTACGACCAGGTGCGCCCCTACTTCGAGCAGCTCGGCTTCAAGTTCGGCAGCGTCAAGTTCGAGCGCTACGAAGGGGTGGCCGCCGGCGTGATCCTGCGCCAGTTCCCGCTCCCCGGCCACCCGCTGAGCCACGACGACTCGGTCTCGGTCGTGGTCGCCACCGCGGAAGGTGTCTCTTCTTCCGCCACCCCGGAAGGAGTGCCTTGATGCGGCTGGCCCCCTCGATCCTCGCCGCCGACCTCGCCGATATCGCGGGCGCCCTCGCCATCTGCGAGCGGGGGGGCGCGGACCTCGTGCACGTCGACGTGATGGACGGCCACTTCGTGCCCAACCTCAGCTTCGGCATCCCGGTGCTCAAGGCGATCAGCGCCCGCACCCGCCTGCCGCTCGACCTTCACCTGATGGTCGCCAACCCCGACCGCCTGCTCGACGAGTACCTGGCGGCCGGCGCGACGCGGGTGACCGTCCACTGGGAGGCGGCGACGCACCTCGACCGGCTGCTCGAGCGCATCCGCAGGGCCGGGGCCGAGGCCGGGGTCGCGGTCAACCCGGCGACGCCGGTAGAGTTCCTCGCCGACGCCCTGCCGCGGCTGGACTACGTCCTCGTGATGTCGGTCAACCCGGGCTTCTCCGGCCAGGCGTTTCTGCCCCACGCGCTCGACAAGGCGCGACGCCTGAAGCGGATGATCGAAATAAGTAGGCTGCCTGTAGAGATTGAGATGGATGGCGGCATCGACCGCGATAACATTGCCCAGGTGGTAGCCGCCGGCGTGGACGTGATCGTGGTGGGCTCCGCGATCTTCGCGACCGGCGACCCCGTGGCAACCATGTCCGAGCTGCGCGAGCGCACTCGGCCGGAGAGCGTATGAAAAGACTCCTTCCCCTGCTGGCGATCGCCGGCCTCCTCCTCGCGGGCGCCGGCTGCAAGAGCGGCGCGCCCAAAGATCCCATCCTGCGGCTCTCGGCCGAGGAGTCGCTCGCCCAGGGCAAGGACCTGCTGGCCAAGGAGAAGTACGACAAGGCCCGCCCCTTCTTCACCCACGCCTTCGAGGTGGAGCCCAACTCGACGACCGGCCGCGAGGCCCTGCTGCTCGCCGCCGACACCTACTACCTCCAGGGCGGCAACGCCAACTACATCCAGGCCGAGGCCAAGTACCGCGACTTCCTCAACCGCTTCCCCACCAGCGAGCAGTCGGCGTACGTGCAGTTCCAGATCGCCAACAGCCTCGCCAAGCGGATGGAGAAGCCGGACCGCGATCAGAACGTCACCCGCAAGGCGATGGAGTCCTACCAGGACCTGATCCGCCTCTATCCCACCAGCGAGTACGCGCCGCAGGCCCAGACGCAGATGCAGGCCGTGCTCGCCAACCTCGCCGAGCACGAGTTCATCGTCGGCCGCTTCTATTTCCGTTTCGGCGCCGCGGCGGCCGCGATTTCGCGCTTCGAGTGGATGCTCAACAACTACCCGCAGTACAAGGAGCGGGACAAGGTGATGTACAACCTCGGGCTCTCCTACCTGGCCGGCCGCCTGCCGGCCGACGCCACCAGGACCTTCGACATGCTGCGCAAGGAGTTCCCGCAGAGCCCCTACGTCCCGCAGATCCCCGACGTCAAAGCCACCCAGGCCCCTGAACCCAGCAAAGCCGCGACCCAAGCGGGAACCGGAGCCCCAGCAGGACAATGAAGCGATTCAGCATCACCCTCATCTCCCTGTGCCTCCTCCCTCTGTGCCTCGCCGGCGCCGGCTGTGCCGGCTCGGCCCTGCGTCCGGACGATACCCAGCAGCAGGAGATCCAGGCGCTCAAGTCGCGCCTGGTCGAGCTGCAGCGCGAGTCGGCCATGAACCAGGTGGAGATGGCCCAGCTCCGCCAGCAGGTGGCTGATCTCGAGGCCCGCAACGGCGGCGCCGCCCCGCGCCCCGCGGCGGCGCGCCCCACGCCCCCGCCGGCCTCCCCCGCGCGGCCTCCCGCGACCACCCCGGCGCCCGCTCCCCAGCCCCGGCGCGAGCCGGTCCGCCAGCCGGTCCGCCCGGAGATCGCTCCGGCCGAGCCGATCGAGGAGGTGGACATCGCGCTGCCCGAGAACGAGCCGAAGCCGCCGCCGGTCCGCCGCGCGCCGGCGACGACGACTCCCCGGCCGCAGCCGGCGCAGACGGCCCCCAAGACCGTGACGGCGCCGCCGTCCGCCGCGCCGAGGCCGGCCGCGCCGCGGGTCGTCACGCCACCCGCTCCCCAGCCGGCCGCGCCGACCTCCGCGCCTCCCAGCCCGGCGGCTCCGGCGCCGTCCTCCGATCCGGTCGAGGAGCCCGCGGCGTCCGACGCGCCCTCGCCCGCCAATCAGGCGCTCTACGACCGCGGCTATACGCTCTTCCACCAGGGGCACTACGTGGACGCCGAGGCGAGCTTCCAGCGCTTCCTGCAGGCGAACCCCGGCAGCGAGCTGGCCGACAACGCCCAGTACTGGATCGGCGAGTGCCGCTACTCGCGCAACGACATCAAGGGCGCCCTCGCCGCGTTCCGCGAGGTGGTGGAGAAGTTCTCCAAGGGAAACAAGGTGCCGGATGCGATGCTCAAGGCCGGTCAGTGCCTGGAGGCCATGGGCGACAAGGAAGGGGCCCGCGTGACCTACCGCGAGGTCAACCGCCGCTTCCCCGGCACCGCCGCCGCCGCCGTGGCGGAGGAGCGCCGCGTCAAGTTGCCGTAGGCGGCGCCTGGGAGCGCCGGCGGGACGCCGGCGCTCCCAGGAAATCCTCAACCCTCAACCACCCCTTGAGCTTCGCCCCGGTAAAACTTGACAGATCCAGGCGTTCATTCTATTTTTAAGCCATAGAAGCTCGACTATAGCTGTGTCCTCCAAGGGGTGCAGGAGGTCTTCATGAGAGTGCGGCGTACCAGTTTCGTGCTCGTGGCCCTTATTGTCGGAACCGTCTCCGCTCAGGCGTCAGACCGTCCGCCTCAGGGTCTTCATCTCGTCGGCGACCACTGGACCGCGTGGAATCCGCCGGCTCCCGGGGCGACCGACCAGATCCATGTCGTCGCCAAGGGGGACACGCTTTGGCAGCTTGCCGCGAAGTACTACGGCAACGCCTACCTGTGGCCCCAGATCTGGGAGAAGAACCAGTACATCAAGGACGCGCACTGGATCTACCCCGGCGATCCGCTGGTGCTGGGGCTGAACGTGGCGCCGGTGCAGGATCTCTCCCAGGGCGGCGGCACCGGTGGCGATGGCACCGGCCAGACCGGAGCCCCCACCGGCGAAGGGGCGATCCCCGCGCCGCCGGCGGGCGTCGTCGAGGCCGCCCGCGCCACCGGCACGCCGGTGCCGCTCGGCGCCGAGACCGACATCTACTGCCAGGGCTATATCGGCGATCTCGACGAGTCGTTCCCCTACGCGGTGATCGGTTCGGAGTACGACGCGCTGTCGCTGGACGGTTACGTCCGCGGCGCCACGGGCTGGAAGGTCGGCAGCTTCCGCAACAGCACGAATACCACCAAGATCGGCCTCACGATGGGCGACATCATCTATGTCGACGGCGGCCGGGAGCGGGGCCTGCTGCCCGGCAAGATGTTCTCGGCGGTCGTCCCCGAACGGCCGGTGGTGCATCCGGACCTCGGGCAGGTGGTGGGCCGGTACTACCGCTATGTCGGGCGCGTCCGCATCCTCTCGGTCCAGGACAGCACCGCGATCGCCGAGATCGTGCAGTCCTGCGATCCGCTCAGCACCGGCGCCCTGCTCTTCCCCTTCGAGCCCGAGCCGGTGCCGCTCGGCCGCAGCACCCCCTTGCGGCCGGTCAACTTCCCGGCGGCGGCGGAGAAGCTCGCCCACGCTCCCGCGATCATCTACTCGCGGGACGACATCCTCGCCCTGGGCGCCGACGCCGTCGTCCACATCGACGTCGGCGAGGAGGACACCACGCCCGGCGACGTCTTCACCATCTACCGCGAGAACCGGCCCGGTCTGCCGCCGATCGTCATGGGCGAGCTCGCCGTCCTCTCGGTCCACAAGCGGTTCTCGGTCGCGAAGATCATCGAGTCGCGGTACCCGATCAAGCTCGGCGACCGGCTCGATCCAAAGTAGTCGCGGAGCTCGCCACAGGCGCTTGGAAGGCGAGCGCCTGTGGTAAGCTGCCAGCTTCCGCTTTTGAGGGAAAAACGCTCTTGGCCGATCAGAATCTCAATGGGCGCTTGTACCAGATTGTCGATGAGCTCGTTCACCGGGGCCTGACTCTGGAGCAGGCGCGCCGGGAGTTTGAACGGCAGTTCATCGTGGCCTCGTTGAAATCCAACCGGGGCAACTTCTGCCGCTCCGCCCGCTCGCTCGGCGTGCATCGCAACACCCTGCGCAACAAGGTCTCCGACCTCGGCATCGGGGTCGAGGACTACGACCTGACCGGCCGCCGGCAGCCCCGCCGCAAGGCGCGGTCCGCGAACGGCCCGGCCGCCTCCGACCTGCCGACCTCCTGAGCTCCAGACCCGCGCTGGCACCGATCTCGCAACTCTAAATTCCCGTCATACGTGTCTGGTGCTACCCTGGCCCCCTGGCCGGGGTGTGCGCTTTTTCTGTTGACCAGCATGCGGCCGTGAGCCTGTCGCCTCTCCGGAGGGGACGGGTCCGCAGAGAGCAAAGAGGAAAAGCCGGCCCATGAAGCGATTACCCCGTCGATTACGAACCCCGCTGACCCTGATGGCAGCGGTCCTGTTCCTGGCGTTCATCTTCGAATCCACTCCCTCCGATACCGCGCCCACCGACCCCTATCTGATGCCGCCGCCCGCCGAGACGCAGGACATCGCGCGTTTCCTCGTCAACGGCGCCGGCACGTCCGACGGCCAGTTCCACGCCTTCCGGGCCGGCGACCTCGAGGGCGCCGTCAACCCGTCCCTGGAGCCGCGGCAGCTCTCCCTGCTCGATCCCGGCGCCAGTCCGGAATCGCGGCGGCGTCTCCTGCGCCGGATGCCCTATGGCAAGGACATCGTCCTCGCGGCCGAGCGCCACCAAGTGGACGGCCTGCTGCTCGCCGCCATCATCGCCGTCGAATCCGGCTTCACCCCCCGTGCCGTCTCCTCCCAGGGAGCGCTCGGCCTCATGCAGGTCATCCCCGAGCTGGCCGCCGACTACGGCGTGAAGGGGGACCTCCTGGATCCCCGCGTCAACGTGGAGGTGGGCAGCCGCTACGTGAGCGGTCTGATCAAGGACTACAAGGGGGATCTCGAGCGGACGCTCGCCGCTTACAACGCGGGCCCCGGAGCGGTGCAGCGCTACAAGGGGGTTCCTCCCTTCGCCGAGACGCGCGGCTTCGTCCGGGAGGTGCTCGCTCATTACGCCGAGTACAACCGCAGGGCCGATCGACAAGGGTCCCGGCAGGCCTCCCGGTCGCGGACGTCGGTAGCGAAGGTCGACTACGCCTCTGCCCAGGAGGCGAGCGCGCCAGTCCACAACAAAAAAGCAGCCCGCAACAAAGCAAAAAACCGGCTGAAGCCGGCTCAGGTCTGGCGCATCCAGTCGCAAATAACGCGATAAGCCGGCGTCAGCCGGCTTTTTCGTTCCCTCCTGGCCCGGACTATCGATGTCCGAGCCGCTTTGGCGCCAGATCGGCACGCGCCGGTGTCACCCCGGCACTGAATCTCATCGAATCCGAGGAAAACTACGGATTGGGGCCGGTCTTCTCAGGGATTCGAGTCGGCTCGTCCTCGCCGGCCTCCTTGATCCCCTTCTTGAAGTTGCGGATCCCCTCGCCGAGCCCCTTGCCGATCTGGGGGATCTTGCTGGCTCCGAAGAGAACGATGATGATCAGGAAGATGATCGCGAGCTCAGGTACACCGAGGGAAGGCATAACATTCTCCCGGGGCGTTGCTTCTACGCCCCTCAAGGCCGCCTCTATGGCGAAGCCAGTGTAGCAGATCCATAGTGTCCCGGAGTCTCCAGGGCAGGACTCCAGGACGCCCCCAGGCGCGCCGCGAGAAGCTCGCCTTCCGGGATCCTTGAAAAGTGCTTCACGAACTGGGCCAGGGTCGGAGCGATCAGCGGCAGGTGCCGGTCCGCCCCCATGCGGGCGAACTTGGCGTAGGTCCCCACCGCCTTCAGGCTCCGCTGGGCCGCGGCCCGATGGTAGCGGACGCGGTCGGCGGGCAGGGGCGCGGCCGCCGCGAGCAGCGCCTCCTCCGCGTCCGGCGGCGGGAAGAGCGTGTCGTTGAGCAGCGAGGCCAGATCGTAGAACGGCGGGCCCAGGCGCAGATCCTGGTGATCCAGCACCACCAGGCTGCCGTCCGCCAGCGGCATCAGGTTGCGCACCATGAAGTCGCGGTGGCACGGCACCGGCGGCTCGGCCCCGAGCGTCTCGCAGAGCATATCGAGCGCGGCGCGGAGATCCGCCCCCAGGGCGGGATCGCTCACCAGCCCCTGGGGCTCCAGGAAGAGGTCCCACGTCTGGCCGAGCTCCCTGGCGAGCAGCTCCCGGCCGAGGATCGGGTTGAGCTCCGCGAGGCCCTCCGCGGGCAGGCGCGAGATGCGCTCGCTGAGCCCGCGCGCGTGCTCGAACCAGCCGGCCAGCTCGCTCCACGGGCGACCGCGCCCCCACTCGCCCAGCGTGCGGGGACCGAGATCCTCGACCAGCATCCACCCCTCACCGCAGTCTCCCGCCAGCACGCGCGGCACCCGCACGCCCGCCGCGAGCAGAATCTCCGTCGTGCGCAGGAACCGCACGCAGACCTCGCGGATCTCCTCGGGATAATTGGCGAGGATCGCGGTGGTGCCGTCGGCGAGCACGGCGCGGAAATAGCGGCGCGGGGACACGTCCCCCGCCAGCGGCTGGATCTCGCGCGGGGGGGGCGACAGGGAACACCATGCCCCCGGCTGCCCCGGCCCGGACTCGATCGGCTGGGTCATCAGCTACTCCTCCTCAGCGACTCTTCTAAAGGCGGCTCCCGACCTGCTGTCCACCCGACAGGAAACCGCAAGGGTACCATGCCGAAGCGCGCGCGAAATGCCGGGGGAATGGGGGGTTGCCACCATCTGTTGCAGGCGAAGGAATGGTTTGACACCCTGTAGGACGGAGGCGATAATCGCCTCGGCTCCGTCCTGCAGAGCCGGAGGGACTTCAAGCTGGACGACAAGCTCCATACGATGCTGCGCGATCTGCGGCGAGCCCTCTCCGAGGCCATCTCGGAGTCGTCGGAGATCAACCGCACGCTGCGCAAGATCCGTGAGGAGGGCTACTCGCTCTACCTCCTGGTGGACTGCAAGCGCGAGGTCGAGGACGCCGAGGCGCTCTCCCTGACCGGGCCGCGCTGGCCTACCTCGGGCGAGCCCGCTTTCCAGATCGACGGCCGGGACCTGAACTTCCTGAAGTCGATCGGCATCGATCCCACGCGACGGCTGCGCCGCCGCCGGGTCAGCTAACCTCCTCCCCCTTCCGGTGTCCCCGCTCCGGACCAGGAGCGCACTCATGATTGAAAAGACAGACACCGACGCGCGCCCCGATCTGCTCGGGCTCTCGCGCGAGCGCCTGGCCGCGACGATCGCACCGGTCACCGACCGCCCGTTCCGCGCCAAGCAGATCTATCAGGCGCTCTACGAGCGGGCGATCGGCGATTTCTCCGAGATCACCGAGCTGCCGAAAGAGCTGCGCGACCGGCTCTCCGAACAGTTCCGCGTCGGCCTCCCCGAGATCACCTCGCGCCACCTCTCCGAGGACGGCACCGGCAAATACCTCTTCCGGCTGCGCGACGGCGCCACCATCGAGGCGGTCGACATCCCGGAACGCCACCGCCGCACCTTCTGCATCTCGAGCCAGGCCGGCTGCGCCCTCGCCTGCTCCTTCTGCGTCACCGGCTACTGGGGCGCGGGGCGGAATCTCACCGCCGGGGAGATCGTCGGCCAGGTGCTGGCCATCCGCGCCGACCGCGACCTGCCGATGGAGGGGCTGAACCTCGTCTTCATGGGCATGGGCGAGCCGCTGCTCAACGTCGAGAACGTCAAAGCCGCGCTCGACATCCTGACCGAGTGGATCTCGCCGCACCGCATCACCGTCTCGACCGTAGGCATCCTCCCCGGCCTGGAGGAGATGGCCCGCTGGGAGCGCCGGCCGAACCTGGCGATCTCTCTCCACGCGCCGGACGAGGAGCGCCGCGGCCAGATCATGCCGATCAACCGCACCTACCCCTTGGCCGAGTTGATGCCCGCCCTTGAGCGCTTCCCGCTGGAGAAAGGGCGCCGGCTTACCATCGAGTACATCCTGATCCGGGACGTCAACGACTCCGTCCGCGACGCCGACCAGCTCGTCCGCCTGCTCTCCAGCCTGCGCGCCAAGGTGAACCTGATCCCGGTCAACCCGGACGCCGTGCTCGGCGACCGCATGGTGCCGCCGAGCGATGAGCGCATCGAGGCCTTCAAGGAGCGCCTGCGCCAGCGCGGCCTGATCGCCACCATCCGCCGCCGCCGCGGCGACGACGTCAGCGCCGCCTGCGGCCAGCTCCGCGCCTTCGGCCGCGACCCGCGAGGAGTGCGGGCGCGGGCCAAAGCCGATTAGGTTCAGCCGCGTAGCCTTTTGCTTACGCTCAGTTTGTGCCACAATGATCGGGCTGTAAGGAGCCTCGGCTTACCCTGTTGCTAATAAAGTCAGGTCGTATAGGAGGTCTATGACGGATCTGAGCTTCCTGGGAATCGGGGTCTACAGCATCCCCGAAGCGGCAAGAATCAGTCGCGTCCCCGCCAGTTACATCAGGCGGTGGCTTTGGGGGTACAAGTACGTCGTCAAGGGGCAGGTCCATCGGACGGATCCGCTGTGGGCACCGCAATTGCCTGAGATTGACGATGCTCGGGCCCTCACTTTCAGGGATCTCATCGAAATCCAGTTTGTCTACCGGTTCCGGCAACGGGGCATCAGCCTGCAAACCATCCGGAAGACCATAGGGCTCGCCACCGAGCTGCTGGACAAAACTTTTCCGCTGTCGTCGGTAAAATTCAAGACTGACGGCAAGAAGGTCTTTGCCGAAGTCATCGAAGATCCCGCCGAGAGGGGTCATGTATTTGACCTGAGGACTGGCCAGTACCTGCTGAGCTATGTGCTGGACTACCTCTACGATGCCCTTGAGTATTCGGAATTCGATGAGCTGATCCGCTGGTGGCCTCTCGGCAAGAACAGGCGTGTGATCGTCGACCCCAAGCGCAGCTTTGGCCGCCCGATTGTTCCTGAGGGCGTTCAGACCAATATCCTGGCCAGCTCGTTTCGCACCGAAGGCGACGTCAAGGCTGTCGCAAGTTGGTTTGAGATCAGCGAGTCCTCGGTTTCCGACGCGCTTGAATTCGAGCGCAGCCTCATGGCCGCGTGAAGAGGTTCATCTTTGACCACAACCTTTCGCCCAACCTTGCTCGTGCACTTGGATTATTGGTTCATGGCGATGAGGTAACGTGTTTGAAGGACTTGGGGTGGCAGGCGGACCCGGACGAAGTATGGATTCCGCGCCTTACCAATGAGCAGGCCGTGGTCATCACCTGCGACCTCGACATCGTAAGAAACCCACATCGGCAGCTCATCTTCCGCAAGGCGAAGCTGACAGCGTTCTTCCTGCTTGAGGCATGGTCGAAGGACGACGTCGTCCGCGGCCCGGAGATAGCCTCTCGGCTGCTGAGACTCTGGCCAGAGATCTCCCGCCTGGCCCATACAAACCCCGCGGGTACGTGTTTCGCCGTACCCTTCAGGGGCTCGATCCGCCGTTTTCATCCCCAAGGCAAGCGGCCCATCTGAAGAGACGGGGCAAGCGGGACCGCACCCGCGATCTGGTCGAGCGCCAGACCCAGCTCCTGACCCGGATCGTCGACGGCCTGCTCGACATGGCGCGGATCAGCAAGGGCCAGGTCACACTCCAGCGCGAGCGGATCGATCTCGCGCGGCTCGTCCGCGAGAGCGCCGAGGACCGCCGGGGGCTCCTGGAGGCCGTCGGCGTCGCGCTCGATCTCGATCTGCCGCCGGCACCGCTCTGGATCCAGGGGGACCCCGTGCGGCTGGCCCAGGTTCTGGGCAACATCCTCGACAACGCCGGGAAATTCACTCCGGCGGGCGGCCGGGTGGCCGTGCGGCTGGCGACGGACGGCGCGTCCTGGCAGGCCGTCGTCACCCTGCGCACCGGCGTCGGCATCGAGCCGGAGGTGCTCCCGCACATCTTCGAGACCTTCGCCCAGGGACACCAGCCGCTGGACCGCAGCCAGGGCGGGCTCGGGCTGGGGCTGTCGGTCGCCCGGGAATTGCTGGAGCTGCATGGCGACTCGCTGGAGGCGACGAGCGACGGCCCCGGGAAAGGGGCGGAGTTCACCCTCCGGCTCCCCTGCGAAGAGCTGCCGGAGCCGGAGCCGGTCACGGAATCCGGCTCGCCCGGCAAAGAGCCCCGGCGAGTCCTGGTGGTGGAAGACAACCGGGATGCGGCCGAAAGCCTGGGGCTGTTCCTCGAGCTCTGCGGCTTCGGAGTCACGCTGGCCTACAACGGACCCGAAGGCCTGGAAGCCGCGAAATCCGTGCGGCCGGACATCGTGCTCTGCGACATCGGACTTCCCGGGATGGACGGCTTCCAGGTGGCCAGCGCCCTGTGGCAGGACCCGGAGACCGCCGACGTCCGCCTCATCGCCGTCACCGGCTACGGGCAGGAAGAAGACCGTAAGCGGGCCCTGGCGGCGGGCTTCGACGTCCACTGGGTGAAACCAGTCGACCCCGAGAAGCTGCTTGGATACATGGCCTGACCCGCCGTTCCGCGCGATGTGCCGCGGACGATCCGAAGATCCTTTCAATAACTTAGGGATACTTTCTGCCTGAGTCTTACACGACAACCCCCTTCGCTTGACGCCGACGCCAGCCGCCCCTACTCTTGAGGGAAGCTAAAGGGATCCAGAACTAATTGCGGGATAGCCACGTTCCCATTTCTGACCAGGCTATCAGGAACGTCAATATGGAAACCTGGACGGCGGGTTGAATACGAGGTTGGCCGACGCGGCGAGCAGCTGGGATCAAAACAGGCTCATTCCCACGCACTGATTGAACCATGCCTAAAATTTGGACCGGTTCCGAGTTCAAGATGCCGGAGCGGCTATACCGCTACAGGCCGCTTGCTGGTGAGAAGGATTGGGATTACCTTGAGCAGATACTGCTGAATTCTACTATGTACGGAGCGCCACCTGGAATCCTGCAGAAGATGGATCCCGAAGACTGCCGCGTGGCTGTAAATACCCTCTGCACGCTCGACGAGTTCAAGCGGAGCAGCTATGGTCAAGAGGTTACGCAGCAGCATTCGGATTGGTCCGAATCCGAATCCGATTCATACCTCCGCCAGTACCATAAGAACCTCATGAAGCCGGATTTCAATCTTGACGTGGTCAATGCGCTTCAGGGAAGCGCAGACCAATACGGCGTGATCTGCTTCTCCACCGATGGAGATATCCCAACCCAATGGCGGAGTTATGCCTCCGAGGGTCGAGGGGTATGTCTGGAACTAGACCCGCTCAAGGATGTGGACTTCTTCAGGAAGGTTAAACCGGTCAACTATGTCGACGTGCTCGAGCCAGCAAATGTTTTCACCGACACAACGGAAGTACAGGTCCGCAAGCGTCTGTACACGAAGCTCGACAAATACGAGAGTGAGGATGAGTTTCGTGCCCTTTTCGAGCGTGGAGCTGGTCAACAGATACCCTTCAGGCCCGAGGCGTTGGTAGAGGTTAAACCGGGTTTGGCAATGAACGAGGTGGATCGCAGGCGCCTCAAGGTGATTCTCCGGCGGCGAATGGGCGGAGCCCTAGCACGATCCCTGTGCACAGAGCATAAATCTCGCGGTATCATCAGCTCGGTAGATAAGGGCTAACGACTCATGCAAATCGCGCCGCGTAGAGAGGTAGAACAGAAATGAACACGGCTCTCCACCCAGGTAAGTTGATTCCGTTGCTATTCGTTGGTTCCTTGTGCCTAGGCGCATGGGCGTCGCCTGGACTAGGAAGTTCGACAATAGAGCCGGGTGCGTTTATGTGTATTTTTGATCGAGCCAAACTCCTGGCCTTAGACGAGTACTCCTTTGACCAGGACATGAATGGAGGCTGGCGCGCTGTAGCGCAGCACGAGGTCTGTACCGAGGTTGCCGCTGACTTAATCCGTGAATATAGGGAAGCTCGAGGGTTAGTATCGACTATCCTTTACTGGCACGAAGGGCAGTTACGGGCGACTGCAGGTTCAACCGACGAGGCCATTCGATTGTTTGAAAAGTCGCGTAAAGCAGACGACGCATTCGGGTGGAATTTGTACGTGGATGCTTCCATCGCCTTTTTGAAGCATGACAAGCCTGCATTATTGGCAGCGCGAGAAGCACTGGCGCGCCTGCCGCGCCCTAAAGACTTTGATCCGCGAGATGCACACGGAAAGGTGGTCGAAATCTCTTGGCCGCCAAACTTGAGCTTTGTAGACGGATTCATTACCTGTTTCGATCGTGGGTATAAGGAGGCCTATGGCGGCAACTGCCAGTGATAAGACCGTTCGAGCAGAGCGACTGCCGCCGCCGCTGAGGGCCATCCCCGTTGGGCGGACCCTCCGGGAGGACAGCGCGCGATCCCCTGAACGCAGTCACCACTCCTCGAAAGGAACATCGCAATGTCGAAGGTTGTCGCAATCATGTCCATGTCGCTCGACGGCTACGTCGCCGACCTCAACGATGGCGTGGCCGAAGTTTTCGACTGGTACTTCACCTCGGGGGACGTCGAAATCGACACCGGAGGGTCGGACCCCATGACGTTCAAGGTGTCCGGGCCGAGCGCCGAGCATATTCGCGGTCTCACGTCCGGACTTGGTGCCGTGCTCACCGGTCGACGCACTTTCGAGGTCGCCCACGGCTGGGGCGGAAATCACGCCTGGGGACCGGCATTCGTACTTACCCACCACGTCCCCGCCGGATGGCCGCGACCCGACTCGACGGTCCAATTCGTGACCGACGGCATCGAAAGCGCCGTGAACCAAGCCAAAGCCGCCGCCGCCGGGAAGTCCGTTGGGGTCCACGGCGCTGACACTATCCAGCAACTCCTGAATGCTGGCCTCCTCGACGAAATCAGCGTCGACATCGCGGCGGTTCTTCTTGGCTCCGGAGTTCGACTCTTTGACCACCTCGCCGGCACGCCAGCCGTCCTTGGCAACCCGACGGTGATCCCGGGCGTTGGCGTTACACACCTGCGCTACCCAGTACGCAAGGCGTAGTCCTACCCCACACCTTTCTCGCCCGGCGGTGAGCTTTGTCTCGATGAGACGTTCACGCGTGAAGCGCCAACGACATGTCCACAAGGTGCGGGCTTGGGATGTCGGAAAAGCGAAGGCCGCTCTGTAATGGAGCGGATACGGGTTTCAACGTCACCCGGCACGAAAGTGAGCCCACGTCCGACGGGTGCTTTTTCGCGAGAACGTATGGAGAACACCTTAAACGGCAAGAGCACAGAGAGATGGAGGTGGTTCGACCACCCGCCGGTGCAGCCCCTCCTCTGGCGTGCCCAGAGCCTGGTGCCTACCATGTTAGTATCGCGAAGGTTGTCCCGTGAAGGGACAACCGGGTTCGATCAAGGATCGGCCTTGAGGTGCTTGAGCCGTATGCGGGGAAACTCGCACGTACGGTTCTTAGAGGGGCTGGGATGGCCGGCTTCGCCGTCCGCCGGTGAAGCGCGTCACGTTGGCCGCGCAACAGCGTGTCTACATTTTGGATACTGACGATGATCAATGCGCACTTGAACGCACTTGAGGCCGTTCTCCTGGCCCAGAGCGCGATTGCCACCAACACCGGACATCCTAATCTCAGGGGTGGCCCACGGGAGTGGTTTGTCAGGGACTTCCTTGAGGCACACCTGCCATCGATGCTTGAAGTCGGTCAAGGAGAACTGATCTCGGCGCACTCAGTTCCAAGCCCAGGACAGAAAGCATATCGAGGCCAAGTCGATATCGTTCTATACCGACGAGACTTCCCAAAGCTCGCATACTCACGCACTGACACGGGATTTTTGATCGAGGGGGCGGTTGCAACGATTGAGTGCAAGTCCAATCTGACCAAGGCGGAGTTGGCAAAGGCCTGTGAAGCCCAGAAAGAGCATAAGGCCCTCGCTTACGTCTACATGGAGATCTCGGTCCCTTCAACGAAGGGGCCGCTCACCGCTATCCTCCCGTATCCGATATCCTACGTTGTCGCGTTCTCCGGACCCGCAGAGATCGAGACAGTAGCAAAGTGGATGCCCGAGATTATGAAAGAGAAAAACATTGCAGAGAAGGATATGGTAGACTTCGTAGCGATTCTCGGGAAGGGTTTTGTCATCAGGCTCGGAGGCTGGCCGACGATGCAGGTAACCAATACCCCGCCGGACCACCGGTGGGCGTACACTCCCGTTGAGGCAGGATGCTTGGCTGCATTGTTCCGGCACATGCTGATGTGGATGCCTGCTTCAATGAGGCTCCCGAAGCTCGACTACCATCCAGGCTACGCTGAACTCACAGGGCCATGTTACACGCTTTAGAGGCAGGGTCTCAACTAGTTCTTGTCCGAGCAAGAGCCGCGGCCAAACCATCCGCTACAGCTGACCCGGCCCGCGACAGCGCTTCGTGCGTGCCGTCCATAGCCTCTTGCATGCGGGCCGTACAATATCCGCAACGTATCGGTAGTGTGGCCAACCCCAGAGGTCGAGCGGACGAAAACCGCAAACACCGCGGTTCCCGCTCGCTCACCTTCAAAGGGCGTTATCTCGCCAAGGAGAGCCGCATGACACGGATCGCGAAACCGCGTGTGACGTCGCTGGCGCCGCAATTCCTCGTGGATGATCTGGGACGGGCGATCGCCTATTACCGCGAGGCGCTCGGCTTCACGTTCGACCAGCCGTGGGACGGGTTCTATGCCATCGGTCAGCTCGACGGCCTGGAGTTGCACCTGAAGGAAGCGCCAAAGAAATCCAGCGGAGCGGAAGCACCGCCGAGACAACGAGCATCTGGACGCGTCGGCAGGCGTCGAGGGCATCGAGGCGTTCTACCAGCAGTGCGTCGCCAACGGCGCTAAGATCATCAAGCCGCTGGCGGCGACGGAGTGGGGCACCAAGGACTTCTACGTCGAAGACCCCGACGGCTATATCATCTGCTTTGGCGGCGCGGTGGCGGGATAACCCGCCGATGCAGCGGACCGGCCGCGAGCGTTATGATTTAGTCGTGCGGCCGGCCGCTGATTGGCCTCACGGTACACGTCCTAGAGAGACCCATGAGACAACGTTTTAAGAAATCTCGAATTGAGGAGCTTGACCATCGGCGCCGTTGGCTTCTAATCAGGGGCATCTGCATGGGGAACTTCCTTTTATTCGCGCTGATCGGGCTTTTGATCGGCGGCACGGCTCCATTGGGTGCCTCTCATGGTCATCACTACTTCGTTGGCGACCATGGACGCTTAACGGAGGTACCCTTCGGTCTCTGGCTGTACAGTTGGGCGCACACGCTGTCGCAGGTCGTGACCTTCCCACTCGGCGTCGTAGCGGCATTCTATTCCAGGACTCCCGAGAAACCCTGGAGCAACCGTGGTGGAGGCACCGTGTAACCAGCGGCGTGCAGCGGACGGAAACCGCGCTACGCACGGTTCCCGTCGCTGAGGCCGAGGACCGTTAGGCCGCAGGGCAAACGCCACCCCCTAAACACCACACATCGGAGGTTCATATGAAGCGAGTCACTGGCATCGGCGGCATTTTCTTCAAGGCAAAGGACGCACCTGCGTTGCAGGCTTGGTACAAGCATCATCTCGGCATCGATGTCCAGGTGTGGGGCGGTGCCGCGTTCGACTGGGTCGACTCGGAGGGCAAGCCCACAGGCGGAACGACCGCCTGGTCCGTTTTTCCTGAGGCAGGCGACCAGTTTGCTCCGAGCAAAGCCTCGTTCATGGTCAACTACCGCGTTGAAGACCTTCACGCTCTGGTCGCGGCGCTCAAAGCGGAAGGCTGCAACGTCCTCGACAAGATCGATGACTCTGAGTACGGCAAATTTGCCTGGGTCATCGATCCTGAGGGAAACAAGGTCGAATTGTGGCAACCACCTGCCGGTCAATGAAACATGTCCACGCTCCCCTGCAGGAGTCGTCATGCTTGTTTCGCTAATGATTTCGCTCCTGCTCACGGTCCAGTCCGGGGCGGAGCAGACCCCGAAAGACGTACAGAGCTCGCACATTGAGGCAAACGTACCCGCACCGGGTGATTTCAATCGAATCCTGCTGCGCGATCTGGGTGACTATTTCGCCAGAGCTCGAAAGCAGAAAGCCGTGCCCATAGACGTCGAGTTGCTGCGCGACGGGCCAACCCAATCGGGGGTTTCGTATCCGAAGTTCTACGTCTGGGTACGCCTGGATGGTGGGAAATCTCTCGATGACCGAGGAGCTGTGCGCGTTGCCGCGATAGAGCGTAACCGTTTCGAGGTAACAGACTTCGTTTCCGAGCGAGCGATCCGAAGTGACAAGGCTGGCATTTACGCCATATTTCCAGGCCCCGTGTGCGAAAAGATTGAGGCGAAGCTCGGCACGGCACCGTGAATACTTCGAGTGAAGCCTCCACTCATCGGCACTGTTCACTCCCCCCGCGGCGGCATCCGTCTCGGGCGTTTTCAGGCACGCGGGCCTGGGGTCGATGGCGCACAAGGTGCCGAAGAACCGGCCATCCGGGCGGTAGATGGGAAAGGAGATGTAGCTCTGAAAGCCGTACATCGCCGGCGTGGGGTGGCCGCAGAAATTCTCGTCCTCCGCAACGTGGTCGATGATCACCGGCTGGCCGCTGTCGCGGATCTCGTCGCAGATGGTGGTCTTCAACTGGAGCTCGCCGCCCGGCACCGCGCAGGCGATCCAGCGATCCTCGCGCCACCGCGGCGAAGCCCATACCCGTCGTGCGGCACACGACGTCGAGGATCGTCGGCACGGCGTCGATCTGGGCTACGGCGGCCAGGTCGTCGGCAATCGCGTTCTCCACAACACTCCTCCCGTCCCTGGGCGAAGGACAATCTTCGGAGTGTCGGGATTGCAAGATCTGGGCAAACTCGGACAGTCCGGGTTCATTCTACTTTGCCCAGGTTCGGTGTTCCCGTTCCGTTGGCCCTCATCACCCCGGCCCTCTTCTCCCGGCCTCCCCCCCATCCGCCGGGAGAAGAGGGAGCAGTTAGTCGAAGAATGTTTTAGCCCCTCTCTCCCGGCGGTCGGGGGGAGGCTGGGAGAGAGGGGGTTGGGGGAGTGAGGGTTCAGCCCAGAAGGGGCGGCAGTCTCGCGCCGGACAATCTGACAAGAATGGAAGAGTTGGACCCGCGGTCCGGAGCTCCGGACCCGGGAATTGCGCCGTCGGACCCACGGTCCGAAGAGTTGGACCCGGGGGTCGGAGTTGTAGACCCAGGGGTCGCCGTCTCGGACCCACGGAGCGAAGAGCTGGACCCGCGGGTCGCGGAGTCGGACCCGTGGGTCGCGGTGTCGGGCCCGTGGGTCGGAGTTGTGGACCCGCGGGTCGCGGAGTTGGACCCGTGGGTCGGGGTTGTGGACCCCCGGGTCGCACTCTTGAAACCGCGGGTCGCGAAACCGGGAGATCGGGTCCGCTCCCCCCGATTTCGGGGTCAGCCGCCCGGCCGCCTCCAGATGAACCCCAGATCCCTTCCCGCGCGCTTCCCTTCCCGGCGGTAACTCCAGAGCGTCTCTTCGTCGCAACGCGTGCACCGGGTCAGGACGACGATATCGCCCACGCCGGCCCGCGCGAGTTGCAGGCGGGCGGCCCCGGGCAGATCCAGATGGGGCTTTCCGGCCGGTCCTGGGACCGCGATCCCGGGCCCGCTCGCGTCGACGATCTGCCCCGCCACGTCATCCCCCACCTCGTAGCAGCAGACCCCGATCGCCGGCCCCACCCAGGCGGTCCACTCCTCCGGCCTCCCCTTCATCTTTTCCAGAGCGGCGGGGATGATACCCCCCACGATCCCCCGCCACCCGGCATGAATGGTCGCGAGCCCCTCGGGCCCCGCGACCAGGACAGGCACGCAATCGGCGGTCATGATGGAGAGGACGAGCCCCGTCTCCTCAGTATAAAGGGCATCCCCCTCGCCGCAAAACCCCGGCCGGGCCGGCAGCGCGATCGCGGAGTGGATCTGCTTCGCCCAGGCCATCGGAGGCGCCTCCGGCTCCACCCGCCGCAGCACCTCCTCGCGCTCCCCCGCCGGCCCGCGTCCGGTGAACCGGACCTCGACGTCGCCATGGCGGGCCTTCCAGACCCAGGTGCCGGCCTGGAGGGTGGGGCCCTGGAGGAGGGGCGTGGTCTGCGGAGGGGCGGCGGGGGGCGGCATGCGAGGGATTCTAGCCGTCATTGTGTTGGCATTCTTCAAAACCGCTTCCTCGCGTAGCCCTCTGACCCAGGGCGATGCCCTGGGCTAAAGGAGCCCGGGCCTTCAGCTCGGAAATACGGCGATATTCAGCAATTCAGCGTCTCGCGCTCCGCGCTTTCAAGATCGGCGCGATCTCGCCGGCGATGGCGTCCGCCAGCACCTTCTGACCTTCCGCGTTGGGATGCACCGTGTCGCTCTTGAGGGAGCGGTCGCCGAGGATCTTCGAAATGGCGTCCTCGACGACGGGAACGTGGTACTCGTCGCCCAGCCGCTCGTAGATCTCCTTGTAGCGGCCGCCGAGGGGGGCATCCATCTCGACCAGGATGGGGACCACCCGGGCGGAGAGGAGCCGGTCCAGGATCTGCTGCAGGGAGCGCTCGGTCTCTTCGGGTGGCACCTGCCGGAGGATGTCGTTGCCGCCCAGCTCGACGATCACCATCCAGGGATCGTCCGCGAGCACCTGATCCATGCGGGCAAGGCCCTGCGCCGCAGTGTCGCCGGATTCCCCCTCGTTGATCACTTCGGTCCCGAGCCGCGCGGCGAGCAGATCCGGATAGGCCTCTCCCGCTCCCGATCCCACGCCGGCGGTGATCGAATCGCCGAGGCAGACGATCGTCTTGCCGGGCGAGTCCAGGTTGGGGACGTCGGGCCGGCAGGCGGCGAGGGAGAAAAGGAACGGAAGGAGCTTGCGCATGGCGGGGATTGTAGTCCTGCCCTACAATCGACAGGCGATGAAAGCCCTCCCCATGCTGTGGATCTTCCTGTTTCCCGGCACCGTTCCGGCGCTCGCCGCGCCGGCGCAACCCGCTCCGGTCGAAATCAAGCTGCAACATGGCGACGCCGCCGAAACGCGGACGCGGGACCAGCTCCTGCGGCTCCTCAAGACCTATGACGCCGGCAAGTGGATCTTCACCCGCACGGTGATCGTCGACAGCTCGCCGGAGACGATCCCGCACAGCCATCCCGTCCTCACCCTGAGCGTCCGCCATCTCAAGGACGACGACCTGCTGCTCTCGACGTTCCTGCACGAGAACCTGCATCACTTCCTGACCCAGAACCCCGAGAAGGCCGAGGCCGCCAAGAAGGAGCTCCACGCCGAGTTCCACAAGCTGCCGGTGGGCTACCCAGACGGGGCCGATTCCGAGGATTCGGGCTATACCCATCTGATCGTGAACTACCTGGAGTACCGGGCGGACAAGGAGCTGCTGGGCGAGCAGCGCGCCTTCCAGGTCTTCCAGTTCTGGATGGCCGACCACTACCGCTGGCTCTACCGCCAGATCCTGGAGTCGGGGTACCAGATCGGACCGGTGGTGCGGAAGAACGGCCTGATCCCGGGGGAGACGGCGAAACCGGCCGGTAAGTCGTAGTCGATTCCCCCGGACCGGCGGCGCGGGATGAGTTTTGCAGAGAGTCCTCCCGGAGGTGCTCGGGCACCGTTGGGGGCTCACAATGACTTTCGACATCCTCGGCGTGAAGCTGGTCGGACTGACGGCGGAGAACGGACGCAAGCTCCTGCTGACCCTGGTCTTCGTCGCGCTGTCGCTGCTGATCAGCCGCGGGCTGCAGGCGCTCGCGGGGGCCGTCTTCCATCAGCGGCGCAACCGAAAAGTGCAGTTCTGGACCCAGCAGACCACCAAGCTGCTGGGGGTGCTGGTTCTGGTGGTGGGCCTGATCTCCATCTGGTTCGACAATCCCGTCCGCCTGACCACCATCGCGGGCCTCCTCTCCGCGGGCCTCGCCGTGGCGCTCCAGCGGGTGGTGACGGCGATCGCCGCCTATTTCGTAATCCTGCGCGGCAAGGTGTTCCATATCGGCGACCGGATCGCGATGAGCGGCGTGCGCGGGGACGTGATCGATCTCGGGTTCGTCCGCACCACGATCATGGAGATGGGCCAGCCGCCGGCCGAGCAGGGGGACGAGCCGTCGGTCTGGGTCGAATCGCGGCAGTACACCGGGCGCATCGTCACGGTGACCAACGACAAGATCTTCGAGGCGCCGGTCTACAACTACAGCGGCGAGTTCCCCTATCTCTGGGACGAGATGCACGTGCCGATTCAATACACCGCCGACCGCAAGCGGGCCGAGCAGATCCTCCTGGAGACCGTCCGGCGCCACACGGTGAAGATGGAGGAGGTCGCCAAGAAGGATCTGGAGGAGCTGCGCCGGCGCTACTTCGTCGACCCGGTGAACCTGGATCCGCGGGTCTATCTCCGTCTGACCGACAACTGGATCGAGCTGACGGTGCGGTTCGTGGCGAAGACCCGCGGCATCCGCGAGCTCAAGGACAAGATGAGCCGGGAGATCCTCGACGCCTTCGACGCGGCGGGCATCCAGGTGGCCTCGGCGACGTACGAGATCGTGGGGTTGCCGCCGCTGAGGATCGAGGGTCCTGCGGTAAACTCGATCCCGCATGACGCACCCTGACTACGAGGCGGTGATCGGGCTGGAGGTCCATGTCCAGCTCCTGACCGGGACGAAGATGTTCTGCCGCTGCCCCAACCGGTTCGGGGCGGCCCCGAATACCCTCGTCTGCCCGGTCTGTCTCGGCTATCCGGGCACGCTGCCGGTGCCGAACCACCAGGCGGTCGACCTCGCGGTGCGGCTGGCGCTGGCGCTGGGGTTCGAGGTCCGCGAGACCTCGGTCTTCGCCCGCAAGAACTACTTCTATCCGGACCTCCCCAAGGGCTATCAGATCAGCCAGTTCGACCGCCCCCTGGCGGAGAACGGGCTGGTGCCGCTGGCGCAATCCGACAAGCAGGTGCGCGTCGAACGCCTCCATCTCGAGGAGGACGCCGGCAAGCTCCTGCACGAGGCGCCGGGCGGCGGTGCGCTGCCGGGCCAGAGCCTGGTGGACTTCAACCGCTGCGGCGTGCCGCTGGTCGAGATCGTCTCGCGGCCGGACATGTCGAGCGCCGCCGAAGCGCAGGACTATCTCCAGACCCTCCATCAGCTCCTCCTCTATACCCAGACCAGCGACGGCAACATGGAGGAGGGGAGCCTGCGCTGCGACGCCAACGTCTCGGTGCGCCGCCGCGGCGAGACCACGCTCGGCACCAAGGCCGAGGTCAAGAACCTCAATTCCTTCCGCAACGTCGCGCGGGCGATCGAGCACGAGATCGAGCGCCAGATCGCATTGATCGAGTCCGGCGGCCGGGTGGCGCAGGAGACCCGGAGCTTCGACGCGGCCACCGGCGCGACGCGGCTGATGCGGTCGAAGGAAGAGGCGCACGACTACCGCTATTTCCCCGATCCGGACCTGCCGCCGCTGGTGGTGACGGCGGAGCGGAGGGAGGCAATCCGCGCCGCCCTCCCCGAGCTCCCCTGGCAGCGGCGGGCGCGGCTCGCGGCACAGTACGGCCTGCCGGCTGCCGACGCCCAGGTGCTCACCGCCTCGCGCGAGCTGGCCGACTATTACGAGGCCGCGGTGATGGCTTCATCAGGTCGATCGCTGCCCGCCAATCCCAAGGGGATCGCCAACTGGGTGCAGGGCGAGGTGCTGCGCGACATCAAGGAGCGCCAGGTGGAGCTCGGCGGGACGATCGCCCCCGAGCGCCTGGCCGCCCTGGTGGCGATGGTGGACGCCGGGAAGATCTCGAACAGCGCCGCCAAGGAGGTCTTCGCGGCGGTGGCGCCGACCGGCGGCGATCCGGCGGCGGCGGTCGAGCGGCTCGGACTGGCCCAGGTCTCCGACAGCTCGCGGATCGAGCGCTGGATCGACGAGGTGATCGAGCAGAACCCCGCCCAGGTGGCGCAGTACCGGGCCGGCAAGGTCCAGATCGCCGGCTTCCTGGTGGGCCAGGTCATGAAGCTGTCGGGCGGCCGCGCCGAGCCGAAGATCGTGCAGCAGCTCATGCGCCAGGCGCTCGATCGAGTGCCGATGGAGCGGGAGCCGGTCGCGGGTCCGGCGGAATAGGCTTCCGGCGTTCCTCTTGATCCAGTTCTTCCACGTCAGCAAGCAGTATCCCGGGGGGCAGTCCGCCCTCGACGACGTCACGTTCGAGATCCCGCGCGGCCAGTTCGTCTTCATGACCGGCGCGAGCGGCGCCGGCAAGACGACGCTGCTGCGGATGATCTTCCGCGAGGAGACCCCCTCCTCCGGGCAGATCGTGGTCAACGGCCGCAACGTCTCCTCGATCCCTCGCAGCAAGATCCCCTACCTGCGGCGGACGATCGGCGTCGTCTTCCAGGACTTCCGCCTGATCCCCCGCAAGACGATCTTCGAGAACGTCACCTACCTGCCGCGGGTCCTCGGGGTCGACACCCAGGACCAGAAGAAGATGGCCTACCAGGCGTTGCGCCGGGTGGGGCTCGCCCATCGCCTGAACGCCTTTCCGCCCGAGCTCTCCGGCGGCGAACAGCAGCGGGTCGCCATCGCCCGGGCGCTGATCAATGAGCCGGACATCCTGATCGCGGACGAGCCCACCGGCAACCTCGACCCCGACCTCTCGCGGGAGATCCTGCGGCTGTTCCTGGAGGTCAATCTGCGGGGGACGACGGTGATCCTCGCCACCCACGACCGCGACACCATCCAGCGGGTGGGGCGGCGGGTGCTGACGCTGGATCGCGGCCGCCTGATCCAGGACCAGGAGCTGATCGGCACCGATCCCCCCGTCCTCGATCCCCTGGCGGGGACCGCCGAGGCCTCGATCCCGGATTTTGAGCCCCCGGACATCTCTGAATCGCCGGCCTCCGAAGCGCCTCCCGAGGAGCGCCCCGAGTGAGCATCCTCCAGGCGCTCCGCTATTTCTTTCGCGAGGCCGCGGTCAACCTGCTGCGGGGTTGGAAGGTGAGCCTGCTCGCGGTGCTCACGATCGCGGTGAGCCTGTTCATCGGCGGCGCGTTCCTGCTGGTGAGCGGCAACCTCTCGGCCTCGGTCGAGCGCTGGCGGGGGGAGATGCGGGTGGTGATCTATCTGAAGCCGGAGACCTCGGAGGCGGACCTGCGGCGGCTGGCCGCCGAGGCGGCGCGCGCGCCCGGGGTGAGCTCGGTCGAGCCGGTCGGCGCGGCGGCGGCCCGGAAGCGCTTCCAGGAGGTCTTCCCCAGCCTCTCGGACCTGGTGGCCGGCTGGCAGGAGGAGCCGCTGCCGGCCTCGCTCGAGATCGGGCTCGACTCGCGGACGACGGCGGCCGCGCCGGGGCGCGAGGCGTGGCTCGCGGGCTGGCGCCAGCGCCCGGAGGTGACGCTGATCGACGACGACCGGGAGTGGCTGGGCCAGCTCGAGACGGCGGTGGCGGTGGTGCGGGCGGTGGGAATCGCGCTGGTCGCCGGCCTGCTGGGAGCGGCCATCTTCACGATCGCCAGCGTCATCCGGCTGACCGCCTATCTGCACAGCGAGGAGACCGGGATCATGCGCCTGGTGGGAGCGACGGAGTTCTTCATCCGCGGTCCCTTCTATGTCGAGGGCCTGCTGCAGGGACTGCTCGGCGGGCTGCTCGCGAGCGGCGCTCTCTTCGGGGCCTTCCAGTTCCTGCACGCGCGGGGGCGGGGATCGTCGCTCTTCGCCACCATCCTGGCCCTCGATTTCCTGAACCCGCGGCAGGTGGCCTTCCTGATCCTCCTGGGCGGCGCCGCCGGATTGTTCGGAGCGGTGGCGTCGTTGCGGCGGGAAGAGTTGTAAGAGCTCCAATAATAAAAAAGGCCCCGCCGAAGCGGGGCCTCTCAACCAGCATCCGGGGTTACCGGCTACTGGATGCCGATCACGGGGTGATGGTGAGGACGACCGTGGCCGACCTGCTGTCCGTGACCTGACCCTGGGTGGTGATCCGGCTCGGGTCGATCCCGTGCCGCGTGACCAGGTAGTTCTTCACGGCCTGAGCGCGCTGCTCCGCGGACCGCTGGTTGCTCGCCTGCGAGCCGGACGAGCCATCGGCGTACCCGGTGACCTGCGCGGTCGAGGAGGTGTTCTGCTTCATCCGCAGACCGACCTCGTCGAGCTTGGCCTTGCAGATGTTGTCCAGCCGCGCGCTGCCCGACACGAACGAGCAGGACGCTTCCATCCGCTCCGGCGGAGCCGGAGGAGGCGGCGGCGGGGGAGGCGGCGGAGGCGGAGCCTCGACCGGCGGCGGCGGCGGAGCCTCGACCGGCGGAGGCGGCGGAGGCGGCGGCGGAGCCGGAGCTTCGCGACGAACCAGACGGGGGAAGTAGGTCAGACCGACCAGGCCGCCCAGGGGGCAGTGCTCGTCGATCGAGCTGATCTGGTTGAGGTCGGTCCGCAGGGCGAAGTTGAACGCCCAGTTCTCGGCCTCGCCGAACCAGACGCGGCCGCCGGTGGTGAAGTCGTACGAGTCTTCGTAGAAGTTGTCGTCGCCGGACCCGAACGTGGCGGAGACCTCGTTGATCCAGTCGAAGCGGTCGGTCACCCGGCCGACGTAGCCGATGCCGCCCGTGAAGGCCTTGCGCGAGAAGCCGCCGAGCGAAAGGCTGGTGCCCCGCAGCGGCAGATCGAAGTCGCCCAGGTCCTGGTAGCCGACGTTGATGACCCACTTGGAGAGACGCCAGTCGAGACCGACGCCGTACCCCATGTCGTCGGAGTCCACGGCCTCGTCGCCGGTTCCCAGCGTCACGAAGCCGTTGAGGGCCAGCGTGCTGGCGTCGCCGGGAGCGCCGGTCAGGCGGAACTTCGTGCCCACGCGGACGTTGCCCACGCCGCTGCCGTCGTCGGCGTCGAACAGAAGGTCGTTCTGGTCGTAGTTGACGTCGTCATAGGGGACCATGACGCTCAGCTCCCAGCGGTCGGTGATGCCGTACCCGACGCTGGCGCTCAGCCGGTTCCAGTCGAGGCTGAGCTGGCTGTCGTCATTGTTGCTGAACCCGTTGGGGATGTTTACCAAACGGTCCCAGTTGTTGTAATAAAGTCCGAACGACCACCCGCCGCGCGGCAAGGTATCGCCCGTGAACAGGCTGAACAAGCCTGTCTCTCCCGTGACGCTGGCGGCGTTGGCTTGCTCCGCCGCAGACGCCCAGGTTGGCGCGAGGCTAGCTAACGCCAAGATCCCTAAGCATTTCAGTTTCATTCGTTCTCCTCCGGCTGTAAGCCAAAACTTGCGAAGGCTGCGACGCAGCCTGCGCGACTTTCTTGACTGCAGCGAAGCTACCCCAAGCGTCCTCTCCTCTGCCAAGGCAACCCGCCCAACGCAATGCTCAGCGATACGACTTGACTGAGATCCGCGCCTCCAACCCCCCATTTCCTTTCAAAGCCTGTGCCACAATCCCGGAGAGAAAGAACCGGTATTTCCGAAGCCGGAAAGATGACTCGAAGCCGAGGCCGGCGTCGGGGTAATACGAGCTGAAATCCGTATAGATATTGTGCTTGAGCCCAATCGTGCCGAATCCCGTATAGACGACCCAGTACCAGTTATCCCAGGTCAGGCGCAAAAACTGGTGCTTGGCGTCCAGAAACCATGGAAAGAAATACTCCCATGTGGTGAAAAGCTCATCTGTCCCCCGGGTGCGGTCCCGCACCCCCTTCAGGTTCTCGCGGCCGTCGAGCTTGAACGCCTCGGACCGGGGGACCGCGAAGAAGTCGATGCCCTCGGGCTCCGGGGGGAGTGAATTCGCGGCCGCCTTGGCCAGATAGGGGAAGGTGCCGCCGCGCAGCCGGCCGACCAGGAAGGTCCGCGCGCTGACGTCGAACCGCTTCAGGGCCTCGAACTCGAACTTGAGGTAGTCGAAGTCCCCGGGCCCATAGGGGAAGCCGTAGGTGAGGGCGGCGGTCAGCGTCGCATCGCCGGGGCCGAACTCGCGGAAGGCCGAGAACAGCCGCTCGGTGCGCGCCCGGGTCTCACCGGCGATGGCGCTGGAGCGACCCTCGTCGGGCGTGCCCAACTGATAGCCCAGCCGGACGAAAGTGTTGACCTGGTCCCGCCGGACCAGGAAGTTGCTGCCGCGCATCCCCTTGTTGCTGCTGATCCCGTCGATCTCGGTCAGGAAGAAGGTCCGGTTGTTGTAGTTGTGCGGCCACTCCATCAGGAGCAGGGTGCCGCGCACCCGGTCGAAGTCCTGGGACACGTCCTCGTCGATGCGGTCGAACGAGATGGAATCGAACACGGTGAGCTGGGTCGTCCGCCGGTAGCCGTAATAGCGGTAGCGCAGAAAGGCGCTGATGTCGCCGTTGACGAAGTTGTACTTGACCTGCCCCTCGAAGAACGTCTTGTTGATCAGGCGGTTGACCCGCAGGTCGAGGTCCCCTTCCGGGAAGTAGATGTCGAGGCGGGGGAGGAACTGGTCGCTGCGCCGGGCGGGGAGCTCCACCCCTTCGATGCCGCCGCCGCCGGACGGCTCGGGCGCGACGGGGGTCTCGGGCACGGGAGCCGGCGCCGCCTGGGGCGAGTCGGCGGCCTTCTTGGGCGCGGCGGGCGCGGACGGAGCCGGACTCGCCGCGGCCGGATCCGCCGGCGCCGGCACCGTGGCCGGCGGCGTGACGGACGGCTCCGGTTGCTGGGCACCCGCCGGAATCGCGGCGAGCAGACACACCACGAGCAGAGGGAACGCGAGGAGACTGCGGGATGTCATGGCCGCATTCTAGCCCGGCCCCACCCCAAACCGCTCCTCAGCGGTTGAGAATCTGGGCGACCCGGTCGAGGAAGACCTTGCTCTGGTTGGGACCGAGGGCGGCGGAGACCATCTTTTCCTCGGCGCGGACGAGGTCGAGCACCGCCTCGACGGCGCGTCCGGAGTCCATCTCGGCCTTGCTCATGCGGAAGGGAACTTCGAGGTCCCCCTGCCGCGGGTGGCCGTTGAGCAGGCCGCGGGCCTGGTTGTGGACGGTCTCGGCCACGGCGGCGAGCTCCTCGGGGGGCATCGTGCGCAGGCGATCGGTGCGCAGACGGCTGAGGTCCTCGTTGAGGGCGACCAGCCCGGAGGTGATCAGGCCGTAGAGGAGCTTGCAGGTCTCGAAGGGGCTCATGTCGAGGCCGATCGCGACCTCCTCGATGGTGCGGCGCTCGTCGATCTTGCAGATCAGCGACCACTCCTGGGGGGTCAGCGAGACCGAGGTGGTGGTGGCGCGCTGGGTGAAGACGGGGACCAGCCGGGTCGAGGGGATGCGCTTGGAGAGGATCTGCCACTCGTCGATCCGGCGCGCCGCCTCCATCAGGAGGTTGGTGTTGGACTTGTGGATGGTGGTGAGCTCGGTCTCCATGCCGGGGGTGAAGACGAAGTCACCCTCCGGCCAGATGGCCAGCTCGTACATCGCCTCCTCCCCCTGGAGGTCGCCGACGAAGGCGTGGACGATCTGTCCGCCGCGCAGGTAGATCTCGCCGGACGAATCGCCGTTTCGACGCAGGGAGAACACCCCGGTCTTCCCTGAGACGGAAACCAGTTGGATGATGTCGGGTAGGGGGAGCTCTTTGAGCGAGCCTTGGAAGGCCATGGCTTACGGCTTCATTAGATTCACGGTCCAGTGGATCGACTGCAACGGAAACGGAGGCTCATGGTAGCACAGCCCAAAAAATGGAAGCAAGGGCTCGTTCGTCACGGCAAGCCTTGAGTTCACAAGAGCTTAGCGCTCGGCGAGGCGGTCGAGCCTGAGCCGCTGGGCGCAGCAGATGGCGAGGGCGAGAGCATCCGTCGCGTCGCTCGCCCAGCCCTCTCCCCGCGCGGCGAGCAGCAGGCGGACCATGCGGGCGACCTGCTCCTTGTCGGCGCGCCCGTTGCCGGTGACCGCCGACTTGACCTCGGCGGGGCTGTACTCGCGGATCTCGAGGCCGCGGCCGGCGAGCACGGCGAGCAGGGCGCCGCGGGCCTGGGCGAGCACGATCAGCGAGTGCGCGTTCATGCCGTGGAAGGGGGTCTCGAGGACGGCGAGGTCCGGCCGGCGGCGGTCGACCAGCTCGCCGAGGCAGCCGGCGAGATGGGCCAGCCGCCGGGGGAGGTCGAGGGTACGCGGGCAGGAGAAGCGGCCGGCATCGATGGCGTTGAGCGCGGAGCCGTTCTTCTCCACCAGGCCGTAGCCGGTGTGGAGGCTGCCCGGATCGATGCCGAGGATCAGCACGCTAGCGGGACTGCTCTTCGAGGACCTTGTCGTCGATGTTGAGATTGGCCCAGACCTTCTGGGCGTCGTCCAGGTCCTCGAGGGCCTCGACCAGGCGCAGCACCTGGCTCACCTTGTCGCGCGGCACGTCGAGGGTGGTCTGGGGGATCATCGCGAGCTCGCTGGCGGCCAGCGGAATGCCCCGGCGCTCGAGCTCCTCCTGGACGGCGACGAAGCTCTCCAGCGTGGTGTAGACCTCGTAGACGTCCTCCTCGATGGCGACGTCGTCGGCGCCCAGCTCGAGGGCGAGGTCCATGAACTTCTCCTCGTCCATGGCGCCGCGGTCGATCGCGAAGTAGCCGCGGCGGTTGAACATCCAGGCGACGCAGCCCGCCTCCCCGAGGTTGCCGCCGTTGCGGGCGAAGGCGTGCCGGATCTCGGCGGTGGTGCGGTTGCGGTTGTCGGTCGCCGCCTCGACCAGGACGGCGACGCCGCCGGGGCCGTACCCCTCGTAGGTGATCTCTTCATAGACCACGGACTCGAGCTCGCCGGTCCCCTTCTTGATGGCGCGGTCGATGTTGTCCCCCGGGACGCTGTTGGACCGCGCCTCGAGGAGGGCGGTGCGCAGGCGCGCGTTCCCCTTGGGGTCGCCGCCGCCCATGCGCGCGGCGACGGTGACCTCCTTGAGGATCTTGCTGAACATCTTTCCCCGGCGGGCATCGGTCGCCGCCTTCTTGTGCTTGATCGTGCTCCACTTGCTATGACCTGACATGCGGGCTCCTGACAAAAGAATCGCGGAAGGAGGGCGATTTTACAGGATTCCCGGACGTGTGGTTAAATCGCTCAAAAATCAGGGCCTTTTGATTGACTGGGGCGGGCGAGGATGTTAGAAAGGCTTGCTGTCTTCCTTCTGGAGAATCTGGTATGCCGTCCATCCTCGTCGTCGAGCAAGAACCGCACTATGTGGAACGGATCAGCGCGGCCCTGGGCGCGGAGGGATGGCGGGTGCGAGTGGTGGCGACGGTCGAGCAGGCCCTGCAGGCGGCCGCCGGGGAGCGGCCCGACCTGATCGTGGCCGGCACCGACGCGCCCGGGTTCGACGTGCTGACCTTCTCCTGCTCCCGCCGCGCCGGCGGCCCCGGAGTGCTGGCGCTCGAGGCCGGCGGCGGCGCGGCTGGCTCAGACGGAGCGGACGCCCGGCTCGCCAAGCCCTTCACCGACGAGCAGGTGGTCCTGGCCGTGCGGAAGGCCCTCCTGGCTCAACGGCCGGCCGCCGCGCCGCCGCCGCCGGTGGACCAGAAGCTCACCTCGCACGACATCTTCGGCGACGTGCTGGCCGAGGTGGAGGGGGACGCGCCGCCGCGCCCGGTGATCGCGCCGCCGCGGGCCGTGGCGCCGCCGCCACCGCTCCCGGCCGCCACGACCCCCCGGCCGGCGGCCTCCACCGGGGAGGACGTCCAGAGCCGCCTCGAAAAGACTCTCTCCGGGATGCTCGGGCCTGAGCCCAGGCCGCGGCCGGCCGCGCCGGCGCCGCCTCCACGGCGCGCCGAGCCGTCGTCCTCCGACAATGTGGACGCCCTGCTCAGCAGGACGCTGTCCAACCTGGATCTGGGGAAGACCAAGACCGGCCCGCGCCCGATCGTCGTTCCCCCGGCAGCGGCGGCTCCGCCGGCCGCTCCTCCCGCGACTCCTTCTCCCGTGGCTCCTTCTCCCGTGGCTACCCCCGCCGCTTCTTCCCCCCCAATAACGGAGGGGACGGGCGTGCGCAAGGGGCGGGCGGTGGGGGATTTCGATTTCGCCGAGCTCGAGGAGCTGGCCCGGCCCACCCGGGGCGGGACCTCCCCGGGGACGGCGACCGCGCGCCCCGCCGCGCCCCGGGCGCCCGAGCCGCTCCCGTTTATCGCTCCCGTACCCGCGCCGATTCCAGCGCCAGCGCCGCCGGCCGCCTTCACACCGCCCGCTCCCGTGCCCGTACCAGTGCCGGCTCCGGTCGGGACCTCGGTGGCCCTGAACCCCGCCGTCACCCAGCGGATCCCGGTCTTCGCCGACGAGGGGAGCGACCAGCCGGGCGAGCGCTTCGGCCAGTACACGCTGCTCGAGCGCATCGCGGTCGGCGGCATGGCCGAGGTCTGGAAGGCCCGGATGCGCGGCGTCGAGGGGTTCCAGAAGACGGTCGCGATCAAGCGCATCCTCCCCCACATGACGGACAACGCCGAGTTCGTGGGGATGTTCATCGACGAGGCGAAGCTCGCGGCGCAGCTCACCCATCCGAACATCGTCCACATCTACGACCTCGGCAAGCTGGGCCGCGACTACTACATCGCCATGGAGTACGTCGACGGCAGGGACCTGCGGTCGCTGCTCAACGCCGGCCGCCGCAAGGGGATGCCGCTGCCGCTCGGGCTCTCCCTGCTGATCGCGGCGCGGGTGGCGAGCGCCCTCGACTATGCCCACCGCAAGCGGGACTTCGAGGATCAGGAGCTGGGTCTGGTCCACCGCGACGTCTCGCCGCAGAACGTCCTGCTCACCGGCGACGGGGACGTCAAGCTCTGCGACTTCGGCATCGCCAAGGCGGTCTCGAAGGCGAGCCAGACGCAGATGGGCGCGCTGAAGGGGAAGCTGCAGTACATGTCCCCCGAGCAGGCCTGGGGGCGCCCCGTGGACTCCCGCTCCGACCTCTTCTCCCTCGGCGCGGTGCTGTTCGAGATGGTCACCGGCGAGCGCCTGTTCACCGGCGAGAGCGAGATCTCCGTGCTGGAGTCGGTGCGCCAGGGGCATACCCGGCGCCCGAGCCAGGTGGACCCCGCGGTTCCCCGCGAGGTGGACGAGATCGTGGCGCGCGCGCTGGGGATCGATCCCAAGGACCGGTTCCAAAGCGCCGGCGAGATGAAGCAGCGGCTGGAGGCGGCCCTGTCGGCACTCGCCCCGGCGACCAGCCCGACGGACCTCGGCCTCTACATAAGGCGGGTGATGGAGCCCGGCACCGTGGAGCGGGCCGAGCCTCTCGCGCCGCCGCCGGCGCCTTCCCCCTGGCCGGCCGAGCCGCCCGCCGCGACCCCCTTCGCCGCGGCGGCGCCGCCCGCTTACGCCCCGGATCCCGAGATGCCGGCCGAGGCGTTCCAGGCGGTGACCCCCGTCGGCCCAGTCAAGGTCGGGGAGGAGGGCGGGCGCAAGAGCCGTACGCTGCTCTACGCCGCCATCGCGGCCCTGATCGTGATCGCGATCCTGACCTTCTTCTTGCTGAACCGTAAGAGCGCCGCGCCGCCGCCGCCCGCCGGCGCGGCCACTCCCGCGGTGCCGGCGCCAGTACCTGCCGCGAACCCGGCCGCGAACCCCGTCACCGGTCAGGTCCCGTCGGCTCTCCCCGCCGGGCAGAACGCCCCGGCCGCGAACCCCGTCGATCTCAAAGCAATCATGGACCAGCAGCTCGCCGCCAAGGAGGCCGAGTTGCGGCAGAAGAGAGATCAGCAGCTCAAGGAGCTCGAGAAGCAGGTGGCCGCCGCCAAGGCCGCGGGACAGCCGCCGCCCGCGACCGTGCCGGCGCCCGCCGCCGCGGCCCCGGAGCAGTCGCCTCCCCAGCCCGCCCCGGTCGAAACGGCACCGCCGCCCGCCCCGGCGCCCGAGCCGGTGGCGCAGAAGGAGCCGGAGCCCCCTCCCAAGGTCCAGGAGAAAAAACCCGAGCCCGAAGCGCCTCGCACCAGGGCCGGCGAGCTGGTGGAAGCCGGCCCCGGAGTCTCCCCGCCTCAACTTGTCAGCTTTCCGAAACCAGAGTATCCTCCGATGGCCCGAACCCTGCGGGTCGAGGGAACCGTGGTAGTTACGGTTCTGGTGGACGAGAACGGTCAGGTTCAGGACGTGAGGATGGCGGAGCCGATCAGGCAGAAGGTCGGCCTGAACGAGGCCGCCCTCGCCGCGGCTCGTTCCGTACGTTACAAGCCCGCGAAGAAGGACGGGGTCCCGGTCAAGATGTGGACCCGCCTGAGAATTCCTTTCAAGCTATGATCCAGTCGACGATCACGTCATTGAGCCGGCCGGACGGCCTCGCCATTCGGAGGAAGAGGAGACGATGAGCCTCAGCGACCAGCAGAGAAAGTTCTACGAGAATACGCTCGCCGTGACCCGGCAGGAGATGGAAGAGCTCGATCGCCTGATCGAGGAAGAGCTGGCGAAGGTCAAGGACCGGCTCGCCGAGCTGCAGAACGCCAAGAAGGCCTCCCGCCAGATGTATGACGCGGCCTGCATGCGGCTCAACATCCAGAACGACCTCGAAGCCGAAGAGGGTCAGTCCGCCGACGCCTGACCGCCGGCGGAGGCTGTGGCGCCGGTCCCGCTCGGGACCGGTTTCCATTTCAGGAGCACGACAGGCCCTCTCGCCGCCAGCGGCGGCCGGGCTCGTCGCCGCGCCGCCTCACCCGATCTCTCATCATGGCCTGGTTCCGCAAGACCAAAAAGCCCAAGCCGATCCGCATGGACCGGCCGCGCAGCAACGTGCCCGAAGGGCTGTGGGTCAAGTGCGAGGGGTGCAAGGAGATCGTCTACTCCCGCGACCTCGACCGCAACCTGAAGGTCTGCCCCAAGTGCGGCTACCACTTCCGGATCGACGCCCGCGCCCGCGTCGCCCTGCTCCTCGACGAGCCCCAGCCGCGGGAGCTGTTCACCAGCATCTCGCCGGTGGACCCGCTCAACTTCCGTGACACCAAGCGCTACCGCGACCGCCTGAAGGCCTATCAGCAGGCGGTGGGCGAGCGCGACGCGGTGATGGTGGTCCAGGGCGCGGTCGAGGAGATCCCGGTGGTGATGGCGGTGATGGAGTACCGCTTCATGGGCGGCTCCATGGGCTCGGTCGTCGGCGAGAAGATCACCCGCGCCGCCGAGCGGGCCGTCGAGCGCAAGTGGCCGCTGATCGTCGTCTCCTCCTCGGGGGGCGCCCGCATGCAGGAAGGGGTGCTCTCACTGATGCAGATGGCCAAGATCTCGGCCGCCCTCGCCCGGCTGCGTACCGCCCGTCTCCCCTACGTCTCCGTGCTGACCGATCCGACGACTGGGGGCGTGACCGCCTCCTTCGCCATGCTGGGCGATCTCAACATCGCCGAGCCGGGCGCCCTGATCGGCTTCGCCGGTCCGCGCGTGATCGAGCAGACGATCCGCCAGAGTCTGCCCGAAGGGTTCCAGCGTAGCGAGTTCCTCCTCGAGCACGGCTTCCTCGACCTCGTGGTGCAGCGCTCGGAGCTCAAGGAGACGATCGCGCGGTGCCTGCGGCACCTGACGTAGCCCCGCTGTCCATCCTCTCGCGTCTCGAGGCCCTCGGCATCAAGCTGGGTCTCGAGCGCGCGCGCGCCGTGTTGACGGCGATGGGCGAGCCGCAGCGCCGCTTCCCCGCCGTGCTCGTGGCCGGCACCAACGGCAAGGGGTCGACCTCGGCGTTCCTGGCCGCCATCGCCCAGGCCGCCGGCTACCGCACCGGGCTCTACACCTCCCCGCATCTCGAATTCGTCGAGGAGCGGCTGCGCATCGACGGCCGGACGATCGAGCCCGGCCGCTTCGGCAGGCTGCTCCAGGACCTGGTCGACCTCGCCGAACACGAGACCGGAGTCCCCCCTACCTACTTCGAGGCGGTGACCCTCGCCGCCTTCCAGTGGTTCGCCGAGGAGAGGGTGGACCTCGCCGTGGTCGAGGTTGGCCTCGGCGGCCGTCTCGACGCCACCAACCTCTGCGATCCCATCCTCTCCCTGATCACCCCGATCGGCTTCGATCATCAGGAGTACCTGGGGGACACCCTCGCCGCCATTGCCCGCGAGAAGGCGGGCATCCTCCGTCCGGGGAAACCGGCGCTGATCTGGATCGGAGAGCCGGAGGCGGCGGAAGCGGTGCGGGAGGCCGCCGCCGGGATCGGAGCGGACCTCCGCTCCGCCGCGGATGAAGTCCGGATCGAGGCGATCGAGCCCGAAGGCTGGACCGGCCAGCGGATCCGGCTCGCCACGCCGGTCCGCTCCTACGACCTGGAGATCGCCCTGCTCGGCGCGCATCAGGCGATCAACCTCGGGCTGGCCGTGCGGGCGGCGGAGGCCCTGGCGGATCTTGGCTTCAACCGCATCGGTCCAGACGCGATCCGGGAGGGCGCCGCGGCCTGCCGCTGGCCGGGCCGGCTGGAGGCGATCGAGCTCCCCGGCGGCCGCCGCATCCTCCTCGACGCCGCCCACAACGAGGCGGGCGCCAGAGTCCTCGCGGAGTTCCTCGACCGCATGGGACAGCCGGTCGACCTCCTCTTCGGCGTCCTGGCCGACAAGGACTACGCCGGCATGCTCGGCCTCCTCGCCCCCCGCGCTCAGAGGATCGTCCTCACCACCCCGGCGAGCCCGCGCGCCAAGGACCCGGCGGAGCTGGCCGCGCTGCTCGTGGATCACCCTGGAGAGGTGATCGTGGAGCCGGACCGCGAGCGAGCGCTGGAGCGGGCGCTGGGGCTGGGCGGGGAGGTGCTGGTGGCGTGCGGATCGATTTTCTTGATCGGGGAGGTGCGGACGGGGGTGATTCACCGTCCTGACCCATAGCGTCTTTGGTGGCTGGGACGGCCTGCCCTCCGAGGCCTCACCCTCGGTCCCTCTCCCGGGGGGAGAGGGAGGGCTCTTCGTTCAAGGTTGTCGTTTCATCAGCGGGCCCTCCCTCTCCACGGAGTGGAGAGGGATTGAGGGTGAGGATTCGGAGGGCAGACGGCCCCAGCCACCAAGGGGCTTTGTTCTGGACCCTACATCAACGGGTCATACAGCGGGAACCGCTCGCACAGGTCCCGGATCTTCCCCTTCACGCCCGCCCGCACCTCCGCGTCCTCTGGGGTGCGCAGGATCTCGGCGATGAAGTCGCCGACGAGCTCCATCTCGGGCTCCTTCATGCCGCGGGTGGTGAGGGCCGGGGTGCCGATGCGGATGCCCGAGGCGACCAGCGGCGGATTGGGGTCGTAGGGGATGGTGTTCTTGTTGACCGTGATGTGGGCGGCGTCGAGCGCCTTCTCGGCGACCTTGCCGGTCAGCCCCGCCTTGGTGACGTCGAGCAGGAAAACGTGGTTGTCCGTGCCTTCCGAGACGATGCGGAAACCGAGGCCGGCGAGCCGCGCCGCCAGCGCCTTGGCGTTGGCCACGATCTGCTGCTGGTAGCCGCGGAAGTCGTCCGACAGCGCCTCCCGGAACGCCACCGCCTTGGCCGCGATGATGTGCATCAGCGGTCCGCCCTGGATGCCGGGGAAGACCGCGCGGTCGAGGTCCTTCGCGAACTCCTCCTTGCACATCACCATGCCGGCCCGCGGACCGCGCAGGGTCTTGTGGGTCGTCGTGGTGACGAAGTGGCAGTGGGGGACCGGGGACGGATGGAGTCCCGCCGCCACCAGCCCCGCGATGTGGGCGATATCCGCCATCAACAGAGCGCCGGCTTGGTCGGCGATGGCGCGGAAGCGCTCGAAGTCGATGATCCGGCTGTAGGCCGAGGCACCGCAGACAATCAGCTTCGGCCGCTCGGCCAGAGCCAGGCGCTCGGCCGCGTCATAGTCGATCCTCTCGGTCTCGCGGTCGACACCGTAGGGCACCACCTGGAAATCGCGCCCCGAGTAGGAGAGGCGGTGCCCGTGGGTGAGGTGGCCGCCGCTCGACAGGTCCATGCCCATCAGCTTGTCGCCCGGCTTGAGGAAGCCGAAGTAGACCGCCATGTTGGCCGACGTGCCGCTGTGCGGCTGCACGTTGACGTGCTCGGCGCCGAACAGCTCCTTGGCCCGCTCGATGGCGAGCCGCTCGGCGACGTCCACGAACTCGCAGCCGCCGTAGTAGCGCCGGCCGGGGTACCCCTCGGCGTACTTGTTGGTCATCACGCTGCCGGTGGCTTCCAGCACGGCGCGGCTGACGAAGTTCTCGGAGGCGATCAGCTCCAGCCCGAAATTCTGGCGGCCGCGCTCGTCGGCGATCGCCTGATGGATCTCGGGATCGACGGCTTTCAGGGAACGAAAATCGGCCATCGGTAGCTCAGGCTCCCTGCGGCTCTTCCGGTCCACCCTCTCCGGAGCCTTCGGGCTCGGCCGGGGGCGGGGGAGCGGGGGCCTTCTTCGCCGGGGCCTTCTTCGCCGCCGGCTTCTTCTTCGGCGCCTCGGCGGGAGGCTCGGCCAGAGCGGCATTCGCGGGGGAAGCGGAGGCTTCGCCCGGAGCCGCGGGGGGCTTCTTGATGGCGCGCTTCGACCCGCTCGCCCGCTCGGCGACCCGGTGCGCAGCCTCCTCCGCGGGCCGTTCCTTCAACCGCTTCGACCGGCGATGGCGCCGGCGCTTCAGTGCTCGATCTCGCTCTCTCATGGCCTCTCCTTGGGACCGAACCTGCCCGGTCTCACACCTCGATGACCTTCGTCGTTCGGCGTTTTCGGACGGTGCCAGCTTGCCGCACGCGCCGCCCGGATGTCAACAAAAACAGGGACTTCGGCTATATGGCCCTTACAAGGGGATATTGCCGTGCTTCTTGGCCGGCATGCTCGCCCGCTTCGACCCGAGTTGCCGCAGGGCGCGCACGATCTCCGGCCGCGTCCGGCGCGGCTCGATGATCGAGTCCACGAACCCGCGCTCGGCGGCGATGTAGGGGTTGGAGAACTTGGCCCGGTACTCGGCCACCTTCTCCGCCCGTACCCGCGGCGCGTCCTCCCCCGCCTCTTCCAGCTCGCGCCGGTAGAGGACGTTCACCGCCCCTTCCGGCCCCATCACCGCGATCTCCGCCGTGGGATAGGCGAAGTTGACGTCCGTCCGCAGGTGCTTGCTCGACATCACGCAGTAGGCGCCGCCGTAGGCCTTGCGGGTGATGACGGTGATCTTCGGCACCGTCGCCTCGGCATAGGCGTAGAGGAGCTTCGCCCCGTGCTTGATGATGCCGCCGTACTCCTGGGTGGTGCCGGGAAGGAAGCCCGGGACGTCCTCGAAGGTGACCAGCGGGATGTTGAACGCGTCGCAGAAGCGGACGAAGCGAGCCCCCTTGAGCGAGGCGTCGATGTCCAGCACCCCCGCCAGATAGGCCGGCTGGTTGGCCACGATCCCGACGCTGCGGTTGCCGATGCGGGCGAAGCCGACGACGATGTTGGCCGCGTACTGGGCGTGGACCTCGAAGAACCGGCCGTCGTCGACGACCTCGGCGATCAGCCGCTTGATGTCGTACGGCTTGTTGGGGTCCTCGGGCACCAGGGTGTCCAGCGCCTCGGACTCGCGGTTGGGGTCGTCTTCGCTGGTCCCGGCGGGCGGATCGTCGAGGTTGTTGCTGGGGAGGTAGGAGAGCAGCTCGCGGATGGCGACCAGGCAGGCGGCGTCGCTGGGCACGGTGAAATGCGAGACGCCGCTCTTGGCCGCGTGCGTCGAGGCCCCCCCCAGCTCCTCCATGGTGACCTCCTCGTGGGTCACCGTCCTGATGACCTCCGGCCCGGTCACGAACATGTAGCTGGTCCCCTCGACCATGAAGATGAAGTCGGTGATCGCCGGCGAGTAGACCGCGCCCCCCGCGCAGGGGCCGAGGATGGCGCTGATCTGCGGCACCACGCCCGAGGAGAGGGTATTGCGCAGGAAGATGTCGGCGTAGCCGCCGAGCGAGGCGACCCCCTCCTGGATGCGGGCGCCGCCCGAGTCGTTGAGGCCGATGACGGGGGCGCCGTTCTCGACGGCGAGGTCCATCACCTTGCAGATCTTCGCCGCGTTGGTCTCCGAGAGCGAGCCGCCGAAGACAGTGAAGTCCTGGGCGAAGAGGTAGACCAGCCGGCCGTCCACCGTGCCGTAGCCGCAGACCACGCCGTCGCCGGGGATGGTGACCTTCTCCATGCCGAAGTCGCGGCAGCGGTGGGTGACCAGCGCGTCAATCTCGACGAAGGAGCCGGCGTCGAGCAGCAATTCGATCCGTTCGCGGGCGGTGAGCTTGCCCGCCGCGTGCTGCTTCTCGATGCGCGCCTTGCCGCCCCCGAGCTCGGCGGCGGCGCGGCGGCGCTTCAATTCTTCGATTCGTTCGGACAGAACTTGAGCCATGGCGGACGGGATCTTATCTCAAGGGATAGAATCCGCGTCGCATGCCGTTTTCCAAGCTGGACACCGCCGCCGTCGCCCGCACCCTCTCCCAGATCGCAGAGCAGCCCACCGACGTGGTGGACGCCTTTTTCGAGCGCCGGGAGGAGGTGGAGCTCGCTCCCGAGGGGGAGGCCGGGGCCTTGCGGGTCTGGCGCGAGGAGGGGTTCGCCGTGCGCCTGGTCCGCGAGGGGCTCACCTGGATGGCGTCGCGGGACGCCATCGAGGCCCGCCCGTTCGCCGAGGCGCTGCGCCAGGTGGCGCGGGCGATCTCCGCCGCCAGCTATCCGGAGCCGACCCTGGAGGTGGCGCCCCCCGAGCCGGTCGTGGCGCCCGAGCTGCTCGACTTCCCCGCCGCCCTCTCGCGGGCCGTGCGGGCGCACCACGTGGGTTTCCCGCTGCGGGTGGCCGTCCGCCGGCACCGACGGTGGATCCAGGTGGTGGGGCCGCGCCTGGTGCCCGGGCCCGAGAGCGAAGCCTTCTACAGTTGCGCGGTCGAGTCCTCCTGGGGGCGCTACGGCGCCCTTCTGCCGCGGTTGTCCACGGGCGCCGGCGGGGCCGTCGAGGAGGTGGCAATGGCCGTAGTGGCGCTGTTCCGCGCCCGCCAGGCGCCGCCCCCCGCCCCGTTCCGCGGTCCCGCCGTGCTGGCGCCCGCGGCGGTGGCCGTGCTGCTCCACGAGGCGGTGGCCCATGCCCTGGAGGCCGACACCCTGTTCCAGGGGGGGAACCCCGAATCCGCGGTGGGCGTCGCCATGGCCGCTCCCTGTCTCGACGTGCTGGACGATCCGGCGGCGGCGCCGGAAGCGGTCCGCCGGACCACCGACGACGAGGGGGCGGCCGTCGTCCGTCGCTGGCTGCTGCGCGGCGGAGTGGTCGAGCAGCCGCTGGCGGACGCCCTCTGGGCCCGCACCTCGCCGGTGCTGCTCCCCGGAGCGGGCCGGCGGGGGACCCGCCACCTGCCGCCGGGGCCGCGCTCGACCCACCTCGAGATCCTGCCCGGGGGAGCGTCCGAATCCGACCTGCTCGCCGGCACCCTGGAGGGGCTCTACCTGCCGGAGGCGAGCCGCGGCGCGCTCGATCCGCTGTCGGGGGAGTTCGCCCTCTATCTCCCCTACGCCCGGCGCTTCCGGCGTGGCGCGCTCGCCGAGACGGTGGGCCCCTGCGTGCTGCGCGGCCGGGTGGCGGACCTGCTGACCCGGGTGGTGGCGGTGGGCGCCGAGGCGAGGCCGGCCGGCGCCGGCTGGTGCGCCAAGGGGGGGCAGAAGCTGCCGGTCTGGGCGACCGCCCCGGCGCTGCGCCTGGAAGACGTGGAGGTGACGCCGTGAGCCAGGCCCCTCATCTCGACGAGATCCTGCGCGCTCTCCTCAAGCGCCACCTGACGGACGCCGAGGTCTACGTCAAGCGGGGGCGCTCCCGCCGCCTGGAGCGGACCCCGGTCACCGAGACCTCCTCCACCAGCCAGGAGCGGGCCTGGGCGGTGCGCGCCGGCAACCGCCGCGCTTCCTTCTTCGCCGCCGCGACCGGCGATCCCTCGCCCGCCGGTCCATGGCCCGAGCCGGTGACCGGTCACGCCCTGGAGCTGCCTGAGCCGGAGCCGGTGCCGGCCTGGACCCTGCCCTCGGACTTCGACACCCCGCTGACCGGCGAGCGCGAGGGTCTGAAGCTCCTCGAGAGCCTCGGCCGCGAGCTCGAGGCCGAGCTCCCCAAGGCGCGCCTGCTGCGAGCCGTGCTGGAGGACGGCTCGAGCGAGGCCGAGCTGGCCAACAGCCGCGGCCTGCGGGCGCTCACCCGCAGCCGCATCTCGACGCTCTATCTCGAAGCCGCCGGCCCGGGCAGCCCGGCGGTCACCGCCTCGCTCTACGTGGCGGCCCGCGAGCCGCGGCGCTTCCACCCCACGGCCCTGGCCCGCCGGCTGGCCGACCGCCTGGCGGTCTCCGCGGCCGGGGCGCCGCCGGCGCGGGACTCGGGGGACGTGCTGCTCGCTCCGGGGGTCGCGGTGCGCATGGTCGCCGGCCTCCTGCCGCTCCTGGTGGGACCGGGGCCGGGCTCGCGGGTGATCGGCGCCCGCGGCCGCTTCGCCAGCGACCGCGTGACCCTGATCGACAACGGCCGCCTGGCCGGCGGCGCCTTCGAGGCGCCGGTGGACGGCGAGGGGGTGCCGACGCGCGAGGTGGTGCTGGTCGAGGAGGGGGTCTTCCGCCAGCCGCTGCTCGCCTGGTGGCAGGAGGGGGCCGCCCACGGCGAGACCTCGGGCTGCGTGCGCCGCTCCGGCTGGCGCGATCTCCCCATGCCCGGCCCCACCCATCTCTACCTCAAGCCCGAGCCGAAGACGCCGGTGGCGGCTCTCCTCGGCGCCATGTTGCAGGGGTACTACCTGATCGACGCCACCGGCCCCGGCCGCTTCGACCTGGCGACCGACCGCTTCGCCCTTCCCGTCTGCGGCTTCGCCGTCGAAGCCGGACGCGCCAGCGCTCCGGTGGCAAAGGCTTGGCTCTGCGGCGGCATTGGCGCCTTCCTGAAGGGGATCGTGGGCGTGGGCAGAGACCTGACGTTCCACCCCCTGGACGGAATGATCGGCTCGCCGACGCTGCTGGCGACCGGGCTGGAGCTGCGGGCGGGACCGGAGTAGCCGTGTCTCCGCCCCTTGTGCCGCTCGCCGGGGTTGATGCTACGATCCGCCTGCCTGGCCCTGGTACCGGGGTGGCACGCGTCTGTCATATCTCATCTCATGGAGGGAACCGGATGGCGAAGTTCGACGCCCTGGTCCGCTGGTTGATGCCGAAGGAGGAGCGGTTCCACGAGCTGTTCGACCGCGATACGGCGAACCTGCTCAGCGCAGCCCGTCTCTTCTCTGAATTCGTCCAGGCCGACCTCGGGACCCGGCGCACCCGGATGCGCGAGCTGCGCGACCTCGAGCACGCGGGCGACAGTATCACCCGCCAGATCTTCGACGCTCTGAACTCCTCCTTCATTACGCCCTTCGACCGTGAAGACATCCGCTCCCTCGCGACCGACCTCGACGACATCCTCGACTATCTGGAGGAGGTGGCCCAGCGGCTCATCAACTTCGAGCTCGCCGAGTCCCCCGCCGAGTTGCGCGAGTTCGCCGAGATCCTGGTCGCCATGGCGGCCGAGATCGAGAAGGCCACCGGGCGGATCTGGAATCTCGCCAATCAGAGCGAGATCCAGCAGGCGATCGTCCGCATCTCCGACCTGGAGAACAAGGCCGACGACCTCTACAACAAGGTCATCGCCGACCTCTTCCGGGCGAACGGCCGCGATCCCCTCCAGATCATGAAGTGGAAGGAGATCTACGATGGGCTCGAGAACGCCTGCGATCAGTGCAAGGACTACACGCACATCGTCGGCAACGTCATCGTCAAGAACGCCTGAGCGCCTGCGATGACCGCCGCTACCGCCCTCGTCGTCTTCATCATCATCGTCGCCCTCACATTCGATTTCCTGAACGGCTTCCACGACGCGGCGAACTCGATCGCCACCGTCGTCTCGACGCGGGTGCTCTCCCCCAACAAAGCCGTCGCCTGGGCGGCGTTCTTCAATTTCGTCGCCGCCTTCGTGCTCGGCACCCACGTCGCCAAGACGATCGGCAGCGGCATGATCGACCTCGCGGCGGTGACCAAGGACGTTGCGATGGCCGAGAAAGTGGCGGTGGCCCAGGAGGTGATCCTCGCCGGGCTGATAGGCGCCATCCTCTGGAACCTGATCACCTGGTACTACGGCCTGCCGGTCTCCTCCTCGCACGCCCTGATCGGCGGCTACGCGGGCGCCGCAATCATGAAAGCGAGAAGCTTCGGCGTGATCATCCCCTCGGGGTGGACGAAGACGCTCCTGTTCATCGTGCTCGCCCCTCTGATCGGCCTGATCGCCGGCTTCTTCCTGATGGTGGCGGTGAGCTGGATCGTCCGCCGCTGGCGCCCGTCCCGCGTGGACCGCCAATTCCGCAAGCTGCAGCTCCTCTCGGCGGCGGCCTACAGCCTGGGCCACGGTGGCAACGACGCCCAGAAGACCATGGGGATCATCACCGGCCTCCTCGTCGCCTCGGGGTTCCTCACCAGCTCCGAGGTGCCGCTCTGGGTCATCCTGCTGAGCCAGGCGGCGATCGCCCTGGGGACGCTGTTCGGCGGCTGGCGCATCGTCCAGACGATGGGCACCAAGATCACCAAGCTCCAGCCGGTCGGCGGCTTCTGCGCCGAGACCGCCGGGGCGCTGACCCTGGTGGGGGCCACGCTCGCGGGCATCCCGGTGTCGACCACCCACACGATCACCGGCGCGATCATCGGTGTCGGCTCCACCCGCCGCCTGTCGGCGGTCAAGTGGGGGGTCGCCGGCCGCATCGTCTGGGCCTGGGTGCTGACCATCCCGATCTCGGCGGCGATCGCGGCCGTGGCCTACCTGGTGGTCTCCCGCTTCATCTGACCTCTGAATCGAGGGTGGCGGGAAACGATCCCGCTATAATCGTCATTCACAACTATGACGACCATCGCCTTCCTCTCCCTGTTCTTCGGGCTGATCCGGGGTCCCCACCCGGTCGAGCTCGCCGTCGACGGCCCGGTCGCCGCCGTGGAGCTGCTGCTGGACGGAAAAAGCGTGCAGAAACTCCAGGCGCCATGGAAGACCGAGGTCGACTTCGGTCCGGACCTCCAACCGCACGAGATCGTAGCCCGGGCCCTCGATTCGGAAGGGCATGAGATCGGCCGGATCCAGGAGTGGGCGAACCTCCCTCATCCTCTGACCAAGGTCGAAGTCGCGCTGGAAGGGGGCCCGGCCGGCCCGCCGAAGGCGGTGAAGGTGACCTGGGCGGACGTCAAGGGGGAGAAACCGGTGTCGGCGGTCGTCGTCTTCGACGGCCGGAGCTTGCCGCTGGATGCCTCGGGCCGCGTTCCCCTCCCCCCGCACGACCTCCAGTCGCTCCATGTGCTGAGCGCCGAGATCGAGTTCTCCGGCTCCCGCAAGGTCCGCAAGGAGGTGGCCTATGGAGGCGATTATGGCAGCGAGGTCTCGACCGAGCTGACCGGGGTGCCGGTCCACGTGCGCCCCGGCGCGGCGCTGACGCCGGGAACGCTCGCGGGCTGGTTCACCGCCGCCGGGCAGCCCCTTGCCGTCGACGCCGTCGAGGAGGGGCCGGGGCAGCTCTACGTAGTGCGGTCGTCGGATCTCAGCGAGGCCTGGAAGGTAGGCGCCAAGGGGCACCTCCTCCGCCATCCCAACCTGCGGCTTGCCGAGGGGGACCAGGTCCGCTTCATGTTCCCCTACTCCGAGCGCTTCGAGTCCTCGGGTGCGATGACGGACCTCTTCGAGGTCTCGCCGGCGCTCGACACCCGCACGGCGAACCTCCCCGAGCTCGTGCAGAGGGTCGTGCGCGCCCCCCTCCGCAGCAGCAAGCGGCGGCGGATCGCGGACGCGGTGGCGGTCGCCGGCCTGGAGGCGATGACGGAGAACCGCCGCCGCGCCATTCTGCTGGTGCTCTCCGGCCATGAGAAGGATCAAGGCCGTCTCGACCCCGCCGCCGTCCGCCGGTTCCTCGCCGCCATCCACGTGCCGCTCTTCGTCTGGACCCTGGACAAACCGGCGCCGGGATCGGCGGCGACCGCCTGGGGGCACGCCAAAGACATTTCGGAGGTGGGGAACCTGGGGGGTGCGGTCGAGGAGATCCGGCAAGAGCTCGCCTCCCAGAGAATCGTGATGGTGGACGGCCGCCTCCTGCCGCAATCGATCGCCCTCTCTCCCAAGGCGTCGGGGGTGGAGCTGGTGGGCGGCGCCCAAGGACAGTCCTCACCATGACGACCATCGCCTTCCTCTCCCTGTTCTTCGGTTTGATCCGGGGTCCCCTCCCGGTCGAGCTCGCCGTCAACGGCCCGGTCGTCGCCGTGGAGCTGCTGGTGGACGGCAAGAGCGTCCAGACGCTCCAGGCGCCGCCATGGAAGACCACGATTGATTTCGGTCCGGACCTCCTGCCGCACGAGATCGTGGCCCGGGCCCTCGATGCCAAGGGGGCGGAGATCGCCCACACCCAGGAGTGGGCGAACCTCCCTCATTCTCTCGCCAAGGTCGAAATCCTGCTGGAGATGGACAAGCTCGGCCCGCCCAAGGCGGCGCGGGTGGTGTGGACGAATCTCCAGGGGGAAAAGCCGACCGCGATCTCGCTGGTGCTGGACGGCCTGCCGCTGGCGCTGGACTCCTCGGGGCGCGCCTCTCTGCCTGCCCAGGACCTCGCGTCCCTCCACGTGCTCACGGCGGAGGTGAGCTTCCCCTCCATACGGCCGGTGCGCCGGGAGATCGCCTATGGCGGCGAGTACGGCAGCGAGGTCTCGACCGAGCTGACCGCCGTGCCGGTCCGGACGCGCCGCGGCGATCTGCCCCCCCTGGAGAAGCTCACGGGGTGGCTCACCTCCGGCGGCAAGCCACTCCCCGTGGCGGCCGCCGAGCAGGGGCCCAAGCAGCTCTACGTGATCGCCGCTCCCGGCATCTCCCAGGCCCTGTCGCTGATCGCGAGCCAGAGACGCTCGCGCTGGAACATGGCCGATGTCATGCAGCTCGGCATGGACGACCGCCTCCGCTTCGTCCTCCCCTTCCCCAGACGGTTCACGACCTCCGGAGGAGAGCATAGCGACATCTTCGACATCTCCCCCGAGATCGAGGAGCACCATACCGGCCTGCTGTCGATGCTGCTCACCTCCCGTACGGCGCGAGCCCCGGAAGGGAGCCCGATGCGGACCGCGGAGGCGGCGGCGGTCGCCGGCCTGGAAGCGGTCACCGAGAACCGCCGGCGCGCCATCCTCATCGTCCTCCCCGGCGGCGCCAAAGAGGAGAGCCGCTTCGATCCCGCGATGGTCCGGCGCTACCTGGCGGCGCTGCGCGTGCCGCTCTTCATCTGGTCCATGGGCAAGCCGGAACCCGGCTCGGCGGCGGCGGCCTGGGGCAAGGTGGTGGTGGTGTCAGGGCTCTGGGACCTGCAGCGGGCGTACGCGGCTCTGCGGGACAACCTGGACTCGCAGCGGATCCTGCTGGTGGACGGCCGGGTCCTGCCGCAATCGATCGCGCTCTCCCCCGCGGCGGCGTCCAGGCTGGAGCTGGCCGGCAGCGTGCCCTGAGCACGGAGAGAGCTACAATCGCTCTCGCTCTCTCTCGAAGCCGGCGTCATGATCACCTTCGTCACCCTCATCCTCGGCCTCATTTCGGGTATCTATCCGATCGAGGTCGCGGTGGGCGGACCCGTGGCGGCTGTGGAGCTCACGCTCGACGGCGCGGCCGCGGGCCGGCTCGCGGGCCCCCCCTGGATCGCGCGCGTCGACCTGGGATCGGACCTGCGCCCGCACGAGCTCGTCGCCCGCGCCCTCGACGCCGAGGGGGGCGAGATCGGCCGCGCGGCCCAGTGGCTCAACCTGCCCCGGCCGCCGGCGGAGGTCGGGGTCGTGCTGGAGAACGACGCGAAGGGGGTCCCCCAGGCGGCGCGGCTCACCTGGCAGAGCGTCAACGGCGTCAACCCGGCCTCGATCGGCCTCACCCTGGACGGCCAAGCCCTGCAAGTGGACGGGACGGGGAGGGCCGCGCTGCCGCCGCGCGACCTCAAGAACCTGCACGTCCTCTCGGCCGAGCTCTGGTTTCCGCCGGGGTTGATGGCCCACCGGGACGTGGCCTACGGCGGGGAGTACGGCAGCGAGGTCTCGACCGAGCTGACCGCCGTACCGGTGCGGATACGCCCGGGAGCGGCCCTCCCGGCGCCCGCGGAGCTCGCGGGGTGGTTCACCGCCGGCGGCCGGCCACTGCCGGTCGCCGCCACCGAGAACGGGACCGGCAAGGTCATCCTGGTCCGCGTGCCGACCGGCCAGGAGATCCTCGGCAAGGTGCTCTCCCGCAGCCGGCTGCCGGCCTTCCCCGTTATCGATTCCAAAATGCGGCTCGGCCCCGAAGACCGGGTGCGCTTTCTCTCCCTCGCCAGCAGCTCCTTCAAGACCTCGAGGGTGCCCGCCGAGCTGTTCGACCTGTCGACGGAGCTGGCGCCGAAGGACGGCGGTCTGCTGGCGTTTCTGACCCGCTCCCGCATGCTCAAGGAGGACAGGGGGAAGGAGCGGCGCATCGCGGACGCGGTGGCGGTGGCCGGCCTCGAGGCGTCGGCCGAGAACGACCGCCGGGCCGTGGTGCTGGTGCTGGGCGGGGAGAACAAGGACATCAGCCGCTACGACCCAGCCACCGTGCGGCGCTATCTCGAATCGATCCGTGTGCCGCTTTTCGTCTGGAGCCTCTATGGGAAGGATACCCCCGCGGCCCTGGCCTGGGCCTCCTCGGGACAACCGGTGGAAGACATCTCCAGCATCTCCAGGCTGGAGCAGGCGGTGGACCGGCTGAAGGCCGAGATGGCGGATCAGCGGATCGTCTGGCTCGACGGCCGCCACCTGCCGCAGGCGATCGCGCTGGGGGCGGCGGCGAAAGGGGTGGAGCTGGTGGCGGAGGCGCCGGCGCGGTAGGCACCCCCTCCCAACCTCCCCCTGAAGGGAGAGGGGCTCACCCCTGGGCCAGCTCCTCCACCGCCGCCAGCAGCCGGTCGATCTCCTCCGCGGTGTTGTACATCGCGAGCCCGGTGCGGATCACCCCTCCCCGCTCGACCAGCCCCAGGACCTCGATCGCCCGCAGCGCGTAAAAGTGGCCGTCCCAGACCTGCAAACCCCTCTCGCCCAGGGCGCGGGCGGCGGCGAGCGGGAGGACGCCGTCGATGGTGATCGAGACCGTGGGCGCGCGCGGACCCGAGAAGTCCGTCCCCCAGACGGTGACCCCCGGAATCTGGCGGACGCTGTCGTAGTAGCGGAGCCCCAGGCCGTGCTCGTAGCCGGCGATCCCCTCCATCGCCGAGACGATCCGCTCGCGCGGCGTCCCGCCCTCCCCCCAGGAGGCGATGTACTCGACCGCTGCCTTCACTCCGACGAGAGCGGCATGGTTGAGCGTGCCCGTCTCGATACGGAAGGGGGCCTCGTCCTCCTGGACGCGGAGCTTGTCGGTGCGCAGCCGTTCGAGCAGGCCGGGCCGGGTGTAGAGGATGCCGACGTGCGGGCCGTAGAACTTGTAGGCCGAGCAGAGAAGGAAGTCGGCGTCGAGCGCCACCACGTCCACGGGGAGGTGGGCCGCGTAGTGGACGGCGTCGAGGAGCAGCCAGGCCCCGACCTCCCGCGAGAGCCGGCGGGCGAGCGCGGCGTCATTGACCGTGCCGAGCGCGTTCGAGGCGAGCCCCAGGGCCACCAGGCGCGTCCGCGCGGTCACCTGCCGCGCGAAGTCCTCCGGATCGAGCCGGCCGTCCGGACGCAGGGCGACCTCGCGGACGACGATTCCCCGCTCGCGCAGGTGCAGCCATGGCCCCCGGTTCGCCTCGTGGTCGAGCTGGGTGATGACGATCTCGTCCCCGGGCTCCATCTCCCGCACGAGCGCGTGGCTCAGCGCGAAGGTCAGCGTCGTCATGTTCTGGCCGAAGGAGATCTCCCGCCCGCTCGGCGCCCCGAGGAAGGCCGCCGCGGCCTCGCGGGCCGCGTGGACCAGGATATCGGTCTCCCGCGAGGTCGGGAACTCGCCGTGGGCATTGGCGTTCGAGGTGCGGTAGTAATCCGCCATCGCCGCGATGACCGGCTCCGGCACCTGGGTCCCCGCCGGCCCGTCCAGAAAGGCCAGGGGAAGACCGTTGAAGGTCCGCGCGAGCGATGGGAAATCCTGGCGCGAGCGCGCGCAATAGGCGGCTGTGAAAAGGGTGGAGGGCGTCATGGGGAGTACTTTATCCCCACCTGGGCATCGATGCCCGGGCGGCCCGTCCCCCTACAACCCCGCCGGCACCCCAACCTCCCCCGTCTTCACTTCCTTCTTCCGGTGCCCGCCGTCGAACATCTTCCTCGGATGCTCGGCCATCGCGGCGGCGAAGGCGCGGTCGAGCCGGCCGTCGACGCGGACCAGCGTCAGCTCGTCCTTCTCCAGGGAGACCACGAAGAGGTTCCGGATAGCTCCGTCGGGCGTGCTGCGGACATAGATCCAGGTGCTCTCGTGCTCCTCCCGGGTGCGTACCATCAGCGACCAGCCGTTCTGCTTGAGCTGGCTCTCGAAGCGGGTGTCGCTGGTGAGGCTGGTGAGGTCCGGCAGGTTGCGGACCTTGTAGCTGGCGAAGTCGACGCCGTGAATCTGGCGGACGAAGTCCCGCCCTTCCCGGTCGTCCTTGTCGCTGGCGGCCAGGTTGACGAACCCGTGCACCAGCCCCATCGAGATGCGGCCGAGGTGGACGTGCTCCTCCGGCTCGAACCGGGCCTCGGGGAAACGGCGCTGCAGCTCCCAGCGCACCTGCTGGACCGTGGGGGACCCGCCGCAGCCGGCGAGCAGGGAGCTCAGGGAGACCAGGGCGACGAACGACAAGAGACCGCGCTTCATGGCATACCTCCGTGAAAAAAGGGGCGATTTGATCCGGTGATCATCATTCCGGCTTTCTGGTAGCGGGGAGCTTCTTGAGCTGGGGCAGATTCAGGCTCTGGCCGATGCGGCCGATCTGGGCCGGATCGATCCGGCCGACGATGTTGATGACCACGGCCTCGTCCTTGGGATTGAACGACAGCAGGGTCAGCCCGTCGATCCTGTCGCCCGCCTGCTTGAGGTAGATGTAGGTCTCCTCCCCCTGGTCGCGGACCTTCAGCATCGACACCCAGCCGCGGTCCTCCAGCCAGTGGGCGGAGCGCCCGATCCTGGTCTTGATGACGTCCGCGTCCACCCCCTTGAGCGGGAAGACCTGGACCTTGATCGACTTCAGGCCCGCCAGCACCGCCGAGAAGCCGGGATCCTCCCGCTTCGTCGCCTCGGCGACCATGCGCAGCAGGGGGCCGTCGATGTTGATCTCGACGCTCAGCTTGTCGGCCGGGAAGAGGCCGAGCTCTTCGATCGGCACATACCCGGGCTGGCTCTCCAGCTTCTGGGCGCGGGCTCCCGCGGCGGCGAAGAAAAGCAGGGCGGTCAACAGAACAATCGGCTTACGCATCTCAAAACTCCTTCCGCGGCTCATCCGGGAGATCGCTCAGCGAGCGGGAGACGCTGCGGGTGGTGGGGATCACCAGCCGCTTCTGGAGGACCTCGTCGCGGACGTCGAGGCCGACCTTGTGGGTCGCCCTGCCGAGATAGGCGAGAGCGAAGCGGGCCTCCTGGGTAGCCTGGGCGACCTGCTGCTCCCGCTGGCTCTGGAGACGCTGGTTCTGGAGATGGACGAACAGCGATCCACCCCCCAGCGTCAGCGCCATGACGGCCGCCGCGGCGGCGATCCGCCAGCGCAGGGGCTGCTTCCTCCCCGGGAACGGGACGACCTCGCCTCTCCCCGCCCGGACCACCCGCTCGATCACTTCCGGCGGGCAGTCCGGCTGCGGCAGGGAGCGCAGCTCGCGCTGAATCCTCTCGGCCAGCGCCAGCTCCGCGGCACAGGCGGCGCAGCTCCCCAGGTGTTCGCGGAGGCGGTCCGCTTGCCCGGTGGGCAGATCGCCGTCCAGATAGGGCTCGAGGAAGTCAATGGCATCAGCGCAGGAAAATTCGTCATTCGGTCGCATGGTGCACATCCTCATTCAGTCGTTCCCGCAGCCGGCGCCGCCCCCGGTGGAGGTGGACGCGGACGGTGGCTTCGGGGATGCCCAGGGCCTCGCCGATCTCCCGGTGCGGGAGCCCCTGGACCTCGCGCAGGATGATGACGCTCTTGTAGGGCTCGCCGATCTTCGTGAGAGCGGCCAGCAGGCGCCGCCGGAAGTCGGAGGCCTCGGCCCGATCCTGTGGGCCGGGCTCGCCGCTCGCCACCTCCTGAGCCGCTTCGTCGTCGAAGGTCCGGACCCTCCCGGCCGCGGCCTCGCTCCGCCGCTTGCGCAGCAGGTCGTAGCAGGCGTTGCGGGTGACCCGCAGCAGCCAGGAGCCGAGGCGCTCCTCGTCCACCCCCTGGCGATGACGCCAAAGACGGAGCAGCACCTCCTGGGTCACATCCTCCGCCTCCTCCCGGCTGGAGAGCAGGTAGCGGGCGAAGGAGTAGACCCGGCGCTGGTAACGGTGCGCGGTATCCTCGAAAGCCGTCAGCATCCAAAGGAGAAGACGGACGAAGAGGAGGAACGTTTCAAAAACAGGCTGAGAGAAGCTTTTTTCATCGTTTGGAGCCTTTGGACATTGTTTGATGCTCTGAAACAATATTCTACGGCTTCAAACAATGTTCCAGCCGCTGAAACATTGTTCAGGATCGTCAGACATTGTTTTTTCGCCCCAAACATTGTTTAAAGCCGGAAAACGAAGTTTCAGGAGTTCCGTGGCTAGAATTCCCCGTGATCCGCCGGTTTATCCTCGCGCTGGCTCTCCTGCTCCCCGCCGCCGCCTTCGCGGCCGCTCCTTCCATCGACCATGCGATCGAGCTGCATACGGCCGGCCGGCTGCCGGAAGCCCTGCGGGAGTACCACGCCCTGGCGAAGGCTTCCGATCCGGCGGTCGCGGCTCTGGCACTCGGCAACGCCTGCGTCCTGCAAAACGACTTGGGAGATTACCGGGGGGCGCTGCCCGATTGCCGGCGAGCCCTGGAGCTGAGCCGCGCCCTGGGGGACCCGGAGACGCTCGGCCGGGCGCTCAACAATCTGGGCCTGGTGCTCGAAGGGCTCGGGGAGATGCCGGAGGCCGAGCGCTCTTTCCGCGAGGCCCTGGGGATCAACCGCGGGATGGGCGCTTTCGAATCCGAGGCGGTGAACCTCTCGAACCTCGGGGCGCTCGCCGTGGCGGCCGGACGCTATACGGCGGCGCTGGAGCTCCATGCCGAGGCAGCGGCGCTGGCGGCGCGGCACCCCGGCGAGCCCTGGGCGGCGGAGCAGGGCCGGGTCGCCCGCATCAACCAGGGGGTGGTGCTGGAGAAGGTGGGCGCCTACCGGGAAGCCCTGGATCTCTACAAGCAGGTGCTCGCCACCGGGGGGGAGCTGGACCCGGGCCGCCGCGCCGCCCTGCTCGTCAACACCGGCGTGATCTACAGGAATCTGGGGGACCCGGTGAAGGCGGAGGAGTCGTTCCGCGAGGCGATCGCGGTCTATCGCCAGACCGGCGACGTGGCGGGGCTCTCCAACGCTCATCTCAACCTCGCGCTCGCCCTGCACCTCAACCTGGAGCGGACGGCGGCGGCGGAGGCCGCCTACCGGGAGGCCCTGCGGCTGGCCGGGGAGAGCGGCGACCGCACGGAGGAGATCCAGGACCTCTTCTATCTCGGCCGGCTGCTGCTCGACCAGCACCGGTGGGGGGAGGCCGAGGCGGTCTTCCGCCGCTGTCTCGCGGCCGCCGAGGCGAGCGGCTCGCCCGAGGGGAGGTGGTCGGCCCGCGAGGGGCTGGGGCGGATCGCCCGCGCCCGCGGCGACCTCGCCGGCGCGCTCGCGGACTTCGAAGCCGCCCTCGGGGAGATCGAGCGGGTGCGCGCCGATCTCGCCCGCGGCTCCCGGCGGGCCGATTATTCTGGTAAATACTTCGGGGACAAGCGGGCGGTCTACGAGGCGGCGGTGGAGACTCTCGCCGAGCTCGAGCGGCGGCAGCCGGGGCGCGGCTGGGGCGAGCGGGCCCTCGGGATCGTGCAGCGCGCCAAGGTGCGCGACCTCCTCGATGCCCTGCGGGGAGGGCGGCGGCCGGCCGCCCCGCTGACCGCCGCCGCCCTGCGCGGGAAGGTCGGCGAGGGCGCCGTGCTCGAATACTTCCTGGGAGAGTCCAACCTCTATCTGTGGGTAATTCGCCGGGGGAGCGTCCGCTTCCACGACCTCGGACCGCGCCGGCCGGCGCTCGACGCGGCGGCGGCCGTCCATCGCGCCCTCTCCCATGGCGAGGAGCCGGCGCCCCAGGCCGTAGCGGCGCTCTCGCGGCTCCTCCTCGGCCCCGCCGGCCCGCTCCCCCGGGGGGACGCGCCCCTGCGGATCGCCCCGGACGGCGCCCTTCACTATCTGCCCTTCGAGATCCTCCCGGTTTCCGGCGGGCTCCTGGTCGAGCGGTCGCCGGTGAGCTACCTGCCGAGCGCCTCGGCGCTCGCCGGGCTCGGCCGGTCCGGACCGGGGGACCGCGACACCCGACTGCTCGGCTTCGGCGATCCTCTCCTCCACGCTGGAAGTAAGAACGCGACGCCGCGCGAGCTCCTGGTCGAGCGCTTCGGCCTCGCGCCATTGCCGGCCGCCACGGGGGAGCTGGCGGCCGTGGGGCGCCTCCTCGGCGGCCGGGCGGCGATCTTCACCCGGGGTCAGGCGACCGAGGGGGCTTTCCGCGCGGCGGTCGCCCGCGGCGCGCGGGTGGTCCATCTCGCCACCCACGCGGTGATCGACGAGCGCCCCGGCCGCGGCGCCGCCATCCTGCTCACCCCCACGGCGGAGGACGACGGCCTCCTCTCCCCCGAGGAGATCGCCGGCCTCGACGACCGCTCCGACCTGACAGTGGTCGCCGCCTGCCGCACCGCCCTGGGACCGGGGGAGAACGGCCAGGCGCTCGCCTCGCTGACCGGCTCCTTCCTGGCCGCCGGCTCGCGGGCGGTCGTCGCCACCCTCTGGGACGTGGGGGACGCCGCGACCGCGGTCTTCATGGAGCAGTTCTACTGGGAGCTGTCGCGGGGGCTCACCCCGGCCGAGGCCCTGCGCGAGGCGAAACGGCGGCTGCGGGCCGATCCGCGCTGGAACCGGCCGGCCCTCTGGGCAGGATACGTGCTGATCGGGGACGCGCCGCCGCTGGTGCCGAAGCGGCGGCCGTGGGGGTGGTGGGCCGCGGCCGTCCTGGCGATCCTGGTCCTGGCCGTTCTGTGGAGGCGGTCCGGACCCTCTACTCGATCTGGATCCTCCCGCTCTGCAGCTTCAGCGGAATCTTCTTCCCCCGGCGGTTGAGGAAGAAGGTCTCCGCGGGGTCGAGCCTGAACGGCGAGGCGGTCCCGATCCCCGCCGACGCCGAGATCGGCATGGTGATCGCCACGATCGTGCCAGGGACGCTGTTGAAGGAGGCGTCCGGAGACTTGAAATTCACCACCAGCCGGCCCGGCTTCGAGGTGTCCACCGTGGAGGTGGACTTCCCATAGCGCGGGTCGAGCTTGACGGTGGGAGCGCCCCCGGCGACCCCCGGATTCCAGGTCAGCGTGACGCGCCCGCCGCTCACCGCGAAGGGCTCGAAGGTGTTCACCCCCAGCTCGGCCACTTCGCCGGGCTGGACCTTGTCGCCATCCGCCTCCAGCCGGAACGGGTCCTTGGGCGCCCGCACGGTCAACGTGTCGCTCCGCGGGGTGATCGTGATCGGCTGGCTCGTCGCCCCGTCGGTCAGGGAGATCTGGAGAGGATCGAGAGTGAGGTCGAAGACGTCCCCCGGCTTCACCGAGGGATCGAGCTTGAAGCGGAAGACGGCGAGCGGGCCGTCGACGGAGTTCACCGAGCCCGACGGCGACTGGAAGGTCACCTTGGCGAGCTGGCTGTCCGTCAGGCCGCTGAGGAGGCCTTGCGCCAGGGCGTCGTTGCGCGGGCTGTAGACCACCGCGGAGAGCAGGGTCAGCGGGCGGACGGGCGCGGTGAGATCCTCCAGGGTGAGGCCGAGCTTGGCCGGCCGCGGCCGGCGGACGACCCGGATGCTGATCTGCCCCTGGCGGATCGGCCGCGGCGCGTAGGTGCGCAGCACCACGGCCACGATGCCGCCCGGCGCGCCGATGGCCGGGTTGACCCGCAATACGAGCGATTTGTCGCCTCCTCCACCACCGCCGCCGTTGCCCCCGCTGCCGCTGCCGCCCCCGTCGTCGGAGCCCCCGCCGCCGCTACCACTGCCACCGCCGCTGCCACGCTCGGCCATCGCCGCCGGGGCTCCCGCGAGAAGGAGAAACACCGCCAGCAGAGCGGCGAGAGAGAAGCCATATCGGGATCGTTGCATCATCGAAGTACCCTCCAGACCAAGGCGGCAGACTACATGTCCATTCCTTTCAACAGCATTACAAGCCGCGATCCTTCCCCGGGAGCCCTTCAGGGCGCCGGCCGGGCGCGGAAACGGACCGGCTCGGAAATGGCGATCCGGGCTCCCGAGGCGTCGAGCGCCTCGACGGTCCAGAGATAGCTGACCGCCCGGTGGAGCCCCCGCGCGACCTCGTCCGGCAGCCGGGCCGGCGGCGCGGGCACCGTGCCCTCCCATAGCACCGTGTCGTCCACCGCCGAGAGCCGCACCCGGTAGAGGCGGGCCCCCTCGCGCGGGGTCCAGCGCAGCTCCAGCGGGACCTCGCCGACATCGCCCACCGGGGAGACCGCCTCGATCTCGCCGCCGCGCACGGGACCGCCCACCGCGGGCGGCGGCAGCGGCGGCGCGCCGGGCTGCGCGAGCCGGAAGAGAAGACCGCCCCCTAGAACCAGGATCAGCGCCGCGGCGATCTTCCAGATCTGGCGGTCGGAGCGGCGCGGCTCCGGCTTGGCGGCCGGGGCGGGTACCCGGAACGGCACCACCTGACCGGAGGATCGGATGGGCGAGGCGGCCTCGAGGCGGCCGACGACGAAGTCCACGTCTTCACCGGAGACCTCCGCAGCTCCCGGCGCGCCCGCGAACAGCCGGGCCAGATCCCGCTCGGCGGCGCAGGCCGGGCAGCGTTCGGCGTGCTCGTCGAGCCGCCGCCGCTCCTCGGGGGCGAGCGCCTCGGCTTCCAGGAAGGCCTCGGGGGGCGGGCAGCCGGCCGCGGTCCCCTCATCAGCGGCATAGGCGGCGCGGAGCCACTCGTCCAGAGGGAGGTTCGGGGCGTTCTCGCGGTCGTTGGGATTCATGACGGGGTCCTTCCGGCGGACTGCCGGGCGAGCCAGCGGCCGAAGCGGCGCTCGAGCTTGCGCCTGCCGCCGACGATGTAGGCCTTGGCGCCCGACTTGTTCTCGAGCTTCAGGAGATCGGTGATGGCGGCGAGCTCCAGGCCATCCACGTAATGGAGATAGAGGACCCTGGCCTCGAGCGGCTCCAGATCCCGCTCCATGGCTTGGCGGAGCTCGCTCAGGATCTGGTCCCTGGCGACCACCTCGTCCGCTCCCGGCGCGGGCTCGACGGGCTCGGGGGCGCCTTCCTCGTCGAGCGGGTCCATCTGTCGCCGCCGGGCGGCGACGCCGCGGTTGATGACGATGCTGCGGGTCACGGTATACAGCCAGGTGGAGAACCGGCTCTCGCTGCGGAAGGAGCCGAGGCGCTCGTGGACGCGGAGGAAGACCTCCTGGGCGAGGTCCGCCGCCCCCTGCCGGTCGCCGCTGATGCGCAGGCACCAGGCGGCCACCTTCGGGTAGTACCGCCGGTAGAGGACGGCGAGGCAGGCGTCGGCCGCGGCATCGGCGGCGTGGCGCACCCGCTCGATCAGCTCCTCGTCGCTCAGTCGGTCCAGATCCATGGCGTGGGCAAATCGGGCTCGGGGTGCTTGGCGAACCCTCACGGAATGAAGGGGTTCGATCCGAAGGATATCCGAGCCCGCGCGCGGAGAGCCAGGGAACGGAACGGCGAGCGCGGCGGCGGTCATGTCTGTTGAGACAAGCGAAGGGGGCGGAGGGAACAGAAAAAACGAAAAAAGGCCCCGCCTGGCGGCGGGGCCCTCATCAACAACCCGGCCTTTCTCAGTGCCCCGGAGCCGCCGGGGCGGCGTTCTCCATCCCCTGCATCTGTACGACGCCGCAGGCCAGCCGGTCGCCGGAGTTGCCGGTCGGCTGGGTGGTGCAGTCGTCCGTGCCGGTGTGGAGGATCACCGCCTTGCCGGCGACCGGGTTGGCGCCGGTCAGCGAGAGCGTGCTGAGATCGAGCTCCAGATGGCCGCTGCCGTCCGCGCCGACCGTGATGTTGCCGAAGTCGCCGGCGTGCCGGGCGGCGGTGGGGGGGCAGGCATGGGGCGAGCCGGTGGGGTTGAAGTGCCCGCCCGCCGAACCGAAGTGCTTGCCCGACGGATCGTCATGGGTGCACTGGCCGTTCTCGTGGAGGTGAATGCCGTGCGTCCCCGGCGGCACGCCCTTGACGTCTGCCACCAGGTGGACGCCGTTGGCGGTCGGGGTGAAGGTGACGGTGCCGGAGAAGCCCGGGACCTCGGGGCCGGCCTGAAGCGCGGCCGCGCCGCTGATCGGACTGTTGGACATCATCGGCTTGTGGTCCGGCTGATCCTGCGGCCTGCCGTCCTGCTGCATTGTCGCCGTCTGCTTCGTCATGTCCGCGGTGTTCGCCGTATTTGCGGTGTTCGCGGTGCTCGGGGCCATCGCGTCATCGACGGTGCGGGCCCTCTCGATCCGCGGGCCGCAGGCCACCATGACGACAGCTATCAGGACGATGAGACTGGTAAGGGCGAGACTGGAAGCGCTCCTCAATCGATGCATGCTTCTCCTCCTGTAAGGATGATGAAGGCACTGTTACAGCGAGTTCAGCTCCAGGTGTACGTCGGCGAGGTTGCGGGAGAGCAGGATCTCGACCGGCGTCGCCGCCTCATCGCGCGCCAGCCAGAGGTCGAGCTTCCCCTTCCACTTGTTGCCGCGCTCGGGCACGTCGACCCCGCGGATCGAGTAGTGCCGGACGTCGACCTTTTTGCCGTTGCGCGTCCGGCGGCTTTCGATCCCCAGGGGGATCACCACCACGGGGTAGATCTTGCCGTCGGACCAGATCTCCATCCGCCGGGTCTTCTCGGGCGGGTCCTGCCGGATGGAGTAGATGCCGGAGGCGATGTCGAGCACCCCGATCTGCTCGATCGGCGCGCTCTTGGACTTGGTCTCGCCGCGCCAGGAGTAGGAGCTCCAGGCCCGGATCGGCTGCAGGGTGCGGGTGTCGATCTCCGAGCCGTAGCGGAAGTACTCCCCCTGCTTGGCCGCGCCCGAGGTGATGGTCAGCTCGCTCTGCAGATGCCCGTTGCCCAGGGACTTGAAGGTGAGGGAACCCTCCCCCTGACGGGGCAGGAACAGCCCGACCAGGGTGCCAAGGAAATTACGGAGTTGCCAGTGGTACTGAAACTCCTCGTTCTGTGGCTTCGCCTGGCCGGAAGCCATGGGACCGGCCGCCAGCAGCGTCAGGACGACGAGGAGAAGAATCTTTCGTAAGCTCGATTTCATTCGATTACCTTGTCAGGGGGTTCCCACGGCGAGGCAGCCGCGGCGTCTGTAGCTGTTATAACAGAAGCAAGCGGCACGCCATGCCAGAAATCGCTGGATTGTAAGAATTCCGCGAGGAGTCGTCCCTAGTCCCCCCCTTCGAGGATCTCGCGGAGCTTGATGGCCAGCTCGCGGCCACTGAAGGGTTTCTTGAGCAGATTCGCCTCGCCGGCGAGCTTCGCCCCCTCGGTGAGGCCGGCGGGGTAGCCGGTGGCGAAGAGGACCCGCATCTCCGGCCGCTTGAAGGAGAGCCGCTCGGCCAGCTCCACGCCGCTCATGCCGTCCATCAGGATGTCGGTGATCATCAGGTGGATCGGCCCCGAGTGCGCCTGGCTGATCTGGATCGCCTCCAGGGCGTCGGCGGCCGAGAGGACGTTGTAGCCGCGGTTGCTCAGGATCTGGGCGAGCGGCTGGCGGACGTTCTCCTCGTCCTCCACCAGCAGCAGGGTCTCCCACTCCCCGCTCTCCTGGCCGGGATTGGCGCCCGCGGCCATGAAGGCCTGTTCGGCGCTGGGGAGATAGATGTGGAAGCGGGTGCCGCTGCCTGGCTCGCTGTCGGCCAGGATCTGGCCGCCGCTCTGGGTGACGATGCCGTAGGCGGTGGAGAGCCCCAGGCCGGTGATCTCCATCCCCCCCTTGGTGCTGAAGAACGGCTCGAAGGCGTGCCGCCGCACCTCGTCCGGCATGCCGGGGCCGGTGTCGCTCACCTTGAGGAGCACGTAGCGCCCGGTGTTGGCCAGCCGGGGGTGGACCGTGCTCTCCTCGTCGACATCCTCGTTCATCGTCTCCAGGGTCAGCCGGCCGCCGTCGGGCATGACGTCGCGGGCGTTGGAGACCAGGTTCATGATCACGTGCTCGAACTGCTCCGCGTCGAGGAGCACCCGGTCGAGATCGGGGTGGAGCTCCAGCCGGAGCTCGATCTCGGGACCGAGAAAGCGGCGGACGCGATCCTCCAGTCCGGTCAGCAGATGGTTGAGCTGCAGGACCTTGGGGTGGAGCACCTGGCGGCCGCTGAAGGCCAGGAGCTGGCGCGCCAGGGCGGCGCCGCGCTGGCCGACCTTCTCGATCTCCCGCAGGTTCTTACGGGCGGGCTCATCGCCGGGCAGCCGGGCGAGCGCCAGCTCGGTTTCACAGGCGATGGCGGTGAGCAGGTTGTTGAACACGTGGGCGATGCCGCCCGCCAGCCGGCCCATCGCGTCCATGCTCTGCGGCTGGGGGGCGATCTCCCCCAGGCGGCGGCTCCCCGCCAGCCGGGCCGCGTTCTTCGCCTCTTCCGGGCTGAGGTCTTCCACCGCCCTTACTGCAGGGTTGCTGCTGTTCGGATGTGTGCGCATGGGTCTCTTTCCTTCGGCACCCCTGAAACGGGACGCCGGTTGCGGGGACAGCGGGTCTCCTCTCTGCCTCCGGGAGATTCATCAGTCCCTGCTTTTGAAGATATGCAGAATCCGGTCCAGCTTGGCGGCGGGAGGCTGCCGAATGGAGACTACCGGGTGGGATCGTCAGGCGCCGGCGGAGCCCCCACCTGCTTCTGCAGGCGGGCCAGGCTGCGGGTGGTGAGCTTGCGGATGCTGGAGGGGTTGTAGCCGAGCCGCCGGGCCACCTCGGCGGTATCGAGCCCTACCCCGAATCGAAGCCAGAGGGCCGCCCGGTGCCGCTTGTCGACCCCGCGGGTGAGGCTGTTCAGATCGAGGCCGACCTCCCTCTGCTCCTGCTCCGGCGCCTGCGCCGGGGAGAGCTCCACGAGCACGAGGGGTTCCACGGCCAGGATGCGGTCATTGCGCATCTTCTTCCAGTAGTTCGAGCACTTGACGCGGACGGCGCCGAGGATCCAGGCCTCTTTGTGGCGGATCGTGTCCCACTTGCTGATCGCCACGAGGAGCGCGTCCTGGAGGACGTCCTCGGCGTCCTGCAGCGGGATGTCATAGCTCCGCAGGAGCTTCTTGATCTGCGGGCGGACCCTCTCCAGGTGCTCTTCGAGGGTATCGAGGCTGGATTCGGGGGGAGGGAGTGGTTGGTTCTGGGTCACGGTTCGGGCGCGGCGTCTGGCGGGATGACGCCAGAACCGCGAGCCCGGACTTTATCACCGAGTCAGGTAAACTCGTTCCGTCTTCTCAGAACATTCCCAGCTCGAGACGTGCCGCCTCCGACATCATCGAGGGATTCCAGCTCGGGTCCCAGACCAGTTCGACGTCGACGGACGTAACGCCGGGGACTCCCGCCACCTTGTCCTTCACCTCGCCAGGGAGGCTGCCGGCCACCGGGCACCCCGGGGAGGTGAGGGTCATCTTGACCTGAACGGCCCCCTCCGCCTGAATGTCGATGTCGTAGATCAGGCCCAGCTCGTAGATGTTGACCGGGATCTCGGGGTCGAAGACGCTCTTCAGGGCCTCGACGATCCCATTCTCGACCTCGGACGGCTCGGAGGAGGGCTCAAAGGGGCCGGTCGCCGTGGCGGTGCCCTCGGCGCTCTCCAGGTTCGGCTCGGGGGTTTGGATTTCCTGCTCGATCTTCATCATTCCTACTCCGTGGTGACGGGCAGATCCTGCGCGTCCAGCGCCGCCATCAGGGCGTGCCAGGCGAGGGTGGCGCACTTGACCCGCATCGGGTACTCGCGCACGCCGGTGAACACGGCGAGCTTGCCCAGATCCGGCGAACCCTCGCCGGCTCCGAGGGTGACCAGGTCGTGGAAGCCCTTGAACAGGTCGCGGGCGTCCTCCAGGGTGAGCCCCTTGAGCGCCTCGGTCATCAGTGAGGCGGAGGCGGTCGAAATGGCACATCCTGAGCCTTCGAACCGAACAGCTCCGATGTGGCCGTCCGCGACGTTCAGGTAGACCGTCACGCGGTCGCCGCAGAGCGGGTTGTGCCCTTCCGCCCGGCGGTTGGCGTTGGGGAGGGGCCCGAAGTTGCGGGGGCGCCGGTTGTGATCGAGGATGACCTCCTGGTAGAGGTCGCGCAGGTCGTTCATGCGAACAGCTCCCGCGCCCGGTGGAGGGCGGCGGCCAGGATCTCCACCTCCTCTACGGTGTTGTAGAAGGCGAAGGAGGCGCGGGCCGTCGCCGGCACGCCGAAGCGCTCCATCACCGGCTGGGCGCAGTGATGGCCGGCGCGGATGGCGACCCCCTGGTGGTCGAGGATGGTCCCGAGGTCGTGCGGGTGGATCCCCTCCATGGTGAAGGAGAGCACCGCCGCCTTGGCGCGCGCCGTGCCGACGATCCGCAGCCCGGGGATCGCCGCCAGCCGCTCGGTGGCCAGGGCGAGCAGCTCCCCCTCCCAGGCGGCGACGGCGGGGAGCCCCAGCGCGGTCAGGTAATCGAGGGCCGCCGCGAGACCGGCCGCCCCTTCGATGAACGGCGTGCCCCCCTCGAAGCGGTGGGGGGGCGGCGCGTAGGTCGTGCGCTCGAAGCTGACGGAGTGGACCATGCCGCCGCCGCTCTGCCAGGGGGGCATGGCGGCGAGCAGCTCCGCCCGCCCCCAGAGCACGCCGATGCCGCTCGGCCCATAGACCTTGTGGCCGGAGAAGGCGTAGAAGTCGCACCCCAGTTCCTGGACGTCCACCGTCAGATGGGGGACCGCCTGCGCGCCGTCCACCAGCACGATGGCGCCGGCGCGGCGGGCCATCGCGGCCATCTCGCGCACCGGGTTGACCGTGCCGAGGGCGTTCGAGACGTGGGCGAAGGCGGCGACGCGGGTGCGCGGGGAGAGCAGGCGCTCGAACTCGTCGAGGCGGACCTCGCCACGGTCGTCGAGCGCCGCGACGCGAAGGAGCGCGCCGCGCTCCTCGCAGAGCCGCTGCCAGGGGACCAGGTTGGAGTGGTGCTCGAGGCCGGTGATCAGGATCTCGTCGCCGGGGCCGACGTTTTGGTTTCCCCAAGAGGCAACCACGAGGTTGATCGCCTCGGTGGTGCCGCGCACGAAGACCACCTCGCCGGCGCTCGGCGCGTTGAGGAAGCGCCGCACGGTCTCGCGCGCCCGCTCGCGGGCCGCGGTGGCGAGCTGCGACAGGGTGTGCACCCCGCGCTCGACGTTGGCGTACCACCCCTCGTAGCAGTCGACGATCGCCGCCGCCACCGCCCGCGGCTTCTGGGTGGAGGCGGCGTTGTCGAGGTAGACCAGCGGATGGCCGTTGATCTCGCGGGAGAGGATCGGAAAATCGGCCCGCGCCCGCGCGAGGTCGTAGGCGGGAGCCACCGAGACCGCTGACGCCGCCGTGGCCATCCTCAAACCGCCTGGCGGACGACCTCGCCCATCGGCAGGCGGGCGAAGAGGAACTCCTCGAGATCCCGGCGAACCGGCACGACCTTGATCCGCTCGACGATGTCGCTGGCGAAGGCGTAGGTCAGCAGGCTGCGCGCCGCCTCGGCGCCGATGCCGCGGGAGCGCAGGTAGAAGACCGCGTCCTCGTCGAGCTGGCCGACCGTCGAGCCGTGGGTGCACTTGACGTCGTCGGCGTAGATCTCGAGCTGCGGGTTGGAGTTGGCGATCGCGTCGCGCGACAGCAGCAGGTTGCGGTTCGACTGCTTGGCGTCGGTCTTCTGCGCGCCCTTGTGGACGTGGATCAGGCCGTTGAACACCGCCCGCGACTTGCCGTCCAGCACCCCCTTGTAGAGCTCGTGGCTGGCGCAGTGCGGCTTGGCGTGCTCGACCCGCATGTGGTTGTCCACCACCTGCCGGCCGTCGCCGAAGTAGAGGCCGTTCAGGATGCAGTCGATCCCCTCGCCGTCGAGCACCGCGTTGACGTCGTTGCGCACCAGGGCGCCGCCGATCGAGATCGAGTGCGAGCTGGGCACGCAGGCGCGCTCCCCCTGCACCTGGAAGGTCGCCATATGGAAGGCCGCGAGGCTCTCCCGCTGCACCTTGTAGTGGTCGATGACCGCGCCCGGGCCGGCGAACAGCTCGGTCACCGGGGAGGTGAAGTAGGCCCCCTCGCCGGCGTAGGTCTCGACGATCGTCGTCTGGCTGCTCTCGTCGGCGACGAACAGGTTGCGCGGGAACGACAGCGTCGCCCGCCCCGCTTCGCCGGCGGAGAGGAACAGCAACTGGATCGGTCCGGTCACCGCGCCGCGGGGGATGTAGAGGAAGGCGCCGTCGCTCAGGAACGCCGTGTTGAGCGCCACGAACGGGTGGCGGTCGAACTTCGCGGAGCGGGCGAGCCAGGGCTCCACCAGACCGGGGGAGCGCGCCAGGATCTCGGCGAGGCTGGCGACGATCGTCCCCGCCGGCAGCTCGCCCACCGATGACAGCCGGGGGGAGAAGCGGCCGTCGACGAACACCAGCCGGGCGGCGGCATCGAAGACGTGGGGTGCGATCAGCCCAGGGGCTACCGCGCCGGGATCCCCCTGCGGCCAGTGGAAGGTCCCCTGGACGATCGGGGCGACGTTGGTCAGCCGCCACTCCTCCTGCCGGAGGGTGGGGAACCCCAGGTCCGCGAAGCGCTCGATGGCGGCCCGGCGCAACGCCTGAAGCCCGGCGGGCTCCCCCGCGCGCTCGCGCCGGAAGCGCTCGAACTCGGCGAGATAGCGATCGACGCCCACCACGGCCTGCTCCTGAATCTCGGTCGCCGGCATGACCCTCAGGCTCCCACCGGCTGCGCCGCCGGCTCCCGCGCCACCTCGAGCCAGGAGTACCCCTTCTCCTCCAGCTCGAAGGCGAGCTCCTTGCCGCCCGAGCGCACGATGCGGCCGTCCACCAGCACGTGGACGCGATCCGGCACGATGTAGTTGAGCAGCCGCTGGTAGTGGGTGATCACCAGGAACGAGCGGTTCTGCGAGCGCAGGGCGTTGACGCCGTCGGAGACGACGCGCAGGGCGTCGATGTCGAGCCCGGAGTCGGTCTCGTCCAGGATGCACAGGCTCGGCTCCAGCACCGCCATGTGGAAGATCTCGTTGCGCTTCTTCTCGCCGCCCGAGAACCCCTCGTTGACCGGCCGGTTGAGGAGGCTCTCCTCCATCTGCACCAGCTTCATCTTGCCGCGCACCATCTTGAGGAATTCGAGGGCGTCCATCTCCGGCAGCCCGCGGTGCTTGCGCACGGCGTTGAGCGCCGCCTTGAGGAAGTAGGTGTTGCCCACGCCCGGGATCTCGACCGGGTACTGGAAGGCCATGAACACCCCCTCGCGGGCCCGCTCCTCGGGGTCCATGTCGAGCAGGTCCTTGCCCTCGTACAGCACCTGGCCGCCGGTGACCTCGTAGGCGTCCTGGCCGGCGAGCACCCGCGCGAGCGTGCTCTTGCCGGAGCCGTTCGGCCCCATGATGGCGTGCACCTCGCCCGCCTGAATCGTCAGATCGATCCCCTTGAGGATCTCGTTGCCCTCCACCGAAGCGTGGAGGTTCCTGATCTCGAGCATTGCCGTCTCCCTCTCCATGATTTCTTTCAACTTACCCGACGCTCCCCTCGAGGTTCACCGCCAGCAGCTTCTGGGCCTCCACCGCGAACTCCATCGGCAGCTCGCGGAAGACCTCCTTGCAGAAGCCGTTGACGATCATCGACACCGCGTCCTCCGTGGCGATTCCGCGCTGGTTGCAGTAGAAGATCTGGTCCTCGCCGATCTTCGAGGTCGTCGCCTCGTGCTCCATGCGGGCCGTCGGGTTCTGCACGTCGATGTAGGGGAACGTGTGCGCCCCGCACTGATCGCCGATCAGCATCGAGTCGCACTGCGAGAAGTTGCGGGCGCCGTCCGCGCCCTTGAGGATGCGGACCGCGCCGCGATAGGTGTTCTGGCCATGGCCGGCCGAGATCCCCTTCGACACGATGGTGCTCGTGGTGTTCTTGCCGATGTGGATCATCTTGGTGCCGGTGTCCGCCTGCTGGTACCCCTTGGTCAGGGCCACCGAGTAGAACTCGCCGACCGAGCGGTCTCCCTTGAGGATCACGCTCGGGTACTTCCAGGTGATCGCTGAGCCGGTCTCGACCTGGGTCCAGGAGATCTTCGAGTTCGCCCCCTCGCACTTGCCGCGCTTGGTGACGAAGTTGTAGATCCCCCCCTTGCCGTTCTCGTCGCCCGGGTACCAGTTCTGGACCGTCGAGTACTTGATCGTGGCGTCCTTGAGCGCCACCAGCTCGACCACCGCGGCGTGGAGCTGGTTCTCGTCGCGCATCGGCGCCGTGCAACCCTCCAGGTAAGAGACGTGGGCCCCCTCGTCGGCGATGATCAGCGTGCGCTCGAACTGCCCCGAGTTCCGGGCGTTGATCCGGAAGTAGGTCGACAGCTCCATCGGGCAGCGCACCCCCTTCGGGATGTAGACGAACGAGCCGTCGGAGAACACCGCCGCGTTGAGGGTGGCGAAGTAGTTGTCCGTGTACGGCACCACCGACCCCATGTACTCCTGGATCAGCTCGGGGTGATTGCGGATCGCCTCCGAGAAGGAGCAGAAGATGATCCCCACCTCGGCGAGCTTGGACTTGAAGGTCGTCGCCACCGAGACGCTGTCGAACACCGCGTCCACCGCGACGCCGGCGAGGATCGCCCGCTCGTGCAGCGGGATGCCGAGCTTCTCGTAGGTCTTGAGGATCTCGGGATCGACCTCGTCCAGGCTCTTCGGCCCCGAGCCCTTCGGCTTCGGCCCCGCGTAGTAGGAGATCGACTGGTAGTCGATCGGCGTGTAGTGGATGTTGGCCCAGGTCGGCTCGGTCATGGTGAGCCAGTGGCGGAAGGCCTTGAGGCGCCACTCGAGCATCCATTCGGGCTCCTCCTTCTTGGCCGACAGCCGGGCGATGACTTCCTCGTTCAGCCCGGGCGGAAAGGTCTCCTGCTCGACGTCGGTGACGAAGCCGAACTGGTACTCCTGCGTCGCGAACTGCTCGATGGTGTTGGTCTCTGTCTGCATGATTTTCCTCGATAGCTGCCAAGTCCCCCCTAGGGACTGAATTCAAGCTTCCTGGAGCTGCGCCGTGCCGAACACGCCGCGTCCGAGCGTGACCAGCTTCTGCATTTTGGGCTGGGCCATCTCGGCGAGCGAGATCCCCTCCAGGGCGGTACGCACCGCGTCGTTGATCCGGCGCCAGTTGCCGCTCACTGGACAGAGGGCCTCGTGCGAGCAGCCGCTCTCGACGCTGACGCACTCGGTGATCGCGATCGGCCCCTCGAGCGCGGCGATGATCTCCGCCATCGAGATCTCCTCCGCCGACCGCGCCAAGCTGTAACCCCCCTTGACCCCGCGATGCGAGGCCAGGAGCCCGTCGCGCGCCAGCATCTTCAGCACCTTGCTGACCATCGGCAGCGGCAGCCGCGTCTCGACGGACAGCTCCGGAGCGGCATACTGCCGGTCGGCGTTGGCCGCCAGGTGAGTGAGGAGGACGATCCCGTAGTCTGTCTGTTTGGTGATGCGGATCATTGTCGCCTCGGCCCTCTGTTCTTCCCGATTCTGAAAACAGTACCTTATCAGTACTAATTCCAGCAAATCATAGCAGGCGAGTGGGGATTGTCAACCGGAGGGGGCCTGGGGGAAGGAGTCCCTTGTTCCTAGAAAAACACCCGCTCCACCGACCAGTACAGCCCCACCGCCGCGATCAGGCAGGAGGCGGGGACGACCACCCGCTGGCGGTACCAGCTCTGCCTTCGAAAAGGGAGGCCGACCAGCAGGAAGGCGATGGCGATCACCGTCAATTGGCCCCCCTCGACCCCGACGTTGAAGCTCAGCAGGGCGGTGAGGAACTCCGCGCGCGGTAGCCCCAACTCGGAGAGGACGCCCGCGAAGCCCAGGCCGTGGAGCAGGCCGAAGCAGAAGACGAGCGCGATCCGCGACGGCCGCAGCTCCGGGGTGAGGATGTTCTCCACCGCCACGAAGACGATCGACAGCGCGATCAGCGGCTCGACGATCGAGGGGGGCAGCCGCACGATGCCGTAGATGCTGAGCGCCAGGGTCAGCGTGTGGGCCACCGTGAAGGCGGTCACCTGCTGCAGGATCGGCTTCACCCGGCGGGAGAGCAGGAAGATGCCGAGCACGAACAGGATGTGGTCCGGCCCCCCCGGCACGATGTGGGTGAAGCCGAGCGTCAGATACTGTCGCACCACCTGCGAGCGGGTGGGGGGCACGGCCGCCTTCGCCAGCGAGAAGGGGGGGCTGGTGGCCCCCGCGTCGAGCCACTGCCAGACGGAGCTCTCCTCCCCCTCGATCAGGAGGACGAGGGGGAAGGTGCCGAGCGGCACCTCCTCCCTGAAGGTGAAGGCCCGCGCTCCGGGGGGGATGGGGCCGGCGAGGCGGAGGGTGGTCCGCCCGGGCGGCTCGTCGGTGGCCGGCGGAGGGATCGCCAGCTTCGGCTGGACGGCGGCGCCGAAGGAGACCGTGGCGCCGTTCGCGAGGTCGCGCAGGAATTTGCCGAACTGCCGGTCGACTTCCGGGGTCAGGCCGGCGATCGCTCCGTAGCGCGTCTCCCCCTCGGCGCTCCCCTTGTCGCCCGGCCACAGGTGGGCGGGGTCGACCGGGATGTCGATCCGGTAGGTGCCGTCCTTCAGGAAGGTGGCGTAGATCTGGATCTTCCCCAGCTCGTGGGCACGGGCGGCGGCCCCCGGCAGGATCAGGAGGGCGGCGAGGAGAAGGGGGCGAAGGGTCGTAGGGCGCAAGTGTCGGTCTCTCAGCAGAAGGTACGGGCGCGGGCGCGCCGCGGATGATCCGGCTCAGAGTGATCCCGCCCTAGATCAGCCGCCCGAGAGGTCCCAAATCGAGGTTCAGATCGTCGGGTTTGAGCCCGAAACGGGCCGCGATGCCGTGCAGGGTCTCCTCGAGCTTCATCAGGGCGAGGCCGACGTTCTCGACCTCTTCGTCAGTCAGGGTGCCCGCCTCCATGCGCCGGATGGCCTGCTTCTCCATCAGCTTGCGCAGGAACTCGACGAGCGCCAGAACGAGCTTGGCGACCGATTTCTGCACCTCCTCGGGATCGGCGTTCCAGCGTGGGGCCGTCGCCGCGGCCTGGCGCTCGATCTCGGCGCGCAGGGCGTCGAGCTCCTCGATCTCCAGGCGTACCGCATCGCTCTGGCTCATGGCGCCGGCTCCGGAGCGAAGGCGTAGGGGGGCCAGGGGCCGGTGGCGGCGACACGGCGGCCGCCGATCCGTCCCCTCGCCGACTCCAGGACTTCCAGGTAGGCCCCGGCCTGCGCGCGCGGAATGAGGTGATAGGCGGTGCCGACCAGCGGTCCTGGAGCCCCGTGCCGCTCGATCCGCTCGGCGCGGAGCAGGGGGTGCAGGGCCGCGCGCAACGGGTCGATCTCGGGGAGCGAATGCGCCCATTCGCGCTGCCGCCGCCGGGCGGCGAGGTGGCGCGTGCCGGGACCGCCGGCCGTGTCCGGCTCCGGGGCGGGCTCCGGCTCGCCGAAGACCCGCAACGTCATCTGCACGCAGCCGCGGACCAGGGCGAGGGCTTCGGCGATCTCCCGCTCGCGGGGGTCGAGACGGCTGGCGAGCGCGGCCTCGTTCGCGAAAGCCTCGCCGAAACGGGCGGGGAGGATGGCGCCGAAGCGCTCGGCGAGCCGGCGCACCACGGCGTCCTGTTGCTCGAGGGTCTCGCGGTCGGGGTTCGGGCGCGCGGGGAGATCGCCGGTCACGGCCGAGATGCCGCCGCGCGGCAGGAGGCGGAGCGGCTCGCCGGCGATCCCTTCCCCGAGAGGGCCGGAAGGCTCCCCGTCCACCAGCGCGTAGAGATAAAGGATGGCGCTCACTCCTCGGCCTTCCTGGGGAGGACCCGGTCGGCGGCGCAGAGGAGAGCCGAGAGGCGGAGATAGATCAGGTCGACGCCGGCCAGGCCGATGACCACCTCGCCGGTGAGCACCAGCCCCTTGTTGAGCAGGTTGTCGACCGTATCGAGCAGGGAGGTGTCGGAGCGCTCGAGCAGCTCCAGCGGCTCGCTCATCGCGCCTCCTCGATAAAGTTGTAGGGCGGCCAGGGTCCGGTCAGGGTGAGGTCGCAGGCCCGGGGCGCGAGGCGCGAGGCGCACCGCTCGACGATCGCCTCGAACTCCGCGTTGCCCTGAACCGGCACGAGGAAGGCGGCGTCGAGCAGCAGCCGCCCGCCGGATTCCGGCGCCGCCACGGGCTCGCGGCGGACCGCCTCGGAAGCCCCCGCGGCGAGCTCGGCGAAAGTGGCGTCCATCTCGGCGTGGAGCCGGCCGGCGAGCTCGCGGGAGGCGTCCTGTTCCAGCTTCTTGCGCAGCAGAAAGGCCTTGCCCGAGCTCTGCGCCCCGCTCTCGCGAGCCTCGGCGGCGAGCACCTCGCGGGCGCGGACGTCGTCCATGCGGATCCGCACCCCCCACTCGGCCCGCCCCTCCACCCGGTCGAGGGTGCGGTCGAGCCGCTCGCGGTGATCGCGGATGTTGGCGATCGCCCGCTCGTCGGAGGCGAAGAGGGTGAAGAGCTTCATCGGCAGCACGGCGCCGATGGCGGAGAAGTGCTCGATCATGGCCTCATGGGCCAGGGCGCGGTCGGAGACCCAGGAGAGGTCGGAGAGCTGGCGCTGGATCTCCGCGCTGCCGTACTCGGAGAGCAGAGCGCCGGCGACGATCAGCCAGAGACCTTCCCCGACCGCGAGCGCCCGCGGCGGCGAGAGGCCGGGCAGCCCCGGGGGAACCTCCGCGGACAGCGGATTCCTCGGGGTGCGCACCAGGCAGTAGAGGTAGGTCGCTTCGTTCATCCGGTCAGTTTTTCCCACCTCTGGACCCACGCGGCAAGGCGCGCGACGCCGCGGGGCGGCGGAAACAGGGCAGGGGCGTTCATGATAGCGCACCGGTCGAGACCCAGCCCCCGGAGATCTTTGCGCAGCAGCTCCGCCTCCCCGGCGGAGCCGCCGCAACGGGCGCACCCGGCGGGCGGCAGGGCGTTGAGGACGACCGCCGGCACGGCGATCTCGAGGCGCCCGAGGGAGCGCAGCAGGCGGACCGTCTCGCGGCGGGGGAGCTCGGCCGCCCGCGTCACCGCCACGAAGCGGGCGCGGGCGGGGTCGCGCAGCAGGGTCTCCAGCCGCTTGAGGCTGCGGGAGAGCTCGACCAGCTCGGCGGCGAGATCCCCCAGGCCCACGGCCTCGCGGTACTTGAGGAGCAGGGAGAGGAGATAGTGGTCCCAGGAGAGGGCGAGCTCCGGCATTTCCAGCAGGCGCAGGGCATGCCCGGTAGGGGCGGTGTCCACCACCACCAGGTCGTAGGCCGGCTCGGCACCCTCGGCGCCATTCTCCACCCCAAAGACGGCGTCGAGCAGGGAGGAGACGGCGATCAGCTCGTCGACCCCCGGCGGCGTCAGATCGAGGAGATCCTGGACCCCGCCGCCCTCCTGGGTAAAAGCTTCGGCAGCCTCCTCGACCCGATCCCGGTAGCGGTCGCGCCACGCCGCGAAGGCGTGGCCGGCGTCCAGCTCCCGGGCGCGCAGCCCCGGGGGAGCGCCGGGCACCGCCCGCTCGTCGTCCCCGAGCGGGACCTCCAGGACGTCGGCCACAGAGTGGGCGGGATCGGTGGAGATCAGGAGCACCCGCGCCTCCGGCCGCCGCTCCGCAAGCGCCAGAGCCACGGCCGCCGAGCAGGTCGTCTTCCCCACCCCCCCTTTGCCGCCGAAGAACAGGAGCTGAACGCCGGAGGGAGCGAGCTCGTCGAGCCAGGGAAGGTTTTTTTCCTCCCCCGGAACGGGGGAGGCCAGGAGGGGGGGTTCCGGAGTCCGGGACCTCTCCTTGGTTGAAGCGCCCCCTCCTGGCCTCCCCCTGAAGGGGGAGGAAAAAGCCTGCCCCACCAACCCCCGCGCCAGCCGCCGCAAAGCCACCTTCCCCCGCGGCTCGCTCTCCTCCTGGAGCAAAAACCGAATCGTCCGCCCCGCCAGCGTCTCTTGAATCCTCCGGATCGCCGCCGCCTCGGCCCGGTGCCGCTCGCGGCAGAGCGGGCAGTCGTCCCCTCCCGGCGGCAGGACCCGGTTTACGATCACCTCGCGCACGGGGATGCCGGCGCCGTCGAGGGCCGCCAGGGCGTCGCGGGTCTCCTCCAGCGAAAGGATCTCGGGGAGCATCACCCAGAAGATGTGGCAGCGCTCCGGGTCGCGCAGCCGCTCCTCGATCTCCCTTCCCTGGTCTTCGAGACTGGCGATCAGGGCGTCGCCCTCCCCCGGCCGGTAGGCGCCGCCGAAGCGCTCGGCCATCCAGCGGTGGCGCTCCTGGAGGCGGTCGAGGACGCCGGCGAACCGGCGCAGCGCCTCCGGCATGGCGAGCAGGCGCAGGGTGTGGGCGGTGGGCGCGGCGTCCACTATGACCTCGTCAAATACCTCGTCGCGGGCGGTCTCACGCGCGAGGCTGGCGATCTCCAGCCAAGCCATCAACTCGTCGGCGCCCGGCAGCGAGAGGCCGAGGAAGCGGTCCACGTCCTCGGCATCCAGGTAGGTGCCGCGGGCGGCGATCTCGCGCAGGGCCTCGCGGTGCTCCTCCGTCCAGCGGCCAGCGGCCGGGCCGGCGGCGAGCTCGGCGGCCAGGAGAGCGCCGCGGCGGGTGGGTATGCGGCTTGGCTCGGCCGTGAGGCGCGCCCGCAGGGCATCGCCGAGAGAGGGAGCGGGATCGGTGGAGACGACCAGGACGCGGCGGCCCGGTCCGACGGAGAAACTGGCGGCGGCGAGAGCGGCGGCGGCGGCGCAGGTGGTCTTGCCGACGCCCCCCTTGCCGCCGAAGAGGCGGAGGGGAGGAAGGGGGGGCCCTACGATTCCTCGTCCCCTCCCCGGAAGCTGACGTCCACCTCGAAGCCGCCGCCCAGGGAGACGGCGCCGCTGGACTCGCCGCGCTGGGCGTCGCGGATTTCGCGCAGCCGGGCGAGGATGTCGCGCTCGAGCACCACGAAATCCTCCTCGTCCATCTCGCCCAGCTCCAAGCGCATCTGGGCGGCTAGCAGCTCCTCGCGCAGCGACCCCTCGTCGTTCATCTCCTCGTTGACCGCCGAGGCGACCTTGTCGAGGACGAACTTGATGCCGCCGATCAGCAGGCTATCCAGAATGATCATTCGGCTTCCGAGGCGCGCTCGAGCTTCAGCCGGATGTTGACGAAGTTGTACGGCGGCCAGGGGCCGGTGTACTTGAAGATCAGGTTCTCGTAGCGGGCGTCGATCTCCTTGACCGCGGCGTCGAAGTCCGCCTCGCGGTCGCGCGAGACGAGGAAGGCGCCGTTGAGGATCATCTTGTCGCCGATCGGCTTGTTGGTGCGCGAGGCGACGCAGACGCCGCTCAGGGTGTCGATGATCTCCGAGACCAGCTTCTCCGAGCGGTCCTGGAGCAGCGAGTCGACGAGCCGTCCGTACTGCATGCGGGCGAAGTAGGTGGAGCCCTTCTGGTGCGAGATCTCCTGCCGCAGCAGGCGGAGGTTCTCGTCCTCCTTCTCGATCTCGCGGATGATCGTCTCGGGCTCCCAGAGCACCTTGAGACCGAACTCGAGCTTGTCCTGCATCTTGACCAGCACGTCGCGGAAGGCGTCGTAGGCGCTGCGCAGCAGCTCGACGATGTCCTCGGAGGTCTTGAAGACGGTGCTGAAGGACATCGGGATCACCGTGAAGTCGCGCATCACGACCTCGTTGACCCGCTCATGGGCGAGCACGTTCTCCCGCGTCGGGTCGTAGACCTCGAGCGGCGTGTCGGAGACCACGGCGGCGATCTCCCTGTAGTTGACCGTGTGCACCTCGGCGGGCTCGCTGCCGATGCCGATCGGCCCGAAGCGGCAGGGCTCCCCGGTCTGGATGATGCAGTAGACGTACTTGCCGCTGCGCCCTCCCGGGCGGGACGAGGGATCCGGGAAGGCGAGCAGGTCCGAGGCGGGCTCGGCGGCGGGCGGCCTGGCCGCCGCCTTCTTTGGCTTCACCGGCTTCGCCGTCTTCTCTGCCTTCGCCGCCGGGGCGGCCGCGACCTTGCCGGCAGGCTTCGCCTTGCCGGCCGGCGGCTTGGCCGTCTTCCTGGCGGGCGGGACCGCCACGGCCTTCTTCGCCGTTTGGGCGGCGGGGGTCGCCTTCACCGGCTTTCCGGCCGGTTTCTTCGGGGTGTCGGTCTTGTCGGCTTTGCTCATTCGGTGGTCTTCGCCTCGAGCTGGCGGCGAACCTCCTGCTCGAGATCCTTGGGAAGACAGGGCTTGGTCACGACGGCGTTGCAGCCGACCTCGCGAGCCTTGTCGTGTGCGGCGGCGAGCGCGTGAGCGGTCAGCGCGATGATCGGAATGTCGCGGGTGCGGTCGTCCTGCTTCAGGCGCCGGGTGGCTTCCCAGCCGTCGATGCCGGGCAGCGAGAGATCCATGAGGATGACGTCCGGCAGAAGCTCGAACGCCTTCTCCAGGGCCTCCAGCCCGTCGGCGGCGGTGGCGACGCGGAACCCGCGAAACTCCAGATATTCGGCAAAGATCTCGCGGCCGTGATCGACGTCGTCGACCACGAGCACGAGCGGGGCGGGGGTTGCGTCTCCGCGGGTCATGCCGTCCTCGGCTTGCTGGGTAGATACAAGGTGAAAGTGGACCCTTCTCCGAGCCGGCTGACCAGGGTGATGCGGCCGTCGAGGGTATGGGCGAGGCGGCGGCAGATCGACAGGCCCAGCCCGGTGCCACCCTGGCGCCGGGCATAGGAGCTGTTGGCCTGCTCGAAGGCCTCGAAGATCGTCTTCTGGTTCTCTTCCGCGACACCGATGCCGGTGTCGGTTACCGCGATCAGGATCTCGCCCGACCCGCGCTCGTGCTCCAGACGGATGGAGACCGCCCCCTCGGGGGTGAACTTGAGGGCGTTCGACAGCAGGTTGAGCACGATCTGCTTGACCTTCTGACGGTCGGTCTCGATCTCCGGCAGCTCCGGCGCCAGCATGCGGTTCACCGCCAAACGGGTGCCGGCGATCACCGGCTCGACCTCGGTCATCACCTCGTCGATCAGCTCGGGAAGGAGGACGCGCTCGATCTGCACCGGCATCTTGCCCGACTCGATGCGGGCGATGTCCAGGAGGTCGTTGATGACGGCGAGCAGGTGGCGGGCATTGGCGTCGACGCGCCCTAGCTTGTCGTGTTGGGCTTGCGTCATTTCGCCCGACACCCCCTCCAGCATCAGGTGGGTGTAGCCCATGATGGCGTTGAGGGGCGTGCGCAGCTCGTGCGAGACGTTGGCGAGGAACTGCGACTTCATCGCCGAGGCCTGCTCGAGCTGGAAGGCCTGCCGGCGCAGCAGCTCGTTCTGCTCGGCGAGCTCGGCCGTGGCCTCGCGGACCCGTTCGCGCAGCTCGTCCGAGTGGCGCTTGACCTGCTCGTAGAGGCGCGCCTTCTCCTCCGCCTCGGTGAGGTCGTGGAGAATGGTGACGATCGCCGTCTCCTCGCCGTGCTTGGAGACCACCTTGCCCGAGATCGCCTCGACGGGGACGGTGGCCCCGGTCTGCGGATCGATCAGGCTCAGCGTGCGCCGCCAGTGCCGCGCCTGGCCGGCGTAGAGGCTGGAGACGAACGAGGAGAAGACCGCGTCGTTGGTCCGCACGCGCCGCTCCACCTCGACGTTGCGCTTGCCCGGCGGGAAGGTGAACATGCGCTCGGCGGGAGGGTTCATGCGCGCGATGTTCCCCTCCGCGTCGGTGACCAGGATGGGGTCGAGCACCGAGTTGAGGATCAGGTCGAGGCGGTCGCGCTGGGCGCGGGTCGCGGCCTCGGCCACCCGCAGCCGGCGGTAGTTCTCCTCGATCTCCTCGGTGGCCCGGCGCAGGTCGGTGACGTTGCGCAGCACCGACACCAGCCCGGTCTCGCCGAGGCGGATCGGCACCGGCGTGCTCAGCACCTCGAACGGCAGATCCTTCCCTTCCGAGGGGTCGACCAGCAGCAGCTCCCGGCGGGTCGGTCCGCTCTCCGCCGCGTTGGTGAACAGCGAGGCCGAGAACAGCATGTTGTTGAGGGCCACCGCCCGGCGCCACCCCTCGCGCTTGTCGTCGCCGGCCGTCAGCAGCATCTCCGCCCCCGCGTTGGCGACCAGGATGCGGCCGTCGGCGTCGGTCAGCAGGATGGGATCAGTGACGGCGTTGATGGTCGAGAACAGCCAGCTCCGCTCCCGCTTGTGGCGCCGCTCTTCGGCCTGAGCGCGGCGGTACCAGAGCGAGGCCAGGCGGACGCCGAGCAGCTCGGCGACCCAGAGGATGTCGTCAGAGACCAGCCCGTCCTCGAGGCCGGTGAGCAGGAGCAGGCCGGGGCCGATCTCCTCTTTGGAGCTGCCCAGCGGAACGGCGTGGAACGAGAGATTGCCCAGCGGGGTCTCGAGGGCACGCAGCAGCGGCTGGCTGGAGTCGTGGAAGACCACCGGCTCGCCCCCGGAGAGGGCGACCACCAGCGGATGGGCGCGATCCCCGAGGTCGAGGCCGAAGGAGTCGACCGAAGAGACCGACACCCCGATCCCGGTCAGGCCGAGCAGGCGGCCGCTCTCGCTGTCGGCTACCGCGCAGACGGCCCGCTCCACCCCGGCGTGGCGCACCAGCCAGCGCAACGCCACCACGGCGCAGGGGCGCGCCTCCTCCTCGGCGAGCAGGGCGCTGACCAGCCCGAGCTTCGCCTTGGAGCCGACGCTGCCGCCCCGGGAACGGGGGGGCGGGAGCACGTCGAGGTGCGCGAGGCTGACCACGGCAGCCTAGACCTTCGGGGAGCGGGGCCTGGGCCTGCGGGCCGGCACATGCTCGCGTGAGATCGAGGCGGCGAGTTGGGCACGCAGAGAGGTGTTCTCGGCCAGGAGGTCCTCGGACGTACGGGCCTCGAGCGCCGTCGGACGCGACACCGAGGAAACCTGCGAGACAGCTTCCGAGTACTTGAGGTAGGTATCGATGGACGCCACCACGACGCGGGCCTCGACGGTGAGCAGGTCGATGCCCACCAGCGAGACCCGGACCCAGGCATCGATCACGATGCCTTTGTCCAGGACTCGGTCCAGGACGTCGATGAGACTGGTTCCACCGGAAGCTCGTTCAACCGGCATGTTATTACCCCCTGGGGTTCGGCTTTGTTTCAGATCGCTGCGCTCGGGCCCGCGGCGCCGGACGCTCGGTTTTCAACGCCAGCGAGGCGACTCGTTCTTCCAGCGCCCGCACCTGGTCGCGCAAAACTTCGTTCTCGGCCGTCAGGTGCCGGGCGGCCACGGAAAGATTGGGATCCTGGCGCCACCAGTCCAGACCGATCTGCTCCGCCTTGTCGATCGAGCAGACGAGCAGGCGGATGCGGATGGTGATGAGCTCGACCTCCGCCAGGGAGATCCGGATATCGCCGGCGATGACCAGTCCCTTGTCCAGGACGCGGTCCAGGACGTCGACCAGCCCCGAGGAGCGGCGATAGGACGGTTCGATCGGAGAATTCATGCTCGTCTTAGCAGCAAAGTTGAGTTCCTGAGGTCGTGATCCTAGCCGACTATGAAGCCACTTTCAATGCAAGACGTCTGCCCCGGGCTGCTACCATGAGGCGCCTGTTCACGAAGGAGCCATGAAAGAGGAGACGCCATGGTGAGAATCCGGATCGCGCGCCGGGCGGGCGCGCTGCTGGCGGTCCTGCTGACAGCCGCCCTTCCCGCCCTGCGCGGCCAGGAGCCCGCGGCCGCCACGCCCGATCTTGCCGCGGCGAGGGCCGTCTTTGAGAAAAATCTGCAAGCGATCCGCGACAAGAGCCGCGACGCCTACCTTTCCTGCTACCTCGAATCGGAGCGCCTGGCGCGCACCGGCGCGGAAGGATTCGAGCTCGGCTACGCCGGGCTCGCCGCCTCGGCCGGCCAGGGGTGGCCCGACCACATCGAGGCCGACGACATCCACCTGACCCCGGTCCAGCCCGGCATCGTCTACGCCACCTACCGTTACCGCGTCCGCTACGGCGGCCGGGAGGACGCCGGGATCTCCGAGCGGCTGTTCGTCAATACTCCCGGCAAAGGCTGGAAGATCGCCGTCTCCACCGCCTTCTCCAGTCTCCCCGGCGTGCCGCCGCCGCCGCGCGCGCTGGTCGGAGCCACGCTGGTCGACGGCACCGGCGCCCCCGCGGTCCGCGACGCCGTGGTGGTAATCCGCGAGGGGAAGATCGACTGCGCCGGTCCGCGCGCCGCCTGCCCGGTGCCCGCCGGGGTGGACGCGACCGACGTCTCCGGTCTCTGGATCACCCCCGGTCTGGTCGACGCCCACGTCCACTTCTCGCAGACCGGCTGGGCGGACGGCCGCCCGGACTCCCTCGACGTGCGCGACCGCTACCCGTACGACAAGACCATCGCCGACCTCGCGCGCCACCCCGAGCGCTTCGGCCGCAGCTATCTCTGCTCCGGGGTGACTTCAGTGTTCGACGTCGGCGGCTATGCCTGGACCCTCGGCCTGCCGGCCTGGGCCGAGCCCGACCTCGAGGTGCCGCGGATCGCCGCCGCCGGACCCCTCCTGTCGACCATTGACCACTGGCTCAACCTCCCCGCCGAGCGGCAGTTCATGCTCCTCGCCGACGCCGAAAGCGCCCGCGATGGCGTCCGCTATCTGGCCGAGCGGGGGTCCGCGGCGGTCAAGGTCTGGTACATCGTCGACAAGGACCACCCGGTCGAGAAGTCCGCGCCCGCCGTCCAGGCCGCGGGAGCGGCGGCCCGCGAGCGCAACCTGCCGCTGATCGTCCACGCCACCGGCCTCGCCGAGGCCAAGGAGGCGCTGCGGGCGGGGGCGAAGCTGCTGGTCCACGGCGTCGGCGACAAGCCGGTGGACGGCGAGTTCCTCGACCTCGCGAAGAAGAGCGGGGCGATCTACTGCCCCACCCTCACCGTCTTCAGCGGCTATTACCGGATGTACACCGACGCCGCCCGGCATCAGGCCCCGGCGGTGGACGACCCCAACGGCTGCGTCGATCCGCTCACCCGCGCCAAGGTCGCCGAGACCGCGCAGGCGACGACGGCGCCGGTCTCCGCCGACCGGATCAAGGCCCTGGAAGCCCGGGTCAACGACGGTCAGCGCCTCGCCGCCGCCAACCTCAAGCGGGTCCTCGACGCCGGCATCCCGATCGCCATGGGCACCGACGCCGGCAACCCGCTGACCCTGCACGGCCCCTCGGTCTACGCCGAGATGGAGGCCATGCAGGCGGCCGGCCTGTCCCCGCTACAGGTCCTGACCGCCTCCACCCGCGGCGGCGCCACCGCCATGGGCCGGGCCAAGGATTTCGGCACCGTCGAAAAGGGCAAGCTCGCCGACTTGCTGGTCGTCGGCGCCGACCCCACCGCCGACATCGCCAACCTGCGCAAGGTCCGCTACGTGGTGCGGGGAGGGGCGGTGAGGTCGATCGCCGAGCTCAAGGCGCTGGCGACCACCGCGGCAGCGGAGGGCGGAGAGTAGGACTTTAAACCAGCCGCGCCAGGATCACGTCTTCAAGGTTCCTGCGGCTGTCGAAGCAGGCAACGACGAGGACCCGTTTGCCGTCGATACGGTAGAGAAGCCGGTAAGGCCGGATTACAAGCTCGCGATACGTCGTGATCTCGAATCGGGCGAGCTCTGGGACAACCCGGCCTCTGCGGGGTAGAGCCTCCAAGGCTCTGGATTTCTCGGCAATGTCGTCGAACAGCCGTTGGGCTGCGAGAGGGGCTTCCTGGGCGATAAAGTCGACGATCTGCTCAAGATCGCGGATTGCCGTCTCCGCCCAGAAAACCTCGAAGCCGCCACGGCTCATCGGCTGCGGAGGCGAGAGCGGACCCGGGCCAGGGCCTCGTTCTGAGAAAGGACTCTTCCCTCCTGGAGGTCTGCTTCGCCCTGCGCCGCGAGTTGGAGGAGCATCGTGGCATCCCGCAGGGCCTCGTAGCTGTCCACATCGAGAACGACTGCCCTGGCCTCCCCATCTTCGGTGATGACGACGGGGCGGCGCGAATCGTTGACCTGCTTCAGCAGCTCCGTCGCCTGATTCTGCAAGTAGGTAACGGGTTTAATGTCTTCCTTCAGGCGCATAGGAACCTCCGAAGGAGAGTCTAGCACCCTGGGGAATCCCCTCCCCCCCTCTCGCGTTTTCATGCGCAGGAGCTCTGAAGCATGAAAGACGCACCCGTCACCGGCACAACCGTTCCCACCAAATACTGGCACGCGCTCGAGAATGGCCGCATTCAGTGCGACCTCTGCCCGCGCTTCTGCAAGCTGCTCGAGGGGCAGCGGGGGCTCTGCTTCGTGCGGGCTCGCGAGAACGACCAGATCGTGCTCACCACCTGGGGGCGGTCGAGCGGCTTCTGCGTCGACCCGATCGAGAAGAAGCCTTTGAACCACTTCCTGCCCGGCACGCCCGTGCTCTCCTTCGGCACCGCCGGCTGCAACCTGGCCTGCAAGTTCTGCCAGAACTGGGACATCAGCAAGTCGCGCGAGTTCGACACCCTGGCCGATCAGGCCACCCCCGAGGTCATCGCTCAGGCGGCCCGGCGGCTCGGCTGCGCCAGCGTCGCCTTCACCTACAACGATCCGGTGATCTTCCACGAGTACGCGATCGACGTCGCCGCCGCCTGCCACGAGCACGGAATCCGCACGGTGGCGGTGACCGCCGGCGAGATCTGCCCCGAGCCGCGGGAGGAGTTCTTCCGCCACATGGACGCCGCCAACGTCGACCTCAAGGGGTTCACCGAGGATTTCTACCGCAAGATCTGCGGCGCCGAGTTGGGGCCGGTGCTCGACACGCTGACCTATCTCAAGCACGAAACCGACGTCTGGTTCGAGATCACCACCCTGCTGATCCCAGGCGAGAACGACTCCGACGCCGAGCTCGACCGGATGACCCGCTGGGTGGCCGACAAGCTCGGGCCGGACGTGCCGATCCACTTCACGGCCTTTCATCCCGACTACAAGATGCTCGACAAGCCGCCCACCCCGCCGGCGACCCTCGCCCGGGCCCGCCGGATCGCGCTCGCCAACGGCCTGCGCTACGCCTACACCGGCAACGTCCACGACGAGGACGGCGGCAGCACCGCCTGCCACGCCTGCGGCGAGCGCCTGGTCGGCCGCGACTGGTTCGTGCTCACTGCGTGGAACCTCACCCCCGAGGGGGCCTGCGTCGCCTGCGGCACCCCCTGCGCCGGCCGCTTCCAGGCCGCCCCGGGCACCTGGGGCTCGCGCCGCCTGCCGGTACGGCTGCGGGACTTCGCGGTGGGTGCTGGAGGAGCATAAAAAGGGCGGGGACAAACCCCGCCCCTACATTCCACCTTGGAAGGGTGAGAGTCCTACGGGAAGATCCCCAGATCCTGGTAGCAGATCGCGATCTTGTTGATGGCTTCGATGAAGGCCGCCGTGCGCAGGTCCACCTTGTGCTGGGCGCGGATCTCGCGCAGGCGGTGGTAGGCGGGTCCCATCGTGTCCTCGAGGCCGGAGTGGACGAGATCCGCCTCGTCGGCGCCGTGGGCGAGGGCCCTGAGCTCGTCGTCCGAGAATGACTTACCGGTGCGGACCGCGATGGCTTCGAGGATCCGCCGGTAGGCCTGCTCCTCGAACCGCCTCTCCAGGCGGCCGAAGCGGACGTGGGCGAGGTTCTTCAGCCACTCGAAGTAGGAGACCAGCACGCCGCCGGCGTTGGCATAGTGGTCTGGGACGACCAGCACGCCGCGCCCGTCCAGCGCCTCGCTGGCGCCGCTGGTCACCGGCCCGTTGGCGCCCTCGACGATGATCCTGGCCTTGATCTGGGCGACGTTGTCGTCGGTGATCTGGTTCTCCAGCGCCGCCGGGATCAGGATGTCGCAGTCGAGCTCCAGCCCGTCCGCGGGATTGGCCAGCTTCTGGATGCCGTCGGGGAGGACCAGCTTCTGCATCGACTTTTCCCCCCGGCGCAACGCGTTCCACTGGTTCACGATCGCCTGGGCGTCGAGCCCCTTCGGATCGTAGATCCCGCCGTCGAACTCCAGCAGGCCGACGATCGTCGCCCCCATCTCCTGCAGGAAGGTGGCGGCGTAGGAGCCGACGTTGCCGAGCCCCTGGACGACCACCCGCTTGCCCGCGATCCCGGGCGACAGGCCGAGCGCCTTCATGTCCTCGGCGACGGAGCAGACCTCGCGGGTGACGAAGGCCACACCGCGGCCGGTTGCCTCGGTCCGCCCCCGGATGCCCCCCTGGGCGATCGGCTTGCCGGTGACGCAGGCCGCCCCTTCCAGCTTGTCGTTCGCCAGGGCCGTGTAGGTGTCGACGATCCAGGCCATCTCCCGCGGGCCGGTGCCGAAGTCCGGCGCCGGCACGTCGATGCCGGGGCCGATGAAGTTCTTCTTGACCAGCTCGAAGGTGTAGCGCCGGGTGATCCGCTCCAGCTCATGCTTGCTGTACTTCTTGCCGTCGATCTTGATGCCGCCCTTGGCGCCGCCGAACGGGGCGTCGACCACCGCGCACTTGTAGGTCATCAGCGCGGCGAGCGCCATCACCTCGTCCTCGTTGACGTCGAGGCTGTAGCGGATGCCCCCCTTGGTGGGGAGCTTGTGGTGGCTGTGCTCCGCGCGCCAGGCGTGGATCACCTCGACCTCGCCGTTGTCACGCTCGAGGGGGAAGGTGAAATGGTAGACGCTGTTGCAGGTCTTGATGATCTGGAGCAGGCCGGAGGGGTGGCTGGTGTAGGCGGCGGCCCGGTCGAAGTTCCGGTTGACCTGGTCAAAGAAGCTGACGTGTTCGTTCGGCATGCGGATGGTTTCCCTTCGAAATTGGATCGAAATGGAAGGCGTGGCCTCTTTTTGGAGCCCAAGCGACGGGGAGTGATAGCATTCTTGCACGGCCGCCGCAACCCCTGGGGCGGTCCTGCCGTGTTTCTGAGCGAACACTTCTTCTGACTCCTGACCCTGCCTTGCTGATCGCCCTCGGGATCGCCGCCGCCGTCTTCCTGGCGCTGCTGGGCCTGCGCGAGCTCGTCGTCCGCTGGCTGGGAAAGCGGGCGGAGCGGACCGCGAACGGCCTCGACGACCTCGTCGTCAGCCTCGGCCGGCGCACGCAGCTTCTGGTGGTCGCCGTCGTCGCCCTCTACTTCGGAAGCCTGTACATCACCCTGCAGCCCCGGCAGGAGAGGACCCTCCACGGCCTGGCCGAGGTGGCGGTCTTCCTGCAGATCGCCCTCTGGGCCTCGGTCGCCATCGACTTCTGGCTCGCCCGCCAGCGGCGGCGGATGGACCAGGACCCTACCTCGGTGGCCCTCGCGGGCGTCCTCCGGTTCGTCGCCAAGCTGGTCCTCTGGGCGCTCCTCCTGCTGATGGCGCTGGACAACCTGGGCGTCAACGTCACCGCCCTGATCACCGGCCTCGGGATCGGCGGCGTGGCGGTCGCCCTCGCCCTCCAGAACGTCCTCAGCGATCTGCTGGCCTCGCTCTCGATCGTCCTCGACAAGCCGTTCGTGATCGGCGACGCGATCACCGTGGACACCCTGACCGGCACGGTCGAGAGCATCGGCCTCAAGACCACCCGCCTGCGCGCCGTCTCGGGCGAGCAGCTCGTGTTCGCCAACAGCGACCTGCTCAAAAGCCGCATCCACAACTGGCGGCGGCTGGCCGAGCGCCGGGCTGTCCTCGCCTTCGGCGTCCCCCAGGACACCTCGCCGGATGCCGTCGAGCGCATCCCCAGGGTGATCCGCGCGCTGGTCGAGGGGCAGGACCTCACCCGCTTCGACCGCGCCCACTTCAAGGGGTTCGGCGCCTCGTCCCTCGACTTCGAGGCGGTCTACTGGATCCTGACCCCCGACTACAACGCCTTCATGGACCGGCAGCAGGCGATCAACCTCGGGCTGCTGCGGGCCTTCGAGCGCGAGGGGATCGCCCTGGCGTCCGCCGCGCCGACGTTGCAGATGACGCTGCCGAAGCCGGACGCCGCCGCGAAAACTTCCTGATGAACCTCCCGTAGAACTCTCCGGGAGAGACTGTGTCTTTTTGAAAGGAGACCTCGTGCGTAGATCGATCTGGATGGCGGCCCTCCTGCTGCTCCTGCCGGGGCTGGCCGCCGCGCAACCCCAGGGGGAGACCAGCCTCCTGCGCTACCCCGATATCTGTGGCAATACCGTCGCCTTCGTCTATGGCGCCGACGTCTGGCTGGTCGACGCCGCGGGCGGCCAGGCCCGCCGGCTGACCTCGGGCGAGGGGGACGAGCTCGCCCCCAAATTCTCGCCCGACTGCAAATCGATCGCCTTCACCGGCCAGTACACCGGCACCCGCCAGGTCTACGTCATCCCGGTCGGCGGCGGCTCCCCGCGGCAGCTCACCTTCCACAACGACGTGGGGGTGATCCCGCCCCGCGGCGGTTTCGATAACCAGGTTCTGGGCTGGACCCCGGACGGCAAGCAGATCCTCTTCAACGCTCACCGTACCCCTTACAGCGAGCGCAACGCCCGGCCCTACCTGATCCCCGCGGCCGGGGGGACGGAGACGCCGCTGGCGATCCGCGAGGGTTCGGCCGGAGTCTTCTCGCCGGACGGCAACCGCTATGTCTTCGCTCCCATCATGCGGGAGTTCCGCACCTGGAAGCACTACCGCGGCGGCCGCGCTCCCGAGCTCTGGATCTATGACCTCAAGGCGAACACCGCCGAGCAGATCACCAGCAACCCGGCCAACGACTACATGCCGGTCTGGATCGGCGACACCGTCTACTTCGTCTCCGACCGCGACAAGGTGGGGAGCACCACCGTCAACAACCTTTTCGCCTACGACACGAAGACCAAGGCCGTCCGCCGGGTGACCAACCACGACACCTTCGACGTCTACTGGCCGAGCAGCGCCGACCGCCGGCGCCTGGTCTACGAGGATGGCGGCTCGATCTACCTCTTCGATCCCGCCTCCGGGAAGAGCGGCCGGATCCCTATCCGGGTCGAGGGGGATCTGCCGAAGACCCTCCCCTACTTCAAGAACGTCACCGAGGACATCGACGCGATCACCCTCTCCCCGACCGGCAAGCGGGCCCTGCTCACCGCCCGTGGCGACGTCTTCTCGGTGCCGGCCGAGAAGGGGGAGATCCGCAATCTCACCCAGTCCCCGGGGGTGCGGGAGGTGGCCGCCACTTGGTCGCCCGACGGCCGCTGGGTCGCCTACCTCTCCGACCGCTCCGGCGAATACGAGGTCTGGCTGCGGCCGGCTGACGGCTCGGGCGCCGAGCGGCGGGTCACCACCGACGGCAACACCTGGCGCTTCCCCCTCGCCTGGTCCCCCGACTCCAGGAAGCTCGCGTTCGGCGACAAGAACCGCCGGCTGCGCTGGGTGGACGCCGCCACCGGCAAGGTGACCGACGCCGACCGCGGGACACGCGGCGACATCCAGGACTACAAGTGGTCCCCCGACAGCCGCTATCTCGCCTACACCAAGGTGGGGGAGAACCAGTTCCCCTCGATCTGGATCTACGAGCTCGACGGCGGCATGGCCCGCCAGCTCACCAGCGACCTGACCGCCGAGGCCGAGCCCACCTGGGACCCCAAGGGGCACTACCTCTACTTCCTGTCCAACCGCGACTACAACCTGACCTTCAGCGGCTACGAGTTCGACTACGTCTACACCAACCCCACCCGGGTCTACGTGGGGCTGCTCTCCAAGGAAGGACCGCCCCTGCTGCTGCCCGAGAGCGACGAGGAGACCCCCAAGCCGGAGGAGACGGCGGCGACCGCGTCCAAGGACGAGTCCAAGGCCGACGCCAAGGCCGCGGCCCAGAAGGTCGCCGACGAAGCTGCCGGCGACAAGCCCGACAAGGCGCCGAAATCAGGGGTGCGGGTCAAGATCGACTTCGACGGCTTCGAGCAGCGGGTCCGCGCCCTGCCGGCCCCCCCGGGCAACTACCAGGGGCTGACCGCCAACGCCGACTCCGTCTTCTTCCTGCGCGGCACTCCCGGCGGCGGTCCGCAGTCGCTCCGCGTGTTCAGCTTCAAGGACCGCAAGGAGGACGCGGTCGTCGACGGCATCGCCGGCTACGACCTCTCCGCCGACGGCAAGAAGATCATCTACCAGCAGCGGGACAGCTACAGCATCATCGACGCCCGGCCGGGGCAGAAGCCGGGGGACGGCAAGCTCGACCTGGAGAAGCTGACCCTCCGCATCCAGCCCCGCGAGGAGTGGCGCCAGGAGTTCGTGGACGCCTGGAGGATCTTCCGCGACTGGTTCTACGATCCCAACCTCCACGGCGTGGCCTGGCTGGGCATCCGGGACCGCTATGCCCAGATGCTCCCCTACATGTCCAACCGCTCCGACCTCGACTACCTGCTCGGCGAGATCGGCGCCGAGGTCTCGGTCGGTCACGCCTACTTGCAGCCGGGCAACGCGCCGGCGCCCAAGCGGGTCGAAGGCGCCCTGCTCGGCGCGGAGATCGTGGCCGATTCCTCCGGCTACTTCCGGGTCGATCACATCTTCCCGGGGGAGAACTGGCATGCGAGCTTCCGCTCGCCGCTGACCGAGCCCGGCGTCCACGTCGAGAGGGGGGACTACATCCTGGCGGTGGACGGCCAGACCACCAAGGGTGTGGACAACTTCTACCGCCTGCTGGAGGGGAAGGCCGACCGGGTGCTCACCCTGCTGGTGAACGGCAAGCCCTCCACCCAGGGGGCCCGCGAGGAGAGGGTCCGGCCCGTCGACAACGAGCAGAACCTCCGTTATCTCGACTGGGTGCAGACCAACCGCGCCAAGGTCGACAAGCTCTCGGGCGGCCGCATCGGCTACATCCACCTGCCGGACACCGCCGTCGCCGGCAACCGCGAGCTGTTCAAGTACTTCTATCCGCTCGCCAGCAAGGACGCCCAGGTCTTCGACGACCGCTATAACCAGGGTGGCTTCATCCCCGACCGGATGATCGCGCTGATCTCCCGGCCGCTGCTGAACTACTTCGTCGGCCGCCCGGGCGTCGCCAATCCAACGCCGCAGTTCGCCAACAACGGACCGAAGGTGGCCTTGATCAACGGCCAGGCGGGCTCGGGCGGCGACGCCTTCCCCTACTACTTCCGGGAGATGAAGCTCGGGCCGCTGATCGGCACCCGTACCTGGGGGGGCCTCGCCGGCCTCTCGGGCAACCCGCCCCTGGTGGACGGCGGCACCCTCACCGTGCCCACCTTCCGCATCCTCACCACCGAGGGAAAGTGGGCGGTCGAGAACGAGGGCGTCTCGCCGGACATCGAAGTGATCGACGCGCCGGACGCCCTGGCCCGGGGCGAGGACCCGAGCCTCGAGCGGGGCATCAAGTACCTTCTGGACCAGCTCCAGAAGAACCCGCCCAAGAAGGTCGTCGTGCCCCCGCCGCCGGTCGGCGGCGCGCCGCGCTAGTCACGGACTATCGAGAAGCAAAAGGCGGGGACTCAGGTCCCCGCCTTTTCCGTTCTGGGGCCGCTACGAGCAGTACTTGACGTGGTATTGGCCGCAGGAGGTGAACCCGCCGTGTTTCAGATCCCGGCATCCCAGGCTGCTCGTGGAGTTCGTGCAGAGATTGCAACTGCAGATGAAGTCGATCGCCGGAGCCGGCGCCGAGGCGGCGACTCCGACTCCGCAGACGAGGGCGGCGATTGCGAAGAGCCTCTTGACCATGGATTCCTCCTGCTTCCTGGGAGCGCGAATTCGCTCAAGCTGAAATAGTAATACAGCTCTTTGCCGCCATGGACGTGCCGGTTCAGGACTTCGCCGTCGAGTTGTAGAGGGGAATCCCGGCGACCGCTCCGCTGAGGACATTGGCGAACACGGAGTCCACCACGCCGTTGAAGTTGGAGTAGTAGTCCGAGAGATCGTCGTTGAAGAACTGGATGACCGCCTTCTGGAAAATCGGGAAGACCACCTCCTGCTTGGACCCCGGCGTCAAGCCGCGGCTCTGGACCTCCACGAACCAGCCGTTGCCGCCGAGCGCCGTCTGGACCACCTTCGCGAGCTGCTGGGCCGAGCCGATGGCCATGGGCACGGCCGGCTGGCCCTGGTAGAGGATCTGGACCTGGACCCCGACGTTGCCGAAGGCCTGATTGCGCTGGACGATGGTGGCGAGGGCATTGGCCTTGTTCTGATCCGAGACCGTGACCTTGATCACGTAAGGATTGCTCGACGTGTCCAGCTGCCCCACAGAGACATTCGGGTCTTTGCCGAGAGCCGAGTTGACCTTGTTCCAGAACGTATACCAGGGGGGTGAGAGTAGGGGCATCGACTTCTCCTTGTCAGTGAGCGTTCCCTCCCTGAAAGAGCAATCGCCGGGCCACCGGCCCGGCTTGCTGGAAACCCTTCCGAATCAGTGTCTTAGGCTCCTGACCCCGCTCGCTGGAGCCGCGCCGACGCGTCGGCTGGCGCGTCGGTGACGCGTCAGCCGCCAGGGTCCCGGCGACAGTCACCGCGACGCAGCCGCCGGCGAACGCCGGCGCAGGGCGGCCTTGATCCAGAGAAAGCCGATACCGAGGAAGGGCAGGACGTAGACCAGCGAGGCGAACGGGCCGATGATGCCGTCCGGCGTGGGCTCGACGTCGGCCTTCAGCTCGACGCCGTCGATCAGGATGCGGGTGTGCCACATCCCGCCCTTGTCGAACTTCACCTTGGTGAAGTAGCGCGCGCCCTCCTTGACGGACTGCGGCTCGGCCTCGTAGACGACCTCCGGCAGCCGCTTCGACACCGGTTGCACGCCGATCCGCACCGCCGCCTTCGCCGGCAGGCTTCCCCCTTTCGGCGCCTCCAGGATCACGAAGAAGGTGCCCATCCCGATGTCCGGATCGGTCCAGACCGAGGCGATATAGGGGCCGACCCGCTGGTCGACGAGGATCGGGAAGGGGGGCCCCGAGTGACCGTAGCTCGGCAGGGCACCGAGAAGGAAGGCGAGGAGGAGAGTCCGCCGGATCGGTTTGGCCATCGCCGCCATCGTCAGCTCGCCATGCCGCGCATGTCCATCGGCTGCGCGAGAAGCCAGATCGCGGAAGCCCAGAGCAGGAGGCAGAGCCCGGCCCAGGGGATGAAGGCGAGGGCCGCGCGGCCCGGAACCTCGCGCTCCGCGATCCGCCAGGCGACGAGCAGCGAGCCGAGCAGGCCCAGCGCCAGGAAGCCCAGCTCCAGCGGATGGATGAAGCCCGGAGGGATGCCGCGCAGGCTCCAGAGCGGCGGGCCGAGCAGCGGCAGGCCGGCGTCGGCGAGCGCGCTCTGGGTCACCGGAATGAAGGTGAACAGGCCGGTGAACAGGTGGAAGCTGTAGTGCGCCAGCCAGATCCCCGAGCCGAGGGGGACGAGGGCATAGGCGAAGCGGGTCGCCAGCGGCAGCAGCGGCTCCCGCGTGCCGGCCGCCCGGCGCGTCAGCCAGGCCGCCAGGCCGAGCAGCAGCAGAGGCTCGACGACGAGCAGCAGCAGGAAGACGGTGCCCAGCACCGGCGCCTCGTGCGCCGTCCCCATCCGGGCGCCCAGCCAGGATTCCAGGGCATAGATCGGGCTCACCATGCCGAAGGCGTTCAGCAGCGCGCCGAAGGTGAAGACGAGCACCAGCGCCGCCAGGTCCTTGCGCTGCGAGAAGAATCCGATCCCGGACCGCCGCGGATCGGTCCACAGCTCGCTCGCCGGCAGCCGCGTCGTGAGCGCGACGTTCTCGTGCGGGCAGGCGTAGACGCAGTCGAGACAGAACGTGCAGTCCATGTTGCCCACCTTGCGCGGCTGGAAGAGCGCCAGCTCGCACCCCCGCTGCCGGACGACCTCGCGGTTCTCCGGGTCGCGGGTGCCGACGATGCAGTCGAGGGTCGTGCAACTGGCGCAGACATCGGTGTCGCGCACCTTCACCTCGAGCGGCGAGAGGGTCGAGGCGACGAAGTTGAACTGGCCGATCGGGCAGACCCACTTGCAGAACGACGCCTTCTTGAAGACGCCGTCGACGACGAGGGCGGCGGCGAAGTAGCCGAGGATCAGCCAGGCCGTCCACCAGGGGGAGCTCCAGAGGTCGAACAGCTCGTAGGCGAAGAGGACGAGGACGAAGAGGGCGATCGCGATCCATTTCGAGCGCAGCCGGCGGGGCCAGTGCAGCGCCGGCTTGAAGAAGCGCCGGGCGAGCTCGCGGGGGAGCATGAAGGGACATGCCATGCAGAAGAGATTGCCGGCGCCGAGGAGCACGATCATCAGCAACCCCCGGTAGTGGACCCAGGTCAGCAGGCTCGCCAGGTTCCGTGGTGCGAGCTGGGGGCCGAAGAGGCCGTGGACGATCATCGCCACGGCCACCGCGAACACCGGGATCTGCATCGCCGTCCGCGAGTGGCGCCAGCGCAGGAAGCGCCCGAGCACCGGCACCCGGAGCCAGTCGGTCAGGCCGTCACCACGCGCGGATGGACGGCGCAGGTGCAGCGCATCTGGGTCTCCTCGGCCGCGGGAGGGAACATGTGGTAGTACATCGCGATCACCATCGGGATGAACACGATCGTGTTGTAGATCAGGTGCAGCTCGACGCGGGGGATCCAGATCTGGGCGATGCTGGTCGGCACCGGCCGGTTCAGCAGGTTCTGGCCGACGATGACCTGCCCCTGCAGCAGCGCGTGCTCGATGTGATGCCAGAACTGGATGATCAGGGCGACGTTCCACCACGTCCGCGAGGTGCCGGTGAACCCCGGGCGCAGCAGCCAGATGCCGATCAGCATCACCAGGGCGTAGGAGTAGTGGAGCACCTCGGTCTTGATCAGCCAGGGGTACCAGAGGCCGAGCACGCCGCCCGCCTTGGCGGCGGGCCATCCGAGCCCGTAGATCTGGAACGCCTGCGTCAGATGCTCGGACCAGTGGCCCAGCACGACGAGCATGAAGACCTGCAAGGCGCGCTCGTGCCACTCGGTATTCAGGCGCTCCCGCAGGGTACGGGGATGGGTGCTCTCGATTTCAGAAGATGTGACCGTCGCCAGCTCCATGCCGCGTCCTTTCCGCGTAAATGCTAATTATAGCCGGGGGGGACGAGCCCGCCTAGAGTGCTTCCTAAAATGTAAGTGCGTCTAAGCTAGCCAAACGAGCCGCTGGCCAGCAGCTCGCGAAGCAGGGCGAACCCCTGCGGCCAGGAGCCGAGCCGGGAGGCGGAGTTGATGTGGCCAAGCGGGCCGGCGATCTCGAGACGCGAGCCCCAAGCGGCCGCGAACTGCTCGGTGCGGGCAAGGGTGACGTACTCGTCGTCGGTGCTGGCGACCACAATGCTGGGAAACGGCAGGCGCGCGAGCGGCATCGGGGTGAAGCCGGTGGTGCCTGGAGGGTAGCTCGGCGCCTCGACGTCGCTCGGCGCGACGAGCAGCGCCCCCTGGACGTTCCCCCCTCCATGGGGATAGACCGCCGCCGCCCAGTGCGCCACCAGGCAGCACCCGAGGGAGTGGGCGGCGAGGACCACGGGTCTCGGGTCAGCCACGATGGCCTGGTGGAGCGTCTCCACCCACTCCTGGCGATCGGGGGTTTCCCAGTCCCGTTGCCGGATACGGACGAACGACGGATGCTCGGCCTTCCAATAGGTCTGCCAATGCTCGGGACCCGAGTCCCAGAGACCGGGGATCAGCACGACGCGAGGTGTGGCGCTCATCGGTTCAAGGTCCTCATTCCTCAGGATGGGAGCTCCGGGGTCGGCAGGCTGACGAGCACGGCGGTGACCACCAGCACGAGCCCTGCGAACAGGAGCTCCCGGGTCGCGGAGCGCTGGAGCTCGTGCGCCGCGCCTTCGGCGCCGAGATGGGGGCGCATGCGCCGCCAGTTCCAGCCGCCGATGGCGGCGACGATCAGGACGAGGCAGAGCTTGACGTCGAAGGCCCAGCCGTAGGGGGTTGTCCAGAGGGCCGCCACGAACTTGAGGTGGCGCCAGGCGGTGATCACCCCGGTCACACCGAGCAGGGCCGCGGCGCCGAGCGCGAGGTTCGAGAAGCGCGACACCATCTCGGCGACCAGCCCCTCCCGCCCCTCGGGCGGAACGGAGCCGCGCAGGACGGCCGGCAGCCCCGCCACCACGAGCACCAGGAGCGAGCCGATCCAGAGCGAGGCGGCGGTCACGTGCAGAGGGTTCACCAGAGACGCCCACCGTCCGGTCACGACGTTGCGCAGCGCGAGCGCCACGGCGACCACCGCCCCCAGGGCCCAGAAGCCTCGCAGGCGCCAGAGGGCGAAGGCGGCGCAGAGGAGTACCCCGCAGACGACCTGGATCGTGATCTGCGGTCCGCTCCGCCCGTTGCTCATCGCCCGGAAGGTCATGACGAGCAGGAGCACCGAGCCCGCGAACCCGATCCAGCTCGCCCGGCGCGCGGCGGCCGCGAAGGCCTCTGTATCCGCGGGAAGGCCGGCGGTCCGCCGCAGCACCAGGAAGTAGAAGCCGAGCGCGCCGTAGATCGCGAAGAACGGCAGGAACCCGACGAACTGCAGCGCGACCTTGCCGGCCGCGAGGGAGCCTTCTTCCTGCAGGAGGATCAAGCACGCCAGTCCTGGCATAGGGGGAGCGGACTCCTTCGTGGGCCTGGATGCCCTGGACTGGGCGCCAGCCGTCCGGAGAAGAGTAGTCGCCTGCCGCCGGACGTCAAGCGGGGCACCGGCTGGCCCCGGTTTTGCTCTAGGGCTTCTGCAGATGGCCCCGATCCATCTTCCATCCCATGGGGCCTCATCAAGGAGGACACAGCATGCAGAGCAGAACTCGTTCACTGGCCCTCGGCCTGATCGCCGGCGTGGCGCTCACGCTGGCGGCAGTGGCCCAGGACACCACGGGCACGACTCAGGGCACTATGAGCACCACCCAGGACACGACCCAGGGCACTATGGGCACGACCGGGACGGGCACCGGGGTGACTTTCGTCAACGGGAGCAACCGTCGTATCGACGTCTATACCCAATACGGGTCGGACGCCTCGTGCGGGTCGAAGCCCGAGGCCAAGAGGATCACCATCGACGCCGGACAGAGCGGCGTGCTCGATTCCGGCAGCTCGAAAGCCTGCTTCTGCCTGAAGGTACCGAACCGTGGCACCTGCCCGAGCGGCGGCTGGACCGAGGTCAAAGCCGGCGCCACGCGGCGTCTGATGTAAGCGCTTCAGAGGGGGCGCGGGCCGGGTCAACCCGGCCCCGCACCCCGTCAATTTTGCACTTTCAAAGCGTCAGAGTGGCATCTCTGGCCGAGTTCCCGAGACTTCCAGAAGGTCTTAAAGCTCTCCTTACATTACCGCAGCCTGCTCGATCTGCGGGGTCCCGAGGTAACGCTGTACTGTGGCTTTGAGCGTCGCGGCATGCTTGTAGAGGTCGGAGACCTCGGTAAGAAGCACTCTGGCCTCGGTCCTGTTCTCGTCGAAGAGGCCCACGTAGCGCTTGGACCGGGCGTTGAAGTGCAATCGGCAGATGGGGCGCCGGTTGTTGTCGTCAAACAGGATCGCGCAATAGCTCTGCTGGTCGCGGATGACCGCCCGCCTTGGATCCATGACCTCAGCGAGGATGGCACGAACGATCATCCAGCCCTCCTTCTCCTCGTCGGTGGGCTCGGTCTTCTCCTCAATTACAGTGGCCTTGGAAGGCTCGGTTGGATTCTCGGCCGTCGGCGGGCGGACGGACTCGGTGGCTAACGCGGACTGGAGGCGATCACGGACCCGATCGCTGATGAACTCTGCAAGAGAGCGGCGGACAAGTTGGGAAAACTGCTCGCGCACTGCTGTTGTAGCGCGCCCTTCATAGACCCGGCTCAGGAAAAACCGGACCAGATCCTCTGAAGGCTGCTGCATCTCCATGGCGAGCACCCGCTTGATTTCCTTCATGTACTTGAGCTCACTCGCTGTAGCGAGGATCGAGCTCACATCGAAGGCCGCTTTCGAGAATCTCGTCAACTCAGTGATCGCGATGTCGTCCAGTGACAGCATGTTGATCTCGAGAAACGGCTTGGCATCCATCTTATTGGGCGCGTCCAGATCCGAATAAAAATGATAATTGATGCCGTTTGTCAGGATTCCGAAGCGGGCCTCGGTCACCGAGAAATAACGGTAGAGCTGAGAGGCGTGCGCCAAGTCGAGGTCACAGCCGCAAGGCTTGCATTCGAAGAGCATGATGGGCTTGCCCTCTCGCAGAATGGCGTAGTCGACCTTTTCTCCCTTTTTGGTTCCTACGTCAGCTACCAACTCGGGCGTTACCTCCCGAGGATCGAAGACGTTGTAGCCCAGGGCATTGATGAAGGGCATGACGAGGGCGCTTTTACAGGCCTCCTCCGTCCGGATGTGTTCTCGCTGGCCTGGGATGCGAGCCGCCAACTCGCGAACCTTATCGTCGAATTCACCCATAGCAATGATCTCCTTAGAGTCCTTCTCTGAACAGAAACGCGGCAAAATTTAGTTCATTATAGAGGATGACGACCGCTTTCTTCTACGCTTTTCGCTTACTGATGCCTGGCTGATAAAATTCAATGGCACGCCCTGGCAACATCACCGCACTTCCGCCAGGAAGATGTAATAGATTGCGCGATCTCCTGTAACCGCACGGGGTGACGGTCTCGCTGGCCGTTATGCGGAGGTATGGATAGACTAAGCCCATGGCCGCGCTCCCCTCCAACCCGTTCGCCGTCCTCTCCTTCATCGTGGCGCCGGCGGTACTGACGAACGCGGCGTCGGTGCTGATCCTGAGCACCAGCAACCAGGTCGACCGGATGCGGGCGCTGAGCCGGGAGCTGGAGGCGAACGGGGAACTGGACTCGCCATGGCCACGTAGCGCCTGCGGGAGCTCAACGTGGTGGAGCAGCGCTCGCTGCTGCTGGTGCTGCGGGTCTTCTACCTGGCGGTCAGCGGCTTCGCGGGGGCGGTCCTGGCGCTGAGCGCGCCCGCGGACCTCGCCACCCTCCTGGGATTCGTCGTCATCGCGGCCGGCCTGGTGGCGGTGGGGAGCATCGTGTTCGGCTCCGTGCTGCTCGTCCGCGAGACCCAGATGGCGGTCGCCATTCTCAGCGAGCAGACGGAGAGCCTGCGCTTCCGCGCGGCGCACCGGGATCAGGGTGGGCGTTAGGCTCCTCGGAGACGCTTCAACTCTTCTTCCAGAGCCTGGAGTCGTTCCTCGGCGGCTTGCCGTGCGGCCGCCTCGCGGGTGTAGGCCGCGTCGACTTCCTCCGGCCACAGCATGGGCCTCCCCGTGACGGCATCCACCAGACGCAACCTCTCTCCCTCGGGCTGGAGCCGAAGGCCCGTGGTGCGGCTCAGCAGTGAGCCGTCCTCCAGCCGGATGGGCTGATAGCGTCCCCGGGAGAGCCGAAACCCTTGGAGTCGAGGCGTGAGGTACTCATCCAGAGGATCGAAAAGGATGTACTCCTCGACGCCGATCCGTTCGTAGAGCGACTTCTTGAAGTACTGGTCCTTCCGCTGGGTCTTCCGCGACGTCACTTCCACGATCAGGCTCGGAGCCCTCTCCTTCCAGAGCAGGTAGTTGGGGCGATTCCACTTTCCCACTCCCTTGGCCAGCAGCACGTCGGGAGCCACGCAGGCCCTCGGATTGCCCCTCTCGTAGCAGAGGAAGAAGTTGCCCCCCACGAGCACGTCGGGCACCGCGGCGTAACGCTGGCGCAGACCAAGGATGAGGTCGATCATCACCGTCTGGTGTTCGGGGGTTTCGGCCATGGGCTGGCCGTCGGAGGTGGGGTATTCGATCTCCTGCTCGAGCGGAAGAGCGCCCATACGTGCCTACCTTTCCCCGACGGGTCGCGGGATCACAGCACTAAACCCGTCGTAACGCAACTCCTCGGCCATTGATGGTAGCACGGCCCCGGCGCCCCCAGTCCCCCGGTTGTATACTCGGACGGATTGGAGGCCTTATGTCCAAGAGAAACACCCGGCTCACCACCCCGCTCGTTCGTGAGAACGGCGCCCTGCGTCCGGCGTCCTGGGACGAGGCGCTCGACCGCGCGGCGGCGGGGTTCCGTTCGGCGGTGGAGAAGCATGGCCCGACCACGTTCGGGCTGTTCAGTTGCTCCAAGACCACGAACGAAATGAACTATCTGGCGCAGAAGTTCGCGCGGACGGTGGTGGGCAGCAACAACATCGATAGCTGCAACCGCACCTGACACGCTCCCAGCGTCGTCGGTCTGGCGACGGTCTTTGGAATGGGCGGCGGCACCACCTCCTACCGGGAGATGGAGGAGACGGATCTCGTCGTCCTCTGGGGGAGCAACGCCCGGGACGCGCATCCGATCTTCTTCCACCACGTGCTGAAGGGGATCCATAACGGCGCGAAGCTCTACGCGGTGGATCCGCGGCAGAGCCCGTCCGCTCAGTGGGCGGTCCCCGGGAGCGGGCACCTGCAGCTCCACGTCGGCACCGACATCCCGCTGGCCAACGCCGTGGCGCGGGAGATCCTCGCGGCGGGCCTCGAGAACCGCAGCTTCATCGAGCACGCGACCAGCGGCTTCGCGGAGCTCCGCCGCCACCTCGAGCCCTGGACGCTGGAGCGCGCCGAGGCTCTCACCGGCGTGCCGGCGGCGCAGATCCGCGAGCTGGCCCATGCCTATGCCCGCGCCGACCGCGCCGTGATCTGCTGGACCCTCGGCATCACCGAGCATCACAACGCGGTGGACAACGTCCGCGCGCTGATCAACCTCAGCCTGCTCACCGGCCACGTCGGGCGCTACGGCTCCGGCGTCGCCCCCCTGCGCGGACAGAACAACGTCCAGGGGGGCGGCGACATGGGCGCCCTGCCCGACCGGCTGCCCGGCTTCCAGCACGTGGAGAACGATGAGCTGCGGGCCAATTTCGAGCGCGCCTGGGGTGTGCCGGTACCCCCCCGGTGCGGCTGGCATCTCTCCGGGATGTTCGAGGCCATGGAGAGCGGCGAGCTGACCGCCCTCTACGTGATCGGCGAGAACCCGGCCAACTCCGAGGCGGACCAGCACCGCACCGTCGAGCGGCTGCGCGGGCTGGAGACCCTGGTGGTGCAGGACATGCTCCTCACCGCCACCGCCGAGCTGGCGGACGTGGTGCTGCCGGCCGCCGCGGGCTGGTGCGAGTCCGAGGGGACGGTGACCAACAGCGAGCGCCGCGTCCAGCGGGTGCGCCGGGCGGTGCCGCCGCCGCCGGGCGTGCGCGACGACATCGAGATCCTCTGCGAGCTCGCCCGCCGCATGGGCCGCGACCTCGGCAACCCGACCGCCGAGGAGCTGTGGAACGAGTTGCGCGCGCTTTCGCCGGCCCACGCCGGCATGTCCTACGCGCGGCTGGAGGCGGAGCAGGGGCTGCAATGGCCCTGCTACGACGAGTCGCACCCCGGCGAGATGTACCTGCACGGCCGGCTCTGGCAGCGGCCGGTGGTGGGGCCGCGGGCGCCCTTCGCCTGTGCGGATCACTCGCCGCCGGTCGACGAGCTGACCGCCGAGTTCCCGCTCCGCCTGACCACCGGCCGGCACCTGGATTCCTACAACACCGGCGTGCAGACCGGCCTCTATTCCTCGCCGAACCGCCGGCCCGCCGGGATCGATCTCCATCCCGAGGACGGCGGGCGGCTGGGCATCGCCGCCGGGGATCTGGTGCGCGTGGTCTCGCGGCGCGGCGCGGTGGTCGCCCCGGTGCGCTTCGACGCCGGGCTGCGGCCTGGGCTCGCCTTCATGACCCTCCACTTCCCCGAGCAGGTGGCGACCAACGAGCTGACGATCGACGCCGTCGATCCGCTCTCCGGCACCTCGGAGTTCAAAGCGACGGCGGTGCGGATCGAGCCGGTGGGCCAGCCGGCGCTGGTCTAGACTGACGACACGAATGGATCTGCACTTCACAGCCGACGTAGCCGACCCGGAAGAGACGGAGGCCGTCGATCTCTGTCTCGCGGGTCTTTCCGTGGATCTCCCTTCGAACGGCGGCGACCGTCGGCAGTATCTGATCCCGGTCCTCCACGCCATTCAGGACCGCAAGGGGTGGATCAGCCCGGGGGCGCTCAACTACGCCTGCCTACGGCTGGAGGTGCCCCCCGCCGAGGCGTTCGGGGTCGCCGATTTCTACGCCCTGTTCCAGACCCGGCCGCACCCGCCGGTGACCGTGCACGTCTGCGACGACATCGCCTGCCGGACGCGCGGGGCCGAGGAGCTCTGCGCCGAGGTCGAGGCGATGCTCGGCCCCCAGGGCGAGAGCCGGGACGGCCACGCCACCTGGCACCGCAGCCCCTGCCTCGGCCTCTGCGAGCGGGCGCCGGCGGCGCTCGTGGTGGCGGCGGGCAGCCCGCCGAGGGACCGCGACCTGGCGCCGGCCACCGGCGGGGACATCCTCACCGCCGTGGTGGGCGCGCCGGTGCCGCAGCCGGACCTCGCGGTCTCCGTTCCGCAGATGGGACAACCGGGCCTGAAGCTGCTCGCCCGCGTCGGCCGGGTGGATCCCACCAGCCTCGACGACTACCGCGCCGCCGGCGGCTTCCACGCCCTGCGCCGCGCCTTCGAGATGGGCCCCGCGGCAGTGGTCAAGGAAGTCGTCGAGGCCAAGCTCGTGGGGCGCGGCGGCGCCGCCTTCCCCACCGGAGTGAAGTGGCAGGGGGCGCGCTCGACGGCGCTGCCGCGCTACCTGATCTGCAATGCCGACGAGTCCGAGCCCGGCACCTTCAAGGACCGCGTCCTGATGGAGCACGATCCGTTCGCGCTGATCGAGGCGATGACCATCGCGGGCTTCGCCACCGGCTGCGAGAAGGGGTACCTCTACCTCCGCGGCGAGTACCCGCTGGCGCTGGCGCGGATCGCGAACGCCATCCACCGCTGCCGCGACCGCGGCTTCCTCGGCGACAACATCCTGGGCGACGGCGTGCGCTTCGACATCGAGCTGCGGCGCGGCGCCGGGGCCTACATCTGCGGCGAGGAGACGGCGCTGATGAACTCGCTGGAGGGGCGCCGCGGCGAGCCGCGCAACAAGCCGCCGTTCCCCACCGAGGCCGGCCTGTTCGGCAGACCGACGGTGATCAACAACGTCGAGACCCTGGTCAACGTGCTCCCCATCGTGATCGAGGGGGGGAAGGCGTTCGCCGCCATCGGCACCGAGCGCTCGACCGGTCCCAAGCTCTTCTGTGTCTCCGGGCACGTGAACCGCCCCGGAGTCTACGAGGCGCAGTTCGGCATCACGCTCGGCGAGCTGCTCGATCTGGCCGGCGGCATCGGCGGCAGCGGACGCTTGCAAGCCGTGCTGCTGGGCGGCGCGGCCGGCGCCTTCGTGACCCCCGATCAACTCGACATCCCCCTCACCTTCGAGGGGACGCGCGCGGCTGGGGCGACCCTCGGCTCGGCGGTGGTGATGCCGTTCGACGACACCGTCGACCTGCGCCAGATCCTGCGGCGCATCGCCCAGTTCTTCCGCGACGAGTCGTGCGGCCAGTGTGTCCCCTGCCGGGTCGGCACCGTGCGCCAGGAAGAGCTGCTCCACCGGCTGGCGACCGACCTGCCGCTGGGCTCGGTGGCGGCGGAGGTGGCCCTGCTCCAGGAGCTGGGGCAGGCGATGCGCGACGCCTCCATCTGCGGCCTCGGCCAGACCGCCTCGGGCGCCATCGAGTCGGCGCTCGCGAGGTTTCCCATCTTTCAGGAGAGGCGATGAGCCAGGACGCGCCCGAGGCCAAGATCCCCGTCCCCCGCGGTCCGCTGCCGGTGGCGCCGCCGCCGCGCCCGCGGCGCGTGGTGGAGGTCACGATCGACGGCCAGAGCGTCGCCGTGCCCGAGGGGGCGACGCTGCTCGAGGCCGCACGCCAGCTCGGGATCGAGACGCCGACCCTCTGCTATCTGGAGAACCTGACGCCGGTCAACGTCTGCCGCATCTGCGTGGTGGAGGTCGAGGGCTCGCGCGTGCTGGTCCCCGCCTGCTCGCGCAAGGCCGAGGCGGGAATGGTGATCCATACGGATTCCGAGCGCGTGCGCCTGAGCCGGCGGATGGTGCTCGAGCTGCTGGCCTCGTCGGTGGATCTCTCCACCGCGCCGCAGATCCAGGGCTATATGGAGCGCTACGACGCCCATCCGGAGCGCTTCGGTCCGCCCGCGCCGCCGGCCCGCGCCGGAGAGCGCGACGCCGCCCGGCCCGGCCATCATCATCCTCCCCATGACGGCTGCGCGGCCACCGTCGGCCAGCCGGTGAAGGTGGACAACGACCTCTACGTCCGCGACTACTCGAAGTGCATCGTCTGCTACAAGTGCGTCGAGGCGTGCGGCACGGACGCGCAGAACACCTTCGCCATCGCGCTCGCCGGCCGCGGCTTCGACGCCCGCATCTCCACCGAATACGATGTTCCGCTGACCGACTCCGCCTGCGTCTACTGCGGCAACTGCATCGGCGTCTGCCCCACCGGCGCGCTGATGTTCAAGAGCGAGTTCGACATGCGCCAGGAAGGCACCTGGGACGAGCCCCGCCAGACCGCGACCGACACCATCTGCCCCTACTGCGGCGTCGGCTGCACGCTCACCGTGCACGTTCAGGACGAGAAGATCGTCAAGGTCACCTCCCCCACCGACAACGACGTCACCCGCGGCCACCTCTGCATCAAGGGGCGGTTCGGGTGGGAGTGGGTGAACCAGGGGAAGTAGGACGGCGACCTCCGAAGTTCCCCCGCGAGACAATTTGGGAGGGGGAGGCTCCCCCGCGAAATCTTCCAGGAAAATCTGCCGGGGGACGTCTCCCCTCCGAAAGCCGCGCAGAAGTTCTGGAAGGGGAAGCCTCCCCTCTGGGAGATTTCCAGGAAGGTTGGGAGGGGAAGGCTCCCCCGTGAGATTTCGGGAGAATCTTTGGCAGGGGAGCCTTCCCCTCCCAGATCTTTCCCTTCCAGAGAACGGAGCGGAGCTACTCTTTCTTGAACGCGGCGACGGCAGGCTTCGGCGGCGAATCGCCACGGGCGAGCGGCCGCGGCTTGACGCCGAAGCGGATGATCTGAGGGTTGGTGTATCCGTAGACCCCCTTGAGCTTGGAGCGGATCCGGCTGGCGATCGTCTTGGCCTGCTCGGTGGTCTCGGCGAGCGCCTGCGCGGCCGCCCGCCGCTCGCCCTCCAGGCGCATCCGTAGCGCGTAGAGCTCTTTCGCCTGCTCGAGGAGGGTCCGCAGCTCTTCGAGGTTCTCGCCCAGCAGAGCGTCGTCGAGCGGGACACTGCCCGCGCTAGTGAGGAGCCCCTCCCAGTCGGACAAGGATTCGGCGATCGAGACCTTCGGCATGGCTCCCCTTTCATGCTCCAGAGCGAGACGAGTTTACCGAAATCATACGCGAGAGGATTTCATGCGTCATCCCTCTGATGGCGCCGTTGGCGCTTTAGGCCTGTTCTTGAATCAAGTCGAAGATCCTACTCTTGGCCAGGGAGGGCTTACCGCGAAGTATTACGACATGATCCGGCTCCGCCATGAACCAGACGAGCGTATTCCAGGCGATGGTTCCAAAGGTCTTCTTGAAAGCCGCTTCGTTGCGGTCGCGGTAGGCGGTGACGAACGCAATCCGCTCCGCCGATATCTGGGCTCCCTTCGCAATCTCCAGCAAGGCCTGCTTCCGGCTTTCGGTGATCGGGCCATCGGTGGCCACGACCTCGACGAAAACGAGCAACCCTCTGCCGGTCTCCAGATCGAAGAGAAGGATGTCGGGGAGCAGCTTCGCCCGATCGATTTTCAAGCCGATACTAGACATCAGTTGCTCTTCCTGAGTCACGATCTTGTCCCCGCTTTCACTCAGCAGGAGAACGGCAGGCTGGTAGAGGAACGCCGGAGCAAAGACTTCGACGACAGCTTTAGATATTACCGAGCTCGGCCCCGGAGCCAACTGTCGTACCGCACGATTTGGGAAAACCACTTCAACCCGGTCCGTGTTGTTCGCCGCCGCACCCTGGCGCAGCAGCGCGATGCGGGCAATCGCGAGCGGATCGAGGCGCTCGTCCTGCCAACGCTTCACCGCCATGGCCAAGGGCTCATCCCGCAGGGCGGGATCAAACAACGCCGCGAAGTCGTCGCGCAGGGCATACCTTGGCAGACCGGAAGTTGTGGCTACCGACCTTTGCACCGCCGCTCCGATCCGGACGAAGCCGTCCCGCAGAGTTTCGTCCCGGATCGGCTCACGTGTCGTATCCGCGTACCATCGCTCTCCGATTGACTTGAAGCCGGGTTTCCAGGCGTTGTCGCCATACGAAAGGCGTTCCGGCTCCTCCAGGATCTTCGCTTGCGCATCGCTCATGCCATACACATGCTTGGGGCCGAGCCATCTGCCGAGCCGCTCTATCGCGCCGGTGTAAAGCATTACGAAGACGACTTTGGCGGCCATCTCGCGAGTGAAGTAAAGGCGGTTGGGAATTCCCTCTGGAAAGATTGTCGCCAATCTCTCCTTGATCCCAGAGATTGGCGGCAGATCAGGCAGCGACATGGGCCTGCTCTCGCATGTAGAGATCGCGAATGTGATTCTGGATGGCGTCCGGAGTGGCTCCCGCCTCCAGAAGCTCCTCCAGGTGCCGCGCTGCCGCAGGAGTCGGCAGGGGCAATGCCTCCAACTCTGTCGCCGAGACCGCGACGCTGCCGCTGATACAACGAAACGTGGCATCGACGACTTCGCTGTTGAGGAGGGCGGCGATCACCCGCAGCGAGACCGCTGGCTCTTCAACCACCGGCCGGACCATGTTTAGATGATTTTCGACCGCAACGGCTCCGAACTTGCGGATGAGCTTGCCAGGCAACACGGCGGCGATCAGTCTTCGCCGCTGCTCCTTGGCGGTCGTCCTTTGAACCAGCACGCAGGGCTCTGTCGTCAGTAACCACTCTTGACCTTTCTTCGGTCTCAGATAGGGCTTGTGATTTTTCTTCTCTGTACGGTGCTCGAAGCGTCCATCCGAGGTGACGCACTCGGCCCAGAGGATCGGATAGGAGCCGCTGACCGGGTTGGCGTGCAATTGCGGCTTGTGCCGGTTCCAGACCAAAGGGCCTGTCGAGATCTTGTAGCCGTAGTCTGACAATCGATGCGGCATGTTGCGAAGCCGCACGATGAGCTCTGCCTGATGACCGCTCCTCGGAATCAACCATGGATCAGTCGTTCTCCCAGGAAGCGAAAAAGTGCCAGCCAAGCTCGCATCCAGAGCGGTCTCGCTTTGCAACGAAAGGATGTGCACGCTCGCCTGACGAGGTTTCCCGCCCTTTCGGTAGGCGGCCAGCAGGGTTTCCTGCAGGACGTCCGAGAAAACGCCTTTCCTGCTGGTGACGAGGTCGATAGCCAGCGGTGGCGCCTCCTCCGCCATCAGCTTGCGCAGTTCTTTGAAGTAATGGCCACCCAGGAATCCCGTCGGCGTGATGTATGCGATGACCCCCCCGGATCGAGCCCAACGGACCCCCAGATCCATGAATAAACCATATGCGTTGGCATGGCCATGAAGACTGCGTTGATAATGGGCTCGAAGCTCAGGCTCCAGCGTCAGACGGCCATAGGGTGGATTCCCTATCACAAGGTCGAATCCTTCCTTGTCGGGTTGTCGGGAGAGAGCATCACAAACCGTGATGACTCCAGGCAATCTCTTTCCAGCGCCTCGGCAGACCTCGATGAGGGCGGACTCCAGGACGACCTGAGAAATCCACGCACTGAACCGGTCCAGCTCAAATCCGCGAACGTGGGTGGAGATGTGATCCAAGATAGCAGCCGGGTCCTTCACATCGAGCGAGGACAGGATCTTGAGCGCGACCGGCGTCAAGAACGCACCCCCTCCGCACCCCGGATCCAGGACGCGGGCCTGCGCCCAGTCCACTCCTGCCTTCGAGGCGAGATGTAGCAGGCGTTGGGTCAGTGCCGGTGGGGTATAGAAAACGCCGTGCTTCGCACGAAAATCAGCAGGCAGCAGGGCCGTATAGATTTCGCCGATTCTGTATCCAGCCGAGATCGGCTCATACTGAGCAAGGATCGCTCCGATCTCCTCGGCCAGCTTGCGCACCTGCCGTCCCAGAGCCAGTAAGGGCTCATCCCACTCCAAGAGGGGCAACGGCCAAGGTTCCTCATAATCTCTCTGCAGGTGAGCCCAATAAGCCGCGATGGCGCGATGTGTTGTCGCGCAGGCGACCAGATACCCGTGCTCGGCTGAGAGGTTCTCTTGCGAGCTCGCTTTGAGTCGCTGCAGTTGCTGCCGGAAGACGGCCGCCCTTTCGCCAAGCGGGAGGCGGGGCACTTGCAAAGTGAGATGTCGCGCCACTGCGTCTCCGCTTCCTTGATGACCAAACGGCATTTTCAACTGATTCCAGGCCAGCTCTTCGGATAGCACAGGATAGTCCCCCCCGGTAGCGAGACACAAGTGGATCGACAGCGTCAGCCTAGGGCGGCAGAGAGGCGGAAGTCAAGCGCTGTGCCTGAAGCTAGGGGAGCGGGGTCGTCCTGTGGAAAGATGTCGGGTAACTTGCCTGGGAGGTCATGATGAGCCGGTTCGTCGAGATTCGTTCCTACAACCTGAAGCCTGGATCGCGCGACACGTCGGTGGTCCTGGAGATGGACGAGGCGACGGTACAGGGGCTGCGGCGGTGAGCGGTCCGCCCTTGAAGGATGCCGAGGATCGCCTGCGGGAGCTCGCGCTCGCCTTCCCCGAGGTCCGCGAGGAGTTCCCGTGGGGGCACAGCGCCATGAAGGTGAAGGGCAAGGCGTTCGTCTTCATCTCCTCGAGCGAGGAGGGGCTGAGCCTGTCGATGAAGCTCCCGTCCTCGAGCGTGATGGCCCTGATGCTGCCGTTCGCGTCGCCCACCGGCTACGGCCTCGGCAAGAGCGGCTGGGTCACCTGCAAGTTCGCGCCGGGCGACGAGATCCCCTTCGAGCTGCTCCAGGAGTGGCTCGACGAGAGCTACCGGGCGATCGCGCCGAAGAAGTTGGTGGCGAAGCTGGCGAGTTCCGGCGATCCGGGCTAAGTTGACAGTCCCGTCGCGTCGCCCACAGGGCGGAAGCTATCCAGCCTGGGGTGTCAACCCCAGGTAGGCGACCACCCATGATCTCAAGCCCCCGAAGGGGTCGGCAGAAAACTTCTGCTGACCCAAGGCCACCGTCAGTCGAAGAGATCCCTCAGGTCGAACTCGATCCGGTGCTTCTTCAGGAGCCCGATCAGTTCCTGCTCGTAGCTTGCCTGCCGGTGATGAGCCTCCTGCTTGAGATGTAGGACCGCACGACCGCCTCCTTGGACTGGCTGACGGAGAACGCGGCGTAGCCCTTCTGCCATGCGAATTCGGGGACGGGCTCGGGTCGTTCGTGAAGCCATTTCGAGGATCCGGCCTTGAGAGACCGAACCAGATCCGACAGTCTGAGATCCGCCTTGAGACGAAGGAGAGCATGGACGTGGTCTGGCATGCCGCCGAGGGCGTGCAGGGTACCTCCCATCTGGGCGGACGATTCCCGCCATGTAGGGATAGAGATCGGCTTTCAGGGTGGCGTCGATGAGCGGCGCCCGATTCTTGGTGCTGAAGACGATGTGGACCAGAACCTTCACCAGTGACGTGGCCATGCCGCGTTCCCTCCCATGGGGTATCCGGAGCCGGCCGGAATGGTCCGGTTCCACCCCAGATAAGACGTAAAAAATAGCCCTGGAGAACAAAGCCTTTGGATGCAGATGTTTAGGAGGGTATTTTTGAGAGTTTCGGAATTTCCCTCGCCCGCAGGGCGGCATTTATCCAGCCTGGGGTGTCAACCCCAGGTGGGAAGACCGGCCGCCAGGGCCGATCCATGACATCAAGGTCGCCATGCATGGCCGAACGAGTCTGCCGGCCCCTTCGGGGGCTTGGGGAGGTGGGGTGGCGCCTACCTGGGGTTGACACCCCAGGCTGGATAAATTCCGCCCGGCAGGCGGACAAAGAAGAGGCCGACACCCCTCGTTCCGAGATACCCTGTAACAAATACCCAGGAGGTGCGTTCCATGGGCGAAGGAGAAAGGAGGGCAGGAGGCGTGCAAGCAGCAGCTTATGACCAACCCCCACCGCTTACGAGCCCCCCGGGCGCCCTGGAAGCACTGTTCCGGGAACACCATGGGGCGGTCTACCGCGCGGCGTACCGGATCACCGGCAATGCCATGGACGCGGAGGATGTTTTGCAGACCGTTTTCACCCGTCTACTGCGGCGAGAGGAGCAGCCGGACCTTTCCGAGAGCGCGGGGAGCTATCTACATCGCGCGGCCGTCAATGCCGCGCTCGACCTGATGCGGCGTCGCAAGCGGTCCCGGAGGGTCGACCTCGACGAGGTCGGCGAGGATCTGGTGGACACCAGCGATCCAGGGCCGGAACGCACGCAGGGGAGCCGGGAGCTGAAAGTCCGGCTGCGGGAGGCGATGTCCCGCCTCTCCCCCCGCCAGGCCGAGATTTTCTCGCTCCGCTATCTCGAAGGGTTGGGCAACCTGGAGATCGCCAAGATGCTCGGCGCCTCCCAGACCTCCATCGCCGTCTTATTGCACCGCGCGCGGCACCGGCTTCAGAAAGAGCTCGGGTCGCTTGAAGGAGAAATGTCATGAGCCTGTTCAAGAACAACTCCGACCGCCTGGACGAGGCGGTCCACCAGGTGGCCGACGATCCGATCGATCCGCGGCAGGTCGAAGAGGCCGCCGCTCGCGTCTGGGCCCGGCTGTCGCAGGAGAGTGCCTCTATGACGCAGACGGCGCAGGCGGCCGCTCCGGCCGCCGTTCAGGCTGCCGCCGCTCCGGCGACCGGCAGCCTGCACGGCTGCGAGGATTTCCAGTCCCTGATCCCCGCCTACGTGCGGGGTGAGCTGTCCACGGCGCGCGCCCTGCTCGTCGAGGACCATACCCGTAGCTGCGTCCCCTGCCGCCGGGCGCTCCGCGAGGCCCAGGGCGGAAAAGCCGCCGAGCGCCACACGGTCAACACGGCCTCCCAGCCGCGGAGCCGGGTGGTCTGGATGAGTCTGGCCGCGGTGCTGGCGATCGCCATCGGCTTCGGCCTGGTGACGATGGTCCAGGAGATGCTGGCCGGCGGCGCGAAGATGGCCCGCATCGAATCGGTCGAGGGCACCCTCTACCGCGTGGCCGGCGATTCCAGCCGGGCGATCGGCGCTGGCGAGACGATCGACGAGGGGGAGGAGGTCCGCACCGCCAAGGGCTCGACCGCCATGGTGCGGATGGCCGACGGCTCGCTGATCGAGATGAGCGAGCGGGCCGGCTTCTCGCTCGACGCCAGCCGCAAGGGGAACACCATTCAGCTCGAGCGCGGCCGGATCATCGTCAAGGCCGCCAAGCAGCGCAACCGCCACCTCTACGTCGCCACCCGCGACGCCGAGGTCTCGGTGGTCGGCACGATCTTCGCCGTCAACAGCGGCACCAAGGGTTCGCGCGTGTCGGTGGTCGAGGGGGAGGTCCACGTGCAGCAGGGGAAGAAGGACTCCGTCCTCCACCCCGGCGACCAGATGACGACCCACGCCAGCGTCGAGCGGGTGCCGGTCAAGAACGAGGTCGCCTGGAGCCGCAACGCCAAAGAGTATGACCAGCTCCTCGCCGAGCTGACCGCCCTGGGGCGTGACATCGACGCCCGCGTCGAGCGTCCCGGCCTGCGCTACTCGACCCGCCTGCTCGACCTCGCCCCGGCGGGGACGACGGTCTGGATCGCGCTGCCGAACCTCTCGAAGAGCCTGGCGCAGACGCAGCAGATCCTCGACGAGCGGATCAGCGAGAGCCCGTCGCTCGCCCAGTGGTGGACCGAGACGCTGCGCTCGAGCCAGAACGAGCAGAAGTTCCGCGAGATGATCGCCAAGCTCGGCGCCCTGGGCCAGAACCTGGGCGACGAGGTGGCGGTGGCGATGAACGCCGGCGGCGGCGACAATGGCGGCAATGACGGCGATAAGTGCTCGCCGGTGCTGCTCGCCGAGGTGACCAACGAGGCGTCCTTCCGGGCCACGGTGGCCCAGGAGATCGCCGCGCTCACCCACGGCAAGAAGTCGATCCTGATCGTCGACGATCCGGCGACGGCTCCTGCTGAAGGGGACGCGATGCTGCTCTGGATCCACGACGGCCTGCTGGTGGCCTCGCCGAGCGGCGCCGAGCTGCGCAAGGTGGCCGCCCTCATCGCGGGGGGTGCCAATCCGTTCAAGGCCACCCCCTTCTACGGCCGGATCGCCCAGGACTACCAGGATGGCGCCGGCTGGCTGTTCGCGGCCGACCTCCACTCGCTGGTGGCCAAGGGGCAGGCCGGGAGGACCCCGGAAGAGCAGCAGACGGCCGAGAAGCTCGGCGTGCTCGACCTCGACCAGTTCATCATCGACCGCCGGGAGATCGACGGCCGGGCCGAGACCCGCGCCGCCCTCACCTTCGCCCAGACGCGGCGCGGACTGGCCGCCTGGCTGGCCGCTCCGGCGCCGATGGGGAGCTTGAGCTTTTTCTCCCCGGACGCAAACTTCGTGTCGGCTTTCGTCGTAAAGAGTCCGGTGAGCATCCTGGACGAAATGCTGTCGATCAAGCCCGAGCTCGCCCAGGAGCTGGCCGACGCCCAGGCCAAGCATGGCTTCGACCTGCGCAACGATCTCGTGGCGCCGCTCGGCGGCGAGGTCGCGATGGGGGTGGACGGTCCGCTGCTGCCGACGCCCTCCTGGAAGATGGTGGCCGAGGTGTATGACACCGCGCGCCTTCAGCAGACCTTCCAGAAGGCGGTGACGCAGCTCGACGCCGAGCTGCGGGCCCACGGCAAGCCGGGGGTGCAGCTCACCAGCCAGCAGGCCGGCGGCCGCACGTACTACATGATCGGCTCGGCGGACGCCAAGCTCTCGATCAGCTACCTGTATGAGGACGGCTACCTGATCGCCGGCCCCAGCCGGGCGCTGCTCGAGCAGGCCATCCAGCTCCGGGATTCCGGAGTGACGATCGCCACCACGGCCAAGTTCCGCGACCTGCTCGGTCCGGACGGCCAGGTGAACGTCTCGGCGCTGGTCTACACCAACATCGCGCCGATCGCGAAGTCGGCCTCCGCGGTGCTGCCGGACGGTGCGGCCAACGGGCACGGCAAGGGCGGCCCGGGGCAGATCGCCAAGATGCTCGTCGGGCAGGGACCGACGCTCTACTACGCCTACGCGGAGGCGGACCGCATCGTCTTCGCCGGCAGCAATCAGAACCCCCTGGGTCTGAACCTCGGCACGCTGGCCAGCTTCGGCGGCATGCTCGGCGGGATGCACCAGGCTGAAGAGGACGCCGCCCACTAAGGCGGCTTACGGGCCCTGGAGATACGATCATGTCGAATCCAACTGTCATCGAGCTCCAGGGCCTGGAGGTCCGGTTCGGGGGGCGTCCGATCCTCAAGGGGTTGAACGCCTCCCTCTCCGGCCGGTGCATCGGCCTTCTCGGGCCGAACGGAGCGGGCAAGACCACGCTCCTGCACACGATTCTCGGCTTCCACCCCCCAGCGGCGGGGACCGCCCGCGTCTTCGGCAAGGACATCCAGACGGAGGCGCGGGCCATCCGCGGCCAGATGGGCTACATGCCGGAGAACGACGCCTTCATCTCCGGCATGACCGCGGTGCGGTTCATCCGGCTGATGGGGGAGATCTCGGGGCTCCCCTCGGAGCGGGCGCTGGAGCGCGCCCACGAGGCGCTCTTCTACGTCGGCCTCGGCGAGGCCCGCTACCGCAAGGTCGAGACCTACTCGCTGGGCATGAAGCAGCTCGCCAAGCTGGCCCAGGCGCTGGTCCACGGGCCGCGGCTGATCTTCCTCGACGAGCCGACCAACGGCCTCGATCCCGACGCCCGCGAGCGGATGCTGCGGCTGATCCACGACATCCGCGACACCGGCGAGGTCAACATCATTCTCTCCTCGCACCTCCTGCGCGACGTCGAGGAGTGCTGCGACGAGGTGCTGGTACTGAAGGGCGGAACCATCGCCACCTACTGCAACCTCGAGGAGGAGCGGCGGGGCAACCGGCGGTTCCTCGAGCTCGAGACCCGCGGCGGCGACGAGGCGTCGTTCACCGCCGCCGTCGAGGCCCTGGGGGTCGAGATGGCGACGGCGGGCAAGACCAAGGTCAAGCTGGTGTTGCCAGAGGGGGTCGAGGTGCGCGACCTCTACCGGCTGGCGGCGGAGCGCCAGGTGCAGATCCGCCACCTCGACTACAAGAAGGACTCCTTGCAGGACATCTTCCTCAAGGCGATGGAGACGGAGGTCGCCGACCATGGCCGTGTATGAGCGCAATTACGGGCGGTACCAGGGCCCACTGACCCCTCCCTGGTCGCGCTTCCTGATCCTGCCGCGTTACGCCGCGAAGGACGTCTTCGACAGCCGGCTGTTCGTGGCCTTCTATGCCCTCTGTTTCCTGCTGCCGTTCGCCGGGCTGTTGATGATCTACCTGCATCACAACCTGGCGGCGCTGAAGTTCATCGAGCTGCCGCTCGACGAGTTGAAGGAGGCGCTGCCGATCAACGCCACCTTCTTCCGCAAGGGGATCGAGTTCCAGAGCTGGCTCTGCTTCCTGATGGCGCTCTTCGTGGGGCCTGCCCTGGTGGCGCCCGACCTGCGCAACAACGGGCTGCCGCTCTACCTCTCCCGCCCGTTCTCGCGCTCCGAGTACGTCCTCGGCAAGATGACGGTGCTGGTGGTGCTGATGTCGCTGGTCACCTGGATTCCGGGCCTGCTGCTCTTCTTCTTCCAGGGGTATCTGGAGGGGGGCGGCTGGCTGGGGAACAACCTGCGGATCGGCGCCGCGATCTTCGCCGGGAGCTGGGCCTGGCTCCTGGCGGTCTCGCTGGTCGCGCTCGCCATCTCGGCGTGGGTGAAGTGGAAGCCGGTGGCGCGGGTGTCGCTGCTGATCGTCTTTTTCGTGCTCGCCGGTTTCGCGGAGGCGCTCAACGTGGCGCTCGACACCTGGTGGGGGAACCTGCTGTCGCTGTCGACCGCGATGAACAAGCTCTGGTTCTTCCTGTTCGGCCAGGAGGATACCCAGCGCTGGACACAGCCGGTCTGGGCCGCCTGGCTGACGATCATCCTCGGCTGCGCGCTCTCCCTCTGGCTGCTCTCCCGGCGCGTCCGCGCCTATGAGGTGGTCCGATGACGCCCGAACCGCGGAAGAAGAGCACCCCCGACCGCCGGGTGGTATTCGAGCACGTCTCCAAGTTCTACGGCGACGTCCTGGGGGTCAACCGGGTCAACCTGTCGATCCCGCCTGGGATTACCGGCCTGGTGGGGCCGAACGGCTCCGGCAAGACGACCCTGATGAACATGATGGTCGGGCTGATCCGGCCGTCGCGCGGGCGGGTCTCGGTGCTCGGGCTGACGCCGGAGAATCCCGAGGAGCTGTTCCGCCACGTCGGCTACGCCGCGCAGTACGACGCCTTCCCGCCGGGCCTGACCGGCTATCAGTTCGTCGAGGCCTACCTGCGGGTGCACGGCTTCCCGGCCAAACAGGCCGAGGCGATGGCCTGGAAGGCGATCGAGCGGGTGGGGCTGGTCGAGGCCGCGAAGCGCAAGGTCGCGGGCTACAGCAAGGGGATGCGCCAGCGGGTGCGGCTCGCCCAGGCGCTCGCCCACGAGCCGTCGGTGATGGTGCTCGACGAGCCGCTCAACGGCCTCGACCCGATGGCTCGCGCCGAGGTGATCGATCTCTTCCGCGAGCTGGCCGATGGCGGTCTGCACGTGATCGTCTCCAGCCACATCCTGCACGAGGTGGACCTGATCTCGGACCAGGTGGTGCTGATCAACGGCGGCTACATCGTGGCCGAGGGGGAGATCGGCGACGTCCGCGACGAGATGGAGGAGGAGCATCCGATGCAGGTGCTGGTGCGCTGCGACCGGCCGTCGCTGCTCGCCTCGCGGGTTTTCGAGGCGGACCACGTGGTCGAGGCCCGCCTGCTGGAGGACGGCCGCAGCCTGCTCATCCGCACCCGCGACGCCGACAAGTTCCACCTCGCCCTCAACGAGATCGTGCTCGCCAACGGCTTCGCGATCGAAGCGGTGGCGCCGGCCGACTCCGACGTCAACGCGGTTTACCAGTACCTGATCGGCGCGAATGGAGACAAGTCGTGAGCGAACTCATCACCTCGGCGGCCCCCGCCACCACCCGCTCCGGCCTCCCCTGGGGGCAGTGGTGGATCCAGCTCCGGGCGATCGTCCGGCTCGAGCTCCGCAAGGGGTTCCGGCGCCCTTATGGCCTGCTGCTGCTGGCGCTCGCGCCGCTCTTCATCCTGACGCTGCGGATGGTCGTCCCGCACGCCATCCAGGACTCGGCCGACATCGCCGGCGCGACCCAGTTCTTCGCCGGGCTCTACCAGGCGTTCATCCTGCGGATCGTGATCTTCCTCGGCTGCATCGCGATCTTCGGCAACCTGATCCGCCGCGAGACGCTCGACCGCAGCCTCCATTACTACTTCCTCTCGCCGATCCGGCGGGAGCTGCTGGTGGTCGCCAAGTACGTGACCGCGCTGATCGTCTCCCTCGGCCTCTTCGGCCTCACGACGGTCCTCTCCTTCGGGCTGACTTATCTGCCGAACGACTCGACGGCGGTATCGCACTTCCTCTTCCACGGGCCGGGCCTGGGGCACCTCGGGGCCTATCTGCTGACGACCGTCCTCGCCTGCGTGGGGTACGGCGCGGTCTTCCTCTTCTTCGGGTTCTTCTTCAAGAGCCCGGCGATTCCGGCACTGGTGGTGTTCGGCTGGGAGGGGATCCACTTCCTGCTGCCGCCGCTGCTCAAGCAGGTGAGCGTCGTCCATTATCTGCAGTCGCTCTGCCCGGTACCGGTCTCCGAGGGGCCGCTCGCCACCATGTCCGACGCCCCGGCGCCCTGGGTCTCGGTGGTCGGGATTCTCGCGCTGGCCGTGGTGCTGGTCGGCGTCTCGGCGTGGAAGATCCGGCGGATGGAGATCAGCTACGACGAGTCGTAAAGACAGGATCTCTCTGTAGGGGCGGCCCTATGTGGCCGCCCTGCTGGCAGGGCTCACCCAATGCAGGGCGGCCACATAGGGCCGCCCCTACATTGTCTCTACCCTCCGTTTCGGATACCCTCCCCGCTCCACCCGGATTTTCCCCTGGCTCCCGACGGTTATCCCTGTGCCATGACTCCGCCCGACCGCATCCGCAACTTCTCCATCATCGCCCACATCGACCACGGGAAATCGACCCTGGCCGACCGCATCCTCCAGATGACGCACGCCGTCTCGGAGCGGGAGATGAAGGACCAGCTCCTCGACGACATGGATCTCGAGCGCGAGCGGGGGATCACCATCAAGGCGCGCGCCGTGCGCCTCTTCTATGAGGCGAAGGACGGCGGCGGCACCTATCAGTTCAACCTGATCGACACCCCCGGGCACGTCGACTTCGCCTACGAGGTGTCGCGCAGCCTCGCCGCCTGCGAGGGGGCGCTGCTGGTGGTCGACGCCGCGCAGGGGGTAGAGGCGCAGACGCTCGCCAACGCCTACCTGGCGGTGAACGGCAACCTCCACCTGGTGCCGGTGATCAACAAGATCGACCTCCCCGCCGCCGACCCCGACCGCGTCAAGGAGCAGATCGAGAGCGTCGTCGGCATCGACGCCCACGACGCCGTGCTGACCTCGGCCAAGTCGGGGCTCGGCATCGAGGAGGTGCTGGAGCGGATCATCCGCGACATCCCGGCGCCGCAGGGGGACCCCGCGGCGCCGCTCAAGGCGCTGCTCTTCGACTCCTGGTACGACCCCTACCGCGGGGTCGCCTGCATGGTGCGGGTGGTGGACGGGACGCTCCGCCGCGGGGACAAGATCCTCTTCATGGCTTCCGGGCGGGCCTACGAGATCGACGAGCTGGGGGTCTTCTCGCCGAAGCCGACCCCGGTCGAGGAGCTCTCGGTCGGCGAGGCCGGCTTCTTCTACGCCGGCATCAAGGACCTGATCCAGGCGCAGATCGGCGACACCATCACCCACGCCTCCCGCCCCACGGCGGCGGCCTACCCGGGGTTCAAGGAGGTCAAGCCGGTGGTCTTCGCCGGCCTCTACCCGGTGACCGCCGACGACTACGAGGGGCTGCGCGACGCGGTCGAGAAGCTGCGGCTGAACGACGCCTCCTTCTCCTTCGAGCCGGAGAGCTCGGGCGCGCTCGGCTTCGGCTTCCGCTGCGGCTTCCTCGGGCTGCTCCACATGGAGATCATCCAGGCGCGGCTGGAGCGCGAGTTCGACCTCGAGCTGATCACCACCGCCCCCGGGGTGCGCTACATCGCCCACACCTCCGACGGCAAGTCGCAGGAGATCGAGAGCCCGTCGAAGCTCCCCGACCCTGGCCGGCTCGCGTATCTGGAGGAACCGTACATCTCGGCGACCCTGGTCACCCGCTCGGAGTACGTGGGGGGCCTGCTGCAGCTCGCCGAGGAGCGCCGGGGGGTGCAGCGCGGCTTGCAGTACCTGACCACCGACCGCGTGCTGATCGAGTACGACTTCCCGCTGGCCGAGGTGATCCACGACTTCTACGACCGCCTGAAGTCGATCTCGCGGGGGTACGCCTCGTTCGACTACCAGCTCGGCGGCTACCGGCGCAGCGAGCTGGTCAAGCTCGACATCCTGGTCAACGGCGAGCCGGTGGATGCGCTGTCGCTGATCGTCCACCGCGACAAGGCGTACGCGCGCGGCAAGCTGCTGGTGGAGAAGATGAAGGAGCTGATCCCGCGCCAGCTCTTCGAGGTCGTACTGCAGGCGGCGATCGGCTCGCGCATCATCGCCCGCGAGTCGGTGCGGCCGATCAGCAAGAACGTCATCGCCAAGTGCTACGGCGGCGACATCTCGCGCAAGCGCAAGCTGATCGAGAAGCAGAAGGAAGGCAAGAAGCGGATGAAGCGGGTGGGGCGGGTCGACATCCCCCAGGAAGCGTTCCTGGCCGTGCTGCGGGTGGATTGACGGTAACTTTTTGTCCCCCTTCACGTATCAGCGGTGGGGGCGGGCGTGACGTTCGCCCATGACTCGGCTATTCTGATCTGGTTCACAAACTGACGATTTCGATTCGAACCCGAGGAGGATTCATGATTCGCAAGACTTTCGCGTGGCTGCTCGTCGCCGGCCTGGCGGGCGCCGCGGTGCAGGCCCAGACCGCCGACGAGATCATCGCCAAGAATATCGAGGCCCGGGGCGGCAAGGACAAGATCAAGTCCGTCCAGTCCATCCGCATGACCGGCAAGATCGCCATGGGCCAGGGGATGGAAGCCCCGATCTCCATGGAAGTGGCGCGGCCGAACAAGCTGCGCATGGAGTTCACCATGCAGGGGATGACCGGCGTCCAGGCCTACGACGGCAAGACCGGCTGGTCGGTGATGCCCTTCATGGGCAAGACGGATCCGGAGACGATGTCGGCCGACGAGATCAAGCAGACCGAGGACCAGGCGGACCTGGACGGCGTGCTGGTCGACTACAAGGAGAAGGGGCACCAGGTCGAGTACGCCGGCAAGGAGGACGTCGAGGGCACGCCGGCTCACAAGCTGAAGGTGACCAAGAAGAACGGCGACGTCGTCAACGTCTACATCGACGCCGAGTCGTACATGGACATCAAGGAGGCCGGCAAGATCAACATCCGCGGGCAGGAGATCGAGAACGAGGTCACGTTCAGCGACTTCAAGCCGGTGGAGGGCGTAATCTTCCCCTTCTCGCTCGAGCAGAAGCCCAAGGGAGCGCCGGCGGGAACGGTGATCACGATCTCCAAGATCGAGGTCAATCCGACCCTCGACGCCTCCCGCTTCGCCATGCCGGCCGCCGCCGCGAAACCGGCGATGGAGAAGCCGATGGAGAAGAAGGAGCCCGCTCCGCCCAAGCCCCCGCGGTGGTAGTCGCGGCACAGCAAGTCACCGCACAGCCTTGAAGGGGGTGTCTCCGGGCACCCCCTTTTCACGAAGCTCTTCCCTTTCTTTTTATGTCTTCCCTGGAGACGTATATGCGACGCAGATTCCATTCGATCCTCTGTCTGGCGGCCTCGGGCCTGCTGGCCGGCGCCGCCGTGGCGCGGGCGGCCGACGTCGAGATCGATTCCAATACCTTCGGCGGCATCGAGGCCCGCTCCCTCGGTCCGGCCAATATGGGCGGCCGCATCGCGGCGATCGACGCCGTGGGCTCGGATCCGCTCACCATCTATGTCGGAGCGGCCGGCGGCGGCGTCTGGAAGTCGACCGACGGCGGCCTCGTCTTCAAGCCCGTCTTCGACGAGCACACCCAGTCGATCGGCGCCATCATGATCGATCCCAAGGACCCGAAGAAGGTCTGGGTGGGCACCGGCGAATCGTGGACCCGCAACAGCACCTCGGTCGGGGACGGCCTCTACAAGACCACCGACGGCGGCGACTCCTGGCAGCGGGTCGGCCTCGAGAACACCGAGCGCATCGCCCGCGTCCAGGTGAGCCCGGCCGACGGCAACACGGTCTGGGCCTGCGCCACCGGCCATCTCTGGGACAGCCACCCGGACCGCGGCGTCTACAAGACGGCGGACGGCGGCAAGACCTGGAAGAAGGTGCTCTACGTCGACGCCGACACCGGCTGCTCCGACCTCGCGGTCGATCCCCAGGACCCGTCGATCCTCTATGCCGGCATGTGGCAGTTCCGCCGCACGCCGCACTCCTTCTCGTCCGGCGGCAAGGGGAGCGGCCTCTACAAGTCGAGCGACGGCGGCGAGACCTGGAAGCCGCTCAAGGCCGGGCTGCCCACGGGGGAGAAGGGGCGCATCGCGGTAGCGGTCGCGCCGTCGCGGGCGAACGTGGTCTACGCCCTGGTGGAGTCCACGGACACCGCCCTCTTCCGCTCGGACGACACGGGGGAGAACTGGCGGCAGGTCAACAACGCCTTCAACCTGCAGGTGCGGCCGTTCTACTTCGCCCGCATCGTCGTCGACCCCACCGACTTCAACACGATCTACAAGCCGGGCCTGTCGCTGGCGATGAGCTCGGACGGCGGCAAATCGTTCAACGCCGCGATCAGCCTCAACAGCTTCGGCGCCGGACCGCACAGCGACCACCATGCGCTATGGATCAACCCCAGGAACCCGAACGAGCTCCTGCTCGGCACTGACGGCGGCGTCTACATGTCCTACAGCCAGGGGCGCGGATGGCACCACATGGGAACGCTGCCGGTGTCGCAGTTCTACCATGTGAGCTACGACATGGGCCGGCCGTACCGGGTCTACGGCGGCTTGCAGGACAACGGCTCCTGGTCCGGCCCGTCCGTGGGGCTCGGCGGCGGCGTCCAGAACAAGGACTGGGTCAACGTCGGCGGCGGCGACGGCTTCTGGGCGTTCAGCGATCCGACGGATCCCGACGTGGTCTACTCCGAGTCCCAGGGGGGCGAGGCGACGCGCCGGCAGGTGTCGACCGGCGAGGAAAAGTCGATCAAGCCGCTGCCGGGGGCGGGCGATCCGCCCTACCGGTTCAACTGGAACACGCCGATCCATCTGAGCCCGAACGATCCGAAGACGATGTACATCGGCGCGCAGTTCCTCTTCCGCTCGCGCGACCGCGGCGACTCCTGGGAGCGCATCTCCCCCGACCTGACGACCAACGATCCGAAGAAGCAGAAGCAGCAGCAGTCAGGCGGCCTCTCGGTCGACAACTCGAGCGCCGAGAACCACACCACGATCTACTCGATCGCCGAGTCGCCGAAGAACGCCCAGGTGATATGGGTGGGCACCGACGACGGCAACCTGCAGGTGACCCGCGACGGCGGCAAGGCCTGGACGAACGTGGCGCCGAACGTCGCCGGCCTGCCGAAGGGGACCTGGGTCTCGACCGTCGAGGCCGGCCGCTTCGAAGAGGGGACCGCCTTCGCCACCTTCGACGGCCACGCGACCGGCGACATGAAGACCTACGTCTACCGGACGGCGGACTTCGGCAAGACCTGGAAGCCGCTGGCGAGCGACACCCTGTCGGGCTACGCCCACGTGGTGCGGCAGGACCTGGTGAACCCGGACCTCCTCTTCCTCGGTACCGAATACGGCCTCTTCGTCTCGGTGGACGGCGGCGGGCGCTGGGCCCGGTTCACCGGCAGGCTGCCGAAGGTGGCGGTGCGCGACATCGCCATCCACTCCCGCGACGGCGACCTGCTGCTCGCCACCCACGGGCGGGGCGTCTATGTGGTGGATGACCTCACCCCGCTGCGCAAGCTGACCCGCCAGACGCTCGAGTCCGACGTGACGATGCTCGGATCGCGGCCGACCCCGGTGGCGATCCCCGCCAGCGTCCAGGACTTCCCGGGCGATGACGAATACATAGCGTTCAACCCGGACGACTCGGCCGCCATCACCTACTATCTGAAGAAACGCCACCTCTTCGGCGACATCAAGGTCGAGGTCTACGACCCCAAGGGGCAGCTCGTCTCGACGCTGCCCGCGGGCAAGCGGCGGGGGATCAACCGCGTGAGCTGGCCGATGCGCCTGCCGCCGCCGAAGCTGCCGCCCGCCAACTCGCTGGTGCTGGGCTCGCAGTACGGCCTGCTCGGGCCGCGGGTCCCCCTCGGCACCTACACGGTGAAGCTGATCGACGGCGACAAGACCTACACCAGCGAGGTGCAACTCGTCGCGGACCCCCGCTCCAGGCATTCGGACGCGGACCGGGCCGCGCAACGCGATACGGCGATGGCTCTCTACGGCATGCTCGGCCGGCTCACCTACGTGGCCGACACGGTGAAGTCGCTCGAGGACGGGGCTCAAGCGCGGGCCGGAAAACTCGCCGCGGGCGACCGCCTGCGGCGTCAGCTCGAAACGCTGGCGACCTCGCTGGAGGGTTTCCGCGCCACGCTCGTCGCCACCGGCCCGGGCGGCTGGCTCTCCGGCGAGGAGCAATTGCGGGAGAAGATGACCAAGGTCTACGGCGGCGTCAACGGCTACGACGGCCGGCCGAGCTCGGCACAGGTCGACCAGGTGAAGGTGCTGGGCGACCAGCTCAGCCTGGCCGAGGCCCGGCTGGCCACGGTGCAGAGCGGCGAGGTGGCCGCGGTGAACCGGGAGCTCGAGAAGCGCAAGCTCGAGCCGATCAAGGCCAAGACCAAGGACGAATGGGAGAAGCAGGATGGCCATCGCGCCACCGCCCTGCCGGCCTTCCTGCCGTTCACGTTCACCCCGCTGGGGACCGCCGAGAACGACTGACGGCTGTCTGCCGATCCGTGGTGTAGGGGCGCCCCTGTGTGGGCGCCCTTTTCTTTTTTGCGGCCCCAAAAGCAAAACGGGAGAAGCCACGAAGGCTCCTCCCGTTCGGGGTGGTGCGCGGACTGGGGCTTAAGCCAGGCCTTGGCGACGCTCTTCCAGCAGCTTCCGCATGATCTTCTTGCGGGCCTGCACGGCCTTGCGCTTGCGCTTCACCGAGGGCTTCTCGAAGTGCTGCCGTTTCCGCAACTCGGTCAAGATTCCAGATTTCTCGACTTTGCGCTTGAAACGGCGCAAGGCGTTCTCAAAGCTCTCCTCCTCGCGCACATGCACAACGGGCATCGACACTCACCTCTTTTCGTTTACGGATAGAAGCGCCCCCCGTGCTTCGGGGGGCGCGGGGAGGAAATTTCGCTCAAATCCGGCGAAAAGTCAAGTTTCAAGCCGCGCTGCGGCGCGTTTCCGAGGGCGGCGGCGGCGCCGGCTGCGGCGGGGATTGCGGGTTCAGGGCCTCGAAATCGGTGAGGTAGACGACGAGCCTGCCGTCCTCTTTGTGGAACCAGATGGCCGCGGCGGTGCCGCCGGTGTCGCGGGGGTAGAACCAGCCGACCACGTCGCGGTCCGGGTAGGCCCGCACGTTGTTGAGGTTGGGCTGGCCGAGCAGGCGGCGCACCTCGTCCTGGTCCATTCCCTTCCGCGCCTGGGAGAAGACCTCGAGCGTCATGTAGCGCCGCGCCTCGGCATGGGCGAGCTCTTCCTTGAGGCGCGGGTTGTCGGGGTCCACCAGCATCGCTTCCTTGTAGATGTCGATCGCGCGCTGATAGTCACCCCCCCGCTCGATGTAGGTGCGGGCGAGATGGATCTCCTCCTCGCTCTTCATGCGCAGGGCGGCCTTCTGGCTCGGCTTGAGCGGCTCCCCCTGGACCGGCGGATCGGCGTTGAGGAACTCGGCCAGCCGGCGGTTGAACTCGTCGGCGAGGCCTTCCGTTTCCTTCTGCAGCCGTGGATCGGGGGTGCCGGCGAGGCGCGTCCGCCGCTCGCCGAGCTGGCGCTCGGTCCGCTGCAGCCAGCTCCACTCGGCTTGAGAAGCGGTTCCCGGCCGCGCCGCCGCCGCTTCCTCGCCGCGCGGACCGCAGCCCGGGGCTCCGGCGGCCAGCAGCAGAGTGGCACAGAGGGTCAATATGGGGCCTGATAAGCGTCCGCGGGGCCTGCGGCGATGCATCGAAACTCTCCTATGACTTGCCCGAATCGACCGTACCACAGGCTCCGGGAGCGGACAAGGCGCCGGGCCCCGGCGACCTAAGCCCTTGTTCCCAGAGGGGTTTTTCCTTGACACCACGCGGCGGGTCCAGAATAATCAAGCTCCCTTAGTTCGGTTTACGTTCAGAGGACGGCCGCGGAGAGCAACGGATGTCCCTTTCGGAAAGAATTCACCAGTTGAACAGCGAGATCGGCGCCTCCGTGGAGCGCGCCCTCGCCGAGCTGCGTCAGGAGATCTCCCAGCGCCTGCGCGCCGGCAACGAAGAGATCCAGCGACGGCTGGACGAGATCACCCCGTCGCTGCCGCCCTCCTATCTCAACCACGACGACTTCGCGCCCCACGAGCGCGCGCTGGGCACCAACGCCCGGCAGAGCGCCCATCGCGATCTGCGCGACGCCCTCGCCGGCATCGACCGCGCCCGCTCGCAGACCGAGGTCCTCTCGGCGCTGCTGCGCGAGTCGGCGCGCTACGCGTCGCGGACGGCGGTGCTGCTGGTCCGCGGCGGCGAGCTGCGGGGTTGGGGGAGCGAAGGGTTCGGCGATGCCGAGGCGGCGCTCCGCGGCGTCGTCCTCGACGGCGAGGGTGGCGCCTGGGGGCGCCTGGCCCAGTCGCAGAGCGCCGAGCTGCTCAGCGCCGGCGACTGCGCCGTCCTGGTCAGCCGTGTCGGCAGCCCGCTGCCGCACGACGGCGCCCTGGTGCCGGTCGTGCTGCGCGACCGCGTCGCCGCCGGCCTCTACGCCGACCGCCTCGACGACCGCGAGCTCGGGGTCGAGGCGCTCCAGATCCTCGCCCACGCCGCGGCGCAGGCGATCGAGACGCTCCCCTTCCGCGAGCGCTCCTCCACCCCCACGCTGGCCCTCGAAGGGGGCGCGAACGGGGTGGGGGTCGAGCCCGCGCCGGCCGCCGCCGTCGAGGCGGCTCCCGCCGAGGCCCCCGAGCCCGAGGCTCAGGCCGCGGAGCCGGGGTACGAAGAGCCGGAGCCGACCGCCTGGACCGCCTCTCCCGCTCAGGAAGAGGAGACGGTCGAGGCCGCGCAGACCGCCGCCCTGCCGGCCAATTTAGCGGCCGATCTGCCGGAGGCGCCGCAAGAGGAGACCTCCGTCGCCGGGGATTGGGGCCGGTCGTCGATTCCCAGTGTCACCGAGGCGATGCCGCTCCCCGGCTTCCCCGTGCAGTCCGCCAGCCCGGCGGCCATGGAAGAGGAGGTTCCCCGCTATCCGCGGTCTGTGGAGGAGCCCCCCGCGCCGACGCGGACTCCGGATCAGAGCCCGGACGCGACCGTGCTGCTCCAGCGCTCCAGCCTTACGGGTGAGTCCGCCATTGCTCCCACGCCAGCGGCCGCCACCCCGCTGCGGCCGGTGCCGGCCCCCGAGGAGCCCGCGGCGCCGTTCGAACGTGCCGCGGGCACGCCCGAGGTGCGCCCGCCGAGCGGCGTCGACGGCCCGGGCTGGGCGTTCGCGACCACCCGCGTGCCGGTGAATCCCGACAACCAGGCCCTGCACGAGGAGGCCCGGCGCTTGGCCCGGCTGCTCGTGAGCGAGATCAAGCTCTACAATGAGGAGCAGGTCGAGGAGGGACGGCGCAACCGCGACGTCTACGAGCGCCTGCGGGAGGACATCGACCGCTCGCGCCAGATGTACGACGAGCGCGTCGACCCGCAGATTCTGCGCTCGACCGACTACTTCTACCAGGAGCTGGTGCGCATCCTGGCCGCCGGGGATTCGAAGGCACTGGGCATCTGACCCCTGTGGACTCCGGAGCGGTCCGGACCCGTTGTCCGGCCGTTGCTTGGAGTGCCGTGAGAAGTTTGGAGTACCGTGAGAAGTAAAAAGCCGATTCGGCATCGCGCCGCGCTCGTCCTGCTATTCCCTCTCCTGCTGGGTTCCGCCACCACCTCGCCTCCGCGCTCCGGCGCCGCCGGTCCGCTCCCGGGGCACTCCGACCGCGCCGCCCTCGCCTACTCCGAGGCGGCGGCGGCGGTGCGCCGGAACGACTGCGCCGCCGCCTACAAGGCGCTATCGCCGATCCTCGCGGGCCGGGATTCCGAGGCCGCCTTCAGTCAGCTCCTCCTCGGCTTCTACGCTCACTCCTGCGAGCAGGTGGCCTATGCCGAGGAGCGGCTGTTCGCGGCGAGGAACCCCAAGGGCCCGCTGGAGGACTGGCGCCTCTACCTGCTGAGCGACACCGCCGCGGCGCGCGGGCACGTCCTGCTCGCCCAGACCTCGCTCGCCAAGCTCCTCGGGGACTACCCCGGCTCGGCGCTGCGCCCGCGCGCCCTGCTGAAAGCGGCGGCGATCGCCTGGCAGCGCGGCGACCGGCAGCGGGCCCTGGACCTGGTCGGGGCCTCGCGCAGCGAGGAGCTGCGCGGCGACGAAGCGTCGCAGCTCGAAGCTCTCGCCTGGCAGATCGGCGTCCAGACCGGCGACCGCGAGGCGCAGGCCGAGGCCGCCCGCCGCCTGCTCGTCAACTTCCCTCTCAAGGCCGCCGAGCTCAAGGTGATCGATCTCTTCCGCGGCCCGGACGGCGTTCTCTCCTGGTCGCGGGTGCTGACCGGCGACCAGCTCAAGCGGCGGGCGCAGGCCCTGCTGGACCTGAAGCTCGAGGGCAATGCCCTGGCGACGCTCGATTCCGTCGCGCTCGCCGACCGCGGCTTCGATTGGCAGCTCCTGGAAGCCGAGACCCTGACCCGCCTCCACCGTGGCAGCGACGCCCTCGACCTGCTCGCCGGCCGCGAGGCCGCCGAGCCCGGCCAGGCCGCCGCCCTCGCCTGGGCCCGCGCCCAGGCCGCTGACGACGCCGCCACCGCTCAGCGCGGCCGGGCGAACCTCGGCTCGGCCGAACGCCAGCAACTCCGCCTGCTCTCGCAGCAGTACCTGGAGAAGGTGGCCCAGATCGGCACCGACCGCGAGCTGGCCGCCAAGGCCCTGAAGTCGCTCTACGCCGACTATCAGACCGACGGGCTGTTCGACCGCGCCGTCGAGACCCTGCGCCGCCTGCGCCGCTTCGATCCCAAGGACACCACCGGGGCGACCAATCTCTGGCAGGTGGGGTGGCAGGAGTACGGCAAGGGGAACTACACCGGGGCGATCGGCACCTGGACCGAGCTCTACGCGCTCTATCCCGAGGATTCGAGCGCCCGCCGCGGGCGCTACTGGACGGGGCGGGCCTTCGACCTCCTGGGCGAAGGGGAGCGGGCGCAGCAGATCTACAACGAGATCGCCCAGGCCGACACCGCCGATTTCTACCGCCGCAACGCCCAGGCCCGGCTGCGCGGCAGGCCGGCGGCCGCGCTGGCCACCGCGGCGCAGGCCCGGGAGCCCTGGCCGGCCGACCCGGCGCTCGACCGCGCGCGGCTGCTCACCGATCTCGGGCTCGATAACCTCGCGCTCTCCGAGGTCGAGCTGGTGCGCGGCAAGGCGCAGCCACGGTCGCTGCGCGCCCTGGAGGCGGTGATCCTCGCCCACCAGGGGAATCACCGCAAGAGCACGCTGGTGATCCGCGACGCCTTCCCGGCCCTGGGCGGACCCTTCCAGGCCGCCCTGCCGGAGGAGGCCCGCCGGCTCTACTACCCGCTGGAGTACCAGGACACGATCCGCACCTGGGCGGTGACCAACCGGCTGCCGACCTACCTGGTGTTCGGGATCATCCGCCAGGAGAGCGCCTTCGACGCCAACGCCCAGAGCTGGGCGGGGGCCCGCGGCCTGATGCAGCTCATGCCCGCCACCGCGCGCGAGCTGGCGGCGAAGAATGGCCTCCCCTGGACGCAGAACATGCTTGCCGATCCCGCCATCAACGTGCGGCTGGGGACCACCTACTTCCGGCAGGTGTTCAGCATGTTCAACGAGAATCTCGAGCTCTCGCTCGCCGGTTACAACGGCGGTCCCTACCGCATCAAGCGGCTCTGGCAGGAGTCCGGCAACGACGAGATCGACCGTTTCCTCGAGAACCTGGGTCTCGAGGAGTCCAAGACCTACGTCAAGCGGATCCTGGTCCTCTCCGACAGCTACCGCCAGCTCTATCCCACGGCCGGGTGAGACAAGCCCTGCGCAGAATCCTCGGCCTCAGTCTTCTGGTCTCCTGCCTGGCCTCCTGCCGCGGCTCCGCGCCGCCGCAGGAGGGCCCGATCATCCTCATCACCTTCGATTCCCTGCGGGCCGACGTGGTCGGCGGGCTCGGCGGCGAGCGCGGGCTGACGCCGAACCTCGACGCCCTGATGCGCCAGGCCAGTTGGGCGGGCCGGGCGGTCGCGCCATCGAGCTGGGGCTCGCCCGCGATGGCCTCGCTGTTCACCGGGCTGCGCCCCTGGCAGCATCAGGTGCTCCAGGAGGAGAGCCGCCTTGCCCCCGCGCTCTTCACCCTGCCGGAGGCCCTCCAGGCTCTGGGATACGAGACCAGCGGCTTCACCGGCGAGGCCGCCTACTCGAAGCAGGGCGGGTACGAACAGGGGTTCGACCGGCTCGAAGAGCTCGCCAAGGGTGCCGCGGCCGCCAAGCGGCTCGAGCGGATCGGCGGCCGCCGGCGGTTCGTCTGGATCCACATCCCCGAGCCGCAGGCGCCCTACTTCCACCGCCCGCGGTTCGACGACCGGATCGACACCGGGCGGCTCGAGCTCCCCGAGCGGGTGCTGCCGAACCAGCTCGCGCTCTACTTCGACCCCGCCAACCCCCTGCCGCCGGCCAGGCGGCGCCTGTTCTGGGCGATGTACCGCTTCAACGTCGCCTGGGCGGACGACCGGCTGGGCCGGCTGATCCAGGCGTTGCGGTCGAGCGGGGAGTGGGACCGCACGCTCCTGGTGGTGACCTCCACGCACGGCGAGGAATTCGGCGAGAAGGGGCAGATCCTGAACGGCGGCAACCTCGGGCGGCAGCTCCTGGAGGTGCCGTTCGCCATCAAGCTTCCCCTCGGCTTCCGCCGCAAAATCGCGGAGCCGAAAGAAGGGCGGATCGCCTCGGCGCGTCTCTGGGCCACCCTGGTGGAGGCCGCCGGCGGCGAGGTGCCGCCGGCGGTGGCGCCCAGCCTGTTCCGGCGCGCCCCGGGGGGCGTGCTCTCCGAGCTCTACCTGGCCAACGGCACCAACCAGTTCTCGCTCGTCGACGGCGACGATCAGCTCCTCTGGGAATCGCGCTTCGCGCCGCCGCAGCCGGAGTACTACCTGGCCCGCCTGGCGATGATGAACCGGGGCAACGCGCGGCTCGCCCGCGCCGAGCTCCCGGTGCCGCCGGAAGAGATCCTGGGCCGGCTGCGCGCGGCCTTCGCCGCCGCCCCGCCGCTCGACGGCGATGGACCGCCCCGGCTGACCCTCGAGCGCTGGGGCGCCGAGGGGGGGAGCCAGCCGCTGGCGGACCCGCGGCGCGCGGCCGAGCTGGCCCACCGGCTGGCGCGGACCTGGAACTCGTTCATCCCGGCGGAGCGGCCGCCGGGGGAGGAAGCTCGTGAATGGTATACTGCCGAGTCGCCCTGAAAAGGGCGTTTCCCCGGGTCCATAGCTCAGCGGTTAGAGCATCCGGCTCATAACCGGTTGGTCCCTGGTTCAAATCCAGGTGGACCCACTTTGCAGCCTCCGCACCCATGAACAGATGGAATCCGCGGTCGCTGGGAGGGGAGGTGCGATGGTATTTCTTCGGAGAGGAGCGGACGTTTTCCCATGAATCAGAATCTCCAGAACATCCTGGAGCTGCAGACAGCCCTCACCCAACTCAACGAGGCCGACCAGAGACTGCACGGGATTCCCGATTGGATGCGTGAGCTCCACGAGGAGCACACGGTGCAGACGAAAGAGATCGAGCGCCTCGAGGAGACGGCGGCAGAGGCTGCCCGGCAGCGGCGAGCGGCGGAAGCAGCGGTCCAGGACGCGCAGGAAAAGCTCAAGAAGTACCAGCAGCAGATCAACAAGGTCAGCACGCAGCGCGAGTACGGCGCGATCCTCCAGGAGATCGACACCGTCAAGGGGCAGATCACGACCAGCGAGGAGGCCGCCTTCTCGGCCCTCGATCAGCACGAGAAAGCCGACAAGGAGCTCGCCGCCCTGCGCGAGAGCTTCCGCGCCACCGAGGAGCGCTACGCCGAGGAGATGGCCCGCTGGGAGGGGGAGAAGCCCGGGGTGGCGCGCCAGGTGGAGGCCCTCAAGGGGCGGGTCGCCGATCTCAAGAAGGGCCTGTCGCGCGGCCTGGTCGCGCAGTTCGAGCGCATCCTCGACCGCTACCCCGGCGGCGCGACGGCGCCGGTGCGGCCGATCGAGCGGCCCGGCCTGAAGCAGCGCGAGTGGCACTGCTCGGCCTGCAACTACCGCGTGCGGCCGCAGGTGGTGGTCGAGATCCGCAACGGCGACACCCTGGTCCAGTGCGACTCCTGCAAGCGCATCCTCTTTTTCCCCGAGGAGGAGCAGGCCTGAGCGGCGAGCCGTCACCGCAGGAAGGGCTGGCGGAGCGACTGGCCCGGATTCGCGGCCGCATCGAGGACGCCTGCGGCCGTGCCGGCCGCCCGGCCGGCGGCGTGACCCTGCTGGGCGCCAGCAAGACCCAGCCGGCTCCCGTGCTTGCCGAGGCGTTCCATGCCGGTCTTCGGGTCTTCGGCGAGAACCGGGTCCAGGAGGGGCTCGCCAAGAGCCGCGAGCTGCCGCCCGAGATCGCCGGCCAGATCGACTGGCATCTGATCGGTCCCCTGCAGTCCAACAAGGTCCGCTCCGCTCTCGAGCTCTTCCGCACCATCCACTCCGTCGACCGCTCCCGGATCGCCGCGGCGATCGACCGCGAGGCGGGCGCGCGTGGGCTCGCCGTCGCCGGCTTCCTCGAGGTGAACCTCGGCGGCGAGGAGAGCAAGCACGGCTTCCCGCTGGCGGGTCTCGCCGAGGCGATCCTTCCGCTGAGCCGCCTTCAGCACCTGCGGATCGTCGGCCTGATGGCGATCCCTCCCCTGGGGGAGGTGGCCGAGGCGTCCCGTCCCTGGTTCCGCCGTCTTCGCGAGCTGCGCGACGACCTCGCCGCCCGCCCCGAGTGGGCCGGCTTCCCCGGCTGGCTCTCGATGGGGATGAGCGACGATTTCGAGGTGGCGATCGAAGAGGGGGCGACCCACGTGCGGGTGGGCACGGCGCTGTTCGGCCCACGGCAGGGGTGGGTGCCGGACCGGTAGAAGGCTTGCGGGACGGGCGTTTCTCTTTGTTTATGCTAGGATGGCTATTCATTTCCGAGGTTGATTCGCAGGATTGCCGGCTCGACGCCGGGTCGTAAGGAGGTACCAGGAATGGCCATCACTCCGCTCGAGATCCAGAAGATGCGCTTCTCGCAGAAAATGCGGGGGTATGACCCGACCGAGGTCGAGGGATTCCTCGCGCTGCTCGCCGAGGAGCTGGCCGGCCGCATCGCCCAGGCCGACAAGCTGGAGCGCGAGAACCGCTACTACCGGCAGCGCCTGGAAGAGACCGAGCACCGCGAGCACCAGCTCCAGCAGACGCTGCTGCGGGCGCAGAAGGTGGCGGACGACATCACGGTCAACGCCCGCCGCGAGGCGGAGCTGATGGTCCGGGAGGCCGAGATGGCGGCCGACAAGATCGTGCAGCAGGCGATCGAGCAGTCGACCCGCTTCGAGGCCAAGATCACCGATCTGCGCACCGCCCGCCGCGAGCTGCAGCTCAAGTTCAAGAACACCCTCGACCTCTTCGAGCGCATCCTGGAAGCCGAGATGGAGGACGAGCGCAACACCGCGACCGTCACCACCCTGCCGCGCAAGCGGCGGGAAGCCGCCGGAGCGTGAGCCTCCCGGCCGGAGCGCGCCGCCTCTTCGCCGCCTATGACGAAGAGGACCTCGTTCCGGAGCGCGCCTCCTCCCTGCTGCTCGCCCGCCTGCTGGAGGACGGCGACGCCGCCGATCTCGCCTGGCTGACGGCGACGTTCCCGGAGCCGGAGATCGCCGCCTGGCTAGCCCGCCACGGCGGGCGGCAACTTTCGCGCCGCAGCCGCGCCTTCTGGCAGGTCGTGCTGGGAGTCGAGGCCGTTCCGGCCCGCCCGGAGGCCGAGGCGCTGTGGCCGCTCTGACCCTCGCGCACCCCGAGTCCCTCTCCCCCCGGGCGCAGGAGCTGATCCCCCGCCTCGCCGCCCGCCCCTGGAGCGAGGAGCTCTACCTCGCGGGCTCGGCCGCCCTGGCCCTCTACACCGGCCACCGCCCGGTGACCGACCTCGACCTGATGAGCAACGCCAACCGGCTCGCCAGCGCGGACCGGCGCGACCTGCTCGCCGAGCTGCTGGCGGCCGATCCGTCGACGGCGGTCGAGACCGCCCGCGACGGCTATCTCTCCACACGCCTCGCCAGCGGTGCTGTGGGGCTCCGGCTCTTCTACTATCCCTACCCCCTGGTGCAGCCGTTCGAGGAGATCGCCGGGCTCGCGGTCGCCTCCGCGGCCGATCTCGGGCTGATGAAGCTCGGAGCCATCATCAGCCGCGGCAGCCGCCGTGATTTCGTGGACCTCTATCTTCTCTGCCGCCGGCTCCCGCTCGCCACCCTCCTCGACCTCGCCGAGGACAAGTTCGGCCACGTTCGCGACTTCCCCCTCCAGGCGCTGAAGGGGCTCGCCGATCTCTCCGAGATCAAAGGCGAGCCCATGCCCCGCCTGGCGATGCCGCTCGACTGGAGCGCGGTGGAGGATTGGCTGCGCGGCGAGGTGCGGGAAATGGGGCGGGCGCGGGTGGGGCTTTAGCTTATTGGGGACTTTCGATTTTTAATTTTAGAGGGGAAGGGTCACAATCCCCAGCCGTGACGGATCTCCTGATTCACAATCTCGCCGAGGTCGCTACGCCGGAGGGCTCGGAGCCCCTGCGCGGTGCTGAGCAGCGGCGAGTGCGCCGGACGGCCGGCGCGGAGGTGGTCTGCCGCGACGGCAGGATCGTCTTCGTGGGTGCTCCCGAGGAGCGGCGGCACCAGCTCGGCGAGCTTGCTGACGCCGAACGGCTCGACGGCCGCGGGGGCACGCTGATCCCGGGGTTCGTCGATCCCCACACCCATCTCCCCTGGGCCGGCAGCCGCGAGGAGGAGTTCGCGGCGCGGCTGGCGGGCAAGACCTATCAGGAGATCGCGGCGGCCGGCGGCGGCATCCTCTCCTCCGTAGCCGCCACCCGCCGGGCGAGCGAGGAGGAGCTGGTCGCCAACGTCCTCCGGCGGATGGACCAGATGCTCGCCTGGGGCACCACCACCGCCGAGGCGAAGAGCGGCTACGGCCTCAACAAGGAGGACGAGCTCAAGCAACTGCGCGCCATCCGCCAGGCCTCCGGCCGGCATCCGGTGGACCTGGTGCCGACCCTGCTCGCCGCCCACGAGGTGCCACCTGAATATCGAGGACCAAAATACCCGGGAGAAGCCGGGCAGGGCCGCCGGCGCTGGGTCGACCAGATCTGCGACGAGATCGTGCCGGCCACGGCCGAGGCCGGGCTCGCCCGCTTCTGCGACGTCTTCTGCGAGGAAGGGGTGTTCTCCGCCGAGGAGTCGCGCCGGGTGCTCGAGGCCGGCGTCCGCCACGGCCTCGCGCCCCGCCTGCACGCCGACGAGTTCGTCGACTCGGGGGGCGCCGCCCTCGCCGCCGAACTGGGCGCGCTCTCGGCGGACCACCTGATGGCGGTCTCGCCGGCCGGGGTCGAGGCCCTCGCGGGCTCGGGCGTGACCGCCGTGCTCCTCCCCGGCACCAGCTTCTTCCTGAAGAAGCAGCACTACGCCCCCGCCCGGCAGCTCGTCCAGGCCGGCGTGCCGGTGGCGCTCGCGACGGACTGCAATCCCGGCTCGTCCTACACCGAATCGATGCCCATGGTGGTGCTGCTCGCCGTCTTCCAGCTCGGCCTCACCATCGAGGAGAGCCTCACCGCGGCCACCCTGAACTCCGCCTGCTGCCTCGGCCTCGGACGCGAGATCGGCTCGATCGAGGCCGGCAAGCGGGCCGACCTCGTGCTGCTCGACGCCCCCAACCTGCTCCACCTCGTCTATCACTACGGGATCAATCCGGTCGCCGCCGTGGTCAAGGACGGGAAGGTGGTCCGGCGAGCGGGCTGACGTACAATCGGCATCTCCAAATCGAAAACGTCGATTCCAGAAGGAGATCGACCCCATGCACCCGAAGACCCTTCACCGCGCCGTTTTCGCGACCTTGCTGGCCACCCTGGGGCCGCTGCTCCTGCCTGCCTTCGCCGAGCAGGGGAAGGGCCATTCCGACGCCGCCTCCACCGGCCGGGAGGTGGTCAACCCCTCGGGCCTGCGCTACCTGGATCTGCGGCTGGGCCAGGGGGATGAGGCCCGGCTCGGCAAGATCGTCGAGGTCCACTACGTCGGATGGCTGGACGACGGCACCCGGTTCGACTCCAGCCGCAACGACGACCGCCCCTTCACCTTCCGTCTCGGCGCCGGCGACGCCATCAAGGGGTGGGACGAGGGGCTCGTCGGCATGAAGGTGGGCGGCAAGCGCAAGCTGACCATCCCCCCCGACCTCGGGTTCGGCAAGCAGGGGGTCGGCACCGTCGTGCCGAAGGACGCGATCCTCTACTACGAGTTCGAGCTGCTGGGAGTGCGGTAAGCTCGCCGGCCTGGACGGGGATGCCCCCGGTCCAGGTAGGAACTCGGGAGGAGCCCATGGCAGACCAGGCTGACCAGGAAAACACCATCACGACCGCTTCCGGCCTCAAGTACACCGATCTCCAGACCGGCGAGGGCCCGGAGGCCAAGGCCGGCCAGACTGTGAACGTGCACTACACCGGCTGGCTCGAGAACGGCACCAAGTTCGACTCCAGCCTCGACCGCAAGAGCCCCTTCAGCTTCGCTCTCGGCGCCGGCCAGGTAATCCGCGGCTGGGACGAGGGGGTGGCCGGCATGAAGGTCGGCGGCAAGCGCCGCCTCACCATTCCCGCCGACCTCGGCTATGGCGCCCGCGGCGCCGGAGGGGTGATCCCACCGAACGCGACGCTGATCTTCGAGGTGGAGTTGCTGGGGGTACGGTAAGGGGAGAAACAGAAAGGGCGCCCGCTGGGCGCCCTTTCAACTTGGTTCGTGTGAGGGAAGCCTAGTAGCCGCCGCGACCGCCGCCGCCGCCGTAGCCGCCACGACCGCCACCACCACCACCACCACCCCGGCCACCGCCGCCGCCACCGTAACCACCACCGCCGCCCCGGCCGCCACCGCCGCCGCCACGACCGCCCTCTTCCTTGGGACGAGCCTCGTTGACCGTCAGGTTCCGGCCATCCAGCTCCTTGCCGTTGAGCGCGGAAATGGCGGCCTGCGCCTCCTGGTCACTGCTCATCTCAACGAACCCAAACCCCTTGGAACGCCCAGTGTCCCGATCCATGATCACCTGGGCGGAGTCCACGGTGCCATGGGCCGCGAACAGGTCTTCCAGGTCGCTGTCCCTGACGCTGTAGGCCAAGTTGCCTACGTATAACTTTCTACCCATTGCGTGCTCCTCTTGACCGTCGTCCGATTCGGTCGTGACGACCCTGTGAATGCCTGACTTCTTCTTCTACGTAGCCTGCGGGGCTATCCAAGATCGCGGTACTACGAACGAATCTGGATCTGGTACCGGAGTCTTCACGCCTGGGCTTTCCGAACGTGTGAGCCTCAAGGCCCCTTACCCGATCTTACCACCCTCGCTGAGGAACGGATACCGAGTTGGGGCTGCTTTGGAGTTCCGGTGCCTCCGCCATACGCCAAAATTTTTATGCAGTATCGGTGCCCAGTCTTTGGCGGCCCCAAAAGCCCCGAATTCAGCCCTCAGGAGGGATTCAGGGCGCCTCCCGAGTGAAATCGCGCAAAGTCCCGTGTAACTCGTGCAATGCTGCTACGTGGCGGAGCGGCTGTAGGAGCCGCCGACCGTCTCGACCTGGCTCACGAACTCGTCCAGCAGGTGGTTGAAGACCTCGGGCCGGTCCATCATCAGCCAGTGGCCGGTGCCGGTCATCAGGCGGACGGGGAGGTCCGGGAGGAGGTTGTGGAGGCTGTAGGGGAGGCGGTTCATGTCGCTGATGATCGACAGCCGCGGCCCCGGGTAGCGCTCCAGCGCCGGCAGGGGCTCGTACCGGGCCGCGTCGGCGAGCGCGCCGAGGACGGCGTCCTCATGGGTGACGTGGAGGTCCTCGAGCACCCAGCGGGAGGCGTCGGGGTCCCCTCCGATCACCATCTGGCGGAAGTAGGACTCGAGCTCGGCCAGCGGGTCGGAGCGCAGGGACTCCAGGTACTGCTCCACCTCCCGGGCCGGGACGCGGCTCTGATCGCCGCCGGGATCGACCAGCAGGAGGCCGGCGACCCGCTCGGGGTGGCGGCTGGCGTACTCGATGGCCGCCGCGGCGCCCAGGCTGTGGCCGGCGAGGAGGAAGCGGCGCAGGCCGAGCTGGTCGGCCGCCGCGGCCACGTCGGCGGCGAAGCCGGGGACCGAGTAGTCGCCGTCCTCGGCCGGGTCGGACTCGCCGTGGCCGCGGAAGTCGAGGGCCACCGCCCGGCGGTGCCGGCGCAGGTGGTCGAGCTGCAGCGACCACTGGCCGCCGTTGCCCGCGAGGCTGTGGAGGAAGAGGACGGGCAGGGCGTCCGCGTCCTCGCCGCCGTCCCGGACGTACAGGTTGCCGGCGGGGCCGGCGATCCAGAGCGATTCACCCGGGACCGGCTCGGGAGGCTCGGGATCGGAGCCGCCTCCTCGCGCCGGCTCGGGCTCCGCGTCCTCCGGGAAGACCGGCCGCCGGCTGGCGAGGATCGTGGCCAGCGCGCCCAGCGTGAGCAGGCTGAGGAGGGTCCAGAGGAACCCTCTCGGACGCCGCCGGCGCGGGTAGCTGGATCTCCGCAGTCGCCTCGAGCTCATCACGTCTCCCTCCCCCTAAGAAGCTAGCATGCCCGGACCGGCTATTCCCCTTCCCAGTCCCAGAAGAAGTCCTTGTTGGTGAGGGCCTCCTCCTCCTCGCGGACGGTCTCCTCGTCGGGACGCGCCGCCACCTCCTCGGGGGTGGCCTCGCCGCGGATCACCGCGAGCTGCTCCTCGAGATCCTGGGTCTCGCGCTCCCAGTATTCGGGGGTGCCGAACTGCGGCCAGGCGGCCGGGAAGGCCGGATCGTGCCAGCGGCGGGCGAGCCAGGCGGCGTAGTGGATGATCCGCATCGCCCGCAGGGTCTCGATCAGCGGCAGGGTCGAACGATCGAAGTCGCGGAACTGGAGATACCCTTCGAGAAAGCGATCGCGCAGGGTCTGTGTATAGCTGTCGCGGCCGGGCAGGGCGAGCCAGAGGTCCTGCACGGCCGGACCCACCACCATGTCGTCGAAATCCAGTACGTTCAGCAGACCGTCGCGGAAGAGGATGTTCCCCAGGTGGAGGTCGCCGTGGATGCGATGGACGGGCACCCCGGCCAGCCGGCGGTCGGCGATCGCCGCGATCGAGAGCGCGGTGTCGAAGTACCGCTCCCGCAGGTGCTGCGGCACCACCTCGTGCGCCTCCAGCCAGTCGATGTTCTGGCGGATGTAGGTGTCGGCGTCGAGCGGCAGCCGGTGCTCGGACTCCCGCCGGGCACCGACGTTGTGCATCCGCCCCACCAGCATGCCGAGCCGCCGGGCTCCGGCCTCGTCGAGCTCGTCGGGGGCGCGCCCCCCCCGCCGGTCGGAGAGGCAGTAGAAGATGTTGTCGACCCGCCGCAGCGTGCCGCCATCCGGGAACGGCCGCATGGTGCAGACCGGGATCTCCTGCCAGGCGAGATCCTTCAAGAACAGGTGCTCTTCGAGGATCTGCTCCTCGCTCCAGCGCCCCGGGCGGTAGAACTTGGCCACCACGCGGGAGCGGTCCGCCAGCTCCACCTCGTAGACCCGGTTCTCGAACGAGTTGAGGGGGTAGCAGACGGGGTTGCACTCGAGACCGCCCGCCTCGACGGCGGCGAGCACCTTCTCGGGAGTCAGAGAGAGGAAGAGGTCGTTTCCGGGGTCGCCTTGGTCCTGCATCGGGCCAATGTAACAAAAAAGGGGCGAGGACAAATCCCCGCCCCTTCTGAAGCGCCCTTCGCCCGAGCTACGGCTTGGTGACCACCAGCGCGAAGCGGAAGTTGAAGTTGGTGACCTGGGTCCACGTCGCACCGTCGGTGGAGAGATAGGAGAAGCCGTTGATCGGCACGTCGTTGGTGGCGTTGCCGCCGTCGAGCCCGATCACCGGCGGCAGCCCCGAGACGCCCGGGAACGGCGTGGTCGTCGGCAGCCGCAGGACGATGAAAAGGTTCTGAATTTTGCCGTGCTCGATCCCCCGCTGTACCTGCCGCCCCAGCAGATTGGGGAAGGGGAAGTAGAACGGCGCGAAGTCGTTGTCCTGGCCGACGAAGCGGGTCACCCTCGCCAGCGGATGGGCGAGGTCGAGGGTGGCCGTGGCGCCGCTGACTGTGCCGGTGACGAGAGACGCCTCGGCGAAGACCACCGGCACCGACGCGTCGAAGTGGAAGGTGTCGTAGAGCGCCTCCTGGATGTAGAGGTCGCCGCCGGGGTTGATCGCGGAGATCTGGCTCGCCGGGACGCGGACGGCGTAGTAGCTCCCCGCCGCCTGGCCGGTGAAGCCGACGAAATCGCGCGAGCCGAAGTTGGCGATGTTGATCTGGTCGTTGGTGGTGACGTCGATGTGCCCCACGGTCAGGCCGGGCGCCCCGACCACCGGCAGCGCGAAGCCGGGCTGGACCTCGGTCGCGGAATCCCCGGCGTTCCAGAACTCCTCGTTGAAGTCCTGCTGGCCAAAGGCGGAGCCGATCAGCGCGTTGAAATTCACCGAGCTGGCCGGCACCGGCGTGCCGTCGACCGCCTCGATGCCGATCGAGTAGAGGCCGAGCTTGACCGGCAGCGTGTAGTCGCCGTTGATGATGTTGTACTCCGGGCTGAGCAGGAAGATGCCGCCGGTCGCCGGGTCATAGGAGAGCTGAGTCGTGCCGCTGAACGCGGTGGCGAACAGCTCGCCGTTCAGCACGTTGGTGGCCGAGACGCTGGCTCCCGCGATCGGTTGGCCGAGCACGCCGTGGGTGGCCGACCCCTTGATCAGGCCGTAGACGAGGCCAAAGGGGAAATCCCCCGGCTGGATCGCCGCCGGGCCGGTCGCGGCCGTCCCTTCGGGGTAGTAGTAGGAGGCGAAGGCGATGTCGTCGCTGTCGAGCGAGCGCTGCGCGAGCTCGGAGGCCGGATCCCCCGTATCGATGAACGGGAACATCGTCGCCGCGGTGCCGTCCGTCGGGCTCTTCTGGTTGTTGAGCACGTGGGACAGGCCGAGGCTGTGGCCGAACTCGTGGGTGGCGGTTCCCTGGAGGTCCGTCGACCGGGTGTTGGTGTCGGCGTCGGCGGCCGCTACCGTAAAGCGGACGCCGTTGCTGGCGCTGACGTTGAACTCGACGTCGACGTCCAGGATCGTGCCCGCCTTGTAGAAGCCGGCGGGGAATTCGATATCGCCGTCGTTGTCCACGTCCTTGCAGGTGGCGATCGCGCTCGATACGTCGGAATCGCCGTCGCCGTCGATGTCATCCCCATTGTCGAGCTGTACGTCGGAGCTCAGGGTCATCGAGGGGGTGTTGGCGATCGCCCCGAAGCCGACCGGGGTGCGGAAGGTCAGCTCGTTGACCATGTCGAAGCCCCGCGTGTTGGGATTGGCGACCGTGCCGACGATCTGCTCGTTGATGTACGAGGTCGGGATCTGGTTCCAGGTGTCCAAAGATCTCTGGAGGGCTGTCCTGGCGTCCGCCAGCGACAGGACCGGCGCGCCGAGCGGGTTGGGGATCGGGTCCTGGGTGTTGTTGACCCGCCACTGGACCGGGATGCACCGGGGGTCGTGGAAGATCCGGACGAGCCGGGCGTTGATGTGGCCCGGGAACGGCGAGGGGACATTGCCGGTGATGTCGAGGCTCTCGAGGAAGCCGCCGGCCAGGGCCGGGGCGGAGCCCAGGGCGGCCGCGAGCAGGGCGGCCAGGGAGTAATTAAAAATTTTTCCTCTCATGGCGTCTCTTCTCCACATTCGCGAACCGTTGGACATCACCGCTCCCTCCCGGCGGCCGGGGCCTGCCGGATCCGCGCGCGCAGCTCGTCGAGCTGGATCGCCTTGCCCTGGCCGCGGCGGAGCGAGCCGTTATGCCCCTGCAGGTTCAGGCCGCTCAGGTCCTGCGTGGCCACTTTCTTCCCGTCGTCCACGGCCAGCGAGAACTTGCCCTGGGAAAAGCCGACGACCGAGTAGCCGCCGGCCACCAGGTCCTCGGGAGTGAGGAAGAGCAGCACGTTCTCCTGCTGGAAAATCTCCGGTGCCGCGGGGTAGCTCATCGCGACGGGGATGCGGCGATTCGAATCGACGCCGCCCGGCAGGACCACCGTCACCTGCGACCCCGCGTCGCCCTTGAGCACCTCGGAGACCTGAATGGTGGCGAGCGTCACCAGGGTCCTGCCGACCCACTGGCTCTGCAGGTGCGTACAGTGCCCGGTGACGATGATCGCGGCTTCCTGGACCATTTCATTCTCCGTGCGCTCTACCGCCGTGGTCGCCCAGAGCGCTGGGACAGCCAGGGTGGCGACGAGGAGGCCGATAGCGGCCCTGACAGTGCTTCTCAACATGTCCTCTCCTTTGTTTGGGGGAGCTGCAGCTGAACGAACGGACACCGCCCGACTCTGCGGCTGGTACTACTCTAGTGAGTGCCGGGAGCCGCTCAATAGGGACACTCGCCAGGCTCGCCCAAGGCCCATGGAGATTCCCGCCCATTACCTTATTCGGATATAGAAATCAAGTTGATTTGACCCGGCTCGGCCCGCTACAGTGGCTTTCGCTCGGCCCGCCGCGGTGGCGGGTCAACGCTGAGAAGGAGCTCCCCATGACCCGAGCCAGTTTCATTCCGAAGATCGCCTTCGCCATCGCTCTCACCGGCGCGATCGGCGCGGGCTCCGTTTCCTTCGCCGCTCCCAAGTGCAAGCCGGACCCCAACGCGATCTGCCCCTTCATCTACAGCCCGGTGATCTGCAGCAACGGCCAGGTCTACTCCAACCAGTGCTTCGCCAACGCGGCGTGCGCCACCGGTTGCGTGCCGTACAACGAAGTCTAGTAACCTGATTCAGCTCGTCGCCGGTCGTCAGCGACCGGCGACGGGCGTTCGCTCCCGTGGAGCGCTGACCGGAGGAGGAGGGGTGAGATGCGCGTGATCGATCAGACCATCATGAACCTTCTCTTCGAGGTCACGGACGAGATCCCCCTCGATCGCGAGGCGATCCAGGTACCACTCGTCATGACAGGGGAAGGAAAGGTCGGACGGACCAGGAACGGCAGGATCGAGATCACCCTGCCGGACACGGACGACCTTGGGCCGTTCCTGGCGGCTTTGCCGGAGCGGTTGCGGGCGCTGGTCGCGGCGGAGCCCTGAGAGCCTCGCGAGGCTCCCTCTACGACGGCGTCTCGGACGACGTCTCGCCGGTCTCGCCCTCTCCCTGGGGTCCCTGAAGCGGCTGGAGGTTCTCCTCCTCGCCGGGGGAGTTCTTCTTCTCCGCCTTGCGCAGTCTCTTCTCTTCCGCCTTTTTCTTCTTCGCCAGATCCTTCTGACGTCTCTCGTGCTGGTAGTTCGGCTTGGCCAATGTGCCTCCTTTCGGCAGATGCCGCATTCATCAGATCAGGAGATCCCGATCCTACAGGACCTTCAGGCTTCCGTCGAATCGTCGAGGGCCGGCGGCGCCGGGGCCGGGGCCGGCGTGGCGCCCGGGCGGTCGCTGGGCATCGTCGGGCGCGACCTCATGTCCCTCTGCTCCTGCACCTGCCGCATCTGGGTGACGACCTCCTGGCCGCTGTAGAACAGGGGCGCGAGCTCGTTGCCGGGCTCGCCCAGGGCCTCGCGGCCAGTCTCGGTGGTGAAGACCCCGCGCGGGGTCAGCACGTAGAATCGGACGCGGTCTTCCTGGGGCACGGGATAGCTGGTGACCCGGCTCATCCGCGGCAGAGCCTTGCGGGCCAAGCCGGAGAACTCCTGGGCGGCCTTGCGCACCTTCTCGTGACTGATCCCGCCGACCATCCCGCCGCCGGTCTTGTAATAGAGACGGGCGTCGCCGTTGGCGAAGCAGGCGAGCGTCACCACCGAGTTCGGGATCCCCATCTCCATCAGGATGCCGTAGGGCTCACCGGGCTTGAGCTCGCCGGCCAGGCCGAGGCTCGCGGCGGGGGTCTCGATCGACTCCTGGCGGAGCCTCATGAAGGTCTCCGCGGGGGTTTCCTTCGCCTTCCGGGCGACGGCCGCCGACTCCTGCCGGCTCTGCTTCTTGCGGAAGTAGAGGACGAACGCCACGAGGGCGATCACGAGGATCACCTCCCATGGGTAGATGTGGTATTTCTCCATAGACCCCTTCTGAGCCTCCGCGATCGGGAATGGGAACGGCCGGTCAGCGACTGAGCAATCGGCTTAGCTGAGCCAAGTTTAGCCTTTTGCGGATCGCGGGTCACCCCCCGGAAGGCCGGAGCCCCGCAGCTTCTCCAGCGCCCGCTCCAGCACTCCGCGGTCGACCTCCGAGAGGATCTCCACGATCCCGCCGCGGACGGTTTCCATCCGCCGCGCGCCGGCGGCATGGCGCTCCCGTCCAAGGTCGGTGAGATCGGCCCGCATGCAGCGGCGATCCCTGGGGTCCTCCACCCGGCGGACCAGGCAGTCCGCCTCCAGCCGGTCGACGAGCTGCGAGACGTTCGAGCGCACGCAGACCAGCCGCGCCGCCAGCTCGCTGAAGGAGAGCGGCTCGTCCGCCAGCGCGAGCTGCTTGAGGGCGCTGTACTTCGCCACCGAGAGCTCCACGCCCTCCAGGGCCGTCTCCAGGCGATCCTCGATCGCCTGCGCGGTCTGCAGGAACAACCGGATGACCGGATCGTCCTTCATGGCTGTCTTCATGGCTGCGCCCCCTGCTGCCCTCCGGTCCACTGGGGATCGGTGAGCTGCCAGCCGCCGCCCAGGGTGCGGTAGAGCTGGACGAGGGTGGCCAGGCGGTTGTAGCGCGCCTGCGCGAGCAGGATCTCGGCGGGGAAGAGCTGCTGCTGGGTCTGCAGCACCTCCAGGTAGTCCGAGAGACCGGCCACGTAGCGCAGGTTCGACAAGCGGAACGCCTCCCGGTAGGCATTCACCTCCCGCGCCCGCTCGCGCTCGACCTCGGCGAACTTCTGGTAGGCCACCAGGGCGGTCGAGACCTCGCCGAAGGCGTTGGTCACACTCTGCTCGTAGAGCACCCGCGCCTGCTCCCAGCGGGCTACCGCCGCCCGGTACTGCTCGCGCAGGCGCCGCCCCTGGAAGACCGGAGTCAGGAGCCCGCCGCCGATCGTCCAGGTCCGTCCCGCCGGAAAGAGCTGCGAGATCTGCGGGGCGACGCCGCCGAAGGCGCCGGTCAGGCTGATGCTGGGGAAGAAATCGGCGTTGGCGACGCCGACGCCGGCGTTGGCCGCGATCAGGTTCTGCTCGGCCTCGCGCAGGTCGGGGCGCCGCCGGAGCAGGTCGGAAGGGAGACCGGGCGGCACCGCCGGCGGCAGGAACTGGTCGTTCAATGCCGCGCCGCGCGGGATCGGCCCCGGATTGCGGCCGAGCAGGAACGCCAGCTCGTTCTCCTGCTCCACGATCTGCCGCTCGAGGTCCGGGATGTTGGCGGCGGTCGAGGCGAGCAGCGCCTCGGCGCTGGTGGTCTCCAGGGCCGAGGCGGCGCCCCCCTGGAGCCGCTTGTCGAACAGGTCGTAGGTCTCCTGGAACGCGCCGGACGTCCGGCGGGCGATCGCGAGCTGGAGATCGAGCTCGCGGAGCAGGAAGTAGCGCGTGGCGACCTCGGACGCGAGCGAGAGGAAGACCCCGCGCCGCGCCTCCTCCGAAGCCAGGAACTGCGCCAGCGCCGCCTCATTGGAGCGCCGGATGCGCCCCCAGAGGTCGAATTCCCAGGAGGCGTTGACGTTGAATTGCAGCAGGGTGCCTTCGACGCCCGACTGTCGGCCGTGCCCCGCCGCCACCTGCCCCTGGAACGCCGGGAAGACCGCCGAGCGGGCGATCCCGGCGTTGGCCCGCGCCTCCTCGATCCGCCAGGCCGCGAGCCGGACGTCGTAGCCGTTGGCGAGCGCCTCGCGAATCAGCCCTCTCAGGGCATCGTCCTGGAAGACCTCCCACCAGGCCTGATCGGCCAGCGAGGCGGCCTCGGCGGCGCCGGCCTGCCCCCGGTGCTGCTCGGGGGGATTCAACGGCGGCCGCCGGTAGTTCGGACCGACGGTGCAGCCGGCCAGTACAGCCGCTGCCAGAAGAGCGATGAGCCGCCTCATGAGTGCGTCTCCTCGGCCACCGGCAGGGCGGCGGCCTCGCGTTCCGCGCGCCGGGCATGCCTTCGCTCCGCCCCCCCGATCTTCTCCACCAGGACGTAGAGCGCGGGGATCAGGAACACCGCCAGGCAGGTGGCGGCGAGCATCCCGGCCACCACCACGGTCCCCAGGATCTGGCGCGAGGTGGCCCCCGCGCCGGTAGCGATCCAGAGCGGCACGCAGCCGAGGATGAAGGCGAACGAGGTCATCAGGATCGGCCGCAGGCGCAGCCTCGCCCCCTCCAGCGCGGCGTCGGCGAGGTCGCGCCCCTTCTCCGACTCCGCCTTGGCGAACTCTACGATCAGGATCGCGTTCTTGGCCGCGAGGCCGATCAGCACCACGATCCCGATCTGGCCGAAGACGTCGAAATTGAACTTCCGGAGCAGCAGCCCGAGGAAGGCGCCGAAGATCGCCACCGGCACCGAGAGCAGGACGCTGAAAGGGAGCGACCAGCTCTCGTAGAGGGCGGCGAGGATCAGGAAGACGAAGAGGATCGAGAGCACGAAGACTTTCCCCGCGGTGCCCGACGCCTTCTTCTCCTGGTAGGAAAGGTCGGACCAGTCGTAGCCCATCTCGCGTGGCAGGATCTGCTTCGCCACCTCCTCGATGGCGTCCAGCGCCTGCCCCGAGCTGTAGCCGGGCGCCGCGGCGCCAGTGACCTGGGCGGCCCGGAACAGGTTGAAGCGCTGCGTGTACTCGGGCCCCGTGGTGGTCCGGATCGTGGTGATCGCCGAGAGCGGGACCATGTTGCCGTCGTTGTTGCGGACGTAGAACTGGCCGATGTCCTCGGGGCGCGTGCGCTCCGTCCCCTCCCCCTGGAGGTAGACGCGCCACTGCCGGCCGAAGCGATTGAACTGGTTGACGAAGGAGCCGCCGAGGAACGCCTGCAAGGTCTGGTAGACCTCGTTGATCGGCACCCCCTGCTTCAGCGCCTTGTCGCGGTCGACGTCGACGAATACCTGCGGCACCGCGGCGCGGAAGCTGCTGTTGACGTTCTGGAGCTCGGGCCGCTTGCGCGCCGCCTCGAGGAAGGCCTGGAGGTTCTGGTTGAGGAAGTCGACCGAGCCGCCGCTGCGGTCCTGCACCCAGAGCGAGAAGCCGCCCGAGGTGCCGAGGCCGGGGATCGCCGGCGGCAGGAAGGCGAACGCCGTCGCCTCCGGGATCTGGGCGCGGAAGGCGCCGTTGAGCTCGGCCGAGATCTCCTTGGCCGACAGCCCGGGGCCCCCCCGCTCGTCCCACGGCGCGAGCGAGACGAAGAAGAAGGCGTTGTAGGACGACGACACGTAGGAGAGCAGGCTGAAGCCCGCCACCGTGTTGTAGTACTTCACACCCTTGGTCTTGGCCAGGATCGCCTCCACCTTGCGACAGACGGCATCCGTCCGCTGCAGCGACGAGGCGTCGGGGAGCTGCACGTTGAGGAAGAAGTACCCGGAGTCCTCGTCGGGGAGGAAGCTGGTGGGGACCGCCTTGCCGAGCCCCCCCGCCAGCAGGGTGAAACCGACCAGGATCGCCACCGCGAGCACCGCCTTGCGGACCAGGAAGCCCGACGTCCTCAGATAGCCGTTCCGCGCCCTGTCGAAGCCCCGGTTGAAGCCGCCGAAGAAGCGGGCGAGCAACCCCGTGGACGCCTTGCGGGGGCGCAGCAGCAGCGCCGAGAGCGCCGGCGAGAGGGAGAGGGCGTTGAACGCCGAGATCAGCACCGAGATGGCGATGGTGAGCGCGAACTGCCGGTTGAGCCGCCCCTGGATGCCGCCCAGGAAGGCGACCGGCAGGAAGACCGAGGAGAGGATCAGGGCGATCGCGACCACCGGCCCCGAGACCTCCTTCATCGCCTGCAGCGTGGCGGCGCGCGGCGCCATCCCCTGCTCGATGTGGTGCTCCACCGCCTCGACGACGACGATCGCGTCGTCGACCACCAGGCCGATCGCCAGCACCAGTCCGAACAGCGACAGCGCGTTGATCGAAAAGCCGAGCAGCGGGAAGAGCGCGAAGGTGCCGATCAGCGACACCGGCACCGCGATCAACGGGATCAGCGTCGCCCGCCAGTTCTGCAGGAAGAGGAAGACGACCAGGATCACCAGCACCATCGCCTCGGCGAGCGTCTTCAGGATCTCGTTGATCCCCTCGGTCACCGGCCGGGTGGTGTCCACCGAGATGGCGTAGTCGAGGTCCTGGGGGAAGCGGGACTTCAGCTCGGCCATCGTCTTCTTCACCCCCTCGGCCACCGCGAGGGCGTTCGAGCCGGGGGCCTGGTAGATGCCGATGATGCTCGACGGCCGGCCGTTGAAGCGCCCGATCTGCTTGTAGCTCAGGGCGCCCAGCTCGATGCGCGCGACGTCCTTCATGCGCACCGCCGAGCCGTCCGGGTTCAGGCGCACGACGATATTGCCGAACTGCTCCGGGTTCGCGAGCCGCCCCTGGGCGCGCACGGCATAGGTGAACTCCTGCCCCGGCGGCGCCGGCTCGGCCCCGATCTGCCCCGAGGGGTTCACGGTGTTCTGCTGCTGAATCGCCTTCAGGAGGTCCGCGACGGTCAGGCTAAGGCTCGCGAGCTGGTCCGGCCGGACCCAGACCCGCATCGCGTACTCCGAGGCGCCGAAGTTGTTCACCTGGCCGACCCCGGGCACCCGGTAGATGGCGTCGTTGATGTTGATCAACGCGTAGTTGCCGAGGAACAGCCCCTTGTAGGTCCCCTTTGGCGAGAACAGCGAGATCAGCATCAGGGGGCTGCCCTGCGTCTTCCTATAGGTGAGGCCGATCGCGTTGACGTCCGCCGGCAGGCTCGGCACCGCCTGCGAGACCCGGTTCTGGGCGTTGACCTGGTCGGCGTTGCGGTCGGTGCCGACGTCGAAGGTGACCCGCAGGGTGACCGTGCCGTCGTTGGCGTTGACCGACTGCATGTAGAGCTGGTCCTCGACGCCGTTCATCTGCTGCTCGAGCGGCGTCGCCACCGACTGCTCGACGGTGACCGCGTCGGCGCCCGGGAAGTTCCCCTGGATCTGGATCAGCGGCGGCACGATGTCCGGGTACTGGGCGATCGGAAGCCCGGTCAATGCCACCAGCCCGAGGAGGATGGTGAGGACGGCGATGACGATGGCGACGATCGGCCGGTCGATAAAGAAGCGAGCCATGGCGTCATTTCCCTCCCTGCGTGGGAGAGGACGGAGAGGCGAACGTCTCCACCTCGGCCGCTTCCGCCGGCGCCTCCTGGGGACGGACCTCGGCGCCCGCCTTGACGCGCGAGAACCCCTCGACCACGACGCGGTCGCCGGGAGTCAGCCCCGAGTCGATCTCCCACAGGGTCCCCACCCGGACGCCGGGCGTCACCGGCCGGAGCTCGGCCTTGTTGTCGGCGCCCACCACGGCCACCTGGAACCCGCCCTGCAGCTCGTTGACCGCGCGCTGGGGGACCAGGAGCGCCGCCTTCTTGACCTCGGTCATGGCGCGGACCTTGGCGTACTGCCCCGGGCGCAGCAGGTTCCCCGGATTGGGGAAGACGGCCACGGTGCTGATGGTGCCCGTCTTGACGTCGACCTGCCGGTCCGAGAAGAGCAGATGCCCCTTGTGGGGGAAGACCGAGCCATTGGCGAGGATCAGCTCCAGGTTGTCGCCGCGGGCGGCGGCGGGGTCCTGTCGCAGCCGCTCCTGAAGCGCCAGATACTCCTGCTCGCTGAGCGGATAGGCGACGCGGATCGGGTCGCACTGCGAGACCACGGCGAGGACGGTCGAGGGGCTGACCAGGTTGCCCACCTGCGCCTGCGAGGCGCCGGCGATGCCGCTGATCGGCGCGGTGACGCGGCTCCAGCCGAGGTTGAGACGGGCCTGGTGCACGGCCGCCTGCCGGGCGTCCACCACCGCCTTGGCGGCGGCCGCGGACGACAGCGCGTTGTCGAGCTCCTGCTGGCTGATCGCCTTCTGTGCGGCCAGGGGGCGGAAGCGGTTGACGTCCTGCTGCGCCTTGGCGAGCTGGGCCTGGGCCTCCGCCAAGTCCCCCTGCACCGCCTGAAGCTGCGCCTGGGTCTGCCGGGCGTCGATCTCGAACATCAGATCCCCCCGGTTCACGAAGCTCCCCTCGGTATAGACCCGCCGCAGCAGATAGCCGTCGGCCTGCGGCCGGATCTCGGCGTTGACGTTCCCCTGCGTCGTGCCGATCCACTCCTGAAAGACCGGCACGTCCCGCTGGACGACCGGAGTGACGACCACCGCCGGGGGTGGCGGCGGAGGCGGCGGAGCCTCCTTGCCATGGCATCCGGCCGCCAAGGCGAGGACGACCCCCAATCCAGCAACCGATGAAAGCTTCATTGTTGATCTCCCTCAAAGCAAAGCAGAGCCCGGCCGGAATCCCGGGCGCTTGGCGTAAATCGCTGATTCTGTTGGATCGAGCTCGAGGACGCGGCTCGCCCGCGCTTCCCGCTCACCCGGTCATGAGAACAAGAAGAACCGCCTCCCCGGGCTGGGAGGGCGGTTCATTCATATATGGACAATACGCCGGGCGAGCGGGGGTGTCAAGCCGTGAGGACTTCTGCTGACGCTCCTATGGGTGCTCTCAGCTCTATTACACCAGCAGAACGGGCGTTACCAACCCGCGTAGTCAAGGTGCCCGACGGCCACCCGCGCGAGTCCGTGGAAATCACTCGCATCCTCGACCACGCTTAGGGCCCGTTTCAAGGAACCCTGCGGGTGACCAATACCGAAGGCTTGCGATGCACTTGAAAGCTCGGAGGCGAACAGCTCGTTTCAGCTCACGGATCTGCAGTCGGGGCACTGCGCCCCTGGAGGCTGGCACTGGCTAGTGTAGTGCATCTCAGAAGGCGCAACTTTTGTTATCCTTCTCGAAGTTATCCTACTGCGAGGAGGGAACATGCGAGTAGCGCCGCCAGTCATTTTCTCGGAAGAGCAGCGCGAGGAGCTCGGAAAGCTCTCGCGAGGACGGCGTACGGCCGTGCGTGTGGTGGAGAGGGCGAGGATCATCTTGTTGTGCGCCGAGGGCAAGCAGAACCGCGAGATCGCTGAGATCCTCGGCACGACACGCAGGACGGTCGGTCTTTGGCGCCGCCGCTTTGTCCAGAAGGGGATCGCTGGCATTGAGAAAGATGCCCCTCGGCCGGGGCGGCAGAAGCCGATTGCCGAAGTGGTGGTTCAGGAGGTGGTGCGCAAGACCACGCAAGAGAAGCCTGCAAAGGGGACCCACTGGAGCAGTCGCAGCTTGGCCAAGGTGATGGGGCTGAGTGCGAGCACCATCCGCCGGATCTGGAAACGCCATGGCCTGAAGCCTCACCTGGTCCGGACCTTCAAGCTCAGTAAAGATCCGAAGTTCGTCGAGAAGTTGGAGGACATCATCGGCCTATACCTCAATCCTCCGGAGCACGCCTTGGTGTTTTCGGTCGATGAGAAGAGCCAGATCCAAGCTCTGGACCGGACGCAGCCCGGACTGCCGTTGAAGAAAGGCTGCTGCGGCACAATGACTCATGACTACAAGCGTCACGGGACGACCACCTTGTTTGCGGCCTTGAACACGCTGGACGGAACGGTGATCGGGACCTGCATGCCAAAGCATCGCCACCAGGAGTGGAGCCAATTCCTGAGACTCATCGATCGGGAGACTCCCAAGGACCAATCCATTCATCTGATTGCGGACAACTATGCCACCCATAAGCATCCAGAAGTCCAGGCCTGGATGGCCCAGCACCCCCGATTTACGATTCACTTCACTCCAACCAGCGCCTCATGGCTCAACATGGTCGAGCGTTTTTTCCGTGACCTGACCCAGAAGCAGTTGCGTCGAGGAATCTTCCGCAGTGTTGAGGAACTGATCGCGTCCATCAAGGACTATCTGGGTCAGCACAACGCAGATCCGAATCCCTTCATTTGGACCAAGTCAGCTAGCGATATCCTTGAGAAGGTCACTCGCGCACGCCAAGCTCTGGTTAAGGACATGCCCCTGTGACGCACTACACTAGTGTAATGGGTCAATCAACCAGAGCTTGTTGGGCGCGTGTGACGGACCTGTATGCCGCGCGACATCGCCACCAGGAGTGAGGGCCGGGGGAGCCCTCTTTCCGGAGGAGGGAAAGAAGCGGAGCGCGCGCGGGGCTTCGCGCAAGCAACTCTAAGTGCGGACGGGCGCCTGCGCTCAATGGGGGGTTAATTCGCTTGGAGGAGAAGGAGAGCTCGTCTGAGGAACTGGCCCTCTTCCTCTTGGCACATCTTCTTTGGGTGCTTCTCCTTGGGGCTTTTCGTCTCTTTGCTTCAAAATGGAGGGCCTTCCCAGATATCTTATGCTCAGCTCGTTCCGAGGCTCTCTCAAAGCTCCATTCATCTGCCTATATGCCTCGCCGAAGGCATAGTAATAATCCAGTGTCTCGTAGAAGAGTTGAGCAGTCCTGCGGTCGATCAGGTGCCTTCGCGTTTCCAGGTCTTCCCGCGTTGGGAGGACAAGCTCACGCCCGACATGGAAAGCACGAAGGGTTCGCGGAAAGGTGGCGCTGTCGTTAATCTCGAGCAGCCTCTTGAGAGTCAGGACGCTCTGAAGCAGCGCAATGGGGTTGCGCGAACGGCCCCCACAGAATGTCCGATTGAGGAGAATTGCGTGCCATCCGCTATCCCTTTCATTACACTCGCGAAGTTTTTTTATATATTCTGCATCACTTAGCGGCATGCACACCAAGCGGACGTTGGGCGGCGAAAAGCTAGTAAATGCGGCTGGGGCTAGAGGCATCTCGACGTCCTTCGCCACGCTGCAGGATCGCCTGAATTCCTTATACAAGTCCTGGTATTTCTCGTAAAACGACTTCTCGACCGGCTCTTGCAGAGGCCGTGTCAGGTCTGGCGGAAAAGCCATGACAATGGTCTTGTTGGCTTTCAAGCAATTGCGGACAAATCCGTTATCAGTAAGATACTTAGGATGAATCAAACTCTCGTCCGGGTCCTGGCTGAAAAAAATGACGTGATCCGGCGGGACGAAGCCGCTGAATCCCAATTTTTCAATAACGCGGATTAACATGTTGTTGACAAAGACTTCTTCCCCGGGTATGTCGCCGTCAAAGAGGGTCAGGAACGTATGTATCTGCTCCGAAGTGAGAGCGCAACCTATCCCTTCTTCGTCTCCACAGATCACTCTCCTGAGGCGCCTGGACACCTCTTTCTCGAGATCTTTAGGATCGATCCGCGGAAGCTCATTGAACTGGGCGGATGTCAATTTCTTTGCTATATCCTGTACCTCGCGAAGATCTTCCTTGACTCTGGGGTTTTCACGAATAAAGTCAAGATCGAAGATATCCCCGCTGCGCACACGATAGGTATTGCGGAAGAGCTGCGCGTCGAAGGAATCAAATATCGACTCTCTCTCCGCCGGGGTGCTCTGCTTGCGGGGCGCGAAGATTGAGTTCTCAGGGCCCGCCTCGCAACTCTCGGCCGTGATTCCTGTCAAGGCTCCCTTTTCTTTCGAGGCACTCGAGGCGCTTGCACCCTGAGCGTCCCTGGCAATGGAATAAGCGAGAGTGGGGTCGCTCTCCCTAACGATATGCGGAGTGATAACGATGATGACTTCTCTGCGGTCCTTCACCGAGTTTTCTTTGCGGAAGAGAGCACCAATCAGGGGAATACTAGATAATCCAGGAATTCCGTTAGTATTCTTCTGGTCGGTTTGTGCGACCAGGCCACCGATTACGAAGGGTGTATCATTGGCAACCCTCACCAGAGTCTGGACTAGGCGGCTCTGAACCGTTGGTGCAACCAGGATGCCGTCGGACAAAGCCCGCGTCGTCGGCCCAGGAGAGCTAATGATGGTCTCCACTTGCATTGTAACTTCTGAATTATCGGAGGCAGCCCGGGGGCGGAGATTCAAGATGATGCCCGTTTTGAGGAAGCTGGTCACAACGTTTACGACACCTCCAACGGTAATCGACCGCCCAGAGGTGTACGGTATGTTGTCACCCACCTTGATCTTCGCTTGCCGACCATCGAGGACAAAGACAGAAGGTCTTGACAACACCTTGGCCTTACCACGTTCCACAAGCGCCCGAATCTTTGCTGTAAGGTTAAGAAGAGTTATCGGATGCGGCCTGGCAAAATTAAATATAAATGGCTGAGCCATGCCATCAGCCTCATCGAACGAGAAATTATAGCCGTTCTTGCTACCCGTGAAGTCGACTCCAAGGTCCAAAAGTCGATTGTCTTCCAACTCGACGACCAAGGCCTCTATCAGGATTTGCCGCGCGGGGACGTCGATGTACTTCTGCAGGCGCGCCAGCAAAACGTCCAGCGATGCAATGTCACCCTTGTCATAAACGATTAACAAACGTTGCTGCGGCGCACTGTCAGTTACACTGCTCAGCCTTTGTCCGCCCGAAATTTCTGTATCGAAACCAGTGATCTCAGGATCTGTGGCTTGAACGAGAGAGGTATCCTCAGAATCTATAAGCTTGATGACAACAGGACGGCTCAGCAAGCCACCAGAAAACGGAGAGGCCGAAGAAAGCACAGAAGGTTTTTGATCGAAAATCTCGGGAGGTTTTTCGAGATTTTTCGCCGAACCCGATTCGCTCCCAGCTTGACTTCCGCTCTTCGTATATTCAATCACGGGATAACCGAACGTCTTCAGCACGGCGACGGCGCGATCAGCCTGCATGTTGCTCAGTTGGTAGGACAGGATCCCGTCACTCGCGGTACCAAGGGGAGCAGACTTGAGCTCGCCTACAAGCGTCTCGAAATCTTTCTTAAGATCGGCGACCTCGGGATTCGGCTTGTCACCGCCAGCCTTGTCGGCGATTCTTCCGAAGAGGTGGAGTTCGTATCCCCCGTCCATGGAAGGGACTATAACAATCTTCAGGCTCCGGGCCGGTTCCTGCCCAGCCCTTTTGACGAACCTCGCGCTACACCTACCCTCGCCAGAGTCGGCGTCCTGAGCGCAGAGCATGTCGTTTGCGCCGTCGGAGAGCGAGTAGCCTCGCGGATACACGTAGCGCAAGATGGCAACTTCGAGGAACCAGTGGGCGCGCGTGGCAGACCGGAACGGGAGAGTCAGAAAGCTGCCCGGGTTGTCGTCGGCCGGAGAATGGGGTGCTGTCGTGACGATGGTTTGGCTGGTGGAGATTGCTCCTGGAAAACCGACAGTGACCGTCGCCTGACTTGCAGAGGCCGAGGCTGGAAAGCCGACTGTAACGGTGGCCGGACTAACAGAGGCTGCGCCTGGAAAACTATGGCCAGGGGATACACCAAGTCCCATGAGGAGCGACAGTGGGAGCAGAGACCGTCCCATTTTCCGTTGCTTGAGCTGTTTCATGGGTTTTTCGGTACCATGACGGATTTAGACACAGTTGCCTGCTCCATGGTGGAGCCTCCACTCACCGTTCTCATCACCGTCAGCGTAACGGTGTAGTCCTTGGGCTCGGAATATTTGTGTACAGGGTTGCGGTCCATAACCGGGTTAGAGCCGTCGCCAAAGCTCCAAGCGAAGCTCGTGGGCTCGCCGGCAGATTGATCGGTAAAGACGACTGTTGCGTGATCGCCCTGCGCCACGAAGCTGAAATCCGCAATCAATTGACCGCGGACTACGATAAAATCCGTGTGGGTCGATTGACCCGCAAGGTTGCCGGCGGTAAGGCTCACCCTGTAGGTGCCGGTCTTGGCATACATGTGAGTTGGATTGCGGTCCGTGACCTTCGCGGTGTTGTCGCCGAAGTCCCACTCCCAGCGCGTCGGGTTGTTGGTGGAGGTATCGGCGAACAGAACCCGGCGGACATCGACTTCCCGAGAAGTAAAGTTCGCGACGGGTGCCTGGGATGTGGGGACAGTCACCGATTTGCTTGCCGTGCTCGAGCCGGCGGCGTTGCTGACGATGAGGGTAACCGAGTAGATTCCCGGCTGGCCATAGATATGCATGGCGTGCTGGACCGTGGTCCGGGAGCCATCGCCGAAATCCCACTGCCAGCTCCTGACCGTCCCTTTGGAGGTATCGGTGAACGCCGCCTTAAGGCCGTCAACCGCCACGTCAAAACTCGCTACCGGAGCCATCGCCTCCGAAGCGGGAACCGTGATTACTTTACTCAAGGTATCCTGGCCTTCGGGGTTACGCACCTTTAAAGTCACCACGTAGGACGCGGCCGTGGCATAGGTATGGGAGGGGCTTCGCTGGGTGCTCCCACGGCCATCGCCGAAGCTCCACTCCCAACTCGTCGGATTGCCCATGGACCTATCTTGGAAAACGACCGTAAGCGATTCTCCAACCGTCACATCGAAGCCCGCCTTCAGCGTCGAAGCGCCGATTACCACCGATGCCGGGGTAGCAGCCGTGATCTTGCCGGAGCTCGCCTTGACCGTCGCCGTCCCGGCACGTCCGTCGGCTCGCAGGGTCGCATGAGCGATCCCTCGACTATCAGTGCTGACCCGATCCTCAATGGTGCCCAGATTGGTGGTTAGAAGGACCTCCGTGCCGGCAGGGGCTGGAACCCCACTGGAGTCAATGGCCGTGACGGTGATCGCCGAGCTGCCCGTGACAGTAATCGAGGTGGGGTTCGCGTCAATACGCAGCGTCGTGCCGTCAGGAGCCACCGGCGAGGTGCCTGAATCACATCCGAGACAGGCGAATAGGGCTACCAATAGGACGAGACCAATTAATGTTTTCACGGTTAGTGCACAACGCTACTACGAATGAATGCCGGGCGCAAGTACCAAGAAGAGTGGATTTAAGGTGAGCTTATCCGATTGTCCAATAATATGTTATTGGCAATATACATCTGTATCAAAAGTACTCCTTTACATCAAGGGGTCCGTTCCTATTGTCAAGCCGTCCAGAAGCCGCGCGGAAGCGCCCAACGGCACTTCGGTGCGCCTACTTACGAATTGGTTGTCCGAAATTCACGCCAGATCGCTCCACCGCGCACATATCCTTATTTCGCACTGCTCTGGGCGGAGACGGAGGAGGATCTGCCAACGAATATACCGCCGTTGGTTATCGAGAGAACCGGGGAGACTCGGTGCCATGTTCTCAGACACAGACAGGGTCTTCGTGGGCCAGAGGCTTCCTGCTCCAGGATGCGGTGCGGGGAGAGACTAGTACGACGTCCCCGAAGTTCGTATCTGGTTTGCGGCCCCTGCCCCAAGTAGAGTCGGCGGCGGGCGCGGTGGCTTTAGGCTAAGGGAGTAGCTGTTGCCGGCGGAGACTAGGTGCCAGCGGGACTACGTTCCAACCCGGGACCGGGACCGGGACCGGGACCGTGGGACTACGTGCCACGTCAGTGGATAAGTCCTCATCCTCTTCCTCCCCCCAAGTGCCACGTCCCTGGAGATAATCGCTCCTCGTCGAGGAGCTTTTCGACTTGTCAAGCTCTCAGGAAGCAGCCTGGGGGATGTCGAGAGGCCTCTCGTAACGGCAACTTACGACAACGGTTTCTGAAATTCACGCCAAATCGGCCTCCTGGATGCACCTTCTCCTTCCCTCGGCCGGTGAAGGTCGAGATCGCCAGATAGCCGATCAGGATCTGCCGCGGCGGTCGTGTCCTACCCGCCGACGAACGGCAACGCCGGCGGGAAGCTCCCGAGGGGAAAGCGCGGGTCGGGGTCTCCCTTCTGGAGCTTCTCGGCCGCCGTGCGGTAGGCGGCCACGAAC
>DATHEF010000011.1:0-115175 GCA_035490435.1 Thermoanaerobaculia bacterium
AGTCGGGGACGCCACAACCCCCGGGCGGTGAAACGGAAGGTCAGCAAATTCCCTACCCGCAGCCGGGCCAAGAGAACCCGCCCGCCTCGGACCCATATCGGCGTCGAGATCGTTAAATGAACAGCATTGGAATTAGCCCGGCGGCGTAAGCCCCGGGGAGGGAATGGATGCACCCCCATCCCGAAGCCCCGCCAGGGGCGACAGGAACTCCCTTCAAGGAACCGGATCCGGGGCCGGAAGCTTTATACATCCGCGAAGAATCCTGTCGCCCCTGACGGGGCTCTGGGATGGGTGAAGGCCTTCCCGTTCCCCGGGGCTCACGCCACCGGGCTAATTCATGACGCCCCTGCGGGGCTGAAGGCAAGGATGAGAAAGAGGATTCCGAACCCCCACTTTTCCCGCTCGATCATCACCACCCCGGAGAACGGAGAACGCGCCAAGCACACCGCGATGTGGAGAGCCTCGATCAGACGTTCGTCGGACAGACATCCCGCTGCTGACCGCCGTTGCCGGTCTCGATTGCGAAGCCGCCCGGACCAGACTCTTTGTGCAGGCGGAAGGCCGAGCCGCGCCCCGTGCCGGGAAGAACGCCCGCCGCTAGCAGGGAGAGCCACCGCTCTTGGGGCTCGTCGCGCTCGCTGATACCATGGAGGAAGGAAGGCTGAAAACGCGCTGCGGGAAGACGAAAGGGATAGAATCGTCGTAGCACACGGTATGGTGTGTCTTCTTCACCTATGCCACAGCCTTGCACTTTAGTCTAGAAAGGCACCCATCCGAGCAGACCACTGATATAATTGCTCAGCCGCGAGAGCGCGCAGGTAGTGCAGGACATTAACTATGGACAAAAAACTGAGAAGATTTCTACTGAAGCCCCTTGCGCGACGCCATAGCGCCTCTGATCGTAAGGCTCTCGTTGCTGCACTAGAGCGGCTAGATAATCGTTCGCTCGGCGAGGATATTCTCGCCCAGCTACAGGATCTCCTCTCAGAGATGCGCAATGACCGTAAGGAGAGCAGGTGGAAAAACCTTGATTACGTGACTAAATCTGTCGGACTTACTCGGGCACTCTACATGTCTCGAAGAATCTCAACACAAGAATACGTCTTACTTGCAACCTCACCAGTCGAGGGCATACACGAAAGCCGGATAACAGATGGTCATTACGACAGCGAACTTGAACCTCTTTCGAAGGCTATAGATAAAGTCCGCGAAGCTCATGGCCTTAGCACAGAAGAATACTGGTCTATAGGTGAAGGTCCCGAAGAGTACACACGCCTGAACCGTCAATATAGCGCTGTCCTTGATAGACATTTCGTGAAAGCTCTTAGAGAATTTAAATTAGACGATCTCGCGAATCTCCGCGGAAATGATCCTGAAAAATTTGCTGGGCTTCGGGAAAGAGGGCGACGATCGGTCTTTCACAAGGAGGAGATTGTCCCAGCACTTCGCGACATTGTCGTACGCTACGAAGAGGATGCACGAAAAGCAGCATCAGCAGGAGCCTTTTCGGCAGCCGTTACATTGCTTGGAGCAGGTATTGAGGGCCTTCTTCTGCTCCGGTGCCTGCGCTCCAAACAGAAATCTTGTCGCGTTGCACAAAAACTCCCGAGTCGGCAACGGCCTCGTTCGCCAGAGGATCCTACTAAGTGGACATTCGACAACCTTATAGAAGTTTGCCTCAGAGCTGGCTGGCTGCCCCCAGTATCTACGGCAGTGGCTGATTACAACTCTGCGGGCCTAGCACACCTCCTTCGCTTAATGCGTAATCATGTCCATCCGGGAAAGCACGTACGAGAAAGACCTTGGATCGAGACCGATGAACGAGACTACAAAGACGCTGAAGCAATCTACTTGATTCTTCTGTCTACACTGGGTCATATTCGTTCAGTTGCTAAGTGAGTAGCTTCTGACCCGATACAGTGACGCACCGCGCTATGTTGGGTCTCGTCGTTGAGATGTATGCGAAGGCCCCCCGATGGCAGCAGCATCCGGTTCGTTCAAGCCGGGGCTCTGACTAGGCATCCTCCTCCAGCCCCGCAGGGGCGTCAGGAATTAGCCCCAATACCGTTCACTTTGGTCAATCGTGGGAGCGGGACCTTACCCCCCGCCCAGGGAGGGGGCAAGCCCCTCCCCCACGAAAAATGCCTTAACTGAACAGCATTGGAATTAGCCCGGCGGCGTAAGCCCCGGGGAGGGAATGGATGCACCCCCATCCCGAAGCCCCGCCAGGGGCGGCAGGAATCCTTCAAGGAACCAGGGGATCATCGGGCAACTCAGCTCTTCTCGGGATCAAAATCGTCAGGATCGTAAGGGATACCGTGTCGCTTCAGAAGCTCGATAAACTCTTCGCGGAACGACAACTTCCGGTGGTGCTCTTCCTGGCTCGAGATGTACTTACGGACAATTGCGATTTGAGACTCGCTGACGGTAAAAGCCCCATATCCCTCTTGCCAGCCGAAGCGGCCAGCCGCCACGTCAGGTCGCTCGTTCATCCACTTCGAAGAATTCGCCTTAATCAGTTGTAGCATCTTGGCGACCGAGATGCTGGTCCCCCATCCCGCCAGAAGATGGACATGGTCCGGCATGCCTCCAGCGACCAAAAGCACCCCGCCATTACCGCGCAGAATGCCACCTATATATCCGTAGAGCTCGTCCCGGACGGTCTCGGTGATCAAGGGGATTCGGTTTTTGGTGCTGAAGACGATGTGATAGTTGAGCTTTGAATAGGTATTTCGCATGGATCGACGATGATCTTGCGCTACGGGCAGAGATGTTACGGGGGAGCATAACACACGGTTCCCGGCTCCGGGAAATTACACGTTGACGGAGAAATCCTGTCGCCCCTGGCGGGGCTCTGGGTTGTGGGAAGGCCGTACGTTCCCCGGGGCTTACGCCGCCGGGCTAATTCCTGACGCCCCCTGCGGGGCTGGAAGGCAAGGAAAGAACCGGAACGCCTACCGTTCCCGCTCGATCATCACCACCGTCACGTCATCCGTCACCGGCCGCCCGCCGCAGAAGGCCATCACCAGATCCATCAGCGCGTCCACCGCCTCGCCGATCGGCCGGTCACGGAGTTCCGCGAAGGCCTCCTCCAGCCTTTCGGTGCCCAGCTCCTGGTCGGCGGGGTTGCGGGCCTCAAAGGTGCCGTCCGTGTAGGCGAGGACGCGGTCGCCGGGGGCGAGGGCCACCTCCCGCACCGGCAGCGGCCGGTCGCGGAAGATCCGGTTGAGCAGCGGCCCCGTGGCGCCCAGAGGCTCGATGCCGCCGTCCCCCTTCAGCCAGAGGAGCGGCGGGTGGCCGGCGTTGATGTAGCGCAGCCGGCCATCCGGCAGCAGCAGGGCGTAGACCATGGTGGCGCAGGCCGCGGCCTCGAAGAAGTCGATCCCGAGCAGGACTTCCCGCGACACCCTTTCGGGATCGACCCCGCGCCGCCGGGCGGCGTCCAGGGTCGAGCGCAGCATGCCGGCGTACATGGCGGCGCTGACGCCGTGCCCCACCACGTCGCTCACCGAGAAGGCGAGCCCCCCCTCCACCGCCTGCGCCAGGTAGAAGTCGCCGCCCAGGGCGTCGCAGGAGAGGAGCCGCCCGTCGATCCGCCAGCCCGCGCCGGCGACCGGCTCGCGCGGCAGCAGGCTGTGCTGGAACAGCCGCGCCTTCTCCAGGTCGCCGGCGAGCGCCTGGGCGTAGCGGTCCTTGGTCTCCCGCTCGCTCTGCAGACGCAGGCAGCGCTCGACCAGCGCCAACAGCACCCGGCGGTCGAACGGCTTGAAGAGGAAGTAGAAGGCCCCCTCCTCCAGCGAGCGGAAGAGCTTCTCGTCCGGCTCGGAGATCGAGCCGGTGATCAGGATCACGTCGGTCTCCGGCCGGCGGGCGCGGATCTCCTGGCAGAGCGAATAGCCGTCGCCGTCCTTGAGGCGCACGTCGAGCAGGGCGAGATCGAACTCCTCCCGCTCCAGCAGCGCCATGGCGTCGGTCGCTCCGGCCACGCACTCGACCCGGTAGACCGGCGAGAGGACGCGGTCGATCGCCCGCCGCATGCCGGCGTCGTCGTCCACCACGAGGATGCGGTCGTTGCTTCTCATGCTACCGCCGCTTCGGCGCCGTCCTCGCCGGCGAGCCGCAGCTCGACCTCGACGCGGGTCCCCTCGCCCGCGGCGCTCGCGATCTCCAGGCCGCCGCCGTTCTGCCAGGCGAGCGAGCGGCAGATGGCGAGGCCGAGTCCGACGCCGCCATGCTTGGTCGAGAAGAAGGGCTCCTGCACCTTGTCCAGCAGATCGGGGGGGATGCCCGGGCCGTCGTCCCTCACCACCAGGCGGGCCTCGCCGTCGCCGGCCCAGCGGGTCGAGATCACGACGCGGCTCCCCTGCTCCCCCATCGCCTCCAGGGCGTTGTTCACCAGGTTCAGCACGATGTGCTGGAGGTCGAGCCGCGAGAAGCGGATGGGCGGCAGCCTCTCCTCGAGGTCCAGCACGGTCTCGATGCCGCGGCGCCCCGCGGCTCCCTGGAAGAAGGGGACGGTCTCGCGCACCACCTGATTGACGTCCACCGGTCCGTCGCCCGGACGGCCGCCGCGCGCCACCCGCAGCATGTTGCCGAAGATGCGCTGGCAGAGCCGCGCCTTCTCGACGACCAGCGCGAGGTCGCGGTCGAGCGTCTCCGGATCGGCGATCCCCTCTTTCAGCTCGGCGCGGACCTGCTGCACGAGCGGCAGGATCGTCCCCACGGCGTTGTTGACGTCGTGGGCCACGGCGCTGGCGAGGGTGACGAGCGTCGCCTTGAGCTCGGCCTGGATCGCCTGCCGTTCGAGCGACATGTTGAGCCGCGCGTTGCGGATCGACACCGCCGCCGCCGGCAGGAAGCGCTCGACGACCGTCACGTCCCAGGGGTCGAAGGGCCGGCGCTTCCAGGAGGCGATGTTGAGCAGCCCCAGGAACTCGCCGCCGAAATAGAGCGGCGCGCAGATCAGGCTCGCCGGCGCCGGGATGCCCTGCCCGCGATGGTAGGTCAGCGCTTCCCAGAACGGGTCACCGGAGGCGTCCGCCGCCGCCAGCCGCCGGATGCCGGGGCGGTCGCCGAGCGCGCCGACCAGCGCCTCGGCCGGGATCTCGTGCCCCACGAAGGCGCTCTTCCCCTTGGTCCAGACCATCTTCTCGGCCTCGATGCGGAAGACCATCCCCTCCGGATCGTAGGTGAGGAAGGCCGAGGAGTGGTCGTAGTCCACGAGCTGATGCAGGCTGTCGAGGATCTGGTAGGCGAGGTCGCGCGGGCGCAGCTCGGAGACGATCTTGCCGCGGATGCGGTCGAGCACCTTGGCGAGACGAGCCTCCTCGCGGCGGCCGAGCTCCAGGGCGAGCACGCCGCACAGCCGGTCGAGAACGCGCCGGGCCGACTGGCCGAACTCCCGCTCGCGGCGCGCCACGCCCACCACCGCCACCTGCCGGCCATGGACCGTCACCCGCGCCAGCACCACCGTCCGCGCGGTCGGCGGTCGCTCGTCGCGCAGGAAGGCGACCCCACGGGGAAAATCGCACAGCGTGTAATCCCCGCGCACGACGCGCACCTCGGCGTCTCCGCCCAGGATCCAGACGCACTCCGCCCCCAGCCGCAGCAGAATGGCGTCGGCGAAATGGCCGTAGAGCTTGCGCGCCGGCCCGATCCCCTGGAGATTGCTCTCCAGGACCTGGGCGAACAGCTCGTGCGGGGCTTTGCGTAGATCGATCATGACGGCGGCACCATAAACGGGGCGGAAGAGGATAGCATGAAGCGCTGCTCCTCGCCGGCCATCCGAGTCTTGAGGCCCGAGGCGTGCGATAATCGCCCACCCCTATGGCAGACATCCCGCAGACGGCCGGCACCGCCCCTCTACGCCCGCACCCGCCCCTCGAACGGTACTACCGGAGCGAGGAGGAGCGCCGCAGCCTTGTCGGCGCCATGTTCAACGAGGCGGCGACCGACTACGACTGGCTCAACCAGGCGTTGAGCTTCGGCTCCGGAACCTGGTACCGCAGGCAGGCCCTGCTGCGGGCCGGCCTCGAGCCGGGGATGCGCGTGCTCGACACCGGCTCCGGCACAGGGGTCGTCGCCGCGCAGGCCCAGGACGTGGTGGGGACCGGCGGCCGGGTGGTCGCGCTCGATCCGAGCCTCGGCATGCTGAGCCACGCGGCAAAGCGGGGAGTGCGCCGCCGGGTGCGCGCGGTCGCCGAGATCCTCCCCTTCCCCGACGAGCGGTTCGACGTGCTGAGCATGGGCTACGCGCTCCGCCACGTCGTCGACCTGCGCGCGACCTTCCAGGAGTACCGCCGGGTGCTCAAGCCCGGCGGCCGGGTGCTGCTGCTGGAGATCACCCCGCCGTCGTCGCGCCTGGCCCACCGCCTGCTCAGCTTCTACATGGGCCGGATCGCGCCGCTCATCGCCCGCTTCGGCCGCGGCGGCAAGAGCTCGCGGGAGATGATGGAGTACTACTGGGACACGATCGAGACCTGCGTCCCCCCCGCCACCATCCTGCAGGCCCTCGCGGACGCCGGCTTTTCCAGCCCCAAGCGGTACGTCGAGCACGGCATCCTCTCCGAGTACACCGCCGTACGCTGAACCGGCACGGCACGTCTACGCATCCCCTTTTTCCGTTTCCCGGAACTGCTGGCCTACGCCAGGAACTTGGCGTCTCCGGCGTGTCCCGGGCGGCGGGGGATTCCATGCGCAAGGAAACACGCCAGGAACTTGCTCGGATTGAGGAAGTTTTGTCGCACTTCAGCTCTCTTTGTGACGTATTTGTTGACATTGACGAAAACTCCGAGATACGTACGATGTTCTCGGATGAAGCGCGAAGTCATAAATCCCCGGCATGTCGGCGAAACGATCCTCAAGCTCAGGCGAAGAGCCGGCTGGACACAGGAGGAGCTGGCTGAGAAGACCGGGATCAATCCGACTTCGGTCTCCAAATACGAACGGGGCAAAATCCCCCTCGGGAAAGTCAATTTCAAGAAGCTCTGCGCCGCTTTCGGCTGCTTGCCCGAGCAGTTTCTCCACCAGGTCTGGGAGACCTCGGAAGAGAAGAGCGACGATCGATCCGTTTCCACGGCGGTGTTCCCCGAGGCCGAGCTCGAACGGATCTACGACGAGTCCGCGATGGCAAGAAAAAACCTTTATATGAGAACCTGCCGCGCTCTCTTCGACGCGCTCTGGGGAGCCTCCAGGCTCCGCTGACCCTGGCGTCCTTACGTTCTTGTTGTCCTTTGCGTTCTTGGCTTCACCGGCACTCCGCCGTCCCGCGCTCCGTGAACGCGAGCAGCCCCCGCTCCTGGGTGCCGGCGTAGGTCCGGCAGGGGTCCTGCGGGTCGGCGGCGAGCACCTCGAACGTGAGATGGCCCGGGCTCGCTCCCAGGGGCTCCCAGGAGTCACCATTCACGAGCCGGTAAACGTTATCGAACCGGACTCCCACGTGAAGGGCGGCTGGGGCCACCGGGAAGAGCACGGACTGGAGGACCCGGTCCTGGAACGCGTTGCCGAGCGACGACCAGGTCTCCCCGCCGTTCGTCGTTCTGTAAACCCCCTGGGGGATGACCACATAGAGGGTGGTCGACGTCCGCGAATCAACCGCCAGATTGTAGAAGGCGCCTGACGGCAGACCCGCCTGGATCTCGCGCCAGGTGATTCCGCCGTCCGTACTCCGCCAGAGCAGGGTCCGGAAGTGCTCGGCTACACCCGCGGCGTAGAGAGTGGAGGGGTCCGAAGGAGCGATCACGAGGTCGAAAAAATACAATCCGTTCAGCAGCCGGGTCCAGGTCGTGCCGCCGTCCGTGCTCTTCGCGATACTGCCGAAACCGGCGGTGTAGAGCGTCGAAGGGGGGCCGGGATCGATCGCCAGCCAGACCGGCTTGACTGCTGATTCACCGGCGGCCTCCCAGTTCCGCCCGCCGTCGCGGCTCCGCCAGAGCGTGGCGTCCTCGAGCACGAGATACACGTTCGCCGGCTCGACGGGGTCCACCGCGACCCACTTCACCCTGCCCACTGGATCGAATCGTATCCGCTGCCAAGTCTCGCCCCGGTCCGCGCTCTTGAACAGGATCTCGTTGGCGATGACCCAGAGCGCGCCCGGGGCCACCGAGACCGAGATCACGGAGAGAGCCGAGATGCCCTTGCTGCGCAGAGTCCAGGAGTTGCCGCCATTCAGGCTCGCGAACACTCCTCCCCGCCCGACACCGCCGAAGGTGGTAATCGCGGCATAGAGAGTGCGCGGATTGCCGGGAGGAAACACCAGGGCGCGGACGCTGCCCGCCTCGGGCAGGCCCTGCGAGACGTCGGTCCAGTTGCCGCCACCGCTCTCGCTGCGGAACAGGCGTGTGAGCGTGGCCGCGAAGACGACGTTGGCCTGGCCAGGGTCCACCGCCAGAGAGGCGATGGGCTCGGGCAGCGGCGCCCCTGTGGACCGCCAGAGCGCTCCGGCGTCCCGGCTTCTATAGACCCGGTCGTCCAGGGTGCCGGCATAGAGGACCTTCGGCGAGTGTGGATCGATCGCCAGAGCGGTGATCTCCTGATCCGCGGGGAGGCCTTGGTCGGCGCGCTTCCAGGAGGAGCCGCCGTCGATGCTCTTGAACAGCCGGTTCACGTGGGCGTCGGTGTTCACGACCGCGGCATAGAGCCGGTTCGGATCAGCGGGGTCCGCGACGAGCTGCGTCGCGCGATAGGGGCTCGGCAGCCCGCGGGTGAGGAGCTTCCAGGCACCGCCGCCGTTGGTCGACTTGTAGAGCCCGTTCCCCGAGACCACGTAGACCGTGTTCCGGACGGGAGCGAGGAGCTTGAGGACGCTAAGATTGGGCGCCTTCTTCGTCCAGGCCGCGCCGCCGTTCAGGCTCTTGAAGATTCCATCAGGCCCGGCGGCATAGACCGTCAGGGGGTTGACCGGATCGACCGCCAGGCTCCCAACCTGGGGGGTATCGCCCAGCCCCGTGCTCGCATCGACCCAGGAGGCCCCGCCATTCACGCTCCGGAAGACGCCGCCGCCCACGGCGGCATACATCGTCTGCGGCCGGCTGGGCGCGTAGGTCAGATCGGAGACCGACCCGCCATCGGGCCCAAGGATGCGCCAGGAACCGGTGACGGCGGACAGGGGCGCCGCCAGGGCGAGCAGGATCAGGAGGGTCAGAGATCGGGCGATGAATCGCTCTACTGTGTGTTGCATTGTTGCTAAGTCATACGTTTCCGCGAGCGATAACGTCGTCGGGCAATTCTCCTCATCCGCCCGCCGTGGCGGCGAGGCGGACCGCCACCGGCGCCGGCGGCCGGCGTTCGCCGATCTGCTGGCGCCACATGGCGTAGTAGAGCCCCTTGCGCTCCAGGAGCTCGTCGTGGCGGCCGGACTCGACGATGCGCCCCCGCTCCAGCACATGGATGGTGTCGGCGTGGAGCACCGTCGACAGCCGGTGCGCGATCAGGATGGTGATCACCTGGCTCGAGGCCACCTCGCGGATGGTGCCGGTGATCTCCTCCTCGGTCAGCGAGTCGAGCGACGAGGTGGCCTCGTCGAAGACCAGCAGGCGCGGCCGGCGCAGCAGCGCCCGCGCGATCGAGAGCCGCTGCTTCTCGCCGCCGGAGACCTTGACGCCCCCCTCGCCGATCACCGTGTCGAGGCCGCGGTCGGCCCGCGCCAGCAGGCTGTCGCAGGCGGCCCGCTTGAGCACCTCCAGGCAATCGGCGTCGGTGGCCGTGGGATTGACGAAGAGCAGGTTCTCGCGGATCGAGCCCGAGAAGAGCTGCGTGTCCTGGGTCACGAAGCCGATCTGCGCCCGCAACTCGTCGAGATCGATGGCCGTCTCGGGCGTGCTGTTGTAGAGCACCTGCCCGCGTTGCGGCCGGTAGAGGCCGACGAGCAGCTTGACCAGCGTCGTCTTCCCGGAGCCCGAAGGGCCCACGAAGGCGAGGGTCTCGCCGCGTCCGGCCTTGAAGGAGACCCCTGTCAACGCCGGCGACGACGCCGTCTGATGGGTGAAGCCGACATCCTCGAAAGCCAGGGAAGTGAGCTCGCTCAAGGGGACGGGGTTCGCCGGCTTGGTCTCGACGGGGATCTCCAGGATGCCCTGGAAGACGTCGAGCGACGCCTCGGTCTCGCGGTAGATGTTGATCACCGTCCCCAGCTCCTGGAGCGGACCGAAGATGAAGAACGAATAGATGAACAGCGAGAAGAACTGGCCGATCGAGATCTGCCGCGTATAGATCAGGTAGAGCATCAGGAAGAGGATCGAGGTGCGCAGCGCGTTCACCGCCGTCCCCTGGATGAAGCTCAGCAGCCGCAGCGAGCGCACCTTGCGCAGCTCCAGGCTCAGGATCTTGCCGGTGATCGAATTGAGCCGTTTGATCTCCTGGCGGGCGAGCCCCAGGCTCTTCACCAGCTCGATGTTGCGCAGCGACTCGGTCGTGGAGCCGGCGAGCGCCGTGGTCTCGGCGACGATCACTTTCTGGATCTTCTTGATCCGCTTCGAAAGCAGCGAGCTCAGGATCCCGATCAGGGGCACGGTAAGGAAGAAGGCCGGCGCGATGATCCAGTGCACCCTGGTGGCGTAGACCATCACGAAGCCGACGCCGACCAGGGTCGTGAACAGCGTGTTGACGGCGATGGCGATCAGCTTCTCGACGTCGGCGCGCACCTTCTGGAGCTTGCCGAGGGTCTCGCCGCTGCGCTGGTCCTCGAACAGGGAGTACGGGAGCTCCAGGGAGTGGCGGACGCCGTCGGAGTAGAGGTCCGCCCCCAGCCGCTGGGTCACGACGTTGACGAAGTAGTCCTGGAAGTTCTTGGCCAGCCGCGACACGAACGCGACCCCCACGGCGGCGGCGAGCAGCAGGCTCACCCCGCGGAAGAACTGGGCCGTCGTGTACTCGCGGTAGCGGGTGGCGTACTTATCGATGACGTGGCGGAAGATCAGCGGGTCGAGGAGCGAGAAGATCTGGTTGATCGCCGCCAGGACGAGCGCCAGGAGCACGAGCGTCCAGTAGCGGCGGAGGTACGAATAGAGGAGTCGCATGGTCGGGCCATGATATCCCTACTCCTTCTCATCCTCGTCCGGGTGGCTCGCCATGTCGACGACCACGACGCAGGCGAGGATGAGCGCGTCGTCCTCCCCCGCGGCCACGTCCACGCCGTAGCTGTCGGTCCAGGAGAACCACTTCTTCGACACCTCGGCGACCACCTGGCCGTCGCGGGTGAATGTGTACTCATGCTCGAGGAGGTTGCCACGCGCTTCCAGGTCGTCCGGGCCGGGGACGTCCACCGAGAACTTGGCATGCAGGGGGGAGAACAGCGACTTCTTGACCGTGGCATACGGCCGGCCGTCGCGATAGATCTCCCAGGTCGGCGCGAGCGCGATCAGCTTCCGCTCGATCCGCGCCACCTCGTTCCCCTGGCCGTCCTTGAAGATCAGTTTTTTGCGAAGGCTGAGCAACTTGCCGTCGACATGGAAGACATCCCGCCCCTCGGCGTCCTTGATCGTGAAGTCGTCCCCGATCGAAACGAGCTTCTGTCTCATCACATAGCGCATCGCGGTCCCTCTTGGAGAAGGGCGTGCACCGTCTCGCCGGGCATGCCGCCAGGGCAGTATAGCGGGTGGGGGGAGCTTGACGCCGGCCTCCACACCTTCAGCAGCAGGGCGCGGATGCCCCCTATCGCGATGAGGCAGGCGAGGCCGAACAGCATGGGGAAGCCTGTATCATGGTGGCGATGAAACTCTTCCGTCCCATGGTCCTCGCCTCCTCCTTCCTCCTGGCCGCTGCAGGCGCGGGCGCGCAGGACAAGATCGCTCCGCTCGTGCCCCCGACCTTCCCCGGCGTCTCCTCGGTCCTCTGGATCGCGGCCCACCCGGACGACGAGGTCCTGGCCGCGCCTCTGCTGAGCCGTCTCTGCCTCGACGAGAAGCTCCGCTGCTCCTTCCTCGTCTTCACCCGCGGCGAGAAGGGGGACTGCTTCCTGCCTGGCGGCTGCCGGGACCTCGGCGCCATCCGCGCCGCCGAGATGGCCCGCGCGGCTCATCTGTTCCACGCCGGCCTGACGCTCTGGAGCCTCCCGGACAGCGGCGCGGCCCCGGACGGCTCGGCGGGCTCGTGGGATACGGCCGCCGGCTCGCACGCCGCTCTCCTCGCCTCCCTCCAGGGCGTCATCACCCGGACCCGTGCCGACCTCGTGCTGACCTTCGACCCTCGCCACGGCACGAGTTGCCATCCGGACCATCGCGCGGTGGGCGGCCTCGTCCGCGAGGCGACCGCCGCGATGAGCAAGCCTCCGGTCACCTACCTGCTCGAGAGCCGCTTGGTCGAGCAGGGCTCGCCGGTGGCGATCCATTTTCTTCCGGCCGCTTCCGCCGCGGCCGGCGTCTTCGCGTTCGACGGCAATCCGGCATGGAAGATGACGAACGCGGACGTCCAGGCCCATGCCAGCCAGTTCGACGCCCGGCTGCGGCGCGCGGTGAGCCGGGTGCCCACCGCCGAGCGGGCCGTGTTCCTGGGGCCCGCCGAGCTGCTGCTCGCCGCGGACGGCGTCTGGGACTGCCACTGAGGTGAATGGGATATGGACGACGCTCAAACGATCACGTCGCTGGGCGCGCTGCAATCGCTCTACGACGCTCCGAGCGAGCGCGTCCGCCTGAAGCAGATCGACCGCCTGGACGGGCACTGCCAGGCCTTCATCGCCGCCTCCCCATTCCTGATCCTTGCGACCTGCGGCTCCTCCGGCGCGGACGGCTCCCCCCGCGGCGACCGCCCCGGCTTCGTCGAGGTCCAGGACGACACCACCCTGCTCCTCCCCGACCGCCGCGGTAACAACCGGATCGACAGCCTCCGGAACATCGTCGAGAACCCGGCGGTGGGCCTGATCTTCCTGGTGCCCGGAGTCCACGAGACCTTCCGGGTCAACGGCCGTGCGCGGATCAGCGTCGACCCCGCGCTGCTGGCCCGCTTCGCCGTGGACGGCAAGACGCCGAAAACCGTTTTGGTGATCACCGTTCAGGAAGCGTTCATCCAGTGCGCGCGGGCCCTCGTCCGCTCCGACCTCTGGAATCCGGCCCGCCACGTCCGCCGCGACGAGCTGCCGAGCATCGGCACCATCCTGGCCGCGCACACCGGCGGCAAGGTGGACGCGGCGACGTATGACGCGGAAGCCGCGGTCACGATGCGGCGGACGCTGTACTGATCGGGATCTGACCGGAATGGCGATCGCCCTCCGGGGAGAGCGATCGCCTTGCTTCAGGGTATCTACTTGGAGTTTTACCGCAGGCGCCGGCGCTGCGGTCCGGGAGCGGCGGAGCGCCCCGGCCAGGGATTCATCGTGTCACCGGCGCCGCGGCGCCGCGATTCCAGCGTCCGGGCGGCCGCGGGACGGGGCGCCGAGGGGCGCGCGGCGGTCGCCGGCGGCGTGGCCGAACGGCCCGCCGGCTGCGGCTGTGGCTTGCGGTCGTTGCGGGCATTCGCGTTGGCGTTCGCCCGGGCCCGCTCTCCGGAACGCTGGCTGCGCATCGCGGCCAGGCGCTCGGCGAGGGGGATCTCCAGCTTCTCCGCCGTCTTCGGCTGGTAGTCGAAGCCGTCGAGCGTCTTGCGCGGCAGCACCTTGGCGACCGCCCGCTCGATGGCCCGCAGCTCGTTCATCTCATCCGGCGAAACGAAGGTGAAGGCCATGCCGGTGGCGCCGGCGCGGGCCGTGCGCCCGACCCGGTGGATGTAGTCGTCCGGCACGTTCGGCACGTCGAAGTTGACGACGTGGGACAGCCCCTCGACGTCGATCCCGCGGGCCGCGATGTCGGTCGCGACCAGCACCCGGATGCGGCCGCTCTTGAAGTCGGCCAGGGCCTGGGTGCGCTGCGGCTGGCTGCGGTTGCCGTGCACGCGGTCGGCGGAGATGCCATGGCGCTCCAGGTACTGGTGGAGACGGTTGGCGCGGTGCTTGGTGCGCGTGAAGACGATCGCGTTCTCGATCGCGTTCCCTTTGAGCAGCTCGAGCAGCAGGGCGGACTTGACGTCCTGGCGGACCGGATAGATCGCCTGCTCGACACCGGTGGCCGGCGCCGAGGCACGCTCGATGTTGAGCATCACGGGGTTCTTCAGCATCTGGCGCGACAGCTCGCGGATCGGCGGCGGCACGGTAGCCGAGAAGAAGAGGGTCTGCGCGACCGGCGGCAGGTGCTTCAGGACGCGGCGGATGTCCGGCAGGAAGCCCATGTCGAGCATGCGGTCCGCCTCGTCCAGCACCAGGACCTCGAGGCCGGCCAGACGGGCGTAGGAGTACTGGAAATGGTCCAGCAGGCGGCCCGGACAGGCGACGATGACGTCGATGCCGGTGCGGAAGGCCTTCTCCTGGGGTCCCATGCCGACGCCGCCGTAGACCGCCGCGGCGCGGATCTGCGTGTGCTTCGCGAGGTCGTTGAAGTGTTCGACGATCTGAGCCGCCAGCTCGCGCGTCGGGGCGAGGACCAGGGCGCGCGTGGTGCCACGCTTCTTGCCCAGCAGTCGCTGCAGGATCGGCAGCGCGAAGGCGGCGGTCTTGCCGCTGCCCGTCATCGCGCAGGCCAGCACGTCGCGGCCTTCGAGGGCCGGCGGGATGCCGTCGCGCTGAATCGGGGTCGGTTCGGTGAAGCCGAGGTCGGCGACACCAAGGAGCAAGCTGGGATCGAGATCGTAAGAAGTAAAACTCATCGGATGTAGGTGTACTTTCCGACGTCGCGGGAGGCGACGTCACGGACAATTCCGGCAGGATCTTGAACGGAGGACTGAGCCGGCGAGGCCGCCGTTGAGGGGCTTCATGCCCCGGTGAGAGTCAAATTCGGATTCTTGGAAGAACGCCGAGGCCGAAAGGATGGCACAGATCGGACGATTCGGCAAATCGGGCCCGGTGCGCTCTCTACAACAGCTCGACGGGCGGTGGGATTCCACGAGTCACGGATCAGTTCTGAGCTCGCGCAGCCGGAACAGATCGGAGATCACTCCGTAAGCGGTCGTCGAAAGATCGGGCTCCTCTTCGGTGAGCACGATCTTTCCCGAGATGTCGGTGGTGAAACGAAGGATGGAGCTGAATCCCTCCACCAGGGCGAAGGGGTCCGCGAGCGGGAGCTCGCGGACTTTGACGCGACCGATCACATTATCCCCCTCCCTCACGGCCTCGCAGACCAGCTTGAGCCGGCGGCCGCGCGCGACGGCTTCCCGGACACGCTCGGGCGAAACGTCGAGGAGGCTCTCCCGCTCCACCGCTTCGGGCGGCAGGTCGGCGTCGAGCAGCACGTTGGCCAGGGCCGAGACCTTCACCGCCGCGTCCCACCCTTCCAGATCGTTCGCCGGATCGGCCTCCGCCACGCCGAGGCGTTGCGCCTCCGCGACCGCCGCCTCCAGGCTCGTGCCCCGCTCCATCTCGCCGAGAACGAAGTTGGTCGTCGAGTTGAGAATCCCCTCGATCTTCAGCAGGGTGTTCCCCTGGAGGCAGCGCTGGACCAGATTGAAGACCGGAGTGCCGTCCATCACCGTGGTCTCGTAGAGGAAGGCGGCCCCCTTCTGCCGCGCCAGATCGCGCAGCGGGCGCCAGGCCCAGGCAAGCGGCCCCTTGTTGCAGGAGATGACGTCCTTGTCCCGCTCCAGCGCCGCCCGCACGTGCGCGATGGCGGCGCCCCCCCGGCCCGGGATGTCGAGCGGGGTCATCTCCACCGCCACGTCGTAGTCGAGAGTCCGGAGCGCCTCCTCGCTGGAGAGCTCAGTGTCAAAGCGGCCAGAGCCGGCGATCCGCGCGAGAACCCGCCGCGGGTCGAGCCCGCGCGGGTCGGCGGCGGCGCCGCGCGATCCCGTGGTGATGCCGACAATGGAAACGTCGAGGTCCGCGAGACCGGGATAGGAAGCGCGGTCCGCCAGGATCTCCACCAACCGGCGGCCGACGCTGCCGAAACCAAGGAGGAGGAGCTTCATGCCCCGGATTCTAGCTGCGGAAAAAAGAGCGGGAACCGGCCCGATGAGAGATGAGCCGGTCCGCCAGGAAGGAGAGAGCGCTATCTAGAACTCCGACGGCGGGCCGTCGAAGGGAGCGTGGTCGTGGTGGGACTGCTTCATCTTCTCGAGCTTGGTCTTCTGGTCGGCGGTCAGCAGGGTGCTGAACCGGGTCATGAAATCCTCGTGCAGGCTCTTGAGCTGCTGGCCGGTGGCATGGGCCGTGATCATCTTCTGACCGATCTCGGTGGCGTCCGGGCTGGCGCCGTCGAGCAGGGTTTTGATCTCGTCCATCTGCTGGTGATGCTGCGTCATCAGCGGCTGGGCCTTGGCGAGCAGCTCCGCGTGCAGCTTCTTCGCGGCGGCCGTCTGGTCGGCGGTGAGGTCGAGGGCCTTGGCCATCATCTCCTCGTGGTGCCCCTCCATCCCCGCCACGTGGCCGCCCGCCATGTGGCCACCCATCATCTTGCCGTGGAGGCCGCCGTGCCCCTGCGCATGGACGGCGAAGGCGGCGCCCATCAGCACCAGGGCGGCGCACAGGCTGTAGGTTAAAATCCTTTTCATTGCCGGTCTCCTTTCAAGGCGACGCTAAGGCGCGGCGCCGTGTCTTCGATTCACAGCATAGGCCCGCTCGGGAGCGCAGTCCTCAGGAGGACGCAAGAAATTTGTAAGGTATGTAAACCCGATCCGCCAGGCGGCTCAGCCGGCGAAACGGTAGCCGCGCCGGTGCACGGTGAGGATCAGCTCGGGGCGTGACGGATTGCGCTCCACCTTCTGGCGTAGGGAGGCGACGTGGACGTCCACCGTGCGGGTGGTGGGCATGGCGTCGTACCCCCAGACCTTGTCGAGGAGCTCGTCGCGGGTGAGCAGCGCGCCGCGGTTCTGAATGAAGTAGGTGAGGAGCTTGAACTCCAGGGCCGAGAGGGGGAGCGGCTCGCCGCCGCGGAAGACCTCGGCGCGGCGGAAGTCCACCCGGATATCGCCGACGGTGTAGGTCCCCGCCGGCGCCGAAACCGGCGCCCGGGAGCGGCGGAACAGGGCCTCCATGCGAGCCAGCAGCTCGATCATCTCGAACGGCTTGGTCACGTAGTCGTCCGCGCCCAGCTTCAGGCCCACCACCCGGTCCACCACCTGGCCGCGAGCGGTGAGCATGACGATCGGCACCTGGATCCCGTGCGACCGCAATTCGCGGCAGACCTCGAAGCCGTCCCGCCGCGGCAGCATGACGTCGAGCAGGATGAGGTCGAAAGACCCTTCCAGCGCCCGCGAGAGCCCCTCCTCGCCGTCGCCGGCGGTCTCGACCGCGTACCCCTCGCTGATCAGGCGGTCGGAGAGGGTGAGGACCAGGCTCGGCTCGTCCTCCACCAGCAGGATGCGGCGCGGCGGCGAGGGCGGCGGCAACGGCGTGGGCGCGGAATCGGCGTTCACGCCGGCGCCTCCACGCCTTGCACCGCTTCGGCGGCGTCATCGGCGGGCAGTTGCAGGGTGAAGGCGGCGCCCTCCCCCACTCCCGTCGTCACGGTGACCCGGCCGCCATGGGCCTCGGCGATGTGGCGCACCAGGCTCAGGCCCAGACCGCTGCCGGGGACGCCCGCCGTCGCGGCGTCCCGGCCGCGGAAGAAGGGCTCGAAGAGCTTCGGCAGGTCCTCGCGGCGGATGCCCGGTCCGCGGTCGGCGACGGTGATCTCCACCGGCCCGGAAGGCGACCGCCGCACCCGGACGCCGATCCAGGCCGCCCGGCCGCCATATTTCACGGCGTTCTCGACGAGGTTGGCAATCGCCCGGCGCAGGGCGGCGGCGTCCACGAACACGGGGGGAAGGCCGGGCTCGACCTCCCTCTCCACCCGGATCTGCTTCTCCTGGAGCAGCCAGCGGCAGTCCTGGAGGGCGCCGTCGACGATCTCCCCCACGTCCACCGGCCGCGGATGGTAGACCCGGCGCCCGGACTGAATGCCGGCGAAATCCAGGGCCTGCCCCACCATGTCGGAGAGGCGCCGCCCCTCGCTCTCGATCAGGGCGCCGTAGCGCTTCACCTGCGCGGGCTCCGCCACCACGCCGTCGGCGAGGTTCTGCCCCGCCGAGCGGATGGCGGTCAGCGGCGTGTTCAGCTCGTGGGTGACGCCGGCCACGAACTCGATCTGCTGGCGCGCCAGCCGCTGCGCCCGCTGGGTGGTCACGAACATCATCCCGGCCGTGGCCCCCAGCAGCGCCAGGACGCCCAGGCTGATCGCCAGATTGCGCCGGCGGACGGCGGCGACCACCTCCTCCAGGGTGCCGTCGCGATGCTTGACCAGCAACTGCCAGGCCCCCAAGTCCCGCCGGTGATGCCGGTCGGCCTTCGGCGGCATCCCCAGCCCAAAGTGAGACCGCGGGCCTCCAGACGAATGCAGGCGATTGCCGCCCGGCTCGCGCTCAGTCGAGAGCGACCGCAGCTCCTCGAAAGGGCGCAGGTTGAACATCCCTAAGTGAAGGTCGCCGTCGCCGAGCGAGGCCGGCTTCATCTTGGGATCGGAGAGGAACAGGACCTTGCGGGGGGCGCTGTTCTCGCGCACTGCGACCACGTAGTCGGCCCCCTGCGGGCGGGCGAAATACTGGTGGGTAAGAGCCGGGAGGATCTCGCCGTTGATCGTCTTCCAATCCAGCCGCACCACCAGATAGGCGCCGGCCAGCGGGTCCGCCAAGTCCGCGGGCTGGCCGGCCCCCGGCGGTCGTGGGAAGGCGACAGGAATCACCAGCCCGGGGACGTCCCCCATCACGTTCGAGCTGACGCCGAAACCTCCATGGAGAGGAGGGCTCTCCGCCAGCCGCCGCTGGATGCCCGCGAGCTCCGGCGGCCAGGGGGAGTGCATGAAGCGGTGCTCCGCCGGCCGCAGGATCTCGAGGCCGGTTCCCTTCGCGGCAGAAGCGCCGGGACGGATGAGGAAGACGTCCCGCACCAGGCGCGGATAGGGCGCCTCGGCCATCCAGCGATCGTACTGGCGGGCCACGCGGTCGAGCTGGTCGCCGGCTGGCCCTCGGGGATCCGGATGAAAGAAGAGGAAGACGCGGGTGACCTCGCGATCGAAGTCCTCGCTGAAGTGGGAGCCCGCGACGAAAAGGCTCGACCGCATCCGCTGCCGCTCCAGAGCGCTCACCTTGCCGCTCCAGTGGTACTGGAGGGTGGCAAGACCGGCCAGCAACAGCACCATCAGCGCCGGAATAGCGATAGGAAGCTTCTGCGCGAGCCGCTGGGACCTCATGGCGGTCAGTTTAACAGCCGGCTCCGCCGATGGATTCCGCCCGCCGGAAAAACTTACATGGCTTACAAGTGCCTTTCCCGCCGCTGAAGACTCATCCGCCCCCCGAGCACCGTGGACCCGAGGGGCGAAGCTTCACGGAAGCCTTGGATCGCTACCGTCACGCACAGCAGGCGATCGAGCAGTTCTTGTTTGCAACGATGCAGTTGTGTACGCACGCCTGATACGCAGGATCGGTGATCGCATAGGTGGCCACACACTCGTCGTGACATGCGATGGCATCTTCGCCGCAGCCGCAGTCATCTCCCGAGCACGCCAGGGCCAGCTTTGGCTTGGCCGCGTCGGCCAGCCCCGTGAGAACGAGCATCGCAAGGACCAGGATCAACTTTCTCGTCATACAGTCTCCTTTCAGAGAGAAGATGGCGCATTTGAGCATATACAGACAAGGCATGCAACATGCTCGGGGCCCGCGCATGCTGAGCTCCAACCGCACACCTCCTCCAGCGCTGCGGCTCGCCTCCCCACTCTGGTATCGTCCGCCTGAAGGGGGAATCATGATCTCGAGAAACCTGGTGCTGGCTCTGGCCACCGTGGTGTCTGCCTCGTTCGTAGTCCCGCCGGCGCACGCGCAGACCCCGCAGACCGCCGCCGAATGGCCGGCGTGGGGGCGCGATCCCGGCGGCCAGCGCTTCTCGCCGCTCGCCACCATCGACCGCGGCAACGTCCGGACGCTCAAGGTCGCCTGGACCTTCCGCACCGGTGATGCCTACCAGCCCAAGGATTCCAGGCCCACCGCCTTCGAGGCGACGCCGATCTACGTCGACGGCACGCTCTACCTCTCGACGCCGCTCGGCCGCATCCTGGCGCTCGATCCGGTCACTGGACAGCAGCGCTGGGCGTACGACGCCAAGATCGATAAAGACGCCGGCTACGGCGACTTCGCCAGCCGTGGCGTCTCCACCTGGAAGTCGCCGGCCGGCCAGCGCCGGATCTTTATCGCCACCATCGACGCGCGCCTGATCGCGGTCGACGCCGCCACCGGCAAGCCCTGCCCCGACTTCGGCGCGAACGGCGGCGTCGACCTCCGCCGCGGCCTGCGCATCGCGCCGGACGCTCACCACTTCTCCGACTACGAGGAGACCTCGCCACCGGCGGTCATCGGCAACATGATCGTGGTCGGCTCCGGCATCGCCGACAACGGCTCCATCGGCCAGCCGAGCGGCGAGGTCCGTGGCTTCGACGCCGTCACCGGCAAGCTGAAGTGGACCTGGGATCCGATTCCGCAGGACCCGAAAGACCCCGCCGCCGGGAACTGGAAGAACGGCAGCGCGAAGCGCACCGGCGCCGCCAACGCCTGGTCGGTGATCGCCGCCGACCCCGAGCGCAACCTGGTGTTCATCCCCACCGGCAGCCCCAGCCCCGATTATTACGGCGGCGAGCGGCTGGGCGACAACCGCTACGCGAACTCCATCGTGGCCCTGCGAGCCGACACCGGCAAGCGCGTCTGGTCCTTCCAGGTCGTGCACCACGACCTCTGGGATTACGACGTCGCCTCGCCGCCGGTGCTGTTCGACGTCCACCGCGCGGGCAAGACGATTCCCGCGGTCGGCGTCGGCTCCAAGAATGGAAACTTTTTTATTCTGAACCGCGAGACCGGCGAGCCCGTCTTCGGAGTCGAGGAGCGGCCGGTGCCGAAAAGCGACATCGCGGGCGAAGCCACGTCGCCCACGCAGCCGTTCCCCGTGCTCCCCCGCCCGCTGGCGCGGCAGACGCTGAACGTCGACGAGATCCAGGGCTCCGAATCCGATCGCAAGTGGTGCCGCGAGGAGATCGCCAAGCTGCGCTCCGAAGGGGTTTTCACGCCGCCCAGCCTGCGCGGAACGCTGATGACGCCGGGCAACGTCGGCGGCATGGCCTGGAGCGGCGCCGCCTACGATCCCGCCAACCGCCTGCTGCTGATTCCGATCAACAACCTGTTCGCGCAGGTTCGCCTGATCCCCCGCGCCGATTACGATCGCGAGCGGGAGAGCCCTGGCCGCACCCTGGCAGGCGGGTGGGAGTTCGCCCGCCAGACCGGGACACCCTACGGCATGGCCCGCCGCATGCTCCTCGCGCCGGGAGGCTGGCCGTGCACGCCGCCCCCCTGGGGCACGCTGAACGCGATCGACGCCGACACCGGGGCCGTGAAGTGGACCGTGCCGATCGGCCAGATGCCCCAGATGGGCGCCAGCCCCCAGCCCCCCGCGGAGCACGGCGCGATCTCCCTCGGCGGCCCCATCGTCACCGCCGGCGGCCTCGTCTTCATGGCCGGCACAGTCGACCGCGCCTTCCGCGCCCTCGACGTCGCCACCGGCAAAGAGCTCTGGAAAGCCGACCTCCCCACCAGCGCCCGCTCCATGCCGATGACCTACCGCGGCCCCGACGGCAAGCAATACGTGGTGATCTCTGCCGGCGGCCACGGATTGCCGGTCGCGCCGCTCGGGGATTATGTGATCGCTTATACGGTTGGGCCGTCGTAGGGAATTAAGAGCACCTAATAAAACTCGTCTACGTACGTAGGGGAGGGGCTTGTCCCCTCCCCTAAGTGTGAGACCGAGTTTGTTAGGTGCTCTAACGGCATTTAAGCCGCCGCGGATGCTTTCTCTTCCATCCACCCCCTGCGTATTGCCTCGGCTTGGCGCCTGATCCGTTCAACCGTCGCATCAGGATCATTGATCTCTTGTAGAGAGACGCTCCCAACAGGTTCTATGCCGAGGTGCTTCAGCTTCACAAATACCGGGGCCATGGCGGCATCCGGGTCTCTGAAAAACAAGCTGCCGCGGATACGAATAAAGACCCAGCCCAGGCGCTCGAGAACGGCCTGGCGCTCGAGGTCGCGGTTTAGTTGCTCCGGCGTGTGCCAACGCTCCCCATCACACTCTACGGCGAGACGGCGGGCCTGACCTTCGACCACAAGATCGATGCGATAAGCGCCGACCGCCCATTGCGGCCGGACTCGATAACCAGCGGCGAGAAGACGATCCAGCACGAGCTTTTCAAACACCGAGTCCGTTCGACGTCCCTGTTCCTCCATGACACGCAGAAGAGCCTGCGGATCGCGAGCATGCTCGATGAGCCGCCGGCGTAAGTCGCCACTCTTCAAATGCGTATCCGGGTCGAGTGAATGAACCACCCAGAGCTGATTGCGCGCGCGGCTTATCGCCACGTTATAACGTTTCTTGAACACATCTTGCGGCCCAGCGTCGCGATAGATATGCTGCCCATTGTCGGGTGGGCCGTCCACCATCGAAAGAAAGATAACGTCACGCTCGTCCCCCTGGAATTGAGCGGCGTTGCCGCAGAGCAGCCTGTGCTTCGCAACAACATCCGGCGAGAGACGAAGCCGAAGGATGTTCTCGATCAGCAGTGCCTGCTCATCACCCAGCAGTGAGATCACTCCAAAGCTCGTTGGATATCCCGCCTCATTTAGCGCATACGCTGAGTCATTCAGGCACGCGATGACGAGAGAGGCGACTTCCTCCGCTTCCACTTCGTTCGTTTTTCCACCGGCCGTCCGGAATCCATACACCCGATGCGCGATCAAAGGCGGCCGTACGCTGGCGGCAAGTGGCTCTCGTAAGGGTCGAATTGTTCCACCGTAGGAGAGATGGTTGCTGAACTGAATGATCTCTGGCACGCAGCGGAAGTGTTCCCGTAGTGCCACCACGCCGCCGAACGCCGTTTCCGCAAGGTTGTAGATTGAAGTCTGCCCATCGTAGAGATGGCTGTTGGGGATACCCTGAAGGTCGGTGGAAATAAGACGCTGCACATCCGCCACTTTCTGGCCGACGGCGTCGGGCGTCACTTGTTCTTTGTCTCCAACCACGACAAGCTCATGGCCAAGGTAAAGCGCCGCGAGCGCGGTCACATCGCTCTGGCTCGCCTCGTCTATAATCACCACATCGAATCTCGTCTCGCGGGGGTCAAAGCTCTCATAAACCCGACTGAGCGGCATGATCCAGACGGGCACCGCACGGCGCGCGGAAGCAAGCAGCTGCCGCGCTTGACGCAGGAGCTCTGGCGCACGCGTGCCAGTCCCTTTGCCGATCTTACGGAGAGTCTGGACGAATCCCATTAGCGCCTGCTGGGTTTGCAGCCCAGTCCGCTCGCGTTGTGCCGCCCAGGTCTCGTGCTCGATGATCTGCGTTGCCGCTTGCCGCAAATCATTCTCCGCTCTATCGAGCTGCTCTTGCAACTGGGTCATCGAAACGGACGCGCGCCGGTCCAGCTCCTGCTGCCACTGCCGCCAGCGCCACGCCGCGACCGCATCGCCTGGTGGCTGAGAAGAATGGTGCGGTTTGCAACGGTGCGCAATGACGCGCACCCATTCGGGTGCCGCTGATTCAAGCTTCGCGAGCAGAGCGAGACGGCTGTCATAGGTGTCGCGCAGGCCTTCGAGGCGGGCGAGCTCGCGGCAGGCTTCCTCGTAGTCCTCCGTATTCCACGCATGCTGTGCGTGCAGCAGCACCGACGCGGCATCACTCTCTGGATAGCCCGACAGATAAGTTCGCTGAGCTTGCAGAGCAGCCGACAATTCAGTCTGCAGCAGCAGCGCGGCTTGAGCTTCCACAATCTCCGCCAATCCTTGAGCAACGGCATGCTGAACGCGCGCGAGCTCTCCGTGCTCGCCAGGTACGGGCGGATGGGCCGCCAGCCATGCATCCCAATGAAAGCCTGCTTTTCGCAATTCGCCGACCAGCGGCTCCCAAGTGGTCACTCGCCATTCGAGCCGGGTTCGAATTTCAACCGCGTAGCTCTCCGCTGTGCGCTCGGGCAATCGCCCGAGACTCTCGACGGTTGGCCCCTCAAGGCTCTCCACGGCTCGGCGCCACCGGGAGGTGAAACGCGTCCGATTTAGTTCCAATTGAGCGACCGCCTGCAACGCGCGGAAGTCGTCCATCGTTCGAGGTGCGCGGCCTTCGACACGGCAGGCTTCAAGGAACTGGTGCCAGCCGCGCCTCGTCAGCCTGGTCTTGAGGCCGAAGGAGCCACCCGCTTCGAGAAACGCCATGATCTCATCGAGCGTTGCCGCGCTCTCATCCACTGGGCAATCTGCCGGCAGCTCTGGCCCAAGGGCCGTGACAAGACGGTAAGCCGCGCCAGCCTCGCTGACGAGGGCCTTCAGGGCATCGAGCAGATCTTGCCATCCCTCCCGCAGCCCGCCCCCCCTCCATCCGGCAAACAAGACTTCGCGAAGCCAGCTCTCCTGCTCGGCAAGGATTGCCGCCGACTGCTGAACACGGTGATGGAGCTGTTGAAGTTGCGCCGCCGAGTAGCCCGCCGCGGCGGCTCCCGTCCAAAGCTCTGGGCGATGTGCTCGGGCACGCGAGTCAGCCATCGCCTGTTCAGTGGCGAGCCGCCGAAAATCGACCGGCGTCACCAACTCCGCAAGCGCCGGCTGCGATACTGAGAGTTGCCCCTCGTCCGATGGCGTAAGGATGCCTTGGGAGTTATAGAGATGGCGCACTTCCAACTCGGTCAGGGGGCAAAGAGTGCCGGGTTGAAGCGGACCGGGAATCCACCCATCGCGCTCTCCGTCCACTTTCAAGCGCTTCGCAACCTCAATGGGACTCATCCCCACACCACCCAGCACCACTTCCTCGATCTCGCTGAATCGCGCGTCGCGAAGTTGCCTCCGCAGCGACTCGGCGACAGCCAGCAACTTCCGCCGCTTTTCACGCAACAGTCCAGCCTCTTGCCGCAGGCTGGCGGCATCGGAACGCGAAAGCCGATCGGCGATGTGCTGCGCCGCGCGAGATAATTGAGCCTGACTTTCGGCGTCGCCTTCCAGCACGCTAAGACATAAGGGCTGGAGTGCCTCGTCCACCTGCCGCCGTAGCACCCGCAGTGCCTTTGTCGTATGCGCGGTTACGAGGACCGTCTTGCCCTGTGCGAGCAAGTGGCCGAGCAGATTCGCAATGGTGTGCGTCTTACCCGTCCCTGGCGGTCCCTGCACCAATACCGCCTTCGCTTTGGTGAGCCGCGCAGCGATTGCATACTGCTCTTCGTTGGCGGGCTTGCTGAACAGGATGTCCGGCTCCGGCCCCGTTGGCGTTCTCGGAATGCCTTCGTCCATGCCGCCTGGCAAGGGCTCCGCCTCGCCAGTTTCCACGCCGACAATGCGCGACAGTCCTTCGGGAATCTTTTTGTCCCCACTCTCCAGATCCTCGAGGATGTAATCCAGGGTGGTGCTCAGCCCAGCCGTACGGGGTCGGAGAAAAATCACTGGCTCCCGCCGAATGTTCGGGCGGCCGGCCACCCCACCGGTTGCCTTCCCTTCGTGGAACTCGCCATCATTGAAGAGTCCATGGACCAGCCGGCGGAGGAAGCCTTCCGTGCTTCTCCCGCCGAGAGGCTCCACCGGCTGCGTCTCCAATTCCTTGACAAAGTGGGCAATCATTCCCCCTTCGATGGAAGGTACCAGCCGTAGCAAAGCCCGATACAAATCCACCGGCTCGGTCCCGGTGTTGAACCGAAACTCCGGTGTTGACGGCTCGAACTCAAGGTTTACCCTCTGCGTCAGCACGGGGTGCCGGATGAAGTGCTCCGCCACGCTGAGCATCCCATCCGCGAGCACGAGTTCCACCCGGCCGCCCTCTCTCTGCATCGTCGTCCAGAGCGCGTGAATCTTCTCGAAAAGCTGCCGCGCCAGGATGGCCGGGCGCTCCGCCATCGCCCATTTCGACCGTGTCTCCGTCCATGCATTCAGCTCCCGGACGCGTTCCTCATCCGCGGCGAAATCGACGGTGATACTCCCTTTCTCCTTATCGGGAAAGTTCCGAGACGGGAGCACCGTAGCTTCAAGCTCGGCGGCTTGCCAGCCCGGCTTCAGCCAACCCTCTAGGATCTCTGGCGGCTTCGGGCACGAAGTCAAGCCCGCGCGCTGTATCCGGATGAGCGGTTCCACCCCCGGCTCGCCGCTCTCCTCGCCGTCCTCTTCCTGGCGATCGCCGTGCCATACCGTAATGCACGGATGTGCCGGCCAGGAATCTAGTCTCAGCACCTCAGCGTAGCCCGAAATATCGCGCGGAACTGGATTCCGCAGCTCATTCAGCTCCTTCAGAAATTTGAACGTCTGAACAAGCCTTCCCTTGGCACTATCTTCGAGTTTCATTGGGTACAATCCGAGCTGCACCGGTTCTTCCTCATACCTTCGATGTAGCTCGTAGTATAACCTTTCAGATGCTCTCCTTCGCTGTTATTTCAGGGCGGGCGGAGCTATAGGCGGGAACGATCACGCACCGGGAACCCCTCGCGCTGGGCTGCGATCACCAGCCGGTCGTCGAGGCAGACGAACTCCAGCGTCGAGGGTCTTCCCTCGGACGCCAGGAAGGCGGCGGCGAGTTGGAGGGAGTCGGCGGCACGGAGAGGATGAACCCGGAGGAGGCGCCGGGCGGTCTCGAGAACGTCTTCTACCGGCTCGATCCGGTGCCAGTGCCGGGCGAGGGCATCCAGCCGTTCGAGGGCCTCGGTCGTGGCTTGGGGAGAGAGGTGACCCTCTCGTTCCAGACGAGAGACGGCCGAGGCGCACTCGACGGGTGTACCCCACCAGGCGATCATCCCCGGCTCGCTGAGGAAAAGATCCCGGATCGGAACCGTGGCCTCTTCCTCGACCAGCAAAGGCACCAGGGCCGAGCTGTCCCAGAACTTCACCGGCCGTCCCTGCGCTCGGCGAGAAGGGCTTCGAGGGCACTCGTGCCTTCAGACGGCCTAGGCGGTTTCGCCATCAGGATCTCACGAGGGAGCGGAGCGGAGGCCCGGCGCAGCAGACCCTGACGTTCCAGCCGGGCAAGACGACCCTCGGGGTCGTCCCCATCCCCTCGCACGGATTCCAGACGCGCGACCGGACGCCCCCGGTCGAGGATGAGGATCGTTTCGCCGTGCTGCACCTGGTCGACGAGCGCGCTCAGGTTGTTCTTGGTATCGGTCAGGGTGGCTCTCTTCATCTGGCTAGAATAGCTAATTCAATCTTCCCCTTCAAGCAGGGTGAGATCGCGGAGTGCCACGGAGGTCCACCACCGGCTCCGCGGATTTCAGATAGACCCTTGACTCTTATACGCTCGGGCCTTAGCGGGGGTAAATTCCATGATCGAGCCAACGGATCAGCACCCGACGCCCACGGCGCTCTCCGGGCGGGTCGCGCTCGTCACCGGCGCCGCCCGCGGTCTCGGACGCGCCACGGCCGAGCGACTGCTGGCGGGGGGCGCCCGGGTCGCGGTCAACGTCCGCCGGCCCGAGCAGGCGGAGGCGCTCGCGCGCGATCTGGGCGAGGACGTCCTGGTGCTCCTGGGGGATATCGCCAGCTCGGCGACGGTGCGAGCTATCGTGGACAAGGTTCTCGACCGCTTCGGCCGGCTGGACATCCTGGTGAACAACGCGGCCGCCGCCTACTCGACACGCTTCGAGCAGATCTCCGAAGAGGAATGGCGGCGCGCGCTCGACGTCAATCTCACCGCCGCCTTCCTCTGCACGCAGGCGGTGGTCCCGGCCATGAAAGTCCAAGGATACGGTCGCGTCGTCAACCTCTCCTCCACGGCTGGCAAGAGCGTGAGCACGCTGGGCGGTGCCCACTACACCGCCTCCAAGGCGGGCCTCCTTGGGCTCACCCGCGCCGCGGCCAAGGAGCTCGGGCCCTTCGGCATCACGGTCAACGCGGTCTGCCCCGGCCTCATCGACACCGAGCTGACGCGCGAGCACGCGACGCCCGGCGATCTCGCGGCCTACGCGCGCTCCTTCCCCATCCAGCGCCTCGGCACGGCCACCGAAGTCGCCGACCTGATCTGCTTTCTGGCCTCCGAGCAGGCCGGCTATATCACTGGGGCATCCCTGGATATCAATGGCGGCGATCTGATGATCTGAGCCCGCTTGCGCCGGTGCTCCAAACCCCTGCTAAAAAAGGCGGGAGCGATCACGCCCTGGCGGAGACCGGGCTCGCCAATCCCGAACGGTTCGCCCTCTTCGGAATCTCCATGGGCGCCTGCATGATGGGCTCAGTCCGCCCGCTGGACGAGCGCGGTGATCATCGCGACCAGACGGGCGGGGTCGGTCGGCTTGGCGAGGTGGGCCTGGAAGCCGGCGTCGAGAGAGTCCAGGCGGTCCTGATTGGAGGAGTAGGCGGTGAAGGCGAGGGCCGGAACCCGGCCGCCGCGCTCGACGGGGAGCGCGCGCACCCGGCGCAGCAGGTCGTAGCCGCTCTCCCCCGGCATGCCGATGTCGCTCAACAGCACATCCGGAACGCCGCGATCCAGCGCCGCCAGGGCCTCGGTCGCCGAGGCAGCGGCGACCACTTCGGCGCCGTACTGTTCGAGCAGCTTGGTGAGCATTTCCCGGCCGGTCTCCTCGTCCTCCACCACCAGCAGGCGCAGACCCGAGAGCGGCCGCCGTCCGCCGTCCAGGGGTTCAAACCTCGCCGGCTGCCCGTCCTGCGGCTCCGCCATGAGGATCGCCGGCACGGGGAGAGCCACCGTGAACGTCGCCCCCTGGCCCTCTCCCGCGCTCGCCGCCGACGCCTTGCCGCCGTGCAGCTCGACGAGGTGCCGCACGATGGACAGCCCGAGGCCGAGCCCGGTCTGGCTCCGGGAATGGGTGCTCTCCTCCTGGCGGAAGCGCTTGAAGACGGAGGGGAGGAATTCGGCACCGATGCCCTGGCCGGTGTCGCGGACCCGGAGCTGCACGAAGTTCTCCACCCGGCCCAGCCAGACTTCGACGCGGCCATCGCGCGGCGTGAACTTCACGGCGTTCGAGATCAGGTTCCAGGCGACCTGCTGCAAACGGTCCGGATCGCCCAGGACGGTGGTGACCGCGTCGTCGTGCGTGAGCTCGAGGGCAATCCCCTTGGCGTCGGCCGCCACGCGCAAGGTCTCGACGGCCTCCTCGACCACCGGCAGCAGGTCGATCAGGAGAGGAGTCAGGCGCAGCTTGCCGGTCGTGATCCGGGCGGCGTCCAGCAGGTCCTCGACGAGCCGCGCCTGCGCCTGGACGTTGCGCTGGATCGCCGCCAGCCCGCGGGCGGCGGTCGCCGCGTCCACCTTGTCCGTCGCCAGCACGTGAACCCACCCGGCCATGGCGCTCAAAGGGCCGCGCAGCTCGTGGGAGACCGTCGCCAGGAACTCGTCCTTGAGCCGGCTGGCCACCTCGGCCTGGCGGGCCACCCGCTGCTCGCGGGCAACCAGCAGGGCGCGCTCCTTCTCCACTTTCTTGACCTCCGTCCGGTCCTCCATGGCGACCAGGATCTTCTCCGCTCCGCGCCCGTCCCGCCAGACCCGGCGCGCGTTCAGCACCATCGTCCGGCGGCCGATCTCCGGGAATTCGTGCTCGACCTCGAAGCCCTGGAGCTCGCGGTTTTCATTGAGGCGGTCCCCGGCGAGGATGGACCGCAGCGCCTCGCGCAGCGCCGGGATGCTCCACTGGCGGTTGCCCAGATCGTAGAGGAACTGCCCCTCGGTCTCCTCACGCCTCACCCGGAAGATGTCGTAGAAGTTGCGGTTCGCCCTCTCCACCCGCAGCTCCCCGTCCAGCACGAGGAGGGGATCGCGCACCGTCTCGATGATGGCGTCCGCGAAATCGCGGGCCTCAGCGACCTGTTCGGCGGCGCGCTTCAGGGCATCGATGTCCACCAGGACCATCACCGCGCCGTCGATCCGGTTGTCCCGGGTCTTGTAGGGCCGGATGCGCAGCGAGTACCAGCACCCCTGGCGGTCCTGCACTTCCCGCTCGATCTGGGTGACGGTCTCGATCGCCGCCAGGATCACAACCTCGAGGCTGGGCAGGTCGAAGTTGGGCCGGATGTCGCTCAGCGGCCGGTTGACATCCGTGGGGAGGAGGTTCATCAGCCGCGCGGCCGCGGGGGTGAAGCGGCGCAGGCGCAGCTCCGGGCTCAGCAGGACCACCGGGATGTGGAGCCCGGAGAACAGGTTGACCAGGTCGTCGCCGAGCTGACCCAGCTCCAGGTTGCGGTTCTGCAGTTCTTCGTTCAGCGTGCTCAGCTCTTCGTTGCCCGACTGCAGCTCTTCCTTGGCGGTCTCCAGCTCCTCGTTGAGGCTCTGCAGCTCCTCGTTGCTGGAGAGGATCTCCTCGTTGGCGCCCTGCAGCTCTTCGTTGGCCGTGCCCTGGTCCTCGATGACGGCCTGGAGATACTGCTGGGTCGTCGCCAGCTCCCGCTCCAACTGGTCGATCTGGCGGTCCGTCTCCCGCCTGGGCAGGTTCGGCGAGAATTGCGCCGGTTCCGGCGAAACGATGGCCGCCGGGGTCTCCGCGAAGAGGACGAGGAAGCAGAGCTTTCCCGCGGAGCGCGCCTGGACCGGGACGGCCTCGATGTCGACGCTGCGGAAACGCTCCCCGTGGCGGAACGTGAGGCCCTGCCGGCGGACGGGCGCGCGGGTGGCCCTGGCCTCCTGGATGAGCTCGCGCAACCCGGCCAGCAGCCCCTTCTGGATCATCCGGGGCAGGCTGAGGCTCGCGTCGCCGGACCCGTGCTCGACGTAGAGGTGCGGGTCGCCGCGGAATTGCAGGATCTCCAGCTTCTCGTCGACAAGCACGCCCGCCGGGACGTACCGGCTGAGGAGGATCCGGTCGGCCTCCCGCTGCACTTCGCCGCGCTCTCCGGCTTCGCCGGCGACGGCGCCCGCCCGGGCACCGAAGACGGCTCCCCCCATGTAGGTGCCCGCGCCGGAGCCGAGCCTGGTGCGGGCCACCGTCCCGATCGGCGCGAAGACCTTGTGCTCGCGGTCCACCGGCAGGAACAGGTCGGACGACGCGACGATCGTCTCCGAGCTCCCCAGGACGAGAAAACCCGTGGGATTCAAGGCGTAGCGGAAGTTGGCCATCACCCGCCGCTGCACGCCCGGCTCGAGGTAGATGAGGACGTTGCGGCAACTGATGAAGTCGAGATGGGAAAAGGGCGGATCCCGGATCAGGTCGTGGCGGGCGAAGACGCAGAGGTCGCGGACGGTCTTGCTGACCTGGAAGGTGCCGTCCACCTTGGCGAAGAAGCGCGCCAGCCGCTCAGGCGAGACGTCGGAGGCGATGTTCTCCAGGTAGATCCCGGCCCGCGCCTTGTCGACGGCGCCGTCACGGACGTCCGTGCCGAAGATCTGGATGGGCGGGCTGGCCGCAAGGTCGTCGAGGCTCTCCAGCAGGCAGATGGCGATCGAGTACGCCTCCTCGCCCGTCGAGCAGCCCGGCACCCAGACCCTGACCGGCGCGTCGGCGGCGCGGTCCCGCAACAACCGCGGGAACACGTCCCGCCGCAAGGCCGCGAAGATCTCCGGATCGCGGAAGAACGAGGTGACGTTGATCAGCAGGTCCTGGTACAGCTCCTGTACCTCGTCCGGGTGGCCCTCGAGATATCCGGCGTAGTCCGCGATCCCGTCGATCTGGTGCAGCGCCATGCGCCGCCGGATGCGGCGCAGAAGCGTCGGCTTCTTGTACCCGGCGAGATCCTTTCCCGTGGCCTTCCTCAGCACCGCGAAAATCGTTTCGAGGGCGCTCTTCTCGGCGTCGAGCAGCACCTCGTGCGTCGACTCTTCACCGGGCTCCCGGAGGTAGGAGCCGCTGGCCAGCCGCGCGATCTCGCGGGCGAGCCCGTCGGGAGGCAGGATCGCATCGACACACCCTCCGGCGATGGCGCTGCGCGGCATGCCATCGAAGGCGGCGGATTGCGGGTCCTGCGCCAGGCAGATGCCGCCGGCGGCCTTGATCGCCTTGAGCCCCAGGGTGCCGTCGGAGGCGGTGCCCGAGAGGACCACGCCGATGGCCTGGCTGCCCCGGACCTCCGCCAGTGTACGGAAGAAGAGGTCGATCGGCATGTGCCGGTCGGGGGGCGTCGTTCGCGGCAGGAGCTTCAGGTGTCCATCCGTGATCGCCAGGTCCATGTGGGACGGGATCACGTAGACGTGGTCGGGCTCGATCTTCTCGACGTCCAGCGCCTCGCCCACCGGCATCGCGGTCGAGCGGGCGAGAAGGCCGGCCAGGATGCTCTCGTGCGTAGGGGACAGGTGCTGCACGAGCACGAAGGCGGCGCCGGTGTCCGCGGGCAGGTTCTGCAGCAACTGCCGGAAAGCCTCGAGCCCGCCGGCGGAGGCTCCGATGCCGACGATCGGAAAAACCTTCTGGGGAGAGTCGCCTGCCGGCTCCGGCTGGGCGGGGGACTGCGGTGGAGTGTCTTGGGCGGACGAGCGTTTCGGGCGGGGCGACGGTCTCTTCTTCGTTACCATGTCTGAAGGCAGTGTAGCAGAGCCCTGAGCGCAGGCTCCGGCAAGCTCTCGCCTCCGGCGCGGGTCTTGCAGCCCACCCGCCGGGAATGAACGCGGATCGACGCCAGAAGACGGCCCTCTTCACCACCCTCCTGCTGGCGGGATGGCTGGCCAGTGCCGCCGCATGGGCGCAGATTCCGACGTCCAACGTGCTCTACCGCCTCCTGCGGATCCGGACCGCCACCTCGACGGGGTCGGCGTTCACGATCGAGGTCGGCGGGAAGCAGTACCTGATCACCGCCCGGCATCTTCTGACCGGCTTCGGCAGCGAGGGGGAAATCGAGCTCTGGATTGGCGGCAAATGGAGCCGGAACCGGGCGCGCGCCATCTATCCGTCCCGGGAAGCCGTGGACATCGCGGCCCTCGATCTCGGCCGGGCGGTCACCGTCACCTTCCCTCTCGAGCCGTCCTCCGGAGGGCTGGCGCTCGGCCAGCAGGTCTATTTCCTCGGCTTCCCCGATGGCCTGGGGACCTCGGGGGTCACGCCGGTGCCGCCTGGATTTGGCGAGATCCCCTTCCTGAAGAGCGGGATCGTCTCGGCCGTGGACGATCGCGACCCGGAGGCGAGCATCCTCTATCTCGACGGCCAGAACAACCCGGGCTTCTCCGGCGGTCCTATCGTGTTCTGGCATTCCGCGAGCCGCGGCTTCCGCGTCGCCGGAGTCGTGCGCGGATACCGGAACGAGGCGCTGCCGGTGCTCCGGCAGAAGGACCTTGGCAATCCCGAGGCGCGGGCCTACAACGACCTGTACACGCGGGCCAACTCGGGGATCGTCATCGGCTACGACATCCGCCATATCGTCAACGCGATTCGCGCCAGCCAGCATCCTCCCACTATCCCACCTCAATAGCCCGGCCGCCAGGAGAAACGCATGCGGAAACGATCGATGGGACGTGCCTGGAAGGTCGCTCTTTCCGTGGTCGCCTTGATGGCCACGGCGATGGCCCTGTATGTCCAGATTTTCGAGCGGAGATCGCGGGAGGAGCAGGACCGGCTCGCGGCCGTGCGGCTGGAGGAGGCGCTGGGAGCGGCCCGTACCCGCCTGAAGGTCGAGATCCTCACCGAGCTCCGCGCGGAGCTCACGAAGGGTGGAACCACGGGACAGCCCGGCGATCAGCCGCTCCCCAACGCGGTGCTGCGCCGGGGCGAGTCCGGCGAAGGCCGCGTGCTCCAGCAGGTCCTCGCCTCCGCGGATGCCCAAGAGGCCGCCCGGACCCGCTTCCGGGCCAGCCTCGACGCCCTGGCGAGCCAGATGGAGCGCTCCGACCGCGCCCTCCGCCGGGACCTCGAGGAGGTCCGGCGGGAGCAAGAGATCTCCGCCAAGACCCTGGGCCTCCTCCTCGTCGCCCTGGTCCCTCTCGTCATCCACCTCCTGGCGTCCCTCTGGCCGCCGGGGGAAACGCGTCGCGGCGCGGATTCCTGAGAGCGATCCTAAAGAAACCGTTTCTGCTGTAAAATGCGCGGCCCGGCGAGAGAAAAAAATCTGATCCTTCCCCGGTCACCGGGGGAAGTCAGGAGGGAGCGCCCGAAGTCCAGCCGGCAAGCCGACCCGCCGTCCGGACGTTCCCTGGCTCGAAGCGGGATGGCCGGCAGAGATCGCGGGCGGCGGCCTACGGAATTTGGAAGATCGGACCCACGGGTCCCGCTCTTTGACCCACGAATTGCGAGCTCGGACCCACGGGTGGTCGTGTCCTAACTCAATGTGGATGGTGCGGGGAGAGGGGGCAGGTGGAGCGGGTTGGCCCGCTTCACCTGCCGCGATATGGTCAGCAGTACCTCGACGTGCCGGTGGTCCCAGGGCAATTACAGGTTTGTATACCGCTGCAGCAGACGCTTTCGGTGCACGCATAAGCAGAAGCCCCTCCTGCCACTCTTGCCAGTTCCCCCTTTGTCTCCAGGTTCCTCAGCGTCTCCTTCGACAGCACCATCTTCTTGACCTGCTTCTTCATGGATGTCTCCTGGTAGCGCCAGGGGACCATCCCCGGCCTGGGCATTCTAGCTCACCTTGAAGTAATGCCTAACTCATTGTGGCGGGATAGGAGACGCTGGATCTCGGCGGAGTCAGTAACAGCACGATTCAGCCGATCACCACCCACATTGAGTTAGGGCACGACCACCCACGGGTCCGGCTTCTTGACCCGCGGGTCGCGGACCGTGATTCACGGGTCCAACTGAAGGAAAGGGTACGATCTCTCCTCATGGCCCTCTTCGACCGCACGCGCCTGGGTCCCGCACCCGCCCTCCTGGTCCGCCAGGAGGATCTCCCGCTCCCCCTCCCCACCGTCCTCGTCTACCACGGTCTTGGCGCGGACAAGGACATCCAGCAGAAGGAACTGGTGACTCTGGCGGAGGCGGGCTTCCTCGCCGTGGGGATCGACGCCGCGGGACATGGCGAGCGCCGGCTTCCGGATTTCGGGGAACGCTTCGCGGGGTCCCGGCAGGAGATCGAGCCTCTTCTATTTTCCCTGGTGGCAGAGACGGTAGCCGAGGTGCCGGCGATCCTGGACGCCCTGGCGGAGACCGGCCTCGCTGATCCCGAACGGTTCGCCATCTTCGGCATCTCCATGGGCGCCCACATCACCTATGGCGCGATCCTCGCCGAGCCTCGCCTTCGAGCTGCCGTCGCCCTCGTGGGCTCGCCCGAGTGGCGCCACCCCAACAGCCCGCATCAGCGTCCCGAGGGCTTCTTCCCTGTCGCTCTTCTCTCGATCACCGGGGAGAAGGACGGCAACGTCCCCCCGGCCAGCGCCCGCGCCTTCCACCGCACTCTTGAACCTCACTATCGCAGCGCCCCCGAGCGCCTCCGCTATCTGGAGATCCCGGGCGCTCCCCATTTGATGAGCGCGGAGGACTGGGGGACGGCGATGCGGGAGGCGGTCGATTGGCTCAGGCGTTTTCTTGGGCAAGCCTGCCTATAATCCGGCCGGCGACCTCAAGGCGCTCGAGGAGTTGTGGCTCGATCAGCTCATGCCTTTCGGGGAGCGGGGGTACAACGTCAAGCCGAAGGACGCGTAAGGCCAAGAGAAGGACGTAAAGAACGGCAAGGACATCAAGGACATCAAGGACGAAAAGGACAGCGCCGGGACCGGGGCTTTCTCGTCCTTGCTGTCCTTGATGTCCTTTACGTCCTTAATTGGCTTTTCTGGTGCGCGGCTTCCTTACGCCCTCCGCGGCATGAGGCGGCGCCACCAGCGCGTGTCCGCCGTCACGGGAGGGTCGGGTTCAGCCTTGGGCCCCGCCTCCCCATAACGGTGCAGCGGCGTCGTGTCACCGGCCGGCCACATGGAGCTCAAAGAGCCGGGGCGATAGAACGTCACCGTCACGCTGCGCCGCGAGATCGGGCTGTCGCGCACCACCGGCGAGACCGCGTGCCAGGAGTTGTCGGAGCGCACGATCACGGCGGAGTTGCCGACGATGGGCGCGACCTCTTCCACGATGTCCGCCGCATCGGGGGAACGCAGGATGCCCAGGCAGCCTCCATCTCCCTTGTTCCACGATTTATTGAAGTAGAACACGTGCGTGACGATCTTGTCCGACAGGTCGGGATGCGGGCCCAGCGAGGCCCCAGGTCCGAAGTGGAAGACGTTCACCTCGAGCGGCGCATCCGTCAGATCGCGCCCGATCAGCAGCGACAGGGTCGAACGGTATTCGGGCGAAAGCAGATCGTTCGCAAAGCCCCGCCAGGCATCGCTCAGCTCCTCGGGGTAGGAGGCGGTATCGGCCCCCATCCCGATCAGGTTACGCGCATCGTAGTCGTAGTCCTTTTCTCCACCGCGGGCCGAGAGCGTCTTGAAGTGGTCGCGAGGATAGGAAGCTGCCAGGTCCGCCGCGTCTTTGGGCGAGAACAGGTCGCCAATCACGGCCCATTGGTAGGGCTCGTTCTCCAACTTGCACTGTGTGATCTGACTCCAGTTGATCATGTTTCGTCCCGTTGTCGTACTCCTCAGCCGGCGTCCGAAGAATCGAAGCGGAGCGGTGAGTTTCCATGAGTTCGAGTTACCAAGCGCCGCCACCCGCTGGTCGCGCACCGCGATCTGCGCGCGAGCCAGAGCCAAGAGCCGGCTCTGCTCTTCTATGCGTTCCTTTATGCGTTCCTTTATGCGTTCTTTTTCCGCGCAAGCCTTCTCCAAAGCCTCAACCGCCGCGGCAGGACTCTCCAGCAATCCTGGCAGCTCTTGCCAGAATCGGTTGAGCGCCGGCTGCGGTCCGATGGGTCCGGTCCTCAGAACCTCCGCGACGCGATCCCAATGTTCCGCGAGCGAATCGAGCGTAGCACGCACGGTCCCCGAAGGGGCAGCCCTCCCCAGCCGCGCAAGAAACCAGTCCGGATCCAGATGGCCTTCGGCGGGCAGTTGGAAAATCGTTCCCAAGCCCGCCAGGGCAGAGTACTTTCCCCGAGAGAGGTCTTGCGTCGTGAAGGCGGGCACGCCGGCGGCCAGCGCGGTGATCGCCAGGTGATAACTGTGGCCGACGACCGCCTCCGCCTGGCTGATCAGCTCCGCCAGCAGCAGCGGATGCGGCCACGAGGGCAGGCGGACGACCTCCGGCAGATCCCTTTCGAGAATCGCCGGATCGTCGCCGAGCACCGGGCCGACCGGCAAGGCCAGAAAACGCAGGCCCTGGAACCGGTCCGCGTGCTTCTTGATGAAGCGTGCAAAGGCCTCCAGCCCCAGCGCAGCCTGGACGACGACGTAGGGACCCGTCAGACCCGCGGCATCGCGCAGGCGGGTGAGCTCGCTGGAAGGCATCCCCTCGAGCAGACGGGGAAGACCAAAGGCGGTATCGGGGACGACCGTGATACGGCTGGCGGCGGTAAAGCCCGCCAGTGCCGCTTGCGACGGCGCGTCGCGCACCGCGACGTAGCCGCTGAGATCGAGCGCCAGCCTCAGGAGCGGCTCCGCCCAGGCCGGGATCTCATTGCAATGCATTCCGGGCGCATTCCAGGCCACCGGAATCCCGCGTTGTAAAGCGATCAATGCAGGAGTCAGCCAATACCCCGTGGGATGGTGAATCGCGGACGTCGGCGGTCCGTATCCGGGAGCGACCGTCTTGTCGAAACGGATGAGGAAACCACCGCCGACGAGCAGGCCGTCGAGAGGGACGGTTCCCCGTGCCAGCTCTGCCACGGAGGTGACCTCGTACGGCCACTCGGGAGGAGTTCTGGCATGGTAGGAAAATGGATGCAGCTTGACCGAGCCGAGCCGCTCCGCAAGCTCTGCCTCAGCGATCAGGGGAAAGAGCAGGTCACCATAGTTCTCGAGGTCGAAGGTGCCCACCACACCGATGTGCCACTCGCGCTCATTCATCTGCGCCTAGCCTGCCTCATGAGAGCCCTCTCCAACGCCGGTACAAGCCGACGGGGCTGTCCCCACCGCACCAGTTCTCAGCCATCGGGAGCCTGTCCCCGAGAGCGCGCACGGGCTGGCTCAGCGCAGATACCCGAGCGCCTGGAGCTGCTTGCGGAGCTCGGCGTCCATGGTAACCTCGCCGGCCTGGAGAGCGCCCTTGCGGGGGCGTTCCTCGGCCCGGAGGCGCGACCATAGATAGCCCTGCCGCACCTTTCGCTGGTCGGCTACGTTGCGGTGCTCGCCGGGATCGGTCCGGCGGTCGTAGAGGTAGCGGCGGGAGTGGTTGCCGCGGTCGTCGATCAGCCGCCAGGCGGGCGTGGTGACCGCGGCCAGCCGGGAGCCATCCAGGCTGAGCCAGGAGTAGGCCGCGGCCTCCGGCTCGCTGTCGAGGGCGCCGCCGATCATCCAGGAGACCAGGCTGTGGCCTTCCACGACCGGCGGCACGGGCAGGCCTAGGAGGTCGAGGACGGTCGGCACCACGTCCACCTGCTGGACCTGCCGCTGCACGGCCCGGGGGCCGGTCCCGGGGGCCCGCACGATCAGGGGGACGTTCAGCAACTCGTTGTGCAGGGTGCTGCCGTGCTGCCAGCTCCCGTGCTCCAGGAACTCCTCGCCGTGGTCGGAGATGAAGACGATGACGGTATTCTCCCAGAGCCCGCGCCGGACCAGAAGGTCGATCAGGTCGCCGAAGGCCGCGTCGTTGGTGGCGATCTCGGCGTCGTAGAGGTCGAGGAAGCTCCGGAGCATCTCCGGCGTAGGGACCACCTTCCGGCGCTCGAGGAGGCGGAAGATTTCCATTTTGGAGAGGATCGCGTCGTGGACCTCGGGGGCGAAACGCTGCCGGAAGGCGGGCGCGGGGTTGTAGGGGGCGTGCGGCTCGAGGGTGTGGAGGTAGAGGAAGAAGGGGGTGTCCTTCGTCCATCCGTTCTCCAGCCAGCCGGCCGCCTCAGCGTTGACGTCGGCCGCCGTGCCGTGCTCGTAGGGGAGGAGCTTGTAGGTCTCGAACCCCTGGCCCAGGCCGTGGCGGGCCGATACGTTGTAGTTGGTAACGAACCCCGCCGTGCGGTATCCCTTGGCCCGCAGCATCTCGGCCAGGGTGAGGGCCTGCTCGGAGAGCTTGTGCCGCATGTTGTTGACCTTGTGAGTGCGCGGGTAGAGGCCGGTGAGGATGGTGGTGGTGGACGGCCGGGTCCACGAGGACTGGGCCACCGTGTGGCGGAACAGCACCGCCTCGCGGGCGAAGGCATCGATGCGCGGGGAGACGGGCCGCGAATAGCCGTAGCAGCCGAGGTGGTCGGCCCGCAGGGCGTCCACGAGGTAGATGATTACGTTGGGCGGCCGGCCAGCCGCCGGGGCAGCCTGCCGCGGGGAGGCCGGGGCCGCCGTGGCTGCGGTCCGCGCGCCCGCCGGAGCTCCTGAGCCCGGGGGGGCGGCGACGGCCGGCCGGCGCAGCACCAGGCCGCTCCCCGACGGCGTCTTTTCCGCCACGGCGAGGAGCGAGAGCCGCGCCGGCCCCGTTCCCGTTCCTTCCAGCTTGACGACAGCGGGGCCCCGGTCGGGACGGAGGCGGGCCACCTCCCGCACCGCGCCCCCCTCGGGCCGCAGGGTCACCCGCAGCTCGCCGGGCTCGCCGTCGCGGGAGCGCAGGCCGTCGATCGCCAGCACCGCCCCGGGAGGGAGGCGCAGGAAGGTGTCCACCCGCAGGCCGAAAGGGATCGCGAGCTGGTCGCCGGCGGCCCGCACGCGCCCCTGCTCGTCGACGCCGGTGTCGAAGCGGAGGAAGTCCCAGGCCACGGCGAGATGGCGGCGGTCCCGGCTCTCGCCGCCGCTCTCCTCGTTGGGCACGCGCGTCCAGGCGTAGCGCAGGACGAGGTGGTTCTCTCCTTCCCGCAGCGCCCGCGCCGGGAGCACGGTCCTGGCCTCCTCTCCCTGGATCGCGACCCGGCCCACCGCGGCGCCGTTGAGCAACAGGGTGACCTCCTGGGCGGGCGGTATCGGCGAAGAGGGCGAAGAGGGCGAGGAGTACGGAGACCCCTTGAGCGTCAGGGGGACGTCACGCACCCGGGCGAGGAAGATCACCATCTCCGACTCCGGGCCGTCGCTCCAAACGAATGTGCGGGCGCCTTCGCCCTCGTCTCCGGACCACCCCTTCCGCAGCAGCGGCCGGGCCTCGGGCGTCCCCAGGTCCACCCGGCCCGGCTCCCGCCGGATCTCGGCGAGGTCCAGGTCGGCGATCAGGTCGCGCACCGTCTCCGAGGGACGCTCGGGGACGGAGCGTCCGCACCCGGCCAGGAGGACGGGCAGACAGAGGAGCAGGGCGGCGCGGCGGATACGGCGGAGGACTGCCATGTACGAGGAGGAGGATACCGTACCTGGCGCCGTCTGTGGCGCCTCGCCTCCCGACGATTGATTCTAACTTGCCCTCGTCTGTGGGCCTGGACGATGGGTCACCCGGAGCCCAGCCGGGGAAGGGGCCGCGGAGATCTCAGGGTTCTCCCAGGTTAGCCATCATCGTATTGCATGTCAGCTACATCGTAATCGACGCCCGGTACGCCGTGAACGGGTGCTTGATCCGCCGAGAGCGTCATGCGTATGGACGCGCTGGTGCGGAAGAGCGTTCGCCCACAGCGAGGACACGTCTGCAAGTCATCTCCGTTGGGCAGGGCTTTGTCGCCTGTGCCGGTCGCGTGATGCTCCGCCGTCTGCTTGAAGATGCCGTCGATGATCCAGCCTCCCCACCCGCAGGCATCGCTCGTCACGCCGCAGACCGCGTAGGTCAGCCATGCGTAATCCGGCACCTCCACGTCCTTGAGCGTGAGCTCCAGAAGGCCGCGATATTTCGCCGGAAAGCTCACGACCTCAGCCTTCTATCTTCGATGGGTAACAAGACCGTCTCCCTCCAGAAGCCCCTCCGCGCACGGGGCGAGCCAATCTCATGTGAGCCCTCTGACGGCTCCGCGCCGATCTGAGCCGTCAGATCCTCGAGCGTCAAGTTGGCAGATACGATGTCCAGTGAAACGGAGTACTCTTTCACGGCTCGCCCTCACAAATCCCTAGTCTTCCAGCCTCTCCGGAGCAGCCTGCTAGCGCCTAAGATGAGCCTCATGACCGGCGCCCAGTACCAGTATTCCTTCCGAAGAAAATCGCGCGTTAACGTCTTGGACCACTCCTTGGCCGCAGCCTCATGTGACTTGTATCTTGGCTCGATTCGGTCCTGGATATGGTGCCCAAGCTCATGGAACAAGGTCTTGGCCAGGAAAAAATCACGCATTACCGGGAGTTGGAACGGTCTTCTCGACCAATTAGCCATGTTATCAACGAATAGATGAATCCGTGGCGGAGTAGTCCCACTACCTCGATAATATACGCCCCTCGGGGACTTTCCGGAATCGGCACCGCTTCGCTTTCTCTCCTGCAACGTTAGTCCCGCCGAGTCTCGCAGTATCACGCTATCGAGCCCGGCCAGGTACTTGGAAGGAACACTCCGCAGGAGACGCTCCAAGCTCTGTGTAAAATCGACCGGAGGCTGAAACGTACGGAAATCCGTAACTATATGCACTCCAAGAGGTGGATCATTCCGACGCACCAGAGAGCCTCCTATGATACACACCCAAACCAATCCGGCCGATTCGCGACTTCGTCAATGACTTTGTCCCGCCTTGGCTTCTCATTATCCTGCAACTTGTCGAGAGTTGGTTTAGGCCGAAGTTCCCGTACACAGCTCGCATTCACTACCAACTCTTCGCAAGCACCCACAGGGCGAAAACCAAACCCAGGAGCATCCCCATGCCAACAATGCGTAGCGGCTAACGTCTCCAGCGACTCGGCACTATTCTTGGCACTATTCGGGCGGAACCTATTGGGGGGTCAAACACCGCCGACTCGCCGAGACCACTTCTCGGCGTAACAATGGGCGCAGGCAGGCGAGATTTTGGAACACCCTCACCATGGGTTGAAGGTGTGGTGAGTCCATTCGATGGGTGAATTCCGTGCCATAGTTGGATCGAATCACTCTATTCTACGATGGATTGGGATTCAACTGCGAATCCGCTGCCGCCCCCGCACGTGCCATGACTGGGCAGTAGGGTCTTTGGCCGCGCCGGTCCCAGAGGCTTGACAACCATCTCCGGGCAGCGAATTCCGGTTGGCGGGCCGCTCGCTTCCCGGCCTGTGGTACAAATCAGCCATGGATAAAAAGGCTCTCACACGCGAGTACAAGGAGAACGCACGCCCCATGGGCGTGTTTCAGATACGGAATACCATCAACGGGAAGGTGCTGATCGGCACGAGCGTCAACTTGCCGGCCATCCTCAACCGGCACAAGGCGGAGCTCCGCTTGGGCGGCCACCGCAACCGCGCCCTTCAGCAGGACTGGAACGAATTCGGCGCGGACGCCTTCGAATTCGAGATCCTCGACACCCTGCCGGCATCGGACCGGCCCGCCTACAATCCGGCCGACGACCTCAAGGCACTCGAGGAGCTGTGGCTCGAGAAGCTCATGCCGTTCGGGGAGCGGGGATACAACGCCGGGCCGAAGGGCTGACTCCAGCAACAAGGACGTAAAGGACAGCAAGGACGACAAGGACAGCCCTGGACCGGGGCTTTTCGTCCTTGATGTCCTTGATCGGTTTTCTGGTGCGCGGTTCCTAAACCGCCGCTGCTACAGCCCCACCCGCCTCATCCTCCTCCACCACCACCTCCCGCCGGTGCGTACGTGCTACCAGGACGTAGATGGAAGGCACCACGAAGAGGGTGAACATCGTGCCGATGATCATGCCGCTCACCAGCATGATGCCGATGCTGTTGCGCGCTCCGGCCCCCGGGCCGTGGGCGAAGACCAGGGTCATGTGGCCCATCACCGTGGCCGCGGTGGTCATCAGGATCGGGCGCAGACGCGTGGTGGCCGCTTCGACGACCGCCTGCAGCTTGTTCAATCCCGTCTCCTGCAGGTGGTTGGCGAACTGGACGATCAAGATGCCGTTCTTCGACACCAGGCCGACCAGCGTGATCAATCCCACCTGGCTGTAGACGTTGAGCGAGGTGAAGCCCAGGAAGGAGAAGAGCAATGCCCCGGAGAGCGCCAGCGGCACCGATCCCGCCAGGATGATGAACGGATCGCGGAAGCTCTCGAACTGCGCCGCCAGCACCAGGTAGATCAGGATCGCCGAGAGCAGAAAAGTGGAGAGGAACTTGCCACCTTCGACGCGTAGCTGCCGCGACTCGCCGGCGTAGTCGACGGTGTACCCCTGCGGCAGGCTCTTCTTCGCCTCGTCCTCCAGGAAGCGCAGGGCCGTATCCAGCGAGACCCCCGGCGGGATCGCGCCCTGGATACGGACGGCGTTGAGCTGCTGGAAACGCTTGAGCTCGCGCGGCTCGGCGGTGCTCCGCAACGTGGCGAAGGTGGAGAGCGGCACCAACTTGCCGTTGCCCCCCGAGACGTAGATGTCCGAGAGCTGGTCCGCCGTCAGGCGCTCGCTGCGCTTGACCTGCGGGATCACCTTGTAGCTCCGCCCCTGGATGCTGAACCGGTTGACGTAATTGCCGCCGATCAGCGTCGAGAGATCGCGGCCGGCCTGGCTCAGGTCGACCCCTTGGGAGCGCAGCTTGTCGCGGTCGAAGACGACCTCGGTCTGCGGCTGGTCGAATTTCAGGTCGGTGTCCGCGAACATGAACAATCCGCTCGCGAAGGCCTTCTGCACGAGCTGGTTGGCGACATCGGAAAGCTGCTGCGGCTCGGCCGTCGAGACGATCGCGAAGTCGACGGGAAGACCGCCGCCGCCGCCGGGCAGGGCGGGCGGCGTCAGCGGGATGACCCGCAGGCCGGCGATCTTCGACAGCTTCCCCGACACCTCCACCTGGAGCTCCTCGATGCTCTTCGTCCGCTGGCTCCACGGCTTGATCCCCATCCCCGCGAAGCCGCCGTTCGGGAAGACGATCTGGAACGCGCTGTCGGTCTCCGGGAACGACATAAAGGTTTTGTAGATCTCGTCCGCGAACAGTTTGGTCTGATCGAGGGTCGAGTTGGCGGCGGCCTGCACGATCCCGAAGATGATCCCCTGGTCCTCGGCCGGCGCCAGCTCTTTCTGGGAGAACATGTAGAAGGGCACGATCAGCAGCGAGACGATCACCCACAGGGTGAGCACCACGGGCCGGGCCCGCAGCGTCCAGCCCAGCACCCGCGTGTAGGCGTGCTGGACGGACTCGAACCGGCGGTTGACGAAGCCGGCGAAGCCGCGCTCGGTGTCGCCGGCGCGCAGGAGCTTCGAGGCCATCATCGGCGACAGGGTGAGCGCCACCACGCCGGAGACGATCACCGCGCCGGCGAGGGTGAAGGCGAACTCGCGGAACAGCGAGCCGGTCAGCCCCCCCTGAATGGCGACGGGGGTGTAGACCGCCGCCAGGGTGATGGTCATCGCGATGATCGGGCCTACCAGCTCGCGGGCGGCGTCGAGCGCCGCCTGCAGCGGGCTCTTGCCCTCGTGCAGGTGGCGCTCGACGTTCTCTACCATCACGATCGCGTCGTCGACCACCAGGCCGACCGAGAGCACGATGGCGAGCAGGGTCAGCAGGTTGACGGTGAAGCCGGCCGCCTGCATCAGGAACACGGCGCCGACCAGCGAGATGGGGATCGCCACCACCGGGATGATCACCGACCGCACCGAGCCCAGGAAGAGGAAGATCACCAGGATCACGATCAGCAGGGTCTCGGAGAGGGTCTTGAGCACCTCGCGGATGGAGTCCCGGATATACACCGTCGAGTCGTAGGGGAGGCCGACTTTCATCCCCGCCGGCAGTTGCGCCCGGATGCCGGGGATCGCCTCGCGCACGCGGCCGATCACGTCGAGCGTGTTGGCGGTGGGCAGCACCCAGATCCCCATGAAGATGGCCGACTCGCCGTTGAAGCGGACGTCCTGCTCGTAGTTCTCGGCGCCGAGCACGACGTCGGCGATGTCGCCGAGCCGGACGACGGTGCCGTGGTCTTCCTTGACCACGAGCTGGCGGAACTCCTCGGGGGTCTTCAGGTCGGTGTTGGCGGTCAGGTTCACCGACACCATCGAGCCCTTGGTCCGGCCCAGCGCCGACAGGTAGTTGTTCGCCGCCAGCACGTCGCGCACCTGCGAGGGGGCGATGCCGTGGGCCGCCATGCGGTCGGGCTTGAGCCAGACGCGCATGGCGAACGTGCGGTCGCCGAAGATGTCGGCGCGCTGCACGCCGCTGATGGCGCTGAGCTTCGGCTGCACCACGCGGGTCAGGTAGTCGGTCATCTGGTTCGGATCGAGGTCGGGCGAGGAGAAACCGATGTACATCCCCGCGAACTGGCTGTCCGCCGTCTCCAGCGAGATGACCGGCGCCTCGGCCTCTGGCGGCAGGGTGTTGCGCACCTGCGCCACCTTGGCCTGGATCTGGGTGAGGGCGGCGTTGGTGTCGTAGTTGAGCTGCAGGTGCACGGTGATCGTGCTCACCCCCTGTGAGCTCGTCGACTCCATGTAGTCGATGCCGTCGGCGCTGGCGATCACCCGCTCGAGCGGCGTGCTGATGAAGCCGCGCACCAGGTCGGCGTTGGCGCCGATGTAGGCGGTGGTCACGTTGATCACCGCGACGTCGCTGCGCGGGTACTGCCGGATGCTCAGCGAACGGACGGCCTGCAGGCCGGCGATCAGGATGACCAGGTTGACCACGATCGCCAGCACCGGCCGGCGGATGAAGAGGTCGGTCAGCTTCATCTAGCTGTCCTCCGGCTTCGGCGTCGCGCTGTTGGCGGGCTGGATCCGGTTGTTGACCTGCACGGCGGCGCCGTTGCGCAGCTTGAAGACGCCGGAGGTGACGATCTCCTCGCCGGGCTTGAGGCCGGAGAGGACCGCCACCTGGTCGCCGCGGGAGCCGCCCAGCTTCACGAACTGCTGGCGTACGCCGCGGAAGGTCTTGCCGTCCGGCCCCTTGACGTTCTCGACGACGAAGACCGAATCTCCGTAGGGGGCGTAGCTGACCGCGGTGGCGGGGAGCACCAGGACCGTCTGGCCCGCCCCGAGCGCAATCCGGGTCTCGGCGAACATGCCGGGGCGCAGCCGGCCGTCCGGGTTGGCGAACGTGGCCTGGACCTGGAAGTTGCGGGTGGCCGGGTCGACGACCGCGTCGACGGCGGTGATCCGGCCCGTGGTCTCTTTCCCCTCGCCGGTCAGCCGCACGGTGGCGCCGGGCCGCAGGTTCCCCACCTGCTGCTGCGGCACGGCGAAGTCGACGTAGATCGGATCCAGGGCCTGCAGCGGCACGACAGGCGCGCCGGGAGCCAGATACTGGCCGAGGTTGACCTGGCGCAGCCCCAGGACTCCCGAGAACGGCGCCCGGATGGTCTTGCGCGCGATGGTGGCGCGGATCTCCCCCACTTTGGCGTCCCCCTGCTTGAGCTCGGCCGCGGCGCGGTCATAGTCGGCCACGGCGATGACGCCGCTCTCCCGCAGGCCCCGCATGCGGTCGTGGCCGAGGCGGGCGAGATCGCGCTGCGACTCGGCGGCGGCCAGTTGGGCCTCCTCCTGGCGGGTGTCCAGCTTGACCAGCAGGTCCCCTTTCCGCACCGCGCGGCCGGACTCGAAGCCGATTGTGGCGACGATGCCGGGCGAGTCCGCGCTCACGGTAACGCCCTGGACGGCGGTCACCGTGCCGATGGCGCTCACCGTCGCCGGCCACTCCGCCTGCCGCGCGACGGTCGTGGTCACCGTCTCGGGAGGCGGTTGAAACGATGCCTGGGCGGCCATGCCACCCTTGATCTGACGGTACTTGACAGCTCCGATGGCCGCGATGAACACGGCCATGACGAGGAGCATCAGGATCATTTTTTTTGCCATGACGACACGTTTCCCCCTATTTATACCAACTCCGGATACCCGACTCCGGGTATCCAACTCCGCTGATACGGATTTACCGCGCCGAGGTTGCCTTCGACGGAGCTCTACTCCGCGGGCTCCCTTCCCTCTCCGCCGACGGGATCGCCAGCTTATCCCGCGAGGCGCCCGGAGGGTGACCGGACCAGCAGCCGCTCCAGGATGGCGGGCTCCAGCGGCTTGGTGATGTGGAGGTTGAACCCGGCCTCGCGCGAGCGCCGCTTGTCGTCGTCCTGCCCCCAGCCGGTGACGGCGATGAGGGTCATGTCCCGTCCCCCCGGCTGCTCGCGGATCCGCTGCGCCGCCTCATAGCCGTTCATCCTGGGGAGGCCGATGTCGAGCAGCACCAGGTCCGGAGCGAACGATCCCGCCGCCGTCACGGCCTCGATGCCATCGTAGGCGGTGCGCACCTCGTGCCCCATGAGCTGCAGCAGGGCGCTCAGGCTGTCCGCGTAATCCTGGTTGTCATCCACCACCAGGACGCGCAGGGCGAGGGTGTCAGCCCTCGCGGTGCTGCCCGCGACCAGGGCCGGCTCTTCGGCCGGCGGAGCTTCCATGGCGACGGGCAGACTCACCACGAACTCGCTCCCACTGCCCGGACCGGCGCTGGAGGCCTCGATGGTGCCGCCGTGCATCTCGACCAGGCTGCGGGCCAGCCCCAGGCCGATCCCCAGCCCCCCTTGAGCGCGCTCGATCGAGTGCTCGCCTTGCGTGAACATCTTGAACAGGTCGGGAAGCTGCGCGGGGGAGATGCCGATGCCGCTGTCGGTCACCCGCACCCGGACATGGTGGCCGGCCTGCTCGGCGGCGAGGCGGATCTGTCCGCCCCGCTCGGTGTACTTGGCCGCGTTGTTCAGGAGGTTCGAGAAGACCTGCGCCAGCCGGGCGGGATCGCCCTCCAGGGGGATGGGTTCAGGCGGCAACGCGACGTCGAGCCGGTGGCCGCTGGACTCGATGAGCGGACGGGTCGCCTCGAGGGCGCTCCGCACCACCTCCGCCAGCTCGACGCGCTCGCGGCGGAGCTCGATCCGGCCGTGGCTGATGCGGGAGACGTCCAGCAGGTCGTCGATCAGATGGGTCATCTGCCCGACTTGGCGGTCGATGACGTCCCGGGCGGAGCAGAGCGCCGCCGCGGGCGTCCCCTCGTGACGGAGGATCTGGACGGCGCTGCGAATCGGCGCCAGGGGGTTGCGGAGCTCGTGGGACAGCACGGCGAGGAACTCGTCCTTGCAGTGGTCGGCCTTCTGGAGGGCCTCCAGCGAGAACACCACCTGGTAGGCCGCCCCCGCGAACTTGGCGAGATTGCTCATCACCCGCAGGTCCTCGGCGTCGAACCCGCGGTGCTCGCCGTGGGTCAGCACCCAGAGCGTCCCCACCGGTTCCCCACCCACGCAGAAGGGAACCAGCAGCGCTTCGACGATCGGAGGGTCCACTTGGCGAATGTAGGAGAAGTGGCGTTCCGGGCATACGAAGAGCTTCGGGGCTCTGGTGTCCAGGACGACGCCACAGGGGCTGAAGTCGCGCGGCATTGAATTCCCCAGGTAGCCGCCGAAGCGCCCGGCGACCGCGCGCCAGCGCAGGACCGGCTTGCCATCCGTCCCCTGCTCCACCAGGGTGATGCCGGCGGAGTGGGCCTCGCACAGCTCGAGGGCCCATTCAACGAGCCGCCGCAGGATCCCCTCTGGCGAGGTCGCGATCTCTTCCGCCAGCGCGACCAGGGCGCCGTTCTCGGTCTCGTGGTCCGGAGGGCGTAGTGGCCGCCGGCTCAGCTCTGAGGTGGCAATGACGGAATCGAGGTCCAGTTCTCCGCATTCAATCCGCAGAGGCATATTCATCGTGCTGCAACTCCTTGGGGGGTGGGGCGACCTGCTATGAAAGCATTTTAGGCTTTCCCAGACTAAATCTGACAAGTTTAGAAAAAGAAAGGAATTCTGCTTATGGCTCTATCCCGCCGCGTTGGCCTTTCTTTATCGCTGCTCTTCGTGCTCGCGGCCGTCCAGGCGGAATCGGGGCGCCCCTCCAGGGACTCGCGGAACGCCCCGGAGCGGCCGAACGTCGTCTTCATCCTTACCGACGACCAGGACCTCTCGCTCCAGTCCCTGGATTTCATGCCGCGGACCCGCGAGCTGATCGCCCGCCGGGGGATGACGTTCCAGCAGGACTTCGTGCCGCTGTCGCTCTGCTGCCCGTCGCGGTCGACGATCCTGACCGGGCTCTACCCGCACAATCACAGGATCTACAACAACCGCGCCCCAGGGGGCGGCTTCGCGAAGTTCGAGGCACTGGGTCACGAGCAGACCACGATCGCCACAGCCCTCCATGCCGCCGGCTACCGCACCGCCCTGTTCGGCAAGTACCTGAACAACTATCCGCGGCACGACGACCCCACCCACGTGCCGCCGGGCTGGGACGAGTTCGTCACCCCCGCGGCCGGCTCTCCGTACAACGAGTTCCACTACACGCTCAACGAGAACGGGGTCCTGGTACAGCGCGGCAAGGACTCCACGGATTACCTGACCGACGTGGTCGCCGGCAAGGCGGCCGGTTTCATCCGCCGCTCGGCGGCGGCGGGCGAGCCGTTCTTCCTCTACCTGGCGGTCTACGCGCCGCACAAGCCGGCCACTCCGGCGCCGCGCCACGCGGGCCTGTTCCCCACCCTCAAGGCGCCGCGGTCCGCCGCCTTCAACGAGGCGGACACGCGGGACAAGCCGGCGAAGGTCCGCAAGCTCCCCCGGCTGACGCCGAAGGACCTGGAGGTGATCGACACTCTCTACCGTCGCCGGGCGCAGTCGCTGCAGGCGGTGGACGAGGCGGTGGCGACGGTGGTCGAGGCGCTGAAAGCCGCCGGCCAGCTCGACAACACCTACATCCTGTTCACCTCGGACAACGGCTTCCACATGGGCCAGCACCGGCTGAAGCCGGGGAAGTACACGCCGTACGAGACGGACGTCCACGTGCCGCTCCTGGTGCGCGGCCCCGGGATCGCCGCCGGCAGCTCGACCAGCGCGGCCACGTCGAGCGTCGACTTCGTCCCCACGATCGCCGAGCTGGCCGGGGCGGCGCTCCCGTTCGAGGTCGACGGCCGCTCGTTCGCGCCCCTGCTGCATGGGCCTGCGCCCGGCGGCTGGCGGCAGGTGGTCTTGCTGGAGCAGTTCGAGTTCCTGGCTGAGAACAATCCGCCGGACAGCGTCCTGGAGCCCCCCGATCCCCAGGACGGGAGCCTCTCAGCCTTCCCCTCCCACCTGGGGTTGCGGACGCCGCGCCTGAAGTTCGTGGAGTACGGGACCGGCGAGCGGGAGGTCTACGACCTGCGCCGCGATCCGGAGGAGCTGAACAATCTAGCCGCCCGGATGGATCCGAAATGGCTGGCGCGGATGTCGAGCCTGGCGCGGGCTCTCGGGGCGTGCTCGGGGGAGGAGTGCAGGGAGTTGGAGGCACGGGCGGTGCCGGTGCCTTGAGGGGTAGCCCCCACCCCGAAACCTCACCCCCAGCCCCTCTCCCACCGCACTCCCCCCGACCGGGAGAGGGGGGACTTTACTGAAAACGCGTTGCTTGTAGGGTGCGCTGTGCGCACCATCACCGTTTCTGGTGCGCACAGCGCACCCTACAAGCAAGGTCTCCCCCGTCAAGCTCCCCTCTCCCGGTCGGGGGGAGTGCGGTGGGAGAGGGGCCGGGGGTGAGGATTCGGGGCGGGGGGACGCTCCCGCACCCGCTATACTTTGCCCATGTCCGAACCCCGCGATCTCCCGACCCTGCGCGAAGCCATCGAGGCGATCGATCGCGAGATCCTTTCTCAGCTCCGGCGGCGGATGAGCCTGGCCGAGGAGGTGGCGGCGTCGAAGCTCCAGACGGCGTATCCGTTCCGCGACGAGCCGCGGGAGGACCAGGTGTTGCAGCGGGTGCGTCACGCCGCCGTCGAGCAGGGGATCGATGCCCATGAGATCGAGCGGCTCTACCGGGTGATTCTCGACATGTCCGTCGCGCATCAGAAAGCCCACGTCCGCTCGCTCTCGGCGGCGCCGTTGCGCGTTGTCTACCAGGGGGTCGAGGGCTCCTACAGCCACCTGACGGCCCAGCGCCGCTACGCCGGGTTGCCCGACGGGGTGCTGCTCGAGGGGTTCGAGACCTTCCGCGCCGCCGCCGAGGCGGTTCGCGACGGCAGTGCCGACCGCGCCCTGCTGCCGATCGAGAACACCACCGCCGGCAGCATCAACGAGACCTACGACCTGCTGGCCGAGGGGGGGCTGGTCATCAATGCCGAGGAGGTGAGCCACATCGAGCACTGCCTGCTCGGCCTCCCCGGCGCCCGCGTCGAGGACCTGCGGACGGTGCTCTCCCACCCCCAGGGGCTGCTGCAGTGCGAGGACTTCCTGCGCGCCTCGCCCTGGATCCGTCCGCAGACGGAGTTCGACACTGCCGGCTCGGCCCGCAAGGTGCGCGAGCGCAACGATCCCACGGTGGCGGCGATCGCCGGCGAGTCGGCGGCGCGGGTGTTCGGCCTGGAGGTGCTGCGGCGGGGCATCCAGACGCAGGCGGGGAACTACACCCGCTTCGTGGAGCTGGCGCGCGATCCGATCCGCTTCCCCCCGGAGACGCCGGCCAAGACCTCGCTCCTGCTCGCTCTCCCCCACCACCCCGGCGCGCTCGCCGAGGTGCTGGGCGTCCTCAGCCGCCGCGGGGTCAACCTCGCCAAGCTGGAGTCGCGGCCGATCCCCGCAAGCCCGTTCAAATACCGCTTCTACCTGGATCTCGATGGCAACGCCGACCGTGACCCGGTGCGCGGCGCCCTGGCCGAGGTGGGTCCGCTGACGACGGAGTTGCGGGTGCTGGGGACGTATCCGGCGTTCGGGTAGGAAGCGCCCTTCGAGGCGGGCCCCGGCTCGCTCTTTCAGTTCTCTCGCACCACTTGAAGCAGGACCTCGTATTCCACGAGACCCATAGAACCTCAGAGGTGAGAGATGAAAAAGGCAATGGTCAAGAAGCTTGTGTTGAACAAAGAGTCCATCCGGCAGCTCAGCCAGGATCAGATCAAGGAAGCGGTCGGCGGCAGAACGATCGACACCAACTGTGCGTTCACGGCCTGCGCTCTCTGCTAGGACCCGGTAACCCCTTACCCGTTCGCTCTCCCTCTTCTCCCGGTGGGGGTCAAGCAGCCCGGCTCGAAACCCCCGCCGGCGCCACCGCCCGCAGGCGCGCCGCCATTTTGTGAAACGTGACGATATACGCCACGTCGAGCAGGAAGGTCACCGCGCAGAGGGTCATCAGAAAACCGTTCTGTGGCACCAGGATGGCGTTGAAGACGCTGAGGATTCCGGTCCCCAGCATCTTGCTCCAGGCCACCAGGTACGAGAAGTCGCGGAGATCGTTCTGCTGGACCAAAAGAACGATGTACAGCGCCGACATCATGACGTTCAGGATGTAGCCCGAAATGCCGCCGTAGGGGGAATCCATCCCCTGCTTGACGAAGAAATAGAGCATCGCCGTCCAGGCGGCGAGCCCGAAGACGGTGGCCGGCGCGAACCAGCGGCGTAGCGTGGCGTTGGAGATCTGCTGCGGTCCGTATTTGAACAGGTTCCAGGTGATGAAGACGTCGAGGAAGAACCAGATCCGGTATCCCCACTGGAACAGCATCCCCATGTCGGTGGTGAAGACGAAACCCCAGACGAACTCCCAGGCGATGTTGGCCACCACCGCGGCGGCGGGGATCTCGACGTAGCGCCGGGTGCGGATCTTCTGGAGCACCCCGACATAGGCCACCACCCAGAAGAAGCAGCCGATGCCGAAGAGCAGGAGCATGGGCTCCGAATACTTGGCCGTATTCAACCAAACAACGCTATCCATGAGCAGGACCCTCCGGACCACGCGCACGCCATCTTGGATTGTGTGAGACGAGCGCAAGGATACGCGGCTTGACCCCGGTTTTCAACCGGCATTACACTCCCCTCCAATCATGCAAACGACCCAATGGTCGGACGACGGATTCCTCGACGGTCTCCGGCGCCAGGGCGATCCCCTGGCGGATCAGGCGGTGGCGCGCCTGATCCAGGACGGCGGCATCGCCCAGGTCAACCGTCTGTTCGGAATCCTGCGCTCCGACGATCAGCCGATCCCCCCCGACGCGCCGGCGGCGTTCCGCGAGTTTCTGGCGCAGACGAACCGGATCCCCGCCGGGGTGGACCTGGAGCGCGTCGAGCGCGGCGAGGCCGTGTTCATGAAGCACGCCTTCACCGCCGCGCTCGCGCTGCTGGGCAAGAGCCTCCCCGAGGGGTACCAGGCCCCCTGCCTGACCGAGATCCTGATGATCTCGCGGGATCTCGCCAAGAGCCCCTACGACCGGCTGCTGGGGGTGCTGCAGATGGTGGTGCGGGTCTGCTCGGTGCACGGCTTCGCCCCCGACGGCGCGGTCGTGATCACGGCCCAGAAGATGCGCCTGCTGCACGCCGGGGTCCGCACCATCGTGCCCGGGAAGCGGCCCGGCTACACGGAGCGTCACAGCGTGCCGGTCAACCACGAGGACATGCTGGCCACGATCGTGGCCTTCTCCTACTTGGTGATCGACGGGCTGCGGCGGCTGGACGTGGGACTGACCGACGAGGAGGCCGAGGACTTCTACTACCTCTGGGCGGTCTTCGCGCGGATGACCGGCATCCATCCGGCGGACGATCCGGACAGCGCCGCCTACGTCCCCGCGAACGTCGCCGAGGCGGCCGAGTTCTACGCCGCCTACTCCCGCCGCCAGTACGTCGCGAGGAATCCCGGCGGGGAGATCCTGACCCGGGACCACGTCGACATGCTGCAGGACCTGATCCCCCGCCTGCTGCGCTGGCTGGGGCTCGGCGCCATGCCGCGGATCTACATGTATGACCTGATGGGCGCGGACGCCTGCGGCAATCTCGGCATCGCGCCGGTGCCCGGACGCGGATTCCTCAAGTGGCTCCTGCTGAAGGTCGTAGGGGTCTGGCAGCGCGGGATCGACCGCCTCCCCGACCGCGGGGTCGAGGCGTTCTCGCGGATCGTCTTCCAGGGGATCATCAACCGGCAGTACGGCGGGCAGGTGCAGTTCCTGATCCCCGACTCGATCGCCAGTCTGCACCGGCTGGACGCCCCGAAGGATCAGGAGAGCTCGTCGAGCAGCGCCCGCGCGGCCTTGAGGCCGGCGGTCTCGAACCCTTCCGTAAAGCCGTCGTAGACGGCGGCGAGGAGATCCCGGGCCTCCCCGCGCCGCCCCTGGCTCTCCCAGAGGCGGGCGAGGTCGGTCGCCGCCCGCAGCTCGTGGGAGCGGGCACGCTGCCGGCGGGAGATCGCCAGGGCTTTCTGATACCACTCCTCCGCGCCTTCTTCTTCAGTCCGCAGGGCGAGGTTCCCGCGCTGGCGGTAGAGCTCGGGCTCCCAGAAGCCCTCGCCGGTGCTCCCAGCGATCGCGAACGCCTTCTCCAGGGCCTCCCGCGCCTCCTCGAAACGGCCGTGGAGGAGGCAGGCGTCGATCCGCAGCAGCAGGTAGAACGCCTGGGAGATCCGCGCGCCGGTGGCCGCGTTGAGGTCGTAGGTCTCGCGCATCGTGGCCACAGCGCGCTCCACCATGTCCGGGCTCGCCGTATCGGCGGCCAGCATGGCCAGGGCCCAGCCCTGCACCATCCTCCCCAGAATCGCCAGGTAGTCCCCCTGCCCCGCCGACGCGGCGATGAGCTCGCGGGTCTCCGCCTCGGCCCGCTCCGGATCGTGGAGGAACTGGCGGAGCCAGGTCGAGTAGAAGAGGGCCATCGAGAGGCTCCAGGGGTGCGAAATTTCCCGCGCCCGTGCCATCGCCCCATCCCGCCAGGCCAGGGCCTGCTCGGGGTAGCCGAGGACCCAGCAGGTCCAGGCGAGGCTGTTCTGGACCATCACCCCCACATCCTGCCCCGTGAACTGGATGGACGCCCCGGAGCCGTGCGCCTGGACCAGCTCCCAGCAGCGCTCGCCATGCTCGCGGGAGGCCGCGAAGTCGCCGCGGTACTGGGAGACCACACTGAGCGCGAAGTGCCCCTGCATCCGTAGCGCGGGATCGTCCTGCGCCTCGCCGAACTGCACCAGCCGGGAGGCGAGGTCGAGCGCACCTTCGAAGGCGCCGCTGACGAAGGCGTGGGACCAGATCCCGTGCAGGACCCAGCCGAACTCCCGGCCGCCGCCCAGCTCGCGGGCCAGCTCCAGCGCCCGGTCGCAGACCCCTTCCACCGCCGGCGAGGCGTACCCCTGGGTGGTATTGAGAGCCGGCGCCAGCGCGGTCAGGATGTCGAGCTCGGCGCGGTCGCGCTCGCGGTCCGCGGGCAGGCCGCGCAGGAGCCGCAGGGCCTCCTCATAGTGGGCGATCGCCTCGACGTGGGCCGAGAGGCGGCTGGCCGCGTGGCCGGCGCGGCCGAGGTGCTCCACCGCCTTGGCGGTCGCTCCCGCCTCCGCGAAGTGGCGCGCCAGCACCGGGGCGATCTCGCCGGCGCGGTCACCGTAGAGATCCTCCAGGATGCCGCCCAGCTCCTCGTGGAGGTAGGAGCGCTCGGCCTCGGCCATCCGGCCGTAGAGGTATTTCTGGAACACGATGTGGGAGAACCGGTAGCGCGACAGCCGCCGGCCGCCGAGCCTCTGGACCCCGACAGCTCTCACCAGCAGGTGCCGGCGCTCCAGCTCGCCGCCGAGGATCTGCACCATCTCCCGCTCGCCGACCCCCTGCAGCCGGGCCAGCGCCTCGGCGGTGAAGTCCTCCCCCTCGATGCTCGCCGCCGCCAGGATGCGGTAGAGGTCCTCCGGCAGGCGACCCAGCCGCTCGGCGACCACGGCCTCGACGCGGGCGGGGAGATCCTCCCAGGCGAAGCTGGCCTTCTGATCCCAGACCCCCTTCGAGTCCCGGGCCAGGATCCCCTTCTCCCGCAGGCCTTCCAGCAGCTCGAGAGTGAACAGCGGATGACCCAGCGTCTGGCGGAAGAGCGCCTCGCGGAACCCGGTGTCGAGGAGGTTCGGCTCGACGGCGAAGAGGGCGTCGAGGAACTGCCAGCCGTCGGCGGCGTTGAGGTCCACCTCGAGATCCGGCAACTCGCGGCGAAGCTCGTTGAGCACCGGCGCCAGCGGGTGGCGCTCCGTCCCCGAGCCGAGGGCGATCTCGGCCGGGCGGTAGGTGCCGACGACGAGGATGCGGCTGCCGCGCAGCCGGCGGCTGAGGTGGAACAGCAGGCTGATCGAGCCGGCGTCGGCCCAGTGCAGGTCCTCCAGCAGGATCAGCAGCGGCCGCTCGCGGGAGAGGCTCTGGAGCAGCCGCGTGGACTGCTCGAAGAGGTCACTCTGCTGCGGCCCGGGCGCATCCCGCCGTTCCAGGAGCGCGCGGAGGCGGGAGAGCCCGGCGGTATCGGCCGCCGCCAGCGAGGTGGCGCGGGAGAGCAGGGCTTGGCCGCGAACGAAGGTGCCGATCAGGTCCGGACCGGCCTCCAGCAGGGCTCGGAAGCATGCCTGGAAGGTCTCCTCGCCGTGCGCGAATGGACCGGCCGCGCCCGTCCAGTCCGGCTCGGCGCCGGTGGTCAGCGCGGAGAGGATTTCGCGGAACGGCAGGTAGGGATCGCCGATGCCGGTCTGGGCGTTGCACTTGCCGCCGACCGGGATCAGCGTCGGGTGGGCCGCGGACGCCCGCCGCGCCAGCTCGGCGACCAGCGCCGTCTTGCCGATCCCCGGCTCGCCGCTGACGAAGACCACCCTCCCCTCGCCGCCGACCGCCGCCCGCATCAGGTCTTCCAGCCAGCCAAGCTCTTTGTCGCGGCCCACGAAGGGCACCGGCCGCCGGACCGACAGCACGAGCTCCGGGATCGTCGGGGGCTCCAGGATCGTGTCGGTGAAATCCAGCGCCGGCAGGCTCGCGAGCGCCTCCACGCCGCTCTGGGGGAGGGGGGAAGAGCGCAGCCGCGTGAGCTCCGCGGCCAGCGCCTCGGCGCCGGCATGGCGTCCGGACGGGGTCTTGGCGAGGCAGCGCCGCACCGCCTCGACCACCGGCGGCGGGGCCGTCGCGGACAGCTCCCGGATGCGGGGGGGCGTGTTGAGGATGGCGTAGATGGTGGCCTGCGGGTGCTCCGGCGGGAATGGCAGCCCGCCGGTGAGCATCTCGTAGAGCACCACGCCCAGCGACCAGAGGTCGGTGCGGTGGTCGACGGCGTCGCCCAGCACCTGCTCCGGCGACATGTAGAAGACGGTCCCCAGGGTGCGCCCTTCCTGGGTCAACTGTTCCGCTCCGAGCAGCTTGGCGATGCCGAAGTCGAGGATCTTCACCGGCCCGCGGTCGGGTACCAGGATGTTGGCGGGCTTGACGTCGCGGTGGACGATCCCCTGCTCGTGCGCCCGCGCCAGCCCCTCGGCCACCTGGGCGGCGATGTCGAGGGCGCGGTCGAGCGGCAGGGGGCCGCGGGCGATCTTCTGCTTCAGCGTCTCCCCGGCGTAGTAGGTCATGGCCATGAACATCCGGCCGTCCGCGGTCTCGTCGATCTCGTGGACGACGCAGATGTTGGGGTGCTCGAAGCTGGAGATCGTCTGCGCCTCCTGCAGGAAGCGCGAGCGCGCCAGGGGGTCGCGCGTCAGCTCGGGGGCGATGAGCTTGATGGCGACGTGCCGGCGCAGCCGCAGATCCTCGGCCTTGTAGACGACACCCATCCCCCCCTGGCCGATCTGCTCGATCACCCGGTATTTGGAGATGGTCTGGCCGATCATCGTCGACTCGGAAGACTGTAGAAGGTCCACCCTCGCCTCGTTCCGCAAAGCTCAATTCCAGGAATGGTCGTATCTTATACGATTTCCGGACGAGCTTCGCCGTCCCCGCGGCTCCGGCCAGCCTTGGCGGACTTCTCGCCGAGGTTTCCGCGGCTCCCTGAAACGTTTTTTCAGGTCTCGCCGGGGTTTTCTGGGCTCTCGCCAACGTTTCACGGCCTTCCCGAAACGTTTCACGGGATTCCGGAAACGTTTCCCGACCTCCCTGAAACGTTTCCGGACCTCCCTGAAACGTTTCCGGACCTCCCTGAAACGTTTCCGGACCTCCCTGAAACGTTTCCGGATCTCCCTGAAACGTTTCCGGACCTCCCCGAAACGTTTCCGGAACCCCCCGAAACGTTTCCGGAACCCCGTGAAACGCTCCCGGAATCTCTAGAAAGGCCCTATGTGGCCGCCCCTACAGGCCCTCGGGGGGCTCCTCGGCCGCGGCCTCTTCCATCAGGTAGGAACGCACCGCCAGGCGGGCCGCCCCGCCGAAATCAAGGAGCTCATCGATCTCCTTGGGCGCGGCACGGCGGGCGGTGGCGGCGAGCAGCCCATTATAGAAACGGCGGAGGTGGAGCACCAGGGGCCAGGGGATGCCGGCAGTGGCGGCCATGCGCTGGAGAACCTCCTCGGAAGGGATCTTCTGACCCGACTCGTATCGGGAGAGGTCGCTCTGCCGCAGCCCGGCGTCGCGGCCGAAGGCGACCTGACTCTTCCGGGCGTACTGGCGCAGGAAGAGCACCAGCAGCCGCGGGGTCTCCGGATGATCCGCCGTCTTTTCCATGTTTGCGCTACCCCCGGTATCGTCAATAGGTTATGTTCTTCGAGTGCACATTTTCCCGAGAGCGGCCCTCGCGGTCATGGAGGCCGTGGCGGAGCCGACCTCCAGCGGAGCCCCCCATGCCGACCCTTCGCAGGCTCGCCGTCCTCCTCGTCCTTGCCACCATTCCCTGGACCGCCTCGGCCGCCAGCGCCCGGTCTGAAAGAAGCTTCAGGCCCGCGAAAGCCGCGCCGGCGAGGGCCCTCCTCGAACACGCCTGGGCTTTTCTTGTCGGAGCGTGGACCAAGGAGGGCTGCGGGATCGATCCAGATGGTCGGTGCGCCCCTGCGCCAGTGAAGGCGAGCCGAACTGATACTGGTTGTGGGATCGATCCGGATGGCCGCTGCGGCCTTTGAACCGTCACCCCCAGCCTCGCCACCCCTTTTCCAGACACGGGGCCGAGCTCCTGGTCTTTTCAATCTCAGCGATGACGCGCCACGCCAGCTCCACCGTGGCGGTCTCCTGCTGTGCCGCGTCGCGGAAGAGAGATAAGGAGGCCAGGGCCTCGCGGGCGATTCCTTGCGCTTGGAAAATAGGGGCCATCTCTCGGGCCAGGGTCTTGACCTCTACGAGCCGCCCTTCCTTTAAATAGACGACAGCAAGGTCCAGAGAAGAGAGAGCGGCATCGTAGTAGAGCCCTCGGGCCGTGAAGTCCCGCCGCACCTGCTCCAGGCCAGCGATGGCCTCCGCTCGTCGTCCCTGGCCGGCCGATATCCTTGCCGCCAGCCAGACCACACGGACAAGGTCGAGCTCGGTGCCCAAGCGCTCAGCCAACTCTCGCACTTCGGGCAGCAGATTTGCGGCCTTTGCATAGCTTTCCGTCGCGCAGAGATCCTTTGCGGTCTCGAATCGAAGTGCGAAAAGAAGCCGAAGATCTCCCGAGGCTTCCACGAATGGGGTCGCCTCTGTCAGAGCCTCCAAGGCACCGTCGAGATCGCCCATCAGCTCGCAGATGTACTCCTTCTTGAGAAGGATTCTCCCGGAGGCCACAGGATCGCCCTCCGCGGCCCGGCCCGCACGATCGAGTAGCTCCAGAGCTTCGTTGAATCGCCGCTCTCCTCGCCGGAGGGAGGCTTCGAGGGAGAGCATGCGCCACTCCGGGAGCAGATCGAACGCGGCGCCGGCCCGCCAGAGATCCCAGGCTCGGACGAACGCCTCATCGGCTCCGGCGAAGTCGTTGGCGACCCGGCGGGCGTTCGCCACGTGAGCCCAGGCATAGCCCTCGAGGTGCCGGCGCCAGTCCTCCCCTCCCTCCTCCACCCGCTGAGCGATGAAGAGGGCCAGATCCGCCAGATCGAGGGCCTCCCGGGGACTGTCCGCTGCCGCCCGCACGCTCGCCTCGCAGACCCGCTCCGCCAGCGCCCAGCTCCGGAGCTCGGGGGAGCCCGCCACCAGCTCGCGCCGCGACAGGCGGGGGTGGGCCTTCAACCGCGCCCAGAGCTTCCCGGCATCGCGCCGCGCCGACTCCGCCTTCAGCCTCCGCTTGCGGGCCAGGAGCTCTTCACGAACTTCATCGGCCGTCGACCAGCCGGCGGCGATCGCGGTGCGATGGATACTCCGCCGCTCCTCGGCGGTGGGCGCCACCGGCGAGGGGACCTCCCGCTCGGCCGGCGCCACCAGGGAGTGGATGAAGAGCAGGGCGTCCACGGCTTCCGGCGAATAGCCGAGGGAGGCCGCCAGGGCATCCAGCGTTTCGCGGCTCAGGGGCCGGTCCCCCGTCTCGTAGCGGGAGAGCTGCCGGTAGGTCGTGTAGCCATGCCGGTCGGCCAGCTCCTGCTGAGCCCAGCCACGCTGCGAGCGGAGATAGATCAACACCAGGGCCTCGGGGGAGAGCTTGTCTCGCGCCACGCTTGTAAAACCTCCGGAATTGAGGCGTCCACCAGAAGTGGTGTCCGCCGGCCTGCTTTCGTGACACCCGAAGCCCGGACACCCGGCCCCGGGTTGCCGCAACCGGGAAAAACCACCTGAGAACAATAGTTTATTCGATTTTGCAGTTGCGTGCCCTGGCGATGGCGCAAGCACCCTATGTTCTCTCTTGTGAGTACACTGGAGAGGAAAACGCGGCCCGATCACCCGGCGGAAGAGGACCTCCACCGCTTCATGCGCGGCGAGACGGCACCGCGGGAGACGCGGGAGATCGTCCGGCATCTCCTGAGGGGTTGCCTCGGCTGCACCGGGATCACCGGCCGCCTGTGGGACCTGGCGGAGCCGGGTCCGCGCCTCGACAGCCGCCCGCCGCGAATCCACGCCGGGGGTCCACAGGGGAGAACGAACATGACCGGACTGGAGATCGCCATCGACCAGATCGGCGACATCGCGCGCGAGGTCGAGAACCTGCAATTCCGGCTGCTGGGCGTTCAGGCCACCTTGCCGGAGTCGACCGCCGAGAGCGTCAGGCTCCTCGACGTGGACCCGATGGATGAGGCCACGGAGATCCACGCGCTCATCGACTGCGTGCAGAGACCGGATCGAACCCGCGCTCCGGGAGTTGCGCAAGCTGGCGGCGAAGAAAAAATGACCCCGGGCGGTTTTGACGTTTTGAGGCCCAACGGGCCGCCCTCCCTCAGCCCAGGGCCTCGCCCTGGGTCGCGGTATCGGGTCGGGGTCGCGGCATAAAAAAGCGCGCCGGAGGGAAACCCGGCGCGCGGTTGCGGGGAGAAAACAGGAACTCAGTCGAAAGCGGCGTAGAGCCGCTTCCCTCCCGTCTGGCGGGCGATACGGGCCTCAGCGGCGAAGGTGTTGGCTCCGCCGTTGACGCACGCGCCCACGCAGCCGTCCGCGTAGCCGACGAGCACGCGCCCTTCCTCGTCGACCGTGATGTCCATGAAATCGAGCAGGTTGCGGGTGGTTCCGCAGGTCGTGCCGCTGGTGCAGATGGTGCCGCGCTGCACCGGGTCGCCGGGGGTGAGGTCGGCCGTCACCCAGCTCGCGCCGCCGTCCGAGGTGTGGGCCACGTAGAGGTGCCAGACGGCCGGGAAGGCGGGATCGTCACCGGTGGCGTTCCCTGCCGCCGGGGTACCCAGGAAGGCGAAGGCGGCGCGGTTGGCGTCGCCCGCGACCACCGCCGGGAAGGCGACGTTCTGGATGCCGAAGGAAGCGCCGACATCGCTCAGGTTCGTCCAGGTCGAGCCCTGGTCGTGCGAGACCGCCACCTTGGCGTGGCCGTCGCCGTTGGACCAGCCGAAGTAGACCGTGCCGTCGGCGCCGATGCCGACCGAGGGGTCGGAGGAGCCGGCGGAGCTCCCCGGCACCGTGTGCACGGTCCAGCTCAGGCCGTTGTTGGTCGACACCGCCACGCCCGCTTGGCCATTGCAGTCCTTGTTAGGGACGTAGGCGGTGCCGTCCGGCGCGACCTTGACATGGCCATGGAGGCCGCTGCACTGGGTCAGGTTGTAGATCGGCACCGCGGGGCCGAAGGTGATGCCGCCGTTGAGGCTGACCGCGCAGTTGGCGAGGGCGATGCTCTGCGAGCAGTAGTAGAACGCGCGGGAGTAGCTCAGCGGGAGGCCGGACAGCAGCCCGCGATGGAAGGCGCCGCCGCCGATGGTCTGGTGGTCCACCCCGGAGGCGATGCCCCCGCCCTGGCTCGGGTTCCAGGTGGCGCCATCGTCGTCGCTGTAGGCCATCAGGCTGAACGACGTCGGCAGGAGCTGGGAGACGAAGGTGCGCCCGGTCTGCGCATCGGTGTACAGGATCGGGTCGAAGGTGATCAGCGACGTCTGCGGGGCGCTGACGTTCTGCCAGGTCGCGGCCGCCGGAGTGGTGGCATCGTTGAAGCTGACCTTCAGCGTCTCCAGGCCGGCGATGTACATCACCGCTCCCGTCCGGTGATCGACGCCGATCGACGGCTCGCCGGCGCTCGCCCCCAAGCCGGCGGGAGGCGCGTAGACCGCATAGGCGGGCGTGGGGTCGACAGCCCATGCCGGGCTCGCCAGAACAGCGCAGGCGGTGGCCGTGGTGACCCCCACGACCCGCTTCCACAGCTTCGGATTCAGAAGATTCATCTCGTCTCCTTATCGACCTTCGGACTTCGAAAAAGTGGAGTGCATCAGTGCCCTCCTTTCGAAAGGTTCCGGAGGCCCGGCTCGGGAGCCGCGCCTCCGGATCGGATGGGATTACTGACCGCAGGGACCGGTGCCGACCAGCGTGTAATTCGCCGCGTCGGTGTGATCGATCGAGGTCGTCTGCGACGACGGCAGGCCGCTCACGTTGACGGCGAAGGTGCGGACCTCGATCGCCGGCAGGTCCTGGCCGACCGCCACGTTGTCCGCCTGGGCGGGCGTGATGGTGAGGGTGATCGTGCCGTCCGCCGAATAGGTGCCGACCGCGTTGCCGAGGTCGGTCGCCTGGTTGACGTTGGGCGGCGAAATCTTGCCGTACTTGTAGGCGACCGTGCCCAGGCCGGTCGCCCGCATGACCACGTAGTTGCGGTCGTAGGTGGCGTCGGGCAGCGGCCGGTTCCACAGGATCATCCAGGCGTTGCCGGGGATGAGGGTCGACAGGCTGGCCACCTTGAGGGTGAAGACGATCTTGCGCGTGGCGCCCGGCGGCTCGGCGATCGAGAGCGACTGGACGTCGAGCGCCGGCACCAGCGAATCGCCGGCCGGATCGGTCGCCAGGCGGACACCCGGAGCGGTGCAGGCCTGGTTCGCCGGCGGCGCCACCACCAGCGTGGCCTCGCCGCACGCCGGGCTCTCGCCCTGCGCGTTCACCGCCTTGACGCTGTAGGACTGGGTCCCCGCCGGCGGCGTCTCATCGTAAGCGTGGACGTCGGCGCCCACACCGAGGAACTGTTCCATGGAGCCCCCCGCGGGGCGGCGAGACAGGCGGTAGCCCTGGATATCCGCGCCGTGGTCGTCCGGCGTCGACCAGGTGACGTGGACGGTGCCGCCGGACTGGGTGGCCTGAACGTAGGGGGCCGCGGGGTAGCTGAGCGGCAGGTCGTAGGTCGCGTAGACCCCCTTGCCGCTGGACTCGCGGGCGATCGTCGCCAGCGCCGTGCCGCTGTTGGTGCCGCCGTTGACGCAGCCGCCGACGCAGCCGTCGGCGTAGCCGACGAGGACCCGGCCCTGGGCGTCGACCGTGGCGTCCATGAAATCGAGGAGGTTGCGGGTGCCGCCGCAGGTGGTGCCGGCGGAGCAGATGGTGCCGCGCTGCACCGGGTCGTTCGGCGTCGCGTCCGTGGTCACCCAGGTCGCCCCGCCGTCATAGGTGTGGGAGACGTAGAGGTGCCAGGTGGCTGGCGCGTTCGGGTCCTCGCCGCCGAGGTCGCCGCCCGTCGGGGTGCCGAGGAAGGCGAAGGCCGCGCGGTCGGGGTCCCCCGCCACCACGACGGGGAAGGCGATGTTCTGGAGGCCGAAGGTCGTGCCCACGTCCTGGATGTCGGTCCAGGTATCACCCTCGTCGTGCGAGACCGCGACATAGGGGTGGCCGTCGCCGTTCATGTAGCCGAAGTAGACGGTGCCGTCGCTGGCGATGCCGAGCGAGGGGTCCCAGCTCGACGACGCGCTGCCGGGCACGGTCTTCACCGTCCAGGTCAGGCCGTTGTCGCGGCTGACCGCGAGCCCCTGGTTGCCGCCGCAGTTCTTGTTGGGGACGTAGGCCGTGCCGTCCGGCGCTACCTTGACGTGGCCGTGGATGCCGACGCACTGGGTGAGGTTGTAGATCGGCACCGCGACGCCGAAGGTGCGGCCGCCGTCGAGGCTGCTGGCGCACTGCGCCAGCCCGATGTCCTGGGAGCAGTAGTAGACGATATGGGGATAGGAGGCCAGCGTCTGCAGGGGGCCGGGAGCGAAGGGACCGCCGCCGAGCGTCTGATGGTCGACGCCGGAGTTGATCCCCGAGCCCTGGCTAGGAAGCCAGGTGGCGCCGCCGTCGTCCGTGTAGGCCATCAGGCTCACCTTGGCCGGCAGGAGCTGCGAGACGAAAGTCCGCCCGAGTGTCTGATCGGTATACAGGATCGGGTCGAAGGTGATCTGCGAGGTCAGGGTGGCGGAGACGTTCTCCCACTTCGCGGTGGCCGGCGAGGAGCAGTCGTTGAAGGAGACCCGGAGCGTCTCCGTGCCCGCGACGTACATCGCCTTCCCGGTCTTGCGGTCGAAGCCGATCGACGGCTCCCCCGCGCCCTGGCCCAGGGGAGCCGGCGCCGGGTAGTTGGCGTAGGCCGGCGCCTTCTCGGTCGAGGCGGGCGGCGGCGGCGCGACCTGCGAAACCTTGGCGGTGCCGCTGTAGCCCGTGAGCGGCGCGTACGGCGAGGCGCTCACCGTATAGGTTCCGCCCGCCGGATTGGTGAGGACCACCTTCTCCGCCTCGCCGGGGCCGTTGCCCGAGCTCCCCGCGAGGCTGCCGTCCGGAGCGTAGACCTCGAGGTCGTAGTCGTCGGCCGCGCCGCCGGCGATCGAGATCTCGACCTTGAAGGAATAGGCAGGTGGAGCGATGGTCAGCTTGTAATTGTCACACTGCGAGCTGTTGGCACTGCCACAAGTGTTGGACGCCGTGGGGGTCTTCGGTCCCCCGGTCCAGGCTGACTGGGTGGCCGTCCCGGAAACGGTTCCGGCTGACGGATTTGCCGCTCTGAGGGGTGCGCACGGAAGCGCCGCGATCGCGGCCACCAATGCGATCCGGAACGCTCTCTCGCGAAGATTACGGGGCATGATGAACTCCTCTCTGCTGGGTGACTGGATAAACCGCAAAAGGAGCATCAGCTCCTGGACAATGTAAATTGCATAGCCCGTGCCAGTAGCGCCACTATTACTCTGTTTGCATCTGGGGCTCTGCTACAGTTCGTCCCATTCCGGGAGGTCTTTCCATGACTCGAAGCGTGCGTAACCTGCTGATTTTGCTGCTCTGCCTGTTCCCCTTCACCACCTCGGCCCAGGCCCCGCCCGGCGATCCGGACGAGGACGAGATCCCCAAGGCGGCGGGGCCGCGGGGCACGCTCTCCCACCAGGAGAGGGAGGAGATCGAGGCGCTGCGCACCCGCGCCGAGGCTTCCGGCTTCGAGGCGACCTCCAACTACGAGGAGACGCTCGGCTTCCTGCGCAAGCTGCAGGCCCACTTTCCCGAGATGTACCTCGGCTTCTACGGCTCCTCGGGCGAGGGTCGGGCGCTGCCGTTCGTCGTCGTCTCGCGGGAGAAGGCGTTCACCGGCCGCAAGGCGCAGCGGTTGAGCAAGCCGATCGTGCTGATCCAGAACGGCATCCACGCCGGCGAGATCGAGGGGAAGGACGCCTCGCTAATGCTGCTGCGCGATCTCGCGCTGGGGCGGCACGCGGAAGTCCTGGAAGCGGTCACCCTGGTCGTGCTGCCGATCTACAACGTCGACGGCCACGAGCGGATCTCGCCGTTCAACCGCCCGAACCAGAACGGTCCGAAGCAGGGGATGGGGTTCCGCACCACCACCAACGGGCTCGATCTCAACCGGGACTACCTGAAGATCTCCTCCGAGGAGGCGCGCTCGCTGATCGCCCTGGTCAATGACTGGCGCCCCCACCTCCACGTCGACGACCACGTCACCGACGGCATCGACATGGACTGGGTGCTGACCTGGTCCTGGGCCGAGGCGCCGCAGGCCCCGGCGCCGGTCGACGCCTGGCTGCGCGCCCACATGCCGGCCGTGCTCGCGGCTACGGGTAAGGCCGGGCACAAGGTGGGCCCCTACGTCGACCTGGTCGACCGCAACGACCCCGCCAAGGGGTTCAGCTCCTGGGTGGGCCAGCCCCGCTACTCCACCGGCTACTTCCCGCTGCGCAACCGGCCGTCGATCCTGGTCGAGACGCACTCCTACAAGCCGTACCGGCAGCGGGTGATGGCTACCCACGATTTCCTGCTGTCGCTGCTCGACGAGGTGGCCCGCGATCCGGCGGCGCTGACCCGCGCCGTGGCCGACGCCGAGGCAGCCGAGGTGGCCCTGGGGAAACCGGACGCCCCGCCCTCGGACGTGGTGGTCAACTTCGAGCAGAGCGACCGGCCGGACCGCATCCGCCTCCCCGTCTACGCCGGGGAGACGAAGACCTCGGTGGTCAGTGGCCAGCCCCTCCTCCTCTTCCGCCGCGGCGAGCTCAACGCCATGGAGGTCCCCTGGTTCCACGGCTCGAAGGCGGTGCGGACAGTCCCGCGGCCGCGCGGCTACCTGGTGCTCCCCGGCTGGCCGCAGATCGAGCAGCGACTGCGCGGCCAGGGGCTGCGCGTCGCCAGGCTGAGCAAGCCGGCGGAGATCGAGGTGGAGACGATGCGGGCCGCCGAGCCGCAGCCCGCGCCGGGCTCCTATCAGGGGTTGACGCGGGTGACCGCCAAGGTCGAGCGCGCGGCGGAACGGCGCCGGATCCCCGCCGGAGCTCTCTGGATACCGGCGGACCAGCCGGACTTCGAGCTGGCGGTCCAGCTCCTGGAGCCCGAGGCCGTGGACTCGCTGCTCTCCTGGGGACTGCTGTCGTCGATCTTCGAGGGGAAGGAGTATATTGATTCGCGGGTGCTCGAGGGGCTCGCGGCCGAGATGCTGAAAGACCCCAGGACCGCCGCCGAGTGGCGGACCGCCCTCCAGGACGAGAAGTTCGCCGCCGACACCAACGCCCGCTATCAATGGTGGTTCCGCCGCACCCCCTACTGGGACGCGATGGTTGGACTCCTCCCCTACTTCCGGGTGATGAAGGCGCCGGCGCTCGACACCCGCCCGTGGCGATGATTGACAGAAGAAGGGCATGGCACGGGATGTGCTCGCTTATAGTGAAAGACAACTCTCTTTATGGAAGAGAGAGGTCTTTTTTCTTCAAGCGAGGGCGGTGAATTTGTCTGGATGAGAAGCCGAGCCCGGAAAGCCGGATCGATGAGAGGCTACTAAAATGTCAGATTCCCCCAGCCCCGGCCAGCGCGACTGGCTCCGCGTGGCCCTGGACAAGATAGAGGACGCCGTCGTCACCACGGACGCACAAGGCCGGGTGACCTTCCTGAATCCCGCCGCCGAACGGCTGACCGGCATGGACGCCGGGACCGCGCGGGGGCGCCCGTTCGCGGAGGTGCTGCCGCTGCTCGATGCCGGCAGCCGCCAGCCGGCCGCGATCGTCCTCGACCATCAGGCGACCGCGGTCCACCGGACCCTCTTCGCCGGCGCCAAGGCGAGCGAGCGGCGGCTCGACGTCACCGTCACTCCTTGCCACGAGGACGACGCGGGGTGCACCGGGTCGGTGCTGGTGGCCCACGACGTGACCGGCGCCGAGCAGGCCCTGCGCGACAGCGAGGAGCGCTACCGCGTCTTCGTCGAGCAGAGCTCGGAGGGGATCTGGCGCCTCGAGATGGAAGAGCCCACCCCGATCGACCTCCCCGAGGACGAGCAGGTCGACCGCTTCTACCGCTACGCGGTGCTCGCCGAGTGCAACGTCGTGCTGGCGCAGATGTACGGCCTGCGCGACGAGCGGGAGATCGTCGGCCGCCGGCTGGGGCAGTTCCTCCCCGCCACCGACCCGCACAACCTCAAATACCTGCGCAACTTCGTCCAGTCGGGCTACCGCCTGACCGGCGCCGAGTCGCACGAGGTAGACGCCGAGGGAAAACCCAAGATCTTCCTCAACAACCTGGTCGGCGTGGTGGAGGACGGCAAGCTCGTCCGCGCCTGGGGGACGCAGCTCGACATCACCGAGCAGAAGCGGCTGGAGGAGGAGCTGCGCCGGCGCGCCGAGGAGCTGATCGGCGCCGACCGCCGCAAGGACCAGTTCCTGGCCTTGCTCGCCCACGAGCTGCGCAACCCGCTCGCCCCGATCCGCAACGCCGTCGAGCTGATGCGGCAGGTGGAGACCCTCGATCCCAGCTTCCAGCCCTCGCGCGAGATGGTCGAGCGCCAGGTCAAGCACTTGGCCCGGCTGGTGGACGACCTGCTCGACGTCTCGCGGATCACCCAGGGGAGCATCCGCCTGCGCAAGGAGGTGCTGGACCTCGGCACCATCGTCCAGCGCGCCGTCGAGGGCACCCGCCCGGTCATCGAGAGCCGCGCCCACACGCTCTCCGTCCAGCTCCCGACCGAGCCGGTGCGGCTGGAGGCCGACGCGACCCGGCTCGAGCAGGTGATCTCGAACCTCCTCAACAATGCCGCCAAGTACACCATGCCGGGCGGCCATGTCTGGGTGACGGCGTCCCGCGAGGGGGGGGAGGCGGTGGTGCGCGTGCGCGACTCGGGGATCGGCGTGCCACCCGACGTGCTCGAGCGAGTCTTCGAGCCCTTCGTGCAGTCGGACGGCTCGCTCGCCCGCACCGACGGCGGCCTGGGCGTTGGGCTCACCCTGGTGCGCAGCCTGGTCGAGATGCACGGCGGCCGGGTGGAGGCCACCAGCCCCGGCCTCGGCCAGGGGAGCGAGTTCGTGTTGCGTCTCCCCGCCCCGCTGAGCTCCGAAGCCGCCCTCCCGGCGGAGCCTGCCCCGGCGATGGCTGCCCGGGGCTTGAGGGTGCTGGTGGTGGAGGACAACATCGACGCCGCCGAGAGCCTGGCGACCCTGCTCCGCCTCTGGAACCACGACGTCAACGTGGTGCACGACGGCCGCCTGGCTCTCGAGGCGGCGCGGGAGCAGCAGCCCGAGGTAGTGCTCCTCGACATCGGCCTTCCCGGGCTCGACGGCTACCAGGTGGCCCGCCGCCTGCGCGACGAGATCGGCCTCGACCATGCCCTGCTGGTGGCGATGACCGGCTACGGCCAGCCCGAGGACCGCCGCCGCTCCCAGGAGGCCGGCATCCAGTACCACTTCGTCAAGCCGGTGGAGCCGCTGGTGCTGCGCAATCTCCTGGCCGGCGCCGCGATGCCGGCGGGTTGGGAGACCGGGCGGCCGTTCTGAAAAACAACACGGACCTGCACGGACGCACAAGGACGAACAGAGGCTCGGGCTTCTTCGTTCCTGTCCTTGTACGTCCGTGCAGGTCCGTGTAAGTCCGTGTTACCCCTCCGTGTAAGTCCGCGTTGCTCCTCCTCGCGCCGCCCCCCCAAACCGGGTAAACTCCTGGTGTCGCAACTGACAACCAGATCACCATGAGCCCACCCGTGGAGAGCAGTCTCCTGAGGTTGGCGATCGCCAAGGGCCTGCTCCGCTGGGAGGACCTCGACGCGATCGCCGAGCACCTGCCGGCCGAGAGCAGGAGCGGTGGCGTGTCCCGTCTCCACGGCCGCTGGGTGCGGGCGCTCGTCGAGGCGGGACTGCTGACCTCTGAGGACGTCGAGCGCCTGAGCGCCGAGATCCAGGGGGACCGGGACGACCGCACCCCGGATCTCGCCGGCAAGGCGCGGCCCTGGCCCGTGCCCCCCGCCGGCACCCCCACCCAGCCCTCCCCCTTCCCCCCCGAGCTCCGCTTCCTGGCGGACTGGCCGCGCTACCGCGTCGAGCGCCACCTGGGCTCCGGCGGCATGGGGTCGGTCTACAAGGCGTTCGATCCCACCCTCGACCGCTGGGTGGCGCTCAAGTTCCTCCACCGCAACGACGCCACGCAGACCGAGCGCTTCCTGCGCGAGGCGCGCGCCCAGGCGCGGGTCTCCCACCCCAACGTCTGCCAGATCCACGAGGTGGGCGAGGCCGAGGGGCGGCCCTACATCTCCATGCAGTACATCGACGGCCGCAGCCTGGGCGAGCTGTGCGACGAGCTGTCGCTCGCCGACAAGGTCCAGCTCGTGCGCGACACCGCCCGCGCCGTCCATGCCGCCCACCGCACCGGGCTCGTCCACCGCGATCTCAAGCCGGGCAACATCCTGCTCGCCCGCGACGAGGGGGGCGAGGTCCACCCCTACGTCGTCGACTTCGGCCTCGCCATGGCCCAGGACGAGGTCTCCCTCTCCCGCACCGGCATGGTCAGCGGCACCCCGGGCTACATCTCGCCCGAGGCGGCGCAGGGGCAGGCGCTCGACCGGCGGACGGACGTCTACAGCCTCGGCGTCGTCCTCTACGAGCTGCTCGCCGGCAAGCCTCCGTTCACCGGCGCCAACCTCGCCCGCATCCTGGTCCAGCTCGTCCAGGAGGAGCCGAAACCCCTGCGGCAGGTGGTGCCGGCGACCCCCGAGGACCTCGAAACCATCGTCGGCAAGTGCCTGGAGAAGGACCCCGCCCGGCGCTACGAATCGGCCCGCGACCTCGCCGAGGACCTCGACCGCTTCCTCGACGGCGAGCCGATCCGCGCCCGCCCGGCGGGCTGGACCTACCGGGCGGGCAAGCGGCTGCGGAAGAACCGGGCGCTGGCCGCCGTCTCGGTCGCCGCCGTCCTCGCTCTGGTGCTGCTGGGAACCTTGAGCCTGCGCGCCCAGTGGCAGGCGCGCGAGCGGGCCCAGCTTGCCCAGAAGTTCGGCCAGCGGATCGGCTCCTTCAAGACCAGCATGGAGTACGTGGCCGGCCAGCCGCTCCACGACATCACTCCCTACAAGCGGGAGCTGCGGGCGGAGATGGACTCGATCCGTGCCGAGATGAGGAAGATCGGCCCGCTCGCCGCCGGGCCGGGCAATTTCGCCCTCGGCCAGGGGTACATGGTCCTCCATCAGTACGACGAGGCGCGGGAGCACCTGGAGCGCGCCTGGAAAGCGGGAGAGCGCGGCACCGACACGGCGGAGGCGCTGGGCCTGGCCTACGGCCGAGCCTACGAGCGGGCCCTGTCCAACGCCGACCGCGCCCCCGTCACCGAGGGGCCGACCCGCCGCGAGGAGGCCGAGCGCACCTATCGCCGGCCCGCCGTCGAATACCTGCGCAAGGGGCTCGCCGGCTCGCCCGGACTCGCCGGACTGATCGCCCTCTACGAGGGGCGCTACGCCGACGCCCTGGAAACCGCCCGCCGGTCGCCCGGCTCCTTCCCGGCGACCCATCTGGAAGCCAAGATCTACCGGGCCAAGGCGGCGGAAGCCAGCCGGGCGGGGCACTACGAGGAGGCGATCCGGCTCTCGGACCGCGCCGGCGAGATCTACGGCCGGCTGGCCGCGTCCCGCCCCAGCGACCCCGATCTCTACGCGGAGGACTGCAGCCGCCGCGGCTACCGGCTGCAAGCGGCCATGGCGCTGGCCGACGTGCCGGAGACCCAGGTCCAGGAGGACCTCGCCGCCTGCGGCCGGGCGCTGCAAGTCGACCCCGGGCTGGCGGAGGGGCTGGTGCTGGAGGCCGACCTCCTCTGGCGCCTGGGGGAGCAGAAATTCAAGCGTGGGACCGATCCCCTGCCCGAGCTTTCGGCCAGCACCCTTCTCGCGGAGCGCGCCATCGCGCTCGATCCCCGCGACGTCGAGGCCCACAACCACCTCGCCATCTCCCACCGCCTGCTGGCGCAGTGGAAGAAGGACCACGGCATGGACCCGCGGGCGGACATCCGGCAGGGGATCGAGGCCGCCCGCCGGGCCGTCGAGATCCAGCCCGAGATGCCGTCCTCCCACGCCAACCTCGGCACCGCCTACCTGGTGCTGGCGCAGGACCAGCAGCGCCGGGGAGCCGATCCCCGGCAGGCCACCTCCCGGGCGATCGCGAGCTATCAGGAGGCCGAGGAGCTCAACCCGGAGTCCTTGCCGGCCTTCATCGGCCTGGGCAACTCCTGGAACATCATCTCCGAGGTCGAGATCGCTCAAGGAGCCGACCCCAGCGCCTCGATCGGCAAGGCGGCCGCGGCCCTGGAGAAGGCCGCGGCGCTCAACCCGCGCTCGGCGCCGATCCACAACAACCTGGGCAATGCCCACCTGACCCTGGGCGAGTACCTGCTGGCCCGGGGGGAAGACCCGCGCGGCGCGCTCGACCGCGCGGCGATCAGCTACCGCCGCGCCGCCGAGCTCAAGCCGGACTACTATCTGGCGCGCTACAACCTCGGGTACACCTGGCGCAGCCTGGCCGAGGGGCTGCTCGGCCAGGGGGAGGACCCGCTGCCCGCCCTCGCCCAGGGCGGCGCCGCGCTGGACGAGGCGCTGCGCCTCAACCCCACCGACGCCGACGTCTTTCTGGAGCGGGCGCGGGTGAAGCGCCTCGCCGCCCGCTGGCGGATGCGGCAGCGGCAGGACCCCGAGCCCGATCTGCGCGCCGCCGCCGCCGAGCTCGCCCGCGCCGAGGCGCTCAATCCCCAGCAGCCGGATGTCTTCTTTACCCAGGGCCTGATCGCCCGCGACCGCGCCGAGACAGCGCGCGACGGCCGGGCCCCGGCGGCGATCCGTGAAGGACTGGAGCGCGCCGGCAAGGCGCTCGCCATCAACGCCGGCGAGGCGCGCTACCTCGCCCTGCGCGGCAGTCTCGAGTCGATGGGCGCCCGGCTGGAGACCGATCCCAAGCGCCGCGAGCAGGCGGCGCGCCAGGCCGTGGCCTCGCTGGAGGCGGCCCTCAAGGCCAACCCCCTGCTCCAGCGCGAGTACGGGTCGGCGCTCGCCGAGGCCAGGCTCGACGCCGGGCTCAAGACTCCAACCCCGGCTCAGCTCTGACGGCGCCGTCCTCTCCGAGGGCCGCCATCCGCGCCACCAGCTCCCGCCGTCGGCGGCGTCGCTTGAAGCGCAGGCGCGACACGAAAAGGATGGCCGCGAAGAGGACCACGGTCGCCGCGAGGACCGCCTGATCCTCGTAGGGCTTCCCCTTCACCAGCAGGCTGACGAGGCCGTACAGGGGGATCAGCAGGGTCAGCCCCGCCGCATAGCCGAAGGTCTGAATCGCCTGGAGAGTGTCCAGACGCTCCAGCTCGTTGAGCTCCAGCTCGTGCCGTTTGCGGTAGGCGTGCAGGTAGAACAGGGTGAACACGCCGAAGATCGCCGAAAAACCCAGGCTGTAGATCGCCAGCATCGCGGGGAAGTTCTCCGGCCGGATGATCCGCTCGACGGTGCCGTCGTGCAGGCGGACGGTCCGCTGCCCCCAGAGCAACCAGTCCACCAGCGCGCTGAGGAGGAATTTGAGCGGGAAGACGAAGAACAGGACGACGAAGAGCAGCGCCCCGTTCAGCACGACCGTAACCCCGTCCTCCAGCCCGTAGCGGCGGAAGAAGACGAACTGCCGGTACCAGAGCATGTAGAGGACGGCGAAGGTCAGGCCGAACGAGACGAACCCTCGCATCGTCTCCAGCAGCTCCCCGGAGGTCTTCGGCACCTCCAGGGCCACGATCAGCAGGGTGACCGCGAAGCCGAAGATGGCGTCGCTCAACCCCTCCAGGCGGGAGATCTCGCGGCTGCGCCAGCGGAACTCGTGGGGTTTCCAGGCGTGATGTTGGACCAGCTTTTCACGGAGCATGGGAGGCCCTCCCGTGTTGCAGGACGTGGATCTTCTCGAGATCGGCAAGGTACTCGGCAACCTCGGCAAGCGGCAGCGGGCCGTAGATGGCGGCGAGCGCGTCGCGGATCTCGCTCACCGTGCGCCGGCCGTCGACCAGGTTCAGGGCCTCGTAGGCGTACTCGGCGCCGCCCCCCCAGAGGCCGGTCCGCTTCAGCAGGGCGGGGGGAGAGCCCTCGAAGTGATCCTCGAAATAATCGTACCCAAAGCCGCCCATCGCCCCCTTGGGCGCGGCGGTGCGCCGATAGACCGGACCCGTTGCCGCTGCTTTCGCCGCTGCTGTTTTCGTAGGGGTGGGGCTTGTCCCCACCCGGGCGGGGGCAAGCCCCGCCCCTACGTTCAAGTCCGTGAAGCTCTTCAGATTCGCCAGGAACGCCGCCGCGCTCTGCCGCACCGCCGGCGGCACCGGCGCGAAGCGGCCGATCGACTCCACCACCACGGCCTCCTGGGCGAGATGGAAGCGCAGCAGGTTGTCCGCTTCCGCCCCCTCCCCCGCCGCTCGCAGCCGGTCGGCGCGGGCGAGCGCCTCGGCCGTGCGCTCGAGACCGCCGCGGCGCACCACCTCCCAGAGCGCCGGCACCTGGGCGCTGTCGAGCCCGGACAGGTACCAGGCGCTCGCCGCGCCGAGGAAGGCGGCGCGCAGCAGCTTGGTCGAATCGATGTTGCCGACGCCGTCCGCGTGGGTATGGATGTAGCGGTCCGGCCAGTCGTTGAGATAGATCGCCGGCACCCGCCACGACCCCTCGCTCCAGACCTGGTGATCGCTCCCCTCGGTGAAGTCGACGAGCTCGGCCTGGAGGGCGCGCTTGCTCCCCTCGGGGTCCACCAGCGGATAGGGCGCCTGGCCGGTGGCCGCCAGGGCGTAGGACTGCTCGTTGACGAAGCGGCCGAACGCGCCGCCGACGTCGTTGACGAAGGTCGGCAGGCTTTTCGGCGAGCGGGTGACGTGGAAGACCGCCTTGGTGATCTCGGCGTCGCCGCCCACCATGTCCATGTGGATCACGGCGAGGGCCCGGGCCGCGATGTCCGGCCGGGCGTTGAGGAGCGTGGTCGTGCCCTCGATCTCCGGCGGCCAAACGAAGCGGATCGTCCGCCGCGGGGCGGGAAGCTTCCCCTCGCGGACCAGCTTCGCCAGCGTGCGCCCCACCTCCAGGATCGAGGCGCAGCCGCTGGCGTTGTCGTTCGCTCCGGGCCGCTGATGATCGAGGTGGCAGGAGAGCACCACCTCATGCTCGCGGTCGGCCCCGGGGATCACCGCGGTCGCGATGCTGTAGGCGCCGGGGTGCTGGCCCGCCTTGACGCTCGCCCGCAGCCGCACCGGCTGGCCGGCGGCCAGCCGCTCCTGCCAGGCGCGCGCCTGCTTCAGCGAGACCATGAAGGCGAAGGTCTTCGGCGCCGGGAAGGTGTCGAGATGCCCCCAGCGGACCAGGGTCTCGTCCTCCTTCCACCAGCCGGTCACCTGGTTCTGGGCGTAGGAGACGATGCCGGCAGCGCCGAAGCGGTCCACGGCCAGCTTGTAGGCGGCGCCCGGCTGGGAGGAGGTGAGCACGAGCTTGCCGCGCACGTCCTTCCCCCGATAGTCAGCCTCCGCGGTGCCGGCGCCGGCATCCACCAGTTCGGCCGCCGCCTCGCCGCTGGCGCTGTCCTGGGCGAGCACGATGGGGCGCGCCTCCCAGGAGGCGATCCGTTCGCCGTCCACCCAGGCGCTCCCCTCCTGGCGCTGCTCCCAGAGCTCGGCGAAATCCACGTCCCACGCCGGCCGCGAGCGCTGGGTACCGTAAAAGATCGTGCCGTCGGCCGGCAGCTCGAGGATCTCCACCTCCGAGAGGCCGTACTCCTTCGCGCGGTCCCGCACCCGCTCCGCCGCCGCCCGGAACCCGCGCGAGCCGCGCATGCGGTGAAATAGCGTGAGGTCCTGAAGGTTGCGCTTCGCCGCCGTGCCGGAGACCTCGGCGGCGATCGCCCGCACCACGGGCTCGGGCAGCAGGGGGGGCGGCTCGGTGGCAAGAGCGGCGACGGGAAAGACCCCAAAACCCAACGCTATCAGGCCGCCTGCGATCGAAGACGCAAGATTCATGATCTGCCTCCCCCCGGGAAAACTCCATTCAAGTACGGGGATCGTATCGCGACTCGCCGATGGTACGCGCCTTGCTCCGCTTCGAGCGCCATGTCTGACCATCCCGAATCCCGTACCGACCGTTATCGTGCCGTCATCCTCGACATGGACGGCACCCTGATCGATAGCAACGCTGCGCACGTCAAGGCCTGGATCGAAGTCCTGCGCGAGTTCGGCCATGAGGTCTCCGAGCCGGACATCTGGCCCTGCATAGGCATGGGCGGGGACAACCTGCTTCCCGCCGTCGTGAAGATCTCCAAGGAGAGCGAGGAGGGGAAGAAGATCAGCGAGCGGCACGGCGAGATCTTCAAGTCCAAGTACCTGCCAAACCTGAAGCCCTTCCCCGAGGTCCGCCCCCTGCTCGAACGGATGAAGCAGGACGGCCTGAGGCTCGTCATCGCCACCTCCTCCCCCGAGGACGAGGTCTCAAAGGCGATCGAGATCGTCGACATCAAGGACCTCCTGGAGGACGCGACCTCGGCGAGCGATGCCGGGAAATCGAAGCCCGACCCGGACGTCGTCCAGGCCGCCCTCGACCGCCTGAAGATGTCCGCCGGCGAGGTCGTGATGCTGGGGGATACGCCCTACGACATCCAGGCCGCCGGCAAGGTGGGGATCCGCGTCATCGCCTTCCGCTGCGGCGGCTTCAAGGACGAGGATCTGAAAGACGCGCTGGCGATCTACGACGATGCCGCCGACCTCCTGGCCGGCTACGACGAGTCGCCGCTCGGCTGAGGCTTCTTCGGCGTTCCCTTCAGGATCGCCTGGACGCGCCCGACCTCCCCCGTCTGCAGGCGCACCTTGATGCCGCGCGTGTGCTGCGGGGAGCTGGTGAGGATGTCGCGCACGATCCCCCGGGTCCGCTTGCCGGTGCGCTGATCGGCCTTCTGGACGATCTCCACCTCCAGGCCGGGATGGATGTCCTTGCGCAGCTCTCCAGGCATGGCGTGCGACTCAGCCGTTCGCCTTCAGCTCGCCGACGATCATCTGGATCTGCTGATCGGGCTCCGACATCAGCGGGATGCTCCCCGCGCCCTGGTGGCCGCCGCCGCCGTAACGGGCCGCCAGCTCGCCGACGTTGGTCTTGCAGGTGCGCCGGAAGATGCTGTGGCCGAGCAGCAGCATCGGAAAGGCGCGGTTCGGCCCCCAGTGGATGCGCACCGAGACATTGATCTCGGGATAGAGGGCGTAGATCAGGAAGCGGTTGCCGATCGGGGTGTGGTCGAGCTCGCGGAAGTCGGTGACGACGACGTTCCCCTCGACCCGGCTGTGGCGGCGCAGCTCCTGGCAGAAGTGCTCGGACTCGCTCTCCAGCATCTCGCAGCGCTTCCGCACCGCCGGATCGTCGAGGATCGCGGAGATCGGCGTGCCGGTGCGCAGCAGCTCCATCAGGTGCAGGAAGTAGCGCTCGAAGGTGCCGAGGCCGCTGCGGCCGTCGATGGTGAAGCCGAGCTTGATGTAGCTCTGGGGATCGAGCACGTCGGCGGGAGCCAGGTTCGCGGAGTCGAGGCGGTCGGTCTCCCGCACCAGCTCGGCGAACCGCGGCAGGGCCTCCTCGCCGCCGTAATACTCGTAGACCAGCCGCGCCGCCGAGGGAGCCTGGGCGAAGGCGCCCCGGAAAGCCTCCGCGGGGACGTTGCTCGCCGCGGTGTGCAGATGGTGGTCGAACCACATGGCGCAGCCGGGGTGATACGGCAGGTTGGCGATGATGTCGTCCGGCCGGATGTCCGCCCGCCCATCGCTGATGTCCTGGGGGTGAATGAGGGAGACGCTGTCGATCTGCTCGTTGAGAGAGAGCAGCACGGCGCACGTCAGACCATCGAGGTCGCCACGAGTTACAAGTCGCATAATTGGTGCGCGGAGTTTAACAGAAACCCCCGCGGATGGAACCTGTGAACGTCCTCGCTACAGCAGCCGGGAACTACAGAAGCCGGAGTTGCTCGGGCTTTCGCGAAGTCAGGACCGGCTCGTCCGGGCGGTCGAGAAGCGCCTCCGCGAGATCGGCCAGGAAAGGGGAGGGGCGGGTCTCGGCCGCCTCGCCGCGCGAGGTCCGCCTGCGGCTGTGGAAGAGGAAGAGCCGCGAGCAGGCGCGGGTGATCCCGACAAAGAAGAGCCGCCGCTCCTCGGCGGCGTCCGCCGCCCCCCAGGCGCCTGAGGAAAAGGCGAACGGCAGCAGGCCGTCCTCGCAGCCGACCAGGAAGACCACCGGAAACTCCAGCCCTTTCGAGGCGTGCAGAGTGAGCAGCGACACCCCTTCCGCCCGCGGGTCCCAGGCGTCGACCTCGCCGCCGAGAGCGATCTCGGCCAGGAAAGCCTCGCAGTCCACCCCGGCGCGGATGGCGAGCGGCCGGAGCAGGTCGCCCGCGGCGAGGAGGGCCGAGGGGCCGGGAGCGCCGCCCCCGGCGGTGAGCGCCGCGACGGTCTGGTCGAGGAGCGCCTCGACCCGGCTCCCCTCCCCCCCTCGAGCCCGCAGCGCGGGAATCAGCGCCTTCACTCCCGGCTGCTCCGCCAGCGGACGGTGAGAGCGCTTCTGGAACGGGATGCCCGCCCGTCCGAGCGCCTCCACCAGCGGCGGCGTCTGGGCCTCGGTACGGTAGAGGATGGCCACGTCGCGAAACGAGAGATCCCGAGCGTCTCCGGCGGGCATCTCCCTCGAAGCGACCCTCCCGCTGTCGAAGGAGAAGTACGAGGTGCCCCCGAGGAGCCGCTCCAGGGTATGGACCACCAGCTCCGCCTCCGCCCGTTCGCTCGCCGCGCGCTGGACCACGATTCGCTCGGCCGCTCCGCCTCGAACGGCCACCAGCCGCCGCTCCGGCACCAGGCTCCCCGGACGGATCGCCTGGCAGGCCGCCTCGACCAGGGTTCGCGTCGAACGGTAGTTGCGGGTGAGGTGGACGACGCGGGCGCCGGGATGATCCTCGCGGAAGCGCAGAAAGAAGCCGACGTCCGCCCCGCGGAAGCCGTAGATCGACTGGTCGGGATCGCCGATCGCGCAGAGGTTTGCTCCCGGCGGCGCCAGGATCTGGATCAAGGCGTACTGGAGAGCGTCAATATCCTGATACTCGTCGATCGAGATCCAGCGGAAGCGCTCCCGGTACCCCTCCGCGAGGTCCGGCCGCGCCCGCAGCAACGCCAGAGGCTTGAGGAGAAGGTCGTCGAAATCGAGCAGGTTCCGGGCCTCCAGAGCCGCCTCATAGGTGGCGATCCGCCCGGCAAGCTCCGGAGAGACCTCCTTCTCTCCCCGCCCGCAGCGGACCTTCCCCATCTCCTCCAGAAGCCGCTCCGCCCGTGTGGACGTGAGAGCGAAGAGGTCGCGGACGATCTCCGCCCGCTCCATCGGGGTGGCCATCCGGAAGCCGGGAGCGAGACCGGCCGCTTCCGCCTGCTCCCCCAGAATCATCAGCCCCAGGCCGTGGAAGGTCGCGACGAGAGGCCGTTCCGAGCCAGCGGGCAGCAGCGCGGCTAGCCGCTCCTCCAACTCGGCCGCGGCGCGGCGGCTGAAGGTGACGGCGAGGCACCGCTCCGGAGCCACTCCGAGCTCGGCGATCAGATACGCGAGGCGGTGGGTCAAAGTGCGCGTCTTTCCCGTTCCCGGTCCAGCGACGATGAGGAGCGGGCCGTCGACGATTTCCGCGGCGGCGCGCTGCTCGGGGTCGAGGCAGGAAAGCCAGAATGCTTCCTCAATGGCCGGTGCGACGTTGGGAATAGACGTAGGGGCGGGGCTTGTCTCCGCCCGGGCGGGGGCGGGCTTTTCTGCGGCCGGCCGACTGGGTGACGGGGACAGGGCGGGGACAAGCCCCGCCCCTACGTTCATTCTGGCGCCTTGCGGCACGGGTTCTTGCGGCGCGAACAGCGGCGCCACCACCGCCCGCCCGCGGATCTCGTCCGGCGCGAACAGGCGGATCACCCCGTACTCGCCGTCGTACCCAGCGTCCCGGTGGACCTTGCCGGCCCGCAGCCGGGAGAGCGCCTCGCGCAGCAGCCCGCCGCCGGCGCGCTCCACATCCTCCAGCGGCAGGCGCTCCAGGATGTCGATCTCCGGGCCCAACCGGCCGACGAGATGCGAGGCGGCGGCCTCCACAGCCTTGGACTTGGGGCCGACGTCCAGGAGCTCCGAGAGGATCTCCGGTAACTGCACCAGGCAGCGGAACGGCGTCGCCCGCTCCGGCGCCGCGTCCTCAGGGCGGTCGGCAAGCTCCTCGACGCGGTGCATCACGCCCACCGTCAGCGGCTTGCCGCAGGCCGGGCAGCGCCCCTCCAGGCGCCGGGTCTCCGGAGGCTCCAGCCGCACGCCGCAGGCGCGGTGGCCGTCCAGGTGGTACTTCCCCTCTTCGGGAAAGAACTCGACCGTGCCGCCGTACCCCTCCCCCGTCTCCAGGGCCCGCCGCATCGCGAAGTAGTCGAGCTCGGTCGAGAACGCGCACGCCTCGCGCCCGAGCATCGGGGGCGAGTGGGCGTCCGAGTTGCTGACCAGGGTGAAGCGGTCGAGCTGTGAAACCCGCCAGTTCATCGGCGGGTCCGAGGAGAGCCCGGTCTCGACCGCGAAGATGTGGGAGGCGAGATCGCCGTAGCACTCGTCGATCGAGTCGAAGCCGGACTTCGAGCCGAGCGCGGCGAACCATGGGGTCCAGATGTGCGCCGGGATGAGATAGGCGTCCGGCCCGCTCGCCAGGGTGATCTCCAGCAGGTGCCGCGAGTCGAGCCCCAGGATCGGCCGCCCGTCCGAGGCGATGTTGCCGATAGTGGCGAGCTTCTCCCGGAACCGCCCCGCCGTCTCCAGGTTCGCGGCGTAGATCAGGTGGTGGACCTTCCGCGTCCGGTCCCCCTTCTTGTAGATGGTCGAGATCTCGACCTCCAGCAGGAAGCGGGTCGGCCCATGGCAGGAGGCGGGAAGGCGGCGCTCGATCTCCCGCTCGATCTCGGGACGCAGGCGGAACAGCCCCGGCTCGGCGGGGACGAGCTTGGAGCGGATCTCCTCGAACCAGGCGGGATGGGTGAAGTCGCCGGTTCCGACGACGGTGATCCCCTTGCGCCGCGCCCACAGCGCGAGGTGCTCGAGATCCGCGTCCCGGCTGGTCGCCCGGGAGTATTTCGAATGAACGTGGAGGTCGGCGTAGAAGGACACGGCGTGACGGAAAGACGGTACGCCGAGACAGTACACCGTCCAGTGAGTTCTGTCTATCCGTGTCTTGTTCCGCCAGGAGGGCACGCCCTCCGCCCGGCATTGATGCCCGGGCGGGGGCTCGGAGGTAAACTCCCGCCGTGCCCGTCGCCCGCCAGACCCCGCAGGAGAAGATCTACGCCGTCATCCGGCGCATCCCCCACGGCCGGGTGGCGACCTATGGCCAGGTGGCGGCGCTCGCCGGGCTGCCCCGGCGCGCGCGGCTGGTCGGCCAGGCCCTGCGCTCGACCCCTGACGGGGTGGAGGTTCCCTGGCAGCGGGTGATCAACGCGCAGGGCACGGTCAGCCCTCGTGGCGGCCTCGGCTGGGAAGAGGGGTACCAGCGTCACCTGCTGGAAGAGGAAGGGGTCGTCTTCAGCAAGAGCGGACGGATCGACCTCGACCGCTTCGGCTGGGACCCGGAGAAACGGCCCCCGCGGCCCAAAAAACTTCCGCGGTGACCTATGAGGCGGAGCGCGCTATCTGGAATAGCGCTCCGCCGTAGCCCTCTACCGGCTGTTGAAGGTGTCGCAGCTCTCGATCTTGCCGGAGTCGAACCCGGCCTTGAACCAGCGCGAGCGCTCCGCGGCGGAGCCGTGCGTCCAGGACTCCGGATTCACCCGGCCGGTGGTCTGCTTCTGGATACGGTCGTCGCCCACGGAAGCGGCGGCGTTGAGCGCCTCGTCGACGTCCCCCGCCTCCAGGATGTTGCGCTGCTGGGTGGAATGCCCCCAGACGCCCGCCAGGCAGTCGGCCTGCAGCTCGAGCCGCACCGACAGCGCCTTGGCCTGGTCCGGGTCCTGCTGCTGAGCCTTCTCGACCTTGCCGCTGATGCCCAACTGGTTCTGCACGTGATGGCCGAGCTCGTGGGCGATGACGTAGGCCTCGGCGAAGTCGCCGGAGGCTCCGAACCGGTCGCGCAGCTCCTTATAGAAGCCGAGGTCGATGTAGACCTTCTGGTCGGCCGGGCAGTAGAACGGCCCCATCTCGGTCTGCGCGAAGCCGCAGCCGGAGCGTACCCCCTCGCGGAAGAGCACCAGCTTGGCGTGCTGGTAGGTCTGCCCCTCCTGACTGAACACCTGGGTCCAGGTGTTCTGGACGTCGTCGAGGACGAAGGAGACGAACTGAACCTCCTTCTCCTCCTCGGGCGACGAGCTCACCGGCGCGTTCTGGGTCGCTGGCGCGCCGGCCGGCGCGCCGCCGCCGCCGAGCATGGCGAAGAAGTTCTTGTGGAAGATGACGCTCAGCAGGAGCAGCACGATGAAACCGCCGATTCCCATCCTCGGCAGGCCGCCACCCAAGCCGCCAAAACCACCGCCGCCGGAACTACCTCTCTGGTCTTCAAGATCTCCACTACGGCCACCTGGTGTCCAGCGCATAAGGAACCTCCCGCCTGAGGCGAAGGATTGTAATCGTGGAGCGGGACCGGTCGTCCCGACCTGGATCTTACCTGTCTGCGAATCCCGTGCCGAACGCTAAGACCCCTGTCCCCCCTCGATCTGCTGGATCAGCATCTCGACGTTCTTGCGGCTGGTCTCGTCGGTTCCGCGAGCGCGTCCATGAGGCCGGAGGGGGCAATTATCAGAGCCTCATCAACCAGGCCTTGCGGGATTTCATCCAGAACCGGCGGGAGCCTCTCGAAGAGACGTTGCGGCGAGTCTTGAGGGAGGAGTTGCACACCGACCGTGAGCCCAGAAAGACGGCGGCAAAGTCCTGAACAGGGGCGTTACGCCCCCAGCGGCGAGATCCTCCCCACCATCCGGCAGCGGGCCCGGACCGCGCCGCCGGCGATCCCGACGCCGAGAATGCGGACCGGCTCGACCTGCACCTCGCCATGGAGGCCTGGCGGAAAGAGCCCCTGGATCGCACGCGCCGTCTCCCGCTCTGCCGGCGCGAGGAGCGGCGCGAGATCGAGGTGCGCCGCCTTCTGGAGCCCTTTCAGCAGCTCGGCGCGGTGGAGGCGGTCCGCCAGCCGCAGGAAGAAGCCCCCCGACGCGAGGTCGTACTGGAGATCCGCCAGACGTAGCACGCTGGTTCCGGGATCGAGCACCGGACGGCCGCGGAGCACCATCCGGCCGTCGCGCCCCTCGGTCCGGAAGTCCAGTGCCAGGACCAGCCGGTCCTCTTCGACCCCGAGGCCGGCGCCGGTGATCTCCATCTCCCGGCCGCGGCCGATCCGGAAACGCATCCCCCGGAGCGCCCGGTCCGTCCACCGCGACAACTCCTCGGGCGAGGCCGCGAACGGCGCCTCCAGCTCGAAGCCGCCGGCCCTTTCCGCGTCGATCCGGAGCGGCGGCAGGAGCGTGACCGGCGGCGACGCCATGCCCGCTCCCAGAGCCGTTCCCAAGACTACCGAGAGCTGGCCCGAGATCCCGATCCCGGTATGGAGAGAGCCGTCCTTCTGGGTGATCCGGGCGAGGGCGATCCCGAGCGGCTGGAACCGGATCCAGAGGTTCTCCCCCGCGACGGCCCGGCGAGCGACGTGGAGCGACCGCCAGGCTTCCTCCGCCTTCCGCCGCAGGGAGAGGTCGGCCAGCAGGCGGCCGGCCGCCTTTTGCAGCTCCTGGTTGAGGATCGGGTTGAGCCGCTCTTCGAGAAGGCCGCGGACGCCCACGGAGAAGCCGCCCGGCAGCTCGAGATCGGCCCGGTCGAGCTCGATCTGCGCCGCCGGCCGGGGATCGGGGCGCCAGTCCGGGGTGATCGCGGGCGAGGCCGTCCCCCGCACCCGGCCACCGAGCGCGACGGTTTCCTGAACGGGCAGCCCGCCGATCCGGCCGCCGACCGTGAGGCGCCCCCGCACTGGAAAAGAGAAGGTGAGCCACTCGCCGGAGAACCCGACCTCCACGTCCCCCCGCTCGAGGGTATAGCGATAGAAATCGTCATGGAGCGCGCCGGAGATCTCCTGCTTCCGCTCGTCGCTCATCCGCGGCGGAATGGACGCCTCGACGACCCGCCGCACCTGGGAGAGCGGGACGGTCACGGGGAAGAAGAAGGAAGCTTTTCCCGATTCCGACGACAGGATGGCGGAAGTGGGAACAGACGCCGGCGGAGGTTGCACCCGCGTGTCCGAGCATCCGGCAAGGAGTGCGAGAAGGAAGAATCCGCGGGCTCGCCGATCCCTCACCGCTTCCGGCCCACGAGCAGCATGAAGTCGCTCGGCAGCAGGCCCGCGTCGATCATCTGGTCCTCGACGGCCAGGATGCCGCGCAGGGCGCGCGCGGATTCCTCGGTTTCCGGCCAGAAGTTGTGGACGATGCCGTTGTAGAGGAGGTGCTGGAGCGTGCCGCCCAGGGCGCGGACTAAGACGACGTCGAAGTAGCGCTCGAAGAGGGGGACGATCTCCGCCGAGCGGATCGATTCGAATGGCGAGACGGCCACCACCTCCGCCACCGTTGGCCGCCCCTCGGAATGCTTGACGGCGTCCCAACGGAAGCGCCGGAGCTCCTCGGGCAGGAAACGAAGCAGCGCGGCGGTCAGCCCCATCTGCAGGTCGGTCCACTGGAATTGCGTGGGGCCGGTGAACTCCTCGAGGATGAAGAGGCCCCGCGGCGTCAGGGCGCTCGCCACCTGCTCCATCACGTGCTCCAGCTCGAGGAAGTGATGGAAGCTGTGGGCGGAGAAGATGAGGTCGTAGCGGCCGGGCTCGAGGTCGATCGTGTTGACGTCCACCGCCCGGAAGCCGCCGGGGGCGCCAACCTCTCGCCGCAGCCGCTCCCCTTCCGCCACCCGCGCCTCGCTGATGTCGATCCCCTCCAGGCACGCGCTGGCGCCGGCATCCCAAAGGGCCAGGCTGCGCGAGGCCGCGCCGCAGCCGAGGTCGAGGCTGCGGGCGGCGGGTCCGCCGAGATGGCGGCAGGCCCAGCGCATCCAGTCGAGGCCGTCGATCAGGCCCCGCTGATGGTAGTGGGCCACGATCTCCGGATGGTCGAGCCAGGCGTTCATCTCCCCCCGGGCCTCCACCTGGAGGTGCTCTCCCCATTTGCGGCTCTCGGCCGCCGCCCGCGCCCGGTACTCGTCGGTTTTGAAATAGTCCAGCAGCCGCCTCACGCCCCACCCACCTTGGACATCACCGGGGCGACCCCCGCGCGCAGGACGTGCGGCTTCCAGCGCTCCCCCCACTTCTTCTCATAGTGAGCCTGGTTGCGGCTCCAGAGGGCCTCGTACTCCTGGCGCGCGAGGCTCTGGAACGACCCCTGGCCGACGTGATGGACGTAGGCGTCCTCGGCGCAGGCGACCCGCCACCCGGCCCGCCGCACGCGCAGCGAGTAGTCGTCGTCCTCGAACATGCCAATGCCGAAGGCCTCGTCCAGCGGGCCGACGGCCTGGAAGACCTCCCGCCGGAGGGCGACGCAATACATCGCCGCCACGCGGAGATCGAAGAGCTGGCCGGAGTGATGGCGGGCCCGCGCGGCGGCGAAGCGGGGCAGGCCGTCGAGGTCCTCGTAACCGGGCTCCACCCGGGCCTCGTTGCCGCAGAAGTTGGTGGTGGCGCAGACCAGCCCCAGCCCGGGATCGCGCTGGAGAGGGCGGACCAGGCGACCGATCATCCCCGGCGGCACCACCGTGTCGTTGTTGAGCAGCAGCACGATCTCCCCGCGCGCCTCGGCGAGGCCGGCGTTGTTGGCCGCCGGAAAGCCGAGGTTGCGATCCTGGAGAAAGACGCGTACCCGAGGATCGGCGGCGGCGAGGGAGCGCAGGTGCTCGGGCGTGCCGTCCGCCGAGCCGTTGTCCACCACCAGCACCTCGAGACGGGGCCAGGTCTCCCCTTCCAGCAGGGATTCGAGGCAGCGACGGGTGAGCGGCAGCCCGCCGAAGGTCACCACGATCACGGAGACCAGCGGGAAGGTCTCCTCTACCGCGGCGTCGATCGTGCGGTAGCGCTCCCGCCAGTCGTTCTCCGCCGCCATCCGGCGCCGGAGCTCCCGGCGGGGGTCGTCCGCCGGCTCGGCGAGCGCGTCTTCGAGAGCGGCCAGGAAGGCGTCGTGCCCCTCGGCCAGGTAGCAGAGGTCCGCGTACGGCAGCAGCTCGTCCAGCCGCGGGGCGACGACCGGCTTCCCCGCCGAGAGGTACTCGTAGAACTTGACCGGGTTGGTCGCCTGGGTGATGTCGTTGACGAGGAACGGGATGACGCAGGCGTCGAAGTGCCAGAGCAGCCGCGGCATCTCCTCGTAGGGGCGAGCCCCGAGGAGGCGGACGTTGGGCAGCCGCTCGAGCGCGGCAAGGTCGACGTCGAAGGCACCGCCGGCGAGCACTAAGGTGGCCCGCGGGAAGTGCCGCGCGATCTTGCAGATCAGCTCGACGTCCACCCAGGAGGCGAGGGCGCCGTAGTAGCCGATCACCGGATGGCGCACCTCCCCCAGCAGGTCGTTCTCGCCGTAGTAGCGCCGGTAGTGCTCGACGTCGACGCCGTTCAGCGCCAGGATGAGCCGGCGGGCCTGGGGTTCCAGCTTCTCGTGAAGGCGCCGGGCGGTCGCGAGCGTCAGGTCCGCTTCCCGGACCAGCCCTTCCTCCAGCCCGAGGACCGCCGCGCCGAAGCCGGGAAAATTCGTCCATTCATCCATGCAGTCGTAGACCACCCGCCAGCCGAAACGCTCGCGGAGGCGGCCGGCTAGCGGCGCCCAGAAGGGGATCTGCACCAGCGCGATCACGTCGCCGAGGGCGAGGGACTCCAGGAGATCGGCGATCGTTTCCTCCAGGGCGGCGAGGTCCGTCTCCTCCAGGCGCCCGCCATAGATGTCGAGCCGCCGGCGGGAGCGCAGGCAGAGCTCGACGACGTTCTCCGCCTTCCAGGCCGCGCTCCAGGCCGCCCCCCCCATGGGGAGGAACCGGCTGGTCGAGAGATAGAACACCCGGTGCCCGTGGCGGCCGAGCTGAGTGGCGATCTGCTGCGGGCGCTGAAAGCGGAAGTCCCAGTCGATGATCGAGAAGACGACGACGTCGTAGCGGCCGGCGGGAACCCTCGGAAAGCCGGGGGGAAGGGTGGCCTCCTCCTCCCCCGCCGGGAACAGGCCGTCCGCGGAGGATGACGCCGGAGTCGCCGTCTTGCGCTGAAGCCCCAGCCGGCGGCGGAGCCCCCAGTAGAGGTTGGCCACGCGCCAGAGGCGGGAGGTCTGGAGCCGCGAGAGCTCCCGGCGGGCCGTGGTGGCGTCCCAGCGCCAGCTCTCGAGCTCCCTTTCGAGCTGGCGGATGCGCTCGTCGCGCGCCGCGAGCTCCCGCTCGAGCTCCCGATGGACGATCGCCAGCTCCTCCGTACTCATCCTTCTACCTTTTTCACTTTTGTCGCTTGAGAATGGGGGCTCAAGATACGTCAGTTCCCTGGGAGCGTCAAACCGCCCAATCCGGTAGACTGCGCGGATGCTCACGGTCGTCTCAAATCCCGCAATGCCCTGGGACCGCCAGGCTCCCGAGCGCGAGGGTCTCCCCTCCGCCTGGGCCCTGCTCCCCGAGGATCTCGCCACCCAGGGCTGCCCCGGCCGCCCGGAGCACGTGTTCGGGCGGCTCCAGCGCGCCCGCACCTGGCGGCAAGACAGCCTGTGCCTCTCGCGGGAGATCCGCGCCTGGCTCGCGGCCAACACCGACCTCTCCCTGCCCACGATCCTCGAACGCCACCCGTCCACCGACGGCTCCACCAAGCTGGTGCTCGGGCTCTCCGACGGCCACCGCGTCGAGGCCGTCCACATGCCCCGCGGCGACGGCGACCGGCGGGTCACCTACTGCATCTCGAGCCAGGTGGGGTGCGCCATGGGCTGCACCTTCTGCGCCACCGGCGCCATGGGGATCGTGCGCAACCTCACCGCCGGCGAGATCGTCGGGCAGGTCCTCGTCCTCATGCGCGACCTCGGGCCGCTGCTCGGCGAGTCGGTCTTCCTAGTTTTCATGGGGATGGGCGAGCCGCTCCACAATCTCGCTCACGTTCACCGCGCGATCACCGTCCTCTGCAACCGGGAGGGGGCCATCCTGTCGCCGGGGCGCATCACGGTGAGCACCTCCGGGCTGGTCTCCGGCATCGAGCGGCTGGCGCGCATGACCCCGCGGCCACAGCTCGCCATCTCGCTCAACGCCACCACCGACGCCGCCCGCTCCGCCACCATGCCGGTCAACCGCGCCTGGAACCTTGCGCGGCTGCGCCAGGCGCTCGACGCCTGGGTGCTCAAGCCTCACGAGCGCCTGCTCTTCGAGTACGTCCTCCTCGCCGGAGTCAACGATACGGTAGAGGACGCGGACCGCCTGGCCGACTGGCTGGGGGACCTGCGCCACGGCCACAACGTCAACCTCATCCCGATGAACGAGCACGCCAAGTCCACCTTCCGCGAGCCCGCCGAGGAGCGGGTTCAGGACTTCGTCACGCGCCTGCGCGGGTACGGCTGCTTCGTCACCGTGAGAAAGAGCCGCGGCCGCGACGTGCAGGCGGCCTGCGGTCAATTGGTGCGGCCGCGGATGGAGATGGCGGCGGGAGCCTGAGGATTACGGCTGGTACGGATACCGCCAGATACGCTGGATCTTCCCCTCTTCGACCTGATAGATCACCAACTGGGCCTGCGTCCGCTCGCCGCCGTCCTTGCCCTTCCAGCGGTCGCGCTCCCACGCGCTGACGAAGGGAGCGTGGACGATCGACTGCTCGATCGTCTTGCGCATCGTCGGGTAGACCGAAAGATATTTCGCCATCCAGTCGCGCAGCGCCGTCTGGCCGGCGGCGTCGGGCACGATCCGGTCGCCGGCGACGCTCAGCCACTGCACCTCCGGAGCGGCCTGGGCGATCATGGCCCCCGGATCATGACGGTTGAACCCCTCGACGAAACGCTGTACCACGGCGAGCGGGTCCATTGGCGAGGGCGGCGAGGGCGCCGTCTGGGCGCGGGCGCTGGTTGCGGCGAAACAAAGGAGAAGGGCGAGAGGGACGGCGAGGCGGATGGGCATGGCCCCAAGACTACCGCAGAACGGTCGCCCGGCCAGGTGTGAGCCTGGCCGGGCGCCTTTGAAGCGGTGATTACAGCGAGTTCAGGAATGTACCAATCTGGTTCTGCTGCGTGACACTCAGGTTGAGGTAATTCTGAATGACGGGCTCAGCCTCGTTGGTGTGGCGCTGGATGGCGTTGGTACGCGTGGTGTTGAACAGGTCGTGCATGAACCGCGCGCGGGTGCGCAGGCCCCAGAGCGGCGGAGTCCGCATCTTGAACTGCGACACCGCGCCGCCGTTCTGAATGATGCCGTCGCCCGTGCCGACGTCGTGCAGCATGAAATCGCTGTACGGGTGGATGATCTTGTCGCCCAGAGCGGCCGGGACGGTGAACTTGTTACCGTTGATCACGGTGCCCGCCGGAGCGGTCGTGATCGTCGCCGTGTGGCAACTGGCGCAGCCGATGCTCGTGAACAGGTTGGCGCCGGCCACCGCGTCGGCCGTGGCCGCGAGCGCCGTGTCCCGAGGCGGCACCTTGGTGGAGCGCATGAAGCGGGCGAAGGCCTCGACGTCGGGGCCGAAGGGGGCCGTCCCGGTCGCCGCCTCTTCCGGATCGGGGACGGTGTCGAACGCCGCGACGGAGGCGCCCATCGAGGTGTTCTCCGTGGGCTGCAGCGGGCTGGTGATCCCCATCTCGTTCAGATAGGCGTCCGCCGCGAAGGAGAGCAGGCTCGCCTGCTGGTTCTTCCAGCCGAAGCGTGCGATGCGCGTGGTCCCGGGCGCCTCCAGGACCGGCACCCGGATGATGGTGCCTTTCCGGCCGGACGGCTGCGCCGTCTGGATGCTGGTGAAGGTGGCGTCGGCGATCGCCTCGACGAAGCCGTCGCCCAGGATGTTGAGCGAGGAACGGGTGTCCACCAGGTTCTGGGTGGTCGACAGCCGCTCCTGGATCGCGGCGTTGATCGCGCGGTCGTTGATCAGCGATCCCCCCGGAGGGTTCGTGAAGGCGCCGCTGAAGGGATCGAGCGCGCCGGCCCGCAGCTCGGTGATCTGGCTGGTAGCGCCGCTGACCGGGTTCTGGTGGCACTCGGCGCAGGCCTGGGCGTTGTAAACGGGGCCCAGGCCGTCGGCGATGTCCTCGCGCCCGTCGAAGGTCGCGAGGTCGATGTTGAACTGCGTCTGGGTCAGGAAGCCGTTGGTCAGGTTGTCGAACCCGGCCGGGGCTTCCGTGGCCGTGATCGCGTAAACCACCGGGGCCGACATCACCAGGACCAGCAACACGAGACCATCAGGACTGGCCAACCTCCGCACCCACCTCTTCGCTTTGTTCATCTCCAACTCTCCTTCCAAGCGGATCAAGTCCACAGACACGCCGGATTCGATCGAATCCGCCGATTTCGGAGCGAGAGAACAGGCACCGGGTCTTCGGGCTGCAAGATGAATAAAGGTATTGACCCTTAATAATCAGGGTGCGGAGAGTCGGTAAAAGCGAGCCACCGATTTGACGGATTCTGAAATTCGGCCGGCTTCGACCTGTTATACCTTTGCCGTGATCGGGATAGCGATGGAGAGGAGGACCCATGGCCAGCCTTGAGGGAGCGAAAGTCGTCGTCGCCGGCGGAGCGGGCGGGGTGGGAGAGGGGATCGTCCGGGCTCTGTTGAAGCATGGGGCGCGCGTGCTGGTGCCTTCCCGCAGCGAGGAGAAACTGCGTGGCCTGCAGGCGTACTGCCAGGACGTCCCCACCGGCGAGCTGCTGCCGCTGGTCGGCGATCTCGGCGACGAGGAGTCCGCGCGGACCCTGCAGAGCAAGATCTACGAGCAGTTCCGCGAGCTCGACCTGGCGGTGGCCTCCCTCGGCGGCTGGTGGCAGGGGAAGCCGCTGACCAGCGTCGACATGGCGACCTGGGAACGCATCCTGCGCGAGAACCTCACCGCCCACTTCCTGGCGGTCAAGATGCTCGTCCCCCTGCTCCACCCGAAGACCGGCAGCTACGTCCACGTCAACGGCTTCGGCGCCGAGCAGCCCTTCCCCATGGCCGGCCCGGTGGCGATGGCCGCCGCGGCGCAGAAATCGATGGCGTTGACCCTGGCCGAGGAGCTGAGCCCGACCGGCATCCGCGTTTACGAGCTGATCCTGGGCCCCATCCAGACGCGGCGGCGCCAGGGCCAGGGGCAGAAGGACTGGTATACGCCGGAGGAGGTGGGAGAGGAGATCGCCGGGCTCGTCACCCAGCGGAACGGCGAGATCGTCCACCGCCTGCTGAGCAAGCGGGACGCCTGGCAGGTGAACTGACGGCGAGGGCTCCCCTGGATCTCCGGAAGCCCCCGCCCAGGGCTCACAACCTTCGAATGAGCCGCAGGAGGAGAAGCAGGACGATCGATCCGATAAAGGCGACGAAGATCGTGCCTGCCAGCCCTGGGAAGGGTGTGTGCCACCCCATCTTGGAGAAGATCCAGCCACCCAGGAAAGCGCCGACGATACCGACGACGATGTCGCCGAGGAGCCCGTACCCCCCTCCGACGACGAAGGAGGCCAGCACTCCGGCCACCAGTCCGACAATGAGCCAGGTCAGGATAGTCATCCCCGCACTCCTCCCATGACGAGGGCCGGCAGGCCGGCCCGGGGTTCACTTGTACGACGAACTGTCGGTCACGGTAGCACGCGGCGTGCCAGAGGCAGGGTGCCCGCTGGGGCGGCATGCCCTCCGAATCCTCACCCTCGGTCCTCTCCACGAAGTGGAGAGGGAGGGCTTGGCTGAATCGTTCGGGCCTGTAGGGTGCGCTGTGCGCACCTTTGAAGTCGTTTATGGTGCGCACAGCGCACCCTACGGCCTCCACCATTATGGTAAGGCTCCCCCCTCTCCACCTCGTGGAGAGGGGGCCAGGGGGTGAGGTTTCGAAGGGTACGCCGCCCCGGCAACCTCTGTCATTTCAACCCGATCGCCGCTCCCCCCGCCTTCTTCAGCCGCGCGTTGAGCGCCGCCAGATCCTTCGTCTTCAACGTCTCCCAGGCCGCCAGGGTGGCGTCGAGCGGCGGCTGGATCTTCTCGAAGCCCGCCACCACATCCGGCGACGGCGCGGCGTCGGCGCCGTCCACGGCCGTGGCGAGCTTGTTCAGACCATCGCCCATGGCGCGCAGGGTGGTGAGCGACTTCGGGGACAGCCACCAGGCCGAGCCGCCCGAGATCTCCTCGGCGCGATTCCGTAACGCGTCGATCGCCTTCGCCACCTCCGGGCTCGCCCCCTTGCGCCGTTCGGCGAGCGCCTTGAGCAGCGCGCCGTTCTCTCGCGCCACGGTGGCCAGCCGCCCCTGCGCGCCCTCGATCCGGCGGGCCAGCTCGAACTGGCGGGCGTAGGCCTCGGGCGGCAGCGGCACCCGCGGATCGGGGACCACCGTCAGCGGCTGGGTGAGGCGCGCCCCGTCGACGTCGAGCACGATGGTGTAGCGGCCGGGCGGCGCCCACACGCCGTCCGCCCAGACGTCGTCGCCGGCGGGGTCCGGATACCGTAGCGGCCAGACGAAGCGGTGCAGGCCGGGCGCCGCCGAGAGCGTCGAGGGGGGCTGCACCCAGTACGGGGCGATGTTGAGCTTGGCGAGATCAGTCTTCGGCGCCGCGTCCGCGCTGCCGTAGCGCCGCACCAGCCCCCCCTTTTCGTCATGGATCTCCAGCGTCACCTTCCGGGCGCCGGTCTTCAGGACGTAGTCGATGAAGGCCCCCGGAGCCGGATTCGCCGCCGCCGCTTCGTCCCGCGGCATCGGCGTGCCAGTGAAGCCGGCCGGGCGCATCCGGATCGCCGCCGCCGGCGCGAACAGCCAGATCGCCGCGCTCTCGGCCCTGGCGTCGAGCTGCCGCAACGGCGTCACGTCGTCCAGCACCCAGAAGGCGCGGCCGTGGGTGGCGATCACCAGATCGTTGCCGTGCACCTCGATGTCGCGCACCGAGGTCACCGGCAGGTTCGACTGCAGCGGCTGCCAGTGGTCGCCGTCGTCGAACGAGACATAGATCCCCTTCTCCGTACCGGCGTAGAGCAGCCCCTTGCGCACCGGGTCCTCGCGCACGGCGTTGACGAAGCTGCCGTCCGGAATGCCGGCCGCGACGAGTTGCCACTGCCGGCCGCCGTCGTGGGTGCGGTAGATGTACGGCTTGAAATCGTCGAGCCGGTGGCGGTCGACGGCCGCGTAGGCGGTCTCGGCGTCGAAGTGCGAGGCGTCGATGATCCCGACCTTGGACCAAGGGATCAGCGCGGGCGGCGTGACGTTGCTCCAGTGCGCCCCCTCGTCCCGCGTGCGCCAGATCAGGCCGTCGTCGGTGCCCACCCAGAGGTCGCGATCGGCCATCCGCGAGGGGGCGATCGCGTAGATCACGCCGAAGCGGCTCCCCTCCCCCGGCCGGTTCGCCGCCGTGGCCGGATCGAGATTCGGCGGCACGCCAGGCTCCTCCCGCGTAAGGTCCGGGCTGATCACCGTCCAGTGCTCCCCTCCGTCCTCGGTGCGGAACAGGCGCTGGTGCGAGAAGTAGAGCACCCGCGGATGGCGCGGCGAGAAGACCAGCGGCAGCGTCCAGACGTCGCGGTAGAGGTCCGGGTAGCCCAGCGTGGGGGCGACCGATCGCGTCTGGCCGGTGCGCAAGTCGAGCCGGTCCACCCGGCCGCCGAAGATCACGTCCGGGTCCTTGGGGTCGGGAGCGATGTTGTCGCTCTCGCCGCCGGCGGTCGTCTCGCGGAACTGGGTGATGTTGATGCCGTCGTAGGTGTTGGTGCGGCTGGGCACGCCGGCGGCGCCGGAGTCCTGCTGCGAGCCGTAGACCCAGTAGGGAAAACGGGTGTCGGTGGTCACGTGGTAGAACTGGCCGGTCGGCTGGTTGTACCAGGAGCTCCAGGTCTCGCCGCCGTCGACCGACACCACCGACCCCTGGTCGACGCCGAGGATGCGCCGCTCCGGATTCCGCGGATCGATCCAGAGCTCGTGGTAGTCGTCGCCGCCCGGCGCCCCCTTGACCGGCACGAAGGTCTTGCCGCCGTCCGCCGAGCGGTAGAGGGCGGTGTTGCAGGCGTAGACCACGTCGGGGTTTTTGGGCTCCACCGCGATGCCGCCGAAGTACCAGCCGCGCCCCCAGATCCGGCTGTCGCCGCTCGCGTGCGTCCAGGTGGCGCCGGCGTCGTCCGAGCGGTAGAGGCCCCCCTCCCCCACCGCGTCCACCATCGCGTAGACCCGCCGCGGCTGGCTCGGCGCCACGGCGAGGCCAATGCGCCCCGGCTTCGCGGGCAGGCCGGGAACCGGGGACCAGTGATCGCCCCCGTCGGTCGACTTGTAGAGGCCGCTGCCCGGACCGTTCGACGGCGGATAGATGTTCCAGGGGGTGCGCCGCGTCGCCCAGAGGGCGGCGTAGATCACCTCGGGGTTCCCCGGCTCGAAGGCGAGATCGATGGCGCCGGTGTGGGCATCCTTGAACAGCACCTTCTGCCAGCTCCTGCCGCCGTCGCGGGAGCGGAACACCCCGCGCTCGGCGTTCGGGCCGTAGGGGTGGCCCAGGGCCGCCACGTAGACGACGTCCGGGTTGCGCGGATCGACCAATACGCGCCCGATCTGCTGCGAGTCGGCCAGCCCGCTGTGCGCCCAGGTCTTGCCGCCGTCGGTGGACTTGTACATGCCGTCCCCCTGGGCGATGTCCGAGCGCATGTCCGCCTCGCCCGAGCCGACGTAGATCACCCGCGGGTTCGACGGCGCCACGGCCAGCGCGCCGATCGAGCCGATCGGCTGCGAGTCGAAGATCGGCTGCCAGGTGCGGCCGGCGTCCTGGGTCTCCCAGACGCCGCCGTTGACGCTGCCGAAATAGAAGTGCGCCGGCTCGCCGGGAACCCCGCTCACCGCGAGGACCCGCCCGCCGCGGAACGGGCCGATCAGGCGCCAGCGCAGATCCTGGAGCAGCGCCGGCTCGACGGCGAAGGCGGCCGAGGCGGCCAACAGAAGAAGGGCGGGCAACAGACGGCGTAGACGCATGGACTGTCTCCGTACAGGAAGGGCTCGACCCGGTTGACGGGCACCGCTGGCATCATAGCCTTCCTGGAGGAGACGCGGTCGCCCTACTTTCCCTGGTCCATCTCCGTCAGCTCCCGGCGCTCCTGGTCCAGGCTGTTCATGGCGTCGATCTTCTCCTGATCGGTGCCCTCCATGTTGCGGACCTCCTCCGCGTGGCGGTCGATCTCGGCCGCCTTCTCCTCCATCTTGCGGGTCTTCTCGGCCTGCTCCGAAGAGCTGGTGCCGGAGGCGGCGGGCGAGCTGCCGTGCATGTCGCACCCCCAGGCCAGCGGCAGCAGCAGCGCGAGGAGGGACAGGAGCAGCCATGAGGACAAATGGCACGGACGGCGCACAAGGCTCCCTTGCATGGAGACCTCCCAGGTTGGACCTTCGTTTGAAACGCTGGGAGGCAGTCTAGCATGCCCCCCCTTTACTCCACCTGGACGGTCGGGCTAGATTCCCCCCATGGGACGCATCTTCGAAACCAGAAAACACACGATGTTCGCCCGCTGGGACCGGATGGCGAAGCAGTTCGCCCGGATCGGCAAGGAGATCACCATCGCCGTCAAGGCGGGTGGCCCCGATCCCATCGGCAACCCCCTCCTGCGGCGAGTCGTCCAGAACGCGCGCGCCGTCAACATGCCGAAGGACAAGGTCGAATCGGCGATCAAGCGCGCGGCCGGCAAAGAGGCGGAGAACTACGAGGAGATCCTCTACGAGGGGTACGCTCCGCACGGCATCGCCGTCGTGGTCGAGACCGCGACCAACAACCCGACGCGGACCGTCTCCAACCTGCGCACCCATTTCAACAAGGGGGGCGGCAGCCTGGGGAATACCGGGTCCGTCAGCTACCTGTTCAAGCGCGTCGGCGTCTTCCGCCTGAACCCGGCGGGCCTCGACCCCGACGAGCTCGAGCTCGAGCTGATCGACAGCGGACTCGACGAGCTGGGCGAGAGCACCGGCGAGAAGGGGGAGCCGCAGCTCGTGATCCGTTGCGCCTTCGCCGATTTCGGCAACCTGCAGAAAACGCTCGAGGACCGCGGCATCACGCCGATCTCCGCCGAGTCGGAGTACCTCCCCCTGACGCCGATCGAGCTTCCCGAGGCCCAGACCACCGAGGTCCTCGGCCTGATCGACCGCCTCGAACAGGACGACGACGTGCAGCGGGTCTTCCACAACCTCGGCTGACGCCGGGCTGTCCCGCAAGACGTTATAATCCTCTTACCCGAAAGCAAACGCCTCCGCGCCTGGGATTCCCAGGGCGGAGGCGCGCCGAATTTCGACCCATGCGAGTGACTCTCAGTATTCCTCCATACCTGCGCCCGCCACGGCTGCGCGCCTCCGCGCTCGCGCGGTTCGTGCTGGCCCTGGCCTGCCTGCTGATCGCAGCGGCCGTGGCGGCCGCGGCGCCGCTCCCCCCGATCGTGATCGTTCCCGGCGCGCCGGGCACCGAGCTCGTCGACAGCAAGACCGGCCAGCGCGTCTGGCCGAGCGCGTGGCTGATGGCCTACCCGATGGACGGCAACGACCGCCTCGCACTGCCGCTCGACGATCCGGAGGACACGTCGATCGTCGCCGGCAAGTTGCTGCGCGAGATTCGAGTCGGGCGATTGAGATTCCCCATCCGCGTCTACGACGAGTTGGAGCAGCGGCTTCAAGCCGTGGGCTATCGAGAGGGCGATTGGAAAGCGCCCTCAGGGGCGGGAGAGTATTTCTATTTCCCCTACGACTGGCGGCAGAGCGTCGAGACCAGCGGCCGCCGCCTCTCCCGCGATCTCGCCGGCCTCTACGGCCGGATGCCGCCGGACACCCCTCCCGCCGTCGTGCTCGGCCACTCCCTCGGCGGGCTCGTCGCGCGCTACGCGTTGATGTACGGCGACGCGCCGCTCGGCAAGGAGGGGCCGCTGCCGCCGGTGACCTGGGCCGGAGGCGCACAGATCGGCACCCTCCTCCTCGTCGCGACCCCGAACGAGGGCACCTTCACCGCCCTGAAGTGTCTCGAAAAGGGGAACTTCTATTTCTGGCGCCACGGCGCGTTCTCGCCGGCCACGCTGTTCACCTTCCGCGCGATGTTCGACATGCTCCCCGACCGCGTCGAGCCCTTGATCGACCGTAACGGCAAGGCCCTCCCCTTCCGTCTCGACGATCCCGACGACTGGGAGCGCCTCGGCTGGTCGGTGCTCGACCGCCGCCGCAACTCCCCCGCCCTCCACGCCGCGCGGCGGGCGCACCTGGAGCGCGAGCTGGCGCGGCACGCCCGGCTGCGGGACGCCCTGGCGCAGATCGCCGCAACCCCCAACCCCGCCGCCCTCTACGTCGTCGGCAGCCTTTCGCAAACCGTTCAGCGCACGGCCCTGGTGCTGAGCCAGGGTGGACGGACGAGGATCCGCTTCGATTCCCCCTCGGGATCGCGCCAGGACCTGACGCCGCTCCTCTTCGAGCCGGGGGACACGATGGTCCCGGACCGCTCGCTCACCGCCGAGGATTCCGTCCACGATCCGGCGAGCAGCCTCTGCTTCCGCTCGGTTCGCCACTCGACGCGCTCGCACCAGGCCCTGCTCTCCAGCCCCGAGATCCTCGCGGCTCTCGACGACGTCATCGCTCCCGCGCCAGAGGCCGGCGCCCTGAAGGTGGCCGGCGCCGCCGCTCCGGCCGCCGTCTGCGCCACCCCGGCAGCCGCGCTCCCCGTCTCCGCTTCCGCGCTCCCGAGCTCAGCGGCGGCCCACAAACCCCACCAGTGAGCCGTCAGCCGTCTCCCAGGCGGGAGCGGAGATCCAGCGCGTTGCGCGTGGCGGCGCCGAGCGTGGTGTTGTCGAAGATGCACCAGACGTTCCGCGCCGCCGCCGCGTCCGCTCGCAGGCGCGCGGCGAGAGCGTCGAGATACTCCTCCGAATAGGCCGAGTAGTACATTTTCGGCGAGCCGTGGAGGCGGTAATAGCTCAAGTCCCGCCAGCCGCCCGGCTCGGCCGCCTCGGGCACGCGCGCCGGATCGGCGGCGACCCGCGCGACGCCGAGCTCCCGCAGAAGATCGTCCGCCCCTGGGGCGAACCAGCTCGGATGGCGCGGCTCACAGGCCAAGGGGACGGGTGAAAGCGACCGGAGGTCGGCGAAGAAGGCGGCCACGATCGCGGGCTCGAAGTCCAGGCTCGGCGGGAGCTGAACCAGCAGGCAGCCGAGCTTGTCGCCAAGGCCGCTCACCTCCGCCAGAAAGGTTTCCAGAAGGTCCCCCGCCTGCCGCAGGCGAAGGCCATGGGTGATCGTCCTGGGAACCTTCACGGCGAAGCGGAAGGACGCCGGAACGGCGGCGCTCCAGCGGGCGTACGTCGCCGGGCGATGCGGGCGGTGAAACGAAGAGTTGATCTCCACCGCGTCGAACCGGGATGCATACCGTTCCAGATGGCTCCCCGCGGCCGGGAAATGCGCCTGCTCGGCCCGCGGCAGGCTCCACCCCGCGGTGCCGATCCATGATTTGCATCCAGTCATAGGCACTTATTCTGCATAATTCAGAACCGGAGGATAACGGCAATGGCACGTGGCTGGGAAAGCAAATCCGTCGAATCACAGATCGAGGATGCCGATCGCTCGGATCGGACCGAGCCCCTCACGCCCGAGCAGCGCGAGATCCGGCGGAAGCGGGAGAGTCTCGAGCTGTCGCGTCGGCGGGTCCTGCACGATCTCGAGGCGGCGCGATCGGAGGTCCGCCGTACCTCCCTCGAGCACGCCCTGGCCTTCCTGGACGAGGAGATCAGCAAGCTCAGCGCCTGAACCACAAGCGGCCAAGCGCTACCTGTCGACTCCGAAATCGTAGGCGTAGCCCTTCTCGCAGTAGAGGGCGTACTCCCCGGGCTTCAGATCCTTGTTGGGCTTGAACCTCCAGACGCCACCACCTGCCTCCACCATATTGGACTCCATGATGAAGTCCTCGTCGGGCTCATAGCTGTGAGCTCCGCCCCAGGCACCGGCCGACTGCAGATCCAGGCCGCGCGTCGGATCGTCGTCGTCCGGATCGAGCCTGACGATCCACCAGTGCGCGCCCGGGTTCTTGCCGAGGTGCAGCTCGAGCGTCGGCCTGCGGTCCTTGATCCGGGTCGACGCGGTCTTGCCGTCGAACTCCAGGAAATGCCTGAGGCCGACGAAAGGAGCGGCGAACTGCTTGTGATCTCCCTCGTTGACCTTGAGCGCCGTCGATCCCGACGCGGCGACGAGCGAGACCGCCGGAAACCCGCCGCCGCCACTGTCCGAGGACACCGCCGCGGGAGCCGGAGCGGTAGACCGCTTGAGCATCGCCGAGATGACCGCCTGCTCGACACCCGCCTTCTTGAGTTGGATGAGATCGTCCGTCTCCAGCTTGAAATCCACCTTCTCCGACTGCTGAATCTTGGCGATGATCAAATCATTGCCCAGGCTGGCCTTGGTCAACTTGACAACATCCGCATTGGTAAGCGCCTGAGCCTGCTCCGCCGCGCTGAGGGTGCAGGGAAGAGCGAGAACAAGAACCATAGCAATGAGCAACCGTGCAGCTGCTTTCATCGAATCCCTCCGTAATAGTGCGGGAACTGATCAGCCAAAGATTATACACGTTCAAGCTGGAACGACACCCCACCCGCAGGCCCCCGACGCTGGCCGGAGGCGGTAGAGACGCTCCAGGTCCTGAACGACACCCTCCCGAAGGCCACGGGGGACCGCGGAACGTCTCCGAAGGCGCAACGCTGCCCCGAACCCGCAACATCCTGCGGGGGCACGCCAACGCTTCTTTCCAAAACCCTGGGAATGCGCAAAATAGAACGTCCAAGACCATAGCCGATTTGCAACGGCATTGCCCTTATTGGAGACGTTCGTCTCTACAGCCTCCGCCGAACCTGCTATCCTGGTTGGAGCAAAGCCTTGTCACGCCATCGGCGAACACTCATTACGTCGAGGCGTTCGCCCGCGAAGACGATCTGCTGCACGGGTTTCTTGCCGTCGCCGCTTTCGCGCATTAGCCAGTCCCGTACTTCCATCCAGCGGATCTTGCCGTCCGAGGTGCGTACCACCAGCAACACGGGGAAAGCTTGCTCTCTCCAGTAGTCGGCGTGACGCGCTTTCTCAATTTTGAAGATTTCCGCGCCGTCGCCCTTTCGCTTCCTTAGATACGAATCGCCAGACTTTAGCTGTAAATACACCTTTCGTCCTGTAGCCTTCCCAACATCTGACTTGAACTCGATCTCCATATCGATGCCGTGGTCGCTCACAGTAAGCTCTCGGCAGATTTGCCCCGCCAGAGCCACCACGGAGACTACCTCTCCCACCAGCACGCGTTCTTTGCTCTCGCTGTCCAGTACAATGGCGGACTGTTCCTGGAGATCACGCACCCGTTGCTGGATTTCCGGGCTGGCAAAGCTCTGCTCCATTTCGTCCCACAATAGCACGCGCTGCTCACATCTGGCACAGAGGATGGTCGGTGCTTCCGGCTTGCCGATCCAGGATTTGATCCTCCTGGTCATAGCTGCTTCTGTAGGTCGTTGCTGCAGCCATTCATCGAGTCTTTCCATCGCTACTTCGCGATTGCCTACCGTTGTGCCGCAATGCGGACAGACATAATGCCGCAGCCGCGACACACCCCCGGCATTCTGGAGCAGGTGTTCATGAACGTACTTGCTGAATATGATCTTCTCCTCCACCGGAATCGTAGGATTGAAATATACCTCCAACTCGGCCGCACCTTCTCCCCGCCGAGTCAGCTTCACACCTAATTGTTTTCCCGTGAGAGTCTTGAAGTCGGCGGCATAGCGCCAGAGCTGATCCTGCTGGAAAGGCTTTGTGTGATGCAGCCGCACTACTAATGTAGCGTAGATGTCGTCAAGGAAGCCGTTGAAGCGATAACTCACCAGAACCGCCGGATGACCAACCAATTCAGGACGTTCCCGTCGATAGTAGCTCGGGAAAATCAGCAAAGGACCTTTGTCTGTTTGCTCGCGCAGGCAAAGACCTCGCTCCACCAGCTTCTGGTGCATAGCGAGCAGGACGAATCGCTCCTCGTCTCCCTGAAGACGTGCCATTGAGGAGTGATATGTCAGGTTACCGTTTAAGACCCTCTCCTCCGGCAGACAGCCCCGCTCATACTGATCCTCGCGCATCGTCTGGATCACGGCCTGCGCATAAGCATTAATACGCTCCGGTTGGAGCAACACCCAACTGCCGAACTTTAACTCCCACACTACGCCGGGACCGGCCAGCAAGCTCACCACCGCTTTCAGTTCTTCGTCGGTGAAGCGCGAGACTTCTCCATTCTTTTGTTCCAGAAGGCGCAGTTGCAGTGTCTCCCGCAACTCGTTAAATCGCATCAACACCCGGCCGGCATCCTTGAGTCGGACTATCTCCTCCTTAAGCTGCTTGAAGAGAAGCGGCGAGGAGCGCCACGGAATGTTTTCCCATTCAATACCATTGAGGATGGCATGTTTAAGTTCTTCGCAACCGAGGTTGGTTTTAGCGCTCGTTTCAAGCAGTTGTAGGTAGCCGCGTTCGTTCCTGAAGGCTTCAAGCTGGGTCCGGCTAACGCGCAGGCCACCGGCATCCACCCGCCCGGCGACCAACAGTTTGGAGAACGTTTGGCGCGAAGCTCGGGTAAAATCTCTGTCCCATTGGCCCAGCGTCTCGAAAAGATCTTCCTTCTGGCCGTCGAAGACCAGCACTGCCAGCGCGGTTTCGTCCATGTAAAGCTGGTGGATCAAGCGCTGGTCTGCTTGGCCGCCGAAATCCCAGAGCCAGATTTCCCGCTCGACATCTTCTCCTGAAGATATAGGCAGCTTCCACTGTGTCGCCCAGGCACCTACAGTCGAGTCACTGGGTTGCCATTCTTGGCCCGCGAGAACCTTGGAAAGTCCTGTCTTGCCCGCTCCACTCTCGCCCACCAGGAGGACTTTGGCGTTCGTATATTGGACTTGGTCCGGAGCAGACGGCAAGGAGGGCTCTGGAGCTTCCGTTGTTTGTACCCCAGTAACAAATTCTGACAGATCCCATATACGGATGCCGCCGCTCTTGTCGCCGGAGAATGCACGGCGTTGATCTAAGCTCCATGCCACGTTCAGGACGCCGGCTTGGTGGCCTTCGAGCACGCGTAGGCAGCGTCCTGTCTCAACATCCCACAACCGTAATGTTTGATCTAGGGATCCCGAGAGGGCGCGGCGGTGATCAGCGCTCCACGCTACACTCATAACCCAACCCGTGTGGCCTTTGAAAATGCGCAGGCAGCGCCCCTTTTCGAGATCCCATAGTCGCACAGTCTGGTCATCAGCGGCGGAAAGAACCCGGTGTTGATCGGCGCTCCAGGCCACGCTCCTCACAAAGTCCGTGTGGCCTTCGAGCACCTGCAGGCAGCGTCCCGTCTCAACGTCCCATAGCCGCACAGTATGGTCAACCCCACTGGAAAGGACGCGACGTTGATCGGCGCTCCAAGCTACGCTTCTAACATCGCCCCTGTGGCCTTCGAAAACTCGCATGCAGTGCCCAGTCTCAACGTCCCACAGCCGCATGGTTCCGTCATAGGAGCCTGAGAGGGCATGATTTTGATTCGTGCTCCACGACACAGTCCAGACATTCGCAGTGTGGCCTTCGAACACTTGCAGACATTGCCTCGTCTCAACATCCCACAGCCGCAAGGTATGGTCGAAGGCGCCGGAGAGAGCTCGGCGCTGATCAGCGCTCCACGCCACGGTTTTAACCTGCTCACTATGGCCTTCGAGCACGCGCAACCAGCGCCCTGTTTCAACATCCCATAATCGAACGGTCTTGTCCTCGGCACCGGAGAGAGCACGTTTTCCATCTGGACTAAAAACGTATGTATTGATTAATGCCTTATACTCAAGCTGGATGACCTTTTCCGCAGCCTGCTTAGGCGCAGCCTTCTCCTCCGCTCCCGGCTTTTTGGCAGACGGTCGGCAGGCTTCGAGGAGCTTAGAGTATTCCTTGCGACGTCCTTTCGACAGCCAGTTTATATAAAAGAATTGCGCCAGCGAGCCATGGATAGGTGCGAGATCGAGGCGCAGGGGAATGAAGCCGCGTTCTTCATTCAGTGGATCGCGAAACCGGAACGTGCCGGCTTCCAACCGCGCCCACTCCGAGCCAAACGCATGCTCCGACATGCAGAGCACTAGAACCCGGGAGTGCTCTAGCCCTTCCTCGACCTTCGCCGGGATGCTGTCGCCGGCGCGGATCTCCCAGTCCTCGAACCAGATGCGCAGGCCATCCTCCCGCAGCCGCTCCGCGATGCCACGCACGACCTCCTTGTCCTTCGCGCTGTGACTAAGAAAGACGTCGTATTTGAAATCGTCAGCCATGGTTCGTCCCGGGTGCCAAGCCAGTTTCGTTGGACGCGCTCATCGTCCACCCCTCCAAGTCGAGTACCGTGGTTTCAACAAGACTGTAACGAAATTGCTGCGCAAATGTCCATACTCCTGCGGCCCCAGCTTGGCGTTAAACTACTTCCCGCCATGGGAATGTTCGACACCGTCTACTGCGAATACCCGCTGCCGGATGCACGGCATCAGGCTCTGGACTTCCAAACCAAGAACCTCGAGTGTGCCCTCGATACGTACACCATCACCCAAGACGGCCGGTTGGTTCGGCGGGCGCGACGCGGATGGGGAGCGGAAGCGGTCTTGGATCGTGACATCGAGGGGCCGTTGCACGGTGACATCAGGATCTACACGAGCGTCAAGTCGGAAGAACCTTCCTGGGTGGAGTACGTGGTGCGCTTCACACATGGGTGTGTCGAATGGATCCGGCCGCTCGCGGAGGTGCAGAAGGATCCTGACCTCCCCTCTCCGGACCTGGACCTTTCTCTGGAGCCCTACTCGACCGCGAGGACGTTCGAAGTCGAAGCGCAGCCTCGTCCGGCTACCCCGGAGACTGGCGAGGGAGCCGCGCCCACTGCCGAAGGTGCGCTCCTCCTGAACCTGCAGCACGACCGGCCTGAGCTCGAAAAGCTGCTCGCGGAGTGCAGCAACCACTGGGGCTATGAGGACCCCGTCTACCGCTTCTACCACCAGAGCTTCAAGGTGTATGGGCTGCAAGGCAGTACACAGGCGATCGTCCAGAGGCTGCAGGCCCTCGCCCCGGATCGGCCGCTCAACCCCTGGTTCATCCAGATCGTCCAGGCGGGAACCGGGAAGGTGTTCAAGTCCGAGGACAACGCACGGTGGACGGAGGCGACCCGGCCGATCCTGGAGGCGTTCTTCCATGCCCGGTTCTTCCTCGAAATGGCCGTGCGCTACGCGGATCTCCAGGAGCCGCCCCAAGTTATGCCGAGCGGATATGCGGCTCTCCTGTACCTGTTCGGCCTCCGCTGAGACTCAATCCCAGGGCGATGTCTGGGCTAAAGAAGAACGGCCCTTGGGGCCTCTGGGTTGGGAGCGCCAGTGCCTGGAGAGCCGTCGCAGCAGCCGCAGTCAGACCGTCGTATCGGTACGACGAACCGTCGTAGCCGGAGGCAGTCCATCGTATCGGTACGACGGACCGTCGTAGCCGGAGGCAGAGCGTCGTATCGGTACGACGGACCGTCGCAGCCGGAGGCAGACCGTCGTATCGGTACGACGGACCGTCGCAGCCGGAGGCAGACCGTCGTATCGGTATGACGGACCGTCGCAGCCGGAGGCAGACCGTCGTATCGGTATGACGGACCGTCGCAGCCGGAGGCAGACCGCCGTATCGGTACGACGGACCGTCGTAGCCAGAGGCAGACCGCCGTATCGGTACGACGGACCGTCGTAGCCAGAGGCAGACCGCCGTATCGGTACGACGGACCGTCGTAGCCAGAGGCAGACCGCCGTTCGGTACGACGGACCGTCGTAGCCAGAGGCAGACCGCCGTATCGGTACGACGGACCGTCGCGGCCGGAGGCAGACCGTCGTATCGGTACGACGGACCGTCGTCGCCGGAGGCAGACCGCCGTATCGGTACGACGAACCGTCGTCGCCGGAGCGGACTGCCGTTGACGGTCAGAGCTCCGGATGTTACCGTGTAGATGCTGGCCTACATGTGGGGAAACCATGGCTCTGAACATCAGGAACTCCGAGACCGAGAAGCTCGCTGAGGCGCTGGCCAAGCTCACGGGTGAGACGAAGACAGAGGCTGTTACACAGGCGCTCCGGGACCGCTTGGCCCGGCTACGCCGCGAGCGCACCCGGAGGCGCCTCGCCGATGAGCTCGACGAGATCGCCAAGCATTGCGCGCGATTGCCCGTGCTGGATTCGAGGACACCCGACGAGATCCTTGGATATGACGAGCACGGGTTGCCGCACTGATGGTCATCGACACCTCCGCTGTCCTGGCAATCCTCTTCGATGAGCCCGAACGCCGCACGTTCAACGAAGCCATCGAAGCGGCTGAATCTCGCAGGATGTCGACGGCAACCTTCGTCGAGGTCTCAATCGTTATCGAGTCGCGCTTCGGCGCCGAAGGTATTCGCGACCTCGACCTGTTCATCGAACGGGCAGGAATCAGCCTGGCCGCCTTGGATGCTGAGCAGGCCCACGTGGCGCGTCGGGCGTTCAGCCGGTTCGGCAAGGGTCGACACGCTGCCGGGCTCAACTATAGCGACTGTTTCGCGTACGCCCTTGCTACGGTGGTTGGCGAGCCGCTGCTCTACAAGGGCGGCGATTTCGGGCGGACTGACGTGATTCCGTTCATGGCAGGGCCTCCGGTTGGTCCAGAGTACGACGGACCGTCGTAGCCGGAGCAGTCCATGCAGCCTATGAGTGACATTCCGGAACTGACCGACGAACAACTCGCCAGGGTCATTCCCTCCAGCGTCCGGAAACGTCTCATTCTTGGACAGTTTGATTCGGGCGAGGATATCGCAGCCTTACGGTGCTTTGTGGGGCTGACCCAGGCTCAGTTTGCTCTGGCCATGGGCATCAGCGTTCACACCCTCCGAAACTGGGAGCAAGGTCGCAGGCATCCAGAGGGTCCTGCCATCGCCTTATTGCGGATCGCTGCTCGGCATCCGCGGATCATCCGCGAGAACATCGCCAGCATTGAATCCGCGGCCTGAAGATTCTCCAGAAAAACAAAAGGGGACCGATCTCTCGGTCCCCCTCCATCCTGAAACCTGTTGGATCGTCTTCGGCTTAGTACCGGTAACGGTCCGTCTTGTAGGGGCCGTTCTTGTCCACGCCAATGTACTTGGCCTGGTCGTCGCGGAGTTCGGTGAGCTTGGCGTTGAGGGTGGTGAGCTGGAGGCGCGCCACCTTCTCGTCCAGGTGCTTGGGCAGGGTGTAGACGCCGATCTCGTACTCGCCCTTCTTCGTCCAGAGCTCGATCTGCGCGAGCGTCTGGTTGGCGAAGGAGGACGACATCACGTAGCTCGGGTGGCCGGTGCCGCAGCCGAGGTTCACCAGGCGCCCCTTGGCGAGGAGGAGGATCCGCTTGCCGTCGGGGAAGATCACGTGGTCCACCTGGGGCTTGATCTCTTCCCACGGATACTGCTCGAGGCTCGCGACGTCGATCTCGCTGTCGAAGTGGCCGATGTTGCAGACGATGGCGTTGTGCTTCATCCGCCGCAGGTGATCGTGAGTGATCACGTGGTAGTTGCCGGTGGCGGTGACGAAGATGTCCGCCTTGTCACAGGCCTCGTCCAGGGTGACGACCCGATAGCCTTCCATCGCTGCCTGAAGAGCGCAGATCGGGTCCACTTCGGTGACCCACACCTGGGCGCTCAGGGCGCGCAGGGCCTGGGTGCTCCCCTTGCCGACGTCGCCATAACCGCAGACGACGGCGATCTTGCCGGCCACCATCACGTCGGTGGCGCGCTTGATGGCGTCCACCAGCGACTCGCGGCAGCCGTAGAGGTTGTCGAACTTGCTCTTGGTGACGCTGTCGTTGACGTTGATGGCGGGGAACTTCAGCTCTCCCCGCTTGGCCATCTCGTAGAGGCGGTGGACCCCCGTGGTGGTCTCTTCGGTGACGCCCTGGATGGCCTCGAGCTGCTTCTTGTACCAGCCGGGCTGGGCGGCGTTGCGCGCCTTGATGGCGGCGAAGAGCACGTGCTCCTCCTCGCTGTTGGGGTGGTTCAGCACGGAGGGATCGTCCTCGGCCTTGGCGCCCAGGTGGATGAGCAGGGTGGCGTCGCCGCCGTCATCCAGGATCATGTTGGGCGCGCCTTCCGGGAACTCGAAGATCTGGTGCGTGAAGTCCCAGTACTCCTTCAGGCTCTCCCCCTTGTAGGCGAAGACGGGCACGCCCACGGCGGCAATGGTGGCCGCGGCGTGATCCTGGGTCGAGAAGATGTTGCAGCTCGCCCAGCGCACCTCGGCCCCGAGGGCCGTGAGGGTCTCGATGAGCACGGCCGTCTGGATGGTCATGTGCAGGGAGCCGGCGATGCGCGCGCCCCTCAGGGGCTGAACGGCGGCAAACTCCTCGCGGATGGCCATGAGAGCCGGCATCTCCCCCTCGGCGATCCGGAGCTCCTTGCGGCCCCAGTCGGCCAGGGAGATGTCTGCGACGTGGTAATCGGTGCCAGCGGTTTCGGTCGGTGCTGCGGTCTGCGTGGCGACGGTCATGATGACCTCCTCAGAGGAACCCGGGCGACAGGAAATGTCTCACCGTCGGACCCGGTAAGGGTTGAGGTGAGCGCCGTTTCCTGGCCCGGTCTCATGCCGGCGTCCGAGCCTGGGAGGAGGGACCTCCTGCAACGCTCCTCGGACAGGCCCCCAGTATACCCCGCCAGGGGCCAAATCCCAAAGCGGAGCCGGGGGCCCGTGAGAGCTTAACCTTGCCGCTTCCCGCAGACCGGGTTCACGCAGTGCTGGTGGTCCGGGCTCGGCCCCTCGTGGCAATGGGTGAGGTCCGCGTGCTTCGTCCAACAATCCACCCCCGGGCCCTGTTCGGCGCAGGAATAGCCCGGGAAGAAGTTGCTGGTCGCGCGCACCTGCACGTTGTTGCCGTCGCAATCCTTCACGCTGAAGGGGCCGCTGATCTGCAGCGCGCCCTGTATCGGCTTGGGGCACCAGGGCATGTTGTTGATCGTCAGTTTCACATCCTGGGTGATCGGCCCCTTCACCGTGTTGTCGTCCACGTTCGTGAAGCGCAGGCAGGTCTTGATCTCGAGGTTGCCGTCGAAGTGGCCGCAGCCGCATTCCGGCTCGACCTTCACCACGATGTCGGTGCTCGGCTGGTTGCCGCACTCGCAAACGGCCAGCCGCCATTTGGTGGTGCCGCTCGTGCAACTGATGCTGAGATCGCTGGCGCTGGCCAGCCGGAGAGCCTTCACCTTCACCGGGACGGTGACGGGTCCGCCGCCGAAGGAAGCCTCCTGCAGGCGCTCCACGAGGGTGTCGCTGTCGTTCACCACGCCCGCGGGATTGGTGACCAGGGGCGACCCCACGAGGTCGATACGGCCGTTGAAAGCCGGGGAGCCCGCGCAGAAGAAGTTCGCCGGAATGGGATTGGCGGCGAAATCCACGCTGGTGGTCTTGCCTGGCCCGCTCGCGGTCTGGAACGCGTCCACGCCAGGGGTGACGGGGGGAGCCTCGACGCCTTGCCTGTGGCACGATCGGCACCCGGCCAGGGATACCAGAGCCAGCAGGAACAACGCACTCCAGAGGACGCGATGGATTCTCTTCACGGCGGTCTCCTCCTTGGTTTGTGTTGCGTTCGAGTACCTATAGAAAGCCGCGGCGGGCCGGCCAGGCAGAGCGTCGCGAAGGTTCCCCGGACGATCCGCCGCGGCTGAAAGAATCCAGGAGCTGAATCTGGGGGACCTACTTGATTGTAAGATTCACAAATTCCGTTTGTCAAGCGATATCTGTTTCCGGCATCCACGGCCCCGCGGCCCCTCCGGCTCGTGTAGAATCACCCGAGCAGTCTTTAGCCACGTAACTCATTGACGGCGAACGCCAGGAGGGCATCATGGCCAAGGGTAACAACGCGCAGAAGAAAGAGACCAAGAAGCCGAAGAAGGGCACGGTGAAGGCCGGAGCTGACAGCAAGCCGAAGGACACCAAGAAGAAGTAGCGCCCGGAAGCCGGCAACCGGCGAGCTCGACGGCCTCCGCGAGCTCGCCCTCCTCCCATTTCCACCGGCTACGGCCGTCACCTCCGCACGGGAACGTCGATGAAGCTGTCGCCAAACCACTTGATCGCCAGCGGCTCTCCGGCATCCGCGATCGTCTCGTCGCTGACGTCCTTTCCCGTGCCGTAGTTGATCTGCGCCCCGGGCGACTTGAGCACACTGAGCACCACGACCAGGCGGCTGCCCGGCTGAAACCTGCGGCTGGTCAGGCGCCCGCTCCTGAAGTCCAGCCGCTGGCGCTGGCCCGGCGTCAGCAACTGGCGCCGGCTTCGGTCGCGCACATAGCTGGCGCGCGCCATGTAGGTGGAGAGCGCGACGTACTCCCCCTTGGCCGTGAGCTCGTAGAGCTCGATGCTGAAGTCCAGATCCTTCTTGTTGGTGATGAACTCGAGCCGCCCGGAGAACAGGCCGCTCAACTCGGTCGGCTTCAGGAGCGGATCGCTCGCGAAAACGACGCCGTTCCAACTGTTCAGACCCTTGTCGACGATGCCGCCGCCGGGAAAGACGCGGTCGATGTCGGTGCGATCGGCGAGGTCGACCCGCTGCGGGACGAAGGTCTCGCCCGAGGGCTTCCGCGCGCTGAGCCGGTAGGTCTCTCCGGTCCGTTCCGCGCTCAGGTGGAACCTCAGACTCTGGTTGGCCATCGCGGCGAGCGAAGGCGCATGCTTCCAGACGTTCGCCCCCATCACCTCATAGTTCACCTTGTCCTTCAGAATGGAAGGTCTGGGGGCGCCTTTGAAAATGAAGTCGAACCATTGATAGCGAAGCTCGCCGAGATCGATCTGCGCCACCGGGTCCGTCTCATATCCTCTCAGCGAGGTCAACGGGTTGCCCAGACGGCTGATCGTTCCGCGCTGCCCCCGGATATGATCGTAAGGGCCGATCAGCAGGTAATGCCGGGCGCCCGCGGCGTATTGATGGTGCTGGTTGAAGTAATAGAGAGCGCCGATCTGGGCGTCGTCGTAAAAGCCGGTGGTGGTCAAGACCGGGATGTCGATGCGGGCGAACTCCTGCCGGTAGGGGATCATGCTCTGCCAGTAGGAGTCATAGCCCGGATGGTCGAGCCAGCGGCCGAAGAACGGATTGGGCGTGCCGTCGATCTTGTCCAGCGTGCGGTAGGCCGGACCTTTGACATACCACTCGCGGTTCATTCGGCGCCAGCGGGCCCGGTCGTTGTAGAGCCCGTTGTCAAGCGTTTTGTTCGTCGTGGTATAGAACGGCCAGTAATAGACGAAGCTTTGGAACACATTGCCTTCCATCGGCACGTCGACGCCGGGCGCCGCCGTCACCGACGGCATCAGCGCCTTCAACGCCTTCGGCATGTGCTTGGCCGCGGCCCACTGGGTAAAGCCTTCGTAGCTCCCACCGTACATGCCGACCCGGCCGTCGCTCCACGGCTGACGGCTGATCCAGTCGATCACCGCCGCCGCGTCCGAGCCGTCCTTCTCATAGGGGACGGGAGGGTCGGGGCTGCACCCCTTGCCGCGCGTGAGGCCCTCGACGCCGGCATAGCCGTTCGACGCCGTCCGCCGGGCTTCGTCGAGCGTCGTCTTGGGATCGGCATAGATGGTGAAGTTGAGCAGCGCCGGCAGACGGCCCGCAACCGAGCGCGGGCGAACCACCATGGCGCAGACCGTCGCGCCATCCACGGTTTTGACCGCGACGTCCTTGTCGATGATGTAACGCCGGCGGTCGTCCTCGTCGATCAGGGGTGCGGCGAGCGGCGAGACGCTCCGAAAGGTTTGCTCGTCCTGATAAGCGCGAATCAGGGTCATCGCGTCGGCGAGCGTGATACCGCGCTTGCCCTTCCGCGACTCCAACACCTCGTTCAAGTTCTGCTGGATCGCGGACAGGTCGACCCCGAGCGTGCGGATCACCAGGGCCGAGGTCCGGTCGTCCAGCCGGCCGAGGGTTTCGCGAAACGAACGCTGAAACGCCTGGTCGAAAGGAGATCCGTCCTGGCCCTGCCTGGCCCTGGCCTCGGCGTAAATAGCGTACAGAATCTGGGCCGCCCCGGCCTGGGCGGAAACGCCGCTCGCCGGCAGCACGCGCAGCGACGCCAGGGTCTTGCTCGCATCCGCGTACTGGCCGGCGACGATCTGCAATCGAAACAGATTGTCGAGAAACCGGCGGCGATCGTCCTCCCAGTAGATCCCGATCACCTCCCGGGCCAGTCCAGGCATCGACCGCGCGAGCGCCGCGGGATCTTCGGCCGCCGCGCCCGGAAAGTTGAACGATTGCGCCGTGCAAGGCACGGCGGTCAGACAGAGGCAGCAGGCAAAGCCGATCCACTTGATCATTGAATCTCCAGATTATTGAATCTCTAGACTACCGCTGGCGCGGATCACTCACGCGCCCCAGAAAAAGAATGAGCCCGCTCGCGTTGTCGCGGATGAGGAACAGGAACGGCCGGTCCACCTGAAACGGGCGCGGACCTCCACCTCCACCGGGCGCGACTCCCACCTCGAGCCCCATCAGCGCGGTGGCGGCGGCGGCTTCGGTGCCCTTTTCGTCGACCTTCACGAAACCCTTGTGGAAGACCTCCCCGATCGCCAGGCGCTGGGCCGAGTTGGGCGGATTCGCGATCCCGGTGAAGTCGGCGAGATTGAGATCGAAGGCGAGGGGCATCCCCAGCGCCTTCAGATTCTCGCCGAGAGCCAGGGATTCGCCGGGGTTCACCTCGAACTTCGGGAGAGCGACCCAGACCAACTCGATCTTCATCGCGCTCGCGAGCCCGTCGATCTTCTTCGCGTCGAGCGTTCCCTCGACCGCCGCGAGCCCGTCGATCGCGTCGGGAAGGAGGAGCATCATCGACAGCTCGCCCCCCTTGTAAGGGATCTCCAACGCTGTCACGCCGTCCTTCTGGACGATGCGGAACCCGCCCCTATTGTTCATCGTCGGCACGTCCCTGGCCTCGGACGCGGTCAGGTGGAAGGGCATGGGGCGGGTCTCGTCGTGGTTGAAGGGATCGTCCCAGTCGCCCAGGAAGTAGATCGCGTTGACGAGCACGAGGCGCGTGTCCGGCTGGACCGCGTCCCGCGGGATGAGGTTCTGGATGCGATGCCGGGTTTTCTCCTCGACCCATTGATTGATGTGGACCCGCGACCGCTCGGGCGCCTTCTTGAAGTCGAGGAGCTCGACGGGGGCGCCAAAGGCCGCCCGGGTCTTTGCCACGAACGCCGGCACGAGCTTGTAGGTCTGCTCGCAGAACAGTTGATTGGCGATGCGGAAGACGACCGGCCGGGCAGGGTTCTGAAGCGAGCTGGCGAGCTGGCCCGAGAGAGTCATCACCTCGTCCGCCGTCCCCTCCAGATGCAGGACCGCCCGCATCTGCGCCGCCGTATCACCCTTGGCACCGCCCCAGGCCATGGCCAGAGCGGTCGTGAGGCTCGCCGGGGAGATCACGAGGTTGCCCGGCTGCCGCCGCAAGCGCTGATAGAGGTCGAAGCCGAACGCGTTGCTGCTCTGTGCGAGCTTCGCGACGGCGTCCGCGGACGGCGGGGGGATCGCCGGTCTTTTCGTGGGAGCCGGCTTGGCGCCCACAAACAGGAAGCTGGCGGCGAGAAACAGCCAAGGCATGAGGTGTTGGCGCTGCATGAGGATCTCCTTCCGCTGGATGCGGATGAACGCCACAGTGAGGCCTGAAGTCTCCCGCTACCGTCCTACTCTACCCGAACCGCTGGCGTCGACCAACTCGAAGCCCTGTCTGTGGTACTTGTATTAGACTCCGCGAGCCAGGAAGAGAGAACCAGCCCCATGGCCATCGAAAACGTCTCCGACACCGCGCGCTGGGTAGCCGTCTATCGCGCCATGGAAACCGCGCGCCCCGACGCGATCTTCCGCGATCCATTCGCCGACCGGCTGGCGGGTCAGCGCGGGCGGGAGATCCTTGCCGAGATGCAACAGGGGCGCGCCTACGCGTGGCCGATGATCGTACGGACGGCGGTGTTCGACGAAATCATCCTCGACGCCGTCCAGAACAAGAATGTCGACCTCGTGGTCAACCTCGCCGCCGGTCTGGACGCGCGCCCCTGGCGGCTGCCGTTGCCGCCGTCCCTCCACTGGGTGGATGTCGACCTGCCCGAGATCCTCAACTACAAAACCGAGACGTTGAAGGACGAGAAGCCGGTCTGCCGGTACGAAGCGGTGATCGCCGACCTCCGGGACGTGGAGCTGCGCCGCGCGCTTTTCGCCCGGCTCGGAGCCGGCTCCTCGCGCGCTCTCGTGATCGCCGAAGGGCTGCTCGTTTATCTCCCGCCCGAGCAGGTCGCGACGCTAGCCGCCGATCTCCATACCCAGCCGGGGTTTGCGGAGTGGCTGATCGATCTCGCGAGCCCGCAATTGCTCAAGCGGATGGAAAAAACCTGGGGAAAAAAGCTGTCGGACAGCGGCGCGCCCTTCCTTTTCGGTCCGCCCGAAGGGACCGGGTTCTTCCGCCCCTTCGGCTGGCGCGAAGCGCGGTACCGGTCGCTCTTGGAAGAGGCCTATCGGCTCAACAGGACGATGAAGGGGGCATGGTTCTGGAGTCGGCTCGCACGCTTCTATCCCAAGAAGGTCCGCGAGAGCTTCCGCCGCTTTTCAGGGCTCGTGCTGCTCGAGCGGGAATGAACTGGCGCAGGAGGAGGCTTCCCTCCTCCTGCGCCACAGGGGCGGCCGGGGAATTCAGGGTTACTTCATCGGTCCGAACGTCGAGAGCGCCGGACCGCCGCAGGCGCCCATGTCGTTGCGCGACCCGTCGGGATCGTTGAAGTGATAGTCCGGGATGCCGGTGTTGATCGCCGGCGAGCCCGGGGCCGGACAGCAGGAGCCCCCGAGCGGATCGATCCCCGGGATCAGCAGCCCCTTGTTCCCGTAGGTGTTCCCGAAGTTCGGGCCCGTATTGCCGAAGAAGCCGTTGTAGTGGTTGACCACCGAGGTGTTGGAACCGTGGGCGTTGACCAGCGTGGCGCTCCCCGAGTTGGTCGTCACATTGCGGACGAACAGCGTGCTCGCGACGTTCACCATGCTTCCATAGCCTGCCGCGATGCCTCCCCCCTCGAACGCCTGGTTGCCGTCGAACGTGGAATTGACAACGTCCGCGAACCCCGCGGGCACCCACATGCCGCCGCCGTAACCGCCAGCGCTGTTGTTCTTGAACCAGGCTTGACGGACCAGGACGTTGCCATAGGGAACACCGGCGTGAATCCCGCCGCCGTCCGAGCTCGCCTGGTTCGCCAGCAACTGGGTCCATGCAAGATCGAGACGGCCACTCCAGGCAACGCCGATCGCACCACCATAGGGGGCCCTGTTCCCCTCGAAGACATCCGACCGCAGGTAGGGACTGGCGGAGTAGGTGCTCATCAACCCGCCGCCGGAATAATCCGACGTATTCCCCAGGAACTGTGTGCAGAGGATCGCCGGGGCGGCCTGTGCTCCGAGGACCGCGATCCCCCCTCCTTTCGCGTAAATTCCAGTCGCGGCGTTCCTGGCCACGATAGAGTTCCGGATCGTGGGGGACGCTCCGTAGATGTAGACGCCGCCGCCGAACTGGGCCTTGCCGTTCTGGATCGTGAAACCGTCGAGGATGCTGTCCTTGCCTTCGGCCGTCGCGAAGGTCACCACCGGCCCGGAGCCGCCGCCGTCGAGGAACGTGGCGCCCGGGCCGTCCGAGGAGACGAGGTTGATCGGCTTGCCGTGAAAATTGATCAATTCGGTGTAGGTCCCGGGCTCCACGCAGAGGGTCGCGCCGGTGCAGGGCGCGGCATCGATCTCTTTCTGGATCGATTGTCCGGGTCCCACTGGCTTCGCGCCCCTGGGGCATCCCTGGTTGTAGACGCAGGCCGAGGTCCCGGGACAATCCGCAAGCGAGGGCCGGGGCTTGGCCAGGGCAAGCAGGAGAACGAAGAGCACTAACGTCTTTCGCATGATTCTTCTCCCATAAAGGTTTGGTTCTGGCGCAGATAGATCTCGGAGGGACCGCGGCGGTTTAGTGTCACTCGCACTATTTCGTCACCAGCCCTAGTGCCAGCAAGTCGCCCCGGGCTGATCGTTGATGTGGATCCAGAAGTTCTGGGCCGGATTGCCCACGCCGCCGAACGCCTGGAAGTGCCACCCCCAGCCATCGTGAAATTCCGCGGTGCGCCAACCCGGACCGAACTCTTTGACGCACAGAGCATTCGCGCCGGCCAGCTTCGCCGGCGGCACCGTGGCTTTCGTGGTTCCGACGACACCTCCGAACCATTTGTGGTACTGGTTGGAGTTGTCCACGCCGGCGGCCCTGACGCGGATAGATCTCGGAGGCGCCGCACCGGTTTAGTGCCAATGCTGTTCATTTAACGATCTCGACGCCGATATGGGTCCGAGGCGGGCGGGTTCTCTTGGCCCGGCTGCGGGTAGGGAATTTGCTGACCTTCCGTTTCACCGCCCGGGGGTTGTGGCGTCCCCGACTGGAAACGACTC
>DATHEF010000012.1:0-46623 GCA_035490435.1 Thermoanaerobaculia bacterium
AGCAGGAAACCACGATGCCATGGCGGTCGGAGCCCTTCGCGTCGCTCATTCCGACGGCAAGCCGGCCACCCATTCCGACGATGGCCGAAAAGTGGCCGCCTTCACGTCGGAACAGGCGGCCGCCTTGGACCGGAATACGCACTGGCGGGACCTTGAGCGCGACTCCCGGGGCACGTGGTGGAACATTCCCGCCGAGCTGACGAAAACCAACCGCGCCCACCGCGTGCCCCTGTCGCCGCAAGCTCTCGCGGTGATCGAGGCCCTGCGTCCTCTCTCGGGCACTACGGAATGGGTGCTCGCCTCCCGGGCGGACGGCAAGCGGCTCACTTGGCTCTCCCACAGTTCCGCCCGCCTGCGGGAGTGGTCCGGCCTGGCTCACTTTACCCCGCACGACTTGCGCCGGACGGCTGCAACGTGGCTCGGGCGATCCGGGGTCCGTCCCGATACCATCGACCAACTCCTAAACCATGCCGCCGGCCGCATCACCCGCACCTACAACCGTGCGGGATACGACGCGGAGAAGCGGCAAGCGGTGATTCTGCTCGGGGAACTTGTGGAAAGTGTCCTCGCGGGCGAGGAGCGTTCCAACGTGGTGAAGATTGCATAATACCTTACAACTAACAGGTTTTTGTCGTGAGTCGGCTTGACGCGGGTTACCGCAGCGTGCGATCCTATGCTTAGGTAAAACGCGAGCAATCGCGCAAGGTAGGCAGGCAGGAACAAGAGACGACGGGGCGCCCCTCCAGCGTGGTGTGGGCCAACGCCGACTATTGAACTGCTTTGCCTGCTCGCGCGGTCCTCGTGGCGCGTGAGCTTCTTAAAAAGGAGTCTTTCGCGCCATGCAAAACACCCTCCCCCTTTCCCGCATTATCCGTCCAGCCCAGGCCGCGCGCCTGCTAGGTATCTCGCGAGCCACTTTATATAGATGGGAAAAAAGTGGCCGGCTGGCACCACGAGTAATTCTCGGCCCTGGTACAAGCGGCTGGAAAGAAGAGGATCTTGCGGCCTTTATTGATGCCGCTCCCCGTGGCGGCCGGGGTTAGCGTGAAATTGCGGTCGCAAACCGTCGCAGGCCCTGCGACAAAGGCGGCGGGCGGTGAAGTGTCGCAATTGTCGCAGTCGCAACCGGAGAAGTTTCCGATAGAAGCGCTCCCCTGGCACGTCTATTATTTTGTCCTGGAGGCGTCCAATGCTCTCGACGTAGATCCGGCCTTGATCGCGGGTCCTTGCTTGGCCACCCTCGCGGGCTGTATCGGCAACCGGCGAAAGATTGAACTAAAACCGGACTCCTGGTCTGAGGCATGCGTCTTGTGGGTAGCTACTGTCATGCCATCAGGGAGTAAGAAGACTCCTGCTATCAATCTGGTACTACACCATCTCCAAGAATCAGAGGTTGCAGCGCTTTCTGAGAACGCGGAGAAGATAGAGAAGTGGAAAGCCCTACCTAAAGATGAGCGCGGAGAGGAACCCGAGCCACCGAATAGGCTACTCGTGTCAGACATCACCACAGAGGGACTATTGGCGGTACATGCGAAAGCCCCTATGGGACTCCTGCTGTATCGGGATGAGTTGGGAGGATGGCTTAAAGGCTTCGATCAGTACAAGAGCGGAAAGGGAGCTGACGCCCAGACGTGGACAGAGATGTACCAGGGGAATCCCTGCTTGATAGACCGTAAGGGAAGCGGGACCTTGAGCGTACCGCGTGCGGCTGTCTCCATTGTTGGCGGAATCCAGCCCGAGTTACTCCGAAATGCACTTAGCGGGGAGCACCTCTATAACGGAATAGCCTCCCGAGTCCTATTCGTCGCTGTTCCTGAACGGCCGAAGAAATGGAACAACGAATTGATTAGTGATGATTCCCGGAAGGAATGGAATAATCTGCTAGACGAGCTTTTGGAGTTGCAACCGCATCAAGACGGAACACCAATAGACCTCCCAATGACTGATAAAGCTACGATCGCATGGGTAAACAACTATGACGAGCATGCACAGCGTGAGGCTGAGGAAGACGGCCCGTTGAGAGCGGCCATGAGTAAGCTAGAAGGTGCAACGGCCCGGCTTGCTCTGGTAATTCAGCTTGCGGAAGATCCGCAATCGGTTGCGGTAGATGCAGAGGCAATGGAGGCCGGAATTGCTATCAGCAATTGGTTTGAGGGTCAAGCTCGACGGATATATCAGGGCTTTGAAGAGACGGCACAGGAACGGGACCGCCGGGAGGTGTATGGCTGGATAGTGAGGCGTGGGGGATCTACCACTCAGCGCGATCTCGCCAACGGCGGCCCTTACCGGTTCCGCAAGAGGGCGGGAGAGGTGCTCGCCGATCTAGTCGCCGCAGGTCTGGCGGAGCGTTCCCAACAATCGGGGCGCCGCGCGGACCTATACACGCTCTGCGACTGCGACAGTTGCGACGGAGAGACCCCGTGAACGTCCAGTTAGCCTCTAGCTGCGACTGCGACACCTGCGACAGACCTAAGAAAGGCGGCGACCTATGAAAGCCCGTAGACAGCGATGCACGGCCCGAATCTCAGACGGCTCCCGCCCGTGCGAACGGTGGGCGATCAATGGCGGCGGCGTCTGTGCGACTCACGGCGGCAGAGCGCCACAGGTCCAGCGGTCTGCAAAGGAACGTCTCGCCGAATTGGTAGAGCCCGCACTTGAGGGACTGCACAAGGCTCTGAAATCGAATGAGCTACCTTCGATTGTGCGGGCAAGTCAAATTGTTCTAGACCGTTGCGGCTTTCATCCGTCACAAACTATTGAGTTGACGGGGAAAGATGGCGGGCCTATTGAAACTGAATCCTCTAAGACGATTCCTGTTGAATCGCTCTCTTTCCACGTGAAGAAGTTAATCCTCTTTGAGCTAAGCGGCGGTAAGCTCTCGAAGCAATTAGCGGAGGGAATTATGGCGGAAATCGATAGCGCGGAAATTAGACCGGAATACAAGGCGACTTCAAAGTCGTATTTAGACAAAGAGGAGCATCAATGAGCCATGTCTTTGGGATCGAGGGACGCCACCGCCCATTGGATCGGACTAAGGCGGGATTGCTTCTGTAACTGATCTTTCAACTCTGTGAGGAACCGACCGGCACGAACTAGGAATTCGTCTGCGATCTCGGAATAGTCCGCGTTGTCTTTGAGGCCGAGAGACGCCGCCAATCCCGCCTGAAGGGCTGGACTCTCCGGCAGCGAAGCGAATGCGATTTGGTCAGAGTCAAGAAGTCCAAAATTTCTCCTTATTTTTTCCCTAATGGGCTTAAGGTGCGGCTCAAGGTAGTCCAGCAGATCTTGGGCCGGCTCAGTCCAGGGGTCATGTTTATACGAGTTAGCCAAAAGCCGAAGTGTTTCCATGGAGCACCACTCAGGGAGGGTGGAGAGTTGCAAGTCGGCAATGAATTGACCCTTTCTCCTTCTTAGATTTTCCCGTTCATCCCTGATTCTTTGCTCGCCTTCAATGCTGCTTCTTCTGGTAATCCGAGCGGCTACTTGCACCAACTCTCTCTCAACCCCATGGTGAATCGTAACGAGTAGCATCAACCAAAGCTCGTTAATGAAGATTTCATCTTCGGCGGTCCACCTCACGTCGGGGTCTTGTGCTGCCAGATCTATACGCCTTTTCGTCTCGTCTCTGATGACGCGGATCACCTCTTTGGTAATGCTCGTGTCCATTTCGCTAATTCCTCCCTGGGTTCTGCCATTTTCCCTATTGGAATCTTGAATCTGGGTTAAAAGCCTAGCTGCCAGACTTTCTCCCCACAAGGCTATTGATGGGCGTGCATGGTTCGGCGGTAGTGAGACGGGTATACAAGGCGCGCGGGATATGTAATAGTCTAAGTGATATCTTCAGAAAGGTAGAGAGATGCGCACTTCACTCTTATTCAGTGCTTTTCTCATGCTCTTGGCGCCGTCAACTCTCGCCGCCGATTTAAATGCTCTTGCCCTACCCCTCTCCTCTCCACAGCCGTCACGACCGGCGCAGAGTACCTCAGCGGGCAAGAAGGCCAGCAAAGCAACGACACCGAGCAGATCGTCACTAGAAATTTTCGATCCCACAGTCAAGCAGCTTCCGCCAAACTTCAAAGGTTGTGACTTCGGAACTCTATTCAAGTCGAGGAGTGCGGCTCCAAAGGGGGAGTTTGAAACCAGCGACCACTACCGCGAGCGACTAAAGACAATCAGCGGAGATAGCTTCTTTGCCGTTGCGCTCGACCTTTCTGTCAAATACGATGCTGACAAACAAGAATTTACAACGCTAATAGAAACCGAGAAGCTCCAAAGCGAAGCGGCTCTTGTCCTCGACATGCATAGTAGTATTCAGCCTGTAATTGTCGTCAAGCAGACTAGGGCGGAGTCCGGAAAATACTTAGGCTCAAATGCGTTTGGAGTCAAGGCCAGGGTGACTAAAGTTAAGCTGGTCGAAGACGCGATAGTTATATCGCATCTATGTAACGATGACATCGCTCGGAACTTCAATATACCTGTATCCCTAGATCGGGCTCCCTCCACTAAGGTTGCATTCTTATTAGTCTTCAAGCCAGAGCCAATTGGAGATGCCGGCCTCACGACAACAGCATCCGGTTATTCAAGCCCAACAGTTGATTATCCTTACGAGGTGATGACAACCGATCGATACATCTTTGCTGGAGAAACTACCGTTTGGGCATACGACAAAGGAACCGGGGAAGTACTCGGAAAGTTTAAGCTTGGTGTCGCGCGGTTGCCAAACTATCCAGGTGCAGACAGTATTATTGGTGAACACTGGGACGAGTTAAAGAGAACAATGGAGCAGGTGCTCGTTGCCAAAGACCCAATTGATAAGGTGCTAGCTTTCTACCAAAACCAGCTTCAAACTCTCGGCTTTAGCGTTTCGGTCACCAAGGCAATAGATAGCGTTGCTACCGTGACTGCTGATAGTTCAGACAGGAAACGGCGCATCCAGATACTATTAACGGGAGACGGATCGGAGACCACCATTTCCTACGGAGAGAAATGGGACTTATAAGGGAGATTCACAAATGGAGGACGGCCCAATAAAGGAACCGCCCCCCGATTCTTGCTACGTCGATCCTGCTACGTGCGGGTGACCTTCTCGTATAGCCGGAGGAGCGCTTGCGCCTTCCCCTGGTCCGGGGCGCCCGCGAGCACCTTCTCCGGGTCCGTCTCCTGCCAGTCAACCCGTAGGCCGGCCAGCTCCGCCGCCAGCGCCATACAGGACTTCCGGAGGGGGAGGGTGGCGATGATCCGCCGGGTTGGGAGGTGCGCAAGGGAATGCTCCCCACTACCAGGGGCACCCGTCCCCCGGCCGCTCCCCCGGAAGACGGCGAACGGCCCCGAGATAAAGCCTTGGACCGAGACCTCCGAGACGATCTCGGGGCGCCGGGTGGTGTCCGTCAACCGGACCAGGAAGCGGCCACGATCCCAAAGGAGCGGCGTAGCGCGGCTCGATCTCGCCAGCTCCCGGACGTGCGCATCCGCCGTGTCCGCGAGCCAGGAGGGGACCGCCATGCACCGCTCGACCGCCGCCGCCTCCCACCGCTGCGCCTGCTCTCGGTCGGCGTCCACCGTGAAGCTCACCGCTTTGTCGAAACGGCTTGCCATCTTGGGCCATCCCATGACTCAGATCTCGTACAAGACGATGCCGTCCGGGGAATCCGGGGAGGCTTGGATGCGCACCAGCTCGCGGCGGCGATCCCCCGGCAGCTCGGGGGCGGCGTCCAGATCGGTCCAGGTGGCGAACCATCGTCCCAGGACGTGGAAGACGACCAACCCGGCCGCGTCCGGGTCATAGGGGGTGAATACGTCCTCCGGGTGCTCGATGGTGGCGGGGTCCGGGGCGGTAAATTGGATCGCTACCAGCCGGTCATAGAGGTCGCGGCGGGTGCTCTCGGTGTAGCGGGTGAGGTCGGGGGGCGTGCGGTAGACTTCGGGTAGGTCCGGCATTGGCTAACTCCTCTGCTGGGCTCAGGTCCGGCGGACGTGTTGCTGCACCCCGCCGGGCCGCTTGTTGGTCCGCTCCCCGTATGGGGAGACGGAGGTTGAATCCGGAGCCGCAATGGCTCCGGTCGTCTTTTCGGGTGAGTCGAAACGAGAAAGCCCCGGGGCCGGACGGCCAGCCGGAAGCACGGGAAGAACCTGCTCCAGTGGTCCTCCAGTGGTCCTTTTGCAAAAGGGTACCCCGGAGCCTGATTCAGGCTCACGCCACAAACTATTGATTTTAGAGGACTTAGATGGTGCGCCCTAGAGGATTCGAACCTCTGACCTACAGCTTCGGAGGCTGCCGCTCTATCCAGCTGAGCTAAGGGCGCGCGTAAGGAAGTGCGCGGTATGTAAGGAACGAAGTGGCCTGCCTGGAGGGATTCGAACCCCCGACCCGCGGCTTAGAAGGCCGCCGCTCTATCCAACTGAGCTACAGGCAGCCGGTGCGGGGCTTTTGGTCCGACCCTTCCAGAGGCGCGTCGGTATCGGGGCGCCCAGATTTGAACTGGGGACCCCCTGCGCCCAAGGCAGGTGCGCTACCAGGCTGCGCTACGCCCCGACGGAAACGCGCAGGCGGCACAGTGTAGGTCAGGCGGCGCGGTCGAGTCAAATCCAGGCGCGCCCCCGTGGTACCGTAAATCCATGAGGGCCTTAGATCTTCCTCCCGAGCCGCGGCCCGTTTTCAGCCGCGCCCTGCTGACCCCCGGTCCCCTGCCCCCCCTCTCGCACCTCGGCTTGAGCCTCCTGCGCGAGACTGTCGAGTCCGGCCTCCGCTACTCGCTCTACCACCTCGGCCTGCCGTCGCCCGAATTCTCCCCCCTGGAGGAGATCCGGCTGCGGCTCTATTTCGACGCCCGCAAGCTGCGCCCGCGCCTCACCCCCGTCCCCGGCGGCGCCGAGGTGGTGGCCGCGCTGCTGGAGCCCGGTGGCGTCGCCTCGCGTCCGGCCACGCCGCGCGAGCTCGAAGCCGCGCTCTCTTTCCATCGCGTCCGGCTCCGCCCCTTCCGCCTGCCCGGCCGCCGGCCGGTCGCTCTGCACGGGGACGCACCCCCGGAGGATCTTTGGCGCACGTTCCGCGACCGCTTCTCCCGCGCCCTCCCGATCCTCAACGACGCCCTGCTCGCCGACCTCGTCGCCGCCATCGACCGCCGGGCATTGCGGGCGGGCAACGAGGAGGCTTGGCCCGTGCTGAGCGAGTCGGCCTGGGCCTTGCGCACCCGCGGCCGCGGGGATCTCCGCTGTTTCGGCCTGCCCGACCTGATGGCTCCCTCCTGGGCCGAGGAGCCGGACCTCGCGCTCGCCGCCCGGCACGCCCTGGCTCCCCACACCGTTCCCGGGCGCGACCGCCATCGTGGCCGGTTCCGCGAGGCTTACCGGGCCGTCCTCAGCCAAGTCTCGCCGATCTACCGCGCGCTCGGCCGCGCCGCCGCCGAGCGCGGTCTGCTGGGCGATGCCGACGACGCTTTTTTTCTTCCCCTGGAGCTCGCCGAGCACCTCGCCTCCCCTCATCTCCCCCCCTGGCTCGCCGAGGCCGCTCGCGACAACCGCGCCGAGCACGAGAGCCTGCGCAAGGCGGATGAGCCGCTCGACCTGATGGACGAGCGGCTGGAGATGGCCCGCGTCGAGGCCGAGCGGCCGGAATGGACCTGGTCCCCCTTGCTGCCGCTCCCCTGACGCCGGCTGTGGCATCATTCGCTCACCCGTCATGAGGATCCGGATTCCCCGTATCGCGGTCCTGCGCCGCCTGCTTCGAGCCCATCCGCGGCTCCGCCGGCTGCTGATCGGCGCCGCCGCCGTCTGCGTCCTGCTCCTCGGCGGCCTCATCTGGCTCCTCTTCCCCTATCTCAGGGCTTTCGGCGACATCGGCGCCGGACCCGGGAACGCGCCGTCGCGGATCTACGGCGCGGCGGCCATGATCCGGGTGGGCGACGAGACCCGCCTCGCCGACCTCGCCGGGGAGCTCCAGGAGCTGAGCTACAGCTCTTACGACGGTGAGGCACTTCCCAATGGCCGGTATCGCATTGGGGACGACGCTCTCGCCATCCACCTCCGCCGGCATATGACACCGCGGGGGACCGTCGCCGGCGAGCTGCTGCTGATCCAGATCAAGAAGGGGAAGATCGCCGAGATCCGTACAGGCGGCCAGCCCGTCGAGCAGGCCGAGCTGGAGGCGCCGGTGCTCGCCACCTATTATGGCGACGAGTCGCGGGAGAAGTGGCCGGTGCGGATCAAGGACCTCCCCGAGCACGTCGTGCGGGCGGTGCTCGCCGCCGAGGACGACTCCTTCTACTGGCACCCCGGCGTCTCGCCGACCGGCATCCTGCGCGCCCTGTTCGTCAACCTTCGGCACGGCGAGGTGACGCAGGGGGGGAGTACGCTCACCCAGCAGCTCGTCAAGAACGTCTTCCTGACCTCCGAACGGAGCTTCTTCCGCAAGATCCGCGAGGCGTTCATCGCCGTGGCCGTCGAGGTCCATCACAGCAAGAAGAGCATCCTCCAGGGGTATCTCAACGGCATCTACCTCGGCGGCGCCAACGGCATCCAGTACTACGGCCTCGGCACCGCGGCGCGGGCCTACTTCGGCAAGGACGCGAGCGAGCTGACTCTGCCCGAGGCCGCCGCGCTTGCCGGCATGATCAAGTCGCCCGGCTTCTACTCGCCCGCGGCCCACCCCGACCACGCGCGCGAGCGCCGGGACGAGGTGCTCCGCCGCATGGCCGATCTGGGCTGGATCGACGTCGGCACTCTGGCGAGCGCCCTCGCCGCGCCGGTCGAGACGGCTCCGATGCGCCTGGGCGCCCGCCCGGCCCCGCACTTCGCCGATGCCATGGCGAGCGAGGCCCGCGACCGCTTCGGCCTGAGCCGGCTGGGCAACCGCGGCTATCACCTCTTCTCGACGCTCTCGATGCGGGACCAGGGGATCGCCCGCGAGGCGGTCATCGACACCCTGCGCAACCTCGACCGCCAGGGGCGCCGCGGCGCCGATCCGCTCGAGGCGGCGCTGATCTCGGTCGATCCCAAGACCGGCGCCATCCTCGCCTACGTCGGCGGCCGGGACTTCGCGAAGAGCGAGTTCGACCGCGTCTCTCAGGCCCACCGCCAGGCCGGGAGCTGCTTCAAGCCGATCGTCTTCGTGGCCGCGCTGGAGAGCGGCAAGTTCTCGCCGGCCTCGAAGCTGAAGGACACGCCGCTGACCCTGAAGACCGGCGGCAGCCGCTGGACGCCGAAGAACGCCGACGGCGACTACCTGGGCGAGATCACCGCTCGCCGGGCGCTCGAGCAGAGCCGCAACGTGCCGCTGATCCGCCTCGCCATGGCCGTGGGGCTCGACAAGGTGGCGGCGACGGCGCACCGGATGGGGATCGAATCCGAGGTCCAGCAGCTCCCCGCCACTGCCCTGGGCTCCGCCGAGGTGACGCCGCGCGAGCTCGCGACCGTCTACGCGACCCTCGCCAACGGCGGTGCGCGCCCCATCCTGCACGGGCTCGCCCTGGTGCTCGACCCCGAGGGCAAGCCGGTGGCCGAACCGAAGCCGAGGAAGCCGGAGCAGGTGATCAACCCCCAGGTCGCGTACATCACCACTTCCGTCCTCGAAGGGGTGGTCGAGCGCGGGACGGCCCGCGGGGTGCGCCGCTACGGCATCCCCGGCCCGCTGGCCGGCAAGACGGGGACGACCAACGAGGCGCGGGACAGTTGGTTCGCCGGCTACCGGCCCGATCGCGTGACCGTCGTCTGGGTGGGGAGGGACAATCCCGGCGCCACCACCCTCTCCGGCTCGCGGGCCGCTCTCCCGATCTGGGGGCGCTACATGAAGGCCGCTCTCGGCGACACCGAGCACGGCCAGTTCGCCGAGCCCGCCGGCCTGGAGCATGCCGTCATCTGCCGCGACAGCGGCCTGCTCGCCCGGCCGATCTGCCCCTCGCGCGTCGACGAGGTCTTCCTGGCCGGCCAGAAGCCGACCCAGATCTGCAACCTGCGGCACGAGCCGCGCTTCGAGGAGGCGCAGCGCGATTTCGGCCAGCGCCTGGGAGACTTCTTCAAGCGCCGCTTCGGGGGGCTCTTCGGCGGCGCTGAGGAGAAGCCCGACGCGCCCGAAGGGCAGGCCACGGAGCCGCCGCCGGACGCGCCTCCGACGTCGGACCCGCCACCACCTCCGCCGTAACGGCGAGTCCGTCCGGCGCTCATCGCGCATCGACTTTCGCTGGACCCTGGTGCCGGCGACCGAAACGGACTTCTCGTTCATGCAGCGCTGGGGGATCGCGACTGACGCGGCAAACCCGAACTCCGAGGGGTGACACCCTCCGCTACTCTGCTTGAGGCAGAGGATTCCGAGGGTCAACCCGCCCGCAGGGCGGAATTTATCCAGCCTGGGGTGTTAACCCCAGGTAGGTGGCGCCAAAATCCCAAGCCCCCGAAAGGGCCGGCAGACCCATTCGACCCTGGACGCCGGCGCGGACTGGGCGGCGGAGGCTTTCTGCCGGCCCTTTGGGGCTACCCGGTCAAGATGAACTGACGACCCTCTTGAGTCGCTGCATCAGCAGGCGCGAGTCGTACACGTTGTCGGTGGCGACGAGGAGGGTGTCGTTCTCGGCGATCACCCCCCGCACCTCGGGCCAGGCGGCGTTTTTGAGGGCCACCGCCACTGCCTTCGCCGTCCCCGGGCTGGTGTCGAAGACCAGCAGGTAGGGCCCGGCGCTGCGCACCGCGCGGATGAACTCCTCGATCTTCCCCATCGACTTCTCGTCCCCCTGCGGAATGGGCGGGCGGTAGGCCCCGTCCCGGCGAACGATGCCGAGGGCCTGCAGGTCGCGGCTGACGCTCGACTGCGTCACCTTGAAGCCCTGCTTGCGCAACGCGCGCCCGATCTCGATCTGCCGGCTCATCGGCCTCTCCGCCAGAAGCGCGAGGATGGCTCGGCGGCGGTGGTCCTGGTGCTCACGGTCGCTAGGCATGACCCACTCCTAAGGTATGCATTAGTGTGACGAATGAAGGAGTGATGGTCAAGCAGATATGCTGGCAATTCGGCGACAATCGTGCAGGCTATGCGCGCCAAAAATGCAGACTCCGTCGCTCCGAGATCCGGCCCCTCTCCTGGTGAAGAGGGGCTTTTGTTTTGGAAGGAAGATGGAGAAGAGATCGGTTGCGAAGCTCAGGAAAGCAGAGTTCCCAGCTTGCGCAGAACCTCTTGGCAAACGCCGGGGTGCAGCTTGCACCAGAACTCGACGCGTCTTGCTTGCCAATCCAGATTCTTTATCTGGTCCGCCAGGATGACTCCCGTGACAGGTAGACCTTCGGGAATCTGACTTCGAAAGGATAGCCTTTGACCTGGCTCGTGACAGGACAAAGCAGCGCCATCCCCAGCCTGGCGTTGTAAGACTTCGGGGATAGAACGACGGCCGGCCGGAATCCTGCCTGCTCATGACCTTTTTGAGGATCGAAAGAGATGCGGACTACATCACCACGATCGGGGACATAGGTCATGACCGGCTACCAGATTTCGCGCCCGACGGGCGGGCCGGTATCAAATTCTTCGTGGATGTTCTCGTCTGTCACCCCAGAGAGCAGCTCTTCGAGGGACCATGCCGGTTCCGGGCACAATTTGATGACCAGGGCGCCGTCGACAACGGAAACATCCACCTCGGACTGCTGATCCAGGCCGGCTTCAGACGCGAAGGGTTTCGGGATTCTGACCGCCAAGCTATTTCCCCATCGTTGGATTCTTGTTCTCATTGGGCCCCTCCGGCTCTACAAAGAGTCTACAGGGAAGGGGCGAACCTGCCAACCTCTGAACATGATGCGGCGTTTGCGGCAAGCGGGAACCTGTCGTCGTCGAACATACCTAAATCGCGGATAGGCGTCAAGGCGGCGTAAAAGAGGGGGCCTCGCGGCTCCCTCTCCTCCTTCTACTGCCTCATGCCTGGACTACCTACGGCGCCGGCGGCGGGGTGGCGGGCTCTTTCGGCGTCTTCTTCCGGCGCGGCCGGCGCGGCTTGATGCCGAAGCCGAGGTTGCTCTGGGCCGGAAGGCTAACGCGGCGTTGTCCAGGCTAAATTCGTCGTTGTCTCACCGGCGTTGACGGGGCGGATGCGGGAGCTGTGGCCGCGCCGGAGGGAGGAAGAGAAGAAGCCTCCGCAGTGACTGCGTACCGCGCAGGCGTCACAGACCGGAAGGTAATCGTTTTTCCAATCCGAAATCGATCTCCGGCAGTACCCCCAGACCTCTCTGGGCACGACGCAGAGCTGATGGTTGTAGATGGAAACCCTCATGCCGTGCCGCGCGAGGAAGTCGACGGATGCCACGAGCTCCCGGCCGTACTCGGCGGGATCGATCCAAAGGTCCGCCAGGTTCGGGACGGCGAAACCCATGACCTCCAAGCCCATCAGGGCCACATGGGAGGCAAAGGGTAGATTTCTGTAGATGAACTCCGCGAGCCGCGGAAGCCTTGCATAGGTGAGCCGGTGGATCACGATCCGGATCTCGATCGGAACGCCGTATCTTCCGAGGTTCTGCAAGCCGATCAGGGTCTGGTCGAACGCTCCCGTCGACTGGACCACGTAGTCGTGCTCGGAATCGACGTCGGAGTAGAGAGGAACGCCAATCATCAGATCCGGGTGCCCGATGCCGGCGAGCTTTCTGGCGAAGGAGCCGTAGTAGAAGAGCCGTCCGTTGGAGAGCACATGAAGCGCGGTCTGTGGAAGCAGCTCGCGGCAGCGCTCGATGAGGATCAGGAGGTCATCCTTCAGCAGAGTCGGCTCGCCTCCGGTGATTCCCAACTCCGGGGTCGACGGGTCCATGAGCTCGACTAAGCGCAAGTGCTCGGCGATACGGTGGCGGTCGTCGACCGGCTTGGGAGGCTGAGAGCACATCAGGCAGAAGCTGTTGCATTGATCCGTCGTAAACAGGCTGTTGTGAGGCGATCGGAGGCGATACAAGGTGCGCACATAGCCGTTCGGGCTCAGCGCCACGACATCCCCATCTTCGAGATGATCGAGAGATGAGAGGCCATGAACGACGGGCGTATCGGCTGTGAGGACGCCGTCCGGTGGGAGCGCTTGCGACGTCAACACTCCCGCGTAGCCCTGGATCTCCGAGAGGCTCTCGAGGCTTCTGGCCAGGAGGACGTGGTCCTTTCGGAGCGGCGCCTCCGTGGGTATTGACGTCACCCTTCCAAGCACGGTGCGGTTCAGGGTGGGGAGCGGACTCCCGTGCGAGCCCAGGCTCAAGCTCACGCGATGACCTCCGCTTGCCGATCCAGGCGAACCCCTGTCGCCCAGCGGGTAAAGAGATCCCGGACGAACGGATCGTTTCCGCGAAGAAGATCGAACAGGTGCCGGAGGATGGACATGTTCTTGAGGCAGAAAGCGCTGGTCGGCCGGTGCCCCATGACGTCACCTTGCGTCCGGTGGTGGAAGATCGGATCGGCGCCGCAGTAGGGCACGAAGGCGCAATCCGAGCACCCGGGGAGCGTCTCCAGGATGGATGCCGCCACCAGGGACCGTAGCGTCTCGCCGCCGAAGATCTCCGCATGGCTGTCGGTGTGTACGTTGCCCAGCCTGAAGCTCTCGTCTCCCATCTCCGACAGCATGCGGGCTTCGTCGGAGGCGTAGACCTCGCCGTTGTAGTTGTAGGCGACCGCCCCCAGCCCGGCGCCCGCGGGGGACTGGAGATCCACGTACCCCGTGGGAAAGGGGGTCAGGATCTTTCTGAGCAGGATCTGGGCAAAAATTTCGGTGAAGTCCAGGCCAGAGCGGTTGATCTCGATGATGCGGTCCAGGGCCACCTTGTAGAAGGAGAGGAATTCAGTCATCTCGTAGCGGGCCGCCTCCCCCGTCCGGGTCGCGAACCCGTAAGGGCTTATCGACCGCAGGAAGATGGCAGGGAACCCCTGGCGGACGTACTCGTCGACGATCTCGCGCGGGTGCTCGAGGCTGGCCTTCGTCGTAGTCATGATGGCCGAAACGCGGTCGTGTCCCAGAGCCTGGCGGACGCGCTCCAGGTTCCGAATCGTGATCTCGTGGCTGTCGTTTCCCTTCCGCGCCCGGTTTGCATTGTGAATGAAGTCCGGACCATCCAAAGAGGTCGAGACGAGAATCGAATGCTCCTTGAGGAAGGCCAGGATGTCGTCCGTCAACGGTACGAGATTGGTGGTGACGACGAATTCCAGGTCCCGCCCTTCGCGCTGGTTTCTCTCCTCGGCATACTCGACGATGGATCGGATCACGTCGAAGTTGAGCAGCGGCTCGCCGCCCTGGAACTCGACCTTCAGGGCGGGCGAGGGGGATTGAAACATCAGGTCGACCGCCCTGCGCGCCGTCTCCTCCGACATGTCGTACCGGGTCCGGTTCGTGCTCACTCGGGAAACCTGGCAGTAATGGCACGAGTGATCGCAGCGCAGGGTGACGACGAACATGTGAAGCTTGGTGAAGCCGTCGAGGAAGCTTTTCCTGGTCCGGTACTTGGTGGCCAGCAGCTCGATCGGAACATTGGAAGTGCCGTCCCCTAGAAAGTGCTTCGACTTCAGGTCGAGGTACCGGGGGTGATGGGGCGGCAGCCGGTGAGCGGCGAGATTCCGGAAGCATTCCGCTTCCAGGAAGAGGAACTCTCCCACCTCGTTGACGAGCAGCAGCTCCTCCGAGGTCCAGCGCATGAAACGGAAGGGCAGAAGGCGATAACCCGCATCGCGCGGGGCATATCGTTCACGGAGCTGGAAGGCGGATGAAACGGCCATGGCTCGCCGGCGATCTACGACGCTCGACGGGACAGCGCGTCGCACAAGAGAAAATTGAGGAAAGCGCCAAGGATCTGCCGGCTTTCCGATCGTTGCTCGGGGCGCACGTGGATGTCCATGCCGCCGGTGCCGGCCGCCTCCGCGAACAGGCAGTGCTCGCGGAATGCTTCGACGGCCGCGTTGACGCTGGCCTCCGGATAGAGACCGCGGTCGAGCGCCAGGCCGTGGATCTCGCCGCTATCGACGCCGGCCAATGCCGAGAGGATCTTCTTCGTAGTTTCCTTCATCGCGAAGTGGGTCCAGGAGGTTTCCTTCCGCAAAGGCCTGAGCGACGATCAGCTCGCGGACCGAGCCCATCTCGCTCTCCAGGCTTTCGCGGATCTGTTGATCGAGGAGCTCGTTGTAGAGCTCGCCCGCGAGGGAACCGGCGATCGGCTCCGAGGTCTTGGCTAGAAGAGTGACCGTGAGCCAGCCCGGTTCCTCGGTTCGAGCCATGACGACGTAGCAGCGGCCGGTCAGCTTGTAACAAGCGCGAAAGACCGCCTGCAGGCTATAGAGGGATAGATCCACCTCCACCGCGAGAAGAGACGGGCCGAGGGCGAAGGCCCGCGGCTCTGCCGTCGATGCGCGAATGCCTTGCATCGTCTACTCGAGAGCCGTGATTTTGACGGCCGTCTTCTGGTAGGTGGACGGATCGATCTTCCACGAGACGACGACCGTTTCGCCGATCCGGAAGGGGGGAGAAGAGGTCTGGCGCAGGATGTCGCTCAGCAACAGGTTGCTTTCGGCCGGACTCAATTTCCGAACCAGGGTGTCCGGCCTGAGGGCGAAACGAAACTCCGCGCCGGTCTTGTCCTTCCCGATCAGGAAAGAACCTCTGAAGTCGGGCTTGATGTCGAGATCGGTGATCTTGATCGCCACGCTCTCGGCCCGGTCCTCCGACATGAAGCCCTTGACCGCGCCTCGGGAGATGGTGGGCGTCCCGGCTGCCGGCTCCTGGCTGGAATCCGAGGAAGATCCGGAAGGCTCAGGAGCCGGCCGCGGCCTCGGGGAAGGCGCCGGCGGGGTGTAGGACGGCGAGCTTCCCGTGCTCGAAGAGTAGTGGGATGAGTGTGAGCTATGGGAACTGTGCGAGCTGTGGGATCGATGCGAGGCAAACAGCGCCGCGCCCGCCTGGTGGCCGATCTGCAGCATGAGCTTGCGAACGGAGGATCGCCGGTCCCGATTCAGAATCGCCACGGCCACCGGCGCGGGGGCCATATCGGGGGTTGCGGCCGAAACGGGGAGGCTCGGTCCGGCCGCGAGCGCCCCCATGCCGGTGACGGCCGTCCGGAGGAACAGCATGCGGGCGTTTTTCCGCGCCCATGGCAGAAGATCTGAAAACTTCCTGGCGAAAGTCGGAAATCTCTTCACGGGCGGCTCCCTGGAAGCCGAATGCGTTTCTCCCCACCCGAGTCCTGCGGACCGTCCACATAGCCGGCCACAAGGGATTTCTCTTACAGGATGCTTTATTTTAACCGATGTTTAGGCGGGCGCAATCCTACGCGAAGATCCGCGGCGCCTCGGCCGCCGGGGTGGCCTCTTCGGTGGCGAGGACTCCCCCTTCGACATCCATGTAGCGCCCTTGGCCGACGTCGAGGAGGCAGCGGTTGCGCCCCCGGCGCTTGGCTTCGTAGAGGGCCTCGTCGGCGAAGAGGATCAGCTCGGCGGCGGTCTTGATGTAGAGCTCGGGGAAGGAGGAGACGCCGGCGCTTAAGGTGAGCGGGACGCGCTGGCCGTCGACCATGAACTCCAGGGTCTCGATGGCGCGGCGAAGGCGCTCCGCGACTCTCAGTCCGTCCTCGCCGTTCATCCCTTCCAGCAGGAGGATGAACTCCTCGCCGCCGTAACGGCAGCAGAGGTCCTCGCCGCGGCGCAGGGATTTGAGCACCCCGGCGACCGCGACCAGGGCGGCGTCCCCGGCCGGGTGGCCGTAGGTGTCGTTGATCCGCTTGAAGTGGTCGAGGTCGCAGAGGAGGAGGGCCATCGATCCCCCCGTCTCGCAGCAGCGGGCGTGCGCCGCATGCAGGCTCTTCTCCAGCACCCGCCGCATGGCGACGCCGGTCAGGGGGTCCTCACGGGCCTCGCGGTCGAGCAGACAGCGCTGGATGGAGGCGGTCATCTGCGGCAGCAGGCGGTCGAGCAGCTCGATCTCGCGGGGGGTGATGCGGCGCGGGTCGCACCAGAGGCGGAGGCGGCCGAGCACGGTGCCGTCCGGCCGCGAGCGGAGCAGCCGCTCGATGAGCTGCCAGGGGGTGCGGCGGTGGACGCCCGGCAGCGCGGGGGGGTAGCGGTCCGGCTCGGGAACCCCCTCTTCCAGGGTCTCGGAGCCGGGACCCCACCACCAGCTCTTGAACTCGCTCCCCGGCGCCAGGGCCTCGAACTGGAACCAGAAGAACTGGATGACGTTGCCGCACTCGACATGGATGCGGTCCGCGATCGAGGTCATCTCCTCGAGCGGGGTGGTCATCCGGTAGCTGGCGCGCCGGAGCCGCTCGAGGTCGCGGGCGCGGTGCTGCGCCTTGCGCCGGAGCATCTCGTGGCGGGTGGTCTCGACGGCGAGCCCCCCCAGGCAGCCGGCGATCAGGGCGGCGAGCGGCCAGCCGGCCCGGTCGCCGGCGAGGAGGATGACGCCGCCGGCGATCCAGCCCCCCGCGTCGAGCGAGAGGGGGAGGAGGATCGGCCGGAGCTTGAACGGGGTCTCGGGCCGCCGGATCTTGCGGTCGGCCACTTCGAGGCCGGTCCAGAGGAGGAGATAGACCGCCGCCGCGGCGAGCAGCGCCAGCACCGGGCTCCAGCGGCCGGCGAGCCCCGCCCAGGCGCCGCCCGCGGCGAGGGTCGCCAGGATGGCGCGGCCGGTGCTCTCCAGGGCGCGGGGGAGGAACCCCCGGCGCTCCTGGGGGTGCAGAGCCGCGAGGCGATGGACGATGCGGAGCGACAGCTCGACGACCAGCAGCAGCCCCGCCGCCAGCGCCGCCGCGGGCGCGGCGCCGGAGAGCCGGAAGGCGGCCGGCAGGATCATCGTCCCGAGGCCGAGGGTGGCGATGCCCACCGCCGGCCGGTGGCACGCCGCGGCGGTGCCGGCGAGGAGCAGGGTGACCAGCAGCCATGCCGGCATCGGCTCGCCGCGGACGAGCGCCGGCACCCGGGACGCGATGGCGAGAGCCAAGACGCCCCCGGCCGTGGGCAGCAGGGAGGCCCAGAGGTCGCGGGGCGAGCGGGAGCGCTTCATGAGGTGGTGTTGTTTAAAGTCTGCAGGGGATGGTACCAAGAAAAGCGGCGGTTCCTGCTTGTCCCTGATGTCCCTTGCGTCCCTGGCTTTCTCACCGATGGTATCCTCTCCGGCGTGAAAGACCGCCGTTTCCGGGCCTATTTCCTCTTCCTCGCATTGCTCCTGCCGGTGCTCGTCGCGGCCCAGGGCCAGCGACCGCCCGCGCCCGTGCCTCCGGGCGCCTCAACCCCCTATGCCGCGCCGCCGGGCACGGTGGCGCCGCCGGCCCGCTCCTCGGTCACGCTCGAGGGGCGGGAGATCGCCGTGCCGGTGACGATCAATCAGAGCGGCCCGGTGTTCGGCCTGTCGCCGATCGCCGAGGCGCTCGGCGGCAAGATGACCAGCGACGAGTCGGGCGAGAGCATCACTCTGCGCATCGCCGACAAGGACGTGGTGATCGGCCCCGGCAACGCCATCATCACCATCGGCGACAGCATCGTCTCGCTCTCGCAGCCGCCGTCGCGGGGCGAGGGGGGGCTCCAGGTGCCGGTCGACTTCCTCAGGAAGACCTTCGGCGACCTGCTGGGCTACGCCTTCGAGTGGCACCCCGAGACCTCGCGTCTGACCATCGCCCGCCGCGGCAGCCGCGAGCTGGGGGTGACGCTCGACGTCGTCCATCTGCAGGGGATGACGACGGTCGTGCTGCAGTTCCCCGAGGAGCCGCACTACCAGATCGACCGCTCGCAGCCGGGGGCGATCATGGTCCAGATGCTGTCGGACCGGCTGACGCCGCCGCCGGCCAAGGAGGTGCAGGACCCGCTGGTGCAGGCGGTGGTCATCGAGCCGCAGCGGGTCCGCATCCAGCTCGCGGCGGGGGCGCAGGCCGAGAACTACGTGCTCGAGAACCCCTTCCGGCTGGTGTTCGACATCCATTCGACGTCGTCGGTCGAGGTGCCCGCGCAGCCGCTGGAGAGGGCGCGGCGGGCGCCGGGCATCCACATGATCGTCATCGATCCCGGCCATGGCGGCGCCGAGTCGGGGGCCGTCGGCCCGGGCGGCGTGATGGAGAAGGACCTGACGCTGGAGTTCGCCCGCGAGCTCGCCGGCAAGCTCGGGCGCCTCGGCGTGCAGACCCTGCTCACCCGCAACGACGACGCCACCGTGCCGCACGACGCGCGCCCGGCGCTCGCCAACCAGAACAAGGCGGACCTGTTCATCTCGATCCACCTCAACTCCTCGCTCGGCGCCGGCGCCCACGGCACGGAGACCTACTTCCTCAGCCCGCAGGCGACCGACGCGCGCGCCGCCCGGGCGGCCGCCGCCGAGAACGCCACGCCGCCGGCGGCCGGGTCCACGGCGACCGCCCCGGGGGCCGGCGCCGCGGCCGAGCAGGAGGACGTCGACCTGATCCTCTGGGATCTCGCCCAGAGCCATCACCTGTCCGAGAGCCAGCGGCTCGCCAACCTGATCCAGGGGGAGTTCAACACCGCCCTGCAGCTCAAGGACCGCGGGGTCAAGCAGGCCCCCTTCCGCGTGCTGAAGGGGGCCACCATGCCGGCGGTGCTGGTCGAGCTCGGCTTCATCAGCAACCCGGAGGAGGAGAAGAAGCTCCAGGATCCCGCCTACCGCGATCAGCTCCTGGACTCGCTGGTCACCGCCATCGCGCGCTACCGGTCGTCGATCGAGCCGGCGCCCGCGCCGGCCGCCACGCCGCCGGGGGCTCCGGCTCCGGGAGCTTCGGCTCCCGCCTCGCCCCCTCCGGCCACGCCGCCCGCCACGAAGCCGCCGGCCCGGCCGGCGAATCCGGGTAAGCCCTCATGAACCGCCGCGCGGCGAGCTTCGTCCTCGGCCTGGCGCTGGCCCTGGTCCTGGGCGGCGGGCTCTGGTGGTGGCTCTCCGGCCACGGACCACGCCGGTCCGGAGGGGGCGCGCCGGCGGCGGCTGTCCCGAAAGGCGTGCCGGTGGACTTCGATCTCTATTTCCCGTCGGATGGCGGCGGGCTGCGCCCCGAGAAGCGCGCGCTCCAGGTCTCCGAGTCCCCGCGCGACCGCATCCGCAGGATCGTGGAGGCGCTGCTCGCCGGACCCAAGGCGCCGGGGCTGGCCCGTCCTTTCCCGGAGGGCGTGGTGCTCGGCGCCGTCCTGCTCAGCCCCGACGGCACGGCCTACGTCGACCTGCACTGGCAGGATCATCCGGACCCGCCGCCGGGCGGGTCGACCGAGGAGATCCAGCGGATCTACAGCGTGGTCCACTCGATCGCTCTCAACATCCCGCAGGCCTCCCGCGTCGTGCTGCTCTGGAACGGCGTCCAGCGGGAGACCTTCTCGGGCCATCTCGACCTCTCCGTCCCGCTCGAGCCGAACCCCGAGCTGGCCGCCGCTCCGTAGCATGGCGGACGCGCCAGCCTTGAAGGCGACGATGGACGCGATCGGCGTCTTCGACTCCGGCGTCGGCGGCCTGACCGTGGTTTCCGCCCTCCGCCGGCGGCTGCCGGGGGAGTCGATCCTCTACCTGGGGGACACCGCGCGCCTCCCCTACGGCAGCAAGTCGCCCGACACGGTCACCCGCTACACCCGCCGCAACATCGAGTTCCTGACCGAGCGCGGGGTCAAGGCGGTGGTGGTGGCCTGCAACACGGCGTCGGCGCTGGCGCTGCCGGATCTCGATCTGCGCGGCGTGCCCACCTGGGGGGTGATCGAGCCGGGCGCCCGCGCGGCGGCGGCGGTGAGCCGCGGCAAGGTGGGGGTGATCGCGACCGAGGCCACCGTGCGTTCCGACGCCTATCCGCGGGCCCTGCGCACGCTCCGGCCGGACCTCGAGATCCTCAGCCAGCCCTGCCCGCTGTTCGTCCCCCTGGTCGAGGAGGGGTGGCACGACGATCCGGTTACCGAGGAGGTGGCCGAGCGCTACCTGCGCCCGCTGCTCGCCGCCGGGGTGGACACCCTGGTCCTCGGCTGCACCCATTACCCGCTGCTCAAGCCGGTGCTCCAGCGGGTCGCCGGGCCGGGCGTGATCCTGGTCGACTCCGCCGAGCAGGTCGCGGAGATGGTCGCCGCCGGTCTCGCGGAGCAGGGCCTCGAATCCACCCACACGCCCAGCCACCATTTCTGCGTCACCGACTCCGGCCAGACGTTCCAGCGTCTGGCGCGGACGATCCTGAAGGACGACGGGGTGACGCTGGAGTGGGTGGAGGTGGTGTAGGCCCAGAAAAAACGAACCCCTCCCCTCCGCGGCGAGCCATCGCCGGGGGAGAGGAGGGGAAGGTGGGTGTGGTGCCGTTGTAGGAGGTTACCGGCGGCTCGTGGCCGTCATGCCTTCGCCGGTCTTGGCGAAGCCGGTGACGATGTAGGTGCCCGAGCGCTGGTCCTTCTTCAGCTTGATGATCTGCTTGCGCTCGGCGTCCTCCAGCAGCTCCGAGAAGGTGCTGTAGCCGTAGTAGCCCTCGTTGAAGGAGGGCTTCTTGCGCTGCATGGTCTGCTTGATCATCGAGCCCCAGAGCACGTCCTTGTTCTCGCGGATCAGCGCCTGGATCGACTCGATCATCAGGCTGAACGCCTCGGCGGTCTTCTTGTTGAGGCCGTCGAGCTTCGGACCCTTCTGCGAGTCGCGCCAGACGTCCTCGTAGTAGATGAACTCGTCGCAGTTGTCGACCAGCAGGTTCGAGGAGGAGTTCTTGACCCCGATGCCGATGACGTACTTGTTGTTCTCCTTGAGCTTCGAGACCAGCGGCGAGAAGTCGCTGTCGCCCGAGAGGAGCACGAAGGTGTCGAGGTGCTCCTTGGAGTAGGAGAGGTCCATCGCGTCGACGACCATCTTGATGTCGGCGCTGTTCTTGCCCGAATAGTACTTCTGCGGGATGTCGATCAGCTCGATGGCGGCCTCGTGGAAGGGGCGCTTGTAGTCGCTGTAGCGCTCCCAGTCGGCGTAGGCCTTCTTGACGATGATCTTGCCCTTCTCGACCAGCCGCTCGAGCACCAGGGTGATGTCGAACTTGCTGATCTCGGAGTCGCGGACGCCGAGGGCGATGTTCTCGAAGTCGCAGAACATGGCGATCTTGCGCTCGTGCTCGGCGCGCTGGCGGTCGGGGACCGAGATGATGATCTCGCGCGCCATCGACTCCACCTCGGAGGGGGAGATCACGTAGCGGGAGGGGGAGGGGACGGGAGCGATGCGGCGGGGAGCGGGAGCGGCGACGGGAATGGGCTCCTCGGCCGGCTCCTCGCGCCAGGCCTCCTCGTCGTCCTCTTCCTCGGCCGGCTCGGCGGTCGCGGGAGCGCCGGCGACCGCGGTCTTGCCGTTGCGGCGGCGGCCACCGCGGCGGCCCCGGGAACGGCGCCGGCGGCGGCTCTCGGCGTCCTTGTCGTCTTCTTCCTTCCCCTCGGCGCCCGGCTCGGGTTCAGCCTCGCTCGCCTCGAGCTCCTCGTCGGATTCCTCGTCGTCGTCGTACAGTTCCTCGGGCTCCTCGTCGGCGGGCTCCTCGACCGGCAGCGCCCGGGGGGCGGCCACGGCGGCGATCGGCTCCACCTCTTCGTGGAAGATGGGCTCCGGGGAGACCGTCTCGGCGTACCACTCGCGCGGCGTCTCCGAATAGGTTGGCCGTTCGCGCTCAGGCTCCGGGGGGGGCGGGAGGACGGCGGGGAGGGGCTCGGCGGGGGTTGTCTCCTGCACGGGAGCCGGCAGGGGTTCGGGTTTCGGCTTGTTGCGGCTCTCTTCTTCGAGGCCCTCTGCCGTAGGGCGCATCCACCATGGACTCAAGATTTGACTCCTTCTTGGCGAGCCCGGGGAGGGCTCGTCCATCGGTCATGATCAAACAGGTAAGCGTTCAGTCGCTTCGAGCGGCAACGGACCGGGGTTGAAGCTCGGGCACAGAGGCGGGAGGAGGACCCGACAGGCCGGGGACGGATTCTACCATAGGCTTCCCAGGGCACGAATTTTGGCGCCGGGCCCCTAATCCAGATCGAACGGCCGGGGGGGCGGCCCCTGGTCGGGATCTTCCTCGGCGCGGCGCAGGGCCTCGCGGAACTTCTCCTCGAGGATGCGGTCGCGGTCCTTCAGGGAGGCGACCTCGCGCTGGAAGACGTCCTCGGCCCGGTTCTTGTCGTCGTCGAGCCCTCTGAGCAGAGCGTCGAAGTCCTTGCCGCCGGCGAGCGGCTGCTTGGCCTTGCGGTGGGAGAGGACCGTGCCCGTGGCGGCGTCGATCACCAGATCGGAGCTGCAATCGGGGCAGCGGACGGTCAGCTTGCGGGGTTCGTCGGCCATGGCTCCATTGTAGTCACTTTCTGCTAGCGTACGCGCCATGCCTGAGACCGAACGCCTCGCCAGCCGCGACGAAGCCTGGGACCTCCTCTGCGAGTACACGGAAAAGGAAGGGCTGCGCAAGCATGCCCTGGCCGTCGAGGCCGCCATGCGCTACTACGCGAAGCTCTGGGATGAGGACGAGGAGCTCTGGGGCCAGACCGGCCTGCTCCACGACTTCGACTACGAGCGCTGGCCCGACGAGCAGAACCACCCCTACCGCGGCGTCGAGCTGCTCGCCGGGCGCGGCTATCCCGAGGCGATGCGCACGGCCATCATGGGCCATGCCCCCTATACCGGGACGCCCCGCGAGACCCGCCTCGCCAAGGCTCTCTACGCCTGCGACGAGCTCGCCGGCTTCGTCACCGCCGTGGCCCTGATCAAGCCGAGCAAGTCGCTCGCCGACGTCGACCTCCCTTCGGTCAGGAAGCGCCTGAAGGAGAAGTCCTTCGCCCGCGGCGTCCACCGCGAGGACGTCTACAACGGCGCCGAGGAGATCGGCCTGCCGCTCGACGAGCACATCGAGAACGTGATCAAGGCCCTGCAGGCGGAGTCGGGGCGGCTGGGGTTGTAGGGACCGGGCGACGGCGCTTCCCTGCTCTTGCCGCCTGACATGCTATTTCTTATAGTAGGCTCTGCTGAAGGAACGCAGGCTCATCCAGGAGGTAAACATGTCTACTGATTCCCGAACACCGCTGTTGAAGCTCTCGTTCGTTGTGGCCATGGTCGTCTTTGTGTTCGCGCTCCCACCCAAGCCGGCCACCGCATCCTGCTCGTACGGGTATCCCGGTCCGAATTGTTCACAAAGCTGTTATGACCAGGTCTACTGTGACGCCATCGAGTGTTTTCACGAGTCCTGGGCGCGAGGCGGGAACGGATCAGAGTGCTGCTTCTACAACGATAGCGCGCGATTCTGCGGCTCGGGCTGCCCGCTCTTCTGTGCTGAGCCCTGACCGCGTCCTTAGATCGTCCGCCCGAAGTTAGGGTGAGGGCTCGGGCGGGGGACGCTCATCAGCAGCGCCGCCCCCGCCGCCAGCCCCAGCGCCGCGATCACGCACCCCCACAGAAAACCCGCCGGCCGGTAGAGGACATCCACCCGGCTCTCCCCCGCCGGCAGCTCCGCCGAGAGGAAAACCCCCGGCTCCCGCTCCGGCGGCCGTGCCTCGCCGTTCACCAGGACCCGCCAGCCGCCGTCCTGGTAGACCACGGAGGCGAGGCGGCGGGGGCGGTTGAGGCCGACCTCGGCGGTGAGCCACGTGTCTTCGGAGCGGGGGATGGCGATGCGTCCGATCCGGGGACCGGCGTCGACGTAAAGGCGCGGCCGCGCTCCGGGGTGCTCCCAGACGGAGCCGTCCGCGTCCGCGAAGACTCGCTCGAGCGGGGGCGGGAGCCGGGCGTCCGGGGACGCCAGGAGATAGCGCACCCCGAGACGGCTGTAGAGCGGGTGGCCCGGCGCGCCGAGCTCCGGCGCCTCCCCCTGCCAGCCGGCGAGGATCGGCGCCAGCCGCGCGACGTAGGCCTGCGGCGCCATGGGGTTGTAGATCCGCGCGTCGGTCAGCCCGTAGAGCGTCGCGAGGTTGGGCGGGAAGTCCCGGTCGAGCGCCGCCATCCGGTAGCCGGGGCCGCGATGGGGGTTCTGCCCGAGCTTCCACTGGAGGAAGGCGATCGGCCCGTTCACCGGCAGGGGCATCTGGCGCGGCATCGGAGGGTTGGCCGGCCGGTGCAGGAGCAGGAGCTCGGCCAGGATCGCCGCCGCGACCCCCGCGACGGCCAGGGATCGGCCGGACCGCCGCCGCCAGGACGCGGTCCCGGCGAGCAGCAGGGTGGCGAGCCCGAGGAAACGGAGCTGCCAGCGGAGCCAGCCGAAGCGGAGAATCGCGAGACGCTCCGGGTCCGTAGGATCGGGATGGGCGAGATACCCCCAGACGATGATCGCTCCCAGCCCGGCGGCCGCGATCAGCAGCGGCCACCGCCGGATCTCGCCGCGCTGAAACCGCTCCAGGGTGCAGGCCGCGAGATAGGCGAGGCAGAGCGACAGCGGCAGCAGGAGGCGGTGGCTCGCCAGCGACGGGCCGCCCGGGAGGGGAGCGATCAGCAGCAGGCAGACGGCGGCAATCCCCAGCGCCAGCCGCTCCTGCGCGAACCGCCGCCGCGCCCGCGCGGCGAGCAGGGCGGCGAGCAGCGCCGCCGTGCCCACGAACCCGCTCGCGTCCTCGTTGGAGTTGACCAGCCCCCAGTACGCGGCGACGCGGCTGTCGCCGAAGGCGTTGGGGGCGGCGAGCGGGAGATAGGTCTGGGCGGCGCGGTTTCCAACGGGGACCCCTGCCGCCGCGCCCCGGTCCCCCGCTGCCATCCGCACCGCCCGCATCGTCTTGGGGAGATATTCGATCGCCGGCAGCAGGAGGGGGGCGGCCACCATCCCGGCGATCGCCATCGCCAGCCCCGCCCGGCGGGCCAGCGCCCAGCGCAATCCCCGAGGGCGGCGGCGCAGGAGGTCGAGGAGGAAGAGGGCCGCCATCCCGAGCGCATAGGCGATCGTCTCCGGATGTCCGCCGAGCAGCAGGGCGAGGGTCCCGAGGGCGAGGAGGAGCGCGTCCCGGCGGCCGGCGGCATCGTCGCAGCGGGCCACGGCGTAGAGGACGAGCGGCAGGAGCGCCGCCGAATTCGCCAGCGGCCAGCCCAGCCAGAGCAGGAGGAAGCCGCCGAATCCGAAGGCGAGGGCGCCGGCGAGCGCGGGGGCCTCGCCCAAACCCTGCCGGCGTATCCAGAGGAAGCCGAAGATCAACGCCAGGAGCACCCGCAGCGCCGCCACCACCCCGGCGGCCCGCGCCAGGGGGAACGGATACCCCAGCAGCACCAGCGGTTGCAGGGCCTGCGCCTGGGGATCGGCGAGCAGCGGCATGCCCGCCCCCGCCTGCCGGTTCCAGAGCGGCCAGCGCCCCTCCGACCAGGCGCCGCGCACGGCGGCGAGCGACGGGGTGACGAGCTGGATCAGGTCCCCCTGGAGGAGATTGCCCTGCGGCTCGGTGGGCTCGACCCGCTGGAAGGGGACCTGGCCGCGAAGAGTGTCGAGCGGCAGCAGGATGCCGCCGCCACAGAGGACCGGACCGAGGAGGATCAGCAGCGCCACGGCGAAGACGCCGAGCACCCGCGCCGGAACCGGGTCATACCACCGCCGGAGCGCCCAGGCGAGCGACGCTCCGAGCGCCCCGACCCAGAGGGCGGGCAGCAGGTCCACCGGACTCCAGTCGGCCACGGGCGGGCAGTGTAGCAGGGGGAGGATGATAGATTCCCTCTCTACTATGTTCCGGGTCGCCTACCAGCTCTTCCGCTTTCGCGGGCTCCTCGCGACGCTGACCTCCCGCGAGCTCAAGGCGCGGTACCGCGGCTCGGGGCTCGGCTTCCTCTGGTCGCTGGTCAATCCGCTGCTGCTGCTCGCCGTCTACACCTTCGTCTTCAGCGTCGTCTTCAAGCCGGACGACCGCGGCGGCATGACCCCCTACGCCCTCTTCCTGGTCAGCGGGCTGTTCCCCTGGATCTGGACCTCGGCCTCCGCGCTCGAGGGCTCGATGTCGCTGATCGCCAACTCCGGGCTGATCCGCAAGGCGGTGTTCCCGGCCGAGCTGCTGCCGATGGTGTCGGTGCTCTCGAACCTGGTTCACTTCCTGTTCGCGCTGCCGATCGTGATCGCGGCCATCCTGACCGGGCGCATCCTTGGCTATCCGGTCGGCGGCCTCTCGATCGTGGCCCTGCCTGCGGTCATCCTGCTCCACCTGCCGATGGCCGCCGGGCTGGCGCTCGGGGTGGCGGCGCTCACCGTCCATTTCAAGGACGTGCGCGACCTGCTGGCCAACCTGCTGACCCTGCTCTTCTTTCTCACCCCGATCCTGTTCTCGCTCGACAGCATCCGCGGCCACATCCTCGTCTGGTGGGCGGTGCGGCTCGACCCCTTCACCCCGTTCATCCTCGCCTATCAGGACGTGCTGTTCCGCGGCCGCTTCCCCGACCCCCTGCTGTGGGTGCAGATGGCCCTGGTGAGCCTCGTCTTCTGGGCCTTCGGGGCGGGCCTGTTCGAGCGGCTGCGCGAGACGCTGGTGGAGGTCGCATGATTGCGGACAAGACCGCGGACAAGACCGGGGATCAAACCGGGGACAGCCCGACGCCCGTCGAGCCCGCGGAGGTGATCCGCGTCGAGGGGGTCTCCAAGCTCTACCGCCGCACCCTGCCCGGGGACCGGCTGCGCACGCTCAAGAGCGCCCTGGTCGGCCGCAGCCTGGCGAGCGGCTTGAAGCCCGAGGAGTCGATCGCGGCGCTGGAGGCGGTGGACTTCGCCGTCCACCACGGCGAGGCCTTCGGAGTGATCGGTGGCAACGGCTCGGGCAAGTCGACCCTGCTCAAGATGGTGGCCGGCATGCTCAAGCCCACCACCGGGCGGATCACCGTGGCCGGCCGGGTGGCGGCGCTGATCGAGCTGGGGGCCGGCTTCCACCCCGAGATCTCGGGGCGGGAGAACGTCTTCATCAACGGCGCCGTGCTCGGCCTCACCCGCAGGCAGATCGAGAGCCGGTACGCGGAGATCGTGGAGTTCTCCGGTCTCGGCGACTTCATGGAGGAGCCGGTCAAGAACTACTCCTCGGGGATGTACGTGCGCCTGGGGTTCGCGGTGGCGGTCAACACCGATCCCGACGTGCTGCTGGTCGACGAGGTGCTCGCCGTGGGGGACGAGGCCTTCGCCCACCGCTGCCTGCGGCGGATCGAGGAGTTCCTCGCCGCCGGCAAGACGCTGCTGCTGGTCAGCCATTCGCTCGACCTCGTGGAAGGGGTCTGCGACCGCGTGCTCTGGCTCGACAACGGCCGCCAGCGCCTGGTCGGCGAGCCCCGGCGGGTGATCGACGCCTATCGCCAGGAAGTGGCGGAGCGCGAGGGGGAGGAGCACCTGGCGGCCAAGCGGCAGCGCGAGCAGTCGGGCGAGGAGGTCTCGGAGGAGCTGCGCTGGGGATCGCGGGAGGCGGAGATCGTCGCCCTCCGGATGCTCGCCGGTGGCGAGGAGCGCTATCTCGTCACCACCGGCGAGGACGTCGTCTTCGAGATCCGCGCCCGAGCGGAGAAGCCGCTCGACGACTTCGTGTTCGGCGTGGCGATCTCGACGCCGCGGGACTTCGAGGTCTGGGGGACCAACACCGACATCGAGGGGTATGCGGCGGGCCATTTCGAAGGCGAGGCCACCGTGCGCCTCGCCTGCCCGGCCCTCCGCCTCGCCCCCGGCGAATACGTGGTGGATGTCGCCATCCACTCCAAGGAGGGGGCTCCCTACGACTACCAGCGCCGGGCGCTCGCCTTCACGGTGACCGCGACGGCGAGCGGCGTCGGGGTCTACGCCCCCGAGCACCGATGGGAGTTCGGGGGTGGGTTGGAGTGGAAGGATCTGGGCCGCTGATCTAATCCCATGCCCCTCCACGACCTCGCCCGGCGGATGACCGCGGCGGCCCTCGCGGCCGTTAACCCGGAACGGCTGGCGCGCGAGGAGCTGGCACGGCGCGGGGAGCGCTTCGGCGCGGCGGTGGCGATCGGCAAGGCCGCGGCGGCGCTCGCCCGCGGCGCGCGGAGGGCCCTGGAGCCCGCGGCGCCGCGGCTGCTGATCCGCCCCCATGACACGCCGGGGCTCCTCGATCCGGGGTGGGAACAGATGACGGGCGGCCACCCCCTACCCGACCGCCGGAGCGCCGCCGCCGGCGAGCGGCTCGAACGGTGGCTGGCGGAGATCGCCCCCCGGCCGCTCCTGGCCCTGATCTCGGGCGGCGCCTCGGCCTGCGTCGAAGCCTCGGCCGCGGATCTCACGCTGGAGGACCTCGCCGCCACCCAGCGCGCCCTGCTCGCCTCGGGCCTCCCGATCCAGACGGTCAACGCCGTCCGCAAGCACCTTTCCCGCCTCAAGGGGGGCGGCGCCCTGCGCGCCCTGCCCGCGATAACCGGACGGCTCCCCCACGTCCTCGCCCTGCTCCTCTCCGACGTGCCGGGGGACGATCCGGCGGCCATCGCTTCCGGCCCCTTCGCCGCCGACCCCACCACCTACGCCGAGGCGCTCGCCGCCGTCGAGGGGCTCGATGTACCGGAGGCGGTGCGGCGCCACCTCGCGGCCGGCGCCCGCGGGGAGCGGCCCGAAACTCTGAAGGCGGACCCTCCGGAGGTCGAGACTGTGCTGCTGGCGAGTGTGAAGACCGCCATGGCCGCCGCCGTCTCCCTGGCGCGGCGCCAGGGGTTCCACACCGTGGAGGGGGAGCTGGAGGGGGAGGCCGTCCGCGCCGCCCGCGAATTGATCGAGCGCGGGCGCGCCTTGGAAGGAGCCGCGATCGCCCTGGTGCTCGGCGGCGAGACCACCGTCACCTTGCGCGGGGCCTTTCAGGGAGAAGCGGGCTGTGGCGGCCGCAACCAGGAGCTGGCCCTTGCCGCGGCGCGGACGCTGGCGGGCGGCGGGGGCGAGTTGGTCTTCACCCTGGCGACCGACGGCCAGGATGGGCCGACCCGCTCCGCCGGGGCGACCGTGGACGGCAACACCTGGGAAGCGATCCGGCGGGCGGGGATCGACCCGCAAGCGGCCCTGGCGCGGCACGATTCGCGCACGGCTCTCGCCGCCGTGCCCGGCGCGCTGCTGGAGACCGGCCCGACCGGGACCAACGTGGGCGATCTGGCGGTCTATCTGCGCACCTCCATGTAACTACTGCCCCCGTGTTGGGATAGCATCCAAGGAACGCACGACAGGGGGTTCTCCATGGACGAGGCCGGGGAAGGCTTCAACGTCAAGATCACGGATGACGAGCTGAAGGGCCGTTACTCCAACCTGCTCCGCATCACACACACGCGGGAGGAGTTCATCCTCGACTTCATCAACCTGGTGCCTCCGCAGGGGATCGTCACCGCCCGGGTGGTGGCCAGCCCGGCGCACCTGAAGCGGATTCTTCGCGCCTTGAGCGTGAACATCGAACGCTACGAGAAGGCCTACGGCGTCATTCCGGAAGAGCCGGAGACGACCGACGACAACAGCGTGCACTAAGATCGACCTGAGGTGAGGCCTCCGGATCCGAATGGCTGAGGGCAATCGCGCGCACAGGCGGCTCGCCGCCGCTCTGGTCGTACTCTCCTCGCTGGGCCTGGGCTGCCAGTCGGCCCCGCCGCGCCGTCCGGGCAACGGCGCCGGCCTGGACGAGGGCCCCACCCGCTGGCTGATGCTCCCCGACGAGGCGCGCCAGTACCGGCGCCTGCAGAACACCCGCGAGGTGGTCGATTTCGTCGAGGCGTTCTGGCGCCGGCGGGACCCTGACCCGGACAAGCCGGGCAACGAATTCGCGAAGGCCTTCTACGAGCGGGTCGAGGCGGCCGACAATCTCTATTCCGAGGGCGGCACCCGCGGCAGCCTGACCGGTCGCGGCCGGGCGCTGGTCCTCCTCGGCCCGCCCCCCGTGCTGCGCTACGGCCAGAAGAAGGTCCCCGCCTGGGACCCGGGCCGCGTGGGCGGCCCGCCCGCCGTCCAGACCCACACGCTGCCGATGGAGACCTGGGTCTACCCCGCCGGCGAGCTCTCCCCGGCCCTCCAGCAGATCCTTCAGCAGGACGACCCCGTCTCCGAGGTCGTGCTCGTCTTCACGGCCGAAGGCCAGCGGACCGACCTGATCGACGGGGAGAGATTCCTGGAGATGGCGGCGCGGGCGGCGGTGCGGCGGTAGTCCTCCCCCCTACTCCTGATCCTCCTGCGTCGAGAACGCCAGCGCCGCCTGGCTCAGCTCCAGGATGCGGTTCCAGACCTCCGGCGTGACCGGCATCACCGTGAGGTCCGGATCGGTGACCAGGTCGAAGTCCTGGAACTCGGGGAGATCCTCGATCTCCGCCAGCGCCACCGGCCTCGCCAGACGCCGCTCGGGGGCGATGTCCACCGCCACCTCGTCGGCGCTGGCGCCCCGCGGCGCCGGATAGGTATCGGAGGTGATGCGCGCGATGCCGACGATGGCGAGCTCGGTCCCGGCGTGGAAGATGAGCACCTCCTCGCCGGGCTCGATATCCCGCAGGTTCTTCAGGGAGGAGTACTCGGTGACGCCGTCCCAGACGGTCTCGGTGTCACGCTCCAGGTCGTCGTAGCTGTACTCCTCCGGATCCGTCGCCAGCAGCCAGTAGTTGAGCGCGACTTTCTCGGGATTCACTCGCTCGGCCATAAGTCGATCCCTCGTTCCTGTGCGCGGCCCCCGGGAGCGGAGGCGGCACTCGCTTGGCCCTGATGCGAGGGGTGTGCCATCCTACGCCGATGCCACGAACGGAATCGCCCAAAAGGAGAAGGAATGCGCCTCACGCTGACCTGTCTGGCCGGACTCGCTCTAGGAACCACGCTGGCCTTCCAGGCCGGGTGCAAGCCGGCCTCCGACACCCCGAAGCCCGAACAGACCGCGACCGGCACGGCCGGGAAGGAGTTGCGGATCGTGTCTGACATCGACAAGCGGGTCGCGCAGTTCGCCCCGACCCCGCTCAACGCCGACCTCTCGGCGCTCACGGCCGAGGACCGCCAGGTGCTCGACAAGCTGGTCGAAGCCTCCCGGCTGATGAACGAGATCTACCTGCGCCAGGCCTGGACCGACAACCCCACGATGCGGGATCAGCTCCAGGCCTACACCGGACCGCACGCCGACGCGGCCCGCCAGTACTTCACCATCAATTTCGGCCCGTGGGACCGCCTGAAAGAGCGCGAGCCGTTCATCGGCGACCAGCCCCACCCGCGCGGCGCCGGCTACTACCCCGAGGACCTCACCAAGGAAGCCTTCGAGGACTGGATCGCCAAGCACCCCGGCGACAAGGAGAAGCTCACCTCCACCGTGACGGTGATCCGCCGCGGTCCGGACGGCGGCCTGGTGGCCATCCCCTATTCGCAGGAGTACGCCGAGTGGCTCAAGCCGGCCGCCAAGCTCCTGCGCGAGGCCGCGGCCCTGGCCAAAAACGCCTCGCTCAAGAAGTACCTCGAGCTGCGGGCCGACGCCTTCGAGAACGACGACTACTACGCGAGCGACTTCGCGTGGATGGACCTCGACGCGCCGGTCGAGGTCACCATCGGCCCCTACGAGACCTACGAGGACGACCTCTTCGGCTACAAGGCGGCCTTCGAGTCGTTCGTCACCGTCAACCTGCCGGAGCAGTCGGCCGCCCTCACCCGCTACAAGGAGCGGCTGCCCTGGCTGGAGAAGAACCTGCCGATCCCGGACGCCGACAAGAACCTCCACCGGGGCACCGACAGCCCGATCCGGGTGGTCGACACCGTCTACAGCGCGGGGGACACCCGGGCCGGCGTGCAGACGGTCGCCTTCAACCTGCCGAACGACGAGCGGGTGCGCGAGGCCAAGGGGTCGAAAAAGGTGCTGCTGCACAACATCATGCAGGCCAAGTACGACAAGATCCTGATCCCGATCGCGCAGCAGGTGCTCGACCCGGCGCAGGTCAAGGACGTCTCCTTCGACGCCTACTTCAACGAGGTCCTCCACCATGAGCTCTCGCACGGCCTCGGGCCCGGCACGATCACGGTGAACGGCCGCAAGACCGAGGTGCGGCTGGAGCTCAAGGAGCTGTTCTCGACCCTGGAAGAGGCCAAGGCGGACGTGATGGGCGTCTACAACATCCTCGCCCTGATCGAGCAGGGGGACATGCCGGCCGCGCTCCGCCACTCGCTGGAGCCGACCTACGTGGCCGGCCTCTTCCGCTCCGCCCGCTTCGGCGTCGACGAGGCCCACGGGCAGGGAGTGGTGGCGCAGTTCAATTATCTGACGCAGAAGGGAGCGCTGGTGACCGACGCCAACGGGCGCGTGCACGCCGTCTCCGAGAAGTTCCCGGCCGCCATCCGCGACCTGCTGCACGACATGCTGGCCTTGCAGGCGCGGGGGGATTACAACGGCACCAAGCAGTTCCTCGACACCTACGGCAAGCCCACCCAGGCGATGCGCGACGCGATCGCCCGGTTGAACGCCGTGCCGGTGGATATCAAGCCCGAGTACGCTGCCGAAAAATAGAAGTCAAACCCCGAGAGGCCGCCCCATGAAAAGGTTATTCCGCAGCCTTTACCTTCAGGTCCTGGTGGCGGTCGCCCTCGGGGCCCTCCTCGGGTTTCTCAACCCTTCGCTCGGCGCGGCGATGAAGCCGCTCGGCGACGGCTTCATCAAGCTGGTCAAGATGCTCATCGCCCCGATCGTCTTCGCGACGGTGGTGACGGGCATCGCCAAGATGGGCGATCTGAAGCGGGTGGGGCGGATCGGTTTCAAGGGGATCGTCTACTTCGAGGTCCTGACCACCTTCGCGCTCGCTCTCGGCCTGCTGGTCGGCAAGCTCGTGCAACCGGGCGCCGGGATGAACGTCAACGCGGCGGCGCTCGACACCAGCGCGATCGCCAGCTACACCTCCTCCGGGCACTCCCTCAGCACCACCGATTTTCTGCTCAATGTCATCCCCAAGGACGTCGCCGACGCGTTCGCGCGCGGCGACATTCTCCAGGTGCTGCTGTTTTCGATCCTCTTCGGGGTGGCGCTCGCGGCCTTCAAGGAAAAGGGCTCGCTCGTGCTGCGCTTCGTCGAGGAGCTGTCGCAGGTGCTCTTCCGCATCGTCGCCATCGTCATGCGGGTGGCTCCGATCGGGGCCTTCGGCGCCATGGCGTTCACCGTCGGCAAGTACGGGATCGCCAGCCTGCTCAGCCTCGGCAAGCTGATGGCAACCTTTTACGCCACCAGCCTGCTGTTCGTGCTGATCGTCCTCGGCCTGGTGCTGCGCTGGGCGGGGCTCAACATCTTCCGCTTTCTGCGCTTTCTCCGCGAGGAGATCCTGATCGTCCTCGGCACCTCCTCCTCGGAGTCGGCGCTCCCCCTGCTGATGCGCAAGCTGGAACGGCTCGGCTGCCCGGAGCCGGTGGTCGGCCTGCTGGTGCCGATGGGTTATTCGTTCAATCTCGACGGCACATCGATCTATCTCACGCTGGCGACCCTGTTCATCGCCCAGGCCACCAACACGCACGTGACGCTGGCGCAGGAGCTCGAGATCCTGGCGGTGCTGCTCCTCACTTCAAAGGGAGCGGCGGCGGTGACCGGCGGCGGATTCATCACCCTGGCGGCGACCCTGTCGGCTGTCGGCAACATTCCGGTCGCCGGTCTCGCCCTCCTGCTCGGCATCGACCGTTTCATGTCCGAGGCGCGGGCGATCACCAACCTGATCGGCAACGGCGTCGCCACCGTCGTCGTCTCGCGCTGGGAAGGGGAGCTCGACGTCGACCGCGCCCGCCTCGTCCTGGCCGACGTGAAAGGGGTGGAAGCGGAGGAGTACGCGGCGGGGCATGTCCAGCCCGCTACCGCGATCTCCGAGTAGGGCTCAGGGAACGACGGTGATCGTCGTCGAGCCCGTCACCGACAGTGGCTCGGTGCCGACGAAGATCGTCACCGGGCCGGGCGCGGCGGTCGCGCCGGGCAGAAAATCCGCGGTGGCGATGCTGTCGCTGTCGCTGGCGCCCGGCTGCACCACGGTGACGTTCTCGAAGCCCCCCACGTCATTGCCGTTCGCGTCCGTGGCGCTGAACACGGCCACCGTGTTGGCGGTGACCTGTCCCACGGGCCGGGTCAGGTGCGCCGTGACGTGAACCTTGCCGCCGGGCATCACCGTCAGGCTGTCCACGACGACCGAGATCACGTTCGGCAGGGCGACGTCGAACCGGAAGGGAATCTGCCGGCTGAACCCGCCGGTCCCGCCGCCGCTGTTCAGGGTCGCGCTGACCGTCCCCACGCCGGGGACCTTCGAGCTCATCAGGCCGGCGGTCGCCGTATGATCGATTCCGATCTGCACCGTCGCCACCGGGAACGTGCCGGCGGTCGAGGAAAAGGTCACCGTCCCCGTCGTCACGGACGGCGATACGGCCACCTTGAACAGCGTGATCGTCTGGCCGTCGGCGGGGGCCGCGGCCGGAGCCGTGACGAAGCGCAGAACATCGTCCGGGTTCGGCGCCGTGAACTGGATCTGGCGCTGGGCGGAAACGTTCGCCGAGCCCTTGACGACGGCCGTCACGATCGCCGTCTCCACCCTCTGGGAGCTCTGCAGGATGACCAGCGCCCGGCCGTCCGAGCCGGCGGTGACGTCGACGGTCGTGCCGTTGCCCGCACCGACGAAGCTGCCGCTCGACGTCGTAAAGGTGATCACTCGTTTGTCGCTGTCGGCGTCGGCGGAGATCGTGGCCACCATGGTCAGCCGGGAGACGCCGTCCGCGGGGATCGAGAGGGTGCCGTCCGCCGGCGCCAGGGTCAACGCCCCGGTCACCTGCGGGTCGGTGGGCGAGTAGCTGCTCTCCTTGTAGCAACCTCCCGCGACCAGCAGGAGGATCGCGAGCAGCAGTCCCTTGCGCGAGCGTCCAGTGGATTTCATGGTTCAGTCGATCCCCAGCTCGCAACTGTCCGGGATCTTGATGCCCGACGAGTCGGTGATCGTCTGATCGATCTCGACCAGCGTCAGCGGACCGGTGCCGGGGCCCTTCTGCAGCGTGATCCGGGTGAGGACCGGCTGGTCGGCCCGCGAGACCTCCAGGTTGCGCTGGATGGTCTTGGCCGGCTTGCCGTCGCCGTCCACGAACCAGATCTGGTGATCGGGGTCCAACTGATAGACCACGACGATCTCTTCCTCGTCCATGTTGCTGCGCAGCGTCTGCCGGAAATCGATCCGGCGCGGCAGGGTGGTCGGATTCGGCGAAGCCGTGAGATGGGACCGGATCTGAATCGCCATGATGGGATCTCCCTTCAGCCTCCGAAAAGACTGCCCAGGCCGCCCTGGAAGACTCTCGCGACGTTGAGGTCAAACGAGAGAGTGAAGTAGTAGGTCGTGGTCAGGGAGTACTTGCCGACCAGCGGATTGGGATCCCTTTCCTTGAACACCACGGCGCCGGTCCCGACGCGGAGCGAGTTGGTGACGCGCAGGCCGCCCCCCAGGATCAGCGACTGATTCCCGAACAGGTTGTCGCGGGTCTGGGCGACCCCGGAGCCGCCGTCGGCGAGGCTCTGGACCGTGAGACCCAGAGTGAGCGCGAAACGCCGCGAGAAGCTCCCGAACTGTGAGAGGTCGGCGTTCTTGTTGACGGGGCGGAAGTAGAAGTTCACCCCGACATAGCTCACTCCGGTACTGAGCTCGGGAGCGAAGACGAGCCCGGCGTCGGCACTGATGTAATTGCTCTGCGACGTGGCGAAGTTTCCCGTTGTCGAGCCGTCGACCACCTGCACCCCCGCGGCCTCGATCCTCACCTTGTCGGCCAGGCTGTCGAGGGCCGCCGAACGCTCGACGAGGCTGGTCTGGAGATCCTGCGCGAGGCCGCTCAGGGTGAACGCCAGATTGTTGGCCTTGGCGAGCGGCCCGCTGGCGGGATCGATCAGACCGCGGAGAGCCGCGATGTCGTCCGCGCTCAAGCCGGCGCGGAGATTCGACGCCGCGGGCGCATCCACCACTTTCCGGATCAGGCTGGCGAGGCTCCCGAGCGCCGCGGAAGAGTCGTCATAGCGGCTCGCCATCGTCACGGCCTGGTCCGGGCTCGTGAGATCCGGGGGCGCCTCTCCGGGCTCGCGTCCCTGGGCGATCAGGGCGAGCTGATCGTCGTCCGCCCGGGTCAGCGCCAGGGCCGCCGAGAGATTCTTGCCCGCGAGCATCGCCTGCAGGGTGGGGTCCGCCTGAGCATTCTTCTCGAGCTGAGCGGCGAGGCCCGCCAGCGGCGGGCTGTCGTGAACCGCGTTGAGCGCCTCGTTGAAGTCGCGCTGCTGTTCGCTCAAGGATGGCAGGCCCTGGCTGGGATTCCCCTCGACGATCCGGTCCCGGCGGCGTTGCGGAGCCAGGATCTTCTGCACCTGGTCCCGGAATTTGCCCCTCAGCTCGTCGTACTCGGTGCCGGTGTCGAAAACCGTGCCCTGGACGATGGCGATATCGGCGCCGGTGGCTTCGAGCAGCTCCTGGTAGAGCTCGTTGCGGAGCTGCCGGCTCTGCTCCGGGGACAGGTTGCCGGTGCCGACCTGCGCGAAACCGCGGTCGAGGACGTCCCGTGCGTTCATCTTGAACCGCGCCGCGACGCCTTCCGGCACCTGGGCCCGGCGCTCGAAGCAGAACGCGTAATAGCGCTCGGCTTCGAGCGGCGGCAGGATCACCCGGACGGTGGTGCCGTCGAGCCGGGCGGGGATCGGCGTGGCGGGCTGCAACTGGGCTCCTGGGGGCGCCAGCACCTTGCAGTTCTGATCGATCGAAAGATCAGCGGTCTTCGATGCCACGTACTGGACGGCGACCGAGGTGGTCCCCGCCGGCACGGTGCCGCAGACCCTCACGGGAACGTCGAACGGAAGGACTTGGTTGAAGGTCCCGGCATTGAGATTGACGCTGACCTCCGCGAACCCCGTGTCGCCCGCCGGTGGGGCGCAGGGGTCCTGGGCCGCGGCACCGGAAGCCGAGAAGAGCCTCGCCAGGAGGAAGGCTCCCACCAGCACGCGGTCGCGTGCGAGAAACCTTGATCCCAGGCCATCGCCGCGGGGAGATCCCACCATCAACACTCCTCCCGGAATGAAAAAATCCGCAGTGGGCGTAGTCTACAAGGAACGGCGTGAGCCGGCAACGGACGAGGAGGAGCACGCCTTGACGTCGAGAGCGATGAGGTCATCGGGCTCATTTCTTTCGCTGGTGCGCACTCTTGAAAGTAGGGTCGCGATATTGAGGCCCTACCTCTTTGGAGAGGCACAAAAATGGTGAAGAAGACGATGCGGAAGCTCGAATTGCACAAAGAGTCGATCCGCCAGCTCGACCCGCAAGAGGTGAAGTGGGCGGCCGGGGGCGCTACCTCGGCCTGTACGCAAACGAGGTTCTGTACAGATAGCAGCTGCGCCGGAAGCATCTGTCCATAGCTGCCTCGACTCTCGCTTGCAGGCGGCCGTCAGATGGCCAGGTGCCAGCCGATCCGGAGGAGAGAGTCTCGAGGATCGGCTGGCACTCGTCCGGACCGGGGCGGTGGCGCGGCGACCCTCTCGACGGTCGGCAACACCTGCAAGCCGTAACGTCACCCCCGCGGCAAGATGAGCTCCGCGAGCGCTCCCCCCTCCGGCCGGTTGACGACGCGGATGGTTCCGCCGTGCGACTTCGCCACCTCGCGGACCAGGTTCAGCCCCAGCCCGGTGCTCTTCCTGCCAGTATCGGGGCGGCCCAGGGAGTAGAAGCGTTCGAAGATCCGGTCGAGCGCGTATTCGGGGATACCCGGACCCTCGTCGGTGATTGAGACCGTCACCCGGTCGCCTTCCGGGATCACCTCGACCCTCACCGTCCCGCCGGCGGGACTGAACTCGATCGCGTTGTGCACGAGATTTTCCAGGGCCTGATGCAGAAGGAACGGATTGCCGTTGATCGTCAGCCGGTCCGGAACGGCGATCTCCATCTTCAGATCCTTGCCGGCCAGCAGCTGGCTCTCGGCCACGGTGCGCACCATAGCGTCCAACTCCACTGGCTCCATCTCCGGCTTCTCGCGGCGGTTCTCCAGCCGCGCCAGCTCCAGCATGCGATCCACGATGCGCGCGATCCGCTCGGCCTCGGTGCGGATGTTGGCGATGAAGCGGGCCTGCTGCTGGACGGGCATCTCCTCCTGCAGCAGCTCCGCCGCGCCGCGGATCGCGGAGAGCGGACTTTTCAATTCGTGCGTGAGCGTCTGGACGTACTCTTCCGCGTACTGCCTCCCCTCCAGCGCCTCCTGCATGCGGCGCAGCGCCAGGCCGAGATCGGCGATCTCGGTGCGCCCGAGCTTGGGGAAGGGCGGCCGCTTCCCCAGGCGGATACCGTCCGCGTAGCGCGCGAGGCGATTGATGGGGCGGGTCAGCAGGTAGGAGAGCAGGAGGCTGAGCAGGGCCACGGCGCCGATGGTGAGCAGCCCGGCGCGGATGAAGGCGGGGCGGGCGAGCCGGAGGAAGGCGTCGATGCTGGCGGTCGGCTCGACCACGGTCAGCACGCCGGCGGTGCGGCCGTTGCGATAGATCGGCGCGGCGACGTAGAGCGCGGTCGAGAACGGATCGCCCGGATCCCGGAGCGTGGAGCGCGCGCCGTAATGCCCCCACAGGGTCATCCATACGTCGTGGAATCGGATATAGCTCTGGCCCACGGCCCGGGGGCGCCGCGTATCGAGCACGACCGTGCCCCTGGCGTCGGTGATGTAGATCTGCAAGTCCACGGTGGATTTCCGGAGGTCGTAGATGCGGGCGGAGAGCCGGCGGGCATGCGTCCTGGCCAGGGTGGCTTCCAGGCCGGCGAAGTCGAAATCCGGGCGCGCCATCTCGCGCTCGACCAAGCTCGCCAGCAGGTTGGCGGAGTCGACGAGCGGCTCCTCCACGCTCTCCAGGTAGCGCGTGCGCAGCGTCGTCCAGATCCAGTCGGTGGTGAAGTAGAGGCAGGCGGTGAAAATCGCGAGATAGAAAAGGAAGATCCTCAGGCCGAGCTTCATGATCCCCCCTACAAGCCTTCCTTCAGCGAGTAGCCTGTGCCGCGATGGGTCGCGATCGGATCGACGTCGGGGCGGATATCGCGGAGCTTCGCCCGGAGATTCTTGACGTGCGCGTCGACCGTGCGGTCGAGGCTGGCCTCGGGCTCGTCCCATACGAGCTCCAGGAGCTGATCGCGGCTGTAGACGCGGCCCGGCTTCTTGAGCAGGACGGCGAGCAGCCGGTACTCGTAGCGCGAGAGGTCGAGGGGCTTGCCGAAATAAGTGATCTGAAGCCGCTCCTCGTCGAGCGCGAAGGTGGCGCCGGGAGGCGGACCGCCGCGGCCGGCGCGCCGCAGCACCGCCTTGACGCGGGCCGCCAGCTCGCGCGGGCTGAACGGTTTGGTCACATAGTCGTCCGCCCCCAGCTCCAACCCCACGACGCGGTCCACCTCGTCGGCCCGCGCGGTGAGAAAGATGATCGGTACGTCGTGCCGCTGCCGGATTCTGCGGCAGACCTCGATGCCGCTCAGATCCGGCAGGCCGATGTCGAGCACCACCAGTGCCACCGGTTGCCGGTCGAGCTCCTCGACCACGGCCGCGCCCACCTCCAGGCGGTGGCACTGGAAGCCCTCAGATTCGAGGGCGTACTGGATCGTGTCGGCGATCGCCGGCTCGTCCTCGACCACCAGGATCGTCGGTCTGTCCATCAGCGTTTTTCTCCCGCCAGGCGATCACGAAACGGTACGCCAGGAATGACATCGTGATCAGGGATACCATCATGGCATGCTCGGCGTACCGCGCGCCCGGGTGCCCGTTCAGGAGCGGCGCCACCACGGTCATGCCGAGATAGAGGCCCGCCACCAGGAGGCCCGCGGCAAGCCTGGAGCCGTTCCCCGCGGAGTGGCGCGCCGTGAGCCTGTCGAGCACGCCGAACAGGCTCCAGAGGGCTCCCAGGTAGAGCACGGTACCGAGCAGCCGGTGCATCTGTCCGGGGTCGAGCCCCGCGACGGGGCCGAGGCGGTAGAGCTCCACCGCGGCCACGATGCGCAGCGTGTTGACGGCGATCGTGAGGACGTAGGCCCCGGCCAGCGAGGCCAGCCACCAGGTGAGCCGCTCACCCCGGGAGCGGAGCCGGTGCGAGAAGCCGAGCACGGAAACGGTCAGCGCGAGGATCATGAAGTTCACCCCCGCGCAGGCCGGAGCGATGACGTAGACACCGCCCGGCGCCACCCAGCCCGCGCCGGGGCTCAGGGTCAGCGTCTCGCTGCGCAGCCACCCCACCGCGCGGGCGGTCGGCATGAGGATCCATCCGAGATCCTCCACCGAGGCCCGGCTGTAGGCCAGCTTCAAGCCGTACGCGGCGAGCATCGCGGTCGTCCAGGACAGCCAGGGCCAGGAGAGCCCGGGCCGGCCGCCTCCGGCCGTCCTCATCGCAGCCACGCCCGCCGGGTGGTCGCCAGGCCGAGGAGCAGGAGAACGAGGGCCACCAGCAGCGGCAGCTCCGGCTCAGGGACGGCAAGGTCCGAAACTCCCTGCGGCATGGGCAGCGGCTGCTCGACCGCCTGTGCCGGATCATCCGCATTGCGCACCTTTTCGTGGATCGCGACGAAGGACGTATAGGCGGTCAGCATCTCGTACTTCAGCCCGAGCGCCGTGACCGCGTTGCGGGTGTCGTCGCTATCGTCCGCTCCGTAGTCGGAGAGGCGCGCCACCCGCGCCCGAGCCCACAGATAGCGCAGCGCCTGGTTGTCGGCGGCAGGCTCTGCCTCGGCCACGTCGAAAACCTTTTCGTACTGCCCCTCGCCCCCCAGACCGGTGACGCGGATCGTGCCGGACGGCTTGCCGCGCCACTTGCCGAAGACCACCAGCGGGCGGTCGGCGAACAGATCCGGGACCGACAGCGGCTCGACGTCGTACGCCTCGAAATCCGTGGGCTCGACCGCCACGTGCGTGAGCACCGGCGATCGCACGTAGTCCTGGAAGCTCTTCGCGATCGCCTGCGCCTCGGCGGGCTCGGTCACCACGAACGGCTCGCCCTGCCCCGCGTGCGCCAGGCCCTCGATGAGGTGGCGGTTCACCGAGGAGCCGATGCCGAAGGCGAACAGGTTGGAGCGGTTCAGACGCGTCCGGATCTGCTCGAAGACGGCGGCCTCGGCGTCGATGAGACCGTCGGTGACGACGATCGTCGAACGCGACACGCCTTTCGTTTCCGGCAGCGCCATCGCCTGGTCCAGCGCCGCGCCGAGCTCCGTTCCGCCTCCCCCCTGCTCGCGCTCGATCTCGGCGATCGCTTCCTGGACGTTCTTTGCCGTGGCGGGCAGCGACCGTGGCGCCAGCAATCGCGAGCCCCCCGCGAACAGGATGATGTTGAAGCTGTCTCTCGGGCGCAGACCGCCGATCAGCTCCCGCATCAGCGTCTTCGCCGTATCGAGCGGGAAGCCGTTCATCGAGCCCGACACGTCGAGCACGAAGATGTACTCGCGCGGCGGGATCTGCCGGGGCTCCACCCGCCGGGGCGGCTGCACCATCAACAGAAAGAAATTCTCGTCCTGGCCCGGCTGGCCCGGATAAAGCAACAGACCGGTCTGCACCTGCTTCCCCTGCAAGCGGTAGCGCAGGATGTAGTCCCGGTTGCCGCCGTTCGTTTCTCCTGGGTCGAGGCGGACCCGCGCCGTGTCGCCGTCCTCCCAGTCGACCCGCGTCCGGTGGGAGGGGCAGAGCAACTCGTCGACCGGCATGCCGGCGGCGATCCGCGTCTCGATCTCGAATTTGGAGACGGGGGCCTCGTTCTGGTGCAAATAAGAGCTCTGCACTTCCGTTTCTGGCTCTTTCGAATAACGGGGGCCCACTACGGTGGGATAGACGAACTCATAGATGCCCTCGGTCGGCACGAGCATCTCGCTATAGTGGAGCTCGACGCGGATCTCGTCCTGCGGCAGGACGTTGGCGACGTTCATGGTGAAGACGTTGGGCCGCTGCTGCTCCAGCAGCGCCGCGCTCTTCCCCGCCTCGCGAGCCGCCTCGAACTCCCGCTTCGCCGCCTGCTTTTCACGGATTTTGGCGCGGATGCGCTGATCGCCCACCACCATCGTCATGCCGTGCACCGCGGCCCGGGTGGAGGCCGGGAAGACGTACCGCGCGTTCAGGGGGCGGCTGCCCTCGTTGCGGTAGACCTGGGTGACGAGGACGTCGGCGATCACCCCCGCGATGTGGACGTCGGCCCGGGTCTCCTTGAGTGGCAGCCGATCGACCGCGGGATCGCCGTTCTCGACGAAGAAGTACGGCGAAAGGGTTCGATCCGGGGTGGTATCCGCGGCGGCACCCGGGCGAACGACCAGAAGCGCCAGCCCAAAAATCAGAAAGACTGCCTTGCAAAACCGGTTCATTTCATTCTCCTCGGCAGGCAGGAAGTAGCCTTGCCATGGAGCTACTCTGCCGTTCACAAAAGGAGGGAGTATGAACCGGTGATGAAGAAGCGGAGAAGGCCTTTCCACTGCTTTGGAAGTCAGGCCATGCCGGATCGAGAATGGACGGCCAGGGACGCTCCTGGTAGGCTCCCTGGCCGAATCCATTTTCCCGTGGAGACCTGCTATGGCTCGCTTTCCCGTCGTGGCCTCGATTGCTCTCCTCTCCCTGCTTCGCGCCCTGCCCGGACCGGCGGCTCCGGCTTCCAAGGCCCTGCCGGCGGATCTCCGGGATTTCTACGTCGACCTCCACCGCAACCCGGAGCTTTCGCTGCACGAGGAGAAGACGGCCGCCAAGGTCGCCGCCCGGCTCCGCCAGGCGGGTTTCGAGGTGACGGCCGGGGTCGGCGGCACCGGGATCGTGGGAGTGCTCAAGAACGGCTCCGGCCCCACCGTGATGCTGCGGACCGAGCTCGACGCCCTGCCGGTCGAGGAGAAGACCGGCCTCGCCTACGCCAGCACCGTGCGGGTCAAGGACGACGCGGGCGCCGAGGTGCCGGTCATGCACGCCTGCGGGCACGACGTCCACATGACGGCCCTGGTGGGGACCGCGGCCGAGATGGCGCGCCGAAAGGGTGACTGGCGCGGCACCCTCGTCTTCATTGGCCAGCCCGCCGAGGAGCGGATCCGGGGCGCCCGGGCGATGCTCAAGGACGGGCTCTTCACCCGCTTCCCCAAGCCCGACTTCGTGGTGGCGCTCCACGATACCCCGAACCTCCCGGCCGGCCAGCTCGGCGTCACCTCGGGCTTCACCCTGGCGAGCTCCGACTCGGTCGACCTGACGATCTACGGCAAGGGGGGCCACGGCGCCTCGCCGCAGACGACCGTCGATCCCATCGTGATCGCCGCCCGCACGGTCCTGGCGCTGCAGACCATCGTCGCCCGCGAGAAGGACCCGCAGGACCCGGCGGTGGTCACCGTGGGCTCGATCCACGGCGGCAACAAGCACAACATCATCCCCGACGAGGTGAAGCTGCAGATCACCGTCCGCGCCTACAAGCAGGAGGTCCGGAAGCACATCCTCGCCGCCATCGAGCGCATCGCCAAGGCCGAGGCGGTGGCGGCGGGAGCGCCGAAGGAGCCGGCCTTCGCGGTCGTCGAGAGCTGCCCCGCGACCTACAACGACCCCAAGCTGACCGCCCGGATCGCGGCGGCGCTCCGCCGGACCTTCGGGGACGGCAACGTCGTCGACGTGCCGCCGCAGATGGCCTCCGAGGACTTCAGCGAGTATGGTCTGGCGGGAGTCCCGGCGGTCCAGTGGAGCCTGGGCGCCGGCGATCCCGTGAAGCTCAAGGAGCTCGCGGCGGCCGGCAAGCAGCCCCCCTCCCTCCACTCCAGCCTCTTCGCCCCCGACCGCGATCCGACGATCGCGACCGGGGTGGAGGCGGAGGTGGCCGTGTTGATGGATCTGCTGGGAAAGCCGTAGGGGAGGGGCCTCGCGGGAAGGTCAGGACCTTCAGGTTCCGCTCGGCCCGCGCATGGTCGTGTCCTGACTCAATGTGGGTGGTAGAGGGGGGCGGGATCGAGCCGCCACCCCCCTTATTGGGTCAGCAAAGATTAGACGTGCAGGTGTTGCGGTCGCACGTCGCGCAGGTGCGCAGGTTGGTCCAATCTGGGCAGCCGGCATAACCAGTAGCAGCGCCTCTCGCGATCTCCACAGCGCTATGTTCGAGACAGATCAGCGTCTCCTTCGCCAGCACCAGCTTCTTCGCCTGCTTTTTCATGGGGGTCTCCTCGTAGCGCCGGGGACCCGCCCCCGGCCCGGACATTCTAGCTCACCCTGATGCACTTGATTCCCGGATGGTCTTCCCCAGGGGAAGGGCTGATTTAGGACACAATCCGCCGCATCCCTCGAGCGCGCCCCTACGCCTGCCGCCTGGGAGGACTTCCCCGCCTTGGCGCTCTACGACACCCGAACCTCGCGGCCGGCCAGCTCGGCGTCACCTTGGGCTACACCCTGGCGAGCTCCGGGTCGACCTGACGATCTACGGCAAGGGGGGCGACGGCGCCTCGCCGCAGACGACCGTCGATCCCATCGTGGTCGCTGTCCGCACGGTCCTGGCGCTGCAGCGGGGAGATCTCAACCCGCGATTACCGATCGGGAGCTTCCCGCCGGCGTTGCCGTTCGAATAGGTTGTAACCTGTTCTGCCGGGGACCGGGACGGAGAGGCTCCGGACGCGGACGGAGAGACGCCGGACTGGGACGGAGAGGCTTCGTCCGCAGACGGCGGACGCCGGACCGGGACGGAGAGGCTTCGGACGCGGACGGAGAGACGCCGGACTGGGACGGAGAGGCTCCGTCCGCAGACGGAGAGACGCTGGATCGGGACGGAGAGGCTCCGTCCGCAGACGGAGAGACGCTGGACCGGGACGGAGAGGCTCCGGACGCAGACGGCGAGACGCTGGACCGGGACGGAGAGGCTCCGGACGCAGACGGCGACTGGACGGTGGCACCTGATTCGAAGCGGCAAAAATGCCTCTGTAACCCTATGGCATTAAAGGATTTGTCAGAAGGAGCGAGATTTTACGTCTTATTAGGGGCATGGGACGAAAACTTCGCTACCTTCCCGAGGAGGGCGCCCTGGTCGAGGTCACCTGCCGGACCCTGCAAGGACGCCTGCTGCTCCGGCCGAGCCCGGAGCTCAACGACATCGCCGCCGGAGTGCTCGGTAGGGCCCAGCGGCTCTATCCGGTCGATCTCATGGCGCTCAGCCTGCTGTCGAACCACTACCACATGATCGTGCGGGCGGAGAGCGCCAAGCGGCTGGCGCGGTTCGTGGGCTACTTCAACTCGAACCTGGCGCGCGAGGTGAGCCGTCTCTCCGGCTGGACGGGGAAGATCTGGGACCGGCGCTACCAAGCGATCCTGATCAGCAACGAGGAAGAAGTGCAGGTCGCCCGATTTCGCTATGTCCTTGGACATGGGGTCAAAGAGAACCTTGTCGCCCAACTCCGGCAATGGCCCGGTCTCCAGTCCGTCCGGCAGCTCGCGGACGGCCAGCCTCTCGCCGGCACCTGGTTCGATCGCACCCAGGAATACCTCGCCCGCCGCAAGGGAGAGACCGTCGATCGTCTCCGCCACGCCACTCCCGAGACCGTGACCTTCTCGCCCCTGCCCTGCTGGAAGAATCTCTCCCCGGAAGCCTACCGGCAACGCGTCGCCAACATGGCCACTGAAATCGAGGGGGACGCCGCCGCGGTCAGGAAACGGACGGGAACCGAACCCTTCGGAGTCGCGGCGATCCTGGCCCAGGCTCCGACGAGCCGACCCAAGCGGCTGAAGAAGTCGCCGGCCCCGCTCTTCCACGCGGCGAGCCAGGCCATGCGCCACTACTTCTACGAAGGCTTCTCCTGGTTCGTGGCCGCCTACCGCACGGCGGCCGAGAAGCTCCAGAAGGGAGACCCCGACCCGCGCTTTCCCCTCGGGAGCTTCCCGCCG
>DATHEF010000013.1:0-95249 GCA_035490435.1 Thermoanaerobaculia bacterium
CTCCGTGGCGCCTTCAGGCACCACGGCTAGCATCTCGCTTCCCACGCTGCTGTCCATCCCATACCTCGCTCTCACGGTTGGGAGGAGGGGGGGATTTTTAGGTGATCCACGGGGGGGAATTTAGGACGATCGGTGACAGGGCCGTGCGGAACGTCGCCACCAACCGGAGAGAGGGGAGGTGCGCGAGGGTGTAGAGGTGGCACCCGTGGTAACCCGGCCCGGCGTCCGTCCCCCGGAAGATGCCGAAGGGACGGGCGACCCACCCCGGCAACTCGGGCTCCGCGCCGTCCTCCAGGCGGACGCGGAACCTCCCCTTGCCCCATGCCAGGGGGAGCGGCTTCCCGGCCCGCGTGCGGGCTTCCAGGTGGGCGTCTACGGCTTCCGCGATCCACGTCCCCACGGATGCATGCCCGTGCGCCTCTGCGGCCTGCTTCCAGCGTACGGACTGAGCCATGGTCGCCCGGACGGTGAAGCTGGTCGTCTTGAGCTTCACGGCTCCCCCTTCCGCTCTTCCTGCCGCTGCACCTCTTCCGCGTAGCCGACAGGATTCAGGGAGTCGTCGTGCGCCTGGATGGCGTCGTGATAGGCACGTTGGAGGGCAAGGTAGAGATCCCCGGCCCATGCGAGGAACGCGCCCGCGCTCGCCTTGCCGTGGCGACTCGCCGCCACTTCCCATGCGCTCTTCTGGTAAGGCGTAGCCTTGACCGATACGTTGCGCGTGGCGTCCGGAGGGTAGGAAAGCTTCGAGTCAAAGCCCATGGCTAGATCTCGTACAGGATGATGCCGTCCGGGGAGTCCGGCGCGGCCTGGATGCGGACCATCTCCGTCATGCGCCACGCGGGCAGGCCCGGCTCGGGAACGTCGCGCCAGTAGGCGAACCAACGGCCAAAGAGGTAGAAGACGGTCAGCTCGGCGGCCTCCGGGTCCTGGATCGGGGCGGCATCCTCCGGGTCCGTGGGCGGGTCCTGCGGAGTGAACTGGATGCGCACCAGCCGCTCGTACAGCTCGCGGCGGGTGGCTTCCGTGTAGCGGGAGAGATCGAGGGGCCTGGGGTACACTTCGGACAGCTCGGGCATGGACTGGCTCCTTGCTCGGGTCAGGCTCGGCGGCGTGCTGGTAACACCCGCCGGGCCGTCTGTAGGGAATCGGGGGGAACGCTCCCCCCGTACAGGGGAAGCTACCTCAGATTCTTACGCCCCGTAACCGCCCCGTACCACCTACACACTATTAGGACACGACCCCCGGTGGGGATCGGGGTGTACCCGCTGGGGAGAGAGGTCCCCCGGAAAGGTACAGGGTCCCCCCAGCAGGGAGAGAGGTTCCCCGGAAAGGTACAGGGGTCCCCCAACCAGGGAGAGGGGTTTCCCTCGCGGGGGTCGGGGTATTCCCAGCAGGGAGAGGGTCTACGGCCGGAGCCTCAAAGTCGGCGCCTTCGGATTGAACGTCGACCGTGATCCAGCGGCTTGGGCGACCGTCCGCCGGCACCTCCTGGAATGGATCGAAGCCGGGGATCTGACGATCTCGGTCTCGCGGCGCTTCCCGCTCGCCGGGGCCGTGGAAACCCACCGGCTACTCGAGAGCCGGGCCACCGATTGGCAAGGTCGTCCTGCTGCCCATTGCGAGCTGAGACTGCGATAGAATCGCCGTCACAAACTCCAAACGATGGCAGTAAGGGAGAGCCATGAGCTACTTCGTCCTCTTCGCCATGGTCCTGGTGATCTGCTTCGGGATCAATCGAGCCAAGAGCCGGCCGGTCTCGAATCCAGGCTTTGTGACCTTGGTCGTTCTCGTGATCTATTTCGTCTTTGACCTCGGGGTGGGAATCTACCTGCTGGCCGGAGCGAATGTGGATCCCTATAAGCAAGGCGAGTTCATCGGCGGCATCTTCGGCCGCGCGTTGATCCCGCTCATCCTCGCCCTCGTCATCGGCTTCAGCTTCCGCAAGAAGCACGCGATACCGGCCCAGGCCACGGAGTAGCACCAAACCCCGCCGTCGTTTCGAACGACCTCGTGAAAGGGGACAATCCGGTAGCGGCGCCGTCGAGGGCGACCGCAGGTCGCCCTCGATGGCATTTCGCGCCTCCTGCCGGGCTTTGCGAGCCCCGCAAAGGCTGGACGGGGGAGGAAAACCCTACTTCTGCTCGGCCGGCACGACGCCGGTGAGCTTCACCGGCTTTTTGGCGCGGGCGTCGAAGTCGGCGAGGACCTGTTCCTGGGTTCGGCCGCCCTTGGCCACGATGAGGTCGATCAGCGGCGGCTGGATGTCGGCGTTCTCGCGGCCGCCGCCGAAGCGGTCCTGCCAGCGGCCGGGGGAGACGGGGAGGATCATCAGCGTCTTGTCACTCGGATCGCGGCCCAGCTTGCGGGCGAGATCGAAGGACTGCAGCAGGTCGGCGCCGGAGGTGGCCACGGTATAGGCCCAGGTGGGTTTGGCCGGGCCGCCGAGGACGATGCCGGGCACGAAGAAGCTGATCTTCTGGCCGCGCACGTGGATCTGGGTCGGGAAGAAGATGCGCTCCTCGACGTCGACCGGGATCTGCTTCTTGAGCGAATCGATCTCCGCGTCGGTGAGGCTGCTGCTCTTTTTAGCGTCCTCGTTGAGGGTCTTCAGGAGCAGCCGCTTGAGCTCGGCCTTGGCCTCGTTGGGCCGGGGGGTCAGGATGATCGCCTTCTCCCAGGCGGTCGCCGGATCGATCTCGGCGTGGCGGCCGGGGAGCATGGTGAGGCCCCCTGAGCCCGCGACCCGGTCGGTGTCGATGTAGAGGTCGAGGTTCAGGTTGTAGAAGCCGAAGCGGGCGATCTTGTCGAGCTGGGTGCCGATCTCGTCGATGGCCTCCCGGGCGGGCACCCGCACGGGACGCGCGAAGGTGACCTCGAACATCGTGCCGTCGCCGTCCTCCCGGGCGGTCAGGGAGAGGATGTCGAGATCGCCGGGCTTCAGATCGTCGTTGTTGGGGTAGACGATCTTGCCGTCGCCATGGTCGTCGCCCCGCGGGTCGGTGAGGGTGAAGATCTCCTTGCCGGCGCCGAAGGCGGGCGGCGCGATCAGGGCGGCGAGGAGGGTTGCGGTGAGCAGGTGGGAACGGCTGAATCGCATTATTTCTCCAAAAAGCGCGTCTCCAGAAAATCCGATTCTAAAACGGAAAGGGCGGCCACATAGGGCCGCCCCTACGAAGTTTCCTCCAGCCTTCTAGAACCGGACCTTCATGAACACCTTGAGGCGGTGCTGCTTGAAGTCCCGCTTGTCAAGGCTGTTCCAGCCGCCGAAGCGCCCCTTGAAGCCGGGGGAACCGACCGGCACGCCGTAGTCGCGGGCGATGTTGGCATCGGCGAACTGGGTCACGAAGCCGCCGCCGAAGTCGGGGTCGAAGGTGCCCCAGTTGTACTCGTAGTTGGCGCCGAACTCGGCCGCGCCGAAGGTGTAGTGCGCGTAGAGGATCAGCTTGTTCTTGTCGTTCTGGCCGGACGACATGCTGTGCAGGTTGTAGGCCTGGAAGGCGGTGTTGCCGTCCTGCAGATCGACGTTGTAGCGTTCGTAGGTCAGCGAGCTGTAGAGGTTGCCGGTGACCTGGTAGCCGGCGCCGAGCTGGAACAGCTTGTAGTCGAGGTCGCGGTCGTCGTCCGACAGGCTGTTGAACGGCTTCCACTGGTAGCCGGTGACGCCGTTGACGGTGATCACCGGCGGGTTGCCGTAGAGGTCGGCCGTCGAGTGGCCGGGCGAGAAGTTCTGGGCGTTGTTGCTGCACGCCACGCCGCCGCCCGGGCAGTCGCCCGGCTGGTAGGGGAGGAAGCGCGCCTCGTTCAGGCGGTTGTCGGTCTCTTTGATCAGCTTGATCTTGCCGAAGACGTCCACGCCCTTGCCGACGTTGAGCAGGTATTTGCCGCGCAGGATGGCGATGTCGGTCTTCTTGTCCTGGAACGGCGCGTAGGCGTTGCGGAAGGAGTTGACGCCGGCGTCGGACTCGAAGTTCGGATAGATCGAGTCGGTGATGCCGCGGCTGGTGTCGCCCCAGGCCTGCCAGTTGGTGTTGTAGCCGATATGGGAGTACTCGCCCGAGAGGTCGAGGTCGCCGATCGTCCAGTTGGGGGCGACGGTGATCCCCTTCCAGCCGATGACGGTCTCGGCCATCGGCTCCTCGAAATCGGTGAACTCGTTGTCGACGCTGATCGTCGCCACCTGCTGCGCCGGGCCTTCCCAGCCGCCATAGCCGATGCGGGTGGGGTTGCCGGCGAAGACGCCGAAGGCGGAGTTGTCCGGGCCGGGGAAGACGAAGGCGCCGTCATGCCCCTCGGTCAGCAGCACGTCGACCTCGCGGCGGGCCGCCAGGATCGAGCTGTACTGGGCGCCGATGTTGAAGTACTCGATGTTGAAGGAGAGGCCGATGCCGAACGGATCGTTGAGGTCGACGTTGGCCTTGTAGAGCGGGTCGCTGACCTCGCCGGCCAGCGCCGGCGAGAAGCCCGACAGGCCGAAGCCGGTGGGGGTGCCGAACTTCGGGTTGGACTCGGCCGTCGAGTAGTAGTAGAGGCCGCGGAAGTCGAACTTCGAGCTCGGATGGATCCCGAACCGGCCGCCGTAGACGTCGTTCTTGAAGCGGGAGTCGAGGTCGCGGCCGTCGTCGCCGCCGTTGTTGCCGGTGTCCTTGGCGCTGACCTCGACGTCGCGGACGCGATCGTAGACGCCGACGATGTCGAAGAACGAGCTGGGGTTGAACTTGAGCTGCAGGCCGTAGGCGCCGTCCTGGCCGGCGTAGTCGCCGGTGTTGAAGTTCGGGCCGGCAAAGAGGCGCGGCAGCGAGACGCGGATCAGGTCATAGGTGAGCTGGCGGCTGCCCAGCGGCCCCTGGAAGAGGATGGCCTTGGCGTTGTCGCGGTCGATGTAGCGGATCTTGCCGATCGTGTACGGATCGAACATGCCGAGGTCGGTCGAGCCGATGGTGGCCGCGTCCAGCCACTTGAAGCCCGGGGTGAAGCGGGCGGTCAGGCCGCGGATCTTGATGTACTCGTTGGAGCGCGGATCGAACTCGCCGCAGTCGCCGCCGAGGCATTCGCCATTCGGCGGGTTCTCCAGCGCCGGGTTGCGGCCGCCGAAGCCGGCGTAGTTGGTCCACTGGTTCTGGTTGAAGCGGGACTGCAGACGGCCGGTCACCTCGATGTTTTTCGAGGGGTGGGAGGAGATCAGCAGATCGATCTCCGTGCCCTGGCCGTTGTCGCCGTACCCCTCGCCGGGGACGGTGGTGAAGTTGTAGACGCTACCGTCGGTGTGCTGGTTGCCCCACAGCCACTTCGTGTAGTCCTCGCCGGTGATGATCATCGTCTGGCCGTCCACGGCCAGCGCCGGCATCGAAGCCAGCGCCGCCGCGGAGGCGAGCAGACCGATCGCAAAGCCCCTGGAAAATCTCATATCAGTTCCTCTCCTCCGGATGGAGTTGGATGGTTTATTTCTTCGCTGAAACCATCTTGAGGGCGGCGCCCGACTTGCGCGAGCCGTCCGGGTTGCACTCGTACTTCAGCATGTCGTGCTGCATCTGGGCCTCGTCCGCCGCGCCGGTGCCGTTGCCGGCCAGGATGTCGATCACGTGCGGATCGCAATCGCTGTCGGTGCCGCCGCCGAAGCGGTGCTGCCCCTCATACTCGTTGACCTTGCGGGTGAGCAGGTCCTTGCCGTCGGGGAACCCCTCGTTGGACTGCACGAGGACCTGGTAGCCCCACTGCGAGGGATCGCCGCCGCCGAGCTGGTCGAGGTCCACCGAGGCCGAGATCGTCCGGCCGGCGCCCTTGACGCGGGTCGGGATGATCACCGCTCCGCCCTGCGCGGCCGCCATCTTGGCGTCCACCTCGGACTTCACCTTGCCGGGCCCCTGCGGCGAGAGGATCACCATCTTGTTCCACTCGTTACCGTCGGCGAAGGTGACGTTGGTGCCCGGGGGGCCGTCCTTGAACCCGCCCTCGGCGCCGGTGCGGATGGCGATGAACACCATCTGCACCGAGAAGCCGCCGCCCATCCGCCAGGGATCCTCGAGGGCGGTGTTGAAGGTGACCGCGAAGTCGACTTTCTTGCCGCTCACCTTGACGTCGAACGCCGTCATGTCGAACGAGCCGCGCTTGTAGACGCCGTCGGTCGGGTAGGTATAGCTGCCGGGACCGTTGTCGTCGTTGGCGGGATCTTTGAACGAAACGCCGCTCTGGGCGAGCGCGGAGCCGGCGATCAGCAGGCCGGCCGCGGCCGTGGCACCCAATTTCCAGAATTTCTTGGACATACGAACCTCCTTGTTGATGGGCTTTCAGCCCTTGACTGCGCCGGCCGTGAGACCGGAAACCAGATACTTTTGCAGGAACAGGAAGAGCGCCATCACCGGAATGGCGGCGATGATCGATCCGGCCGCGAAGTACCCCCACTGCTGAGAGAAGCCGCCGACGAAGAAGCGCAGCCCCACCGGGCCGGTGTACATGTCCTCGCGGTTCATGAAGGTGGCGGCCTGGATGAACTCGTTCCAGCCGGTCATGAACGAGAACAGCGCGGTCACCGCCACGGCGGGCTTGGCGAGCGGCAGCACGATGCGGAAGAAGATCGTCGCCTGCGAGGCGCCGTCGATCAGCGCCGACTCCTCGAGCTCCTTGGGGATGGTGTCGAAATAACCTTTCATCATCCAGACGCAGAAGGGAATCGCGGTCACCGTATAGATCAGCACCAGGCCGATGTAGCTCGAGCCCAGCCCCAACCACTGGACGATGATGATGTAGAGCGGGATCAGCATCAGGGTGCCGGGGAACATCTGCGACACCAGGAAGGCCATCAGCCCGGCGCGCCGCCCGGGGAAGCGGAAACGCGAGAAGGCGTAGGCCGCCGTGCAGGCGAGGAAGACGCCGAGGATCGTCGTCAGCCCCGCCACCAGGACGCTGTTGAGCAGCCAGCGCCCGAACGGCTGGTCGGCGAACAGCGAACGGAAGTTGTCGATCGACAGGTGCGTGGGCCAGGGGATGACGGCGCGCAGCCGGTCGACGGCGGTGGCGTCCGTCGGCACGTCGGCGATCACCAGGCTCTGCCCGCCGGAAAAGGCGATGGTCAGCACCCACAAAATCGGGTAGACGGTGATCAACACCATGAATAGCACGAAGATGTGGAGCGGCCAGTGGACCGGCTCGTCGTTTCGTCTCGATCTCATCCGATCGCCTCCGTCGCGCCGGTCACCCGGTTCTGCCAGGTGCCGTAGGCGAACAGGATCAGGAAGATGATGGCCGAGTAGGCGGCCGCGTACCCGTACCGGTACTGCTCGAAGGCCAGCTTGTACGACTGCGTGATCAGGATCTCGGTGGAATGTCCGGGATCGCCGGCCGACACCAGATAGATCACGTTGAACTGGTTGAAGGTCCAGATCACCGACAGGATGATCGCCGGTACCAGCGCGGGCTTGAGCGACGGCAGCGTGATCGAGCGGAACTGCTGCCAGCGCGAGGCGCCGTCCACCCGCGCCGCTTCATAGAGATCGGCCGGGATCGATTGCAGGGCGCCGAGCGCGATCACCATCATGAACGGAAAGGAGAGCCAGGCGTTGGTGGTCAGCACCGCCAGGAACGAGCTGAACGGGTGATCGAACCAGGCGACCGCGGGGAGCCCGACGGTCTGTAAAATCTGATTGATCACGCCGAACTGCCGGTGGAACATCCCCTTGAAAATCAGCGCCGTGATGTAGTTGGGCATGGCCCAGGGGAGGATCAGCAGCACGCGATAGAGCGGCCGCAAAGCGAAATCCTTCAGGTTCAGGGTCAGCGCCAGGGCGAGCCCGAGGGTGACGCCGATCGCCACGTTCGCCACCGTCCAGACGATGGTGAACAGCAGCGTGTAATAGAAGTTCTGATAGTTCCAGGCGAGCCCGTTCGGCGTGTGCTGCACGATGTGGAAATCGCTGACGATCTCCTGGAAGTTCTGCAGCCCCACCCAGGTCTCGAAGATCGTCTTGTCGGTGTTGTAGATGTTGGCGTTGGTAAACGACAGGGCGATGCCGTAGAAGAACGGGAAGAAGACCAGGAACAGCATGCCGATCAGCGCCGGCAGGGTGTACGCGTAGGCCGCGCGGTACTCGACGAGGGCGGCGCCGGTGCGCGCCGCCCAGCCCAGCCCGACGAAGGCGAGCAGGACCAGCGAGAGCAAGGCGAGCAGCCCGACCGAGCGGGTCATCCGCCCGGCGTCGACCCCGGCGAGCTCGCCGAGCTTCCCCTCGTCCAGCGCGCCCGAGGCGCCGATCAGTCCGCGCGACTGACGGTAGAGGTCGACGTCCCAGAGCGTCGACGCCAGCGGCTGGCCGGCCGGCCGATTAGAAGACAGGGCCAGTTGCGCCAGGAGCGCCTCCGCCTTCTTCGATTCGTCGCCGATCTGGGCGGCCACCGCTTGGCCCGAGGCCCGGCGCTCGGCTTTCAACACGTCGGTGGCGTAGCGCCCATAGAAGAAGAGGGCGAGGATCAGGAAGAGCGCCGCGGCGGTGGCCAGCGGCCATCGCCGCTCGCCGAGCACGAACGAGAGCAGGAGCAGGGCGATCACCGGCGCGAGCCAGAAGGCGGCGAACGGCAGCCAGGCGAAGGAGGGAGGCTCAGGGATCGCCCGGGTCTCCATCTGCACCATGCCGATCACCTCGCCGCCGCGCTCGACCGGCGCCGCCAGCGCGAGCACGCCGTTCGGATGGCGCTCGAAGCCGAGCTCGGGCGCGCGGGCCGCCCCCTCGGCTCCCTGGCGGTTGCTCTCGACCGCGGCGCGCAGCCTCTGGCCGAGGTCGTAGAGCGGCTTCTCGTCGCGCTCCAGCCGCCGCGGCGCCGCCTTGGCGCCCTGGTCGGCGGCGGAGGTCGAGGCGGCGAGCCTGATGCCTTCGAATTCGACCACCCGGATGGCGGCCACCTCGGGATGGGCGGCGGCGAAGCCTTCCACCGCTTTGCGGATGGCGCCGGCCTCGGCGTCGGTGGGCGCTGGGGCTTGCCCTTGCTCGGCCGCCGCGATCTCGGCCCCCAGCCCCATGCCGCCTTCGGCAGGCGTTTCGGCCGGTGTTTCGGCGGGAGTGCCGGCCGGCGCCGCCTCCTGGACGCTGCCGCCGCTCGCCCGGTCGACGACGGCGGCGAGGGTGGAGAGGGTGACCAGAGCCCGGCGCTCGGCGCGCTCGCGGCGCTCGGCCGTCTGCGCTCCGGCGAGGAGCACCGCCCCGAGCCCCACCGCGAGCAGGGCGGCGACGGCGAGGCCGATCAGGAACCGGCGCCGGTGCGAGACGGGGCGGGCTGCGCGCTGCTCGGAGTTATCCCTGGCCATGACGTTTCCCCAGGCTACTTCTTCAACAGGCTGGCGATGCGCTCCAGCACTTCCTTCTGCGCCTGGTCCAGCGCGGGTTTCGGGGCGACCGCCTTTTTGACGATGGTGTTCATCGCGGTCGTCGCCGGCGACCAGACCATCGACATCTCGGGCAGGTTGGGCATCGGCACGGCGACGTCGACCTGCTGGCGGAAGGCCTTGAGGATCGGGTCGGCCGCCACCTGCGGATCGGCGTAGACCCCCTTGTTGGCCGGCGTCTGCCGCCCCTCGAGGGCGAGCACCTTGGCGGCCGGCACGTCGGTCAGGTATTTGAGCAGCTCGTAGGCGGCGTCCTTGTTCTTCGACGGCGCGGCCACGTAGACCCCCTCGACGGTGATCCACGGCCGCATCGGCTTGTTGCCAGCCTCCGAGATCGTGGGCAGGGGCGCCAGGCCGTAGTCGACCCCCTTGGCGATCTCGCCGAGGAACCAGGGGCCGGAAAAGACCATCGCCGCTTTCCCCCCGTTGAACAGCGAGGTGATCAGCGCCGTCGAGGGCTCGGCCGGCATGAACCCCTGGTTGATCCACTTCAGCAGGTAGTCGAGCGAGGCGACGTTCTGCGGCGCGTTGAGCGTCGGCTTGCGGCCGGCGAAGACGCCGCCGCCGAAGCCGTTCATCAGCGCCGCGTGGTAGTAGAAGTCGGAGTACCAGTAGACCAGGCCGAACTTGCCGGACGGGGCGTTGGTGAGTTTCTTCGCCATCGTCTGCAGCTCCGCCGTGGTCTTCGGCGGCACCGGCACCAGCTTCTTGTTGTAGATCAGGGTGATGACCTTGAAGTTGAGCGGCAGGCCGTAGGTGTTCCCCTGGTAGGTCATGGCGTCCAGGGTGGCCTTGAGGTAGCGCCCCTTGGTCGGCGCGTCGAGGAAGAAGTCCAGCGGCTCGACCGTGTTGCCCGCCGCCACCCAGCCGCCGAGGCGGTCCTGGGCGAAGATGAAGACGTCCGGTCCCTTGCCGCGCGGCACCGCCGCCGTGATCTTGTCGGCGAAGGCGTCGTAAGGGACGGCGAGGGTGGTGACCTTGATCTTGCCGGTATTGGCCTTGTTGAAGTTGTCGACCACCTTTTCGAAGGCGGCCTTCTCGCCGCCGCGGTAGCCGTGCCAGACCACGATCTCCTTCTGCGCCAGGGCGGCGAGAGGGAAGGCGAGCAGCAGCGCCAGCGCCAGGGTGCCGCGAACGAAGTTGGTTTTCATGCCGGTTCTCCTTGGTTGTAGCGGAATCCCGAAGCTCAGAGCCCGAGCCGTTTCTCGGTGGCGGTGTCGAAGAGGTGAGCGGCTTCCGTCTCGACGACCAGGGTCATCGTGGCGCCCATCTGCGGCGCGCGGTGCGGATCGACCTTGGCCACGATCAGCTCGTCGCCGACCCGGCCGTGCACGATCACCTCGTGCCCCAGCGGCTCGACGAACTCGACCTTGGCGGTGACCGGCACGGTGGCGCCGCTGCCGTCCCGGGAGGCCTCGCGGATGTTCTCCGGCCGCAAGCCCAGGACGATCTTCATCCCGTCGTGGCCGGCCGCGGCGGCGCGGAACACCTCGGGCACCGGCATCCGGAAGCCGGAGGCGGCGACGGTGGCGCCGCCGTCGGCGAGGATCGCCGGGAGGAAGTTCATCGGCGGCGTGCCGATGAAGCTGGCCACGAACAGGGAGGTCGGCTGGTCGTAGACCTCCAGCGGCGTGCCCACCTGCTCGATCTCCCCCTTGTTCATCACGGCGATGCGGTCGCCCATCGTCATCGCTTCGATCTGGTCGTGGGTGACGTAGACGGTCGTCGTCTGGAGGCGCTTCTGCAGCGTCGAGATCTCGGCCCGCATCTGCACGCGCAGCTTGGCATCGAGGTTGGAGAGCGGCTCGTCGAACAGGAAGACGGCGGGCTTGCGCACGATGGCGCGGCCGAGGGCGACGCGCTGGCGCTGGCCGCCCGAGAGCTGCTTGGGCTTGCGGTCGAGGAACTCGGTGATGCCGAGGGTCTGCGCCGCCTCGTCGACCAGCCGGTTCATCTCCTCTTTCGGCGTCTTGCGGATCTTGAGACCGAACTCGAGGTTCTGGCGCACCGTCATGTGCGGGTAGAGCGCGTAGCTCTGGAAGACCATCGCGATGTCGCGGTCCTTCGGCGGCACGTCGTTGACCACCCGGTCGCCGATCTCGATCGTGCCGCCGGTGATCTCCTCCAGCCCCGCGATCATCCGCAGCGCCGTCGACTTGCCGCACCCCGACGGACCGACCAGCACCATGAACTCGTGGTCCTGGATGTCGAGATCGAGGTTCGGAATGACCGTCACCGGTCCGTACGCCTTCTTGACGTGGTGGAACGTCACCTCTGCCATGCTTACGCCCCTTCCCCGAAAAGCTACTTGACCGCGAAGATCCGGAAACCCTTCGGCGCCACCGGCGCCACGATCTTGCCGCCGTTCGCGGCTACGGCCTCCCCCGTCCAGACGTCGCGCGCCGGAGTGGCCCCCCACTCCGCCGGCACGTCGAAGCTCGCCGTCGCCGGCGCGCTCCCGCGGTTGATCGCCACCACGACGGCGTCGTGGCTCGCCGCGTCCCGCTGCAGGAAGACCAGCAGGTCGCCGTCCGTCGACAGTCCTGAATGCACGCCGCGCGAGAAGGCGGGGTGGGCGCGGCGGATGGCGATCATCTTCTTGTAATCGGCCCGCAACGCCTCGTCGCGCGGCTTGCCGGCCCCGGGGAGGATCTTGCGGTCCCCCCACGGCATGTCGCTGCGGTTGTCCGGCCAGTCGCCGCCCAGGCGCCCGACCTCCTCGCCGTAATAGATCATCGGCACCCCGCCGGCGGTCAGCTCGAGCAGCGCCGCCAGGCGGAACAGCTCCTTGTCGCCGTTGAGCTGGAAGAGAGCCCCCGGCACGTCGTGCGAGGAGAGGTAGGGGGAGAGCAGGTGGCCGGCGCGCACCTTCTCGCGCGACTGGAGATAGCGGTCGAACGCCACCGTGCGGCCGCGCCCCTGGACCCAGGCCAGGGCGTTCCCCTGGAAGGAGAAGTCGAAGCCGGCGTCCATCTCGTCGTCCGCGAACCAGGGGTCGAGCACCTGGGCGTCGCCCCCCCAGACCTCGCCGATCAGGAAGAAATCCTGGCCGAGCTCGGCGCGGGTGCGCTTCCGGTGCTCTTTCCAGACCTCGTGCTGGACGTGCTTGACCGTATCGAGCCGGAAGCCGTCCACCCCTACCCGCTTGGCGAGGCCGAGCTGGGCGTTCAGCAGATAGTCGCGAACCTCGGGGAGCTCGGTCTTGAAGTCGGGGAGGCCGGAGACGCAGGTGGTCACGTCGTCCTGGCCGCACTCCGCGCCGACGCGGAACCACCCCTTGGTGCGCGGGTCGTCGAGCATTTTGGAGTCGTAGCCGGCGTGGTTGTAGACGACGTCGAGCAGCACCTTCATGCCGCGGGCGTGCGCCTCGTCCACCAGGGTCTTGAGCTCCGCCTCGGTGCCGAAGCGGGGGTCGAGCCGCTGGAAGTCGTCCCCCCAGTAGCCGTGGTACCCCCAGTCGGGGAAGCCGGCGCCGGTGACGAAGCGGTCGATGTTCTTGATCACCGGTGTGATCCAGAGCGCCGTCGCGCCGAGGTCGGCGATCTCGTCGAGGTGCTCGGTCAGCCCCTTGAGGTCGCCGCCATGGAAGGTTCCCTTGGCGTTGCGGTCGACGTTCCGGTCGTTGCCGGGGTCGCCGTCGGCGAAGCGGTCGGTGATGACGAAGTAGAGGACCGCGTCGCGCCAGCTCTCCTGGGGAGTGATCGAGACGCGGGCCGATGGGTTGGATGGGGAAGGAGGAGCCGCTCCGGAGGTCTGGGGCGCCGGGGCGCTGGTGCAGGAAAGGATGAGGACTGTGGCGGCCGCCGTCAGTGAGCGGCGGAAGAAGCGACCCGGCTCCGCGATGAGCGACCGCAAATGAAAACTCCCTCCCAGGCGTTCTTTTTCTGACCCCGACGAGCGGCGATTCTAAGAAGTGGTGACAAACCTGTCAATGTATCGTGGCGTGAGAGAAAACTCCGCGTTTCCAGGATGATACGCCAATCCGGTCCCTGTGGCCGGCGGCGGGCTGGAAACGTTACCACCGGGGGCCTTCGCCCCGCCCCTCTTCTCCCGGCATGGCTTGTGTTACGTTTCCAGGCGGACAAGGGCGGCGGGCGGACCCGCAAGCCCGCCATGGCTGGAAGGGAGGTCTATTTTCATGCCCACCGGAATCGGTTTGATGGGATTGGGACGGATCGGGAGGAACATCTTCCGCATCCTCTATAAGAGCGACGACCTGCGGATCAAGGCGGTGAGCGACGTGGCGGACCCCGCGGCGCTCGCCTATCTGCTCCGCTTCGACACCCTCCTCGGGCGGTTCCCGGACGAGGTGAGCATCAAGGACGGCGACCTCCAGGTCGCCGGCCGGCAGGTGAAGATGCTGACCGAGGCGAAGGGATCGCAGGAGGTGCCCCCCTGGGGGGACCTGGGGGTCGACGTAGTCATCGAGGCGACCTCGAAGTTCCGCACCCGCGCCGAGGTGGAGCGCCACTTCGCGGCGGGCGCCAAACGGGTGATCCTCTGCTCGCCGCCGGCCGAGGCGCCGGATTTCACCGTCGTCTTCGGCGTCAACGAGGACCAGCTCCGCCCCGAGCACCGGATCGTCTCGACCAGCTCGGTGACCGCCATCGCGGCCGGGCCGGTGATCAAGGCGATCGACGAAGCCTTCGGCGTCGACCGCGTGTTCCTCACCACCGTCCACGCCTTCACCAACCAGCAGCGGCTGGCCGACGTGCCGGACGACGATCCGCGCCGGGGGCGGGCGGCGGGAGAGAACATCATCCCGCAGGCGACCCACGCGGCCGAGCTCCTCGCCGACCTCCTGCCCGACCTCCGGGGGAAGATCACCGGCTACTCGATGAACGTGCCGGTCGCCAACGGCTCGGTGGTCGATCTCGTCTGCTGGCACCAGAAGCCGGTCACCGTCGAGACGGTCAACGAGGTGGTCCGCGGCGCCGCCGCGGGAGACCGCCTGAAGCGCGTTCTGGACTACGAGACCGAGCCGATCGTCTCCTCCGACATCCTCCACTCGGAGTACTCCGGCACCTACGACAGCCTCGCTACCATGGTTCTCGGCAAGAACGTCTCCAAGACCCTGACCTGGTTCGACAACGGCTGGGGCTACGCGCACCGGGTCGTGGACCTGCTCCGCCGCTTCGAGCAGCTCGACGGAGCCCAGAAGGAGAAAGCGCAATGAGCGTCAAGATTGGCATCAACGGCTTCGGCCGCATCGGCCGCAGCGTCTTCCGCGTCCTCTCCGGCCGCGACGATATCGAGGTCGTGGCGATCAACGACCTGTTCGAGAACGCGCAGCTCGTCTATCTCCTGAAGTACGACTCCGTGATGGGGGTCTTCGACAAGGAGGTCTCGGCCGACGACGACACCATGACCGTGGATGGCCACAGGATCGCCATGACGGCCGAGAAGGATCCCGCGAAGATCCCCTGGGGGAAGTTGGGGGTGGACATCGTCATCGAGTCGACCGGCGTGTTCACCTCCAGGGAGCAGCTCCAGAAGCACCTCGCGGGGGGCGCCAAGAAGGTGATCCTCACCGTCCCCGCCAAGGACGAGATCGACGCCACGATCGTGATGGGGGTCAACGACGACAAGCTGAAGGCGGAGGACCGGCTGGTCTCCAACGCCTCGTGCACCACCAACTGCCTGGCGCCGATCGCCAAGATCCTCGACGAGAAGTTCGGCCTCGAGGAGGGGTTCATGACGACCGTCCATGCCTACACCAACGACCAGCGGCTGGCGGACGTCCCCCACAAGGACTTCCGGCGCAGCCGCGCGGCCACCCAGAACATCATCCCGACGACCACCGGCGCCGCCCGGACGGTGGGCAAGGTGCTGCCGCAGCTCAAGGGGAAGCTCGACGGCATGGCGATGCGCGTGCCGGTGCCCGACGGCTCGATCGTCGACCTGGTGGCCCGGCTGCGCGAGCGGCCGGATACCGCGGCGGTCAACGCCGCCGTCCGCGAGGCCGCCGAGGGGAATCTCAAGGCGGTCGTCGAGTACAGCGAGGTGCCGCTGGTTTCGACCGACATCATCGGCAACCCGCACTCCTCGGTCTTCGACGCCCTCTCCACCCGCGCCGAGGGGGACGGTTACGTCAAGGTCGTCGCTTGGTACGACAACGAGTGGGGATACTCGAACCGGGTGGTGGACCTGATCGGCCGCATGGCGGCGGTCGGCGGCCTCTAAAAGGCGGAATAACGGGGCGGAATGGCGAAACGGGTCGGCATCCTGACGGGCGGCGGCGATGTGCCGGGGCTCAACGCGGCCATCCAGCAGTTCGTCTGGCGGATGGAGGAGGAGGGCTACGAGATCCTCGGGCTACGCCGCGGGTGGGCGGCCCTCCTCCACGTCAAGCCGTACCACGATGCCGACAACTCCTCCTGGCTGGTGCCGCTGACCCGGGCCAGCACGCGGACGATCGACCGCAGCGGCGGCACGGTCCTCCACAGCTCGCGGATCAACCCCGCCCTCACCAGCCCCGAGGGGGTCCCCGAGCACCTGCGCGGGCGGGCCAACAAGGTGCTCCCCGACGGCCGGCTCGACCTCACCGATGCCGCCCTCGAGGTGCTCCGCTTTCTCAATCTCGACACCCTGGTGGTGATCGGCGGCGACGGCACCCTCTCCTTCGCCCGCCGGCTCCACCTCGAGGGGGTCAAGATCATCGGCCTGCCGAAGACCATGGACAACGACGTCTTCGGCACCGACTACTGCATTGGCTTCTCGACGGCGATCACGCGCTCGGTCAACTTCATCAACGACCTGCGCACGGTGGCGGGCTCCCACGAGCGGTTCCTGGTGGTGGAGCTGTTCGGCCGCCACTCGGGGGAGACCTGCCTGATCTCCTCGTATCTCGCGGGCACCGACCGGGCGCTGATCGCCGAGGTTCCCTTCGACCTCCAGCGGGTAGTCGACATGCTCGCCCGCGACAAGCACGGCAACCCCAGCAACTACGCCGTCTGCACCATCTCCGAGGGCGCCTACCCCGAGGGGGGGCACCCCTTCGAGACCGGCGAGGCCGACGCCGTGGGCAACCGCGAGCTGGGGGGCGTCGGGCGGGTGCTCCGCGAGGAGCTTCAGCGGCATACCGGCGACCGGGTGATCTACCAGCGGCTGGGCTATCTAATGCGCTCGGGCCCGCCGGACTCGCTCGACCGCCTCGTGGCCAAGAACTTCGCCACTCTGGCGGCCGACCTCATCCTGGCCGGCAAAACCGGCCGTCTCGTCTCCATCCAGGCGGGGCGCTACACGACCGAGCCCCTGGAGGTCGTCGGCGACGGCAAGAAGCAGGTGAACGTCGCGAAGTTCTACGACCGCGAGCGTTACCGGCCGAGTATCGTGGGGGTGATGGGGCTGCCGATGTTTTTGTGCTGAGGGTGTAAGGAACCTCGCTACAGGGTTGCTTGGGGGTTGTTGCGACCTGCCCTTCGAGGCCTCACCCTCGGTCCCTCTCCAGGAACTGGAGAGGGAGGGCTTACCTTGAACGACCTTGCCAAGTCGCGACAACCTTGCCTACATGGGCCCTCCCTCTCCACTTCGTGGAGAGGGACCGAGGGTGAGGATTCGGAGGGCAGGACGCCTCGCCGGGCAACAGCGCTTACCGCACCTCGCTCATCAGCGCCAGCGTGTTCCCCTCGGTATCCCGGAAGAACGCCATCCAGAGCTCGTGATCGGGCATGCGGGCCAGCAGGTGGGGCTCGCTACGGAGATCGGCGCCGTGGTCGCTCAGCGATTTCCAGGTGGCCTGGATGTCGTCCACTTTGTAATAGAGGATGGAACCGGGGTGGTCGAACTCGGCCTCCTCGGGGAGGCTCAACATCAGGCGGATGCCGCCACAGTCGAAGAAGGCCAGCTTGGGCGGCGCCTGGAAGAGGAACTTCATCCCCAGGACGTCGCGGTAGAAGGCGACCGCCCGGTCGAGGTCGTGGACGATCACCGAGATCTGGCCGATCTGAGAGAGGGAGAGGCTCGGCACCATCAGGCCCTCCGTCTCAGCAGACCTTGTCCGCGGTGCAGGCGGTGGTCAGCGCGCTGGAGACCGCTTGGCTCAGCAGGGCGGAGGTGCTCATCGGAGCCCAGCCCCTCATCACATAGGCGATCCGCCCCTCGGCGTTGATCACCACGTAGCTGGGCAGGTTGTTGACTCCGAAGACGCCGCCGATCACCAGCCCCTTGGCGTCCCAGGCCTGCGGCCAGCTCATGCCGTTCGTGTGAACGAACTCTTCGAGCGCCTTGCGGTCTTCATCCGCGCTGACGCTGATCAGCACCAGCGGCTTGCCGGTATTTTTCTGCAGCAGCTCCTTGAGCTCCGGCAGTGCCTTGCGGCACGGCCCGCACCAAGTGGCCCAGAAGTCGAGCAGCACGACCTTCCCCTTGAGGCTGGCCATGGTTATCGTCTTGCCGTCCAGGGTCTGGAGGTTGAAGGCGGGAGTGGGGTCCCCGATCTTGAGAGGTGCGGCGCTCGCGGCCAGACCGGAGGCCAGCAGGCCGAGGAAGGCGACCCCCAATCGAACTTTGATTCCTGTGCTCCGCGTCATTCCAATCTCCTTTCATAGAGATTGTAGCGCGGAGAGCAGGCGAGCGGGTTGCAAGCAGATCAGCGGCCTTCTCGGGGGCCGCTGGGGAAAAAAAATATGCATAGGCTAAAATATTGCTGGATTGCCGTCTTGTGTCTCCTGGGCTGCGCTCCGCATTCCGGCCTGAAGGACCCGCTCACCCCGCCGGCGGTGCTCGCCCGGGACGTCTGCGGAGCGCTGTTCACGAGGCCCCTTCAGCCCATCAATCCACCGGTCATCCTGTCCGCCGACCAGCCGGTCCGGGTGGTCGCCTTCGGCGACTTCGGCGACGGCTCATTCGGGCAGATGAGGGTGGCGGGAGCGATCGCGAGGCACGACCGGCGGCAGCCGCTCGACTTCGGGATCACGCTGGGGGACAACTTCTATCCGAAGGGGCTGGACGAGCTGTTCGATCCGCGGTGGCAGCGGGACTGGGAGCGGTTCTACACCCGGCTGGGCATCCGTTTCTACGCCACGTTCGGCAATCACGACCATTACACCGTGAGGGGCGCGGAGACCGAGATCCAGCGCTCGCTGCGCAGCTCGAGCTGGTGCCTGCCGAAGCCGTACTACACGTTCACCGCCGGACCGGTCCAGTTTTTCGCCCTCGACACCAACCCGATCGAGAACCGGGAGCGGGAGCCGGCGCACGAGGAGCAACTGGCGTGGCTGGAGCGGGCCCTGGCCGCCAGCTCCGCCCGCTGGAAGGTGGTCTACGGCCATCACCCGATCTACTCCACGGGGCCGGACGGCAACACGGAGGAGATGGTTGAGGAGGTGCTCCCGATGCTGAAGCGGCATCAGGCGGACGCCTATCTGGCCGGCCACGAGCACGTGATGGAGTACCTGAAGCCCGAGGGGAGCTTGAATTTCTTCGTCTCCGGCGCCGGCGGGCACGCGCTGCGCCAGTTGGGGAAGGACGGCGACGGCCGGCGGCTGTGGGCGGCCGGGAAGACCCTCGGCTTTCTGGTGCTCGAGGCGGAGGCGGGAGGGGGCTCGCTCCAGATGAGCTTCTTCGACGCGGGGAATGCCCGGCTCTGCCGGGTGAAGCTGGTCAAGGGGAGGGAGGCGGAGGTGGAGTGCGGTTGAGGGGGGGCGCGCCGCAACGCCCGGGTCTTCAGGCCCGGGCGGGGCCGCCGCCCAGGCCGCGTCAGCCGAGCCGCCGCTCCAGCCGGCGCCGGGCCGTGGGGGAGGGGGCCGCGGCGAGCAGGGTCTCCCGGTCCTGGGAATTGAGGGCGCGGCGATTTTCCGCCAGGGTGCTCGCCAGAGTGCCCAGGCACCAGAGGCGATCGCGCTCCGATCCCAGGATCTCGACGAGCCCGAGGGCGTCGCCGAGCGCGGCCGGGGAGCCGGTCCGCAGCAGCTCAACGAGCGCGCGGCGGCGAGCCCAGCCGTCGGGGAAGGCTTCGACGGTGGCGCGCAGATCGTCCGCCGGCAATCCCTTCGCTTTCTCCAGGTGCCGCCGGAGGACGTGGAACCGGGCGGTAAGCGACGAGGCCGCGGCCAGCTTTCCAGCGAGGCCTTCATCCTCCACCTTCCGCGCGGGAGGTGCCGGCGGCGGAGGCTTCGGGGGTGGCGGAGGCTCCGCAACCGGGGGAGCCACGACCTGCGGAGGAGGTGGCGCGATCGGGACCGGCTCCGGAGCGACCGCCAGGACAACTGGAGGCGCCTGCATCACAGGAGCCACGGGCGTGGCGACCATAGCCGGCGGCGCCGGTTTCGGTTTCGGCTCCGGCATGGGCGCCGCGGGCGCGCCGGCCAGGGCTTCCTCCACGACCGTCTGGGCGCCCTGCCGCAGCCGTTCGGTGCGCTTTCGCGGGTCCCGCAGGTCGGCGATCAGCGCCGGGAGATGGGTCGTCCCCTTCATCTGCGCCCGTTCGATCATCGCCACCAGCGTGGGGGAGGCCTCATGGCCGCTCCGCTTGACGATCGCGTCGAGGACCTCGTCGGCGTGGTCCAGCCCGAGCTGGGAAGTCACGACCAGCCGTTCCTGGGGAGTCATCGCCCGCAGCACGGCCCAGGCGCGGCTGAGGATCTTCAGCCGCTCGAAGGGGGAGAAGGTCGACCCGAGCTGCTGGACCAGCTCGGGCAGGGTGGTCGGAGCGGGCGCCATGGTCGCTCGCCCGCCTTACGAAGCCCGGGGCGGCTGAACCGGCGGCGGCGATTCGACGCGCACCAGCCCCTCGCCGCCCACTTTGGAAACGACCGCGGCGGGGATCTTCGAGACATCCTGAAGGAAGCGCTTCAGGTCGATGCCGGCGAGCTGCTCCATGATCGGCGAGAGCTGGGAGAGGACCTGCACCACGTCCTGGCTCAGCTTGGCGGCGCCGGTGCCCTCGTGGCCGTTGCCGTTGCTGATGATCGTGGTGGTCCCGGCGCGCGACAGCGGCTCCGAGATGGCCGCCGCGATCTCCGGCAGCACCTTGAGGGCCTCGATCGACAGGCCGGCTTCGTTGTAGAGCTTGAGCGCCTCGGCGAGCAGGCGCCGGGCCGAGGCCTCGGCGGCGCCCTTGGCCTGGGTCGCCTCGGCCTCGGCGAGGCCGATGTTCCTGCGCATCACCGACTCGGCCTCCGCCTTGGCGAGGCCCTCGGCCTTGACCGCCTGCGCCGCCTCCTCGCGCCGCTTGCGGTCGGCCGCGGCCTGGCGCTCGACCTTGTACTGCTCGGCGTCGGCGATCCGCTCGGTCTCGTACTTGCGGGCGTCCGCCTGCTCGCGGATGGTGGCGTTGAGCTCGAGCTTGCGGCGCTCGACCTCCTTGTCGGCGATGGTGATGTCCTGGACCTTGGTCTCCATCTCGCCGGCCTTGACCGCCTGCGCCCGGGCGACGTCGACCTCCTTCTGGATCGAGGCGCGCTTGAGCGACAGGGCCTTTTCGGCGTCGGCGATCTCGGTGTCCACTCCGAAGCGCTTCTGCTCCTTCTGCTGGCGGGCGGTCTCCTCCTCCAGCTTGGCGGCGCGGTCGGCCTGGGCGGTCGCGATGCGGGCGTCGCGCAGGGCCTCCTGGATCTTCGGCTGGCCGAGCGAATCGAGATAGCCCTCGGAGTCCTGGATCGCCTGGAAGACGAAAGACTTGAACTCGAAGCCCATCCCCTCGAGGTCGAAATGGGCCTCGTCGCGGATCTTCTCCTGGAAGCGCTTCTGGTCGCGGTAGAGCTCCTCGAGGGTCAGGGTGCCGATGATGCCGCGCAGGTGGCCGGCCACCGTTTCCTGGATCGTCGAGCGGACCTGGTCGGCCGGCACGCCCAGGAACCCCTCGGCGGCCTTGCGGATGTGCTCGATGTCCCCCTTGATCTTCACCTGGGCGACCGCCTTGACGTTGATCGGGATGCCCTGGCTCGTGTAGACGTGCTGGAGATCGATGTCCAGCGTCATCATCCGCAGCGAGAGGACCCGGTACTGCTCCCAGGCCGGCCAGACGAACGTGCCGCCGCCGCGGACGATGCGGAACCCCTCGGTCGCCCCCTGCGAGTCCTTGACCTTGTTGCCGAACACTCCCTTGCGGCCGTAGACGATCAGGGCCTCGTCCGGCCCCGCTTTCTTGTAGAGCAGGCGGGCGATGGCATAGAAGACGACGATGGCGAAGAGGACGCCGATCACGACGCCAGCGGAAGCCAGAGATTGCATGGGGTTCCTCCTTCCTCAGGGCAGGTTGAGAGAATCCTACCACCTGGGAGTGACGGCAGGACCGGAAGTGTTTCGGGACGCGTATCTCCTCTGAAGGATAGAATTCACCCGGAGGTCTTGCCGATGAACCCGCTTTTCCGATTTTCACTCCTCGCCCTGGCCCTGATCGCGATCGCTCCCCGGAGCGGCGCCGGCGAGCCGGGGCCGTCCACTTCCGCGGATCGCGTCGCCGTGGTCGAGCTGTTCACCTCGCAGGGGTGCTCGAGCTGCCCGCCGGCGGACCGGCTGCTCTCGAAGATCGCCCGCGATCCCCGCTACCAGGGGAAGGTGATCCCGCTCTCGTTCCACGTCGACTACTGGAACTCCATCGGCTGGACGGACCCCTTCTCCTCGAACCGCTGGTCCGAGCGGCAGCGGGTCTACGCCGGCCGCGTCTTCCACAGCAACCGCATCTACACGCCGCAGGTGGTGGTGAACGGCCGCTCCGAGTGCGTGGGCAACTCGGAGGGAGAGGTGACCGGCCGGATCGCCCAGGCCCTGGCGGCCGAGCCGGATGCCCGGGTCAGCCTGGCGATCGATCCGCCGACGCCTGACGGGCATCTGAAGGTCACGGTGGGCGCCAAGCTCGCCAAGGCGGTCGGCTCCGGGGCCCTCGACCTCTGGGTGGCGGTCTACGAGAGCGGCCTCTCGACCGACGTCAAGGCGGGGGAGAACGCCTCGCGCGTGCTCAGGAACGACCGCGTGGTGCGCCGGCTGGAGAAGGCCTTCACGCTGCCGGCCACGGCCGGAGCCGAGAAGTCCGGCGAGGTCGTCCTCGGCATCGACAAGCGCTGGAAGCCCGGCAGCCTCGGCGTCGCCGCCTTCCTCCAGGACCCCGCGACGCTGGCCATCCATGGCGCGGCGGCCCGGGAGGTCGGTAAGTAAGTAAGGGCTACTCGACGCGGATCTTGTAGCTCTCGCGCGGCACCCGCTTGCCGTTCTCGGTGGTGTAAAGCTGGATCGTATAGTGGCCCGGCTTGAGGAAACCGGCAAACAGGGTGAACGTGAATCCCATGGAGTCGTTGCGGAGGCCGGACTGCTGCCAGACAGGCTTCCCCGATTCGTCCAGGATCGCGATGTCCCGTTCGAGAGCGCTGATTCCGGGAGCGGCCTGCAGGAGAGGCGTCACGGTCTTCTTGGCGGGAATGGAAATCTCCGTACCCTCGCCGCCCCGCTCGACTTCCTCCGGACGGAGATCCGGCGCGGGGGTGTTGATCTGCGGCTGGAAAGTCTCCGCCACTTGGCTCTGCATCGCCTTCACTTCGGCCTGGAGCTTCGTCTGTTCCTGTTGAATCGCCTGATTCTTCGCTTCCAGCTCGGAGACGAGGCCGGAGCGCTGGGCCGCGTTGAACCAGCCGCCGAAGGCGATGAGCCCCGTCAGGCTGGCGGCCAGGGCGGCGCCGCGCCAGGTTCGTATCCCGTGGTCGTCCTTCTGCTCCGGACGGACCCAGGGCCTCGGGAAGAAGGAGAGCGTCTTGTTCTTCTTGTCCTCTTCCCTCCGGCTCGTCCGGGCGAGCTTCAGCTCGGCCGCGCACTCGGCGCAGGTGTCGAGATGGCGCTCCGCGACGGCGGGGTCGACGCCGGCCGGGGCCTCGTCATAGGCGAGGGCCACCAGGGCATCGCTGGGGATGTGCTGGCCGAAGATCGTCCAGGCTTCCCGGCTGTCGTTCAGGGCCGCGCGGCAGCGCTCGCAGGTTGCCAGGTGCCGCTGGACCTCGTCTCTCTCCGTGGCCTCCAGGGTGCCGTTCAGCAACCAGGGCAGGAATTCTATGGCTTCATCACAGTTCATTGGCATTCGCCCCTCCACTGCTATTAGGCGGCCTTTTGACCGTGATGTTACGTCCGTTGCTCGAACGGGTTCCAAGAAGGTCACTTCGGGCCGCGACCGCCTTCTCGCGGCAGCGCAGGACCCGCACCCGGAGCGTCCCTTCCGCCACCTGGGTTCGCAGGCTCATCTCCCGGTAGGAAAGCCCGGCCATGATCATGCGCCAGAGCTCCCGGCAATCCTGCGGTACCCGGTCGAGCACGCGCAGGAGCAGGTCCTTGTCCTCCTGGCGCGCGGGGATAAGGGGATCGATGGCGATTGGCTCGATGTCGTCCAGGTTGTCCAACTTCCACTTGCTCAGGACCCGGATCTGGTCGAGACAGGTGTGGCTGACCACCCTCCAGAGGTAGGTGCGCAGGCTCGACTCGCCGCGGAACTTCCCCGAGCCCAGCAGGCGGGTTATCTCCAGCCGGACATCCTGGAGGACGTCGTCCCAGCGATCGGCGAGCCGCCGCTTATAAGGCCAGGCGGCGCGCGAGATCCAGCCGTCGACGGTTTCCACCGCCTCTTTCTCCCCCCGCAGATAGCGGGAGACCATCTCCCGGTCGTCGGTCCCCATGAGGGAAATCCTATCCTTCTATAGAAGGAATGGCGAACCGGCGGAGGGGAGCATGAGACTGGATCGTGCCCGGCCTGCCTAAACTACGTAGAATAAGATGAATGGCGCTTCCGAGTCGGAGCTTACTGTGACGATCCCGCTTCTCTCTGCCGGTCCCCTCTCGAAGCCTGCCCGCGTGCTGCTCGTGCTGGCCGCCCTGCTGGGAAGTCTGGGCTCCGGCTGCCGCTCCCGGCCCGGCTCCGACCTGGAGCCTGGCAAGCCTGTCGTGCGGGAGATTGGCGGCGCCGAGTACCACACCTACCGGCTGTATCTGGAACCGGGAAGTTACCTGCGCCTGCGCATCGACCAGCCCGGGATCGACGTCGAGGCGAAGCTCATTTCTCCTCGCGGCAGGGAGCTCGGATTTTTCGACGAGCCGAAGCCACTGGAGGAGCCAGACCGTCTGGCTTTGCTCTCGAAATCCGGGGGCCGCTACAGGCTGGCCGTGCGCGCGAAGCATCCCGGTACGGCTCGGGGAAAGTACAGGCTCTCACTTCAGGAACTACGCTCCTCCAACGCGCAGGATCCCGAGCGGCTGACCGCGGAGGCGGAATATCAAAAAGCCCGTCGGTTACTGGCAGTGGATGTCAACACGGGACCGAATCAAAGCCTCAGATGGTTTCAGGGCGCTCTCCAGCGCTGGCAGACCGTGGAGGACCGCACCGGGCAAGTCGATGCTCTGAATCAGATCGCTCAAGTCCAGAACGGATTCTCACAATCCAACCCCGCGCTTTCAAGCGCGGGGAAGGCGCTCCAACTCGCACGGGAGGAAAACTATCCGGAGGGGGAGGCAAGGGCTTTTTCCTCACTGGGAGATGCTTACAGCCGACTGACTAAACGCGATAAGGCTCTGGACTGCTTCACGAAGTCGCTTTCTCTTTGGAAGAAGCTTGGCGATGTTCGCTGGCAGGGAGTCACCTTGTACTCGATGGGACAATCCCTGCATAAGCATCCGTCGGAGGACTTCAAAGCCCTTGAGGAGGCGCGAGTCCTCCTGCATATGGCAGGTGACCTGGTGAGCGAAGCCAATGCTCGAACTGCTGAGGGTTACTTAGAGGCGAATAGGGGAGAGTACGGCAAGGCGCTCGAGCAGGCGGAGGCCGCCTTAAATCTAAGCAAATCCGCAGGTGATGATAGCGCAAGGTCCTATGTCCTCTCTCTTTTGGGGGCCGTCCACAAATCGAGAGGAGAGTTGGAGGAGGCCCTTCGTAATTTCCAGGAAGCCCTGGATCTCAATATCTCTTTGCATGACTCTCTGGCAGAGGCTTTTACCCGCCAGGGGCTGGGTTCGGTGTACTTCAATCTGGGGGATCCAGACCGTACGCTTGTGGAGTATGATCGGGCCCTTCAAATCAGCCGGGCTGTAAGGCGTACGGATCTGGAAACACGCCTCCTCACCAATACGGGTTATGTCTATCAATATGCAAAACATGATCCGGAGACGGCCCTGGGGTACTATCGAGGTGCACTCAAGCTGGAGCAGGATCCTTCGGGAAAGGCGCTCGCGCTCAACAATAGTGGGGCAGCTTATACGACGATTGGAAGGGCTCGGGAGGGGCTCCCCTTTCTTCTTGACGCGCTCAAGCTTCGAGAGAAGATCAACGAACGGAATCTACAGCCGAACACCCTCCTGGAGATCGGTACTGCGTACATGGTGCTGGGAGACCCGCGCGCGGAGGATAACTTTCATAAAGCGTTAGACCTGTCGAGGAGCCTCGGAAATACGGGTTTGCAAGCGGAATCCCTCTATCGCTGGGCCTTACTCGACCATAACCGTGGAAAGCTGAAGGATGCCTTGGCGCGGATCAAGGATTCCCTTCGCATCGTCGAATCGGTTCGCAGCCAGGTGATCACCGACAAGTGGCGCACTTCGTTCTTTGCGTCCAAGCGATCCTACTATGAACTTTTGGTGAATCTGCTGGGCCAGCTCGAGGAGAGGAATCCCGGGAAGTACCGCAATGAAGCTCTCGAAGGGAGCGAGCGGGCCCGGTCACGCGGGCTGCTCGATCTTCTGGCGGAAGGCAACGTTCGTGCGGAAGTCCCTCCCGATCTGCAGCAGAAAGACATCGAGCTGCGGTCTCGGCTCTCCTGGGTCCAGGGCCAGCTCGGAAAAGGGTCGTCCGCCTATCTGCAGGCGCAGTTGGATAAAGTTCAGGACTCGATGGAGCGTTTGGAGGTAGAGATCCGGAAAAGGGACCAGCATTATGCCGAGATCCGTTATCCCTCCACTCTTCGAGCCGATCAGATTCGGGCGCTCGTGGACGATCAAACCGTCTTGCTTCATTACTTCGTGGGCGACGAGGCATCATTTCTCTTTGTGGTGACCCGGAAGGGGCTGGAGATCCACCGTTTGCCAGGGGCGCTGGCGCTCGCCGGGCAGGTTTCGCAATTCCGGAGCCTGATCCAGGCGCGGGGGCCCCGGAACCTCCCCCGTTTCAAGGAAACCGCCGGATCTCTGTACTCCACCCTTCTGGGGCCCGCTACCGCGGCCCTCAAGGGGAAGTCCCGCCTGCTCATCGCACCGGATGGACCGCTTTATCGTCTCCCCTTCGAGGCGCTCCTCACCGAAAGTCAGGGCAACTCCTATGGCGAGCTGCCTTATCTGCTGCGCCGCTACGCGGTCTCCTATATCCCCTCGGCCAGCGTGCTTGCCGACCTCCGCAAGAGCCGGCCGATCGAGAATCCCAGCAAGAAATTCCTCGCTTTCGCCGATCCGGACTACCGTGGGGTATCTACCGGCGGCCTGCGCGCTTCATCGGGCACACGGTCACAGGCTGCGGTGGGATTGACGCAACTTCCGGAATCCGGCCGGGAAGTGAAGGCGATCGCGGAGCTCTTTCCTGCTGGTGATTCAGTGCTCTACGTCGGTGCGGAAGCTACAAAGAAGAACGTCGAACAGAACCCGCTTCTCCAGAGGACTCCGCTCGTTCATTTCGCCCTCCATGGCACGGTGAGCGAAACTCGCCCGGAGCTGTCCGGATTGGAGCTGAGCGATGGAAGATTGCAAGTATCCGAAATCTTCAATTTGAGATTGAACGCGGGTCTGCTGACGCTCTCGGCCTGTGATACCGCGCTGGGCAGAGAGGTGCGGGGGGAAGGGATGGTGGGTTTGACCCGGGCGTTTCTGTATGCGGGGGCCCGCAGCGTCGTGGTCAGCCTCTGGCCGGTGGCGGATCGCTCGACCGCGGACTTCATGCACGACATGTACCGGAATCTTCCAACCGGCAAAGCGGAAGCCCTGCGCCGGGCCAAGCTCTCGATGATCTCCACCAGAGAGTTTGCCGAGCCCTATTACTGGGCCCCGTTCATCTTGTCGGGAGATCCTCGATAGCGGTTGTAACGTTTCGCCGCTTCCAGCGCCTGAAGAGAGGATGACGCTACTCGACGTAAGGCTCGTCCAAAAAGGAGGTTGACATGGCCGCGAAGACTCTTGGAACAGGAACTGACGACGACAGCGCGGACACTCAGACGCCCCATGGTATGATGAGTGCAAATTCTCAAGGAACGAACGATCCGCGAATGAGTCATTCAGGAGCAGAGGGTAAGACTGACAGTACGGGAACGATGCCGCCAGTCGGCAATGTTGATCCCGGCGGATGCCAGTAGGCGAGAACCTTGCTGCCCCAGGTTCCGTCCTGCTGGCGAGCCGTTGGCGAAAGGCGGAGGAAACGGCATCGCTGTATCTTCCTCCCGTCTGACTGGCACTTTTAGAAAAGCAGTTAGAAACTCCGCCAAGAGAGGTTTGATATGGGTGATCCATTGCATTTGGGAGAGGAAGTTACGCCGGACAGTTTGGGTGCGATGCCGCCGGTCGGGAACGTCGACCCGGGTGGGCTCCAGTCGTCGAGCACCGTATCCACGGCGACGGGCCTCGCCCTTGTCGCGGCTTCGAGCTCCGGCGATACGGTAGACAGTTTGCTGAGACTGGGCACCCACCCTATGGAGGTCATGACCGCGGGCCTGTCCATGGCGAGCATAGGTCACATGAGTGCCTTCACCGCAGGCCTCGTGCTGATCGGTATCGGCATCATTCTCAACATCTCCAGTCTGGTGATCCGGTGGCAGAACCGGTACGCCGACATTCGGAATTGCCAGCAGTGGTGCCGGCAGGAGATCGAGAGGAAGGTGCGGTCGCTCTCCAGCCAAGGCAGGGGGGGGACTCAGGACCCCTACAAGAGGATCGACCCGAACGGCTGATCCGCCGCCTTCGAGAATCTCTGTTCGCCCCCGCCCGGCCTGACGGCCGGCGGGGGCTTCTTCGTGCGTCTTCTCCGTATACTGGGGGGCCAGAAGAGGAGGTGTGATGCTCAAGACCATCGTGGTATCCGTGATCTCCCTGGCCCTGGCGGCGCCGCTCGTGGCGCAGACCGCCCGGTCGGGGAGCGAGGAGAAGAGTATGGAGGTGGCGATTCCCGTTCTGACCGTCTCGGGCTCCGGACAGGCGCGGGTGGCGCCGGATGAGGCCACGGTCCGCCTCGGGGTGCTCGCCCAGGCGCCGACCGCGCGCGAGGCCCAGGCCAAGGTCAACCGCTCGGCCAGCGCCGTGCTCGACGCGATCCGCAAACTCGGCGTGCCGGCCGAGCGGATCCAGACCACCGGCCTCTCGCTCGGCCCCCAGTATGCCCAGGGGCGCCCCGAATCCCAGGAGGGGCCGCGCATCACCGGCTATCAGGCGTCCAACACCGTCAGCGTCCTGCTCGACGACCTCGCCAAGGTGGGGCCGGTCATCGACGCCGGCCTGGCCTCCGGAGCGAACAACCTCGAAGGCGTCGAGTTCGGACTGCGCAACGACGACGCGGCCCGCGCCACGGCGCTCGCCGATGCCGTTCAGTCGGCGCGCACCAAGGCCGACGCCCTGGCCCGGGCGCTCAAGGTGCGGCTGGTCGAGATCCTCGAGGTGGCGGAAGGGGGCGTCTCGATCTCGCCGCCCCCCACGCCGTTCCGGGGACGGATGGCGATGGCCGCCGAGGCGATGACCGCCACGCCGGTCTCGGCGGGGGAGGTGGGCGTCGACGCCAGCGTCACGATTCGCTGGCGGATCGCTCCCTGCACGGGGGACGGCCCCTGCTCGTGAGGGAGGATCAACCCTCGGCCGAGGAGGTCGTCCGCCTCCTCGGCCTCACCGCCCATCCGGAAGGGGGCTTCTACCGCGAGACCTTCCGCGCCCCGGCGCCCTCGGTGGCTGGTGCCGGCCGCGCCGCCTCGACGGCGATCTATTTCCTGCTACCTGAAGGGACGGTCTCGGCTTGGCACCGGGTGGACGCCGACGAGGTCTGGCATCACTACGCCGGAGCCGCGCTGGAGTTGATCCTCGCAGAGGAAGGCAGCCCGCGCTCGTCGGTGCGGCTCGGCAAAGATCTCGCCGCGGGGGAGCGGCCGCAGGCGGTGGTCCCCGCCGGCGCCTGGCAGATGGCCCGGCCGCTGGGCGGCTGGACGCTGACCGGCTGCACGGTGGCCCCGGCCTTCGAGTTCGCCGGCTTCGAGATGGCCCCGGCCGGCTGGGAGCCGGATTAAATAAATTTCAGAGCATGGCGGAGAGTGCCTGCATTGAAATGGCGCCGCTGCTCTCGTTCGCGCCGGTAAGGACTCGTCTGAGGTAGCCCGCCTGGCCCAGGTGAAAAGCCAGGTGGGCGGTGAGGTGGAGCAGAAAGAGATCCGTGGGAAGTCGCGGGCCGCCGAGAATGTCTGGATAGTCGGCCCTGAGCTTCTGGTCGGGGAGGCCGGCCAGAACCGTTCGAACCACCTCGGTCGTCTCAGCCAGGCTGGCCTGAAGCAGAGGTCTTGGAAGGTCGCGGGCGCTGAACTCGAGGTCGCGATCCCGTACGTACCCTGTGTTCCCCAGGACGGCGCCCACGTAATGCTGGAGGTTCCCGCAGACGTGAAGGGTCAGCGTGCCCGCCGAGTTGGAGATGCCGGGTGCGGTAGCCCAGATCAGGGCTTCGTCCTGAAACAGCTCGAGCTCCCGTGAGAACGCTGAGAGCTCCCGGGTCAAGAGAAGGCTGATCCACTCTCGCTCGGAAGTTCGAATGTCTGGAGCAGTTTCCACGATTCACTCCCTTTCTGCTGATCGTCCATGCCGGTAGTCCCTGGTGACTCCACGGGTCTCAGCTCGGCCGTCTCAAGAACCTTTTCCACCACGGAAGCAAAGTGAACTCCACCGCTTCTCGGGTGCTCTGGACCGAGAGCTCGAGATCCTCCGGATTGAGCAGGTACTCGACGACCTTGCAAATCGCGAGCGAGAAGGATTCGGCGAACGGACGGAGCTCCTGGTAGTCGTGCAGCCATACAAGCGCCGGAGCGGCAGGGTCGTCAAGATCAAGGACGAGGTCATCGCCGTCGGCCTCGAACGAGAGATCGCCACAAGAGAGAAGCCGTCGCCCCTCAACGTGCTGGGTACAGACCCATGGCCGGGGTTCAAATGGGCCGCCGACGCCCCAAACGTGATAGCCAGTCATGACGATCAGGTAACGCCAACTTTGAAGGAACAGGCGGTACTCGGCTGGTAGCTCGGCGCCGACCTCCGCTTCGAGCTCCCGAAGCTCTCGTTCCGACAGGCCCGAGGCAGGAATGAGCGGCTCCGAAAACAGACGCTGATATCCAGTAGCGTCGTGGAAGTCCTGCACCCTCTTGACAGCACGCTGGAGCCGCTCGCCGACAGGCAACGCCAGGACCTCCTGGGGTACCGTGAGCTCCCAGGGACTCGAAGGGTCGCTAGATCTCATAGCGTGGCGGAGAGTTCCTGCATTGAGAGGGCGCGGCGGCTCGAACCCCGATGGAAGTCAGTCATCGCTCGGCTCCCGGAGGGTACCGAGAAACCCCTCGAAGGTTTCTGAAATGAGGTGCAAGCCGTCTTCGCCCTCGAGCTCGTGATACCAGAATGCCACCTTCGGATTGGGAGAGAGTCGATAGTCAAAGCACAACAAGTTGCCCCCTCCGTCGAGGCCGAAGGGCACGATCTCGTTCGGAAGCTCGTGTACTGACCAACTCTCCAGGATGCTCCAGAGAGACTGGCTTTCCCAAGGCGATAGAGAGAGCCATAGACCGACGGAAGCGGGGTACTCCGTGCCAGGAACCGGGAACTCGGCATCTCCATCCGCGCCGCCATACCGCGCGATAAAATCATGGTACAGGCTCGGAAAGCGGATGCCAAGAAGAAGCTCCGCACCTTCAATCTGCTCTCGTGTGGCTGATCCCGTGGGGTCGAAGCCTGGAATATGCATGAGTGCCTAGCCTTTCTGGATTAATTTTAACCAATTTTAGGAGAAAGCGTGCCAGCCGATGATTCGGGGAATTATTCGGGTGGAGCCTATTTCCTCTACGAGGGCGGGACGCCACAGGCTTCGGGAGGTGGGCTCAGGCGCACGATCACCACCCCGGGATCGCCGTTGTATCCGGGGCCGAAGAAGCCTCGCAGGGAGTCGCTCTCGAACAGGGCGCGCCGCTCCTCGAGATAAGGGCGGTCCAGAATCAGGGTGTTGACACCCATGCCGAACGCCATCATGCAGAGGAGGCGATCGGAAGGGAAGTTCTGGTCCATGTCCACCTGGAACGTACCGTACCCGGAGGGAAAGTAGCCCGAGTAGCCGTTGAGCATCGGCCGGCGGTGGTCGATCTGGGCGAACATCCGCCACGCCTCCATCTCGTAGTCGGAGACGTGCAGCCCACCCGGAAACGGGACGTGCGCCACGATCAGCTTCCCCGGCTGCTGGCGCAACCAGCTCGTCCAGGCGGTGCGCGGGGTCGCGGGGGTCGGCACCAGGGTGCCAGGAGACGCGAGGTTCTCGGCTGCCGCCAGGACCCCCAGGGCGAGAGCGAGAATTCTGCCGGTGCTGCCGCGCCAGGAGGCGAGACGGGCCAGGGCCAGCGCGGCCAGCGCCGCGAGCACCGCCTGGGAGATCGCCACGGCGCGGAAAGGGCTGCGCAGCGTGCGGAGGCCGGGCACCACCTCCCGCAGACTGGCGAAAGGCCGCCAATCCCCGATCCGCAGGTTGAGACCGAGCGCGAGAAGCCCGCCCACCGCGACGCAGACGAGAAGGCAGACGATCCAGAGCCTCCGCTCCCCCTGGCGCCAACCCAGCCAGGCTCCCGCCGCCCCCAGGCCGAGAAGGAGAAAGCCGGGGAAAAGCCCCCCTGTATCCCCCTGAAAGGAGTCCTCGCGAGGCGGAAACGCGAGGCGGGAGGAACTGGGGCGGGTCGTGAAGTCCCGGCCTCGAGCCGAGAGGGCCGCCACGACCTCCTCGGAGCGCGTGAACCCGTACTTCTCATGGAAGGAGCTGACTGTGCGGGCGATGGGCGAGAGCACGATGGCCCCGAGGATCGCCAGGGCGCCGAGCGTCGCGATCGACCGGGCGCGGAACCTCTGCTCCGTCAACGCCACGAGCCCCGCCAGGAGAAGAAAAGGGAGGCTGAGGAGCGCCATCTGCTCCCCCGCGAGGAACTGCGCGGCGAACGACAGGACCGCCAGCGCGGCGGGCCGCCACCCGCCCTTCTCCCCAAAACGAATCAGGGCTGCCAGCGCCCAGATCGCGCCGAAGAGGGGGAGCACGGGGAGCACCCCCAGGACCTTGGCGGTGTAGGGGAGGGTGACGCCGGCGAGCGCCACGAGGAGGGCCGCGCCCCGCGGCGCGCCGAGCGCCCGCGCCAGGCTCCTGGTGGCGAGGCCGTTGCAGACCAGGGTGCCCAGAATCGCCAGGTTGTAGATCGCGGCCGGCGGAACCCCCATCCACCAGAGAGGCGAGAGGGTGACCCCTTGCAGGAGCATCGGTTCCGAGAAGGTGAAGGTCCCTGCGAGCGGATGGAAGATGGGAGCGTTCCAGAGCCCGAGAAAGCCGTGCGGCACGCGATCCGCGTCCCACCACAAGCTCCACAGATTGAACAGCGGAACGGTCGCCTCATGCTCGGTTCCCAACGGCAGAGCGCTGGCGATGGCAGGCAGGAGGGGCCAAGTGGCCGCGATCGCCGCCAGCAGGCAGAGGACGGGAGGGACCAGGCGGTCCAGCAGGCGCTGATAGGTCATGGAGAAGGAGGCCCAGGTGCGCCGGCGGGACTTCATTGCCCTGCCGGCGCACGCTGGATGCAGGCGGAAGACTACTACTGCTGCTCGGGGCCGGTGACGATCCGATGCACGTCGGCGGCCACGTCCTCCAGGCTGGCGCCCTTGAGCTCCGCGGCGAAGCCCTTCTCGACGGCCGGAACCAAGCCGTTACGGGTCACCGCATAGCGACCCTCCGGGGAGATCACCATGTAGGTGCCGTCCCCGCGATCGGTCAGGAACAGCAGGTAGCGGTGGTTCACCTTGTAGCTCGGGTCCTCGTCGAAGCGATTCTCGTGGTTGCCGTTCTGGAAGAGGACGAAGGATTCACCGACTTCGAAAGAGCCCTTCTGGCCGCGCTTGACGGTGAAGTGCACGCGCTCCGTGGGGATGCGCTGGATGTTGCCGTCCGAGTCGAGGGTCTCGATGGCATCGCCCGGGGTCACGTCGTTCACCGTCGCGACGACGACCTCGGAGGCCAGGCGGGTGGCCTCGCGGATCGACTGGGGGTGGTTGATCCAGAAAGCGTGGAAGCGGGGCGCGCCCGCCTCGGGTCCGACGACCGGGTGATCGGGCACCTGGCTGACCGCCCGGTTGGCGTACATCGAGTTGATCTCGTTGATGTTCCCCTGGACGATGGTGTAGTGGGTGGCGATGTCGTACCAGTAGCCACCGCCCATGCAGCCGCCGTCATTGGAATGATCGAGGCCGAAGGTGTGGCCGACCTCCTGGCAGTGGACGCCGCGGGCGGCGTTCGAGGACCACGCGTAGTAGGTGTTGAGCTGCGCGGTGGCCCGGAGGATGGTGCAGCCACTGTAGTTGGTGATGCTGGCGAGACCGCCCCAACCGGTGTTGCCGGAGTTGGCGTTGAAGACGTAGGTCTCCTCGCCCGAGCTGACCGAAGAGAGATTGAGGATGGTCAGGTTGTTCCAGTCGCTGACCGCCGCGGACGCGTTACTGGCGGTATTGCGGATCCGCACATTGCGGTCCGCCTGAATCCAGCAACCCCAACGTTTCGCCTCCGCGGCGTGCGCCATCAGCGCGGTGACGAGCAGAGTCCCAGCAACAAAAACCGCTTTCCTGTTCATGATCCTTGCCTCCAGCCGACATCAAAAAAGGTTGACATTTGCACTCCCACCTCGCGATGGGGGCACGGTTAGACCCAACAGCTCCGCCATGCGGCGGAACCGCGGAACACCACCAGGATGCTGTCTCAAACCGAACTTGCGACAACAGAGCCCTGGACGTCTTGGCTCTTATAAATCCCTGGTGTGGGCTATCGTCAAAAGCGAGCCCGAGCCAGGGGGGATTTTGTTGAGGAAATCGGGTTTTTACAGTTATGTTACGGATGTAAAGATATAGCGATTCAGGCCAAGGGCCAGGAGGCAAAGATGTGTGTATGAGGGTTGGCTAACGGTCTCTCTCACAGAGTCGATGACTTTTTCGAGGCACACTCCGCAAAGTGTTCTCCCCGCATCAGATCCTCCCAGCCGGCAACGCCGGGAGCATGCCCGGCGCCGTGAGCTGATGGTCTCGACCGCATCCAGCCAGCCCGAAGAAGGCGAGAAGGATGAGGACTGCTTGGTGTGACCGCATGAACGTTTCTCCCCTCAACGTTTCTCCCCTCAAAAAAACAGCCGCAGCCCGAGCTGGAGCTGCCGCGGCTCGTTGACCGCCGTCGCCCGGCCGAAGGTCGGCGAGCCGAAGATGTTGTTGGGGACCTGGTAGTTCGCCCTGTTCAGCACGTTGAAGGCGTCGAGGATGGTCTCGATCGAGAGCCCGCCGCCGAGGGTGAGCGTCCGGCTGAGGCGCAGGTCGAGCGACTTGTAATCGAAACCCTCGCCGGCATTGCGCCCGACGCCGGCTGGACGGTCGTTGAAGTTGGTGTCGCCGTTGCGGTCGTTCGGGAGCTGAACGGTGAACGGCAGCCCCGACGTGTAGGTGTAGACGTAGCTGAACAGCCAGCCCTCGGCCAGGCGGCGAATCAGCGTGCCGTTGACGGACCGTGGTGCTTTGAGAGTGCCGCTGAGGGTCAGGCGGTGGCGCTGGTCGTTGTCGGAGCGCCCCCGCTCGGCACCGACATCGTTCGCGTTCTGCGGCTGACTGAAGAAGAAGTTCCCCGAGGTATCCAATCCCTTCGACAGAGTGTAGGCCAGCCGGACGCTCCCCCAGGAAGCCGGCCGCTGGGTCAACGCGAGAGTCATGCCGTCGTACCAGGAGTCGCCGATGGACTGGTACTGGCTGTTGTTGGCGAACCTCGGATCAGGACGCCCGAGGTTGGGAACTGCGGGGTTGGTGGTGGCCGGCACGTTGACGTTGCGCGACATGATGATGTGGCGCCCGCGGAGATGCTCATAACCGATCGACGCCGCCATGACGGAGCCGAGCTGACGCTCGTACTGCAGGGCCGCCTGCTCCGTGGAACTGCTCTCGATATCGGGGTCGAGGGTCGTGACGTTGGTCAGGATGCCCGCTGGGAACCGCGAGAAGACATTGGGGAAGGCCGGCGCCCCTGGCGTGTTCGGGCCGACCTGCGCCACGCGGTAGCGGACGCCGTCGCGCTGCAGCGCGTTGGCGACGGCGCGCAGAGGGATCGGCGTGTAGTAGAGGCCCGCCGCGGCGCGCAGCACACTGTGCCCATCGCCGCGCACGTCCCACGCCAGGCCGAGCCGCGGCGAGACGTTGTTACGGTCGGTATGGACGAGCGACGGCAGCTTCTGCAGGTCATACCGCAGGCCCGCGTTCACCGTCAGGCGCTGACCCGGGTGCCACTCGTCCTGCAGGAAGACGCCGAGATTGTCGTTGGTCTGGCGGGTGTCCTCCTCCCCGAATGCCTGCTGGTAGCTCGAATACGTCCCGGCCAGGAAGTTGGCGAGGCTCGAGAAGGTGTAAGCGCCTTGCAGGGCACCGGGAAAACCGATCTCGACCCGGTCCCGCAGCAGGTCGACACCGGCCTTGAGCGAGTGGTCGCCGCGCAGCCAGGTGGCGGTCTGCACCAGCTCGGCGAGATCGATGTCGCGCGCGGTCGGCGAGCTGGTCGCCGTGCCGAAGCTGGCGATCCCGGAGATCGTCACCGCCGGTCCGGTCAAGTCGTTCGGCGCCGCGTCGAGGCGGCTGCGCGTCACCTGGGCGCGCGTCTCGCTGATCGCGTTCGCCGAGACGACCCACAGGTTGTTCAGCGCCAGCGTCCGATCCTGGTTCTCGAGACCCGTTGCCCGGCTGACAGCGTTGAGCCCCCCTACCGAGCGCGAGTTATCGCTGGTGACGTCGTAGGAGCTGAAGCGGACCGTCATCTGGTCCGCGGGAGTGATGGCATGGTCGGCGCGGACGAAGAAATTGGTGGTGTCGAGAGTCGTTCCGAACCCGCCGGTGGCGATGCTCTCCCCACCGTAGTCCGCTTGGTTCAGACGGTTGTTGATCGCCGCCACATTCGCCGGCGTAATGGTAATGATGCCTTCGCCGCGCTGCCGCAGTTGCTCGACATTGGCGAAAAAGAACGTCCGGTCCCTGACCAGGGGTCCTCCCAGCGAAGCGCCGTACTGCTGCTGGTCGAACGGCAGCTTGGTCCCTGACAGCGCGTTGGCGGAGTCGAGCCGCTGGTTGCGGAAGAAGCCGTACCCATCCCCCCGCAGGCTGTTGGTCCCGGAATGGGTGACGATGTTGATGATGCCCGCCGAGCCGCGGCCGAACTCCGCTACGCCGCCGGAACGGACGACGGAGAGCTCGCGGATGACCTCCTGGCTGAAGAACGTCCCGGCCAGCTCCGCGGCATCGTCATTCGCGGAGAGGCCGTCGACGATGAAGGAGTTGGCGAGGTTCCGCTGGGAGGAGACGGAGATGCCGGTGCCCGGCACCGCGGAGGTCTCGGCGAAGCGCTGGTTGGCGCCGGTGTTCGTTCGCGATACGCCCGGTACCAGCAGGGCGAGGTCGAGAAAGTTCCGCCCGTTCAGCGGCAGGTCATGGACCTCCTCGGGCAAGACCGCCGAAGCGACTTGCGTGCGCACCGTCTCCACGACGGGCGCGTCGGCCATGACAGAGATCGCGTCCTCGAAGGCAGGGTTCAGGGCCACCGGCACCTCCAGCGCGGAGCCGACGGTCAGCCGGAGCCGCCGCTGCCACGGGGCGGAGCCGGCGGCGGCGACCTCCAGTTGGTAGTCGCCCACGGCGAGCACCGGGAAGCGGAACCGCCCCTCCCGATCGGTGACGGCGGTCTGCGTCTGATTCCGATCGAGGTTGGTGATCGTCGCCTTGACGCCGGCAGCCGGCGCGCCGTTCGCGTCGTGGACCGTCCCACTGACACTGGCGGAGCTCGGAGCCTGCTGGGCTGCCAGGGGCAGGGCGAAGAGAAAAATGCACAGAGCGATCCAGAAATGGAACCGTTTTGCCGGCATGGCGGCATACTCCTCTCGTAACCCGAGCGGTCTAAGGGAAGTTGCGCTTAGACGAGCTGGACGAGCCGAGCGAGCCGCGGAGGGGGAGCGTCGAGGTCTCGGATCGGCGCCGGGAGGTCGCCGGTATCCGAGAGCGGCGGAAAGCTCGAGAGATCGGGCGCCAGGCTGGCGACGGAGGAAGGGAGAATCGCCTGGATCTCGCGGTGCGGGGTCGAAGGCAGATGCGGCCCTCCGCAATCGCAGCCCACGCTGATGGAACAGGCATCGGCGCCCTGATTCCGCGCCGGGTGCGAACCGTGGCATGCCGGAGGTGCCGGGCTGGCGGGGCGGCGCGCCATCGGGCAGGAGCCGTGCCGGCAGTTGTGGCCGGAGCCCTTCGAGGTCACCGAGAAGGGGACAAGCTCCAGCGCCACGACCAATAGAAGCAGGATCGCGATTCCATTACGCTGGCCCCCGCGGGTCTCTCTAAAAAAGCCAAACACAGTCCCGCATAGTACCGTGTCCCTTCCTCTTGAAGAAAGACGCCGGCCGGCCTTAGAGGGTGTCTCGAAAGTCGGTCGCGACGTCCCTCCGCCCGGGCATGAATGCCTGGGCATGAGGAATGTCGTGCTACGATGGATCGTGCCGCAATATCAGCGGCGCTCTCCCTGCGCGAGGATTCCGTGTACGCTCAGACCGACGAACTCTCTCACCCGAAGCCGCATCAGCACCGAGACAAGCTGGCGGACTTCAGCACCGACCGCCGTGTCCTGGTGCTCTCCGGCTTGGCCGGGGGAATCGGCGTGTTGGCGGCGCTGGTTGCCTACGCGCTGGTCTGGCTGATCGCGGTCATCACGAACCTCGCCTACTACCAGCGCTTCTCCTCCCAATTCGTGTCGCCGGCCGGCAATCACCTGGGGGGTTGGGCGGTGCTGGTGCCGATGATCGGCGGCTTGGTGATCGGCCTGATGGCGCGCTACGGCTCCGAGAAGATCCGCGGCCACGGTATCCCCGAGGCGCTGGAAGCCATCCTCATCGGCCGGAGCCGCGTCGAGCCCAAGGTCGCCGTGCTCAAGCCGGTCTCCTCGGCGCTCTCCATCGGCACCGGCGGCCCGTTCGGCGCCGAGGGGCCCATCATCATGACCGGCGGCGCCGTGGGCTCGCTGATCGCCCAGCTCTTCCATCTCTCTTCGGCGGAGCGTAAGACGCTGCTGGTCGCCGGCGCCGCCGCCGGCATGGCGGCCATCTTTGCCACGCCGATGGCGGCGGTGTTGCTGGCCGTCGAGTTGCTGCTCTTCGAGTGGAAGCCGCGCAGCTTCATCCCGGTGGCGGTCGCCTCGGTCGTCGCGGCGGTGGTGCGGGTGCCGTTGCTCGGCGCCGGGCCGATCTTCCCGGTCCCCGGCCATGCCGTCCTGGGGGCCGAGACGCTTGGGTTCGCCATCGTCGTCGGACTGCTGGCCGGTGTGGCGTCGGGGCTGTTGACCGCTCTCGTCTACGCCTGCGAGGACCTCTTCGCCAAGCTGCCGGTGCACTGGATGTGGTGGCCGATCCTCGGCGGCCTGGCGATCGGCGTCGGCGGCCTGCTCGACCCGCGCGTGCTGGGAGTCGGTTACGACTCCATTCAGGACCTGCTCGCCGGACATCTCACCGGCGGCTCGGCTGCGTCGCTGCTCTTCCTCAAAGCCTTGGTCTGGGCCGTGGCCCTGGGGTCGGGCACTTCGGGAGGCGTGCTCGCGCCGCTCCTCATCATGGGCGGCGGTCTGGGAGTCTTGGAATCAGGGCTGATTCCGGTCGGCGATGCCGGTCTGTGGGCCATGGTCAGCATGTCGGCGATGATGGGCGGCACGATGCGGTCTCCGCTGACGGCGATCCTCTTCACCGTCGAGCTCACTCACGATTGGAACGTGTTGCCGGCCCTGATGGTGGGAGCGGTCATCGCGCACGGCACGACCGTCCTGCTGCTGCGCCGCTCGATCCTCACCGAGAAGCTCGCCCGGCGCGGCCATCACCTGGTGCGTGAGTACAGCGTCGATCCTTTCGAGGTCCACCGCATCGGCGAGGTCATGGATCGCGACGTCGTGAACATCCCGGCGACGATGACGGTGGCCGAGTTGTCCGCCCGCATCGCCGCCGGCGACCCGGCTCTGACCGGCCGCCAGGGTATCCCCATCGTGGACGCGGGAGGCGAGCTGGCGGGGATCATCACTCGCAGCGATCTGATGCGGGCGATGGAGAGCGAGCAGGGGCGAGCCGCGAGCGTGCTGGAGGCCGGCACGCAGGACCTGATCGTCGCCTATCCCGACGAGATCCTGCGCGACGCCGTGGCGCGCATGTTGGCGCACGACATCGGCCGGCTGCCGATCGTCGATCGGCACGACCGTCGCCGTTTGCTGGGATATCTGGGCCGTGCCGGCATCATGCGGGCGCGGGTGCAGCTTTTCCGGGAAGAGAACCTGCGCGAGCGGGGGGGCGAGTCTTAAAGAGCTCTCAAGGCTGCGGATTATCCAAGCGGATTACCCAAGCGCTTGGCAGTGCGGCACGAAGGGAGATAGGGACAGCGCATGTCACCTGGGGTGATACTCGCGCAAATGCGCGTAGCGCGGGGTCAGCGTGTCGATCTCGCACGACCCGTCCGTGAACCGGTAGGTTGTATCGAAGTCCTCGTAGCTTCGAGCTCGCCAGAGCCCTCCCGTCGGGTCGACGACGAGTGAGTGACCGACACCGCCGCGAAAGATCGTAGAGCCGTCCGTGCCCCTGAATACCGCACAGGTCCAAGGACGCTCTTCGGGGTGTGCTGCCATGAACCGCACGATCTCGCCGACGAGTTGCGCGAAGAGACTTGCACGGTCGGCCGCCGGTGCCAGAAGAGTTTGCACGATCGCCTGACTGAGCATCGGCTCAGCGGCCGAGGATAGAACGCCGGACTGCAGCCGTGGGTCAGGAGGCTCAGGGTTGCTCATCGACATTGAGAAACTGGTCACGGATGGCTGATAACACAGCGCTATCGTCGGAGACGACTTCCCACCAAGAACTATCGACCGCTCTCAGGATAACCCATAGCTCTCCGTCAGCCTTGAACGCGCGAAACTCACCGTCGATAACTTGAAGCAGGTTCGGGAGACTCGAAAGCAACTCAGTCCCCAGAACCCTCGCCCCGTCCCCACCGTGCAACACCGGAATATCAGTCTCATCACGAGAGACGTACTTCAAGCCTTCGATCGCCCACGCGGAACGCGCCACCCGCGGCCCCAGAGCGTCCAGGACTTCGGCAAGGTCAAAGCCAAGCCCCCTTTCTCTCTGGCACCCGATGATCAAATGTGACATGCCTTTAGCCGCCTAATCCATCTCTTCTCGAGATCTTACCCCCTAAAGGTGCCCCCCTAAAGGTGCCCCTAAAGGTGCCATGCGATTCCCGGTAGGACGTCTGTCGTGCCTACCTGCTTCGGTATTCCCGTTAGTGCTGCATATTCTGGCCGGAAAAACCCCCTCGCAAACCCAAGCGGTTCTAGGGCGAAGAAGATTCGGGACCGATTTTACGTCTTATCTAGGGTATGAGCCGACGACTCCGCTATGTCCCAGACGGCGGTGCCCTGGTCGAGGTGACCTGCCGCACTCTCCACAGCCGTTTCCTCCTCCGGCCCGGCCGGGCGCTCGACGAGGTCATCGTCGGCGTCCTGGGACGTGCCCAGCATCTCTATAAAGTCCGTTGCTGCGGCTACGTGTTCGCGTCGAATCACTATCACCTCCTGCTCGACGTCGACAATGCCCGCCAGTTGGCCCGGTTTATGTGCCACGTGCAATCCAACCTCGCCCGGGAGATCAGCCGGCTCTACGGCTGGGGGGAGAAGATCTGGTCGCGGAGGTATCAGGCGATCGTCGTCAGTGGAGAGGAAGGGGCACAGGCCGCGCGGCTGAAATACATTTTTAGCCACGGCCCCAAGGAGGGGCTGGTCGAGCGTCCGCGGGATTGGCCGGGAGTGCACGTGGCCAAAGCGCTGGCCGAAGGAGCAGAGCTCAGTGGCTACTGGTTCGACCGGACCCAGGAGTACGCCGCCCGCAATCGGGGAGAGAAGTTCGATCGTCTTCAGTACGCGACCGTCGAGACGCTGCACCTCTCTCCCCTTCCTTGCTGGAAGCACCTTCCAGCCGAGCTCTGGCGAGCGCGGTCCCTCAACCTGGTTCATGAGATCGAAGAGGAGATGGCGACCCGAAGGTCGAGAACGGGAAACCAGCCGCTGGGTGTCGCGGCGATCCTGGGTCAACATCCCCACGATCGTCCGAAGCGTTCGAAGAGGTCGCCCGCGCCGCTCTTTCATGCGATGAGCGCCAAGGTGCGCCATGAGCTCTGGGAAGCCTACGCCTGGTTCGTCGCGGCTTTTCGGGATGCCTCCGAGAAGCTTCGAGCGGGAGATCGTGGCGCGGTGTTTCCAACCGGCAGCTTCCCGCCAGCGCTACCTTTCGCGGGAGGATAGTTTCTCTCCAAGCCGCACCTGCCGACAGACCTTGGAGTGGAGCGAGCCTCTCGAGCAGGCTACAGGCAAGGTGTGTCTCGAGGGCCGGTAAAGATCAGAGAGTGCTCCGAAAGAGACCGCACGAAAGCCTTCAGGATGTCCGCGACGAGGTGGATTGCGACTTCAAGAGCCTCCAGGATGCCGTTCAGTGCCCCGCGGCAGGTCAGTTTACCGACGCCGTATTCATTCTTTACTGGTTCGGCTGGCACCTAATTGGCACCTAATTGGGCTCCTCTCTTGAAAGCTAGATGCTCGCATACCGGGTCGCCGCCGAGTAGCCAGGGGCTCTTACGAGCCCCCAGCCCCTCTAAGAACCGTACGTGCGAGTTTCCCCGCATACGGCTCAAGCCTTTCCGTAGGCCGATTTCTCGACCCGGCTGTTGGGTTGTCCGGGTTTGTGCGTTCCATGGCTGCGAGTGCCTTGCTTTGGGCCCGTCGCTTTCTCCGGCGTTGCTCCCTCCGCACCCAGCGGTCGCGGAAGTAGCCTTCGTACGCTGGATCGAACTCCGTGGCTTCGGCTCGTATTTTAACGTGCCTGCGAATCGGCACGCTACTCGCCCTGAATAGGTCCAGGTACCCCCAGGTACCGTCCCTCTTCCGGGTCGGCGCCGTCGAGTCAGCAGGCACCTTTTTGGGCCCGGCGGTTGAGAAAGTCAAGTAGCCCCTGGCGGATGGCTCGCTGGTTGGCTGAAGGGATCGAGTGTTCGTCGCGGTCAAGGAGCCAGCGGAGCTTGTCGATTATTTGGGCTTCGGTCTTGAGGTCATTGAGATCGCGGACAGTCAGGAGCAGGTTCCAGGTGGCGAGCGAGGTGTAGCGGTGCTCGGCACCCAGCACCTGCTCAAGAATCTCCAGGACCTGTTCCTGGAGCACCCTAGCACCGCCGAGATCACCGAGAGCCGTGAGGGTCCCGGCCAGGTTGTGCCTCGACGACAACGTGTCGGGATGCTCGTGCCCAAGGACGCGCTCTCGGAGAGCCACGGTCTGCTCTTGGAGCCTCCTGGCACCTTCGAGATCACCGAGAGCCCGGAGGACTTCGGCCAAGTTGTTTCTTGTGTCTAAGGTGCTGGGGTGCTCGCTCCCCAAGACGCGCTCTTTGATCTCTAGGGTTTGCTCGTTAAGCTTCCTGGCGCCGTCGCAATTACCGAAAGCGTGCAAGGCAGCAGCTACGTTGGTCATCGATGCCAAAGTGTCGGGGTGCTCGCCGCCCAGCACGCGTTCTCTGCTCTCCAGCGTCTGCTCTTGGAGCCTCCAGGCACCTTCGAGATCACCGAGAGCTCGGAGAGTCAAAGCTAGGTTATCCTTCGATTGTAGAGTATGGGGGTGCTCGGCACCCAGGACACGTGTTCGGATTTCCAGGATCGTCTCTTCGAGCTTCCTGGCACCTTCGAGATCATCGACCTCCCGCAAGGCTGAGGCCAGGTTGTGCCTAGCTGTCAAGGTGTTGGGGTGTTCTTCTCCATAAATCTCGTCGTCAAGCACTACTGCTGCTTCGAAGTCAAGTCTGGAGGCTCGGCCGTCACCCAGATAGAGTCGCGCCACCCCAGATAAATTCAAGGCTCGGGATCGCTTCAGAGGCTCTCGCGGAACTAGCTTTAGGGCATCCTGGCTGTCGGCCAGCGAATCAGCGTACCGACCAACATCGATTAGCAAGCTGGCGCGCAGCAGGTGAAAGTCCGCAAAGCGGTCGAACGGCACGACGGTCCTAGAGGCCGCGCCCTCGCCGATAGTTGCCTGTGCGTACGCCTCAAGCACCGCCAACCTCCGATAGGCCGGCCAAGTCTCGGAATCCTTGGCCATTCGCCACACCAGCTCCGGCTCGATTTCCTCGCACTCAATTGCAATGCGAATCTCGGCTCTCAGGGCATCGGCCGCCTCCAAGCCGATCCACCAGGCCAGAGAGCGTTCGTAGGGTTCGCACTCCCGGCCGCCCAAGTGCTCGGCGATGGAGAGAAAGCAACGCGCCCAGCCTCTCTTGGTCAGATGGATCCGCTGCTCTAGAAATCGTAGCAAGGTCGCTGCCCTCATCTCTCGGGTCACTTCCAACTCCTGGTCCAAGACCACCAGAGGCAGCAACGGATGCGTGAAGGTGTAGGCGTTGTGCCCAGGGAACCCAATGACTTTGAAGCCCAGATCGTTGAGCCAACCGAGTTCGCCCACCAGCACATCGTCGACCCAATCGATCGCTGCTTCGGCCGTGCTCTCATTTAGTTGCAGGTGCTCGAGCAACGCGGCCATGGGCACATAACGGCCGCAGAGCGCGGCGAGAGACAGGAGGTCTCGGAGCGCTCGCGCCAACTCCGGCTCCTCCTCGGCCAACGTGGCCAAAGGCTTATCCACCTCCTCGAACAGGCCGCGGGAGAAAGCATAGACGAGTTGAGGGTCCTTCAGACCCGCGGGGGGCAGCCGCCACGTTTCACCCTCAGAAACCAGAATTTCGGCCTCCATCAGATCTGCCAGTTGGTTTGCGATTGCCACTGCCCGTCCATGGCAGCGCCGCATCAGCGCCTCAACCAAGTCGTCGGGGAGCTCGTTCGGGTCGAACCGCCGGTCGAGCAGGGCACGCAACTCGGCTGCATCGAGGGGCAACACGTCGAAGCGCTCGGGTTTGGAGCGAGCCTCGGGAGCGGCTCGCGCCGTGACTTGGTCCAGCGGGCAGGAAATTACCAGCAACAGACGCTCTGGTGCTCGCTCTACCTCACCGATGAGCCAGCGGCGCAAATTGCTGGTCAGTTGCGGGCCATCGGTTATATGTACCAACAGCTTGCGGTCTCGGGTCAGCTCGATTAGGAAGCGGTGCAAGGTATCGGGATCGTCTCGCGGTGGTGCGCTGCTGCCGCGGCGAGGCTGATTCAGTAGGGCGGCGAAGCGCTCCAGAGGATCTTCAAACTGCCAGAGAAGCGATAGAAGCGAGGCTGCAAGCTCGGACGCTTGGCCGACCAGATCGAGCTTGATCAGCGTCTTCGCGGCTGACTTCACTGCTCCTTTGGCCTTTTCCCGCGCTGCTTCTTGTTGGCGCTCTTCCTGGTCGATCAAGTGGCGAAGGTATTGGGTGAGCGGATTCTCAACATCGGGCTCGAAACCGTCGAGATCCAAGTGCCACACGGCTACCTTGTGACCCTGGGTGCGCGCCCTGTGGGCAGCCGCGTCACAGAGGAAGCCGCGGCCAATTCCTGGCTTTCCGCCGAGCACAACGACTGCGGGGAGGCTGCTGTCCACGAGCAACTCCATGAGAGCATCGATTTGCTCGTCGCGTTGGTAGTTGAACCGGCCATAGAGAGCCTCTGGTGACTCGAACCAGAGCTTACGGAGATCCTTCGCCCGCGGGATCATGGCCACCCTCCAGTGGAAGATTCTTGAATGTGGGAACGCCAACGTGATTATAGGTGCTACCAAGGCTCGCGAGCCTCAGTGACCAAAAGCGTTCTTCTGGTCACTGCTCTTTCCCGCCGGGCCGTGCCGCGGAGGTGCTTAGCCAGCAGTTCGCCAGCTCGCCCGCTTCATGTGCCATGTGCAGTCCAACCTCGCCCGAGAGATCAGCCGTCTCCATGCGATGAGCGCCACGGTAAAGATCCGAGAGTGCTCCGAAATAGAACGCACGAACGCCTTCAGGATGTTCACGACGAGGTGGATTGCGACTTCAAGAGCCTCCAGAATGCTGTTCAGTTCCGAAGCTACGCCGCGGAAAGGGTCAGTTTGCCAACTCCCGTATGCTCTCCTTATTGGTTCGGCTGGCACCTATTTTGGGCACCTATTTGGGGCACCTATTTGGGGGTTGCGGCCCGTTCGGTAAAAACCTGCCCGTAGAACTCCTCGTCATACTGGTTGAGGTAGGTACTAGCCGATATTACTGAAGCAGAACAGCCTGTGGCAAAAGTGCTTTCGGGGGGATCTCGCCTGAAGTTGCCTTGGAATTAAGGACGGCTTCCGCCGAAAACGTCTTTACCACAGACTGTTAGAACCTCCTACTTAGTATCCGGGCATGAGCAATGCGTGTTGCATGCCGAAACTAGAAAACTGAAGTTACCATCCCCGCCTGCTACCTTAATGAGATCTCCATTCTCTAGGCTCGAGATCGTCTCTTTACTGAGCAGAAGCTTCCTTTGGTTCTTCCTCATCTCGTCTCCTTACTTTTGCATACCTATGAGGGCGGATTCCCTCACGGCTAACGCCTGTTACCGATGAGCGGCGGCGCCGTTTGCCGTCCGCTCGATCGGTGGGGTTGGGCGATATTTACGAATCACTCTCCTTCTTCCAATGACTATCCTCGATTAATCATTGCCGGGGGCATCTCTGCCTATTTCGCGATCGCTCAGTGGTCCTATGATTGTACGAGTGAAGGACTTCGGTATTCGCCTCGCGAACCAGCTCACGCTTGCCCGCCTGGAGGTTGAAACTGTAAATCGGTGGAAGCACATAGCTGATCGTCTCCAAACCAGACTGCGTGTCCTCTCGGACAAATAGATCATGTACATACACGGCAGTTAAGAATGGATTGTGTCCGCACCAGCACATTCCGTTTTCCCATCTAGTCTTAAAAGGATACTCCTTGGGACGCTTCGACCATAGTGCTAGTTCAGCAGGGCTGCACACATGTAATGCATATAAGCAGTGGACTATTTCCCCAACGATGCGCTGCGGTAGGCGCGGTCGCAAGATGGCCGCGAGGCGATCCTCAACCGCCGTAGCCGGGGGTGACCCAGTCCCATGTGACTAACCACGCCCTTTGTCCGTGTGCCATCTTAATGTGCCTAACAAGTCGCGTTTCATCAGCCGCTCACGGCACGGACCGCCTAACGCCTTGGAAGCTCACCGTGCGGCAAACGCGCAAAGCGTGTTTGCCGTCCGGTGCAGCGCTGGGGTTGGCCGCCCGACACACCAACCACCGTCAGTAAGCAACGGACATAGCCATAGTGTCTTTTCTAGTTTTCTTCCCGAACATAGCATTGTTTAAATCCAACCTCTGGTGTAAGCTCACAACCGCGCGCTTCACCTTTATACGAAGTACCATCGGAGTACTCGAATATCACTTTCGCATTGTAGACCCAAGCTTGAGGCTTGGTGAGTTCGACATAGAGCGTGATCGGATCATCTTTATCCCGAAGAGTGCGAAGGACGAAATCCTTGGTGCATGGCGTGCTCCCATGTGCAATACCATAATCGAGAGGCACGTCCACTACGACAGGTGAGCCAACTGTAAAGGCAATGCCGGGGGCTATTGGGGGCTGTTCGTAGTTTGACGCAAAGGTAAACTCAGAGTAGCTGACGTCGACCCGCATTTGGGAGTCAGGGGCGCGCTGGCCCTTGAGAGTTTCAAAGGTGACCGAGACCCGCTTCAATGTTGCTGGGCGCGTTTTTGTCTTAGGTGCTCCCGAAGCACCGCTTGTGGCCCAGATTAGAATCAGTGTTACCGTGAGGCATCTTCGCCATAGCATTAAAGTACTCCCCTATAACAGGACGTGGTTATGATGGCTGAAGCAGTCGGCCAACCTTGTATTCAACCCGCCGCTCCAGCTTCCATATTGACATCCACCTCCTGGCCTAGTCGAAGATGGAAGCATGGCTATTGAGTAATGTTCTCTAACTTCCTTAGCTTTCCTTAAGAATAGGGGAGGCCAGCGCTGCCGTCAAGGGACGGCTCTTGTCGTGTAAGCGTCCACCTCTCCGAAGAGACGGCTGATCGCTTACACGACAGTCGGGGTCCGGTTGTCGGCTCTTTGGTCGACATGCAAGGCTGTCGGTAAGCAAACATTCTCTGGGGTGGTGGAGGTTATACGTGCTGGATCATGTCGGTAAGCACCATGGCATCCAGGGGAGGAACTCATAAGCCTCGTGTTGTCAGCGCCTTCCAGAGTTCCTCCGGCAGGAGCAGGCGTCTTACACGACGAAGGGCTATCGTGTAAGACGCCGCGGGTCAGAGGGTGTCCACAGGGCTCTGGACCCTTGGCCACCCCGGTTGAGGACGTGGGTATAAATCATCGTGGTCTTCACGCTCTGGTGGGCCAAAGCTCCTGCATCGTCCAGATGTCGTAGCCTCCCGCCAGTAGGAGATCGCGCGACAAGGCCGGTGCCGGGAAAGGTGGAGGACGCGGGAAGCTCGAGAGATTCGGAGGGGTGGCGCCGTCGCGGAGACGCCCCGCCGTCTGTGGCCTGCGACAGGATCTCGCAAATCGTCTGGGGCGTCTCTACGGTACGTCGGAGGCTTGGCTCAGGGTAGAGGTTCCGGAGATGTTGGAGAGTGTCCTCTTTCGGGGCGGCGGGTCGTCTCCGCGGGGGCTCCGCCCATAAGGTTACAACGCGCCGCCGTAACCTTATGGCGGCTTGCAGAGCCTTACGACGGCTCGTCATAACGTCATGACGAGCTCCATAACCTTACGGCGCCCCGTCATAACGTTACAACGCCTCGCAGAGCCTTATGACGCTTCGTTATAAGCTCACAACGCCTGCCATAAGCTTACGGCGAGCCGTCATAACCTTATGGCGCGTCCCACAACCTTATGGCGCCCCGCCGTAAGGTTATAACGCTCCGCAGAACCTTATGACGCTCCGTTGTAAGCTTATGGCGCCGGCCATAACCTTACGGCGCCCGCCATAACGTTACAACGCGTCCCATAATCTTACGGCGTGCCGTCATAACGTTATGACGGACCCCGCGAACGCTTCCGCGGTTCGCCTGGGTGAGAGATGTCAGGGTTTTCAGTGGGGGAAACAGGCACAAAAAAAGGGAGCGTGCGGAGCACGCTCCCGAGACCCGCTGTTCAGGAAAGTCTTCAGCGGGCTACTGGGCTGAATCGGCCGCCGGCTGGACCGTGGGTTCCGCAGGACTCTGCTGCCCCTTGCCCTTCAGGCTCGTCTTCGGCTTCCGCCCCCGGAAGGGCTTGACGCCGAACTCCACGAGCTTTTCGGCCCGGATCCCGTAGTGTTGCCGGACGCTCGACCGCAGCAGGGTCGCCAGCCGGGTCCCCTCCGCGACGATGTCCGCGAGCTTCTGGGACGCCTCCTGCTTCGCCGCCATCTGGGCCGACTGGACCGCCGCGATCCCCCGGGCCTGCTCCATCAGCGCCTGCAACTGGGCCCGGTTCTTTTCCAGATGCGCAAGATCACCTGCGTTTGCGGTCAGCCGCTCGTTCAACCGCTCCCAGTCCTCCACCTTCCCCTTGTACGTCGTTTCTACAGTCATGGTCTTTCTCCATCCTTGGGCCCGCGGGCCCTTTAATCCTGCGCCTTCATGGCGCCGGAACCTGAATCCTGCGGATTCCACCGCGGCCCTTGGATGCTTGATTCGTCTGAGTCGCCGCCGCTGCTGCCTTGCATGCAGTGCGCATATGGTCCGGCATGTCTGCATCGGATGTCAAGGGGTCTCTTGACAGATTTGCGCAATCGGGTAGGATGTTGCCACCTTGAGGGGAGAGGTATGCCGAGAGACCGAAACGTCCGGGAGCGCCGCCGGGAGGCCATTCTGGAGATCCTCTCCGAGAGAGAGGTGGTGAAGGAGCAGAAGGAGCTGGTCGAGCGGCTGAAGGAGATGGGCTTCGTGGCCACCCAGTCGAGCATCAGCCGCGACCTGCGGGACATGAATATCATCCGGGTCAACGGCTACTACGACCTGCCCTTGAAGCCCGACTTGAGCATCGGTGTCACCCAGGTGCTGAACGAGTATGTCCAGGCGGCCCGGATCATCGGTCCGCAAATGATCCTGCTCCAGGTCATGCAGGGCGCGTCGGTCCTGGTGTCCCGCATCCTCAACGATGCGAACTGGTCCGAGGTGGCCGGCACCTTGGCCACTCTCGATGACAAGGTCCTCATCCTCACCGACACCGAGGCCGAGCAGAAGCGCCTCTTCCGGCGCCTGAAAACCTTCATGTACGACGTCCCATGAAGGCCCCGGGCTTGAGGGAGCTCGCGCGCCGCGCTACTCCCCCTTCTGCACCGCCTCGATCATCTCCAACTGGCTGACGTCGCCGTCCTTGGCGGCGGAGTCGGTCCAGCAGGCGACCTGCGGGCCGGTCATGTTCCCCACCGGCTCCAGGCGGGCGTCTTCGTAGCCCCAGAGATGGGTGTCGACCAGGTACTGGGAGCGGGAGAGGATGGTCCCCCGGCAGAGCCGCGATTTGGCCTCGCCGGCGGGCTCGGCGGTCTCGCGCCGCAGCCGCTCGTTCAGGGTCTCGATCACCCGGTTGGGGATGAGGTGCGCGTCCCCGGGGTAGATGTAGCCGAAGAGGATCAGGTGGGCCAGCAGCACCCGCCAGCCGCCGTTGGGCTCGAAACGGCGCAGCAGGCGGTCCCAGTCGAGCTCTCCGGAACGGGCGTGGAGGACGTGGGCGACGTCGGCGCCGTCGAAGCGCTCGCGCTCCATGATGAAGGACTTGGACCAGATCATCTCCTCGGCCGGGATCAGCCGGGTGCGGTAGTCGAGCACGGTCTCCTCGACCGCGTGCTCGAACCACTGCTCGTCGACGCGGGCGATGCCGTTGCCGGAGCTGAAGATCACGTCCACGAAGTCCTCCCCCAGGTACCCTTTGCCTAGCCAGTGGGAAAAGGTGCGCTCGGTCTTCCACCCCTTGCGGAGGAAGACCTCCAGCGCATTGTCGAAGTCCTCGGGACGGACGAAGACGTCGAAATCCTTGGTGTGCCGCTCGATGCCCGTGTAGCGGGCGTAGGCGTAGGCGCCGCCGACCAGGAAGGGGACCTTGGCGTCGTCGAAGGCGCGCATCGCCTCGCGGTAGAACTCCCGGGTCTCGGCGCTGAGTATTTCCTGGGTCGAATCCTGGGTCGGATGGGCCGGGGCTGCGGTCTGGGTCGTCATCAAAATCCTCCGCTCTGAGGCTCTGGCGCAACAGCAAGAGGCGTACCAGTTTGCGGGCTCTGGCATGCCTCTTGAACCTCTGGCACGGCGAGGGAGGACGAGATGAGCGAACACAACGGAACGGTGCGCGTCGGCGCGCTCGGGGATCTGCACTACACGCGGTCTCCGGAGTCCTCGGTGCGCGAGGTGCTGGCCCAGGCGGGGCGGGAGTGCGACGTGCTGGTGCTCTGCGGCGACCTGACGGACCATGGGCAGGTGGAGGAGGCGCGCGATCTCGCCCGCGAGATCCACTCGACGGTCAACGTGCCGGTGATCGCCGTGCTCGGCAATCACGACTTCGAGGGCGGGCATCAGGAGGAGATCAAGCGGGTGCTCTGCGACAGCGGCATCCGGGTGCTGGACGGCGAGGCGACGGAGGTCAAGGGGGTGGGGTTCGCCGGGGTGAAGGGGTTCTGCGGCGGCTTCGGCAAGCGGGCGCTCGGGCCGTGGGGGGAGACGATCATCAAGGAGTTCGTCCGCGAGGCGGTCGACGAGGCCCTGAAGCTGGAGGCGGCGCTCGCCCGGCTGCGCGGCAAGCCCCGCATCGCCGTGCTCCACTATTCGCCGATCCAGGAGACGGTGGAGGGGGAGCCGGTGGAGATCTACCCTTTCCTCGGCTCCAGCCGCCTCGAGGAGCCGCTCTCCCGCTATCCCGTCCAGGCGGTCTTCCACGGCCACGCCCACCGCGGCCGGCCCGAGGGCAAGACGGCCCAGGGCATACCGGTCTACAACGTCAGCCTGTCGTTGCTGCGCCATGCCTATCCCGACCGGCCGCCGGTGAGGATTTTCGAGGTCGAGGTGCCGGTGGAGGAGGCGGTTGCGAGAACATAAACCCAGAAAATATTGGGGAATGATATAATTTTTAAAGTAGTCTAATTCCTTCCCACAATTTCTCCCGCGAGGAGGTGTGTCCCGTGACCGGGCGCGACGCCACGTCGGCGACTGAGGAGCGGCTCCAGCTCGCTCTGGATGCCGGCCGCATGGGCACCTGGGAATGGGACCTCCAGACCGGCCTGATGATCTGGTCGGCGGGGCTGGAGGGCATCTTCGGACTGATCCCCGGCAGCTTCGAGGGAACGATGGAGGCGGTCGGCCGACTGATCCATCCGGACGATCGGGAGCCGGTGATGGCGGCCCTCAACGAAGCCGCCGCGGGGGGGCGCGAGCCCCATCTCGAATTCCGAATCCTGCGTCCGGACGGTGGTCTGCGCTGGGTTGAGTCCTGGGGGCGGCTGCAGGCGGACGACGCGGGGCGGCCCCGGCGGCTGGTCGGCATCTGCGCCGACCGCACCGAGCGCAAGCGGATCGAGGAGGCGCTACGCCTGCTCGCCGAGGCGAACTCGGTGCTCGCGGCCTCGCTCGATCCCGACGCGATCCTCCACGCGGTCGCCCGCCTGGCGATCCCCCAGCTCGCCGACTACTGCGTGATCGACGTGATCGAGGGGGGAGTCCCGCGACGGGTGGCCGCCCATGCCATCCCCAGCCACGAGGAGCGGATCCAGCAAGCCCTCGCCTATTCGCCGGACCTCTCGCGGGAGCATCACCCCATCGCCCGGGCGATCCGCACTGGCGAGGTCCAGGTGTTGCCGGAGCTCACGCCCGAGACGTTGGCGGCCGTCTCCCTCAGCCCGGAGCACCGGGAATTCCTCGTCAGCTTCGGCATCCGGTCGCTCCTCGCCGTGCCGCTGGTAGCCCGTGGCAAGACCCTGGGCTCGATCTCCCTGATGTTCGGCGTCAGCGGCCGCGGCTACCGGGCCTGGGAGATGGCGCTCGCCGAGGAGCTGGCGCGGCGGGTCGCCCTGGCGATGGACAATCTCCACCTGTACCACGACGCGCGGCTGGCGGTGCGGGCGCGGGACCAGGTGCTGGCGGTGGTCTCCCACGACCTGCGGAACCTGCTCAGCCCGATCTCGTTCAGCGCCGAGCAACTCGCGGCCTACGGCGTCGCCGGGGAGCGCGCGATCGAGGTCATCCGGCGCTCGGCCGCTCAGATGGAGACGCTGATCGAGGAACTGCTCGACGTCGCCTGCAGCGAGGAGGGGCGGCTGGTGCTCGACCGCCAGCGGCTGGACGCGGCGGAACTGGTCCGGGAGGTCGTCGAGTCGCACCTCGCGGCCGCCGAGCGGAGCGCGCTCCGGCTCGCCGCCCATGTGGCGGCCGGCACGCCGCCGGTGGAGGCCGATCGCCACCGGCTGCTGCGGGTGCTCGCCAACCTGGCGGGGAACGCCCTCAAGTTCACTCCCGCCGGCGGCCGGATCACCGTCGGCACCGAGCCCTGGGGGGAGGCGGAGGTCCGTTTCTGGGTCGGCGACACCGGGCCGGGGATCGCCGAGGAGGACCAGCAGCATCTCTTCGCCCCCTTCTGGCAGGCGGCGCCTCGGCCCCGCGGCGGCACCGGCCTGGGGCTCGCCATCGCCAAGCGCATCGTCGAGGCCCATGGCGGACGGCTCTGGGTCGACTCCAGGCCGCAGTCCGGCAGCGTCTTCTCGTTTACTGTGAGAGCGGCGCGGTAGTCACCCGGTAGTCACCCGGCTCGGCTTTCGATACCATCCGGCCGATGCGGAGCAGCGAAGGGTACGTGTTCGTCCGGCGGGGGCTGCACCTCTACTACCACGTCCTGGGGGATGGGGCGGAGACGGTGCTGATCCCCAATGCCAACTGGCTGTCGGAGCTGCTGCAGCCGCTGGCCGAGGGGCGGCGCCTGATCTTCTACGATCCGCGCAGCCGCGGGCGCTCGAGCGCCGTCACCGACGGCCGCCAGCTCAGCCTGGAGGACGACGTGTCGGATCTCGAGGCGGTGCGGCGCTATTTCGGCCTGGAGAAGGTATCGCTGCTCGGCGCCTCGTATCACGCGGCGGTCACCACGCTCTACGCGCTGGAGAATCCGGAGCGGGTCGACCGCATGCTGCACGTCTGCCCGATCACGCCGCGCCGGCCGGGCGAATGGGAGCAGGAGCTGCCGACCGCGGAGGAGATGATCTTTCCGCCCGGCATCCCGCGCCTGGAGGAGATGCGGCGCGAGGGGATCGATCAGGAGGACCCGGTGGCGTACTGCCGCGCCTGGTTCACCTATTTCCTGCTGCCGGCCCAGATGGGGGAGCTGGCCGCGGCCGCCCGCTTCCCGCTGGAGGACGTCGCCTCTTTTCCCAACGAGTGGCCGCGGCACTCGATGGATGTCTACTTCCGCCAGATCGTCCCCAAGATGGAGCGCTGGGACTTCCGGCCGCGGCTCGCGGAGCTGCGCGCCCCCCTCCTGGTGATGCAGGGGACGGACGACCTGGTGCCGGCCGAGGCCTCGCGGGAGTGGGCCGCCCACGCCGCCAACGGGCGGTTCCTCGCCATCGAGGGGGCGGGCTCGCACCCGTATATCGAGAGGCCGAAGGATTTCTTCCCGGCCGCGGATACGTTCCTGCGGGGCGGGTGGCCTCGGGGGTCTGAGGTGGTTCCTCGGGAGGAGTGAGGGGTGGGGAGGGAGTGAGGATCCAGGGCGGTCTTGCCGGTTGGCGCGGCCTGCCCTCCGAGGCCTCACCCTCGGTGATGTTCAGGATCACCGTTTCCCTCGCGTGGACAGATCCTCGTCGCCGTGCCCGGGCCGGAACCGCTCCCCCTGGAAGCGGGCCTTGAGGCGGCGCCAGGCGTCGTAGATCCCGCCCACCCCGGCGCTGCCGCCGACCAGCACCTCGAAGCGGGCGGTGTCGCGGGCCAGCGCCTCCCCGGTGAGGGCGTCGAGGGCCGACTCCAGCCCCTCTTCCAGGATGGGGGTCCAGTCGGCGGCGTCGAGGTCGGCGTCCCCGGTCGGGATCTCCTCGCCGAAACGGGCGAGCGCCTCGCCGCACCGCTCCTCCCAGAACGGGTACTCGATGGCCAGCGGCAGGAGCACGGCGTCGCGGACCTTGGAAGCGAGATGGCCGACACCTGAGCGCAGCCGGACCGGGCGCTCGCGCGGATCGGTGAACCGCCCCTCGGCGGCGACCCAGAGGGCGGTGTCCGGCCGGGCGAGGATCTCCTGCGAGACGCTGAGGAACCGCCGCGCGCCGCGGGCGGTGCCGGCCTCGACGCCGAAGAATCCCAGCTTCTCGAAGAACCGGTATTTGCTCAAGCCGGCGGCGTCGATCGGACCATAGTGGGAGCGGTCCGGGAAGAGGCTCGCGGCGAGCCGCAGGCAGATCAGCGGGTCCCACCAGGACGGATGGTTGAAGTAGACGATCAGCGGCTTGCCGTGAATCGCGGCCGGATCGGGCCGCTGGGACTTCGACAGGCGCACGGCATGAAAGTGTCGCGCGAGATAGCGCTCGCAGTACTGCCCGAACATCGAGACCAGCAGCGGCGACACCGCGGGGGAGCCCTCCGCGCGAACCAGCGTTTGCGGCGTTCCCGTTCCCTTCATGGTCCGACGATCCTCCATGACGCGGGCCGTTGAGTCTGGGCGGAAGTTATGCAAAGTTCGCTCCGCTTCTGGTAGATCGTCAGGGCGAAATTGACGAAGGCTTCTGTAGGGGCGGCCCTATGTGGCCGCCCTGGGTGGGTGGGGGCGATTCCGCGCGTATCCTCCCCCGCACAGGGCGGCCACATAGGGCCGCCCCTACAAAACAAGCGTCAATCGCCTTGATGGGGTACTAGACCGGCTCGGCGCCCTGGGCTTCCATCTCCAGGAGCCAGCGCTTGCGCTGGGTGCCGCCCACGTACTCGCCGGCGTCGCCGTCCTCGGCGACCACGCGGTGGCAGGGGATGACGATCGGCATGGGATTGCCGAGCAGGATCGACACCATCTCCGGACCGCAGTCCGGCCGCCCCAGGGTCTCGGCGAGGCTGCGGCAGGTGCGGGTCCTGCCGTAGGGGATCTTGGCCGCCTCCTTGAGCACGCGGCGGGCGAAGGTGTCGACGCCGGAAGCGCAGAGGTCGAACTCGAGGTCGAGGCGGCGGCGGGCGCCCGCGAAGTACTCCGCGAGCCGGCCGAAGACCTCGTCGAGGAAGTCCGAGCCGTCGAGCTGGTGGAGCGGCATGAACGACGAGCGCTCCGGCTCGGCCGGATCGAAGGCGACACGGATGACCGCGGTGCCCAGGAGCTCGACGCCCAGGGGTCCGATCGGAGAGGGCATCAGGACCCGGATGGGCCGCGCCGCGCCCTCCGTCGCGGGATCGATGTGAGGCTGCGCTTCCATCGCGCGAAAAGGGTAACACGCAAGAACTCGTTCGGAGCCCCCGCTCGCGCCGCCGTTTCCCGTGCCCACGAAGGGTCCGGCGAATTTCCGCAGAGCGTCCTTTTCTTACCACTGAGGAGGGAGATAGGAGCGTGCAATGACGTGGCGAGAAAACATGTCGCCGTCAGAGGCAACACGGGATGAATCTGCAAATTCCTCAAATGAAAGGACTTATCTTGATGATGGCGCCCGGTGCGGATACATTCCCCGGCGTGGAAATGTTCGCCCTGATCGGGGAGACCCTCCGCCGGCTCCGGAGAGACAAGGGCCTGACCCTCGAGGATCTCGGCAAGTCGGCCGAGCTGGGGCGCGGCCAGCTCTCACGGATCGAGAACAGCCGCCAGGAGGCGACGCTCTCGACGCTGGCCAAGATCCTGGGCGCCCAGGGGGTGAGCCGGCGCGAGTTCTTCCGCCGCTACGACATGGTCGAGTCCGAGGCGCTGGCGGTCGAGCGCCAGCAGCCCGGCGCCGTTCCCGGCGAGGCCGATGGCGAGGGGAACTGGCCGCAGGAGATCCAGGACCTCCTGAACCGGGTCGAATCGTTCGTCGACGCGACGCTCCACCAGCCGCATCCGGTCGCGCAGGGCGCCTTCGAGGTCGGCGATCTGGTCGTCCTGTTCCGGGTCATCCCGAAGAACCCCGAGCCCGGACCCTCCGGCGGCGAGCCGGCCGCCGCCACCCCGCCGAAAGCGCCGGCACCGGGAACCAAACGCCGGCCGGGCGCCAAGCGCAAGGGCTGAGCCGGTCCCTGGATCTCTCCAGGCATCATAAGTTACCGAACTCCGTTACGATTCGGATTCCGCGGCGCGTTCCGGGTCTCCAGGTATCCGGGAACGGTAACTACTCGTAGACGTAAGCTCATTCCTTTCAGTAACTTGTGCTTGCAATGGGTGTCGGGAAGCCGATACATTTCGCGCATGGCCATGTTCGTCAATCTGGGCCGGACGCTCAGCCTCCTGCGCGAGCTCCGAGGGAAGAGTCAGGCCCGCGTCGCCCGCGAGGCGGGAATCGGCAAGAGCCAGCTCTCCAAGTATGAGAACGGCAAGGAGTTGCCCAAGCTGGACTCGTTGGAGAAGGTGCTCAATGCCCTGAAGGTAGGCTACTTCGAGTTCTTCTACACCCTCTATCTGGTGGACCGCCGGGCGGCCGACCTGGCGCGGGCCGAAGCCGGGGAAGAAGAAAGCGCCGCTGAAGAGGGGGGAGAGCGGGAGGGCGAAATTCCGGCCATCACCGCCGACGAGCCTGCCGAGGGGCCGCTCTACATGCCCCCGCTCCACAACAACGGCAACACCTTGCTGGCCGACACCACCGATCAGGCCTTCAGCCAGGTGTTCACCGACCTGCTGCTCCTCTACCGCCGGGTCTTCGAGCAGATGGTGCTGCCGCCTGGGCAGCCTGGAACGAAGCGGCCGCGCCTCAAGGCTCCGGGTTGACGGCCTCCGCGATCCGCACGGTCATCTCTTCCCAGCGGGCGGCGGCGAGCTCGCCGCCGAAATCGGCATCCCCCCGGTACTCCCGTAGCGGGATGCGGCGGCAGGGGACGCGGAAGGTGGTCGCCCCGGCGAGCGGGAACGGAGCGAGGCCGAGCTCCGCCCCGGGCGCGGGCACGATCCGCACCCCGTGCCGTTCGACCGGCTCGCTCCTCCGCATGCAGGCGGTGAGCGAGATCAGGTCCGCGAGGTCGATCAGCGGGTAGTCCGCCTCCACCTCGTCCCGCCCGGCGCCGGTCTCCTCCAGCAGGCTGCCCTCGAAATCGTCCAGGAAATCCAGGAAGGGGTCCCACTCCTCCTCGCCGCGGCGGCCGCCGAAGAGGTTGAGGGCGTGGCGGGTGATCAGCAGGGCCGCGTAGGGGCGTTCCGCCGCGAACCGGCAGGTGCCGCGCTCCCAGATCTCGATCCGCTCCTGCCGGGGGAGGGTCATGAAGTCGTGGGGGCGTCCGCTCTCGGCGTTCCAGCGCGGGGCGGCGTCGGCCTCGCGCCAGCCGTTGTCGTGCTCGCGGGCGGCGAACAGCAGGTCGTCCCGCCGCGGATGGTCCGGCAGGCCGCCGGCGCGCCAGAGCGACAGCAGCTCTCCCGAGAAATGGGCATGGTCGGGCTGGGTGACGAGCAGCAGCGTAGGGCCTTCCGGGACGACGATCATGGGGGGAGCTTAGCCGAGGTGGCCCGCCCGCAGGGCGGAATTTATCCAGCCTGGGGTGTCAACCCCAGGTGGGAGAGCCCTCAAAATCCAAACCCCTTCAGGGGTGGCCGATCGCAACCAGTCGGCCACCCCTGAAGGGATTTGGATTGTTTTGGACTTGGGAATCCTCGGATGCACCCCTACCTGGGGTTGACACCCCAGGCTGGATAAATTCCGCCCTGCGGGCGGCCCATAGATCCCCCGGCAGGGCCTTGCCGCCTCGATCTAGTAAGATCCATTCCCTCTATGAGCTCCAAGAAAATCAGCCGCGAGGACGCGCTCGCCTATCACTCGCAGGGGCGGAAGGGGAAGATCCAGGTCGTCCCCACCAAGTCCACCGCCACCCAGCGGGACCTCTCGCTCGCCTACACCCCCGGCGTCGCCTACCCCTGCCTGGAGATCGAGCGGGATCCCCTCCTGGCTTACGAGTACACCGCCAAGGGGAACCTGGTGGGGGTGATCAGCAACGGCACCGCGGTGCTCGGGCTGGGCAACATCGGCGCCCTCGCCGGCAAGCCGGTGATGGAAGGCAAGGGGGTCCTCTTCAAGCGCTTCGCCGACATCGACGTCTTCGACATCGAGGTCGCCACCACCGACCCCGAGGAGTTCATCCGCACCGTCAAGCTCCTCGAGCCGACCTTCGGCGGCATCAACCTCGAGGACATCCGCTCCCCCGAGTGCTTCGAGATCGAGCGCCGTCTGAAGGCGGAGATGAACATCCCGGTCTTCCACGACGACCAGCACGGGACGGCGATCATCTCCGGCGCCGCGCTGCTCAACGCCCTCGCCGTGGCCGGCAAGAAGATCGAGGAGGCCCGCATCGTCTTCTCCGGCGCGGGGGCCGCCGCCCTCGCCTGCGCCGGCCTCTACCTGGAGCTCGGAGCGCGGCGGCCGAACATCATCCTGTGCGACAAGACCGGCGTCGTCTACCAGGGGCGGACCGAGGACATGGACCCCTACAAGGGGCTGCTCGCCGCCGACACCCCGGCGCGCACCCTGGCCGAGGCCCTGGTCGGCGCCGACGTCTTCATCGGCCTCTCGGTCGGCGGCGTGGTGAGCCAGGAGATGATCCGCGGGATGGCGCGCGACCCGATCGTCTTCGCGCTCGCCAATCCCGACCCCGAGATCGGCTACGAGGAGGTGCGGGCGGCCCGCGAGGACGCCATCATCGCCACCGGCCGCAGCGACTACCCCAACCAGGTCAACAACGTCCTCGGCTTCCCCTTCCTCTTCCGCGGCGCGCTCGACGTGCGGGCGACCGACATCAACGACGCCATGAAGCTCGCCGCGGTGAAAGCCCTGGCCGGGCTCGCCCGCGAGGACGTGCCCGACGCGGTGCTGCGCGCCTACGGCCTCGAGTCGCTCCGCTTCGGCCGCGAGTACCTGATCCCCAAGCCGTTCGACTACCGCGTGCTGCTGCGCGTTCCGCCGGCGGTGGCGCGGGCGGCGATGGAGACCGGGGTGGCGCGGGTGCCGATCCCCGACTTCGAGGCCTACCACCGGCGGCTCGAGACGCTGATCTCCCGCCGGCTGGAGCTGATGCGCGGCATCCTCGACCAGGCGCGACGCTCCCCCCGGCGGGTGGTCTTCCCCGAGGGGGAGCACGAGCAGATCCTGCGCGCCGCCAAGATTCTGGTCGACGAGGGGATCGCGCACCCGATCCTGCTCGCCCGCCGGGAGATGATCGCCGACCGGCTGCGCGCCCTCGACCTGCCGGAGGAGCGCATCACCATCATTCACAACGAGAGCTGCGAGAAGTTCGAGCCCTACGTCCAGCACCTGCACGAGATGCGGCAGCGCGAGGGCATGACCCTGGTCGAGGCGCGCAAGCGGATGCGCCAGCGCAACTACTTCGGCACCATGATGGTCGAGATGGGGGACGCCGACGGCCTGATCTCGGGGCTCACCCAGTCCTACCCCGAGACGATCCGCCCGGCCCTCCAGATCGTCGGCACGCGCCCCGGCGTGCGGCGGGTCTCGGGCGCCTACGTCCTGATCCTCCAGGACCGCCTGTTCTTCCTCGCCGACACCACGGTGAACATCGACCCTACTCCCGAGGAGCTGGCCGAGATCGCCCTGCTCACCTGCGCGTTCGCCCGCCGTTTCGGTGTCGTGCCCCGGGTCGCTATGCTCTCGTTCTCGAACTTCGGCTCCAACAACCACCCGTCGGCGCGCAAGGTGCGCCGCGCCGTCGAGATCGTCTCCCGCCAGGAGCCGGAGCTGGAGATCGACGGCGAGATGCAGGCCGACACCGCCGTCTTCGAGCGGATGCTCCAGGAGAGCTACCCCTGGAGCCGGCTGCGGCAGCCGGCGAACGTCCTCATCTTCCCCGAGCTGCAGTCGGCCAACATCGCTTATAAGCTGATCTGGCGGCTGGCCGGAGCGGAGGCGATCGGCCCGGTCCTGCTGGGGATGGCCAAGCCGGTCCATGTCCTCCAGAGCGGCCTCGAGGTGAGCGACATCGTGAACATGACGGCGCTCTGCGTGGTGGACGCGCAAGAGCTCTCCGCCGAGGGGGCCGGTTGAGGGAATTGTTGGCGGACGAGCGTTCTCAGGTAAAATCGGGGAACCAAGTCTTTCCCCTTGAAGGAGGCTCCTATCATGAAGCGCGTTTCGTCTCTCGCAATTTGCGGTGCCCTGCTGCTCGCGATCCTCGCGGCACCGGGCCTGATCCAGGCGGCGGGCAAGGCTGACAAGCCCCGTATCGCCGTCCTCGAGTTCAAGAACAAGGCGGACAACCAGTGGTGGTACAAGGGCGGCGCCGAGGCGGCCCAGGACGTCTTCGTCACCGAGCTGGTCAAGAGCGGCAAGTTCCGCGTCGTCGAGCGCGAGCAGCTCGAGGCCCTGATGAAGGAGAAGGGGCTCACCCTCTCGGGCGACGTCGATCCGAAGACCGCCATCCGCGTCGGCAAGCTGCTCGGCGTCAACTACCTGCTGACCGGCGCCGTGACCGAGTACGGCAACACCAACGTGGGCGGCGGCGGCGGCGGCGTCTTCGCCGGCAAGAAGAAGTTCGTGGCGGCGCTGAACGCCCGCATCATCGACACCAGCACGGGCGAGATCGCCTGGGCCGACGAGGCCAGCCAGGAGGAGTCCACCGTCAAGGTGTCGGTCTTCGGCTACGGTGGCGGCGTCGACGACGAGCGGATGTTCGACAAGGTGATGAAGCCCTGCATCCAGAAGCTGGTCGCCAGCCTCAAGAACGCCGACCTGTAATTTCTTTCCCGCGTCCGAAATGAAAAGGGCACCCCGCGGGGTGCCCTTTTGCTTGCCGGCGATCTGCACATCCTCTACATCGGCTTGAAGTTCACCCGCAGGGTGGTCCACATCTTCACCCGGATGCCGTCCTTGATGGCGGGCTGGAAGCGCGCCTTGCGGGCCGCGTCGATGGCCGCCTCGTCGAAGCCGAAACCGGCCTTGGCGCCGATGCGGTCGGCGTCCAGAACCTGGCCGCGCTCGTCCACCAGCACCTTGATATCCACCTGGGCCGAGCGGTTGAGGCGCTTCGCCGCGGGCGGGTAGCGGGGATCGAGGTTGGAGGACAGCTTGGGCGCCGCCACTCCGGCCCCGGGCTGCACCAGGTCCCCCAGTTGCACCTGCGCCTGCGGCCTGGGGACCGCCGGCTGGGACGGAGCGGGGTTGGCCGGGGCCGGAGAGGGCGCCGGCTTCTCGACCGCCGGAGTCTGCGCGGCGGGCTGCGGCGGGGTGACCTGCGGCGGCGCGGCGGTCTCGGGCTTCGGCACGGCGCGGGTCTCCACCGGCGCCGGGGCCGGCGGATCGACCTTCTCGGCGATCCGCTCCAGTTTAGCCGGCTCGGCCTTCTTGCTCTCCTGGAGCTGCTGCTGGAGCTGCTTGATGCGGTCGTCGTACTGCCCCTTCAGCTTGTCTTCCATCTCCTTGCTGCGGGCCTCGAACATCGTCTGGATCTGCGCCTGGAGCTCCTCCGGTGTCGGGCTGGCCGTGCCCACGGCCGGGGCGGCCGCGGGCTGCAGGCCCCCTGGCATCGACGCCACCTGGGCGGGGGGCGGGATGGCGGGCGCCGACGCGACCGGCGCCTCGGCGCGCCCGAAGAGGAAGTAGCCGCCGGCGGCCAGGGCGATCACGGCGGCCGCGGCGATCCCGATCCAGAGCGGCTTCTTCGAGGGCTCCGCCGCCTGGTGCCCCTGCATGCGCGTCCCCGGCAAGGTGGCCTCGCGCACGCCGCGCGCGCCGGTCGCCTCGCGCATGTCCTGCATCGCGGCGGCCGGAGCGGCCACCGGCACCGGGGCCGGAGCGGCCGGCCGCGGCGCCAGCTCGAGCTTCTTCTCGGCCTGCACCTCCTGGTTCTCCCGCTCGATCTCGTCGCGGAAGAGGCTGTGCATGAAGAAGGCGAGGTTGAAGGTGGTCGGGCTGAAGTTGCTGTCGATCATCAGCTTCGACAGCGTCTTGTGCCAGGTGACCGCGTCGGCGATCCGCTGCTCGCGGGGCACCAGGCTCTTCTTGAGCAGGGCCGCGACCGGCTCCGGCAGCCCGGTCCCCTCGTTGGGGAGCTGAGCGGCGTCGATGACGCCCGCATAAAACGCCGCGTACCCTTCGGCGGGGGCCGCCGGCAGGCGCTCGCCGGTCAGCAGCTCGAAGAGGATGGCGCCCAGCGAATAGACGTCGTCGGACTTGGCCGTCGGACTGCCGCTCAGGGCCTCGGGCGCGAGATAGGGGCGCAGCGCCGGGTCCTGCCAGCCGCCGGCGGCGAGATCGCGCAGGCCGGGAGCCACCTCGAAGCCGAGCAGGCGGGTCTCCCCCTCGTTCGAGATCATCACCAGGTGCGGCACCACGAACCCGTGCAGCAGCCGCTCGTCCTGGATCCGGCTCTCGTTGGCCGCCGCCAGCGCCAGCGCGAGGCGCTCGGCGATCAGCAGGGCATGGTCGGTGGGGATGGGGGAGTGCTGCCGGGCCGACTGCGCGAAGACCGTCGCGAGGCTCTTGCCCGAGATGTAGTCGTAGGCCGTATAGGGAAAGCTCCGCACGCGGCCGAGATCGACGCCGTTGCCGATATTGGGGCTCTTCAGGATCTCCTGGACGGCGGCCCGCCCCGAGACCCGGGCCCAGAGCTTCTCGCCGTCGAGCCCCTTGCCGTTGAAGACGCGGAGCAGGACCACCTGCTCCATGCCGCTGCCGCCGGCCCTGCCGGCGCGAAAGGTCTCGCCGAGGGGATCCTCGGTCAATTTCTTGAGAAGCAGATACTTCCCAAACTCCTCCGGGATATTCATCAGATGCCTCCTCTCGGACGGCGCGCCGCCATTTTCAAAGCGGCCCTCCACTCGGAAGAGGCGGCGCAGCAGTACTGTTGTGGACTGTTCCTACCCGCTTTGATACACCAGAGATACGGAACTGTCAATAAAGAAATGCGGAGGAAGGCTCTCTAGCGGCCGCCGGCCTCGCGCTCGCGCCGCTCGGCGGCCCAGCGGTCCCGCCAGTACTTGCGCTGCCAGAGGTCGACGTTGCGGTTGTGCTCGGCGAGCGTCTGGGAGAAGACGTGGGTGCCGTCGTTGCGGCTGACGAAGTAGAGGTAGGGGACGTTGGCCGGCGCCGCGGCGGCGGCGGCGCTGGCGAGCCCCGGCGAGCAGATCGGCCCGGGGGGGAGGCCGGCGTAGCGGTAGGTGTTGTAGGGGGAGTCCATCCGCAGGTCCTCGCGGCGGATGTTGCCGTTCCAGCGGCCGACGCGCTTCAGGGCGTAGATGACGGTGGGGTCCGCCGCCAGGCCGATCCTGCGGTCCAGGCGGTTGCGGTAGACAGCGGCGATCAGCGGCCGCTCGGCGGGCGCCTTTGCCTCTTTCTCGACGATGCTGGCGAGCGTCACCACCTGGCGGATGCTGCGGCCGGGCGAGCCGGTGGCGAGGCGGGGGCGGACGTCGCGCTCGAAGCGCTGGCGGAAGGTCTTGACCAGGGTCTCGACGATCTCCCGCTCGCTGGCGCCGACGGCGAAGCTGTAGGTCTCGGGGAAGAGATAGCCCTCGAGGTCCGGGGCGTCGGGATCGAGGCTGGCGATCAGGCGCGGCGAGCGCATCAGGTCGAGGAAGACCTCGCGCCGCCCGTACCCCTCGCGGGCGAGCTGCTCGGCGGTCTCCTCCAGGGTGAGCCCCTCGATGATCGTCACCGTGCGGTTGACGATCTGCCCCTTCACCAGCTTGTTCAGCACCTGCCCGGTGGTGAGAGCGCCGCTGAACCGGTACTGGCCGGCCTGGATCTTGGGCTCCCCCTGGAAGATCAGGTAGGCGCGGGCGAGCTTGGCGTCGGCGAGCACTCCCTGGCGTTCGAGGTTCTGGAGGATCTGGGCCACCCCGGTGCCGGGCGCGATGGAGACCGTCTTCGCGGTCCCCGCGTAGCCCTTGTAGGGGCGCTGCAGCTTCAGCCAGGACCAGGCCGCCAGGCCGGCGGGCACCATGAGCAGGAGCAGCAGGATGCCGAGGCCGATTCCGACCTTGCGCCCGCCTCCGGATTTGCCGCGCCCCGCATTTTTCCCTCGTACCGCCGTCCCTCGTGCCACCGCGTCTCCTTGCTCGTTCAGGGTCGTCAGCCCCGGGCGTCCCGGTCCAGGGCATCCTGCAACAGGATCTGGGCGGCGACCGCGTCGATCCGCCCCGGCTGGTGGCGGGTGGCGATGCCGGCCTGGCGCAGCCGCCCGGCCGCCTCGGCGCTGGTCAGCGCCTCGTCCACCCACTCGACGGGGAGCCCGGTCATCTCGGCCAGCCGGGCGCCGAAGCGGCGGACCCGCCCGGCGATCGCGCCGCGCTGTCCGTCGAGGTTCACCGGCTCGCCGAGGACCAGCCGCTCGACCTTTTCCTCGCGCGCGATCTCGGCGATCTGCCGCAGGGCCGAGCGGTCGTTGCGCCGCTCCAGGGTGGCGAGCGGGACGGCGAGCCGCCCATCCGGGTCGGAGATCGCCAGCCCGATCCGTTTCTCGCCAAAGTCGATGCCCAGGAAACGCATGCCCGGGCGCATTGTACCGTTGTCGATGGCCGGGAGCGATCTGTCGGGAAGTCATGCTAGGATCGCGGTCCCGGTCCGCAGGCCGCGCCAGCGGCCAGCAACTCCCCCAAAGTGCTTCACAGGAGAGGTCATGGACGACGTCGTTATCTTGAGCGCGGTGCGCACCCCGATCGGAGTCTTCCAGGGTGCGCTCTCGAGCCTTTCCGCGCACGCCCTCGGGGCGCGCGCGATAGCCGCCGCCATCGAGCGCGCGGGCCTGACGCCTGAAGAGATCCAGCAGGTCAACATGGGATGCGTCCTCACCGCCGGCCAGGGGCAGGCCCCGGCCCGCCAGGCGGCGATCGCCGCCGGCTGCCCGGTCGCCACCGGCGCCATCACCCTCAATAAGGTCTGCGGCTCCGGCATGCGGGCGGCGATGATCGCCGCCAACGACCTGCGCTGCGGCGACTTCAAGTACGTCGTGGCCGGCGGCATGGAGAGCATGAGCCAGGCTCCCTATCTGGCCCCCGGCGTCCGCGACGGACTCCGCCTGGGCCATGGCAAGCTGATCGACTCGATGGTCCACGACGGGCTGTGGGACCCCTACGGCGACCTCCACATGGGGAGCTGCGCCGAGACCTGCGCCGCCGAGTACAAGTTCGGCCGCGAGGAGCAGGACTCCTACGCCCTCGAGAGCTACCGGCGCGCCCGCGAGGCCACCGAGAAGGGGCTGTTCGCCGAGGAGATCGTCCCCGTCCAGATCCCGGGGAAGAAGGGCGATCCCGTCGTCGTCGACCGCGACGAGGAGCCGTTCAAGGTCGATCTCGCCAAGATCTCGACCCTGCGCCCCGCCTTCCAGAAGGAGAACGGGACGGTGACCGCCGGCAACGCCAGCAAGATCAACGACGGCGCCGCCGCCCTGGTGCTGACCACCGCCGCCGAGGCCGCCCGGCGGGGCGTCAAGCCGCTCGGCCGCATCGTCGCCCACTCCACGATCGCCCAGAAGCCCGAGTGGTTCACGACCGCGCCGGCGGGGGCCGTCCGCCAGGTGCTCGAGCGGGCCGGGCTCAAGGCGGCCGACATCGATCTGTGGGAGATCAACGAGGCTTTCGCGGTGGTGGCGCTGGCCTTCCAGCGCGACCTCGAGCTGCCGGCCGACCGCGTCAACCTCCGGGGTGGCGCGGTGGCGCTGGGCCATCCGATCGGCGCCTCCGGCGCCCGTATCCTGGTCACGCTGCTGCATACGATGCGCGAGCGCGGCGCCCGTCTGGGCTGTGCCGCCATCTGCATCGGCGGCGGCGAGGCTACCGCGATGATCGTCGAGCGCGTAGACTAACCGCCGCGCTCATGCACGGAAATCGACTCACTCCATCGGCCGCCCTGCTGCTGGCCTTCTACATGGGTCTGCCCGCCGCGGCGCAGCAGGCCCAGAGCCAGCACCCCCAGGACCAGCCACCGCTGGTGCCCACGGGTCCGGTCGGCTCGGTGGCTCCCACGCCGGGAACGCCGCCGCCGTCCGGAGCCCCCGATTCGCCGCCGTCCGCTCCGGCGGCTCCGGCCACCGCGACCCCTGGAGCCGCGGCCCCTGGAGCTGCCACGCCGCCGGCCGCCGGCACGACGCCGCCGAAGCCCACGGTCCCGGCCGCGCCCGCGGCGCCGGCAGGGCCGCCCGGGGCGGGTCCGGACCGGCTCGATTTCCAGCTCAAGTTCCCCACCGAGCGCGGCGGCGGCGCCGCGGCCGGCAGCGCCGCGAACCTCGAGTACAAGCGCGAGGATTACGCGGTGCTCTCGGGCGAGGTCCAGCTCAAGTACCAGGACCTCGACCTCAAGGCCGACGAGCTGGAGATCGATCTCCAGACCAAGACCGTCATCGCCATGGGCCACGTCATCCTCGACCAGGGGCCGCGGCGGCTGGCGGGGGACTCGCTGACGTTCAACCTCGACAGCAAGACCGGCACCATCCGCCACGCCACCGGCCAGGTCGCCCCGGACTACCACTTCACCGGCGACCAGGTCGACAAGACGGGCGATGACACGTATGTGATCAAGGACGGCGTCTTCACCTCCTGCACCCAGCCGGTCCCCGACTGGAGCTTCCGGATCCGGGAAGCGACGGTCCAGGTCGACGGCTATGCCCGCGTGCACGGCGCCACGATGCGGGCGAAGACCCTGCCGGTCCTCTATACGCCCTACCTGCTCTGGCCGGTGAAGAGCGACCGCAGCTCCGGCTTCCTGATCCCCAACATCGGCTACTCCGACCGGCGCGGCGGCGAGCTCGGCTTCGCCTACTTCCAGACGCTCGGCCGCAGCTACGACACGACGTTCCACCTGGATACCTACTCCACGGGTTTTCTCGGCCTCGGCAACGAGTTCCGCTACGCTCCGACGGCCGGCACCAAGGGCGATTTCATCGGCTACTCGATCTACGACCCCGAGTCCCGGGAGTGGCGCTGGAAGGTCGAGCTCAACCACACCACCAACGACCTGCCGCGCGGGATGCGCGCCGTCGTCCAGTACCAGGATTATTCGGACTTCAACTGGTTCCAGGACTTCGAGCGCGACTTCGACCGCAACACCCAGCGGTTCATCGAGAGCCGCGCCTTCGTGACCGGCAACTGGGGGCCGCACCTCGTCAACCTGCTGCTCAACAGCCGCGAGACGTTCGGCAACCTGCTGACCGACGACACGCTGGTCCAGCGCCGGCTCCCCGAGCTCCAGTACCGCCTGCGCTCGACCCAGATCGCCAAGACGCCGTTCTACCTCGAGGTTGCCAGCACGGCGTCGTACCTCGACGTCAGCAAGCCCAGCGCCTACCAGGGGCAGTACGGCCGCTTCGACCTCTTCCCGCAGGTCACCCTGCCGGTGAAGACGTTCCCCTGGCTCAACCTGGCGCTGACCGGCGGCGAGCGGCTCACCTGGTACGGCGACAGCCTGAACCAGACCCAGACGGCGTTCACCGGCAACGCCCTGACCCGCGCCTTCCCGTTCGCGAGCGCGCAGATCGTCGGCCCCTCGGTCTCCAAGATCTTCAACGGCAAGCTGGGCAACCTCGGCAAGTTCAAGCACATCATCGAGCCGCGCTTCACCTATACGTACCAGGGGCAGGTCGACGACCAGGATGTCGCGACCACCCCACGGTTCGACGAGATCGACAACCAGTTCGCGAACAACGCCGGCCGCATCGCGCTCGACAACCGCCTGCTCGGCAAGCCCAACACCGAGACCGGCGTCGCCCGCGAGATCCTGCTCTTCGAGATCGCCCGCAACTACAGCTTCGACGACACCCAGCCGTTGCAGCGGTCGGGCGACGGCACGCTGACCAGCCAGGCCGGCCCGCTCGACACGCTCCTGCGGTTCAACCCGACCGAGAAGATCAGCCTGACGGTGACGGCCAGCTACGACACCCTGTTCAAGGGGATCTCCGCGACCGGCCTCACCGGCAGCTACGCGTTCGGCGCCGGCAACCAGGTGGCCGCCACCTGGTTCACCCGCTCGCGCCCGGAGACCGGCAAGTCGCAGCAAAACCAGACGCGGTTGAGCGGCGCCTTCAACGTCCCGGCGTGGCACATGCGGCTCGAGGGGCAGATCAACTACGATTTCGAGCAGCAGCTCCTGCAGTATTACCAGGCCGCGATGAACTACAACTCCCAGTGCTATGGGCTGCGGCTCGAGTTCCGGGAATCCAAGCTCGGAGCCTTGGGGCTGTTGAACGACCGCGAGATCCGCTTCTCGCTCTCCCTCAAGAACGTCGGCACGTTCCTCGATCTGAACAGCCGCAGCTCGACCATCCAACCCTAGAACGCCAGGGGGACGCCGGAGACACGATGAAGGGCCTGATCCTTTCGGGAGGCAAGGGGACGCGCCTGCGCCCGCTCACCTACACCTCCGCCAAGCAACTCGTGCCGGTGGCCAACAAGCCGGTGCTCTTCTACGCCATCGAGTCGATCGTCGCCGCCGGCATCGAGGAGATCGGCATCATCATCGGCGAGACCGGGAGCGAGATCCGCGCCGCGGTGGGCGACGGCTCGCGCTTCGGCGCGCGGGTGACCTACATCCCCCAGGAGGCCCCGCTCGGCCTCGCCCACGCCGTGCTGATCGCCGAGGAGTTCCTCCGCGACTCCCCGTTCGTCATGTACCTGGGGGACAACCTGATCGCCGGCGGCATCGCCGAGCTGGTCTCGGAGTTCCGGGAGCTCGGCTGCAACTCCGAGATCCTGCTCGCCGAGGTTCCCAACCCGGAGCAGTTCGGAGTGGCCGAGCTGACGGCCGAGGGGAAGGTCCGCCGCTTGGTCGAGAAGCCGCCGGAGCCGAAGAGCAACCTGGCGCTGGTCGGCGTCTACATGTTCGACGCCTCGATCTTCGAGTCGGTGCGGCGGATCCAGCCGTCCGCCCGCGGCGAGCTGGAGATCACCGACGCCATCCAGGACCTGATCGAGCGCGGCCTCGACGTCCACCCCCACATCGTCCGCGGCTGGTGGAAGGACACCGGCAAGCTCGACGACATGCTGGAGGCCAACCGCATCGTGCTCGAGGGGATGGAGGTCCGGCGCGGCGGCGGTCCTGTCTCTCTGGGCTCCGGCAGCCGGATCGAGGGGCGGGTGCAGATCGGCGAGGGGGTCGAGCTGATCGACTCCCTGGTGCGCGGGCCGGTGGTGATCGGCGACGGCGCCCGGCTGGAGCACGCCTTCGTCGGTCCCTACACCTCGATCGGCGAGCGCTGCACGCTGGTGCGCTGCGAGATGGAGAACTCGATCGTCCTCGCCGACTCCGAGATCCGCGACATCCCGCTGCGCATCGACGGCTCGCTGATCGGCCGCAACGTGCGCATCGTCAAGACCGACTTCAAGCCCAAGGCCTACCGCTTCATGCTCGGGGACAACTCGGAGGTCGGGATCAGCTAGATGCGGTGCCTGGTTCTGGGTGGCACCGGCATGCTCGGGTCCGCGGTGGTGGCCGCGGCGCGCTCCCGTGGCTGGGCGGCTCTCGGGCTCTCCCGGACGCAGGGGGATCTCACCGACCGCGACCGGCTCCTCGGCTGGGCGGAGCGCTTCCGCCCCGACGTGGTAGTCAACTGCGCGGCATACACCAAGGTCGACGCCGCCGAGACCGAACGGGAGCTGGCGTTCGCGGTTAACGGCGAGGGGGTGGCCCACGCCGCCGACCTGGCGAGCCAAGCGGGAGCGCGGCTCGTCCACGTCTCCACCGATTACGTCTTCGACGGCAAGGCGGGTGAGCCGTACCGCGAGGATGCGCCGACGGCGCCGCTCTCCGTCTACGGCCAGAGCAAGCTCGAGGGGGAGCGCCGGGCGCTCGCCTACGACCGCTCCGTGGTGGTGCGGACGAGCTGGCTCTTCGGCCCCGGCGGGCCCAGCTTCGTGGCCGCCATGGTGGGCCTGATCGAGGCCGGCCGGCTGCCGCTGCGGGTGGTGGCGGACCAGCAGGGTTGCCCCACCTCGACGGCGTCGCTCGCCCGCGCGCTGCTCGACCTCGCGTTGTGGGAAACCACCGGGGTCGTGCATTTCCAGAACCGGGAGCCCGTCTCCTGGTACGCTTTCGCGGTCGAGATCGCCCGCCTGTGGTCTGGCGCGGTCGAGGTGGTCCCTGTCACCACCACGGAATTTCCCCGTCCCGCGCCCCGTCCGGCCTACTCGGTCCTGGACGTCGGGCGCTTCGAACATCTTGCCGGCCGGCGCGTGGAGCCCTGGGAAGAGGGTCTGGTCGAGACGCTGGCCTGGCTGCGGCAATCGCGGCAATCGCGGCATCGCGGAAAGTGAGGAATCGATGAGGGCACTGATCACCGGCATCACCGGTTTCGCCGGGTCCCACCTGGCGGAGTATCTGCTCGCGGAGCACCCGGACGTGGAGGTCTTCGGCACCTTCCGCTGGCGCAGCCGCATGGACAACGTGGAGCATCTGGACAAGCACATCAAGCTCGTCGAGGCCGACCTGCGCGATTACACGTCGATGCATCACGCGCTCGAGGTCACCCGGCCGGACTACATCTTCCACCTCGCCGCGCAGAGCTTCGTGCCGGCGAGCTGGAACGCGCCCAACGACACCATCGTTACCAACGTCACCGGGCAGACCAACCTGTTCGAGGCGATCCGCGCCTTGAAGCTCGATCCGGTGGTGCAGATCGCCTGCTCCAGCGAGCAGTACGGCCTGGTGCTGCCGGACGAGACGCCGATCAAGGAGACCAACCCGCTGCGCCCGCTCTCCCCCTACGCCGTCTCCAAGGTCGCCCAGGACTACCTCGGCTATCAATATTTCCAGAGCTACGGCATCAAGTCCGTTCGCACCCGCGGCTTCAACCACACCGGGCCGCGGCGCGGGCAGGTCTTCGTCACCTCCAACTTCTGCAGCCAGGTGGCGGCGATCGAGCTGGGGCTCCAGGAGCCGGTGATCCGGGTGGGCAACATCGACGCCATCCGTGACTTCACCGACGTGCGCGACATGGTTCGCGCCTACTGGCTCGCGGTCACCAAGGCCAAGCCTGGCGAGGTCTACAACATCGCGACCGGCCACGGGATCTCGATCCGCGACATGCTGAGCCTCGTGCTCTCGCACTCGAAGGTCGAGGTCAGTATCGAGGTCGATCCGGAGCGCCTGCGCCCCTCCGACGTCGAAATCCTGATTGGCGACAGCTCGAAGTTCCGGGCCGACACCGGCTGGGAGCCGCGGATCCCGTTCGAGCAGACCGTCGGCGACCTGCTCGAGTACTGGCGCAAGACGCTCACCCACCGCAAGCAGCGCCACGCCTGATGCGGCCTGTGATCAACTGATGCACGTCCTGATCACCGGCGTCGGCGGCTTCGTGGGCTCGCGGCTCGCCCGTCATCTCCTCGCGCGGGGGGACCGGGTGAGCGGCACCTATGTCGACGCCCGCCCCGATCTGGAGGGCGCCGAGCTCTTCGAGGCCGACCTCCTGGACCGTGCCGCCCTGGAGCGGGCGGTGCGGACGGCATCCCCCGACGCGATCGTGAATCTGGCGGGGCTCTCCCACATCGGCGAGTCGTGGGACTGGCAGCGGATGTCCGATTACTTCTGGGTCAACATCGCGGGGACCGAGAACGTGCTCGTCGCGGCCGACGGCCGGCCGGTGGTGATCGCCTCCAGCGCCGACGTCTACGGCCAAGTGGCGGAGAGCGAGCAGCCGATCCTCGAGTCCCGCCGCGTGGCGCCCCAGACCCCCTACGCGTTGACCAAGGCGGCGGCCGAGCGGATCGCCCTGGCGCACCAAGCCGTGATCGTCCGCTCGTTCAACCTGATCGGCCCGGGGCAGGCCCCCAAGTTCGCCCTCGCCTCCTGGGCCACGCAGCTCGCCGCCATCCGCCGGGGCGAGCGGCCGCCGGTGCTCGAGGTCGGCGACCTCTCGACCGCGCGCGACTTCGTCCACGTCGACGACGGCGCCGAGGCCTACCGCCTGCTGGCGGAGAAGGGGGACCGGGGGGGCATCTACAACCTGGCCAGCGGCCACGCCGTCCCGATGCGCGACGCCCTCAACCGCCTCCTCGCCATCTCGGGCGTTCACGCCGAGGTGCAGGAGGGGGTCTATCCTCCGCGACCGTTCGACATCCCCTATCTTTCCGGTGACGCCGGCCGCCTGCGCGCCCTCGGCTGGGAGCCGCGGCGGACCCTGGACGACGCCTTGGCGGATATCTGGAGGGATTTTGGATTTTAGATTTGGATTCCAGAACCGGGAGCGTTCGGCTTCGCGAGTCTTGGCTTTTCCCAATCCAAAATCTAAAATTCAAAATCTAAAATCGTCATGAAGATTCTCCTCACCGGTGGCACCGGCTTTCTCGGGCGCCGCATCGTCTCCGAGCTCTCGGGGCGGCACACGCTGCGCCTGCTGGTGCGCCGCGGCTCCTCGCGGGAGCGGTTCCCGGCGGGCATCGAGTTCGCCGAGGGGGATGTCACCGACCGCCCGAGCCTCGACCGGGCGCTGGCGGGGTGCGAGGCCGTGATCCACGCGGCGGCCCTGGTCAAGATCCTCGCCCCGCGCCATGAGTTCGACCGCATCAACGTCCGCGGCCTGGAGAAGGTCCTCGCCGCGGCCGAGGAGGCGGGATCTGTCGAGCGCATGCTCTACATCTCCAGCTTCATGGCGCTCGGGCCGACCGACGGCCGGGTGCTCGACGAGTCCGCCGAGCCGCGCGACCGCTCCTGGATCAACGACTACGAGCGCACCAAGACCCTCTCCGACCGCGCGGCCCGCAAGGCGATCGCCGACGGCGCGCCGCTCAGCGTGGTCTACCCGGGGGTGATCTACGGCCCGGGGGAGATGACCGAGGGGAACATCGTCGTGCGCCACATCCTCGACCTCGTCCACGGCCGCCTGCCGGGCCTGATCGGCAGCCCCGACCGGCGCTGGAACTACGTCTATGTGGACGACGTCGCCCGCGGCGTCGCCCTCGCCCTGGAGGCGCCCGAGCCCGGCGGCCCCTTTGGAGGAAGATATGTGCTCGGCGGCGAGAACGTCACGCTCGGCGAGTTCTATCGCCTGATCGGGAAAGCGACCGGGGCGAAGATCCCCACGCTGCGCTTCCCGGACGCGATCGCCAAGGCGGCCGGAGCGGCGCAGAAGGCCTGGGCCGGCCTGCGCGGCACCACCCCGCAGCTCACCCCCGATCTCGTCGAGGTCTACAAGCACGACTGGGCCTACAGCTCGGCGAAAGCGGAGAAGGAGCTCGGCTACCGCTGGCGGACGCTGGCGGAAGGGCTCGCCTCGACGGTCGCCTGGCTCAAAGAGACCGGGCAGATGGGGAATCGCTAAATGGCACTGACTCGTGGCGAGCTGGCCCGCAAGGTCGTCCACATGGGCGTGGGGACGATCGCCTTCTCCCTGCGTTACCTGGGGCCTTTCTGGGCGGCGATCCTGGCCGCCTGCGCGCTCGGCTTCAATCTCTTTCTGCTCCCCCGCATCGGCGGCCGCAAGCTCTGGCGGCAGCACGAGGTGGACTCCGGCGCCTCGATCGGCATCATCCTCTATCCGCTCGCCGTGCTGCTGCTGATCCTGGTCTTCTACCAGCGGCTGGAGGTGGCGGCGGCGGCCTGGGGGATCCTCGCCTTCGGCGACGGCATGGCCTCGGTGGTGGGCATGTCGATCGGCCGGCAAAAGCTCTCCTGGAACCCGCGGAAGAGCTGGATGGGATCGCTCGCCTACGTCCTCTTCGGCACCCTGGCCGCGGCCGTGCTGCTGGTCTGGACGGCGCCGGCGCAGGAGCGTGCTTACGGATGGGCGTTCGCCCTGGCGGCCTGCTTCGCCACCGCCCTGCTCGCCGCCGCGCTCGAATCGCTGCCCCAGGGGCTGGATGACAACCTCGGCGTGCCGCTCGTCTCCGGGCTCTTCCTGCTCGGCCTCGTCCTCACCCAGGGGCGCTGGGACGCCTTCCTGGCCGATCCCGACCTGCCGATGCGGCTCGCGATCGCCGCCGCCGCCAACGCGGCGCTCGCCGGCGTGGCCTACGCGGCGCGCACGGTGAACCGTTCGGGAGTCGTCGCCGGTTTTCTGGTGGGGTTCCTGATCTACGCCTTCCTGGACTGGCGGGGGTATCTCCTGCTGCTCGCCTTCTTCGTCCTCGGCAGCGCGGCCACCAAGCTCGGCTACCGCAAGAAGGCCGCCGCCAAGCTCGCCCAGGAGGACAAGGGGCGGCGCGGGGCGCGCCACGCCCTCGCCAACGCCGGCGTCGCGACCGTCTGCGCCCTGTTCGCGGCGGCGACCCCCTACCCCGTGCTCTTCGCCCTGGCCTTCGCCGGCGCCTTCGCCACCGCCGCCGCCGACACCGCGTCGAGCGAGATCGGCCAGCTCCTCGGCCGCCGCACCTACCTCGTCACCACCTTCCGCCCCGTGCCGCGCGGCACCGAGGGGGCGGTCTCGCTGGAGGGGACGCTCGCCGGGATCCTCGCCTCGCTGGTGATCGCCGCTCTCGGCGCCGCGCTGGGGCTGTTCTCGTGGAAAGGCGTGCCGATCGTCGTCTTCGCCGCCTTCGTCGGCACCACGTTCGAGAGCGTGGTGGGCGCCGCGCTCGAAAAGCGCCAGCTCCTCGACAACGAGGCGCTCAACTTCCTGAATACCCTGGTGGGGGCGCTGGTCGCGGCGGCCTTCGCGGCCTGGGTCGCCTGAGGTCCTCCATGTCCAAGCTCTCTCTTTATTCGCAGCTCGCGCGGCCGTTCACGCTGCTGCCGCCGCTGCTGGGCATCGTCTCGGGCGCGATCTGCGCCTTCGGCTCGATCCACAACCCGGATCCTTCCCGTAGCGTCACCCTCAACGTGGTGTTCACGGTGATCCTCGGTTCCCTGTGCGCCAGCTTCATGAACGCGGCCTCGAACGCCATCAACCAGATCTACGACCTGGAGATCGACCGCCTCAACAAGCCGAACCGGCCGCTGGTCACCGGCGCGCTCTCGGTGCGCGAGGCCTGGATCTTTTCCTGGATCTTCTACGCGCTGGCGCTGATCCCCACCTGGCTGGTGGTGCCATATCCGTACATCACCCTGCGGGAGAAACTCTCGGCGCCGGTCGGCGAGCACGCGACCTTCTTCATCTACCTCGCGGGCCTGCTCTTCACCTTCATCTATTCGGCGCCCGAGCTGGGGCGGACGAAGATCCGCGGCATGCTGGCCAACTTCACGATCGCGATTCCGCGCGGCGTTCTGCTCAAGGTGGCGGGCTGGGCGATGGTGGCCCACGTCGCCTTTACCGAGCCCTGGTATATCGGCGGCGTGATCGGCCTGTTCCTGATCGGCGCCGCCTCCACCAAGGACTTCGCGGACATGGAGGGGGACCGCGCCGGCGGCTGCAAGACGCTGCCGATCCTCTACGGTCCCAGGAAGGCGGCGTGGATCATGGCGCCGTTCTTCGTGATCCCCTGGCTCTTCGTGCCTCTGGGCGCCTACCTGCGCGATCCGCAGAACCCGTCGCACCCCATCCTCACCGGCAACCCGGTGATTCTCACCGCCTTCGGCGTCATCTTCACGCTCTGGGGCGCCTACACGGTCTGGCTGCTGCTGCGCGATCCCGACTCGCTCACCACGACGGAGAACCACCCCTCGTGGAAGCACATGTACCTGATGATGATGGGCGCGCAGGTGGCGTTCGCGCTGGCGTACATGTTCTAGGAAACCCAGGGACATAAGGGACGGCAGGGACGGCAGGGACAAGCAGGCCCTGGTCCGTGGTTGTCCCTGACGTCCCTGCTGTCCCTGGCGTCCCTGGTTGCTGCGAAATTCTTCCACCCCCCATGTAAGAAGGCGCCGGGCGGCGGCCGTGAAGGCCGCCGCCCGTTCTCGCTGTAATGTTGCTGTAATGATCGTTCCTCTAAAGTTTGCCCATCTTTTGTCCCCGAGGACTTTCATCAGGAGACATCAGTCTTGAGATCTTTGCTGTTCCGCCTCCCCTATCTCGTGCTGACGGCGGAGGCCGCGAAGACCCCGGCGGCCCAAGGAGGCTCGCGATGATCGCTACGATGAAGACGATGAAGACGACGAGGACCGCTCTCCCGGCTCTGGCCGTGCTCTCCCTGCTGCTCTCGCTTCCAGCCGGAGCCCAGGACGGCCACGAGCATCACCATGCGATGGCCGCGGCGCCCGCTCCGGCGAAACCCGGGGTCCAGGCGGTCGACGGCCTGAACGTTCCCGACGTCCCCGTGGTGGACCAGGACGGCAGGCCGCTCCATTTCTACTCCGATCTGGTCAAGGGGCGGGTGGTGGCGGTCAATTTCGTCTTCACGACCTGCACCACGATCTGCCCGCCGATGGGGGCCAACTTCGCGAAGCTCCAGAAGATCCTCGGCGCCCGCGCGGGCCATGACGTGCACCTGATCTCCGTCTCGGTCGATCCGGCGACCGACACGCCCGAGCGCATGAAGGCCTGGAGCCAGAAGTTCGGCGCCGGTCCGGGCTGGACCCTGGTGACCGGCGACCGCGGCGAGATCACCCGCCTGCTCAAGGCGCTCGGCGTCTACACGCCGAGCATCGCCGACCACTCTCCCCTTGTCCTGCTCGGCAACGACGCCAGCCACCGGTGGACCCGGGCCTACGGCCTGGCCGCGCCGGCCCGGATCGCCGAGCTGATCGATCAGATCGCCGCGCCGCCGGCCGCCGAGACCCCCGCCCGCAAGTACTTCGGCGACATCAAGCTGGTGAACCAGGACGGCCGGGAGATGCGCCTCTACACCGACCTGCTCGAGGGCAAGACGGTGGTCATCAATCCCATGTTCACGGCCTGCACCGGCGCCTGCCCGGTGATGAGCGGCACCCTGGCGAAAATCCAGGAGCACCTCGGCGACCGCGTCGGCAAGGACGTGCGGCTGATCTCGATCTCCGTCGATCCCGTCCACGACACGCCGGCGAAGATGCGGGAGTACGCGACGCGCTTCCACGCCAAGCCCGGCTGGTACTTCCTCACCGGCTCGAAGGAGAACGTCGAGGCCGCCCTGCGCAAGCTCGGCCAGTGGGTGGACGAGCCCTCCAACCACCAGTCCCTGCTGCTCATCGGCAACGACCGGACCGGCCTGTGGAAGAAGGCCTTCGCCCTCTCCCCGGTCGAGCAGATCCTGCCGGTGGTCGACAGCGTGGTCGACGACAAGGGCGAAGGATGAGGGGGGAGTGAGGGGAGCCCGCGCGCTCGCCGCCGTCCTCCTCCTCCTGCCGGTCCTCACGGCGGCGGCGCCATCGCCGTCGCCGCCGCCGGACCGGCAGCGCCTCGAGCGCGGACGGCGGATCTATCAGGAGGGGGTCAGCCCCGCGGGCAGCCCGATCGTCGCCGTGATGAGCGAGGGCGGGGTCGAGGTGCCCGCCTCGGCCGTGCCCTGCGCCGGCTGCCACGGCCGCGACGGCAAGGGGCGGCCCGAGGGGGGCGTCGCGCCGTCGGACCTCACCTGGACGGCCCTCACCCGCCCCTATGGCGTCACCCATCCCGGCGGGCGCAAGCATCCGCCCTACGACGTGAAGCTCCTCAAGCGGGCCATTTCGCTGGGCGTCGATCCGGCCGGCCACCCGCTGCACGTGGCCATGCCGCGCTTCCGCATGAGCCTCCAGGACATGGAGGATCTGGCCGCCTACCTCCAGCAGCTCGGCACCGGCACCGATCCCGGAGTGAGCGACACCGCCGTGCGGGTGGGCGTCGTGCTGCCGCCGGCCGGACGTCTGAGCGGGATGGGCGAGGCCGTCCGCGCCGCCGTCACGGCGCGGTTCGAGGCGGTGAACCGCGACGGCGGGATCTACGGCCGCCGTCTGGAGGCGCGCTTCTTCGCGGCGCCGCAACCGGCCGACCAGCGGCGGAGCTGGACCGCGGACTTCCTCGACCGCGAGGAGATCTTCGCCGGGCTCGCCGGCTTCTTCGCGGGCGCGGACGCCGAGCTGGCCGCTCTCTTCGCGGAGAAGCGGGTGCCGATGGTGGGCCCGTTCACCGTCCACCCCCGCGAGGAGCTCCCCTTGAACCGCTACGTCTTCTATCTGCTGCCGGGGGTCGAGACGCAGGGGAAGGCCCTGGTCCGTTTCGCCGCCGCGTCGGGATGGCCGGCGCCGCAAACCGTGCGCACCGGTCCGGGGGCGGGGCCTTTCGACATCAAGAGCCTGGCGGCGACCCGGGCCGATCCCGTTCTCTTTCTCGGTTCGGGAGCCGAGGCCCTGACCTTCCTCCAGGCCGCCGACCACCTCGGCTGGCATCCGCGCTTCCTGGCCACCGGCGCGGCCGCGGACCAATCCCTGTTCGCCGCGCCCGCCGCTTTCACGGGCAGGATCTTCCTCGCCCTCCCCACCGCGCCCGCCGGGCCGGAAGCCGGCTCCGCCCAGGGGTCCGCCCGCGCCGCCGCCGACGTCCTGATCGAAGGATTGCGGCGCGCCGGCCGCGAGCTCAGCCGCGAGAAGCTGGTGGACGAGCTCGAATCCCTCCGCGGCTTCGCCGCCGGCTCCGTCCCGCCCCTCACCTACGGCCCCGCCCGCCGCCTGGGCGCCCGGGGCGCCTACATCGTCCGGCTCGATCCGCGGGAGAAGCGGTTCATCCCCGAGGGGGGGTGGATCGAGGTGGAGTAGACAGCGCCTCCCACCCGGGAGCGAGATGCTCATGGTGATCTCGCTCCAGCAGCCTTCGAGCGCCTGCTTGTAGCCCGGTGAGATTTCGCGTACTCTCTCCCAAAGCCTCAAAAATTACATTACCGTCTCCGCTGTCGTCGTGTCGCGGATGCCGGAAGGAGAGCCCCAATGGTACCGAGTTTCCCGCGTAGTCGGATGAGTCGATTCTTGACGTTTGCGTTCCTGGCGCTCTTCGCGAGCGGAATGGAGAGGGCCGCCTGGGCGGGGCAGGGCTATCTCGGGGAGGCGGAGCCCAACGGCACCTCGGCGACCGCCAGCCCGATCGCCGGCACCAACGTGGTCGTCCGGGCGAACCTCTTCCCGAACGGCGACATCGACTTCTACTCCTTCACCGCCAACGCGGGAGACCGGATCTACGCGGCGACGATGACCGCCTTCTCGGCCGGCAGCAGCACCGACAGCCAGCTCACCCTGCTGGCTTCCGACGGCACGACCGTGATCGAGTTCGACGACGACAACGGCAGCTTCGCCGCGTTGTCCTCCTCGATCGCGGGCGCCACGATCCCGACCACCGGGACGTACTTCCTGAAGGTCAACGACTTCACCGCCGGCACCACCTCGGAGCGCCCCTATGAGCTGCATCTGCGGGTGCAGAGCGGGAGCCCGACGCCTGAGGTCGAAGCGAACGACACGCCGGCCACCGCGAACGTCCTGCCGGCCAACGGCTGGGTGAGCGGCGCGCGCAACCCGGCCGCGGCGACCGAGCAGGACTGGTACAGCTTCACGCTGAACGCCGGCGACACCGTCTACCTCGGGCTCGACCTGGATCCGGAGCGCGACGGCGTGACCTACAACGGCCGGCTCGGCCTGGCCCTCTTCGGCGACGCGAGCAACCAGATCCTGGTCGTCGACGACGCCGGCACGGGGGACGTGACGCCCAACCCCAACATCCCCTCCGAAGCGCTGTTCATCACGGTGAAGACGGCCGGCACCTACTTCGCCTTCGTCGACTCGGCCTCGGCCGCGACCGGCGGGCCGACGGCCACCTATAACCTGAGTGTCAGCGTGCACCCGGCGGCGAATGAGGGGGTCAACTGCACCACCTACACCAGCGCGGACGCCCCGCTGACCATCGGACCGGGGACGGGCCTCGTCAGCTCGACCATCACCGTGCCCGGCAACCCGCGGATCGCCGACCTCGACGTCAGCATCGTGCTCAACCACGCGCTGATGGCGGACATCGACGCGCACCTGCGCTCGCCGGCCGGCAACGACAACGGGCTGTTCACCGACATCGGCGCCGCGGCCACCGGCGGGCAGGCGCAGATGGACGCCACCTTCGATGACGAGGCGGGAGTGCCGCCGACCTTCACGGTCCTCAAGGGGCTTCAGCTCAAACCGGAGCTGAACTACCGCCTCTCCTGGTTCGACGGCGAGAACGCGGGCGGCACCTGGACCCTCGACCTGCGCGACGACACCGCCGGGGCCAACGGCGGCACGTTGACTTCCTGGAGCATCCGGGTCTGCGAGCCCCCGCCGCCGCCGGCCTGCGCGCCGGGCTTCACGCCGATGACGGTGTTCACCACCGACTTCGAGAGCGGCGCCGCCGGCTTCACGCACTCCGGCACCGCGGACGAGTGGCAGCTCGGCACGCCCGCCACGGCGGCCACCACCACGGCCAACCCGATCGCGGCGTTCACCACCTGCAACAGCGGCGTCAACTGCTGGAAGACCGACCTCACCGGCACCTACAACATCTCCAGCAACCAGGACCTGCTGTCGCCGAACATCAACCTCGCCGGCCTGTCGGCGCCGATCGTGGTCACCTGGGCGCAGCGCTACCAGATGGAGAGCGCCAACTTCGATCACATGTCCGTCGACTACCAGCAGGCCGGCGGCGCGACGCCGGTGCGGCTCTTCGATTGGCTGGACGCGACGATGACCGACGTTCCCGGCAACCCGGCGGTCAATATCGGGGCGAGCGCCGGCTGGGGGATCTTCTCCCGCCGCGCCGACAGTCTGGCCGGCCTCAACACCGAGGTGAAGTTCCACCTGGATTCCGATAACACCGTCAACTTCGCCGGTCTGGCGGTCGACGACGTCACGGTGACCGCCTGCCGCGCGCTCGTCGCCGACCTTTCGATCACCAAGACGGACGGCGTGACCACGGCGGTGCCCGGCGGCTCGGTGACCTACACGATCACCGCCACCAACCCCGCGGGCGCCGATCCGGTGACCGGCGTCACCGTGGCGGACACCTTCCCGGCGGTGCTCACCTGCACCTGGACCTGCACGGGCTCCGGCGGCGCCACCTGCACCGCGGCGGGCTCGGGCAACATCAACGACGCCACGGTCGCCCTGCCGGCCAACTCCAGCGTCACCTACACCGCGAGCTGCGCCATCAACGCGGCGGCCACGGGCACGCTCAGCAACACCGCGACCGTGACCGGCGCCGGCGATCCCAACGCGGGCAACAACAGCGCGACGGACACCGACACGCTGACCCCGCAGGCCGATCTGAGCATCACCAAGACGGACGGTGTGACCACGGCCACGCCGGGCGGCTCGGTGACCTACACGATCACGGCCTCCAACCCCGGCCCGAGCAACGCGGCCGGCGCCACGGTGGCGGACACCTTCCCGGCCTCGCTGACCTGCACCTGGACCTGCGCGGGAGCCGGCGGCGGTACCTGCACGGCGGCCGGCTCCGGCAACATCAACGACTCGGCCAACCTCCCCGCGGGCGGCAGCGCGACCTACACGGCGAGCTGCACGGTCTCGGCGGCGGCGACCGGCACGCTGAGCAACACGGCGACGGTGGCGGCTCCCGCCGGCGTCACCGATCCGACCCCCGGCAACAACAGCGCCACGGACAGCGACACGGTGGCGGCGAGCGCCGACCTCGCGATCACCAAGACGGACGGCGTGACTTCGGCCACGGCGGGCGGCTCGGTGACCTACACGATCGTGGCCTCCAACGCCGGCCCGAGTGCGGCGACCGGCGCGACGGTGGCGGACACCTTCCCGGCCTCGCTGACCTGCACTTGGACCTGCGCGGGCGCCGGCGGTGGCACCTGCACCGCGGCGGGCTCGGGCAACATCAACGACACCGCCAACCTGCCTTCGGGCGGCAGCGTCACCTACACGGCGAGCTGCACGATCTCGGCGGCGGCCACCGGCTCGCTCGTCAACACCGCGACGGTAACGGCTCCGGCCGGCGTCACCGATCCGACCCCCGGCAACAACAGCGCCTCGGACACCGACGCGCTGGGGGCGAGCGCCGATCTCGCGATCACCAAGACCGACGGCGTCACCTCGGCGACGGCGGGCGGCTTTGTGATCTACACGATCGTGGCCTCGAACGCCGGCCCGAGCGCGGCGACGGGCGCCACGGTGACGGACACCTTCCCGGGCTTCCTGACCTGCTCCTGGACCTGCGCGGGCGCCGGCGGCGGCACCTGCACGGCGGCGGGCGCGGGCAACATCGGCGACACGGTCAACCTGCCCTCGGGCGGCAGCGTCACCTACACGGCGGGCTGCACGATCTCGCCGGCGGCGACCGGAAGCTTGAGCAACACGGCGACGGTGGCGGCTCCCGCCGGCGTCACCGATCCGACCCCGGGCAACAACAGCGCCACGGACAGCGACACCCTCGGCGCGGCCCCGGGCGCCAACGTCACAGGCACCAAGACGGCGGCCGGAACGTTCACCGCGGGCAGCACCGTGACCTACACCATCACGCTCACCAACAGCGGCGCGGGAGCGCAGGCTGACAACCCGGGCAACGAGCTCATCGACGTCCTGCCCGCGCAGCTCACGCTCGTCTCCGCCACCGCCACGAGCGGCACCGCGGTGGCGACCGTCGGCACCAACACCGTCACCTGGAACGGCGCCATCCCGGCGGCCGGCACGGTGACGATCACCATCACCGCCACCATCAACGCCGGTGCCTCGGGCACGGTCTCGAACCAGGGCACCCTCTCCTACGACACCGACGGTGACGGCACCAACGACGGCACGGGTCAGACCGACGATCCGGCGGCCGCCGGCGGCGCCGATCCGACGACCTTCGTGGTGGGCGGCGGCCAACCGGTGCCGCCGATCCCGACCCTGTCGGACTTCGGCCTGCTGGCGCTGGCGGCGGCGCTGGCGATGATGGCCCTCGCGGTGATGAGGCGCCGCCGGACCGGTCAGGCCGGCTAGGGCACCGTCCGAGTTTGGCAGGGGTGGCCCTGTGGGGCCGCCCCTACGGTTCGGCGTCTGGATGACCGGGCACCGGCTCGAGAAATTCAACCGGCAGCGCTTCTTCCCGCACCGCCCCGTCCTCCTCCCGCACGCGATACGCGGTAGCCCCCGGCCGCGAGGCGACGACGCGGTGGACGTCGTCGCCCACGAAGTGGACCGCGGCGCCATCGTCGATGGCCAGCCCGGGAAGGACCTCACCGGTCCGCAGGAGCTCGTGATAGGTGGGACGGCGCTCCGCCTCGCCGTCGTAATGGGGGCAGCAGCTCCCGGCCAGGAGGCCGAGGGATTGGAGCGGACGGAGCGCTTCGGCATAGGCATCCGACAGCCCCTGCTCGAACCAGCAGACGGCCCCGGCGCTGACTCCGGCCAGGACGACCCCCGCGGCCCAGGCCTCCCGCAGCACTTCCGGCAGCCCCCACTCGCGCCAGACGCCCAGCAGGCTCTTGGTGTTGCCGCCGCCGACATAGATCACATCCTGGGCCAGCAGGTACTCCCGGAGATCCGGAGTCCTCGCGAAGAGCGGCAGATAGGACGGCCGGCAGGAGAGCCCCGAGAACGCCGTGTAGAAGCTCGCGATGTAGGACTCGGCGTCCCCGCTGGCGGTGGGAATGAAGGCGACGGCGGGCCGTGGAGCGCGCGCCTGCTTCAGCACGTACTCGTCGAGCGCCAGATTCTCCGGCTCCATGGAAAATCCGCCGCCGCCCAGCGCGATGATCTGTCTTGGTGCCAAAACCACCCTCCCCTCGCCCTACGGCGCGATCAGGCACTTGGCGCCGTCGATCACGTAGCGTTGCGTCCACGTCTCCGTGCCGCTGCCGTTGGCGTCCTTGTGCTCCCGCTTGATGGTCAGCGTGCCGCTGTTGCCGTCGATGGCCAGGACCCCGCCGGCCTTGATGTCCGCCGAGATCTGAGCCTCGGTCTTCGACATCTCCTTCGTCATCTCGGACATCATCTTGCGGTCGTCGGCCGGCATGCTCTTCCACTTGTCCTGCATCTCCTGGGTGCCGAGCCTGGTGGCCTCGTCCATCTTGCCGGCATGGACCAGCCCCATGTGCTTGACGGCGACCTTGCCGCAGGGGTGTTCGAGGATCGCCGCGCCCTTGATCTCGGTCGGCGCGGCCCCGGCGCGGCCGAGCGGCGTCAGGAGCGCCGCGGTGCTGAGGAGAACGGCGGACATGAGACGGATTTTCATCGGCTTGACCCTCCTTGAAGTGGTGAGTTGCTGTTGGATGTCGATCATGGCCGCGGGGCTGCCAGCCGCTCGCAGGCCTCCTCTTTTCCGCCGTCGCAGGCGCGGCGGAAGAGCTGGCGGGCGCGGTAGGAGTCCTGGAGCACGCCGTCCCCCGCTTCATACATGGCGCCGAGGCTCAGGCAGGCCAGCGCGTCCCCGCCGTCGCACGCCCGGTCGTAGAGATCGCGGGCGAGGTAGGCGTCTTTGACGACTCCCAGGCCCCCCGCGTAACGCGCCGCCAGGTTGTAGCAGCCCCGCGGCAGGCCGGCGTCACACGCCCGCTGATAGAGATCGAGCGCGCGGGAGTCGTCCTGGGCGACGCCGGCGCCGGTGGAGGCCAGCACTCCGAGGTTGACGCAGCCCTGCGGCTCGCCCCCCTGGCAGGCCTGCTGATAGAGCCGGGCGGCCCGGGTCAGGTCCATGGCCACGCCGCGCCCCTCGTCGTAGATCACGCCGAGCTCGTGACAGGCTCTCGCCTCGCCGCCGCGGCAGGCCGTATCGAGATGGGCCGCCGCGCGGGCCGTCTCCTCGGTACCTGCCGTGCCCGCCTGGAGAGCGATGACGTTCCGGCAGGAGACCGTATGCCCACCCTCGCACGCCCGGCGGAACAGCTCCATGCCCCTCTTCTCGTCCTTGGCGACCCCGTCGCCGGCGAAGAGCAGGTCGGCGAGGCCGGCGCAGCCGGTCGTATTGCCGCCGTCGCAGCTCCGCTCGAAGTACCTGGCGGCCTCGGCCTTGTCGAGCGCGACTCCCTGGCCGTCCCGGTGGAGCACCCCGAGATTGAAACAGCCCTGGGGATCTCCGGGCTCGCATCCGCTCCCCGCGCAGGCGCGGCGGTAGAGGGCGGCGGCCCGCACCGGGCTGGCCGGGGTGCCCAGGCCCCGCTCATAAAAGAACGCCTCGTTGGTGCAGCCGAGGAAGCTCCCCAGAGCACAGGCTTTGCCATAGGCGATCAGGGCGCGGCTCGGGTTCTGGAGCGTGCCGCGCCCGGTCTCGAGATGGAGGCCGACGTTGTAGCAGCCGGGTCCATCGCCCCCCTCGCAGGCCTTCTGGTAGAGGCCGAGCGCGCGGGCGTCGTCCTGGGTCACACCGGTGGCGTAGACGAAGGCAAGGTGCGCGCAGCCGGCGGCGCTCCCGCCGTCGCAGGCCTTGTGGAAAAGGTCCCGCGCCCCGGCCTCATCAGTCTGGAGACGGAGGATTCCGAGATCGGCGCAGCCGGCCGCGTTTCCACCGTCGCAAGCTTTCTGATAGAGATCGGCCGCCCGCCGGGGATCGGCCGCCAAGCCCGCGCCGGTGGCGTAGAGAACCCCCAGGCGATGGCAGGCGCCCGCCCGGCCGCCGTCGCAGGCCGGTCCATAGAGATCGAGGGCGCCGGCGAGCGCGACCGTCTTCTCGAACCGCTGGTCGCGCCGGAGGGTGAGCTTCACCTCCTGCCCAGGGTGCCGCTGCAGGAGCGCGCGTTCCAGGGCGCAGGGGTCGTCCACCGGGCTGCCGTCGATCGCCTGGACGAGGTCGCCGGATTCAAGCCCGGCGCGGGCGGCCGGGCCGGCCTCGTCGAGATCCTGGAGGACCGCTCCCCGGGGCGCGTCCTCAGAGGCTGGCTCCCTGAAGTCCGCGCCCAGCGTGGCCGGCCCGGCCGGCCCGCCGCTCTTGCCCGCGCAGCCGAGGGCCAGGAGCAGGCAGAGGGTGGAGCCCGCGAGCGCCAAGCCGCGCGCGGCCCGGTAACGATTCATACCGCCAAGCTTACTGGTAAAGTCCGCCCGCCGGCACTTTTCCATGAAAAGCACTGACGATCCTCACCCTCAAAAGCCCGCCGGATTCGTGCGCGTGCGCGGCGCCCGCGAGCACAATCTCAAGAACGTGGATCTCGAGATCCCGCGCGATGCCCTGGTGGTGTTCACCGGCGTGTCCGGATCCGGCAAATCGTCGCTGGCCTTCGGCACGCTCTACGCGGAGGCGCAACGGCGGTATCTCGAATCCGTCTCACCCTATGCCCGGCGCCTGTTCCATCAGATGGCCGTGCCGGAAGTCGACGAGATCGACGGCCTCCCCCCGGCGGTGGCGCTGCAGCAGCAGCGCGGCTCGCCAACCACGCGCTCATCGGTCGGCAGCGTCACCACGCTTTCCAACCTGCTGCGGATGCTCTATTCGCGCGCCGGCGAGTATCCACCCCGGCAGCCGCATCTCGACGCCGAGGCGTTCTCTCCCAATACTCCCGCGGGAGCCTGTCCCGAGTGCCATGGGCTGGGCCGGATCTATGCGGTGACCGAGCGCTCGATGGTGCCGGACGACTCGCTGACGATCCGGGAACGGGCGATCGCCGCGTGGCCGCCCGCCTGGCACGGCCAGAACCTGCGCGACATGCTGATCACGCTCGGCTATGACGTCGATCGCCCCTGGCGGGAACTGCCGAAAAAGGATCGCGACTGGATCCTCTTCACCGACGAGCAGCCGGTCGTCCCGGTCTACGGCGGGTTGGATGGTAAGGAAATCCGGGCCGCCCGCAAGCGCCGGGAGCCCCCCGATTATCACGGCAATTTTTCGAGCGCCCGGCGCCACGTGCTGCACACCTTCGCCAACACGCAGAGCCCGTCGATCAAGAAGCGCGTATTGCGATACATGGTGAGCACCGAATGCCCCCTCTGCGAGGGCCGGCGGCTGCGCCGCGAGTCGCTGTCGGTGACGTTCGCGGGCTTCGATATCGCCGGGATTTCCGGGCTGCCGCTGGCCCGGCTGGCCGCCACCTTGAAACCTTATGGAGAGGGAACGGCGGCCGCCCTGGCCAGGATGGCCGTGGAGCATCCGGAAAAGTCGCTGGTCGCGCAGCGCATCGCCGAGGACATGAACGAGCGGATTCGGGTTCTGCTCGACCTCGGGCTGGGCTACCTGTCCCTGGAACGGAGCACGCCCACGCTGTCGCCGGGCGAGCTCCAGCGTCTCCGGCTCGCCACCCAGGTGCGCTCCAATCTGTTCGGCGTGGTCTACGTGCTCGACGAGCCCTCCGCGGGGCTGCATCCGGCGGACACCGAGGCGCTGCTGACGGCGCTCGATCGTTTGAAAGCCTCCGGCAATTCGCTCTTCGTCGTCGAGCACGATCTCGACGTGATCCGTCATGCGGACTGGATCGTCGACGTGGGACCGGCGGCGGGGGAGCGGGGCGGCTATGTGCTCCACAGCGGCGCGCCCGCGGGGCTCGAACAGGTAGAGACGTCCGAAACGCGGAAATACCTCTTTGGAAACCATTCACTCCCCAGCCGCGCCCCGCGCCAACCCAAGGGCTGGCTGCGCCTGACCGGAGTCACGCGCAACAACCTGAACCAGCTCGACGTCGCCTTTCCATTAGGCGTGTTCACCACTGTGACCGGCGTTTCCGGCTCGGGCAAGTCGAGCCTGGTGAGCCAGGCGCTGGTGGAGCTGGTCGCGGAGCACCTCGGCGATCAGATCGCTTCCGAAGAGGAGGAAGGCGAAGAGCTGGAACGCGCGGCCGTGGTCCCCGCGGGCGGCCGGATCGCGGAGGGAATGGAAACGATCAAGCGCCTGGTGCGGGTCGATCAGAAGCCGATCGGACGGACGCCGCGCTCCAATCTCGCGACCTACACGGGGCTGTTCGATCACGTTCGCAGATTGTTCGCCGCGACCCGGGCGGCGCGCGCCCGCCGCTACGACGCCGGACGCTTCTCCTTCAACGTTCCCAAGGGGCGTTGCGAGACCTGCGAGGGCGAAGGCTTCGTCATGGTCGAGCTGCTCTTCCTGCCCAGCGTTTACGCTCCCTGTCCCACCTGTCATGGGGCCCGCTACAACGCGAAGACCCTGGAAGTGAAATACGAGGGGAAGAACATCGCCGAGGTGCTGGCGATGACCGTCGACGGCGCCTGGGAGTTCTTCCCCGACGAGCCGCGGGTCTGCCGTTCCCTCGAGATCCTGCGGGAAGTCGGCCTCGGCTACCTGCGGCTCGGCCAGCCGGCCACCGAGCTCTCCGGCGGCGAGGCCCAGCGGATCAAGCTCGCCACCGAGCTGCAGCGGATGGGGCGCGGCAACACCCTCTATGTGCTCGACGAGCCGACGACCGGACTGCACCCCTTCGACGTCGAGAAGCTGATCGCGCAACTCGACGGGCTGGTCGAAGCGGGCAATACGGTGATCGTGGTGGAGCACGAGATGCGCGTCGTGGCGGGGAGCGACTGGGTTCTCGACATGGGGCCCGGCGCGGGCGAGGAGGGGGGGCACGCGGTGTCCTGCGGACCGCCCGCCGAGGTGGCCCGATCGCCGGAGAGCCGCACCGCGCCTTACCTGGCGCGCTTCCTGGATGGACGGTAGTCAGAAGGGAATCGGCAGATGGGAATCGGCACCCAGATCCTTCTCATCATCCTGTTGACCCTGCTCAACGGGGTGCTCGCCATGTCCGAGATCGCCCTCGTCGCGGCCCGCAAGGTCCGGCTCCGGCAGCGCGCCGAGGCGGGAGACCGCGGCGCGCAGGTGGCGCTGGAGCTGGCGAGCGCTCCCGGCCGCTTCCTCTCGACAGTCCAGATCGGCATCACCCTGGTCGGCATCCTGGCCGGCGCGTTCGGCGGCGCGACGCTGGCGGAGGAGCTGGGAGCCTGGATCGCGCGGTTCCCCCGCCTGGCGCCCTATAGCGGGGCGATCGGCATCGGCGTCGTGGTGGTCGCCATCACCTATCTCTCCCTGATCCTCGGCGAGCTGGTCCCCAAGCAACTCGGCCTGAACGCGCCCGAGACGATCGCGGCGGCGCTCGCGCGCCCCCTCAAGATCCTGTCGAAGGTCTCGTCCCCCGCCGTCTCCCTTCTGGACGGCTCCACCCGGCTCATCGTGCGGCTCCTGGGCATCCGCCCCTCCGACGAGCCGCCGGTGACCGAAGAAGAGCTCAAGTTCCTGATGAAGCAGGGGACCCAGGCGGGAGTCTTCGAAGCCGGCGAGCAGGAGATCGTGGCCCGCGTCCTCCGGCTGGGCGAGCGCCGGATCGGCGAGCTGGTCACGCCCCGTTCCGCGATGGTGGCCCTGGACGTCAACGATCCGCCGGAGGTGAGCTGGGCCAAGGTCGCCGACAGCCCCTACTTCTACTTCCCGGTCTTCGAGGACGTGCCGGACCGGGTTCTCGGCCTGGTCTCCGTCAAGGACCTCTGGCGCCGGGTCCTCGCGGGCGAGAAGCCCGACCTGCGCTCCCTTCTCAAGCAGCCCCTCTACCTGCCGGAGAGGATGTCGGCGCTGCGCGCCCTCGAGCGGCTGCGGGAGACCGGCAGCCATCTCGCCCTGGTGATGGACGAGTACGGCGGCATCGAGGGCCTGGTGACCCTGCACGACGTGCTGCGGGCCATCGTCGGCGAGCTGCCCACGCCGGAGCAGGACGACGCCATGGCGGTCCGGCGGGAGGACGGCTCCTGGCTCCTCGACGGCATGCTCTCCGTCTCCGAGCTGCCGGAGATCCTGGGCCTCGCCACGGCCGATGCCGAGGAGCTGGGCGAGTTCCAGACACTGGGCGGCTTCGTCATGGCGCGGATGGGGAGCGTGCCCAAGACCGGCGACCACTTCGACTGGGCCGGCCGCCGCTTCGAGGTGATCGACATGGACGGCCGCCGAGTGGACAAGGTGCTGGTGATCGCGTTCACCATGATCGAATAAGATGAGGGTCCAACAGGCGTGCGGAGGAGACATCCACCATGGCCCAGGATACAGCACTCGACACGCAGACAAAGAGCCCCAGCGAGGAGAGGCGGGAGGCCATCCAGCGGGGCCGGGCGCGTCTGCAAGGGCGGGCTGAAGGCGACGAGCCGGCAGCCGAGCGCGAACGGGTAATCGAGGCGGACCCGGCTTTCATGGCGCTGGCGGAGAACGTCCGCGACTATGCCATCTTCCTCATGGACCCGCGGGGCGTGATCATTTATTGGGGCGAGGGGGCCCGCCTCCTGAAGTGGTGGCTCAAGGAGGAGGCCGAGGGGTCGCATCTCCGGATGCTCTATCCCGAGAAGGGATCGGAGGACGGCACCGCGGAATCCCATCTTCGCGACGCGGCGAGGCTCGGGGAGTACACGGGCGAGGGCCGGCGGGTGCGGCGGGACGGCTCGACCTTCTGGGCGGGGGTCACCCTCACCGCGCTCCGCAATGCGGAGGGCCAGCTCTTCGGCTTCGCCAAGGTGACGCGCGACCTCCAATCGCGCCGGGCCATCGAGATGGCCGTCGCGACGACCCACGCGGCGCAGAGTGCCAGGGACGAGGCCCTCGAAAAGGCCAAGTCGGCCGAGGCCGCGCAGGGTATCGCCCAGGAGGCGGCGGACTTCGCCAGGGAGAGCCTGGTGGGGACCCGGGATTACATCAAACAAGTGCTGGAGCCGGAGCTCGAGGCCGCGCACATGGAACGGGCCAGGCTCTCCGCCCGCATCGAGCAACTCGAAGCCTACCGAAAGAAATTCGAGGGCTGAACCGGCCGGGGCGGGCACCGTCCCTACGCGCGCCTCCAGCTCTCGACCGCCCAGCGATGACTCTCCGCGAGCAGAACCTCGGACGCGGCCTCGGGTGTCATCCAGACCAGCTCGTGGTCGGCCTCCGTTCCCGGCCCCGCGACCGCTTCGACCGTGGCGTCGACGAACGTGCTCCACTTCTCGAAGTGAGTCCGCTCCGATTCCGAGTAGATGAACTGCAGGGCTCGTATCGACCAGGAGCCCACGCGCACGGCCAGACCGCACTCCTCGAGTGCTTCGCGCGCCACCGCCTGCGCCGTCGTTTCACCCTCCTCGATTCCACCCCCGGGAAGCGTGATGCCCTGCGGCGTGCGCACGACGGCAATCTGGCCGTGACCATCCTCGATAACACCGTACACGCTCGGCCGGACCGTATAGCGCTGGGTCTCGATGCGCACTCCGAAGACGGGGGCGTCTCGCCAATCCTCCATGAGCGGTCTCTCCATGCCTGTTCGCCGGTTCACTTCAGCCTGGGCATAAAGCGTCCGGTCCGCATCAGGTACGCCTGATAGGCGTCGCCAAACCGGGCCAGCAGCTTCTCTTCTTCCGTCCGGGTCCGGACGACGATCAGCAGCACGACCAGGCAGCCGGCCAAAAAAAGGAACCAGTTCGCGGCGATCAGCGAAATCCCCAGGATCAGCAACGCCATACAATCATAGAACGGGTTTCGGACCCAGCGATACGGACCGTGCGTGACCAGCGTATGAGCCTGCCGCGTAACGACGGTATCCGTGAGGTTCGTTCCCAGGCTGTGGAGAGTCCAGGTGAGCAGCCCGACGGCCAGCGCGCACACACCGGCTCCCGTCCAACGCAGCCACGCCGGGAGAGGCAACGACGACCAGGCCATCCAGGCCGGATTGATCATATAGGCGATCACCCCCAGCCAGAGCATGAGCCCGATGGGGCGCAATGTCGCCAGGATGAACACGCCTTCCTGCCGCCGGTCGAGCTTCTCGCGCGAAGCCCCGGCCTTGATCCGGTGATAGAGAGTGATCAGAAGGACGGCCAGGAAGCCGGCGACGAGGACGGGGCGGAAGAGGGCATCCTGGTCCATCAGTCAGTGCTCTTCGACACCTTTGGGGTACCGATCCGCCACAAGATTCAATTGGACGCCGTGCTCCAGGAGCGCCTTGAGGCCCGCGAGCACCAACGTAAACCCTTGCGTCGAGTCGGTGGCCTGTTTCACGAGATCGTCGCCGTCGCCGGTCAAACCGCTATTCGTAATGCTGACGAACGTCGAGCCATCCTCGAGGGATGTGAAGAGCCATTCCACCAGGGTGGGGCCACTGTATCCTGGCCACTCGATGAGAATGCGCTTGTCTGGCTCAATGGCTTTCACAGTCACCGGAATCGAGATGCCGTACATCTCCCATTCCCATTGGACCTGCTTGCCGGCCTCGAGCCTTCCGCTACCCTTGGTGAACCAGAACCTGGTGGTGATGTCAGGATTGACGAAGGCCTCGAAGACGTCCGCCACCGGTTTGCGGATGAGCATCCCGGTCTTGACGACTGGCACTTCTGTGAGTTGGAGGTTGTTCATGTCGACTCCTTTTGGGCTCATTCCGTGGCATAGGATGGTGAAGAATTAGACCCTGTTGGATCGGATCGCTTGCAATATGGCGCTCAGTTCCAGCGGCTGCTCCGTATGCACGGTCACCAAGCGTCCTATACCGAGCGGTCCGTGCCTGGCGGACTGCTCGAGCTGTGCGCGTAGCTCCGAATGCGACTTCGTGCTGTCGAGATGACCCGCGTGCCGTTGCCGCCCGACAAAGCGCTCGAGCGCGACCTGTGGATCGCAACTGCAATAAAGTTCCGTGACCGCGCCCGGCAGAGAGGCAAGCCAGCCGGTCGATGTGCCGGATTCGACCAGCGACTGGGGGTGACGCCACCAGGACGCAATGACGGCACCCGGAGAACCCATCGCCTGCCGTTGAAGGATTTCATCGGCATCACGACTGAGCCGTGTTCGCCATTGCGCATCGCCCACCCCGAGACTCTCGAACAGACCTTCGAGAATCTGGTCCTTGTCGTACATGGGAAGGCCAAGCTCTGCCGCAACCGCCGCGCCGACGGTCGACTTGCCGCTTGCGGGAAGGCCGGTGACGACGATGAACGGGTGCATCTCTATCGGTAGTGCGGGATGTTCCGTCCGAGAATGATGTCTCGCCGCCCCACCCAGACGCCGTTCTTGTTCCTGGAGACCTCCACGATACCCGAGCCACCGCGGTTCTCCAGTTTGCCGCGCTTCTCCGAGGTCAGGAGAGGGTCGCCGGTGAAGACGTACTCATCCAGGTAGTATTCGTTCTTTCCCGGCTCTTTGACGACAGGGTGGATGTGGGCGGGGATATCGCGGTTCGGATACGGAGCGGGCCTGAGGGTCCGAAACTCGTAGCGGCCCATCCGGTCCGTCTTCATCCAGCCGCGCAGATGTCCGTGCCGCCGCCCCTGGGTCTGGCTGGGAGCGGGCGAGTAGTACCCCTTCGCGTCGGTGTGGTAGACGTAAAGGATCACGCCGGGTGCGGGGGTCTTGCCGTCGCTCCGGTAGATGACACCGCGCATCTCCAGCGGCTCTCCCGCCTCGCCGTTGCCGGCGATCGCCGTCCGCCAGTCCAGCGCCCGCGGCATCCCTTCGAACATGAGCTCGCAGCCGTCACAGCCGCCGCCGACAAGCTGCGAAGGCTGTGGAGCCTCTTCGGCGCAGGCTGTCCCGAGGACGACCGCGAGCACCAGCGGCAGGAACCAAGAGCGCAGGAGCCAAGCGTTATACGGCTTCAAGGTCAACTCACGGCTTGCGGAGTTTCTCCGCGATGGGAAAGGTCAGGGCCCCTTTCTCGGTGTACCACGTCATCACCACGGGTTCGAGGCGTCCGGCTTTTACCGCGGGATCTTCCCCGGCCAGCCGCTTCGCTTCCTCGATGCTCCCGGCGCGAAAGATCTCAATGCCGCGCATGCGAGGGTCTGGCTGGTCGTCAAGAGGACCGGCGACCAGGAGCTTGCCGGTTTCGGCCAGGTGGCGAAGATGCGCAAGGTGAGCCTGCTGAATCTCTTCCAGCTTGTCTTGAGGGTATTCGCGCGGGTGCTCGGGCCGTTGCAGGATGACCAGTTGGTAGGACTCGAGTTGGAAGGGCTGGGTGGCCGGCTTTGCCGCGGAAGGGTTGCCTTCCGCTTTGGGCTGAGGAGGCGGAATGCCTTGTGCCTGCGCGAGCAGGGTGATGGCGAGTACCAGGGGGAATAGCATGGTTCAGAGACCTCTCTTTCGAAGCAACAGACATCGGTTACCGCTGGTGCTTCTCACCACCGAATATTCTAGCCCAAGATGGCCCTCCTGAAGGCCCCGATCCACGGATGTGTAGAAGAGGATGGGAAATCGGCCGCGTTAAAAGAATCCGCGGAGGAACGACGCCGCTTCATCCGAGATGCCGGCAATCTTGTTCGTTGCCTGGCGATAGAATTTGAAATTGAGCTCGGTCTCGGGCCGGCCGTCGTTCCAGTCGGAAAAAGGTTTGAGCTCGCTTCGCCCCAGGCGACGCTTCACGAGCGCGGTGCGTCGGAGGGTGATGCTCACGCGCGGCGTTTGCCGGGCGATCCCGGGCTTTTTGGCGATCGCTTCGGCCGAGGTGACGACGCCACTCGCGATGAGACCTGGCCCGCCTTCGCTCTCGCTCGCTAAGACGAAGATCGTATCGCCTTCGGCGATCTGCTTGCCGCCATACATCGTCTTCTGCGCGCTGAACGCGAATGTCTCTGCTAAGAGGTCCGTAACATTGGCTTTGATCGCAAACGTCATTTCTGTCCGCCGCTTACCAACTCGCGGTATTCAAGCCAAAATGCAGAGACGTGTTTTAGACCAGAATTCCGAAGGAGCGCTAAATCCTCAGCAAGGGTGAGTGGTTGATCAGCTTCCTTACGTTCGAGATCAGCCAGGAACCGGCCCGTCGATGCTGAATCAGTGAATCGGTTGTCCGAGCCACCCGCGCGTTCCACATTCCAGCGACACGGAGTTCCTGTAACCGGCTCTCTAGTTCCGGTGAATCGGCCACAATCAGGTCCGCGTTGATGAACCAACCGCCCGCAACGAGAAGCTCAACCACTTCTCGTAGCACCCTTTCCTTGTCGGGCCTGCCAAGGTGGTGAAGCGCGTACGCAGAAAACACGACATCGGCCATGCCGGTGTTGTG
>DATHEF010000014.1:0-7073 GCA_035490435.1 Thermoanaerobaculia bacterium
TCAAACTTGTCCATCGTGGTTTCCTCTCCTCTCGTGTGCTTGGCGGCTCACGGGGAGAGTTTCCACGATGGGCACCTCTGGAAACGTCAAACTTCTACTGCCACCCCGGCAGAGCCGGGGGAACTCCCTGGGGGTTTAGAGGACCTGGCGCCCGGAGAGTCAAACAGATGTATTCAAAGAGGTCCAAGGGTAAAATTATCTGTCAGGCGCGATGCAGTTACGGATACCGTCTCCCTTCCGCGCCCGCTCGGTGGTACCTTCTCCCGCGGAGTGGTCGCATGAGTCCTAAGCCCCGGCACATCATCCTGGTCGGCAACCAGCAGGTCGCCCTCCCCGAAGGGGTGACGGCGCTCGACTGGTCGCTGGAGCGGGTCAGCTTCCAGAACCCCCGGATCCGCTCGTATCTGGGGTGCATCCGCCTGATCGAGGGGGTGCTCGAGAGCAACTACGCCCTGCTCCACTGCTCGCCCGAGCGCCTGCTGGACATCTGGGGCAAGGTCCGCAAGGTCGCCTCGCTGATCCGCGCCCAGCTCTCGCCGCTGCTCGAGGTCCCCTCGCCCATCCCCCGGATCGAAGAGGCCCGGCAGAGCGCCGGCATGGCCCTCCTGATGCTCGACGACCACGTCCTGCGCGGGCTCGACCGCTTCCCGGACGACGTGCAGCCGGATCAGCTCATGGAGATCCGCAAGCTGCTCTGCGTCTCCATCGGCCAGATCCACTCCTTCCTGCACGACACCTTCGGCGAGGTCATGGCGGCCGATCCGCGGAGCCTGCACGACGCCGACTACTTCCTCTCCCGCCGCTTCCCGCGCGACATCGACGAGGCCGAGTGGCTCCACTCCACCCTGATCCGGCTCGGCGAGTACCTCGCGAGTCTGGAGGAGTCCCGGCAGCGCCACCTCTCCGCGATGGCGGACACCATCCGGTGGAACGAGACGGTGCCGTCGCTGGCCGCCTGGGAGCAGACCGCGGACTTCCTCGAAATCCTGCTCAACGGCCTCACCCCCAAGCTCAAGGAGGTGCTCGCCCTGCGCGGTGTCCGCTTCTACGAGATGGAGATCCTCGACCGCCATGCCTTCGAGATCCCCCACCGCTGCCACGGCATTCTCGAGCTGCACGCGGCGACACTCGAAGCGGTCGAAGGGATCAAGACCGCCGTCGGCGTCTCGCAGGCGGCGAAGGAGCAGGGGGTCCGCGACCTGATCTGGTGCCACGCCGCCTTCGCCCGCCGGATCGCGGCGCAGCTCTCCGAGATCGACACCGTGATGCGCGACCTCGTGGCCTTCGTCCCCCTCTGGGTCGAAGCGGTCGAGAAGCGGCGCGCCCTCCTGCTGCGCAAGAGCCTCGAGGACGGCGCCCCACGCGAGACCTGGTAGGCGCGCTCCCCATGATGCCCGGCCGCCGCCTGCCGCTCCTCCTCGGCGCGGCGCTCGCCCTGCTCACCCTGGCCGCCTATCTGCCCGCGCTCCGCAACGGCTTCGTCAACCTCGACGACGGCCTCTACGTCACCGGTAACCCACAGGTCCAGAAGGGGATCACCCGCGCGAGCGCCGTCTGGGCGCTGACCGCCAACGTGGCGAACAACTGGCACCCGCTCACCCTGCTCTCCCACCAGCTCGACTGCCAGCTCTTCGGCCTCGACCCCGCCGGCCACCACGCCACCAGCCTCCTCCTGCATCTCGCGAACACGCTGCTGCTCTTCGCGGTGCTGCGCGGGATGACGGGCGCCGTCTGGCGGAGCGCGGCGGTGGCGGCGCTCTTCGCGGTCCACCCGGCGCACGTCGAATCGGTCGCCTGGGTGGCCGAGCGGAAGGACGTGCTGAGCGCCCTCTTCTGGATCCTGGCGATGGCGGCCTGGACGGGCTACGCCCGCCGGCCGTCGCCCGGGCGCTATCTGCTCGTCGCCCTGATGATGATCCTCGGGCTGATGGCGAAGCCGATGGTCGTCACCCTGCCATTCGCCCTCCTGCTGCTGGACGTCTGGCCGCTGGAGCGCCGCGGCCTCGGATGGCAGCGGCTGATCGCCGAGAAGCTGCCGCTTCTGGCGCTCTCGGCGGTGGCGAGCCTGGTGACGCTCCGCTACCAGCGGACGAGCCTCGCCCCGCTCGACCTAGTGCCCTGGAGCCTCCGCCTCGCCAACGCCGCGGTCTCCTACGCGTCGTACCTCGGCAAGCTCCTGCTGCCCAGGAATCTCGCCGTCTTCTATCCGATTCCGCTGGCGATTCCGGCCTGGCAGGTGGCGGCGGCCGCCGTCCTGCTCGCCGCCCTCACCGCGCTCGCCGCCTGGAAAGCGCGGCGGGCGCCCTGGCTGCTGGTCGGCTGGCTCTGGTTCCTGGGGACGCTGGTGCCGGTCATCGGCCTCGTGCAGGTCGGCCGGCAGGCGATGGCCGACCGCTACACCTATCTCCCCTCGATCGGGCTGTTCGTGGCGATCGTCTGGGGAATTGCCTGGGGGATCGCCGCGCTGGCGCGCGAACGCCGGGCCGTCCTGTTCATAGCAGCGGCGGCGATCCTCGCGCTCGCGGTGGGCACCTGGATGCAGGCAGGCACCTGGCACGACAGCGTAGCCCTCTACCGCCATGCCCTGGCGGTGACGCGCGGCAACTACGTAGCCCACGTCGGCCTGGCCAAGGCGCTGACGGCCGAACGAAACTTGGAGGGCGCGGAACAGCAGTACCGGGCCGCGCTCGCCCTGCGGCCCCGCCTGATCGAGGCCCGGGCCGGGCTGGCCGCAGTTTTGCGTGCTAGGGAAAAACCATGCTGTACGAAAAGCTCAACCCCGAGATGAAGCGGATGGTGGACGACTACGCCCAGCGTCTCCAGGTGTACGACTGGGGGCGGCGGAGCGAGCTGCTCTCCGAGGTCTCCCTCCCCTTCGGCGAGGAGCTCGATCCACGGCGGGCGAAGCTGGCGGCGGCGGGGTTCCTGACCGGCGTTCTCGAGCGCTGGGACCTCCAGGAGATCGAGGACCTCCGCCAAGCCCGCCTCTATCTGATGTCGCTCAATCCGGAGCACCGGGCGCTCGCCGAGAGCTGGCTCGACGAGCACCCCGAGGCGGGTGGCGATCGAGGAAGAAGCGGCCAGCTGACGCGTTATAGGATCTACCCGCCCGTGACCTGACGTGGCGGGCCCCCAACCGGAGAAGAAAAGCGATGAAAACGCTGAGGAGCTATATCCGTGGAGACTGGCATGAGGCCAAATCGGGCCTCGTGCCGCTGGTGGACCCCTCGACCGAGGAGACGATCGCCCAGGCCGGCAGCGCCGGGATCGATTTCGGGGCGGTGCTCGACTACGCCCGCGAGAAGGGCGGCCCGGCCCTGCGGGCGATGACCTTCGGCCAGCGGGCGCTGCTCCTCAAGGAGATGTCGAAAGTGCTGCGCGACAACCGCGACGAGCTGCTCGACCTCTCCACCCGCAACACCGGCACCACCAAGGCGGACGGCTCGTTCGACGTCGACGGCGGCTCCGGCACCCTCGCCTACTACTTCGCGCTCGGCAAGGGGATCGGCGACCGCACCTTCCTTACCGAGGGTGAGGGGGTCCAGCTCGCCAAGACCGAAGGGTTCTACGGCCGGCACATCCTGATCCCCCGCCACGGCGTCGCCGTCCACATCAACGCCTTCAACTTCCCCGTCTGGGGATTCGCCGAGAAGGCGGCCTGCGCCCTGCTCGCCGGCACGCCGGTGATCACCAAGCCGGCCACCGCGACCTCGATGGTGACCGAGCGGGCGATCGAGCTGATCGTCCAGGCGGGCTTCCTCCCCGAAGGCGCCCTGCAGCTCATCGTCGGCTCGACCGGCGACCTGCTCGACCGGTTGGGCGCCCACGACGTCCTCGCCTTCACCGGCTCGGCGGACACCGCCCGCGGCCTCCGCTCGCGGGCCAACCTCCTCGCCGCCAACACGCGGGTGAACATCGAGGCCGACAGCCTGAACGCGGCCGTCCTCGGCCCCGACGTCGAGGACGGCTCCGCCACCTTCGGCCTGTTCCTCAAGGACGTGGTGCGCGAGATGACCCAGAAGACCGGCCAGAAGTGCACCGCCGTGCGCCGCATCCTCCTACCCCGCGACCGCGTCGACGCCGTCCAGGAGGCGCTGATCGCCAAGCTGTCCGAGGTCGTCGTGGGCAACCCGGCGGACCCGGCGGTGAGGATGGGCCCGCTCGCCACCGCCCAGCAGCTCGAGGACACCGTCGGCGGCATCGCGGAGCTCACCCAGGCCGCGCGGATCGTCCACGGCACCGGCAAGCGCGCCGACGGCGTGGGCGCTCCGGAGGGCAAGGGCTTCTTCGTCCATCCGACCCTGCTGCGCGGCGACGACGCCCGCAACGCCGGGCCGATCCACCAGCGGGAGGTCTTCGCCTCCGTGGCCACCATCCTCCCCTACGACGGCAGCGCCGGCGAGGCGGCCGAGATCGTGGCCCTGGGCGGTGGCACGCTGGTGACCTCGGCCTACACCGACGACGCGGCCTGGGCCGGGGATTTCGTGGCGCGCGGCGGCGGCGACACCGGCCGTATCTACATCGGCTCCGAGGGCTCCGCAGAAGTTGCCCCAGGCTCCGGCGCCGCCCTGCCGCAGACCCTCCACGGCGGCCCCGGCCGCGCGGGCGGCGGCGAGGAGCTCGGCGGTCTGGTCGGCGTAAAGCTCTACCTTCAGAGAGTGGCCGTGCAGGGGAGCAAGAGCCTGGTCGACTGCCTGGTGGAGGTGGCCGTATGAGCCCGGATCAGACGAGCCAGGACCAGACGCAGATCCTCCGCGACCATCTTCTGGAGCTGCTGAAAGGCGGCCATGCTCACGCCAGCTTCGACAAGGCGATCGCGGGCCTGCCCCCGGAGCTCCGCGGCGCCAAGGCCCCCAACCTTCCCCATACCGTCTGGCAGCTCGTGGAGCACCTGCGGATCGCCCAGTGGGACATCCTGGAGTTCAGCCGCGACGAGAAGCACGTCTCTCCTGACTGGCCCGCGGGGTACTGGCCGGAGGCCGAGGCGCCGCCGGACGATGCGGCCTGGGAGAGGAGCGTCGGAGATTTCCACCGGGAGCTCCAGGCCATGCAGGATCTGGTCGCCGATCCCAAGACCGACCTCTACGCGAAGCTCCCCTGGGGGGACGGCCAGACGGTCCTCCGCGAAGCGATGCTGGTAGCGGACCACAACGCGTACCACGTCGCACAGATTGTCTCGGTGCGGCAGGTCCTGGGAGCGTGGGGGTAGAGGCCTCTCAGATACCGGTACATCGCGCCGATGGAAGCTTCCATTCCGCCAGATACCGGGACATTGTCCGAGATGCGCTTCCATTCTGCCAGCGTAAGCTTATCTGGGCCGATGGAAGCGTCCCTTCTTCCGGCGTAAGCTCCCATCGCGCCAGATACCGGGACATTGCCCCAGATAAGCGTACATCCTGACGACATCAGCTTATCCGCGCCGCTGGAAGCTTACGTCGGGCCAGATACAGGACATCGCCCCGAGATCAGCTTATCTCCGCCGGCATAAGCTTATCTGGGCCGACAGAAGCTTCCATTGCTCCAGATACCGGGACATCGTCCGAGATAAGCCTCCATTCTGCCGATGGAAGCTTATATGCGCCGATGGAGGCTTCCGTCGCGCCAGATACCGGGGCATCGGCCGAGGTAAGCTTACATTCCGCCACTGTAAGCTTATCTGCGCCGACATAAGCCTCCCCGCTGCCGCGCCGCCCTGGTGGCTTGAGCCGACGGATTCCCGCGGATGGCCGCCTGCCCTCGCGCCGCAACGGCCTCCCCAGTTGCGCGCATCTTTCTTCCGAAGCCTCAGCCGCGCTTTCGCGTAGCTACAGATCCTATATACTATCAGGACGGAGGTGACGATGTCCCAGCGTGCCAAGCTGTTCAAGAGCGGAGGGAGCCAGGCCGTCCGGCTGCCGAAGGAATTCCGTTTCGAAGGGGAAGAGGAGGTGCTCGTCTATCGCCAGGGAGACCGGGTGATCCTGGAGCCCATGAAGCGGACGTGGAGCCAGAAATTCCTCGACCTCGCGGGGTCCGCGCCGGATTTCCCCTATCCGGACGAGCCACCGCCGGCGGAGCCCGGACCTGATCTCGAGCCTTGAAGTACCTGCTCGACACCAACGTCTGCATCGATTTCCTGAACCGGCGCTATCCGAGCGTCACGGAGCGAATCCGGATCTCCTCCTCTGCAGATCTCTGCCTGAGCTCGGTAGTGGTGTCAGAACTCCGCTACGGAGCGGACCGGAGCGAAAGGCGCGGCGAGAACCATGAACGGCTCGACGTCCTGACGGCTGAGATCCAGTGCCTCGATTTCGATCTCGCGGCGGCTTGAGTCTACGGCGCATCCGCTCCGCTCTCGAAGCGGAGGGCGCGCCCATCGGCCCTTACGATATTTATGATCGCCGCACATGCCTCATCCCAGGGACTCATCCTGGTTACCGACAACGAGAGAGAGTTTCGGCGGGGTCTCCGGGCTGGAAGTCGAGAACTGGCGTCTTATAGCTGGCTCACTTGCAGAGTTTGCGACACGCTGGCCGCTATGGGTCAGCTGACACTCTATCCTCGCATGGTCCTCCGGACTGCAGCCTTCTCGATCTCTGGAGTCAGGCTGGCATATAATCGGGTGGCACTTACGTGGCCAGCCCAAGTCATGCAGCGCCATCGGCAACGCCTGCCCTCCGACGAAGATGTCACGCGGCCCCCGTGACCCTTCATAGTATGTAATTTCAGTAGCCGTGTCGCCTCTGTTATCTACTCCAGGGCTCGAATTTGAGCACGCGCTCATAGGCAGCGCGGGAGCCCCTCCAAGCTCTACCAAACGAGCTTCACCGCCTGGCAGCACGGAAAGTCGCTCGGCATTATGGATGATCGATATAGACTTTGATCTGGCCGGGAAGACGGAGGGGAAGCTCCGGGATATAATCGCACTTACTTGGGCCTTTAGGGTTTGGCAAACCTAGGAGCCTGCGCGCCAGGAATCCTGAGGCGAGATGTCCCCCTGCTGGGCGAGCGATCGCTGATTTCTCTAGGATGCTCTCCGTTCGAAAGAGCAGGGGGCCGAGCGGTTGGAGGAGAGCAAGTCCCGGGCGAGCTTG